>NZ_JAWRXH010000157.1:0-273 GCF_046535115.1 Chryseobacterium sp. SIMBA_038
GACATGAGTAGCGATAAAGGGGGTGAAAGGCCCCCTCGCCGTAAGCCCAAGGTTTCCTACGCAACGTTCATCGGCGTAGGGTGAGTCGGCCCCTAAGGCGAGGCAGAAATGCGTAGCTGATGGGAAGCAGGTCAATATTCCTGCACCATTGTTGAATGCGATGGGGGGACGGATCGCGGAAGGTTGTCCGGGTGTTGGAAGTCCCGGTCCTTGCATTGGAGAAGGCGCTTTGGCAAATCCGGGCGCGGAATTCAAGGGTGTGAGGCCATGCTC
>NZ_JAWRXH010000158.1:0-273 GCF_046535115.1 Chryseobacterium sp. SIMBA_038
CGTGATGCACGCACAGTACTTCGAGGCTGCGGCGCTCGCGCTCGGCTTCATCAACGCAAAGATGGGCGCGTACGTGTCCGACGAATCGCTCAAGCGCCGTGCGCAGCAGCGCGCACGTAACGACGAAATCCTGAAGAACATCCTTGCGACAAACGAAGAGGGTGCGTGCTTCACGCTCGCCGAGTTACGCGACCGCTCGGTTTCTTCGCCCGCCGTCAAGCGCGGCGAGTTGATGACCCGGATCAAGGGGTTCGAGGATATCGCGCGCGAACT
>NZ_JAWRXH010000159.1:0-273 GCF_046535115.1 Chryseobacterium sp. SIMBA_038
GATGATCGCTTTCAACTGACCGGTTGCAGCATCGAACAAGGCCAGGAGCGGGCAGGCTCCGCCGGTCGTATGTGCCCACGTCTTCGTTCCCACGATACCGTTGCCGGGAAACGCCGCGCCGATCGCATGCAGATTGTTTTCACCCCACGCGACATGCGTTTTGACCATGTTTTTAGCACCACCACTTGCCTGCATCGCAAGGCCGCGTTCGAGTGCTCCGATCGCATCCGGGAGGCTCATCAGCTCGACAACGTCCTGCTCGGGAATCCAGAT
>NZ_JAWRXH010000160.1:0-273 GCF_046535115.1 Chryseobacterium sp. SIMBA_038
GAATTTGTCCTTCCATATCCGTTGAGTTCTTTTTCTATCGTAGTAGTGCCAACAACTGACGTTTCCATTTGCTTGCCTGTAAATGTTGTAGCAGTAATTTTAGCAGGAAATACAGAGTCATCATATGCGATGGAATTCCATTGCCATACTGCTCCTCCTTCAAAATAAGGTTCCCTCTCAGCAGTCTTTCTTCCTAATATATCAAATTTAACCTCATTGGAAACAAATTGTCCTTGTCCAAAAGCTTTGGTAGAAGCTTTATAATCTTGTCCT
>NZ_JAWRXH010000161.1:0-273 GCF_046535115.1 Chryseobacterium sp. SIMBA_038
CTATGTGCTTGGCATACTCTTTAGCTAGTATCTTTTTTTGACTGATCCCTTTGCGTGGTTCAAATCGTATTTGTTCTTCATTAGATCCATTTGTTGTTATTTCTTCTTCAAGGATTATTAAGTCTTTATGCAAAACTATTAAGTCAGTGGGACTTATATCAAAGAATGCAAATGAAAAATCATCTCTTTTCTCAAATGAACAAGAAAAAGGTGCTTTATCTTTGAAATCCTGTAATTCCTCATCATTTGTGGAGTCAATAACAAACTCTAATG
>NZ_JAWRXH010000162.1:0-273 GCF_046535115.1 Chryseobacterium sp. SIMBA_038
GTGAGCTTCAGTTAGAACAGGAAAAGCAGGAGCAACTAGAAATCGTAGAGTCACTTCGGCTAGAGGCGCAACGCGCCATCGCTGAAGTACAGGCCAATGCTAACCTGAGTCGAGCCGATAAAAACCGACTTGTCAAACGGTTTGCCGCCGCCGAAGAATTGGCCGAGCAACACGAGACGCTTTCGAAACGGAGAGAGAGCACCCTCGAAACAATGGCAATGCTCGGCATCGTTGCAGGATTTATGACGCACGAATTCGGGTCGGCAATGGACG
>NZ_JAWRXH010000163.1:0-273 GCF_046535115.1 Chryseobacterium sp. SIMBA_038
CGGGAATTTTATTATTTCCGGGCTTTACTGAAGAGTACGCAGTCTACTTTGTGTATGAATTCAATAATAATAAACTTCAATATATAAAAGAGGTTATACTCAATAGGAACACCTCTGCTGAAGTTTGGTCCAATGTCCATACACTTAAGGCAGTTCGTGAAAAAAATACAATACAGATCACCCTTACAGATCATAAAGGGAAAGAATACCTATTTGAAGACAGGGAAGAGCTGCCGGAAATCGATTCACCTGAAAATACAAACCTTTCTAAGG
>NZ_JAWRXH010000164.1:0-273 GCF_046535115.1 Chryseobacterium sp. SIMBA_038
TGGGGTTAGTTGCGTCTGTATAGCTTATACTATAATAGAAAACCGTGGTGGTATTTACTGTTATTGGATTGGCAATAGGATTATTCCCTGTTAAGGCATCATTCTGAGTAGTATGATAGCTTACACTAAAATGTTGATTTCCATTTATAATGCCTGGTGATAATGTAGAAAAATCAAACAAACCAGAACTGAAACAAATAATAACCTCTCTGGGGTCTGCAGGATTAGCTGCTGAAATACCTGGAGGAATAAAAGGATAAGTCTGAATATTTG
>NZ_JAWRXH010000165.1:0-272 GCF_046535115.1 Chryseobacterium sp. SIMBA_038
GGGTAAGGATATTGGAAAACGGAACCGCAGTAAATGACCTTTCAGGAATAAGCCCAGACTTCAATACAGATATAGGAATGGGTAACGTACAAAGTATCAATATTTACAAAAACTCTGCTTCAGTCTTGTATGGTGGAAAAGCGATTGGAGGAGCTATTGATATTGAAACAGATTATGTAGCCCGACAATTACCGTCAAAAAACTTAAACTTCCGTGCCCTTCTTGAAGGAGGAAGCAATAGCGGGCAGAAACAGGCATTTTCAGCCAGAGGC
>NZ_JAWRXH010000166.1:0-272 GCF_046535115.1 Chryseobacterium sp. SIMBA_038
TGTCAGAGTTGCAGCGCTGACGCAAGCGCCCGCGTCAATTGAGCGTCACGGCGCGCTGTCTCGCTCGGGAGCCAGAGGGAAGCGGCTGGCGGCGGTTTAGGCAACGCGTGTAGTCGTGCAATGGGCCGCCCACCGTCGCCGTCGCTTCGGCCTGAGGCACATCGCCTTCCGGTCACAACGGTTTATGCAGAACAGCTGAGCTGGCCCATTCGGACCGCGTCCCTTGGCGCATATCGTACGGCGTGACTGGTGTGTAGGCAGGACCTGTGGAC
>NZ_JAWRXH010000167.1:0-272 GCF_046535115.1 Chryseobacterium sp. SIMBA_038
GTACGATTTCCATGGGCTCCAACTTTTCAAGTCGGGTTTGTTTTACGAATCTGTCGTTATCAACGTTTCCATCATCAGTAAGATGCCCTGCATCGGTAATATTTCTCACATATCTTACTTTATACCCTAAATGCATTAAGGTACGGTAGATAAAATCGAATGAAAGGAAAGTTCTTACATTTCCCAAGTGCACATTGCTATACACTGTAGGTCCGCAGACATACATTCCAACATTTCCGTCTAAAATAGGTTTGAATATTTCTTTTTCCGCT
>NZ_JAWRXH010000168.1:0-272 GCF_046535115.1 Chryseobacterium sp. SIMBA_038
GGGGTTACTGACGGAGTCTGAATGTATCCTTTTGCACCTTGTCTGTCTGCTGTTAAATGCGTTTTAAACTTGAAGTTCTGCGCATCTACTTCCAAATGGGAAGCCGGATAATCCAATACCGCTGCTTCAGCAACGTTAATATACAAAGGTTCTTTTCCTTCTTTTTTAAGCATTAAAGGAGACTGAACGGCATTCTTCACTAAAGTTTGGGAGGCATTGGCATCGTAAGCTTTATCCCATTTTGCAGGAATTTCAGAAACCTTTGACTCCTG
>NZ_JAWRXH010000169.1:0-272 GCF_046535115.1 Chryseobacterium sp. SIMBA_038
GAGACCAATAGTGTGATCTATCATTTTACCAATATTGAAAAGGGAAAGGCTTTCGGATTAAGCTTATATAAAAACTTTCAGGTGAAGCCTTGGTGGAATATCATTCTGTCTGAAAATCTGGAGCACAATGAAAACTATTTCAAGGGCGTTGATGGAATGCTGTACAAGAATAAGGTTTGGAACTGGGAATCTAATATTTCTACAAGCTTCACCTTGGATAAAAATAATGACTGGAAAATGGAAATGGGACATCGTTATTATTCTCCATCAAT
>NZ_JAWRXH010000029.1:0-437 GCF_046535115.1 Chryseobacterium sp. SIMBA_038
GTTATTCTATTTTATATTGAAAAGCTTAAAAGTGAAGCAGACAGAAATTGCCGTTTCATAATAAGCAGCCTTAAAATGATACAAACTATATGATGAGGAATCGATGCTTAGGTATCGGTTCCTTTTTTAGGATTAAATTATAAAATCAGGAAGCTGCAAAGAAATAAGATGTTTATTTGCCACTTAGCTTTTCTCCCTAGTCTTTTTACTATTCCTTTACTATTTTTACATCATGAAAATACAAATCATTAGCGATCTTCATCAGGAGTTTGGGCAGACGGAATTATGTTTTGATCATGCTGATGTAGTTATTTTAGCTGGTGATATTAATTTGGGAACCAAGGGTGTTGAGTGGATTAAAGCTAAAATAGCTAATAAACCCGTAATCTATGTTCTTGGAAATCACGAATACTATAAAGGTTCATATCCTAAAACAT
>NZ_JAWRXH010000170.1:0-271 GCF_046535115.1 Chryseobacterium sp. SIMBA_038
TATCCGCCTTTTCCCGGATTTCCACTACAAGCACCATCGGTGTAAATTTCGATTCTCAAACTTAATTATATAAAAATTGAATTATCTTTAATAGAGTCGCAAGACTATAATTGTCCTAATGCTGATTACAATATTCGGATTTTAAAATCTTAAAACGGAAAATCATCATCATCATCAAAATCATTCATAGATGACCCAGAAAGTTTTGAGCTGTCCGGAAGATCAAATGCTGCTCCTGGCTGGATGGTTGTTTTAATCTTATCAAAACCAC
>NZ_JAWRXH010000010.1:0-199671 GCF_046535115.1 Chryseobacterium sp. SIMBA_038
AATTAAAATTACTCTTTTTATGAAAACACTCCTTAAATTTCTAATATCAAATGTCCACTTTTTGCTGACGATTTACAACTACATGGAAAGTTTTACTGGCCTGCATTATTCCTTTCGGCACATTTTACGTTGACAAAAAAATACTGAGCAAACTATGAAAAACATTTTTATCTGTATAGGAGTAATTATATTCATTTATGTCATTTACAGAGTTTACAAATATCAAACTTTGGACGATGGACTCGGTACGTTAATTGAAAAAGGTGCCATTATACTTGACGTACGAACCGAGAAGGAGTTTGCCACCGGACATATCCCGGACTCTCAGAATATTTCCTTGGGAACAATCAGGGAACGATATACTGAACTCGATCCTACAAAAACCTATATTACCGTTTGCTCTCATGGACTGCGCAGTGTAAAAGCCGAATCGATATTAAAGGAAAAAGGTTTCAAAAAAGTTTACAACGGCGGTGCGTGGAGTGATTTGCAGAAAAGTATTAAGAATAAATAAGAACTCGATATTTATCCGGCGGCTTTCAACTTTTAAAAGAAATTACGGTCGTCATTGCTAGATTATTTGCAGAAACTGAATTATTCTCCTGAATCTGTTGGAGCTCTGGGTTATCTCAGTTTTATAAGGCGCCATTTCTTCAAGGTTACTATAACCACTTCTTCCGTTTACAGACAAGAATTAAAAATTTTCAACAGTATTGACTACAGTTCTGATTCAAATGAAAATCAAAAATAATTTTTCCGGAAACTCAAAAAAAGATTCATATGCGTCACTTTCTTTGGATGGTGTACCTGTAATTCAACATATTGTCGATTTCGAAGATAATCAGGGCGCAATGTATCTTCAAGATCACTTACTTATTTTTATCCTGGAGGGAAGTGCCAAGATAATTTATGGGAATGAGATATTCAATGTCAACAAGAATGAAATGATTTTGTTGAAAAAGGCAACTTTTGTTTATTACGAAAAGTACATCGGTCAGGAAGATCGTGAGATCTTCGACTGCATGATGTTTACTATAAAAGAGGAATTGGTGAAGTCATTTTTGACCAGTACCGAATTGAATATATCCAAACGATACGACACAAGAAAATCCTCTGTAGAACCCGTCAATGAGTGCCTGATTGCTTTCACAGGTTCTCTGCAACCATACTTTAAAGACGCTGATAAGGTTGCTCCTAGTCAGCTGCGTCGTAAAATGATGGAGATGCTATATGACACCGCTGTATGCAGTGAGAATATGTTCGGTCAGATCCTTCATTTGCAAAATCCGGTGCGTGAAAATTTGCGAGAAGTCATTGAACAAAATTATGCTTCTCCTGCAAGTCTGGAAGAACTTGCTTATTTGTCAGGCCGAAGTCTTTCCAGTTTTAAGAGAGATTTTCAAAAAGTATTCAATATGGCTCCTGCCACATGGATAAGAAAAACAAGACTCAACAAAGCGAAAGAAATGCTTGAGTCAACAAATCTGTCGGTAAATGAGATCTGCTATTCATTAGGGTTTGAGAATGTTTCCCACTTTTCGCGAATATATAAAGATTACCATGGTTCACCACCCACTAACTTCAGGCAGAGAGCAATTTTATAATTTCCTTGCAAATTGACCTGAATAGTACAAAAAGATGGTCTGTATAGAAAAAAAATAATTCAAAAACCGGCGTTAATTTGTTAATAATAAAAATTAGATAATATGATTAAATTATTAGTAGCCGTCGGACTTATGTTTTCCACAGTAGCGACAGCAAAAGTGAATTACGGTTCAGGGGGAAATAGTAACGAAAAAGAAAATAGGTCAAAAAAAATGGAAAAGATGGATGATACAAAAGCTATTCTTGCAGTTATAGATACCTACATAGAAGGACTTCGTCAAGGTCGTGTCGATCTTTTGAAAAAAAGTTTTCATAAAGATGCAATCATGCACGGATATTCGAGAGATAATAAAATTACGGAAGGAAGCGTGCAACACCTTTACGATATCATTGAAAAGGCGGGTGCCTTATCGAACGTTACAGCGAAAAACAAAGTTCTGCATCAGACTTCTAATACAGCATTTGTTCTTGCCGAATTGAAGTCGACAGCACCTAATGAAAACTCCACTGACTATCTCTCTCTGATGAAGATTGATGGCCAATGGAAGATAATTTCGAAGGTCTATCATCTATCTTATGCAAAATAAATTTTAATGAGTGTTAATTTAGTTTTTAGTTTGGCCTGTTCATTAGAACAGGCCATTTTTTTGTAAACAAACAGTATGTATAATATTTTTAAGAGATCTTCAAAAATAATTAACAGACTAAATTTTTGGAGTAAAATATGGCGAAAAAACTCAAAAGAATGAAAAACTAATAATGCTTGATTTTAGAATTGAATCCTGTATTAGTACGAATACTTTTAATTTATGTATTTCCGGTTCTTTCTAAATATGATTTCTACCGGAGAAACTTAGGATGAAAATAGTTTGCGATCTCTTATTTTTCTGGGATCTGTATAATACTCTTTCCACCAAGGATGATCAAGATGATTTTTTGGTGGTTTTGCAAGAATCAGTTTTTTTCCTTCGTCTTTCGCTTTCTTCCTCGCAATTCTAAAATGATAGTGATCAAAAATGCGAAGTGCCTCAATCATATAAGCAACAGCTATACGACGATCCCTTATTAAAAGTAAATTCTCGCCATTTGATAAATCTGCAGCTTTAGAGAAATTATAAGAGCCCATGTAGACGCGCGCTCCGGGCTTATCGAAATCAATGACAATAAATTTGTGGTGAAGACGGGTACCGCTACCACCAACCGGTTCTGATTTAAATGGTTCCGGTATATAGTCGCTTAGTGATTCGGCGCTGACGGGCGCAAAATTGCCATCGGGTTTCAGCAGCTCAAACCCGCCAATTTCTTTGTCAGCCATACCATAAACAAATATTTCGGGGTGGAATGTTGCTTTTGTCAATGCCTCTCTTACAGGTCCGCCGGTCTGTGCCAGAAATGCCAGGGAATAGAAAAGATTGGATTCGGTGTTAGCTATATCTTCTCCTATCTTATCGAGTTGTGCATTTTCAGCAATGTGAGGAGAGAAAGTTACTGAGGCATCAATTCCATCCAGTCCCAGATCATTCCAGCCTGAAGAACTTGTCGAACCAAATGCAGCTGTATTATTTTTATTGGACCAGTAGTTATTGAAGGCTTCCAGGAAAAGTTTGACAGGTTTTGTACCATGCATAATAATTGCATTGTTTCCTTGTACGAAGAAGCCCCTCCAAGAGTAATTTGTAGAACCACACAAAACAGTTTTCTGGGTTGGGCTGTCAACAATTATTATTTTGTTATGCTGGAGCTTTCCCATAATCTGCCTTCTGACATGATCCCTTCCCGCAGTTGCTGCTAAACGATGTTCCGCTGCATTTTCTGCCGAACCATCCTCACCGTGGGTGCCATCCTCATCAATAATAATAATAATAATAATAATAATAATAATAATAATAATAATAATAAGGCGATCCTGAAGTTGCTCAAGCAGCGAAACCATATCAGGAAGGTTAAGATCATAGGCAACCATATATACTTTTGCGTGCGGATCGTCAACAGCGTTTTCAAGTATTTTCATAATCTCCTTCCGGGCTTCGAAACCCATCCACCCCAAAGCTTCTTTTGATTTTGGATGACTGCTTGTAAAGTTCAATCCCTCTTTTGCTTTTGAAGGTAACAAAGTTTTTATTTCACCATACGATTCGTAATGGTTGACAAACGCTTGTGAAGAAACAAAGCCTCTTGTAAAACATATATTCAACTTCCCTGGATATGTTTGATGGAACAATTGCATGGCTATCTCTTGATACTCTCCATAACTTAAAACACCCGAATCGCTCATAAAAACAGGTATGACACGATAAAGGTACTCTCCCTTGATATCTGCATTTCTGGGGAAGTGAACCCAGCGGAATTTTTGGATTGGTGAAAGTCTCGTGGAGAGTATTTCGGAATTTAATTCGTCAGTATCATTGGTAAATGCCAGACGGTTTTTAAGAGGATAAAATATCGTGCCCTCAGGTTCTTTGTATTCAATTGCAAAGCCTACAAAATTTACAGGTAGATCGTCATCTTTCCAATTCATGGCTAAAAGTATCATACCTTCGCCACGATAGGCTTTCAACGAAAAGAGAGCATCACTGTTTTGTCCGGATACTTCGAATGCAGTAATAGAATTTTCCATGGTTTATTTAGTTTTTATAAAGTGTTAAATTACTGGTTTTTTTTAATTTGAGTGTTTTTTTTGAATTAATAGAACTGACTTTAAAATAAAGTTCCTGTTTGAACAACTTTTTAAGTTCGGTTGTCTACGGAATTCTAAGAACGACGAATCTTCGTAAACGATAAAAAAATACTTGATTATTATAAGAGTTTTGAAAATAATTTTTTATAACTGGACTTCAACAAGATATCGGCCCTGAATGAAATTAATCCATACGTTAGAAGGTAACCGGACTTTCCTGCTTTCAGATAAAAGCAAGATCGGATTATAGCAGTATACAAATAAAGCAAATCGCCACTTAGATAATCTAAATGACGATTTTTGAAAATGAATGTATGTATTTTTGAGCAGTAGCATAACTAATACGGTACTGCTGAGCACTGATTAGATATCTGTTGTGAAATTCAATTGACACCGCCTCCCAAACTCCTGTAGAGTTCGGATATTGCGATAAGTTCCGATCTTCGTATCAAAGCCAATTCCAGTTCGCTTTGCAGCACATTGCCTTGTGCAATAATAACTTCAAGATATGTGGCCATCCCATTGGTAAACAAATCATTTGCTCTCGTTGTTGATTGTTTGAGTTTATTTACTCTTTTTTCGGCTAATGTTTCCTGTGTCTTTAATTTTTCAATTTTTACCAGTGCATCTGAAACTTCACCTACGGCATTCACTACAGATTGCCTGAATTTCAATACTGACTTTTCACGCTCGACCAAATCAACTTTATATTGAGTGCTCAATTCTTTGTGTTGCAAGAGAGGTTGTACAACGCTTGCACCGACGATACCGAAAAGCGCCGAAGGAATATTGAACCAGTCGCTCGCCTTGAGTGAATTTACTCCTCCGCTTGCTGTGATTCTTAATGATGGGTACATGTCAGCTTTGCTTACACCTACTTTGGCATTTGACAATGCCAGTTCGAATTCCTTTCTCTTGATATCGGGTCTCAGTCTCAGTAATGTCGAAGGCAGTCCTGCGGAAATTGTTTCCGGAAGTATTACTTGTTCCGACAAAAAGCTACGGTTAATGCTTGAGGGCAGATCACCGCTCAAAACACGCAGTGCATTTTCCTGTTGAATGGTTGCCTGTTCCAATTCCGGAATTAATTTTTGTGTTGCCAGAAGCTGTGCCTCAGCCTGTTCGACCGCAAGTGAAGTAACCTGACCTGATTCATATTGTATTGTCATCATCCTTACAGTACTCTCATTCAATGCGATGTTTCTTTGTGCGATTTTCAATTGTTCGTCAAGCATTATCAAATTATAATAGCCTTGAGTTACATTTGCAATCAATTCAGTCTGTATTGCTTTGCGTGCTTCATTGGTTAATAAATAAGAAGCAAGAGCAATCTTGTTTTTGCTGCGGATCTTGCCCCAAATATCTGCTTCCCAAGACAAACTTATACTTGTTGTATAATCTTCCAGATGATTGGTTCCAAGAAACTGCGAAGTTGACATTCCATTCAGGCTGTTGTTCGAAGGATTGTTTGTTGAAGAAGCAATATTTAGTCCTACAATCGGTACATTGTTCCATTGCGACTGTTTCAATCTTAACCGGGATTCTTCGACATTTTTCAGTGCGATTTGCATATCAAAATTCCTGACAATGGAACTGTCAATCAACTTCTGAAGCATAGTATCTCTGTAAAATTCTTTCCACGGAAGAGAAGCGATCGACATCGTATCCTCAATTACCGCATTACGAAATGTCGAAGGCAGTTCGGGTGCAGGTGTCTTCAAGTCTTTGGAGACTGTACAACCGATAATGATGAAAAGGATATTTGCTGTGACAGTTATTTTAAAGTATTTTTTCATTTCTTAATGATGAATTTTGTTAAAAGGTTCTATCTGTTATTGTAAAACAGGTTCCGGAGTAGTATTAGCTGGTTTTCCTGATACTTTCTCATGCAGCGCCTGAAACACGATAAACAAAACAGGTATAAAAAACAGTCCCAGAACAACGCCGCCGATCATTCCTCCGGCCGCACCAATACTGATGGAGTGATTGCCCATTGCAGATGGTCCTGTTGCTCTCATCATTGGCGCAATACCGGCAACAAATGCAATCGACGTCATAATAATTGGACGTATTCTCAGTTTGGCAGCTTCCAGTGCGGATTCTACCAGTGAGTGTCCGGCATTTCTTCGTTGAGATGCAAATTCCACGATCAAAATTGCGTTTTTAGCGAGTAATCCGATCAACATGATCAAAGCAACCTGAATGTAAATATTGTTATCGATCCCGGCCAGACGTATTGCCACGAATACTCCGATAATACCCGTAGGTACTGAAAGAACGACGGCCAAAGGAAGGATGTAACTGTTGTATTGAGCACATAACAGGAAATATACAAACAGAAGGGACAGTATAAATATTAATACAGATTGTCCACCGGATAAAATTTCCTCCCTTGTCATTCCTGAAAATTCAAATGAATAACCTGCAGGCAATTCTTTTTCCGCAACTTCGCGAATAGCCTGAATTGCATCGCCTGTACTGTAACCCGGTTTGGGTACCGCATTAACTCCGATGGAGTTGTAAAGATTGTATCTGGTTATGACTTCAGGACCAAATACCCTTTTCAGACTTACTATAGTGTTAACGGGTACCATGCTTCCTGTTTTGTTTTTGACATAAATTTCATTCATTGAAGCAAGATCGGCGCGTTCTTCTTTTTCCGCCTGAATCATCACCCGATAATATTTACCGAACCGGTTGAAATCCGATACCTGAGCACTTCCAAAATATGCCTGCATACTGCTTAAGACATCTTTTTCATCAATACCGAGCTGTTCGATTTTTTCATGATCCAATATCATCTCAAACTGTGGGTAATCCGCACGAAATGTCGTAAAAGCCACTGCGATTTCAGGTCTTTTCATCAGTTCTGCAATAAAACGATTTGCAATACCTCCAAATTTATCAAGTTTTCCGCCTGCCTTATCTTCAAGAACTATATCCAGTGCATCTACATTACTGAATCCCGGTACTGTCGGGAATGAAAAGACAAAACATTGCGCACCTTTTATCGTATTCATACGTTTCTGAAGTTCTGCAATATTTGCGGATACGTCGTTCATATCACCGCGTTCTCCGTCTTTCTTCATCCTGAAAAATGCAACACCCGAAGATGGACTTGTAGAACTTGTCAATATGTTAAATCCCGCTACCTGATTGAAAGCGAACTTTGCCGGCATATCTCTAACTTTGTCAGCAGCTTCATCAAGAATTGCCTGCGTTCTCTTCATCGATGAACCTGGAGGAAGATTAACTGAGATGGCAATAAAGCCCAAATCCTCGGAAGGAATAAATCCTGTGGGAGTTTTTCGTATTAATATTCCTGTTACAAGCATGATTGCCACAAGTGCTCCGAGGCTTATCCATTTAAATTTTATCATTTTCTTTACGCTCCCAACATATCTTGAGGTTACGTTTTCAAAACCTTTGTTAAATGCGAAGAAAAATCTTTGTTTGAAATTTTTTGGCTTTTCGTGGTGGTCATGATTCACATCTTTCAAAAGCAAAGCGCACAAAGCGGGACTCAAGGTCAATGCATTTACAGCCGAAATAGAAATAGCGATTGCCAGAGTAAAGGCAAATTGGCGATAAAAGACCCCGGCTGAACCGTTCATAAATCCAACAGGTAGAAAAACCGCAGCCATTACCAGAGTAATGGAGATGATTGCGCCGGTTATTTCGTGCATAGCGGACATGGTAGCTTTTCTCGGTGTGATGTTTTTATGTTCCAATTTTGAATGAACAGCTTCCACCACAACGATTGCATCATCCACCACGATTCCGATAGCAAGAACAAGTGCAAATAAGGTTAGAAGATTTATTGAAAATCCGAAAATCGACATGAAAAAGAATGTTCCGATAATTGCTACGGGTACAGCAATGGCGGGAATCAATGTGGATCTGAAATCCTGTAAGAATATATAAACAACAATAAATACAAGGATGAAGGCTTCCAGTAAAGTTTGTTGAACCTGTTCAATGGATTGATCCAACATATCTTTGGTGTTGTACAGAATTTGCTGCTTGATTCCGGGAGGGAAATCTTTCTCAGCTTTTTTTAGATATTCACCTACTTTGGTTTGTATTTCCCTTGAATTTGACCCCGGCAGTTGAACTACCTCAAACAAAATACTTTGTTTGTCATGTACTGTGTTCAAAGAATTGTAAGTATAACTTCCCAATTCAACTTTGGCAACATCTCTCAATTTCAAGATAGTTCCATCTGAGTTAGATCTAATGATCATGTTTCCATATTCTTCAGGTTTGGTATATTTTCCTGAATACTTAAGAACATACTCAAAAGATCGGTTACTTGATTGTCCTAATCTTCCGGGTGCCGCCTCTTGGTTCTTACTTTTGACAGCTGCCATGACCTCGTTAGGAGTAATACTATATGCGGTCATCTGTGCCGGATTTAGCCAAATACGCATGGAGTAATCTTTATTGCTTCCTAAAAATCTTACCTGCCCAACTCCTTGTATACGCTTCAGCTCAGGTATTACGTTTATTTGAGCATAATTTGTTAAATATGTTGCATCATATAGTTTTGGATTTTCACTCATTAGATTGATTGCCATGACCAGTGAGTTTTGAACTTTTTGCGTGGTTATACCTGCCTGAACCACTTCGGTCGGCAACAATCCCGTTGCAGATGAAACACGATTTTGAACATTCACCGCAGCCTGATCGGGGTCTGTACCTAATTTAAAATAGACCGATATGGTGAGTGTTCCGTCATTGCTCGATGTCGAACTCATGTAAGTCATGTTTTCAACCCCATTGATTGATTCTTCGAGAGCGGGTGCAACGGCACGAACCATTGTTTCGGCATTGGCGCCGGGATAGTTTGCAGAAACCTGAACGACAGGAGGTGCAATGTCCGGAAATTGTTGAATGGGAAGATCCATGAGACCTACGGCTCCCAAAATGACCAGCATAATGGAAACTACTGTTGCAATAACCGGTTTGTCTATAAAAACTTTTAACATAATCTTTAGTTGATATTTATTTTAGCTATTTTTTCTGTTGACTTTTCAGGTTTCACCACAATGCCTTCTTTTAGAGACTCCATCCCTTTTAACACGAGTTGATCACCTGCTTTTAGTCCTTCAGATATATAGTAGGTTGTGTCCGACGTTCCTGATATGGTTAAGGCTACTTGTCGGACTTTGTTATTTCTATCGACCACAAAAGCGAATAGTTTATCCTGCATTTCAAAAGTCGCGGACTGTGGAATTCCGATAACGTTCGATTGCTGCAGGCCCAATTTTATTCGACCTGAATTTCCGGAACGCAGTAAGCCTTGCTCATTCGGGAATGTTGCACGTAAGGTTATTGCTCCCGTCGTTTTGTCAAAAACAGCATCGACCATGTCCAGTTTGCCAGCCTGAGGATATACTTGTCCTCCTGAAAGAATGATACTGACAGCAGGAGCATTTTTTATTTTCTCTGCAATTGATGCCCCTTGGAGCCCTTCCTTAAAGGTCACAAAATCTGATTCAGATATGGAAAAATAGGCGTGAATCTCCCTGTTATCAGATAAGTAGGACAGGGGCTGAACATCAGAAGGGGAGATGATACTGCCGGTTTTCTTAAACAATCTTCCGACGAAACCGCTAACCGGAGCTTTGACGGTAGCGAAACCCAATGTTATTTTGGCGTTGCCTGCTTTGGCTTTTGCCTGTTTGAGTCTTGCCATTGATGCCTGATAGGAGGTTTGAGCAGTCTTTAACTGATAGGGTGAAACAACTTTGTTCTGAACTAAAGGTGTAAGTTTATCAACTTCCAACTTTGCCGTCATGAGATCTGCCTTTGCAACAAGCAACTCGCCTTCAGCAAAATTGGAATCTTCTGTGAAAGGTCTGTGATCAATTTGAAACAGACGTGTCCCTTTTTTTACGTAAGATCCCTCCGTGATATAGATTTTTTCGAGAATTCCTGACACTTGAGCTCGTAATTCAACGTCAGTTTGTCCCTCCATTTTGGCAGGATATTCCAGATAGACCATTGCATTGCCAGGATTAACGGTTGCGACCGGAACCGAGGGTATATTTGCTGACTCTGTTTTGTCATCACCGGATTTACAGCCTATTAATACAGCGTAGGCGAACAAGCCATATATTACAGTTTTTTTCATGAAATTATTTATTAGAATATTTGAAATTGTATAAATTTTTGACAATTGAAAGCTGATCTATGATTCATAATCGACATTTTTAATTGTTATTTTTGAGTTATATTTAATTTTTTCTGTTGTTGTTTGAATGCCATATTGATAACCACTATTTTGAATTGGACAGTAATCTCAAAAACGATTGCTTTGCAAAAATTAAAAGTACTATCTGGTATGTTTTAAATTTTAATTCTAATTTAACATACTAATTGGTATGTTTTAATTGCAAAAAAAATAGCTTTATGTTGGAGTATTAATTATTTGATCTAAGAAGATGTTTAGGCATGAAGAAATTCTGTGCAAAATTATAAATTTAGTCTAGTGAATTTATATAAATTTTAAACTCTTTGAGAAATGTATAATAGTACTTCTTTCCCAATATCTTTCCCATATTTCTTACGCCATGATATTGAGTCAGAATATGAATTGCAATCTTTTTTGCATCATGATCCAAACGCAGCTGACCGGCCGTTTGACTTCTTATTATCTCGTCTTCAATTGCCTTTCGCCATTTGTTTAATGACTTTAGCAAAGCATTGCGAAATGCATCCGACAGAGGTGCCATTTCCTGAATTAGATTAACGGTCGGACATCCATTTGCGGCATTCATGAATGGATGTTCCAATAGTAAACTATGCATCATCTGATACATGTTTTTCTTAAAGTCCATTCCTTTGGAAAGCGATTTTTCTATGAAAGGTAATATCTCATTGTTTAAGGCTTCACTGATAAGTGCTATACCCATTTCCTCTTTATTACGAAAATGATAATAGAAAGCGCCTTTGGTAACTTGAGTTTTTTCCAAGATCTCATCGATGCTTGTTGCTTGATACCCCTGCCTGTAGGTGAGAATCAAAGCACTCTTTAAAATATTAGATCTCGTAATTTCTGCTCTTGTCATAAAACATACTAATTAGTATGTTGCAAAGATATATACCTTTGTTTGCATATGCAAACAAAATCTGCATAAAAATCTAAAGGAGTAAGGGTAGGATCAAATTTGCTTATGGAGTTACTGAGGCTTCGAATGGAAGAGAGTATCAAAATTTAGTATCTAATCAACCTAAAAATGTAGAATAAAGAAACAGTTGCCTGTTCAATATTAGTTGGATAATAAAGTATATTCCCACAAGTGATAGTATTGCACTAAAATCCTTACAGGTTTGCTCATTTTTTTTATTTTCATTTTAGAATTAATGTTCATTTGTATCTGTATCTTTTTTTTTGGAATTTTTATTCCAAAAAATTGTATATTTGCATTCATATAATTTTAAAAAAAAAATGAAAGCAATAATTTTACAAGCCCATGGGGATGCATCAAATCTGGTATTAGCTGAGGTACCGGTTCCGGTAGCAAAAACGGGTGAAGTGCTAATAGAAGTTAAAGCTGTTGCCATTAATCCTTCAGATACATATATCAGAAAGGAAGAGAGCCTAGACTATATTTTTGGTGATGAACGTCCAAGAATTATGGGATGGGATGTTTCAGGTATTATAGCAGCAGTTGGTGAGGGTGTTAATAAGTTCAAAGTTGGAGATGAAGTATTTGGTGCCATAAATTTCCCTGGTCGTAACCATTCTGGGCATGGAAAAGGGTATGCTGAATTTGCAACAGCACCAGTAACGGATCTGGCGATCAAACCTGCAAATATCAGTTTTGAGGAAGCTGCCGGTGCAACAATGGCTGCTTTAACAGCTTGGCAACCACTTAGCAAAGCAGGTATTAAACCGGGTGACAGGGTTCTTATAGCGCCAGCCGGTGGCGGAGTTGGTCATTATGCTGTGCAGATTGCCAAACATTTCGGAGCATATGTTATTGGTATAGCTTCGGCGCGAAAACGTGATTTTGTACTAAGTTTAGGTGCTGATGAAGTAATAGATTATACTACGCAGCGCTTTGAAGATATAATTACTCCGGTCGATGTAGTTCTTGACGGTTTGCGTGGAGATCATATAGCACGAAGCTTAACTGTAGTAAAGCCTGGAGGAAGACTAATTACACTTTATACCCCCATTGCAGGGACGCCATTGGAAGAACTAGCGAAAGAAATGGAAGTTAACGCATATTACAATACAGTTCATGGTAGTGGGGAGGATATGGAAAAATTAGCAGGTCTCCTGGCTGCTGGAGAATTGAAGTCATACATATCTAAAACTTTTCGCTTGGAAGAAACTGCTGATGCACACAGGGAAATGGAGCTTGATAATGCGCAAGGGAAAATTGTAATCAGCCTAAAAGACTAGATACCTTAATTAATATGTTTATGGCAAAAAATAAATGTGACCAAATAAAGGTAACTATTTGTGAACTCAGTGAAGATCGTCACGAATTTTTAACAGACTGGAGTGCTTTGCAAAAACACATAGCTATTGAGCGGCCGAGATTACTACTGTTGCCGGAAATGCCTTTCGACAGGTGGCTGGCTGCTGATCGTAATATTTCAAAGGAATTGAAGATGGAAAGCATAGAGCGACACAGGGATTGGATGAACGAGCTTGAAAAGCTGGAAGCAGATTATATTGTGTATTCAACACCGGAATATATTGGTGATAAATTTCTCAATACAGCTTATGTTTATTCCAAGCGAGATGGGCATCAACGGTTACATTCCAAGGCTTATTTCCCAGAAGAACCGCATTTTTGGGAAGAGAGCTGTTTTGACAGACCTGATCCTGTTGTGTTTGATACCTTTTTACTTGATGGGTTTTGTATTGGAGTTCTGTTGTGCACAGAACTCTGGTTTACAAACAATGCAAGAAAATATGGAGAACAAGGAATAGACCTTCTATTATGTCCTAGGGCTACGGGGAAAGAAAGTGTTGAACAGTGGCTCAATTGCGGGAGTACTTCAGCAATAATTTCAGGATCTTATTGCCTTAGTTCTAATAGGTCAGGAAATGGAGCAGAAGGTTTTCAATGGGGTGGGACAGGCTGGATAGCAGCTCCAATCAACGGCTCGCTCTTAGCAACTTCTTCTAAGAATAATAAGTTCGTAAGCATTACTGTTGACCTAGAGAAAAGCAGATTGGCTAAAAAAGAATATCCGTTGTACGTAAAGTCAAATGGCTTTTAAGAAGAGTTAAGGTTATTATAGAAGGTTTGATAATGTTTTTTTCACCATCAACCTGCATGCTTTTTCATCCATTCCAGCTTTAGCAGATACAACCATTCCAGAGATTGCATTGATAAGATAATCCGCAGTTATCTCAACATCAATATTTTTAAATGAAAGGCTAGTATTTTTCCTTATTTCGATAAAATGCACAAGTGCATCACGACATTCTCGGTAGCTTTCCTGGACGATTTCCAAAGGACCATTATCTTCCGGGCTAAACTCAATAATTGAGTTCACTAGAAAGCACCCATTGGGTTTGCCTGGATGATAACATCCCTGAATGGCCAGTTCGAATACTTGTTCAATGCCCTGTGTAGGATCAATATTGTCTATTTTAATCTTATTTAATGCTTCTCCTGTAAGTTCGTGATAACGATTAAGAGAACGTATCAGCAACGCACGTTTATCCCCAAATGTAGAGTAAAGGCTTGATCTGCTTAAGCCAAGGTGTTTGACCAGTTCTTCTGGTGATGTAGCAGTAAAGCCACGTTCCTGAAAAACTACAATTGCTTTATCCAGTATCTCTTCTTCTATAAAATTTTTATTTCGTCCCATATTTCAAACGATTGTATAGCGGTAAAATCTCATCGTAGAAATTATTTACCTCCTTAGCCCTCAATTCTTCTGCAAATATATGCAAAATCAATTTGCAGTTTTACTTAGTGATATGATGTGATAATAGTTGGGAAAATAGATCGATGTAACCTGAGAAACATACTAACGATAAATGACTTTCAATAAAATTTCTATAATAAAAGTAATTTTATTGAAAGCCATTACATATTGATTTTTTTTAATCTGCTTATGCGGTAATTCCACCGTCGACAGAAAATGCACTGCCTGTTATATAAGAAGCTTCATTGCTTGCCAGAAAATTGACCATAGAGGCAATCTCTTCTGGTTTTCCAAGTCTTTTTAAGGGAATTGCATTAATGTATGCCTCGCGTATAGTAGGATCTTGTGGCATCATATCGGTATCGATAGCTCCAGGTTCTACTGAATTTACAGTAATTTTTCGAGGTGCTAAGTCCCATGCAAGTCCACGTGTGTAAGCAGAAAGGGCAGCTTTTGTCGCGATATAATCGCTAAGTCCTGGACCTCCTATGCGACGTCCACCAACGGAACCCATATTGATAATACGTCCGCCATCAGGCATAAATTGTTGTACTGTTCTGACAGCCTCTGCGGTGGAACGAATATTCACATCAATCATACGGTCATAATCATTAGTTCGTTCTGACGCGGTCTCTAAAGATCCTCCAACTGATGTTGCTGCGTTGTTTACCAAAATATCAATTTTACCAAAGGCTTCCGCTGCTGTTGTTATTGCGTTCATTACCGCGCCTTTCACTGCCCCGTCCGCCTTTATAGCCAATGCCTGCCCTCCGCTTTGAAGAATATTCTGTACAATCACTTGTGCTTTCTCATCAGAATTTACGTACGTAAACGCAACAGAAGCTCCTTCTGCTGCAAGGCGTCTAACGATTGCCTCACCCATGCCCCGTGTCCCGCCGGTCACAAAGGCTGTTTTTCCTTTTAATGTTGCCATAATTATTTATATTGGAATTTTAATTCCCAAATTTACGCATAAAATTTATATTGGAAAAATAATTCCAATATTTTATTTTTAATACTGCAACGTATTTGTATATTGACCTAGATACGGATATTTAAATTAAAGCCATGATGGGTGGTTAAAGTACTTTTTGTATCAGCTATGATCCTCTTGAAAAAAAATATAAATATACTCTACCATTACTAGTGATTAAAGTTTTGTTAGAATAGTATGTTGGAATTTCGCACTAACGGAATTTTTAACTTTTTAGCATAATGTCAAATTATGATCACCTAAAAAAAGTCTTGATTCAGATTCCGCAGCTATAAACCCACAAATTCCTAATCTCTTAAAAATCCATGATTTTAAGAAAAAACATACCAGACATTTAATAAACGTAATATAAAATTTTTGCAGTTTTGGTGGATTCCAAAACTTATTTTCGTTCTAAAAGTAGGTGGAAATTGAGTTGTACTGGCAAAATCTATCAATTATCTTTGCTGCCATCGGGAAATGTTAATTTTTTAATTTGCAGTTATTTACAGGTTTGGAGGTGTACAAAAGTAGTACAAATATGTTTTGTAATTTTCCGGGAATAAAGCTAAATCTACTGTTTATCGGTGTTTGCGATGACGATATTCTTGCAAAATGTAGAAAAAAAAGATGTTGCAGCATTTCAAAACTGTACAACTTTTGTACACCTTGAACTCTGTTAAGTATTATGAATAAAGGATTGTTTACTTTCTGTATCGGAAAGTAGAGTATATAGATTGCAACTCCAATAATACAAAGATCCCTTTAAATATAATATTTAAGGGGATTTTTATTTCATGTTTATTAAATATATCAATTTATAAAAAGTCTGTGGGACAAATTTACTACACAATAACATAAGTGAAATTTGCAGTATTTCTTATTCTGTAATAAGGATTATCAGTGAATTACTTTATAAACTTCAATCCAAACTAGTATCGATAATCAATAAGTTTTTAATTAATAAAATAAAAGTCTACTGAATCTATAGACTTTTGTAAATGTTTTTTATATTTGCACTCCAAACAATTGGGATGAGTAAAAAAATACAATTAACAAATCCTATTTTAAATAAAAACAATAATAACCTTTAATTCAATTAAATGAAAAAAAACATTTTTTTTCTTGCAGTTTTTGCAACTTTTGCGTGCAGTGGCCAAATCAAAAAAAATAAAAACAGTGCCTATCTTAATGAATTGGTATCAACTATGCAGGGTACTTATTCTTCTGCAAAACAAGCTACCGTAGATTCAACTTATTTTAATATTTCATTAAAAATGATTCCAATTTGGGAAGATAGGGGCAACTATTTATATGTAGAACAGGCACTTACAGATAAGCAGGACAAGCCTTATAGGGTTAGAATTTATAAAATTACACAACGTAATGAAAATGAATTTGTAAGTGAAATATATACCTTAAGAAATGAAAAAGATTGGATAGGAAAATGGAACGATCCCTTAGCATTTGAGAAACTTTATGAAAATGAGCTTGATCCGAAACATGGTTGCGAAGTTGTTTTGAAGCGAATCGAAAAAAACAAGTTTTCTGGTCAGACCGGAATAAAAACCTGTGCAAGTGAACTTCGAGGTGCTACTTATGCTACATCAAAAGTTCTCGTTTCAACTGATCAAATTCTTTCTTGGGATCAGGGATTTGATAAAGACGGAAAACAGGTTTGGGGTGCAGTAAAATCTGGATATATATTTGAAAAATAATTAGCATTCAAATCATAACTTATACTGAGCGACACTATTTAGTTGTCGTTTTTTGTTATTAAAAAAAGATTTTTATTTTTTGAAACAGGAGGCTAAATAATAAAAAGTTGTTCAATTACAATTTGTAAAAGTTTAATAAATAATCCTTTAACATATCAAAAGCAGACGATACTCCCCATCATTCTCAACTGGAGCCCTATGAACACAAGGTAAAACTTCCTGTTCGGGATGATCTACGGCTAATTTCCAGAGATGTCCTAATCCCAGATTTATTGGTTTTGCATTAGGTTTAGGTTGATAATGCAAATCAAAATAATATTCCTTTAAGAAGGTTTCAAATTCTGCTTCCGAACCATTATGTAATTCTTTAAGCTTTTCGCGGATTTCTGGAATCAAAATTTTTTGTTCAACCTCATTATTGGATATAATATCGCTCGCAGCACCGTGATAAGTACATAAAAAAGTATTAGTACCAATAGTTGAACGATCTACATGAAAAGAATATACATCTGTTGAAATGAAATCAAGCTCCTCATCTCGTTCATAATTTTTAAGTAAATTAAGAGAAGGTGATGCTCCAAAATCGGTTAATAATTGTAAATCATTTAAAATAATTTCTCTTGCGATATTTCCATTTTCTGAAAGTTGTAGTGATAAAAGATCCTCAATGGAAACTTCCGTAATGTTCTCTTTTAAGTGAAGTTGAGATACAATTTCTTTAAAATCTCCATTCAAATTTCTATTCCAGCAAATTGCATTCATTTCCCCTTGGAAATTGGTGTTTATAAGTTCAGAAAAAGTAGAAACCACTCCAATTTGATTGTTGTCAGAAAATATATTGCTCATATTTTTTAATAAAGCTTTTACTCGTTTAGTTGTGTACAAAAATACGGAATAGGTTAGAAGATAATGGTAAGATTAAATTTGTTTTTATGCATTCCAATATGGGTAGCTATTATTAGATGTTATTTAGTATTTATTCTTCCTCCCATACATCAAAACCCTCTTAAAAGAATAAATAGCAGGAAGTTTCGGGAAATTCTTTGCAATTCTTTGTTTAAATTCTGCTGTAAAATATTTTTGTTGCTCCTCATCCAATTTTTCCAAATAAGGGATCAAAGCCGATCCTGAAATAAAATTAAATAAGGTCTCGTAATCTTCCGCGATGATTGGATAAACTTTTTGTGAAATATTCAACTCTTCAATTCCATTATCAAATAAAATCTGGGCGTATTCATCGATTGTAAGAACTGCAGATGGGCGATTCCAATTGTTTAATTGTGATTTAAAAGGTTCTTCATCAGCCATTTCAAACAAAATTTGATTAAGAATATTTCCCGGCTGATAAGGCATTTGGATAGCTAACTGACCATCAGATTTCAACTTTGAGATCAATTTCGGAAACAAAGTTTGATGATCGTCAGACCATTGCAAAGCGGCATTACTGAAAATAAGATCCCAATTTTCATCACGGTTCAAAATTTCTTCGGTGGTCGCTTTTTGGAAATGAAGACGGTTGTTTTCAAGAGTTTTAGATTTTTCCAGCATTTCACTTGAAGAATCAATTCCAACAAATGTTGCGTTTGGAAATTTCTCTGTAAGAATGGCGGTCTGTTCGCCTGTTCCGCAACCCAGATCAATCGCTTTCATGTTTTTTTCATCTTTAATAAGATCAGCAAGATCAAAAAATGGTTTGAAACGAATATTTTTAAATTGATTATAAATGTCAGGATTCCAAGGCATAATTTGTAGATTTTAAGTGGATTCAATTTAATAATTTTAGAATAAATTGAAGAATTTTAAATATTAAAAAAGACTTAAATTAATGTTGGAATTCGAATGATCTGGAACATAAATGAAGCAAAAATTATGATTCTTTCTTATTTTAGCAAAATGAAAATACAAATCATTAGCGACTTGCACCAGGAATTTGGATTCACCGATCTATCTTTTGATAATGCTGATTTGGTCGTACTCGCTGGTGATGTAAATTTGGGAACAAAAGGAATTGAATGGATCAAAACTAAAATTCCAAACAAACCTGTAATTTACGTGTTGGGAAATCATGAATATTATAAAGGTTCTTACCCAAAAACGCTGAATAAAATAAAGGCTGCCGCTCAGGATTCCAATATCTTTGTGCTTGAGGATTCTTTTGTAGATATTGATGGAATTCGTTTTCACGGTGCAACATTATGGACAGATTTTTCAATATTCGGAAATCCAATGCATTATGGGATGATCTGTCAGCCCAAAATGAACGATTATAAAAAGATAACACGTGATCCTTCTTATTCAAAATTAAGAACAATTGATACGTTTAAAATTCATCAGTTTTCAAAATTATGGTTACAGGAAAGCCTTGAGAATTCAAAAGGGTTGAAAAATATTGTGGTTACTCATCATGCGCCAAGTATTCAGTCTGTTCCCGAGCAGTATAAAGAAGATCCGATAACCTCAGCATATGCTTCAAATCTTGATGATTTTATTGTAGAACATCAGCCTTTGTATTGGATTCACGGACATATTCACACACCTTGCAGATATAAAATTGGAGAAACGGAGATCATTTGTAATCCTCATGGTTATATTGATGAAAAATACAATGGCTACGATAAAGAATTGTTGATTGAGATTTAATTAAAATTTTAAGATGATGATAAAGTAAAATAAAATCTGTTGCGTCTATTACGATGAAGAAGGTTTTTAAAAATTATCATCATGAAAAATACAAATATACACGAGGGAATTATACTCATTCCGGACTTCAATGGGTTTACAGAATTTGTGTTCAATACAAAATTGTATACAGGTCAATATATTGTAAGAGAGCTACTTTCCACTTTGTTGGAGGTGAATGATCAACATTTTGATATTTCTGAGATTGAGGGTGATGCTATTTTATTTTATAAATATGATTCGAAACCATCGTTTCAAACTGTTTCAAAATTGCTTAATAAAATGAGGAATGCTTTTAACAGAAAAGTGAAAGAATTAAGCGAAGTTTTGAATACCTCGATTGATCTTTCATTAAAATTCATTGTTAATTATGGGAAATTTTCGCAGTATACTCTCGGAAATTTCAAGAAATTGTATGGACCAACAGTAGTAGAAGCCCATCAGTTACTTAAAAATAACTTTGCGGAACAGCCTTCTTATGCTTTATTCAGCAATTCTTTTCTGGATAAGACGAATGATTTTGAGAACAGTTCTAATGGCCAGTTGTATTTACCGGAGGTTGGTGTTATTCAGTATTTTGAAAAAATAAAACAGCATATTTAAATTTTTATTTACAAATTTCTTATTACAGACGTTCGAATAAATTTGGACGTTTTTTGTTTTAAAGATGTTAATTTTATCTATTCTTTATTAATATTTTACAGTAACTAATCTTTGTGTTTTTATAACGTAAAAGTGAATTTCAATAGGCGTGAATTTTTTTCACGATTTGGTGTAACATAACTTCAATGATAAGTGTCTTATACATGAAACTCAATTTTTACATGAAAATATTATTAGCTCCAATCGCTTTATTAATAGGTTCCTTAGCTTTTGCTCAGGCAGCGAAAAAAGATACTATTAAAGGAAAAGATATAGAAGCTGTTGTTATCACTGCCAAAAAACCTACCGTAGAATCTAAGGTTGACAGAACGGTTTTTAATGTTGCCAACAGCTCGATCGTTGCAGGAAATACAACCTGGGACGTGCTTAGAATGACACCTTTGGTGAGCATTGACAATAATGACGCAATAAAAGCGGAAGGAGAGTCCGTAACAGTTTATATCAACGACAGAAAATCTGTTTTTAAAGGCAAAGAATTAAAGGAATATCTTGCTACAATTCCTGCAGATAATCTTTTGAAAATCGAAGTCATTACAAGTCCATCTTCACGTTATGAAAGCGCTGGATCTGTCATTAATATTGTCCTGAAAAAGCGTGATGATGAAGGGTTGAAAGGAAGCGCTACTTTCAATAACAGACAAAACAGAAAGAATTCTCAGTATACCAATCTGAATCTTAATTATCACAAGAAAAAATTCACCCAAACGGTAATCGGCAGCTATAGTGATAATACGTATGTTCAGCAAAATTCTATCTTCAACACATTGTATGAAAACAATAAAATTACCCAGATAGAAAGTGAAAGCATCTATAAAAATAGAAGTCCGTCTCTTTCCTCAACTTCCGAATTTGAACTGAATGATAAAAACAATATCGGACTTATTCTTGAATATTACCAAAGCAAAACATCTTCTACTTCTGATGCAAGCGGAATGAATTTTAATAAGGATGGTCTTCAGGATTCTTACATTCAGAATCAGAGTTCAAACGGACTTAACCGAACGGTGGGAACCAACCTTTTTTATAAATATTACGACAAAGAGAAGAATAAAATTTTAGATATTAACGTCGGAACCAATTACAATTCTCAGAAAGATAATAGCTTTTTTGTAAAAGATATCAGTACGAACCCTATTGCGAATGAATTAGGAATTAATTCTAATAATGAGATGCGAAATTACTATCTGAAAGTAGACTACACGCAGCCTTTAGGAAAATCGGGAGCTACATTTGAAGTAGGTGGAAAAATGGATTTTAACAACAATGTTATTCCAAACAGTCTTTATGGAAATAATCTTGACATCGACCTTCGTACAAATGATATTTTCCGTTATAGTGATAATATTAACTCTCTTTACGCAAATTATAGTAAAACTTTCTTTAAAAAGCTAGAAACCAGAATCGGACTTCGTTACGAACACATCGATTTTAAAGTACGTGAAGACGTTGCCGGAACTTACAGAAAAGATTCTTACGGAACTTTTTTGCCTAATTTATTGCTAAAATATTCTTTCTCTGATAAATATGATTTGAGTGTAACCTATAACCGTAATATTTGGCGTCCTTGGTACTCGGAATTTAATCCGTTTCTTGTTCCCAATAATGATGGAATTTATACGCGAGGAAATATGGATCTGGAGCCCAATCCAAGCGACAGAGTGGTCATGAAACTAGGCGTTTTTAAGAAATATTTCCTTTCTGCAAGGTACATGTTTACAAAACAGGATTATTGGACAACTTATGATGAAGAAAATAATAAAACAGTTTCATATCCTGGAAATTTCCCCGGAAAAGTAGAGAAATACTATCTTTTTGCAAGTACCAATCAAACCTTTCTTAAAAATAAACTGAGCGTCAACGTAGGTTTCGGATGGTACTACATTGATAACAGTGATTTTAATAATAAGAACGGACTTATCAAAGAAGATGGTTCAGGTCCTAAAAGTTATATCAGCTATTGGGGTGGCTCTACCAATCTGTCATACACCAATCTGTTTAATAAAAATATTAATTTGAGTGCTTGGGTTGAACTTGCTAATCAGAATAACGGAAATTCTTTGGCCAACAGAACAAACGTTTTCCACAATATTTCGATAACCAAAATTTTCCCGAAAACACAGATGGAAGCTAGTATACAGCTGATGAATATTTTCCAGAGACCTAATTTTGATTCTACGACTTTCAGCACGGCAGGAACTTTCAAAAACTCCTCACAATCTGATTGGTACGGAGTTTCTCTTACCTTCGTAAAACGTTTCGGAAACCAAAAAGTAAAAGACAATACAAAAACCGATGTCGAGAAAAACGGAGGTGGCGGAAAGTAATTTTTTTTAGTCTAAAATATTTTCAATTTAAAAGTGACAGAAGTAATTCGGTCACTTTTTTTATTTAGATTAAAATTGTTGATACTATCATAGATTGATTTTTAAATTTCAGAAATACTTTTACTGAATATTTTGTTTTAATTTGTCAGCGTGATTTAATAACTATGAAGAAATTTTTGATAACTATACTTTTATTTTCCAGTTTGTGTGCTTATGCTCAGATACAATATGTTTTTAATGAGAATTTAATTAAAAGTACATTTGATTCAATACAGATTTATAAAAATAAAAATGAAAAACTAGTTTTAGCTAATGTAATCCATCATCGTAAAAATGAAAATGACTTTCTATTTTGTAATTACGAAAAACCTAAGGATGATTTACATGCAAAATTATTATATGCTATCTTAAATTATAATGATAGCTATAAATTAATAAAAGAAAAAGAATTTTTAACTGGTGTTGTTATCAGAAATAATAAGCTTAAAGATACCATTTTCAGCAGAGTTACAGAATATATTTATAGAAAAAATACTATTTCAAAAAATTATTATAGTTCTGAAAATAAACTTCAGAATAAAGTATTTCAAATCAATGATGAAAAAGGGCGAAAAAAAGAAATTATTAATATATTTTATTCAAATAATGATATTGTTGTTAATGATATAAAAAAATATGATTGGCTTCTCAATGGAAATGGTTACAATTATGAATCTGAACAATTTACTTTTCCACGGCAAAAATTCGTTGGAACTTATTTATTAGATGAGCAAGGCAATATTTTATCTATGAAAGGGAATTTACAAATTGAAGGAGAAAAGGAAGTGGAAATAGTTGATTTATATAATTTACCCAAGCAACAAAAAGAACTTGATGAAAAAGGGAATGTTGTGAAAATATTTGAAATAAAAGACGGAAATAAAAAATTAATAGAAGAAAGAAAATTTTTTTATACTCATAAATAAAAAATGCCCGAATCAAATTCAGGCATTTCATTTAGAAATATATAAGTAAGATTACTTTAACGTAAACTTCACTTTCGTCTTAATTGCATCCGAAGAATTTCCAATCAACGCTTCAAAATCTCCGGGTTCTGCAACCCAGTCGTGTTTCGCTGCATCAAAGAAACTCAACGCTGTTTTATCAATCGTAAAAGTAACTTCTTTTTCTTCTCCGGGATTTAAAAATACTTTTTCAAAACCTTTCAATTCTTTTGTTGGTCTTTCAACAGAAGATTTTAAATCAGAAATATACAATTGGGCAACTTCCGCTCCCGCTTTTTTTCCTGTGTTTTTAACAGAAACCGTGAACGTAATTTTATCGTCTTGAGAAATTGTTGTTTTATCAGCTTTAGCCTTTCCAAATTCGAAGGTTGTGTAACTCAAACCATATCCAAAACTGAATAAAGGTTTGATCTTTTTTGTGTCATGCCAACGGTATCCAACAAAAATTCCTTCATTATAAATAATATTGATTGGATTTTGCTGATCTTTTCCTTTTCCGGCAGCCAATTCTTCCTTATTTCCAGGATATTCTCCTAATGTATGAGCAGAGTTATCTTCCAACTTCACAGGGAAAGAAAACGGCAATTTTCCTGATGGATTGGCGTCACCTGCCAACACGGAAGCGATAGAATTACCTGCTTCAGAACCCAAATACCAAGACTGAATAATTGTCGGAACCTCCTTTACCCAAGGCATTGCCACTGCATTTCCTGAAACCAAAACTACAGCAAGATTTTTATTTGCTTTAGCCAAAGCAGCAATCACATTATCCTGATTGTAAGGTAATCCGTAGCTTTTTCTGTCGTTTCCTTCGCTGTCTTGGAAGTCGGCTTTATTTAATCCGCCAACGAAAATTACATAGTCAGATTTTTTTGCTAATTCTACAGCTTCATTTAATAATTCGGCTTCAGAACGGGTGTCTTTTAAGTCTTGTCCAGATTTTACGCCATTATATTCTCCGCCAATATCTCCAACATAACCTCTTGCATATTGTACATCGGATTGTTTCCCGAATCTTGCTTTAATTCCGTCTAAAGGTAACGTTTCATATTTCACTTTTAATGAAGATGAACCTCCTCCAACAGTCATGATTTTAATGGCATTTTCACCGATAACGGCAATTTTTTTAGCTTTCTTACTATCGATTGGAAGAACATTTCCTTGATTTTTCAACAAAACAATTCCTTCTTCACCGATTTCTTTAGCAACAGCTTTATGTTCCTCAGAAGCTACATTTCCGAAAGGTTTGTTTCGGTTCATTGTCGTTTTGTAGGCAAGATTTAATAGTCTTGTTACTTTATCGTCAAGTTCTTTTGTGCCGACTTTTCCTGATTTAATCAAATCTAAATAAGGTTTTGCTAAATAGTAATTATCGTACGCATTTTTTGTTCCTGCAGAAAGTCCGTTCGTCCAGCTTCCGAATTCAAGATCCAATCCGTTGTGGATGGCTTGTTCAGTATTGTTGACGGCTCCCCAATCGGAAACTACAACGCCTTTGTATTTCCATTCTCCTTTTAAAATATCATTTAAAAGATATTGATTTTGACTTGCATATTGACCTTTGTACATGTCGTAAGCACCCATGATCGTCCAAGAATCTCCTTCTGTAACCGCAGCTTTGAAAGGCGGAAGATAAATCTCATACAAAGTTCTGTCATCAATTTTCACATTGCTTGTATGACGGAACATTTCCTGATTGTTAAGAGCATAATGCTTTACAGAAGTCGCTACACCGTTTGATTGCACACCTTTAATGTAAGGAACAACCATTTTTGAGGTTAAATAAGGATCTTCACCCATGTACTCGAAATTTCTTCCGTTCAATGGTGTTCTGTAAATGTTTACTCCAGGGCCTAAAAGAATGTCTTTCTTTCTGTAACGGGCTTCTTCACCAAGAGCTTTACCGTAATTCCATGACATTTTTTTGTTCCATGTTGCGGAAAGGGCGGTCAAAGCAGGGTAGGCGATGATAGAGTCGTTCGTCCAGCCGGCTTGGTTCCATTCGTCCCACATTACTTCCGGACGTACACCGTGAGGGCCGTCTGTTGTCCAGAATTCAGGAATTCCCAATCTTGGAACTCCGGGAGAACTGAACTTCGACTGTGCATGGAGCATCGCCACTTTTTCTTCCAGCGTCATTCTGGAAAGCGCATCCTGAACGCGTTGTTCAACTGGTTTGGATTCATCCAAATAAACGGGTAGAATTGTATTTTGAGCCATAGAATAAGCAGAAATAAGAGTGAATAAACTTACGATGGCAGTTTTCTTTAACATAAAAAACCTTTTTATTGATTCGTAACAAAATTAAGGAAAATATTTATTATCTCAAATTGAGAAAATATAATTTTTACATAAATGGTTATTTATAATCAATTGTTAATTAAAAATATGCAGGTTTTTAACTGAAGTAAGTTTTGGAAAAAAATTAGGTTCAAATAAAAAAAGCATCATTTTGGAAAATAAATTTCTAAAACGATGCCTCGGTATATAATAATAGAATATGTGTAATGTGAATGGTCAATTCTGAAGTGTCAATCGCTAATTTTACAGTATTATGGAAAAATTGACTTATTGACTACTCACAATTGACCTTTTCGCTACCAACCTTTAACTGCTCCGCCTTTGAAAATTTCTTCGGCTTTCTTCACAACCTCATCAGATTGATAGGCTTTCAGGAAGTTTTTCACTTTTTCATCGTTTTTATTATCCTCTCTTGAAACCACAAGATTTACATACGGAGAATCTTTATCTTCTTTAAAAATTCCGAATTTGGCTTCATCCAATCCAGCCTGAGCTGCAAAATTGTTATTAATAATCGCAATTACAACTTCTTTATCATCCAAAACTCTTGGCAATTGTGGAGCTTCGATTTCTACAATTTTTAACTGTTTTGGGTTATCAACAATGTCGGTTACTTTAGGCAGTAAACCGATACCTTCTTTTAATTTTACTAATCCGTTTTTCTGCAAAAGAAGTAATGAACGTCCACCATTTGTAGGATCATTTGGGATAACAATCGTACTTCCGTTTTGAAGCTGACTGATATTTTTAATCTTTTTTGAATACGCCACGATCGGATAAAGAAAAGTATTTCCGACAATGGCCAATTTATAACCTCTTTGTTTTGATTGTTCATTTAAATAAGGAGCGTGTTGAAAAGCATTAGCATCAATATCTCCATTATTCAATGCTTCATTTGGAACCACATAATCATTGAAAGAGACGAGCTCAACTTCAAGGTTGTATTTTTCTTTAGCAACTTTCTTTGCTACTTCAGCAATTTCCTGTTCCGGACCTGATGTGATACCGACTTTAATGAAATTCGGATCTTCTTTTTTTGGTGAATTACAAGCTGTGAATAACAACAAACCAGCTGCTAGAAAGCTTAAAATCTTTATTTTTTTCATTGTAAATTATTTTCTTTAATTATTTTTTGTTTTAAACGCAAAGGCGCAAAGGTTTCTAATCTTTATGCGGATTTAAGGCGCAAGAAAATCTTAGATTTTCAATTATAACACAATCAATTTTATCGAAGATAAAATCCTTGCGCCTTAAAAACATTTATTATTAATTTTTTGCGCCTTTGCGTTTAACTAAACTCAACGGTGATCAAATATTTTCGCCAATTTATCACCCGAAAACTGAATGATAAACACAATAGCCACCAATAAACCTAATACAAGATTCATAATAACAGCATCATAGCCGATATAACCATATTGGTAACCAATTTGTCCCAATCCACCTGCACCAACAGCTCCACCCATTGCAGAATATCCGACTAAGGTGATCAAAGTGATCGTTGCATTATTTATTAATGACGGAAGTGCTTCAGGGAGCAAAACTTTTTTTATGATTTGAAATGGAGTAGCTCCTAAAGCTCTTGCCGTTTCAATTAAACCGGCAGGAACTTCAAGCAAACTATTTTCCACTAATCTTGCAATAAATGGCGCTGCACCGATACTTAACGGAACCAAAGCAGCATTCACTCCAATAGATGTGCCCACCAAAGTTCTTGTGAAAGGAATCATCCAAACAATCAAAATAATGAAAGGAATAGAACGGAAAATATTAACCAAAACAGATAAAATCCTGTTATAATATACATTTTCTAAAAGCTGTCCTTTTCTTGTCATAAATAAAAGAATCCCAACAGGAAGACCTAAAATAAATCCAAAAAATCCTGAAACAAAAGTCATATAAATTGTTTCCCAAACTCCTTTCGACAAAAGCGAAATTACCGTATCACTAAGCATAACCTTTTACTGTATTTTGAATTTTATTCTGATTAAAATAATAGATTGCTTTTTGGTTTTCTTCTTCTTCACCTTGAAGTTGCAACAATAATTTCCCGAAATTTGAATCTCCAAGATATTCTACATCAGCTTTCAAAAGCTTGTATGGAATTTTATATTTGTCATAGATTATTGAAAGAAGATTTTCAACGGATATATGTTCGTCAATTTCTATTTCTACAAGTGGAAATAATCCCGCTTGTGGGTCTTTTTGTAGTTTTTTATTAAGTTCTTGCGGTATAGTCATAACACCTGAGTTTAAAAATTGTTTGATGATCGGATTGTCTTTATTAGAGATGATCTCGCTTAAAGTTCCTTTGGCTAAAAGTTTTCCTTTGTCTATCACTGCGACGTGGTTACAGATCGATTTGATAACTTCCATTTCGTGAGTAATCAATAAAATGGTAATTCCCAACCTTTGATTAATATCTCTCAATAACTGTAAAATAGATTGAGTTGTTGCCGGATCCAACGCACTCGTCGCTTCGTCACAAAGCAGGAGATACGGATCGTTTGCAAGCGCTCTTGCGATGGCAACTCTTTGTTTTTGTCCGCCCGAAAGACTTTTAGGATAATCGTTGGCTTTGTCTTCCAATCCTACGATTTTCAGTAATTCGTTTACTTTATTTTGAATGTCCGATTTATTATTGTTATCTAATTCTAAAGGAAGCGCCACATTTTCAAAAACGGTTCTTGAAGAAAGCAGATTAAAATGCTGGAAAATCATCCCGATTTTTTTTCGCTCTTTCGCTAATTGTCTTGAATTTAATTTCGTAAAATCATTTTCATTAATAATAATTTGTCCCTGATCTGGTTTTTCCAATAAATTCACTGTTCTTATCAGGGTACTTTTCCCTGCTCCTGAAAAACCGATGATTCCTACAATATCTCCTTGTTCAACATTTAGACTTACATCATCCAGCGCCTTAAAAGACTGCTTTTTCTGATGAAATGTTTTTGAGATGTTCTTTATTTCTATCATTTTTTTACTTAAAACGTTTATATAGGTTGATAAGGTCTGCTATTTCTGTTCACGTGTCTTATCACTCTTCTGATTTTTACTTTCGATCGTTTTGAAAGTTTGAAATATTTGGTAATATTAGTAAGGAGAACTCCAATTAATATGACTGATAAACCATATAACTGGCTTACGTTGATCGTTTGATTAGCAATAATCCAGCCAGAAATCACCGTTACGATTGGATTTATATACGTATGCGTACTTACTAAAGCTGCCGGTTTTACAGATAACAGCCAGATATAGGAAAGATATGCGACAATAGATCCGAAGAAAATCAAAAATAGTAACCCCAGCCATGCTGATAATGGAATTCCTGTGATCGAAAAATGATTCCATTCTTTTCTGAAAAAAGCAATGATGAAAGATGCAATTCCTGCAATGATCAGCTGTTGCGCAATATTCATAAAAGTAGAGTGGCTCGCCGGATTTTTCTTAGAATATAAAGATCCCAAAACCCATGTTACTGAACTTATTGCTAAGACAATAAATGCCGTGATCCTAACAGATTCACTTACGGTTGAGTGATGAGCGTTAGAATTAACACTTCCTTTTAGAAATAAAATCAACCCAATAAAACCTATCGCTAAACCTATCGGAATGAACTTATCCGAGAAATAATATTTCCAGTTTTTCTTATCAATAGCGATGAACCAAAATGGTCCTGTTGCAATGGTAATCGCAGCTTCGGAAGCCGTGACATATTGTTCGCCCCAGGCTACAAGTCCGGTTCCTCCGGTAAGAATTAAAATTCCTGTGATGCCGTTTTTTCGCCAGTTAGTCACTGAATTTGCTTTTTCACCTTTTGCGGTAAGATAGCCCAACATTAATATTCCCGCTGCTAAAAATCTGAAACCCGAAAGTATAAAAGGAGGAAATCCTTTTAACCCGAAAGAGATTGCTAAAAATGTAATTCCCCAGATTACATAAATATTGGTAAATGCTATGGGGATCAGCCAGTTATTTTTAGAGTGAGTCATTGTTAATTATGTTTTTTGATGTTGTTTTTTTTGAAATAAAAAAGGCCCTACAACGTGGTAGGGCCTTTAAAAATATGTCATATAAAAGTAAGGTCAACCACAGAAATTTTGATGAAACATAGGCATACAGCAATCCATCATCATCATATTGATGTTGTGTTTCTGTAGAGAATTATATTGTAATTCTGTCTTCATTTTATTTTTTGTTCTTAATATGGTGCAAATATAAAACATATATTTTTATTAGTCTACTAAAACAATAGACTTTTTAAGATTAATTTTAATTTAAATACTTAAATTATTGATTTTTAGTATTTTAAATTTACTTAATTTATGGCTAAACCGTTTTGTTTTACCGAAATAGGAAAATGGAGCGTTAAAAAAATGATTTTTGTGAACGTTAAGAAAATTCTTCTGTTTGAAGCGCGAGACAAATGTTGAATCGAAGAACTAATGTTCAATTCGCGCAAGTTTTAGAATTTTTAGAGAACAAAACTCATTTTTAGCGGAAGTTTCCAATCTTGAATTTTTGTTTCTTTTGTTTCAAGACAAAAGAAATTAGAAAACATCATTTATTAAACTAGTTAAATGTGCAGCATTTCTCATCACCCTAAATTTGTCATATCAAAATAAAACAATAGAAAACATGGAAAATAGAATTTTAGGATTACACCACATAACAGCAATTGCTGACAACGCAAAAAGAAATTTTGATTTTTATACTCAGGTTTTAGGACTGAGATTAGTAAAGAAAACGGTCAACTTTGATGATCCGGGAACGTACCATTTTTATTTCGGAAACGAAACCGGAACTCCGGGAACAATTTTAACATTCTTTCCTTGGGAAGGGATCGGGAAGGGAACAAACGGAAGCGGATTAGCAACACACATCGGATATTCAGTTCCAAAAGGAAGCTTGGAATTTTGGAAAAATAGTTTTCAACAATTCAATGTAAATGTTGAAGAGGGCGAAATTTTTGGTGAAAAATTAATTTCATTTAAAGATCCGGATGGTTTGCAATTACAGTTCATCGAGTCATCAACTCCGGACGACAGAAAAGTTTGGACAACCGATGATATTAAAGATGAAAATGCTTTAAAAGGTTTCCACAATGTGACTTTGACGTTGAAAAAAGCAGACCCTACGATCAAAGTGTTGACAGATATTTTAGGATATGATCTTCAAAAACAGGAAGGTGAAAGATTCCGTTTTGCAACAGATTCAATAGAAACTGCCAATTTGATTGATATTATTCAAAACGATAAAATTGTTGCAGGAAGAAACGCTGCGGGAACCAATCACCACATCGCTTTTAGAGTGAAAGATGACAATGTTTTGATGGAATATCGCGAAAAGGTAATGTCAGCAGGATTGAATATCACTCCAAAAATTGATAGAGATTATTTCTACTCATTATACTTCCGTGAGCCGGGTGGAGTTTTATTCGAAATTGCAACCGATAACCCAGGATTTACTGTTGATGAGCCTTTAAATGAGTTGGGAACAAGCTTAAAGCTTCCAAAACAACATGAAGGATTACGTGATAAAATAGTTGGGGTTTTACCGAAGTTATCATAGATCATTACACAGTTTTATCAAAGGTCTTACCTTTAAATTATTAATTAAAAAATCAAAAACAATGGAAAGAACAGAAGTAGTTTTAGGAAACGTAAAAGGAGAAGTTCAACTTTTCTCAGACGATAACAAAGCAGGAAAAATGGATATCTCGGTAATCGGAAAAAAATTAACCGTTTATCATACAGAAGTTAATGAAGAATACGCAGGAAAAGGTTTTGCAAAAATATTATTAGAAAAACTGGTTTCCTACGCAAGAGAAAATGAGCTGAAAATTGTACCGTTGTGTCCATATGTTCACGCACAATTCAAACGCAATCCGGAAGAATATAATGACGTTTGGTTGAAGGAAGAATTGTAAAGAAAATTCTTTAAACCTTACACCAAACATCAAAGCAAACAACCAGAAACCAACAACCAAAAACTAAAGAAAATGCCACTTATAACAGGACTTCACCACGTTACAGCCATCACAGGCGATGCACAGGAAAACATAGACTTTTACACAGGAGTTTTAGGACTTCGATTAATAAAAAAGACGGTCAATTTTGATTATTCTGATGTTTATCATTTTTATTTCGGAGACGAATTTGGAACTCCGGGAACGATTATGACCACTTTCCCTTATGGAAAAGGTTTGGTGAATGGAAGACATGGAAAAGGAATGTTGAATACAACGGCATTTTCAATTTCAATAGACGCGTTAGATTATTGGTTGAATCGACTTGATCAATTTAATATTCCCTACAAACAGCCACAGCAAAGGTTTTCTGGTGAAGCTTTTATTTATCTTGAAGATTTTGACGGACTGGGATTAGAATTGGTTTTTAATGATAAAGATGACCGAAAAGGCTACTATAACGGATTTATCCCGAAAGATTATGCCATCAAAGGAATCCATCACGTAGAAATTTGGTTAGATGCTTATGAAAGGACGGCAGCGTTGTTGACAACCCAAATGGATCACAAATTAATTGCTGAAAGTTCAGACAGGTTCAGATTCGGGACAGATGATCACCCGGGAAAATATGTTGATTTGGTTTGCACTCCAAATGCTTTGAAAGGGTTGGCTGGAAGAGGAACCGTTCACCACGTTGCTTTTGCGACGCCCGATGCGCAATCTCAGCTTGAAATGATTGAAAAATTAAACAAATTCGGCTTGGAGCATACCGAAGTGAAAGACAGAAAATACTTCACTTCCGTATATTTTAAAGAACCGGGAGGTGTTTTATTTGAAATTGCGACTTCAGGCCCGGGATTCGATATCGATGAAGAGTTAGCCTCTTTGGGAGAAGATTTAATGCTCCCGGAAAAGTTTGAAGAAAAAAGAGAACATTTGATCGACGTTCTTCCAAAAATTAATTATCCAACAGAAAAATACAGATAAAATAATGAGTCACATTTTAGATATAAAAACATCAGGAAAACCTTTAGACCAAGCCGAAAAAGCTTTAATTATGATTCATGGTCGAGGTGGAAGTGCACAAGATATTTTGAGTTTATCACAACATTTAAACGTTGAAAATTATGCAGTATTAGCACCACAGGCAGCGAATGGAAGTTGGTATCCTCTTTCATTTATCGCTCCTGTCGAACAAAACGAACCATGGTTATCATCAGCAATTGAAACGATTGGTGAAACAGTGAAAAATGTTTTAGATTCAGGAATTAAACCAGAAAATATTTACTTTTTCGGATTTTCTCAAGGCGCTTGTCTTACTTTGGAATTTTTAGCCCGAAATGCACAAAAATTCGGTGGAGCAGTAGCAATTATTGGTGGAGTCATTGGTGATAAAATCAATCGTGAAAACTATAAGGGAGATTTTGCTCAGACTCCAATTTTCTTGGGAACAAGCAATCCTGATTTTCATGTTCCTGTGGAAAGAGTCTATGCTACAGCAAATATTTTAAGAGAAATGAATGCCGATGTTACCGAAAAAGTTTACGCTAACTTTGGTCATTCAATCAATCAGGAAGAAATGGAATTGGCGAATGCGTTGATTTTTAAATAGAGTTATTTAAACACGAATTGGCACGAATATTTTTCACAAATAAACACAATTAAAAACGACATAGGAAGCTGAAGCGTTAAGAAAATAAATTCTGTGAACGTTAAGAAAATTCTACTGTTTGAAGCGCGAGGCAAATTTTGAATAGAAGAACAAACCATAAATTCGCGCAAGTTTTAGAATTTTTAGAGAACAGAATTTATTTTTAGCATTCAGTTTCCAAGTCTTGAACTTTTGTTTCTTTTGTTTCAAGACAAATGAAATTTAATAAAACATAAAAAATATAAAGCGAAGGAAAATGTGAATTTCATTTTTCATTAACTTAAAACCGACATAGGAAGCTGAAGCGTTAAGAAAATAAATTCTGTGAACGTTAAGAAAATTCTACTGTTTGAAGCGCGAGACAAATTTTGACTCGAAGAACAAACAATAAATTCGCGCAAGTTTTAGAATTTTTAGAGAACAGAATTTATTTTTAGCATTCAGATTCCAAGTCTTGAACTTTTGCTTCTTTTGTTTCAAGACAAAAGAAGTTTAAACCAAAAAACTATGCACGAAGATTTACTATTAATACTAGGACTTTTATTACTCGTTATGCTCCTCGTTATGCTGGCGCAGCGTATCAAAATTGCCTATCCCATATTTTTGGTATTGGCAGGATTGGGAATCAGTTTAATTCCGGGAGTTCCGATTTTAAAATTGGATCCGGAGATTATTTTCCTGATTTTTTTACCACCACTTTTATACGAAGCAGCTTGGTATACGTCTTGGAATGATTTCTGGAAATGGAAACGAACAATTTCATTAATGGCTTTCGGGTTGGTATTTCTGACGTCTATTGTTGTGGCTTTTGCGTCTCAATCTTTAATTCCGGGGTTTACGTTGGCATTAGGATTCTTACTTGGAGGAATTGTTTCACCACCTGATGCAGTTGCTGCAACAACAGTTTTAAAAGGCTTAAAAGTCCCAAAAAGAACCCTTGCGATGTTGGAAGGTGAAAGTTTGATCAATGATGCATCATCATTAATTGTTTTCCGATTTGCTTTAGTAGCGGTCACTACAGGAGCTTTTTCAATGCAGGAAGCAACGGGTCAATTTTTTCTTGTTGCCGGAATGGGAATTGTGGTTGGAATTGTAGGCGCCCACATTTTCTACGCTATTCATAAATTTTTGCCGACAACTCCCGCGATAGATGCGGCTTTAACGGTAATGACGCCTTATATTTTATTTCTGAGTGCTGAACATTTTCATTTTTCGGGAGTAATGGCGGTTGTAAGTGGTGGATTATTCATGTCTTTCCGTTCACATGAAATTTTTAAAACAGGAACAACAAGAATCAATATGACAGGCGTTTGGAATACATTGATTTTTGTGATGAATGCATTAGTTTTTGTATTGATCGGGCTTGAACTTCCAGATATTATCAATGGATTGGGTGAAACTTCTTTAATGGAAGGAATTAAATATGGTTTAATTATTAGTTTAATCGTAATTGTTGTCCGTTTGTTGTGGATCTATCCGGTAGCACATATTCCGAGATGGTTGAGTAAAAAAGTACGAAGAGATCCAAGTCCTGGGTGGAAAAATCCTTTGATTATCGGTTGGGCAGGAATGCGTGGAGTAGTTTCTTTAGCAACAGCTTTATCAATTCCTGTGATGATGAATGATCAGATCGAATTTCCCATGAGAAATTTAATTATCTTCATTACATTCATTGTAATTTTTGTGACTTTAGTTTTTCAAGGTTTGACGCTTCCTTTGATTATTAAATTAACCAAAATCGGCGAAATTGATGATATTTTACCTTCGCATGAGCAACAGGCTGGAATTCAGATAAGATTAGATAGTCTGGCAGTTGATAGATTAAATGAAAAATATGAAAAGAGTGTAACAAGTAATAGTTTAGTTGAAAATTTCAAGGACAGTTTACAAAACGATATCAAATTGCAAAAAGGGCACCTAAGTTCATTGGAAATGTGTTCCAACAGGCAAAATGATTTGAAAGAATACCATCAGATTATGCTTGATATTTTTGCAATGCAAAGAAAGGAATTATTTGCCATGAAAAGAGAGAAGTTTTTCAGTGATGACGAGATCCGAAAAGCAGAATCTCAATTAGATTTAAATGAATTAAAAATCACGGGAACCAAACATTTTTAAAAATAACAAAATACATAATGAAAACATTACAATTCCTAGTTATCGGAAAAAATCAGGAAATATTGGATACTTTAAAAAGAATCATAGAAAATAATGAAGGCTGGAAAGCCGAAATTAAAAGTGAAGAATTGCTTTGCTATGATTACCTCAAAGAAAATCAGGTAGATATTGTATTATTAAGTTCGGGTTTAGAAGAGCAATTTGAAAAAGATATCAAAGCTTTTTGTGAAAATTTGGATCAAGAAGTTAAGGTAATCGACCATTATGGCGGAGGAAGTGGACTTTTAAAGAACGAAGTTTACGCACTTTTCCCTAATTTGCAGCCGTAAACTTAATTTATGTTCGAAAATATCATCAAAAACGTAACACGATTCATCAATCTTAGTCAGGAAGAAGAAAAATTTTTCACAGATTTACTCACTTGCGAGACTGCCCCAAAGAAAACAGTTTTATTAAGAGAAGGAGAGGTTTGCCAGTTTGAAGGCTATATTCAGAAAGGTTGTGTGAGGGTGTATTATCTTGATGATAACGGTTTCGAAGTCACGATTTTATTCGCCATTGAAGATTGGTGGACGAGTGATATCGCGTCATTTCAGGAACAGAAACCATCCAAATTATATATCGAAACATTGGAAGATTCAGAGATTTATATGCTGACTCCAACTGCAAAAGAAAAACTATTAAAAGAATATCCAAAATTTGAAAGAGTTTTCAGAATGTTGGTTCAGCGAAATTTATCAACCCTTCAAAACCGTTTGGTTAATACTATTTCAAAAAGTGCATCAGACCGATATTTAGAATTTGTGAAAGTATATCCCACAATTCCGCAAAGAGTTCCGCAGTATTATATTGCGTCTTACCTTGGGGTTTCAAAAGAATTCGTGAGCACAATCCGAAAGAGATTAGCTTCAAAATAGAAATGGTTTTGTTTCCTTCATTTTACAAATGGAGCTGATTTTTAAACCTCAATTCTACAACTATTTTCATAAATAACGACCAATTTCCTATCAATAGAAACGGGCTTTAGCCCGTTTAAAAAGTATACATTCCATAATTGGCTTTAGCCAAAACTTAATTATTTTTTAGCGGAAGTTTCCAAGTCTTGAATTTTTCTTTCTTTTGTTTGACTACGTCGAATCTTCGATTTCAAGACAAAAGAAATTTCAATTTGGTTGGAATACGCAAAGGCGCAAAGTTTTATAATTAAAAACGTTTTTAAGGCGCAAGAAAATCAGAGATTTTCAGCAAATTATCCATAATTAATTTTATCGTAGATAAAATCCTTGCGTCTTATTTATGCATTATAAATAACACCTTGCGTCTTTGCATCTTCCAACAAAAATAGAATCAAAAAAATACTTTAAAAAGCAATTTATTAAACTAGTTAAATGCACAGCATTTTCCCTCTCCCTAAATTTGTCCTATCAAAATCAAAAAAATAACTAACAGATATGGACAGAAAAGATTTTTTAAAGAAAGGTTTACTAGGAACAGGAATGTTTGTAGCATCAGCTTCATTGGGAAACACAATGAAAAATGAGATTGACGAAATCGAACCATTAGAACCGATCGGATACAATCATTTACCTAATCCAGAGTCAAAAATCAAAGATAATTCAGTTATTCATAAAGCAGATTCAAGAGGTAAGGCAGATCATGGGTGGTTGGTGAGTAATCACACGTTCAGTTTTGCAAATTACCACAATCCGGAAAGAATGCATTTCGGAGTATTGAGGGTTTTTAATGATGATAAAGTGGAAGGGGGAAGAGGTTTCGGAACCCATCCTCACGACAATATGGAAATTATCAGCATTCCGTTGGAAGGAGATCTGGAGCATAAAGACAGTATGGAAAATTCGGCCATTATCAGAAGTGGTGATATTCAGGTGATGAGCGCCGGAACGGGAATCATGCATAGTGAATTCAATAAAAATACAGATAGCGAGGTTAAATTTCTTCAAATCTGGGTCTATCCAAATAAGAGAAATGTAACGCCGAGATATGATCAAATTACATTGGATAAAACAAAAAGTGAAAACAGATTCCAGCAAATATTATCTCCGAATGCTGATGACGAAGGAGTTTGGATTCATCAGGATGCTTGGTTTCACTTAGGGAATTTTGAAAATACGATCGAAACCAATTATCAGATCAAGAAAAAAGGAAATGGAGTCTATGCCTTCATTTTAAATGGAAGTGCTGAGATTGAAGGTCAGCAATTGGAAACGAGAGACGGATTCGGAGTTTGGGACATTTCAAATTTAAAAATTAAAGCAACAACAGGAGGTACAGAAATATTATTGATGGAAGTACCAATGACAATGTAATAAAATTAAACACTCACTTTTGTGAGAATTAAATAGTTGAAAAAATAGGCTTGGATTTTATAATCTGAGCCTATTTTTTTTGATTGAATAATATTCTAAAATTTTACTGTTGCTTATGCTTTAAATATTTGATTTAAAGTTATTTGTATTGATTTGTTTAATGATTTTTATGTTGAAGATATTTCTACTTTAATACTAAATGTAAAAATATTCAATATTTTTCTACAAACACATGATTTATTAAACTAGTTAAATGTGCAGGGTTTCTGATCGCCCTAAATTTGTCATATCAAAATCAAACAAATACTTCAACAAGTTTTAAAAATCAATACAATAAATAAACAAACAACATTAAAAATTTAAACAACATGAAAAACTTAATCTTAACATTCGCAACCGTTTTACTATCATTCGCAGCATCAGCTCAAAAACCTGGAAAAGGATTATTAAACCCAACCAATCACGCTTTAGTGCTAATTGATCATGAAGGGCAGATGGCTTTCGCAACAAAAAGTATCAGCATGGAAGAACTGAGAAATAATGTAGCCTTAATCGCAGGCGGATCAAAAATCTTCAATATTCCGACAGTCGTAACAACAGTGGCAGAGAAATCATTTGCAGGACCTGTTTTCCCTGAAATTTCTGAAGTGTATCCGGAAGCAACCAGCGGTTATGTAGACAGAACCACGATGAATACTTGGGAAGACATCAATGCTCACAAAGCGATCACAGGAAAAAATAAAAAGAAACTGGTTTTCGCAGGATTATGGACGAGTGTATGTATTGTAGGTCCTGTTTTATCAGCAATAGATGAAGGATATGAAGTATATGTTATTACGGATGCTTCAGGTGATATTTCAAAAGAAGCTCATGATCAGTCGATTACACGTATGGTTCAAATGGGAGCGCATCCAATAACTTCAGTTCAGTATGTGCTTGAATTACAGAGAGACTGGTCAAGAAAAGAAACATACAAACCTGTAAATGATTTAATGAAAAAATATGGAGGTGCTTACGGATTGGGTATTCAGTATGCTCAGGATATGCTTAAACATTAATTAAAACTAATAAGGAGCAAAGAATATACTAGCTTAAAAGCGACTTGTCGCAAAACTTTGCTCCTTAAAATATAAAGATTATTAAAATAAATCTTTGCGCTTAAAATTCTCAAAATAGTCATATAGTCGCAATTTCAATTATAAATCATTATCATTATGAAATTATTCAACAAACTTATATTCTCTTTCATCTTAGGCTCAGGATTATTATATGCTCAACAGGCTGATTTGATCGTAACGAACGGAAAAATAACCACTATGGATGACAAAAATCCGGAAGTTCAGGCCGTAGCTATTAAAGATCATAAAATTTTTCAGACCGGAACCAATGCTCAGATCTTAAAATTAAAGGGAAACGGCACAAAAATTATCGATGCAAAAGGAAGCAGAGTAATTCCGGGATTGTTCGACAGCCATTTGCATGTGATTCGCGGTGGAAGGTTTTATAATACAGAACTCCGCTGGGATGGCGTGAAAACTCTGAAAAGAGCATTGGAAATGTTGAAAGAGCAGGCTCAGAGAACTCCGAAAGGACAGTGGGTAAGAGTAATCGGAGGCTGGAATGAATATCAGTTTGAAGAAAAAAGACTTCCGACTCTAGCAGAGATTAACGAAGCGACAGGAAATGTTCCGGCTTTCGTGATGTATCTCTATGGAAAAGCCTGGCTGAACAAAGCCGGTCTGAAAGAATTAAATATCAACGGAGATACGCCAAACCCGATGCAGGGATTAATTGAAAAAGATAACAACGGCGACCCTACAGGTTTATTGGTGGCAGAACCCAATGCTTTTATTCTGTATTCAACATTGGCAAAACTACCAGAGCTGACAGAGGCTGAAAAAGAAAATTCTACCCTTCAGTATATGACAGAACTGAATCGTCTTGGAGTAACCGCTGTAATGGATGCGGGAGGTGGTTTTCAGAATTTTCCCGACGACTACGGTACAACAGATAAACTGAATAAGGAAGGAAAAATTACCGTTCGTCTGCCTTATTACCTGTTTGCTCAGAAGAAAGGCTCTGAACTGGCGGATTATACAAAATGGACAGGAATGGTAGAAATTGATGATCACGGACATAATGATTTTAATGATATTGATTATCACGTAAACGGAGGCGGTGAAAACCTGGTTTCTGACGGAGCAGATTTTGAAAACTTTCTTTTTCCGAGACCTGAGCTTCCCACTACCATGGAAAAAAGCATGAAAGAGGTAGTCAGTCTTTTGGTGACAAAAAAATGGCCTTTCAGAATTCATGCTACCTACAATGAAAGCATTACGAGATTTTTGAATGTCATTGAAGAAGTGAATAAGGAAAATCCTCTGAACGGACTGGTTTGGTTTATTGATCATGCAGAAACCGTGACAGAAGAGAATATGAAACGAATCAAAGCATTGGGCGGAGGTATTGCTGTACAACACAGAATGGCATATCAGGGGGAGAGTTTCATCCACCGTTACGGTAAAAAAGCAGCATTAGCTTCTCCTCCTGTTAAAAAAATGCTTGAAATGGGAATTCCTGTAGGATTGGGAACAGACGGAACAAGAGTCGCAAGCTACAATCCCTGGGTTGCTTTATACTGGATCACTTCAGGAAAAACAATCGGTGGAACTCAGGTGATGGCAAAAGAAAATACACTCGACAGAAAAACAGCTTTATCACTTTCTACATATAGAGGATATGAATTGATAAAAGACTACGAAAAAGGAAAAATTCAGAAAGGATATTTTGCAGATCTTACGATTTTAGATAAAGATTATTTCACGGTTAATGAAGAGGAAATCAAAACTATTACTTCAAAATTAACCATCGTAGACGGAAAAGTAGTATATGGAGACGAATCTTACAAAAACGTTGCTCCCGCTTCATTGCCCGTACTTCCGGAATGGTCACCGGTAAAATATTACGGAGGTTACCAAACCAAATAATCATTTAAATTTTAACTAAATAATATTTCGCCATCATAAAATTCTTCTCTATTGGATGGTGGTGAAAATTCAAAGAATTGTTGACGGATTGGTTCATAAAAGTTAGCTTCTAAAAATCAATGAAATTGATTCCTCTTTGCTCTTCTAATCTACAGTTTTAAAAATCATTCTTTGCGTTAAAAAACTTATATCATTTAAATCAACCATTGAAAAATCAAATTCAAAACCATGAAAAAGCTGATCATTGTTCTATTGCTTTTGCAAATCATTTTCCCGACTTATCTTTTTGCTCAGTTTAAATTGATGAGGTTTGATGAAGATTATTCTGCCTATAAAGACTCAACGGAAACGTTTTATAATTCAATAAAATACATTCCGTTATCCGAAAAAAAAGACAAATACCTGTCGCTGGGCGGAGAAGCAAGACTTGAATTTGTAGATTTTAATAATGAAGATTGGGGAAGACTTGGAATTGGAAGCAATCCGTTTTTAATCCAGAGATATACAGTGCATGCAGATGTACATTTGGGTTCAAGGGTGAGAATTTTCGGACAACTCAGAAGTGCCTGGGAAAACGGAAGAAAAAACGGTCCGAGACCCATTGATGAGGATCATTTGAATATTCAGAACCTTTTTGTAGACGTTGATGCGATCAAAAATGAAAAAGAAAAACTGACGATCCGTGCAGGAAGACAGGAATTGGATTATGGAAGCGGAAGACTGATTTCTGTACGCGAAGGTCCGAACCTGAGACTTTATTTTGATGGATTAAAATTCATGTACAAAAGAGGAAATTTCAGATCAGATGCTTTTATGATGATGGCGAGTGAAGTGAACGTCGGAACTTTTGACAACATATCTTCAAAATCAATCAATCTTTGGGGAAGTTATAACACTTTTATCCTTCCTAAAAGCGGAAACATAGAGTTTTACTATTTGGGAATTCACCGTAAGGAATCACGTTTTGAAGACGGATCAGGAGCTGAAACAAGACATACATTAGGCGGAAGATTCTACAGATATGGCGGCGGATTTATTTACAATTTTGAAGGAGCCTATCAGTTCGGAAACTTCAATAAAGGAAATATCAGTGCTTGGACAGCTTCAGCAGATATCGGCTATATGTTCGAAAATGTAAAGGGAAAACCTACGGTCAACCTCCGAAACGACTATATTTCAGGCGACCGTAAAAAAGGGGACGGAACACTGGGAACATTCAATCCTCTCTATCCAAAAGGCGGTTATTTCGGATTCAATCCGCAAATCGGTCCTGTGAATCTGATTGATATTCACCCTTATGCAACGGTTGATCTGAACAGTAAAATAACAATTCAGGGAGACGTAGTTTTCAACTGGCGATTTTCAGTACAGGACGGCGTTTACAGACCCAGCGGAACATTGAACCTGACCTCTTCAAACTCGACCAAGAAATATATAGGAACGGCTTTTCTGGGAAGTATTAATTATAAAATCAATAAGTTTCTGACCTTCAACACTGGAATCCAGTATTTCAAAACCGGAGCGTTCGTCAATGATGTGATCGAAGATGATAAAGACGGTCTTTTTATTAATTCCAGAATCGTATTTAAATTTTAAATGAAACAATAATATCACAAACATCTATTCAAAAAGCAAGAATTTTCAATGGTATTATTTGTAAAAATATTTGAGCTATTTGTGTTTTATTATCCCACATCAATGTGAAATTTTTAGATAGAAACTACCTTTGAAAAACAATAAGACAAATAATAAATTAGAATTAAATCTTACAAGTTAACATCGCAAAACTTAGCTGAGTGAAACGCCTTTGCGAACTTAAAAACAGAAAATATTTAAATAAAAACTTTGCGCACTTAGCGTTAAAACAAAAATCTTAAACTTTAAAATAAACCTTATGAAAAATACACTAAAAAATAGCTTAAAAAAATCTCTATTCATCGCAGGATTAGCATTTTCAACACTGACTTTCGCGCAAACAAGCTCAGCGAACTCATCTCCAACACCCACAGCCATCGGAACATCAAAAAACTGGGGCTCTGTTGACGGAATTTCAATGATCGGATTGGTTCAGGGACCATCTTCCGCAGATGCTCAATTACAAGTTGCCTGTGTCTTCGAATATACTGAAAATGATATTCGCAGTGCCCAAGCATTACCCGCAAACTTAAATGGTTTAGTCCATTTGGATGATGCTTTGAAAGGTGAATTCACCAAAATCAGACAGTCAGGGCAATTTCAGGGACACTCATTGGAAACAATTTTAATTACCCCTCCGGCAGGCTCAATGTCAGCAAAAAAACTTCTGTTGATAGGCTTAGGAGACCGCAATAAATTCACTCCCGAACTGATGGCTTCCGTAGGAGAAGTGGCAGCTCGTGAAGCGATGAAATTAGGAGTAACCAACTTCGCCTTTGCCAGCGATCTTAAAGATGCCGGAATTGATTCTCCAACCGCTCTGGTAGCCGGAAATGTAGTGAAAGGGATTGTATCAGCTAATCGTTCTGAAACTTATTTAAAGGAACACAAATTATCAAATACCAAAAAAATAGAAAAAGTATATCTGCTGGCAGGTCCGTCTTTCTTTGAAGTTGCAGGCGGTGGAATTAAGGATGCGATTGCTGAGGTGAATAAGAAATAATGAAGTTAGATTCATTAATATTGTTGAGAGCTCTCTTTTTTAAGGGAGCTTTTTTGATTTAAAACAGACGAATATTTTAATATTTTAAAGTATTATTTTCATAACACTCAATTTATCAACCCTCAACTAAATTAGCGAAATCCAAAAAAAATCCCGATTTTTGCAACCCTTTCAATAATCCCGAAATTCATGAAACTTTGTATTGCCGAAAAACCCAGTGTTGCCAGAGATATCGCCAAAGTATTGGGCGCAACCACGCCTAAACAAGGTTATATGGAAGGAAACGGTTATTGCGTGACATGGACGTTCGGACATCTTTGTACCCTGAAAGAACCTCACGACTACGGTCCTCAGTACAAATCCTGGAATCTTTTTTTACTGCCGATTATTCCAAATAATTTCGGGATCAAATTAATACCTAACAAAGGTGTTGAAAATCAGTTTAAAGTGATTGAAAGATTAGTGGAAGAATGTGATGAGGTAATCAATTGCGGGGATGCCGGGCAGGAGGGAGAACTCATTCAGCGTTGGGTTTTGCAGAAAGCAAAATGCAACAAACCGATTCAGCGTTTATGGATTTCTTCCCTTACCGAAGAAGCGATTAAAGAAGGTTTTCAAAACCTAAAACCAGCCGAAGATTACAAAAATCTCTACCTCGCAGGAAATGCAAGAGCGATTGGCGATTGGTTATTGGGAATCAATGCAACTCGACTTTTCACCAAAAAGTTTGGCGGAAATAAAGTCGTACTTTCTATCGGAAGAGTGCAGACTCCGACGTTGGCGATGTTGGTTCAGCGCCAGAAAGAGATTGATGCTTTTAACACCGAAGAATATTGGGAACTGAAAACCAAATATCGTGACGTTATTTTCAACGCAGCGATTGACCGTTTAAAAACCTTAGATCGTGCAGAAAAGGGCTTGGAATATCTTAAAGTAAATCCTTTTGAGATCGTTTCTTTTGAAATTAAAGAAGGAAAAGAAAAAAATCTAAGGCTTTTTGACTTGACTGGACTTCAGGTGGAAGCCAACAAAAAATATGGTTATTCTGCGGAAAGCACTTTAAAATATATTCAAAGTCTTTACGAGAAAAAACATGTGACTTATCCACGTGTTGATACAACGTATCTATCGGAAAGTCTATATCCGAAAATTGAAGGGATTCTTAGAAAAATGTATTTCTATCAGGAATTGATTGCGCCTTTATTAGAAGCACCAATTCCAAAATCGAAAGCAGTTTTTGATGATGCTAAAGTAACGGATCACCATGCGATTATTCCAACAGAAGTTCCGCCTTCTCAAAACCTGACGAGGGAAGAAAAATTGGTGTATGACCTCATCGCAAAACGTTTTATTTCTGTGTTTTATCCTGAATGTAAAATTTCAAATACATTGGTGGAAGGTAAGGTAGGAACTATTCCATTTAAAACAAGTGGGAGGCAGGTTCTTGAACCCGGCTGGAGAGCAGTCTATGCAAAAGATGCCAAAGAAGAACCGACTGATAAAGAAAAAGATAAGGAAGAGGAGCAAACAATTCCTGAATTCGTTGCCGGAGAAACCGGACCGCACGATCCAATGATTCACCAGGGAAAAACGTCACCTCCAAAACCCTACACGGAAGCAACTCTTCTGAGAGCAATGGAAACCGCGGGAAAACAGGTGGAAGACGAAGAACTTCGAGAATTATTAAAAAATAACGGGATTGGAAGACCATCCACCCGAGCCAACATTATAGAAACGCTTTTCAAACGACAGTATATTGAAAAGAAAAGAAAAAATCTGATCGCTACTCAAACCGGAATTCAATTGATCGATACGATTGAAGATGAATTACTGAAAAGCCCTGAATTAACGGGTGAATGGGAATTAAAACTTCGTAAAATTGAAAGTGGTGAATATGAAGCCAACCAGTTCAAAGAAGAATTGATCCAAATGGTAACGGAGTTAACCAAAAAAGTGGTTGACGGAAAAGGAAAGGTCATCATGCTGCAGGAAGAAGAAGTTGTTGTTGAAAAGAAAAAACGCGAGCCTGCCGTAAAAAAAGAACTCCAGACTTGGGAAGAAACCAAGTGTCCCAAATGTAAAGAACATAATCTGATCAAAGGAAAAACCGCTGTCGGCTGTTCTGATTTTAAAAATTGTGGCTTTAAAATCTCTTTTGATATTTTCGGAAAAAAGATTTCGGATAAACAACTTTTAGACTTAGTGTTAAAAGGAAAAACTTCAAAGTTGAAAGGATTTACAACACATCCGGAAAGTTTGGCGGAAGGAATTTTATTGTTGTCTGATGATTTTCAGGTTCAACTTAATTAATTTTTTTTTTCAAACACAAATTGCACAAATATTTTACACTAATAACACGAACATTATTCTCAATAATATCAATAGGAACGGGCTTTAGCCCGTTTTCATTTTAAGCAATCTTCAAATGGCTTTAGCCAAAACTTAACTAATCTTAAAAACTTAATGCTTCTTACTATTTCAAAAAAATAACCATTAAGTTTTATTAAGAAGAGTATTAAGTTTAAGCTTTGTTTTTAAGCTTTGTGCTATTTGTGTAAAATATTAGTGCAATTTGTGTTTAAATTTACCATTCAAACAACAATCAATGACACCTGAAAAAAAACAACTCATCACCGACAGCTTCAACCGCTCAGAAACCTTAAAATTCTACAAAGCAGAATTACTGGAAGTCGACACCGATTTCATTTCCATGAAAATCCCAAAAATGGAATTAATGACCAGAAAAGCAGGAATGTTCAACGGCGCAATGATCGCTTCTTTGGTGGATGTTTCTTCAGGATATGCTGCGGTGAGTCATTATGAACAAGATTGTTATGTGGTAACAGTCGAATTAAAAGTGAATTATTTAAGACCTGCAATCGGAGATGCTTTGGTTTCAAAATCTTATGTTGTAAAAGGTGGCGCAAAGATCAGTGTCATCAGAACAGAAATTTATGTTGTTGACGAAAATGGAGGTTCCGAAAGTCATGTTGCAACTTCATTAGTTACGATGATGAAGATAAAATAAAAAATAGGGTATAATTAATTTTTATATCATATCAAAATAAACTTTTAGCATTAAAAAACTCATACCCAAACACTCTCAAACTCTACGACACTCAAACCCTACAACCCTCAACCTCTAATACTCTCAAACAAACTCAGAATGAAAATGCCTGAACAGAAAACTGCAGATAAGCATTATTTCCGATAGGATTCCACATTCCCCAAATGCCGACTGGCAGTTTGTAACCTGCAACCATAAACGTTTTAGAGACAATTAAACTCACTTCATTGATGCCATCTTTTTTAGCAAAGAAATTACTTTCTTCTCCGGCATGATTTAATGCAAAACCATAGCCGACTCTTGTGCGGACTTCCAGATTTTCATCTACATTTTTATAAACAGGATATTCTGCGGAAACAAAAGATGAATATTTGTTTTCTGTATTTTCTTTATTCCTGTCACGCCCGAAAATAACAGTGTTTGCACTTAAAGTTAAAGGAACTTTATCACTGATAGTGTAGTACGATCTCAAATCCCAAAAACGACCTGTTTCGCTGGCATTATAATTAAAAAACTCTTTGTTGTTATAGGTTGCATCAGGTGAAAAATTATAAATGTCCCAAAGTTCAACCGTCAAATGTTTATTTTTATAGCCAACATAATTGTTGAATTCTTTGTACGAACCGTCAAAATTTCCGCCCGTCCAAAATCCGCCGTAGAAATTTTTTCCGTCTAAATGAATGTCTCCTGTATAAACTAAACCTGAAGAAACTTCAAGTCCTCTCCATAAATGACTGTTTCTTAGTTGTAAAGCCGAATGAATTTTCTGCCCGTAAAGTAATGAGCTTCCGATGATAATTGAAGAAATTATCAATAATTTAGTTTTGATCATGATGCTGTGTTTTTTAGATTTTTGTTGTAGCATCCCTACATCCGACAAATAAATACCGGATAATAGGAATGCGTAAACACAAAAATGAATATTGTTAGTTAATTAAATCCTTCTCTCTGATTTTTGATCCAAATAATGCATAAGACAGCATTAATAATTCACAAACTACGGTTAAAATCCATGTCCATCTCCAAGATCCGAAAGCATCTGCCAATCCACCCTGAACAAGCGTAAATACAGCCCCTCCAAATACTGCCGAAATGAAAACTCCCGAAGCTTTTGAAGTGTATTTATTTAAACCTTTAATTGAAAGTGTGTAGATACAGCTCCACATCGATGAATGTAAAAGTCCGATGGCAACTAAGAACCAAAGATTTTGAGTAATCATTGAAATAATCGCTAAGATCGTGGCCAAAATAGTGGTAACCGCCAATTGAGTTTTTGCTGAAATATGACTCAGAAAACTTGAAACTGACCTTCCAACTAAAAATCCGCCCCAATATAATGTGGAAAGTAAAGCGTGAATTCCTAAGTCCATTCCGCCAATCATAATGTCTGTTTTTCCGAAAAAAGTAATGGGATGGCCGGATTCTGTTAGTTCAAAAGCATGAAGATTGATATTCGCACCAATCGCAACTTCAGTTCCAACATAGAAAAATATCGCTACAACTCCGAATGCAAAATGTCTGAACGACCAAATACTTCTTTCCAGTTTTTCACCGCCAACGGCTCTGGTGTTTTCAATATCAGGAAGATGAAGTCTTTTTGTGATTAAAATAACAGTTAAAATACATGCTATCAATACAGAAAGCGGAAGTAATAATTGTTTAATTTCAATACTTTCAATCGAAATTCCGCTGAACATCACAACAGTAACGAAGAATGGGGCAGAAGTGGTTCCGATGGAATTAATTGCTGTTAAAATATTCAATCTTTGTACAGGCTGAGTGCCTTTTAACTGATAAGAAGCAGCATAAGGATTCACAACAACCTGAATAACAGCCGCAGAAGTTCCCATTAAATAAGATCCCGCAACGAAAATGATGAATCCGAAAGGGATAACGGCATCAGCAACACTAAATTCCATATTCGGATATTGCGAGCCAAACCATGACGAGAACAAATACATAAATAATCCTGAGATCATGAATAAAAGCCCTCTCAGAATGGTATTTTTATATCCGAAAGCATTCACCCATTTACTTCCTAATGTTCCGTTTAATAAATATCCTAAGAAGAAAAAGAAGGAAATTAAGGTAGTAAAAGTATTTTTTAAGCTTCCTGCATGAGAAAGAAATGTGAACTTCAAAGGAGCTTGTAACTGCTCGTTTACGGTGGTTAAAAAACCAACGATGAAATAGATAAACGTAATAATAGCGAACGGAAATACGCTGGTATTCGTCTTTGTATCAAGGGTTTTAATATCTGAATTAACTATCATAAGTGTTTGTTTTTTATATTATTGATTCTAATACCTGAGTCGTTCCCTGATTTTTAATTTCGCTTACAAATCTTTCATAAAGCTGAATAAATGAGCCTGATTCTTTCAAATCAACACTTTTAAAAGCAGATAAACCTAAGAAATCGAGAGCGTTGTCGCTGGAAATAAATTTTTCATCATTTTCAGTCATCCAGGGTTCTGCAACGTCGTAAGAATGACCTTTATCATCAACTTTATATTTTAAATACTGTCTGTAAGAAGCGAATAGGAAAGCGACACGAGTAAGATATTTATCATCATCGATCATTTTTGCAAGGTTCGGCATAATGTAAACCGGAAACTTTGAAATTCCGTCGAAACACAGTCTGCTCACTTGATCGCTCACGCTGTGATTGGCAAATCTTTCAATTAAAGTCTGTTTATATTTTTCAAGATCGGTATTTTCAGGAGCTGGAACGTAAGGAGTGATGTCTGTATCCATAAAATCACGGATAAATTTCACAATACTTTTATCTTCCATAGCTTCATCCACTTGTCTGTAACCTTTTAAAAATGAGGGATAAGAAAGCAGAGTGTGAGAAGCATTCAGTAAGCTCAATTTCATATTTTCGAAAGCTGTAACGTCTTGTGTAAATTCTACTCCAACTTTTTCCCAACTTGGTCTTCCGGCAATAAAATTATCTTCGATCACCCATTGTGTAAAATCTTCGCAATACACGGGAGCTTTATCATCAATTCCACTTTTTTTATTCAGTCTCACAACATCTTCGGGAGTTGTTGCAGGTGTGATTCTATCGACCATACTGTTTGGGAAAGTCACGTTTTCTTTTACCCATTCAGCTAAATTTTTATCCTGAGCTTCAATAAAAGTGGTAAAAGATCTTTTTGCCGTATTTCCGTTATGTTGAAGGTTGTCGCAAGATAAAATGGTAATACTTCCGGTTCCGTCTGCTTTTCTTTTACGAAGACCTTCCGCTATAAATCCGAAAACAGTTGTCGGATTGTTTGGATTTTCAAGATCATATTTAATTTTTTCATCATTTAAATTAAACTCATTGGTTTCTTTATCTAAATTATAACCTCCTTCTGTAATCGTTAAAGTGATAATTTTGATGGAAGAGTCTGCAATTTTATCAACAACAGCTTTTGGATCTTCAACGCCCCAGATTAATTCCGTTAATGAACCTATTTTGTGAATTTCATCTTTTCCGTCTCTTCCGCAGATGGTTAAAGTATAATCAAGGTTTTGGGATCTTAAATTATTGACAATTTTTTCGTCAGATGGAAGCAGACAAACTCCACAGATTCCCCAATTTTGCTGGTCTTCATGTTTTAGCAATTCATTGGTGTAAAATTGTTGATGCGCTCTGTGAAAATTACCTACACCAATGTGCAGAATACCGGATTTTATATTTTTAGAATCGTATTGAAAGGCTTGTATATCCATGAGAAAAATTTTATATATTTTTTAAATAATAGTCGATTTCTCAAACTTATATTAATTTGATTATTGATAATGTTTTTTATTTGAAAATTCTTTATGGGAACGTTCCCAAAAGTTTGGGAACGTTCCCATTTGTGTAATTTTTGTGTATTTTTGATGAAAATCTACCTCAAAAAAGCACCTGATGAAACGAATTACCATTAAAGATTTATCCAAATTCCTATCCTTGTCGACTTCTACGATATCAAGGGCGCTTTTGAATGATAAAAATATCAACCCCGAAACTCAGAAAAGAGTAGTGGAAGCAGCCGAAAAATTAGGGTACAAACCTAACGCGACAGCTTTAAGCTTAAAGTACGGCCAGACAAAGAATATTGGGCTTGTAGTTCCCGAAATGATTACGCCTTTTTCTTCAAAAGTTCTTCAGGGAATTCAGAATATTTTGTATCCGTTGGGATATAGGGTAATTATCACTCAATCGGACGAAAATCCTTTAATTGAAAGGAAAAATCTGCAACTTTTAGAAGAATTTAATGTTGATGGAATTATTATTAATCTATGCCATGAAACCTACAACGAAGATTTATACAAGGAGATCATGGATAGAGGGATTCCATTTGTTTTTTTCGACAGAATTCCGAGTAAAACGTTGGATGTTTCAAAAGTTGTGGTGGATGATAACATTAAAGCTTCATTGGTTGTTGAACATTTGATAAACACAGGCAGAAAAAGGATTGCTCACATCATGGGACCTTCAACAATCCGTAATGCGATCGAGAGAGAAATGGGCTACAAACGTATTTTGACTAAACATAATATTTTTGATCCCGAATTGACGATAAAAACAGACGGAATGATGTTCGATGCCGGAGAAAACGCCGCGAAACAATTATTAGACAAGAAAATAGAATTCGACAGTATTTTTGCTTTCAGTGATACATTGGCAATCGGAGCGATGAATTATCTTCTTGAACAGGGAATAAAGATCCCGGAACAGGTTGCTGTTGCGAGTTTTTCAGGAACGGAATTGGCAACAATTGTACATCCGAAATTAACAAGTGTGCAACAGCCTTTAGTTAAAATGGGCGAAACTGCGGCGCAATTAATTTTAGAAAAAATAAAAGATATTTCTGCGCCCAATAAAACAATTATAATGGATACGGAATTGGTCTACAGAGCCTCAACTTTTCATTAAGTTTTTAATATTCAGAAATATATAAAGCTGATTTTAAGATTTGATTTAAAATTTTCTTAAATTGAACTAATTGTTATCGATTTATTTAGTCTAAATGGAATGGCTTTTGCTCGGTAGCACCTATAAACATTAAAAAATCAATTACTATGAACTTAATTATTCGCCTGTTCGTAACTGCGATAGTTGCGTATCTTTTAACTAAAATTTTACCCGGAGTAAATTTTGAAGGTTTCTCAACGGCAATTATTTTTGCGATCGTTTTGGGAGTTTTAAACCTTATCGTAAAGCCTATTTTGAGTCTTTTCGGACTTCCGCTTACGATCATCACTCTCGGATTATTTGCTTTGGTAATCAATGCGATCATTATCCTGATAGCAGATTATTTCATTGATAGTATGACTGTAGATGGCTTCTGGTGGGCATTTATATTCAGTATTGCACTTTCACTGGTCACTTCATTGGCCAATTCTATGTTCTCGGATGGAGATTAAAATAAAGCGTTAAATTCATATCAAATAAAAATCCGTCAGTTTTTTAGCTGACGGATTTTTTGTTCCAAACATAATTGTTAATTCTTTCGTTCAATTTTAAGATAAACATTAACTTTGGAAATCTTTGAATTAAATAGGGATTTACTGAAATCATGATGCGATTTCGTGGATCAATAACAAAATGAATATCAATATATGAAACTTAAGTACAGTCTGCTGGCTTTGGCAGCTCCGCTTTTAATGAATGCACAACAATTAATGACTCCTGAAATCCTTTGGACTTTGAAAAAAGTTGGAGTACAGGCAGTTTCACCGGATCAGTCTTCGCTTATTTATAAGGTAGGACAAGTTGATTTAAAAACAGAAAAAACAAAAAGTGAGAACTATTTTCTAAATGTTCTTAATAATCAGGCTTCTAAAATCGATTTGGGTAAAAAAGCTCTTATTCAGTGGGATAAGAACGGAATTTACGCTCAGGAAGGCGATGAAATTTTCCTTTCAAAGGATAATGGAAAAACCTGGACTGAATTTTACACGATCGGTGAAGTAGATAATATTGTAATTTCTCCGGACGGAAAGAAAATTGCTTTCAGTAAGCAGGTTTTGGTTGAAAAATTAATGGGGAAAGATAAATATGCTGACACTCCAAAAACAACTGCTCAGGTTTATACAGACTTAAACCACAGACACTGGGATTATTTTAATGAAGGAAAATACAACCACGTTTTTGTCGTAAATATTTCAGCTGGTGTTGATTCTGCGAAAGATTTATTGGACGGGAAAACTTGGGATTCCCCTCAAAGACCTTTTGGTGGAGCTGAAGATTTCATCTGGAGCCCGGATTCTTCTCAACTTTTATATGTTACAAAACCGAAAAGCGGTAAAGAATATTCTACAAGCACTAATACAGATATTTTCGCGTACGATTTAACTTCAGGAGCAACTAAAAATTTAACTGAAACGAATAAAGGTTACGATGTTAACCCAAAATTCAGTCCGGACGGAAAGTCTTTGGTTTGGCAGAGCATGGAAAGAGACGGATATGAAGCAGATAAAAATGACATCAAATTGATGGATTGGAAGTCTGGTAACACCTCAAATCTTACAAAAGCTTGGGATGAAAGCGTTTCCGGAGATGTTTTTTGGAGCGGAGATTCTAAGGCGATTTACTTCACGGCAGCTTTTAGAGGAACAAAACAGTTGTTTTCTTTAGATCCTAAAAATGCTAAAGTTCAGCAAATTACAAAAGGAGATTTTGACGTCAACGAAATTTTTACTGATAATAAAAATTCATTGGTTGTTGGAAGAACAGATGTAAATCATGCAACAGATCTTTTCTCAGTTAATCTGAAAAATGGTGAAATGAAGCAGGTTACCGAAGCTAATAAAGACATGTATTCTAAATTGGCTCAAGGAAAATCTGAATTGAAAATGGTGAAAACAACGGACGGAAAAGAAATGGGCGTATGGTTCCATTATCCGCCAAATTTTGATCCGAATAAAAAATATCCAACCTTAGTTTATTGCCAAGGTGGTCCTCAATCTGCATTAACTCAATTTTTCAGCACAAGATGGAACTTTGCTTTAATGGCAGCCAGCGGATACATTGTGGTAGCACCAAACCGTCGCGGAATGCCGGGTTGGGGAACAAAATGGAACGAAGAAATTTCTAAAGACTGGGGCGGACAGCCAATGAGAGATTATTTGGCAGCAACAGACTATGCGAAAACGTTACCATATGTTGACGGAAGTAGAGTAGCAGCTGTTGGAGCTAGTTACGGTGGTTACAGCGTATTTATGTTGGCTGGAATTCACGAAAACAGATTTAAAACATTCATTGCTCACGATGGATTGTTTGATATGAAATCTTGGTATCTGACAACGGAAGAACTTTGGTTTGCAAATTGGGATTTAGGTTCTCCGTGGGAAAAACCGCTTCCAAAAGCATATACAGAATTTAACCCAAGTAATTTTGTAGATAAGTGGAACAAGCCAATTATGATTTTCCAAGGTGGAATAGATTTCCGTGTACCTTACGAACAAGGTCAGGAAGCTTTCCAAGCTGCAAAATTGAGAGGTTTGAAATCTAAATTAGTTTATTTCCCGAACGAAAATCACTGGGTTCTTCATCCACAAAACGGTTTGGTTTGGCAGAGAGAATTCTTTGACTGGTTGAAAGAAACTTTATAATTAGATTATAATCGAATTTAATTGTTTAAAAAATATCAATAGGAGCGGGCTTTAGCCCGCTTTTTGTTTGATAGTACTCGATTGGCTTTAGCCAAAATTTATATCTTTGAATCATGCAAAACAGAATCTCATCCTTTCCGCCATTCATTGACGATCAGTCTAAAATTCTAATTTTAGGTTCAATTCCCGGTGTGAAGTCGTTAGAAAAACAGCAATATTATGCTCATCCTCAAAACAAATTCTGGAAAATTATTTTTGAATTATTCAATGAAGATTTTACACAAAATTATACTGAAAGAATTGCTGTTTTAAAGAAACACCATATCGCCATTTGGGATGTCATCGATTCCTGCGAAAGAAAAGGAAGTCTTGATTCTGAAATAAAAAATGAAGAGGCCAATCAAATTGGAGAACTGTTGGAGCAGTATCCAAACGTAAAAGCTATTTTCTGCAACGGCGGAAAATCTTATAAAAATTTACAGAAAATTTTAGGAAAGAATTATAAAATTCCTATTATTTTATTGCCTTCAACAAGTCCGTTACACACGGTTTCTTTTGAAAAAAAGTATGAAGAATGGAAAGTTATTTTGAATTTTTTATAAATATTAGTTAACTAAAATTTTACTTAAAGTTTGTCATTCCGGAGGAATCTAGCCAGTTTTGTAGAGATGCTTCGACTACGCTCAGCATGACATTTCTAATACTAACAGCATAATTTAGCGGGGCTTGTGTTTCTAGCAGTGTCATGTTGAGCGTAGTCGAAGCATCTCTAAAGCCCTCCAACTCTAAAACTCTCCAACCCTGAAACCCTCTTCAGCTCAAAAACTCATTCAACCCTTTCAAAAGTTCCAGCTGATTCTTAGTTCTATCCAGATTATGTTCCGCGTATTTTGTTGAATAATAAATACTTCCATTTAAATAATCCGTCAAAAAACGAATCTCCTGAATGTAAATTGCCACTTGGGCTGCATAATCAAGATTCTCAGACTCTTCCGGAGTTAATTTTTCTTTTAAATGAAATAAAAATCCTTGTTTTACAGCATTATAAATTTCAGGATTAAAATTATTTTCAGCGCTTCCGTCATCTTCATTTGTCGTGTTGGTGTAGGATTGGATCATCGTTCCGAAATCGTATAAAATCGTCGAAATCATCACAGTATCAAGATCGATAACGGCTAATGCTTTATGGTTTTCATCAAACAAAATATTGCTGATTTTGGCATCGGCATGAATGATTCTCTTGGGAAGTTGATTATTTTTCACCATTTCGATCCATTTATTAGGCAAAGACAAAAATTGGTTGGTAGTTTCTATTTCAGTTTTGGCGTTTTCAATTAATTGAAGATTTGCATTTTCTAATGCATTTTTATAATCATTCACTCGTTTCTCAAAATTGAGAAAATCGGGCAAGGTTTCTTCAATATTGGGAAGTGTTTTCGTATTTATTGTGTCAAGAAAATGACTGAATGCTTTTGCTGCTTCGAAAGCGATTTCCGGTGACGGAACTTTAATAAAAGTCACACTGTTTTCTACAAAACTTTGCATTCTCCAAAGCTGTAAATTTTCATCCTGTACTAAAAATTCTTTTGAAAGAGAAAGAATGGGTTTAATTATATTTAATTGATAATCATTGGATTGCAATAGACAATTAACCTGTAAATGATTAATGATAATTGAATTTGAATTTTTAAAAACGTGATTATTAATTCTCTGTAAGATAAATTTTTGATCAGTATCCTTATTTTCTACGACAAAAGTAGCATTGATCAATCCATTTGTGATAGAATTGACGGTGTAATTTTCAGTAGTAATGAATTGTTGAACAATATGATTTACTTCCATAAAATCTGTGGATATCGGTTATTTTCAATTTCTTTTTCAAGATAATTTTTAATAATTTCTTTGTCGTCTGCATACGTCATTCCCATCCATTGCGAGGGTGAAGATTTTACTAATACTTTTACCTTATTTTCATCCATCATTCTCTGAACAGCGGACGGAATATAAAATTCTTCTTTAGGCAAAGGATCTGAGTTGATAAAATCATTAAAATATAATTCCAAAGAATCAAAAATTTCAGGATGAAAAACAAAATAATTCATTGAAACCAAAGTTTTAGGATCAACTTTTATATCTTTCTCATTTTCAGTGTAAATAATTGAATTTCCTTCTTTACGAATCGAGGTTTGCTCTTCAACTTTTATTAAATAATCCTCAGAATCCAACGTGCAGATTCCCCTTGCAACAGTTCCATTTTCGCTCAATGTTGTTGCTAAATTGTATGCAACAATTTCAAATTGTGATGGTGAAATATTCCCAAGATCAATTTCTTTTGAAGCGAGTTGATAGACCTCTTTTCCATAAAAATCATCAGCATTGATTACTGTAAATGTTTCATTAATAATCTCTTTTGCGCAAAGAATAGCATGACCGGTTCCCCAAGGTTTTTGTCTTGCGGAATGATCGTAATTTTTGGGCACAAACATTTCCTGTTCCTGATAAACAAAATGCAGTTCGAAATTATTGTTTTTCGAAATTTTTTCAAGCCTTTCAATATAACTTTCAGGAATAAATCGGTTGAAAACTACAACTACTTTATTAAAACCTGCTTCCAGAGCATCATAGAGAGAATATTCCATGAGAGGAGATCCGTTCTCTAAAATTCCGTCTACCTGTTTCAGGCCTTTGTATCGGCTGCCTAAACCTCCGGCTAATATGAGAAGTGTTTTTTTAGAAATCATCTGTCATTCCAAATACGGGTTTACGGTTTTTCCACTGTCCTTTCGTGAAATCAGGGATGTCAATTGCCTGACCTCCTTTTGCGATGGATTTTTCGCTGAGCGGAGTGATAGAGTACCAAGTTGCCAAATCATAAACATCCATCGGGAATTCTATGTTTCGTTTGATGCATTCAATAAAAGTGTTCATTACGAAGAAATCCATTCCACCATGTCCGGCTCCTGTAGCCATATTTTCATATTTTTTCCACATTGGATGATCGTTTTCTGTTAGCCATTTTTCAGGATTGTCCCATTTGTGGGTGTGGTTCATAATTTTTTCGAAATAAATATGTCCCTCACTAGGTCCTCCCGATCCGAAATCCTGCCAAAGTCCTTCTGTTCCCTGAACTCTGAATCCCAGATCATAAGGTCGCTGTAAGCTTGTATCATGAGTTAAAAGGATGGTTTCTCCGTTTTCACAGGCGATTTGCGTGGTTACAATATCTCCCTGATGGAATTTTACTTTTGCATTGGGATGATTTTCGCCACCTTTTGCATGTTCTACAATATATTTATGTAATCCTACGGATTTTGAGGAAAATGAAGATAGTCTTGTTAATCTGTTTCCACGGTTGACGTTCATCATCATGGAAACTGGCCCTAATCCGTGAGTAGGATAGAGTTCACCATTTCTTTTTACATAATGTTCCGTTCGCCATTTTGCTTCACTGAACCCTTTTGCACCAAATTCAACTCCCGAATTATAAGGAGTAACTCCGTCATTAAATAAAACGCCACGCAGATCATGTTCGTAACCACCTCTTCCGTGAACCAATTCTCCAAACATACCTTTACGAACCATGTTGAGAACAGCCATAATATCTCTTCGGTAACAGACGTTTTCCATCATGAAAATAGGAACTTTTGTTTCTTCGTAAGCTTTTACAAACTCCCAGCAGTCTTCAAGTTTAATTGCTCCGGCAACTTCCATTCCTACAATTTTCTTTGCACGCATGGCTTCTACACCTTGTGTCAAATGCCATTCCCACGGAGTCGCGATCACTACTGCATCAATATTGTTTTGTTTTAATAGATTTCGATAATCATATTCACCATTTGAAAACTCTTTTGCGGCAGGCTTGCCGTTGTCTTTAAGTATTTTCTGACATTCGGCTAACATGATTTTACTGGGATCTGCAAAGGCAATGACTTCGACATCGTTACGTTTTGCAAGTAATTTTACATGTTCTCGTCCTCGAAGTCCGACTCCGATGAAGCCTACACGAATTTTTTTGTCAGATTTAAAATTTTCAGAATAAGCAAATAAAGAATTGGGCAAAACAAGGGCGCCAAAAGTTGCCAATGCTGTTGTTTTGATAAAATTTCTACGGGAATTATTCATCTGTGTATTTTTATTTTTAAAGATATTAAAATATTAATATCAAAAAGCTAATTATATCAAATTATGACCATGGATAAAGCAATTGATTGTGATCTACGAATCTTTTTATTCTATTTTAAGCAAAAGGACTGTTATATATTATAAAACAGTCCTTTTGCTTAAAGATTTAAATAATGTGTCTTTTTGTAGAACAAATTTCTTTGTAATGTTACTGTCCGTAGTATGAAGTTAATATTTTTTCTCTCATTTTGTTTAAATATTTAATATCTTTTGTGTTTGATAAAATAATTAACGTAACATTTTTATCAATCAAATGCACCCAATTTGCACTGTGGCCGTACCCTTCACCTTGACGTTCTGCAAATAAAGTGTCTACGAAGCCAAATTTTTTAGGATAAACCCAAAAACTAAAAGCAGTATCTCCAAGCTCTTTATATGGAGTAAGCATCGTATCCACAGTTGATTTTTTAAGTAAAGTATGATTGAAAATTGCTTGATCAAAAACTAACAAATCTTTTGGAGTAGAATACATAGCTCCGGCACAGTAAAGATTATCAATATAAGTATTTGTAGGCATGTGAAGTGAGAAAGCGTCGGATTCATCGGCAGAATAGCCTTCATCGATATTTTTAACAATATCATTATGATGCAGAAATCCTGTGTTCTGCATTTTCAAAGGAATTAATATTTGTTCCTTTAAAACCTCTTCAAATGGTTTATTGTATATCTTTTCAATGATTTTTCCAAGTAAAATATAGTCACCATTGTTATAGCTGAATTTCGTTCCCGGTTTGTCGATCAGTTTTTCAGATAAAAAAGTGGTGATAAAATTATCAAGATCCCAAATTGTATTGTCGTAAGCCTGATGAATAAATTCGGGTGAACTGATGTCTTTATGAAATCTTCCGCTGCTGTAGGTCAACAAATTTCGTATTGTTGCTTTTTTCGCAGCTTCTCCTTTGTATTCAGGATAGTAAGTAGAAATCGTAGCATCTAAATTGATTTTTCCTCTTTCGTATAATTGCATAATAAGCACTGCCGTAAAAGTTTTAGTAAGAGAAAAAATATGAAATTTGGTTTCGTCAGAAAAATTAATGTTATACTGTCTGTTGGCTAAACCTTTATAAGTAAGCAATTCAATATTGCCGTTTTTTGCTAATAATACAGAACCATTGAAATTGTCTGTCTTCACACAGGAATCGATTACTTTTTCGACTTTTTGGAGTTGTGAATAAGCTATGTTGATAGTGATCAATAATAGCACAGTCAATAAATTTTTCATGGATGTATATTTTTAACAATATTGAATTACTTACATTGTAAAAATAATTAATTATTAAAGATCTGATTTAAATTAATCATCAATAATTATTTCTCTATCGTATAAACTTCTTCGTAAGGCTGAATAAGCACCCAACCATGACCTGAAAACTTCATTTGAAATTCTTCTCCGCTTCCTCTTCCGATCAGGCTTTTGAAAGATACGTTGGTTTTCAGTTCAGGACTTAGATTTCCGGACCATGCAACTGTTGCATTCGGATCTGTGAAAACCGGAGAATCTGGAGTAACCAATAAAGTCAGCGGATCACCGTGAGTTGTGATTGCGATATGACCTGTTCCTGATAGTTTTACCTGAAACAATCCGCCAGACATCATTCCTGCAACGCTTTTCAACATGGTGATGTCATTTTTAATGCTTTGTTCGTGAGCTAAAACATCATTTCCGTTCACGCAGACAGCTTCATTATTTAAATAAAGGATACGAACTTTTTTCCCGGCATCTGCAACATATAATTTTCCTGTTCCTTCTGCCTTCATCAGTTTTGCGCCTTCACCACTGATTGCTTTTTTCAAAAGATTTCCCAATCCGCCGGAAAGCATTCCCTGTTTCTCAAACTTTACATTTCCAACGTAACCTACCATGCTTCCTGCTTTGGTCCATACAGATTGGTTGTTTAGGTTGATTTCTAAAAGTTGTGGTTTTTCAAGTTCGAAATAGTCTCTTTCCTGTGGATTCTCTTTTGTTTCGTTAACGAAAGCTTCAATTGAATACTTACTCATGTGTTTAAAGTTTAATTTTTTAATGTTCTCAAAAATAAACTTTTTTCGGCTTGAAAAGTACCGTGATATTACGGTTTTTAATATCATGTTAAATAATACTTGACAAAGGGGTATCCAATGTCGTATATTTGCAACTCGAAAATTACACCTTGTAATTTCATTAAATTTTTAAACCGTAATTTAAAAAATGAAAACATCAGATTTTAATTTTGATCTTCCTGAAGAATTATTGGCAGAACATCCATCAGAGCACAGAGATGAGGCTAGATTAATGGTTCTTGACAGAAAAACACAAACTATCGAACATAAGTTATTTAAAGATGTGGTTGATTATTTTGATGAAAAAGATTTATTTATTTTCAACAATACTAAAGTTTTCCCTGCACGTCTTTATGGAAATAAAGAAAAAACTGGAGCTAAAATTGAAGTTTTCCTTTTAAGAGAGCTTGATAAAGAGACTCGCGTTTGGGATGTTTTGGTAGATCCGGCAAGAAAAATCAGAATTGGTAACAAATTATTCTTCACAGAAGACGAATCTTTGGTTGCTGAAGTTATCGATAATACTACTTCTAGAGGTAGAACGTTAAGATTCTTATTTGATGGTTCTTACGAAGAATTCAGAACTAAATTAAAAGAATTAGGAGAAACTCCACTTCCAAAATACATCAAAAGAGCAGTAGAGCCTGAAGATGCTGAAAGATATCAGACAATTTATGCTAAAATTGAAGGAGCTGTAGCGGCACCAACTGCTGGTTTACACTTCTCAAGACATTTAATGAAAAGATTAGAGATCAAAGGCATTGATTTTGCTGAAGTTACGCTTCACGTAGGATTAGGAACTTTCAACCCAATTGAAGTTGAGGATCTTTCTAAACATAAAATGGAGTCTGAAGAAATCATCATCGATGAGAAAAATGCAGACATCATCAACAGAGCGGTAGACGAGCACAGAAGAGTTTGTGCTGTGGGAACTACTACAATGAGAGCTTTGGAAACTTCTGTTTCTTCAAACAAGAAAATTTCTGCTTTCAATGGTTGGACGAATAAATTCATCTATCCGCCTCACGATTTCGGAGTTGCAAATACAATGATTACTAACTTCCACACGCCAAAATCAACTTTATTGATGATGATTGCAGCGTTTGCAGGAAGAGATTTCATTATGCAAGCTTACGAAGAAGCTGTAAAAGAGAAATATAAGTTCTACTCTTACGGTGATGCAATGTTAATTTTATAAAAAGATAATAGGAGATAGGATTTAGGGCTTAGTTTGTCCCTAGATCCTAAGTCCTAATACCTAAACCCTCAAATGAAAGATATCCGTACTTTATCACTAGACCAGCTTAAAGACTATTTTTTGACTTTAGGAGAAAAGCCGTTTCGTGCGAAACAGGTTTACGACTGGTTGTGGAGTAAAAATCTCCATTCGATTGATGAAATGACGAATCTTTCGAAAACGCTTCGTGAAAGAATTTCCGAAGAATATACTATAAATCCTGTTTCTGTTGATCTTCTTCAAAGAAGTACAGACGGAACCATCAAAAACGGAGTGAAGCTTCATGACGGATTGTTGGTAGAATCTGTATTAATTCCTACAGAAACAAGAACTACAGCTTGTGTTTCTTCACAGGTTGGATGCTCTTTAAACTGCGAATTCTGCGCTACAGCAAGACTGAAAAGAATGAGAAATCTTGAAGTTGCTGAAATTGTAGATCAGGTTGCCCTGATCGATAGCCAGAGTAAAATGTACTTCGAAAGACCGCTTTCCAACATTGTTTTTATGGGAATGGGAGAGCCGATGATGAATTACAAAAATGTAGTGGAAGCCATCCGAAAAATCACCCAGCCGGAAGGTTTGGGAATGTCTCCAAGAAGAATTACCGTTTCTACATCAGGAATTCCAAAGATGATCAAAATGTTGGCTGATGACGATCTGCGTGTTAAATTGGCATTGTCTCTTCACTCAGCAATTGAATCTAAGCGTAACGAAATCATGCCGTTTTCGGATAAATTCCCATTAACGGATATTATGGATTCTCTTCAATATTGGTACAAAAAAACAGGTTCAGTAATCACTTTTGAATATTGTGTCTGGAAAGGTATTAATGATGGAGATGAAGATATTAAAGCTTTGATCAGATATTGTAAACAGGTTCCTTCTAAGGTTAATTTAATTCAATACAACCCGATTGGCGACGGAAAATATGATAAATGCAACAAACAGGCAGAAGAGAATTATGTTCGTCAGCTTGAAAATGCAGGAATCACCGTAATGATCCGTAAAAGTAGAGGAGGAGATATTGACGCGGCTTGCGGACAGTTGGCCAACAAAACGGCTGATGCTGTGAATTAAAATTTCATTAAAAAATCAAAAATTAATTCTTAACGATTTCTTAAAATCCTACATTTGTATAAAACTAATGTACAATGACGGATTACTTTTTAGGTGAAGACGGATTAGAAAATGTCTATGCTTGGTCGATCCCGATTCTTGCTGCTGTTATTTTGGCAGAAATGATTTACAGTCATATTTCTGAAGCCAAATTATACAATGGAAAAGACGTTGCAACAAGTGTTTTTCTTGCATTGATGAACTTCGGGCTGGATCTCTTGATGAAAGTTTCCGCGATGGGGGTCATGTTTTTCTTCTACAATCACCGAATTTTTTCCAGGGATTTTACAATCTGGTATTGGTTGATTTGCTTTGTGATTACAGATTTTGCGTATTATGTTCTTCATTATGTTGATCATCATTCAAGAGTATTTTGGGCGGTTCATATTACGCATCACAGTTCGGAATATTTCAATTTAACAACAGGTTTCAGGAGTCCGGTTTTACAACCGCTTTATCGGTATTTATACTTTTCTCCCTTAGCTTTTTTAGGTTTTAATCCTTGGCATATTATGGTTGTTTACGCGATCGGTCAGGTGTACGGAACGTGGGTTCATACTCAGACGGTAAAAACGATGGGAATTCTTGAATATATTTTGGTGACACCTTCTCATCATCGTGTTCATCATGCCTGTAACATAAAATATCTCGACAGGAATATGGGAATGTGTCTCATTATTTGGGATAAAATTTTCGGAACTTTTGAAAAAGAAGATCCCAATGTTCCTGTGAAATACGGAATTTATCCAAAAATGCCCGATAACAAACCTGATACAGTTCTTTTTTATGAATGGAGAAAAATTTGGAAAGATATCAAACAATCAGATTTAAAATTTTCAGACAGAATCAATTATCTTTTTAATTCTCCAGGTTGGAGACATGATGGAACCGGAAAAACGGTTAGACAATATCAAAAAGAACATTTGGAAAAGCAAAATAGAAGACAGAAATTGAAGAAATCAGCTTGATTTTTCAAACACAAATAAGCACGAATGTTTTTCACAAATTTCACAAATCTCTTCTAAGAATTATATTACGATACAGTTTGTCCTTCTGAAGAAGAAAGAATCTCAACTTGTAAAGTTTAGATGTTTGTGAAATGATAAAGTAAACACATAAATTTGTGTAATTTGTGCAAAAATCCGTGCAATTCGTGTTTAAATAAAAATTATTTTTACTCCATGAAAAAGCTTTTCCTAATAATAACAACCGTAATTTTCACCTACTCATTTTCGCAGCAATCTGATTTTCTTAAAATAAGAAAATATAGAATCAATTATCTTGATGAGAAATTAAAGGAAACATCAGGATTAAGTTTTTTTAATGATAAACTATATACTTTCAATGACAGCGGAAATTCTCCCGAGCTTTTTGAGATTGATAAAAACTCAGGAAATATTATCAATACCTTAAAAATCAATGCTAAAAATAAAGATTGGGAAGCGCTCGCAAATGATGGAAAATACTTTTACATCGGAGATTTTGGAAACAATGGCGGAACAAGACGAGATCTGGAAATCTATAAAGTTCCTTTTCAAAATAATGAATTGAAAAACGATTCTGTTAAAATAATTTCATTCTATTATCCAGACCAGACAGAATTTATTCCAAAATACACCAATACTGACTACGATGCAGAAGCAATGATTTATTTAAATAGAAAACTGCATGTTTTTTCAAAAGAATGGGCGTCAAGATCGGTTTCACATTATATTGTTGATCCTGAAATTTCAGAAAAACAAAAAGCCGAAAAAATAGAGTCATATAAAACCAATTTCGTTGTTACAGATGCTTCTTATTTCGATAAAAAGCTTTATTTGATAGGCTATACAAAGAAAACAGAAGTATTTTTGGATGTCTTTGATGAAACAGAATCCGGAATCTTTTTTAAGCAAAAACCAAAGCATTATTATCTCGGAAGTTCTCTGTCAATCGGGCAGATTGAGGGTATTGCAGTTGATGAAAAAGGAGTCTATATTTCCGGTGAAAAATTCAGTTCGCCATTGGGAGGTTCAAAGCAGAGTTTTTATTTTATTCCGAAAGATAAACTCTAAGATTAATTTAACTTAAAATTGACTGAAAAAAATTATCTTTGTGATATTAATAATTATTATCCATCATTCGTAGATTTTGGCAAATATTGTAGAAGACATCAAACACCCGATCAATGAGGAAATGAAACTTTTCGAGCAGAAGTTTTATGAATCAATGCAAAGCAAAGTGCCTTTATTAGATAAAGTAACTCGTTTTATCGTTACTACTAAAGGAAAACAGATGCGTCCGATGTTTGTATTTCTTTGTGCAAAACTAATTGGCGACGTCAATGAGAAAACTTTTCGTGGAGCTTCCATGATCGAGTTGATTCACACAGCGACTTTGGTTCATGATGATGTGGTGGACGAAAGTTTTAAAAGACGTAATTTTTTCTCAATCAATGCGTTGTGGAAGAATAAAATTGCCGTTTTGGTAGGAGATTATCTTTTGTCGAAATCGGTTTTATTATCTACAGACCATAAAGATTACGATTTGTTGGCCGTTATTTCGAGAACGATTCGTGAGATGTCTGAAGGCGAGCTTCTTCAATTGGAAAAAGCCAGAAAATTAGATATTACGGAAGATGTTTACTACGAGATTATTCGACAGAAAACAGCTACTTTGATTGCTGCCTGTTGTGAGATTGGGGTTTTATCCAATAATGCTGATGAAACGCTTGCTAAGAAAATGCAGGATTTCGGAACGTATACAGGAATGGCTTTCCAGATTAAGGATGATTTATTTGATTATTTAAGTTCAAATGTCATCGGAAAACCTGTAGGAATTGATATTAAGGAACAGAAAATGACCTTACCTTTGATTCATACTTTGAAAATTGCCAGCGAAAAAGACAGAAAGTATTATTTCAATACGATAAAACGTTATAATAACGATCAAAAGCGAGTGAAAGAGCTTATCGCTTTTGTTAAAAGTTCAGGCGGTCTGGAATATTCGATCAAAATAATGAAAGAATTTCAACAGAAAGCAAAAGATATTCTTAATGAATTCCCTGATACTGAGGTAAGAAAATCTTTACACAATATGTTGGATTATGTTATCGAAAGAAAATTTTAATTAAAATATTTATCATAAAAAAACGGAACTCAATAAAAGTTCCGTTTTTTGTTTATTTGGTTTTGTATTTTAAATTTTTTGCACTGTTACATTCGTGACATTTCCGCTACCTGTTCCTCCGGTTTCTGTTGCTAAAATTGTACAGCTGGCATTTGTAGCAGCTGTAAAGCGAATTTGATAGCCTGAAGTAGGTATAATAACCAACGTTGTGTAATTCATTAATTCTCCAATAGTGCCACTGGTGACTGCAGCATTATAGTGACTTCCTCTTGCTATATAATTGGCATCGGGAACGGGGCGTACACCTAAAACAATCTGTGTTCCTGCTGATGCTAAATTGGTAAAACTTGCCTGCAAAGTAACGATGTAATTTCCTGGCTGATTAAAAGTGAGAACACCTGTGGTTGTATTATAGCTATAGTAAGGTGAAGTTGCCAGAGGTGTTGTAAAAACTAATGTGCTGATAACTCCGCTAGTATGGCTTTGATCTCCTGCCAAACGTGCATGAAATAGTGAATAATCAGTAAAATTAATCGTTTTTAAAATACCATTTGCATCAGCTACTACGGTTCTGTCGGTGCCTCCAACGCCAATATTTGTATTGATATCACGAATACGGACGTTACCTGCAGCAATATCTAGTTTCTCTGTAGGAGCTATTGTTCCTAGGCCAAAATTTCCTGTTGATGTTACAACGGCATCATTAAGCTGTTGAGCAGCAGTTGGCGCGCCCGTTGCTGCATTGTCTTTGGCTCCGTCAACGTGTAAAGCTGTTTGGGGATTGCTAGTTCTGATACCAACTTGAGCATATTGATTAGCACTAATTAATAATGTTACGAGTAAAATAATTTGTTTTTTCATTGTGTATGTTTGTATAATATTTTACAAACATAGCTAGTTTTTTCGATAAAAAATGAATATTAATTGTATTTGACGTTAATTTGTTGCGAATTATTTAATTATATCACTTAAAATTGATGTATTTTATAAATTAATTCATGTTATTATGAATTGTTTTATTGCTATTGTTCCTTAATATGGTACTTTGTTTGGTTGAAAGTATTATAGATTTATCACATAACTATGAAATTATTGTAATCTTTATTTAAAATTTATATTAAAAAAATCATAAAATATTTTTTAATAATTAATTAAAACAATTCTATTTTATATTAGAATGTCTTAATTTTTATATTGAAAAGCTTCGAATTATTATGTTAAATCGTCTGATTTGTTGAAAATTTAAAATTAAATAATCCTTACAGTTACAATTATAACAGCCAAAACAATACAAAATAAAGCGATTAAAAATAAATAATCCGCAATGGTCTCAAATTTACTTTCTTGCTTATCATTTGTTGTTCTAATGGCCAAAAATGAGAAGAAACAACTGTACGCAAAAAAGATGCATGCAACTCCTGCAAATTCGTCTAAATGGGTATTGCCACTTATTTTAGTGATCTTTAAAGAAGTAATAATTAGCAGTGAAAACCCTAAAAGGTTACTCGATGCGTTAAGAATATGACCCGACTTTTTTTCCATCTTTACAAATTTATTCTAAGATAAACACAATTTTTTTTATTATCAAATTTTTAAAAAAGATTATTAAAAATTAAAATTAATTTAAAAAGTGTATATTAGCAAAATACTTCGAAAACTAAAAATTTTTTATATTGGCTATGCAAACAACCTATATTGAAACTCAGCAGATTTCCTTTCAAGATTTTAAAAATCAAATACTTGAAGATTACAAATTAGGAAGAATCTCTCGTGAAATGTCTTATCTGGGCAGAAGAGAAGTTCTTACAGGAAAAGCTAAATTTGGTATTTTTGGTGACGGTAAAGAGTTACCACAGTTGGCAATGGCGAAAGTTTTCAAAAATGGAGACTTCCGTTCAGGATATTACAGAGACCAGACTTTTGCATTAGCTGCAGATGCTTTAACGGTTGGCAGTTTCTTTGCCCAGTTATACGCAGATACAAGCGTTGAAAGAGAGCCAGCATCGGCCGGAAGACAGATGAACGGGCACTTCGCAACAAGAAGCTTAAATGAGGACGGAAGCTGGAAAGATCTTACCGCTCAAAAAAATATCTCATCGGATATTTCTCCGACAGCCGGACAGATGCCTAGATTATTAGGATTAGCTCAGGCTTCAAAAATATATAAATCAGTAAAATTTGACGGTTCTGAGAAATTCTCAAAAGAAGGTAACGAAGTTGCTTTTGGAACAATCGGGGATGCTTCTACAGCAGAAGGCCATTTCTGGGAAGCTTTGAATGCTGCGTGTGCACTTCAGGTTCCGATGATTGTTTCTATTTGGGATGACGGTTACGGAATTTCAGTTCCAACCAAAAATCAGAGAGCAAAAGCTGATATTTCTGAAATGTTAAGCGGTTTCCAAAGAAAAGAAGGTGAAAACCAAGGTTGCGAGATCATTCAGGTGAAAGCTTGGGATTATCCTGCATTATTGGACGCGTACGCAAGAGCGGAACAATTTGCAAGAATGGAAAGCGTTCCTGTTGTAGTTCACGTAATTGAAGTTACACAGCCTCAAGGTCACTCAACTTCAGGATCTCACGAAAGATATAAGAATGAAGATCGTTTAGCTTGGGAATCTCAGTTTGATGGATTGGTGAAATTCAGAGAATGGATCTTGAATTATTCAATCGAAATTGAAGGAAAAGAAGAAATCATTGCTTCTGTTGAAGAATTGGATGCAATAGATGAAGAAGCTAAAAAAACTGTAAAAGCCGGACAAAAATCGGCTTGGGAAAGTTATCAGAAAACAATTACGGATTTAATTCAATCAGTTTTACCTTTAGTTGAAAATATTAAAGGACAAAATACTGAAATTGAAAATTATATTAATCAATTCAATAAATTAGTTTCAAAAGCTAAAAAAGATGTTTTCCATTTAGTAAGAAAATCTTTATTGGCAACAAGAGGAACAAATTCTGCTGAAAGAAATCAATTGATGCAGAAATACAACGAGATTTTTGAGGTTGAAAAAGACAATTATTCTTCTCACTTATACTCTCAGTCTCAGTGGAAAGCTGAAAACGTAAAAGAAATCAAACCAATTTATTCTGATGCTTCTGAGGATGTAGACGGAAGAGTAGTGGTTAGAAATAATTTCGATAAAATATTCGAAAAATATCCTGAAACTTTAGTTTTTGGTGAAGATGCCGGAAATATCGGTGACGTAAACCAAGGCCTTGAAGGAATGCAGGAAAAATATGGTGATGTTCGCGTTGCTGATACAGGAATCCGTGAAGCTACGATCTTAGGTCAAGGTATCGGAATGGCGATGAGAGGTTTAAGACCAATCGCTGAAATCCAATATTTAGACTATATTTTGTATTGTTTGCAAGGAATGAGTGATGATCTGGCGACAGTTCAGTACAGAACAAAAGGCGGTCAGAAATCGCCTGTAATCATCAGAACGAGAGGTCACAGATTGGAAGGAGTTTGGCATTCAGGTTCTCCAATGGCGGGAATTTTGAACCTTTCAAAAGGTATTTTGGTATTAGTTCCAAGAAACTTAACGAAGGCTGCCGGATTCTACAACACAATGCTTCAAAGTGATGATCCATCTATCATTGTTGAATGTCTGAACGGATACAGATTAAAAGAAAAACAACCTGATAACTTAGGTGAATTCACTGTTCCTGTTGGAAAAATCGAGGTTACAAAAGAAGGAAAAGACGTTACTTTGGTAACGTACGGTTCGACTTGGAGAATTGTAATGGATGCAGCGGAAGAATTGGATAAATTAGGAATTTCTGCGGAAGTTATTGATGTTCAGTCATTAATTCCTTTCGATTTAACAAGCGAAATTGCTGAAAGCGTAAAGAGAACCAACAGATTAGTCGTAATCGACGAAGATGTGGAAGGTGGAACTTCAGCGTTTATTCTTCAACAGATTTTAGAGAAACAAAAAGCATTCAGATTCTTGGATTCTGATCCGTTGACGATTGCTGCAAACGATCACAGACCTGCATATGCAAGTGATGGAGATTATTTCAGCAAGCCATCTTCTGATGATATGGTTGAAAGAATTTATGCCTTATTTAATGAAACAAATCCCGAGAAATATCCTGCGATATTTTAATTGGAATTTTAGATAAATTTTGAAACCGCTTTCGTTTGGAAGCGGTTTTTTTTATATAAATTTATTAAAAATATGTGATGAAAAGAATTTTCGGTTATGATCTTATTCGTGGAATAGCCATTTTGCTTGTGATGATTGGCCATGTGCTGGGATATGTATATTCTGGAGCCAACTCATTTTTTTACTCTTTTTTTAGTGGTTTTTTTGGGGTAGAATTTTTCTTTGTTCTCAGTGGTGTTCTTATCGGGAAATTATTGATTAATGTTTTTAATTCGGATAATATTCAAAAGGAACTGAAGAATTTTCTAATTAGACGTTGGCTTCGTACGTTGCCACTGTATTTTGTAATGCTAGTGGTGTATGGAGTTGGAAATTACTTTCTGGATCCGGTGAAGAATGGTGATTTTAGTGTATGGAAATATGTGTTTTTCATTCAGAATTTTTTTCAGCATCAATCTTCATTTTTTGGAGTTTCATGGAGTTTGAGTATTGAAGAGTGGTTTTACATCTTATTTCCGGCTGTTCTTTTTATGATTAAAAAATTGAATTCCGAAATATCGAGTAAAAAATTATTTGGAATAGGTATTTTTGTATTTATCTCATACTTTTTGATGATGAGATTTTTTGCTTTTCCGGAGTATGATTTTACCTTTTATGAAGGGATCAGAAAAATCGCATTTTTCCGTCTGGACTCTATTGCCTATGGGATTTTGACTGCTTATGGATTTGAATATTTTAAAGATGAAATTTCCTCAAAAAAGTATGTATTATTAATAACAGGTATCATTATTTTATTTTTTAACCAATATATGGTTTTTAAAAGTCAATTTATTGATATTCAATATTTTAATACAATTTATTTTTCTGTCTTGGGAATAGGAATTGCTATGTTATTTCCTTTTTTGCAAGGGTATGTATCTGATAATCCATTGATAATAAAATCTGTTACTTTCATCAGTAAGATTTCTTATTCACTATATCTTACCCATTGGTTGGTTTACAGAATTTTAGAAATTTCATATTTCAATTTTATTCCGGGATCTTTAAAGTTTATTATTTTCTTTATTTTGTCATTTATTACTGCTGCTATTTCTTATCAGCTCATAGAAAAGCCTATTATGAATTACAGAAATAAAATAACAAGGAATTAATTTTCAACGATACAAAATACCAATATTAAGCTTCAACAGCCTTTTTTGTTTCCTTCTTAATTAAATTACAATCCTTATCATATTGCACCTCCTTATTATCAAATTTCGCTTCCCATTCTTCCAGCAAATATAAAATCGGCAACAGCGCCAATCCCTTTTCTGTCAGCGAATATTCAACTCTTGGAGGAAGTTCTTTAAACTCTTCTCTGATGATCAATCCGTCGGTTTGCATTTCTCTTAACTGGTCGGTCAGCACTTTTCTTGAGATCACATTAATTCGTACGGCAAGCTCTCCGAAACGAAGTTTACGGTCTTTGATAACCAATACAATGATCGGTTTCCACTTGCTTCCCAATGCAGACATTGCTTTGCCTAGAGGGCAGCTGTATTTCATTAATTCACTCTTTATCATACGTTACTTTTAAGTTACTAATGTAAGTTACTGCGAAGTTACCACTTTTTTTCTTCATAAGATACAAATCCGAACTATTATTAGTTACTTTGTGTAACAATTTAAAAATGTTAAATATAAAATAATTGCAAAATGAGTATAGACGCATTATTTAGTCCATTTAGTTATAAAAATCTTCAACTTAAAAATAGAGTGGTAATGGCTCCGATGACAAGAGCACAATCTGATAACGGAGTACCCACTCAGCAAATCGCAGATTATTACGCAAGAAGAGCGGCTTCAGAAGTAGGTTTGATCCTTTCTGAAGGTACAGTAATCAACAGACCAGGTTCAAAAAACATGCAGAATATTCCTGATTTTTATGGAACAGAAGCATTAAACGGCTGGAAAAACGTAATCGACGCCGTTCATGAAAATGGAGGTAAAATGGGACCTCAGATCTGGCATGTAGGTGATACAAGAAGTTCTGAAGATTATCCTTTGGTTGATATGGAAAAGGCTTCTACAATGACATTGGAAGATATTCAGGATACTATTGCTCAGTTTGCAGCTTCTGCAAAATCGGCTAAAGATCTTGGATTTGATGTTCTTGAAATTCACGGAGCTCACGGTTATTTGATCGATCAATTCTTTTGGGAAGTAACCAACACGAGAACTGACGAATACGGTGGTAAAACATTGAAAGAAAGAAGCAAATTTGCTGTTGATATCGTTAAAGCAATGAGAGCTGCGGTTGGACCTGACTTCACAATTATTATCCGTCTTTCTCAATGGAAACAACAGGATTATAAATCTAGATTAGCAACAACACCTGCTGAAATGGAAGAATGGTTGTTACCTTTAAAAGAAGCTGGCGTAGATATTTTCCACTGTTCACAACGTCGTTTTTGGGAACCTGAATTTGAAGGTTCTGACTTAAACTTTGCAGGTTGGGCTAAAAAAATCACAGGACAACCAACAATCACTGTAGGTTCTGTAGGTCTTGAAGGAGATTTTATGGGAGCATTTGCAGGACAGGGAACTGAAAAAGCAGATCTATCAGAATTAATAAAAAGGCTGGAAAGAGGAGATTTCGATCTTGTCGCAGTCGGAAGAGCCCTTTTACAAGATCCGGAATGGGTGAAAAAAGTAAAAGAAGGAAATACAGATGACCTTTTAAACTTTTCAGCTGAAAGTTTAGGAGTTCTTTACTAAAAAAGACAATTATTGAGTTGTGAATTTACTTCGCTGTTAGACTATTAGCTTGGTAAACCATTGACAATTCACTTATTTATATTAAATTTTCTACCTAATTATTTTTTTAAACAAAAACCGCTTCCGGAATTTCTGGAAGCGGTTTTTAATTTTGATATTTGAATTGATTTATATTGAATTTTAACTTTTAACCACAAAAGGCACAAAAGCTTTTTTGATTAGTTTGTTTTACTATACGAGAATAATAAAGTTCACAAAAGAAGAAAATCAAAGATTTTCAAAAAACTTATGTGTACTTGTTAACAGTATGAGTTTTACTTAAAAATCTTAAGTGTTAAAATCTTTTGTAACTTTTGTGGTTAAAGTTAAAATAAGTTCAAAAACAAAACCGTTCCCAAAAAATGAGAACGGTCTATTAACAGATTTAAATATCTAAAATTGTCAAATAAATGACAACAGTGATTTCTTATAAACCAATATTTTCAGTTGGTTTCAATTGCTTTAAAATATTCTTTGGAATCGCATTTTTGTGAACCAAGATTGCCGTTGATTTATATTCAACATAAGGTCTTGTTACATAAATATATCCTTCAAAATCGTTGGTTACACCCCAAGAGTTTTTAACCATATAATATTCTTTTCCAGACTGATCTTTTGCCAATCCTACGATGTGCATTCCGTGATCATCGGTTGTAGAAAGGTTATTCAAAGCTTTCTGACGCATATCTTCTGTGATCGTTTTGTCTTTTTTAGGCTCTGTGAATAAAGTTCCTTTGTTTTCAGCATTGATTTGGTCTAAATCCATGTCAGGAACATAGGCAACACCATTTTTATATGAGAAATAAGGCTCAGAAACGTCAGTTGCCCAACCTACAGAATATCCTTTGCTTACTGCGTTATCAACGATTGTTGTGATGTCTTTCATTGGAACGTTCCAGTCAGAATCATGACTCCAGTTATCAGGAATTGGAACTACAAATTTCTGGTAGTATGGATAATCTTTGTAAGAAGAAATTTCTACATAATCTTCAGGATTGATACCTACAACTTCTTTAGCAAAAGTCTTTGGAGTATAATTTTTTCCGTCATATGTAAAGTTAGCAGGAACTTTTCCTAAATATTCATCCAAGATCGCATCTACAGAATCCATCCAGTTATCAGAAAGTTTTCCTTTTGTAGCTGCCTGAACCAAACTATCCAACACAGGCTTTAATTTATCCTGCATTTCTTTGAAATTGTTGGCTGTTTGTCCGTTTTTCAAACCTGTATAAGCTTCCTGAGGTACAGCTCCGTACTTTTTGTACATATTAACAACATCATGCAATTCTCCTCCGTCTCCCCAGCTGATTGCTCCGTTATTAAGAACGTATAATTTTGCTTTATCGTGATAAGAATTTCTTGCCGTAAAAATTTCTGCCAAATCAACAGGTTTTTTACCCATTCTCTGCATTTCAGATTCAAGGAAAGAGTTTCCTGAATAGCTCCAGCAAGTTCCAGATGAACCTTGATTTTTTACCGAAGTTGCCCCCACGTCCTTTAAAGTCGTGAATTTAAAATTGGCATTTTGAGATTGATTGTTTTTTAACTTATTGATTAAGTCATCCTGTGCAAACATTATACTTCCTGCAGACAAAACAAAAAGTAATGATGCAATTTTGTTATTTTTCATTACTATAAAAAGATTATTTATATGAATAGTCGGTAAGTTATAAGATATGTTACAAAGGGAAAAGTTAAATTTGAAATGAAAGTTTTTTATGAAAAGGTAGATGGAAGGGTAGGGAAGTTGGAAGTGGGGAGCTTGAAGTTAATATTGAACAGTTTATTAATCAGAGCTTAAGAAGGTTTATGTCGAAAGTTCAATATCTCCTAGAGTAGATTTTTGAAGTGTAAATCATGTCGAGAATTTAAGTTTAATTAAATTTTTCAATATATTTTTTTTCATTTCATTATCAAAAGTACTCGAACGAAGATCGTTTAAAACTAATTAATCTTTTAAACTTTAATAACCTCCAGCCTCCAACCTCCAGCTTGCAACCCTAATAAATCTCTTTGCTACATTCGCCATTTTCCATTAATTTTAAAAAAAGTTTATCATGTTTCCAACCTTTTTGAAATTTTCTGCATCTATACTAATATAAAGCCTGACTATGGAAAGAGAATTACTGTTAGAATGTCAACGGAACGACCGCAATGCACAGCGGAAAGTTTACGAAAAAATGGCGGGAAAATTATATTCGGTCTGCAAACGCTATCTTAAAAACGATGAAGATATTGAAGAAGTATTAGCTGATACGTTCTACAAAATTTTCACGAAGATTGATCAACTGCAAAATCATGATATTTTCGAAGGTTGGGCAAGAAAAATTGCTGTAAACGAATGTCTGCAGAAATTAAGAAATAGTAAAGCTTTACACATTGAGCTAGAAGACAGCCACGCTGAATCTTCAGATTCAACAGATGGAATCTCCTTTGAGAAAGATATTTTGGGTTTATTAAACTTTCTTCCAGAAGGTTGCCGCGCGATTTTTAATCTGTTTGCGATTGAAGGTTATCCGCACAAAGAAATTGCGATGATGCTTTCAATAAGTGAAGGTACATCGAAATCTCAACTCAATTTTGCCAGAAAAAAATTACAGGAACTTTTGATCAATCAAAACATTTAAACTTTTAAGACAATGGAAAATAATCACGATATCGATAAAAAATTCAATGAGGCTTCTAAAGATGTAGAAGAACCTGCGACTTTTCCGGGTTTTGATAAAGTTTGGGCTAAAGTTGAAGAGAAATTAGATAAAAAAGAAGATAAAAAAAGAATTCTCCCAATCTGGCTTCCGTATGGAATTGCAGCAAGTTTACTGATCGGTGTAGGAGGGTTTTATTTTTTGAATAAAAAAGTAAATATAACTGAACCTGTAAAACCTGTTATTGCAAAAAATACGGAAATTCCTAAAAGTACAATTGCTCAATCTGAGAAAATTCAAAAAATAGATGAGATTGTAAAATCAAATCTTGAGAAGGAAATTTCAGTACCAAATCCTGTAGTTAAACTTGAGGGGTATGCTGTTAATTCAGTGCACGTTCCTTCTCCATCTCCCGTTTTTGATGTTGCACCTCAAAGTATTCCAACACCTCCGTCTATCGCTCCCTATAAAATGGAGGATACCTTAAAACAAAAGAATATTGAAGAAGTTGTCGTAACCGCTTTTGGAATGAAAAGAGCAAAAAAAGATATTACATCTTCTGCACAAACAATTTCTTCTGCTGAAGTTGAAAAGAAATCTAATAATCCACTTTTAAGTTCTTTACAGGAAACGTCTGAAGCAGAATCTCTTACACCTGATAATGGAGTTAATCCTGAGGTTATGGGTTATAATAAATCAAATATAAAAAGGAATATTGCAGCAGTTCCGAGATTGGCAGAAAAAGTAGGAAATAAATATTTTACAAACTCATTGCAAGGATCGGTTTCAGGGCTTTCAATCAATATAGGTTCAGGAAAAATTGAATCTAATAATGCGATTGTTATTCGTGGAGTGAGCTCGGTCAAAGAAGATGCAAATCCTTTATATATCATCAACGGAGCTGTTTCTGATGCTGCAAAATTCAAGAGCTTAAATGCAGATTCTATTGACACAATGACCGTTTTAAAAGGAGAAAAAGCAACTTCAATCTATGGAAGTAAAGCTGTAAACGGAGTTATTGTAGTGGAAACCAAAGAAGCATCAAAGGTTAAAGATGTAAATGAAAAAAAACATTTAGAGAATAAGGAAAAACCGTAGTCTACTCACAGATTTATTAAAATTTTAACCGTTTTTCAACACAATGAGTTTAAAGGAAAGTTTCCTTTGAAAGTGCCATTTATTAATATAATTTAAAATATGAGAAAATTTTATTTATTGCTATTTCTTCTTGTTTTTAAAATTGTTTCAGCGCAAAATTCGCAGTTTTATTATTCCGGAATATTTTTAAATCATAAAGAAAAACCACAGAATTTTTTAAAGGTTTTAAATAAAAACAGCGGTGTTTATGAATTAACCGATGAAAAAGGTTTTGCCATCATTGCCGCAAAAACTTTCGACACCTTAGTTTGGAATAATGGAAAAAATAAGATGGTTGTGTACAGTCCGCAAGAACTTAAATATATTCTTGAAAGTAAAATCGCGAGAAAAGGAGTAGAAAATATTCGCAGCAAAACGTATGACAGTTTGGTTTCTAAAGATTCGAAGGATGAATTCAGTATTGAAAATTCTCCTCAAAAGTTGACGATAAAATCAGATAAGAATTTTAATTCAATAAGAAAATTAAAAGAGATTGCTCAAGATACTTTTAAACTTAAAAGGCAAACGAAAACATATTTGAATTTTAACGGAAGTTTCACCACTTCTTTTGACATCAAAAGTCGAAATTCTATTCCGCAGACTCAGACTCAATATGTTCAGGGAAGATCGGAAAACGGGCAACTTATTTGGCAGGGTCCTAAAACCAATGAGCTCTTCAGTTTTGGGCCGGATATTTCTACATTAGGATTTGATCATCAGGCTTATGAGTATGACCAAAATGGAAGATTAATTCCTTTAACCAACGGAATTTCTCCCGCAAAAGCTTACCATAATGATCTGTTTAAAACAACTGTCGGCTACAATAATCAACTAAGGTTGAGCGCATTCATCGGTGATAATGGTTATAGCTATAATTATAGTGATAAATTCCGGCTATCATTAGATTTGGGACAACAGAAAGATCAAATGTATTTTATTGATCAGTATAATATTATAAATTCTTTTAAAACGAAATTAAGTACAAAAATTTTAAAATACAGCTTAAATTTTGCCTTTAATTATGAAGAAAATAAAGCCACAAACTCCAACAGAATTGGACTCTTCAACAGAGTTTATCAAAATTCATTATTAACGCCGATTTCTTTTTCAAATGAGCAGAATTTGTATTTATCAAATGGTTTACAAAGAAGTTACAGCCAGTTTGCAGACAATCCACAGTTTTTATTTGATCAGGAAAATAAATACAATTATCGGGATAACAGGAGACAATTCAGCTTTGATCTTGCGAGAAGTTGGGGTGATTTCAGATTAAATATTAGTCAGTCTTATGAAAATGATTACTTCTGGAATTTAGATGTTTATAAGCCTTCAACTTACGGATTTGCTAATGGATTTTTTAATGAAAGAGCTCAAAATAATAAATTATATAATTCTAATATTTTAGGAACTTATTCTTTTGGAAGGTATGATTTTAGAAGTGAGGTGGGTTTTAATCATATTTTGAATGATAGAGAATCAAATATTTACAATAATTCAAATAATAAAAATTATTTATATCAAAGAACGTCACAAGATTATATTTTTAATTACAAACTCGACTACGATGATTATGATTTTAAGGCAGGAGCAAATATTGGAAACGCATTCTATATCTCAAATACCTCTAAGAAAAATAATTATTGGCTTCCAAAAGTTGGCGCATATGCCACTTTTGAAGATATTTTTAATTGGAATAACCTCAATTTTAAAATGCTCGGAACTTACACGCAATTGAGTTCGGAACCAGAAATTACAAGATCTTACGCGTCTTACGGAACGACTTTATTTAATGCTCAAAATGCGTATCAATATTTCCCGATTAATGAAGTAGAAACCTTTAAAAATTTATCAAATATCAACAGCAAAGAATGGAAAACCGGTTTTGTATTGAGTTACAGACGCAAACTGAATGTGGAAGCCGAATATTTTAAAAGAAAAACGACTAACGATATTTTTCCTGTGTTTGAAAATAATCAGTTGAAATTAAAAAACATTGCAGATCATACGTACAGCGGGTATGAAGTAAACTTTTCTTATGACAATATTTACTTGGATAGAGATTTTAGAATGAATCAGAAAGTTTCATTTTTTAAATATAAAGATATAGTTGACAGGGTAAATACTGGCTACAATAATCTTGCGCTTTCGGGTTTCAGTGATATTTATAAGACGTTGGCGGAAGGTCAGGTTTTAGGCGTGGTAATGGGGAGTTATTTTGAAAGAAATGCTAATGGAGAATTGATTATCGATGAATCTGGTTATCCTAAAAAAGCGGACGGAATGAAAATAATTGCAGACCCGACTCCCGATTTTGTATTAAAATTCAATCATAATATTACATATAAAATGTTGTCATTAGACATTAATTGGGAATGGAAAAAAGGCGGACAAATTTGGAATGGAACGCAGGCTGTTCTCGATTATTACGGACGTTCTCAAATTTTTGCTGACGAAAGAAATATCAAAAACTATGTTTTTCAAGGCGTAAATTCCAGTGGAAATACCAATCAAATTCCTGTTGATTTTTACAATCCGAATCAAGATGTTTCAGAAAATCGATGGACAAGATACGGCTATTTAGGTGTTGCAGAAAATTATGTTGAAAAGGCAGACTACATAAGAATCAACAATATTTCTTTGACGGCAAAATTTGACGTAGGAATTTTCAAAAGAGGGCTGGGAATTACATTTTATGTGAATAATATTCTGCTTTGGCAGGCCAATAAAGGAGCAGATCCGAATCAGAATTTCTACGATTTTGATAACGGAAGAGGGCTCGATTTCTTCAATCTTCCTTCTTATAAGACTTTTGGGTGTATGGTTTCATTTCAATTTTAATTTATGAATTTCAAGTTTACATTATATATCGTACTAGGATTTTTGTTTTCAAATTTGAGTTTGAAAGCGCAAAATCAGTTTAAAGATTTCGAGAAAGAAAAAACGTATATACAGACCAATCATGTTTTTTATAAACCTGGTGAGGAAATGTACTTTAAAATTTACATTGTAAAAGCAGAAAATAATCTTCCTGCCGATCAAAGTAAGGTCGTAAATTTTGAGTTAATTGATCCAAGTGGAAGTGTCATTAAAAAAGATAAATACGAAATTAAAAACGGCTATGCAGAAGGATATTTCTACTTTAATGATGAGATGAAAGGCGGAATTTACAAGATCCGAGCTTTCACGAATTGGATGCAGAATGAAGAAGGCAAAAATGTATTTGAGAAAGAAATCACTTTACAGAAAATTGTCTCTCCAAGAATTTTAATGAAACTTGATTTTCCTAAAAAAGGATACGGAGCAGGAGATGAAGTGTTGGCAGATTTTTCGATGAGAAGTCTGAGTAATTTGCCAATTCCTTTTTATGAGGCAGATTTTACGGTAATGCATAATGGCGAAACCATTTCACAAGGGAAATTAGTTACAGATAAGGAAGGAAAAAAACAGTTGAAATTTACTCTTCCGTCAGTTTTAAAATCTTCTGATGCTTTGTTGAACATTAAAGTGAATTTCGATGGATTTACAGAATCCATTTCTAGAAATATTCCGATTGTTTTGAATAATCTTGATATTAAATTTATGCCTGAAGGCGGAACTTTCATCAACGGAATCGAACAAAATATCGCTTTCAAAATATTAGATGAATTTGAAAAACCGGTTGATGCCGTTTTAGCGATTCTTAATCAAAATAATCAGAAAGTTGCAGAAGTTTCGGCTTACAATTTTGGGATGGGAAGTTTTCTTTTTACGCCTAAAAAAGGTGAAAATTATTATGCTAAAGTTATAAAACCCGAAAATATTAATCAGGTTTATCAGCTTCCAATGGCTAAAGATGACGGTGTTGTTTTTAATCTCAATAAAGAAAATGGAAAGATCAATTTTAAAATTATTTCAACAGATGAAAGAAATGTTGTTGTGAAAGGAAGTTTCCGTGAAAAAGAGGTTTACATGAAATTATTTTCTTTAAAAAAGGGATTGAATGAATTTCAAATTTCAGAAAACGAACTTCCGATCGGAATTTGCAGATTTACCGTTTTTGAAGGTGAAATTCCTCTTGCCGAACGTATCATTTTCGCCAATGAAAACAAGCAGATGAATGTGAAAATAACGCCAATCAAGAAAAATTATCTTCCAAGAGAGAAAGTGATTGTAAATGTTGAAACGACAGATGAAAATAATCAACCCATTCCTGCAAACCTTGTAATGAGTGTCGTTGATGACAAGCTTTGGACATATGCCGACGATAAGCAAAATCATATCATCTCTTGGTTTTTAATGGATTCTGAATTAAGAGGAAAAATTGAAAAACCACAGTTTTATTTTGACAAAAAAGAAGAAAAAGCAAAAAGAAGTCTTGATCTGGTAATGCTTACGAACGGTTACAGATATTTTGAATTGCTTCCTGAAATTATCAAAAATCAGAAATATAAATACCTTCCGGAAAAGAAAAATCCGATCTACGGAATTGTAGAAGATGAAAACAAAAATCCTGTAAAAGCTGAGGTTTATTTGGTCAATGGTTCATTAATCAAAAAACAAATTACTTCAGATGATGGAACATTTTATTTTTCAGATTTGAATGGAGGAAATTCTTATAATCTGGTTGCAAAGTCTTTTCAGCCAAAACAGGAAGTTAAGATCAGAATTTTGTCATATAAATTAGCTGTAAATCCGCTTGCCAAAAAATCGTTGAACAATGTAAATGTAGAAGAAGTGGTGAAGGAAGCCGTAAAAGAAGCGGATAAAAAATTAACTAACGAAGAAAAAAATAAAAGTCGTACTGAAAACCGTTCCAATACTTCCAAATTGAGACGTTTAAGTGATACCGTAAAATCACAGAATATAGAGGAAGTTGTTGTTTTGGGATATTCTCGTATGTCTGTAAAATCGAAATCAACCGCAGCCACGGTAACAGTAGATAACAATGGTTTTCAAAACCCTAATATAGCTTCAGTTTTGAGTGGTAAGGTTGCCGGGCTTATTATAAATACGACAAATGGTCTACCGGGAAGTCCGATTAATGTACAAATAAGAGGATCTGCTTCGATTTCTAATAAAACTCCTTTGTTTGTGGTGGACGGTGTTCCGGTAGAGAACTTTAAAACGACGATTAACCCTGATGATATTAATAGTATTACAGTTCTTAAGGATGTCGCTGCAACCTCTATTTATGGAAGTAGAGCAGCGAATGGAGTGATAGTTATTAATTCTTTCAAAAACAGAATATCCCACATCAAATTTGATATTACTCCAAAATCATATTATGCCGTGATGACCATTCCCCAAGATAGTTTGGTGAGATATTCCTACAGCAGAGATTTCTACTATCCCGTTTACCAAACGACAAATACTTCATATCGACATGATTATAGAGAAAGCATTTATTGGAATCCAATTGTAGAAACCGATAAAAACGGAAAAGCTCAGGTTGAATTTTATAATTCTGATGCCAATACAGCTTTCAGAATTATAACGGAAGGAATTTCGTCTTCGGGATTAATTGGAAGGAACGAAACAACTTATGCCGCGCAAAGTCTGATCTCAATTGATGCTAAAATTCCGCAATATCTGACGAGAACGGATCAAATGACCATTCCTGTTGTGATTAAAAATAATTCGTCAGAAACCAGAAAAATGACAATGGATGTGATAGTTCCAAATCGAGTTAAATTGATGAAGTCTGACAGTATTATTACGTTAAAGCCATTAGAATCTGGAAGATTATTTGTGAAAATACAGACTGATGAAATTATTAATTCTAATATTCAGTTTAGCGTGAAGTCAGATGATTTCAGGGAGACGGTGATTCTTCCTTTTGGGGTTGAAGAAAAAGGTTTTCCACATTATTATTCGATCATTAATAATAAAACCGAGGATATAAAAATTGATATTCCGGAATATATCAACAGAAGTTTTTTCGCATCATATTATGTTTATGAAAATACAGCATTACAGATGTTTGAAGATATAGAAAGACTTAAAAGAGAACCTCACGGATGTTTTGAACAGTTGTCCTCAACGGTTTATCCTAATATTTTTATTCTGGATTATTTGAAATCTGTCAAGAAAATTACACCAGAAACAGAAAGTTTTGTCATTAGAAACATGAAAAAAGGCTATCAGAAAATGTTGAGTTATAAAAACAGGGATGGCGGTTTCGGATACTTCAATTCTGCGGAATCTGATGTGGCAATTTCTGCTTTTGCTTTGCTGGAATTTAGAGATTTAAAAAAGTATGTGAATATTGATTCAAAATTAATTCAAAATTTGACCAATTTCATTTTATCCAAGAAAAATCAAAACGGAATTTTTGAAGTAAGAAAAAGTTATGAAATCAATCATCCTTATTCTGAATTTGCATGGTCGAGAAATATGTATGTTTTATATGCTTTGTCTAAAATCGGCTTTAAAAATGAGCTGGAAGATTCATATAAAATCAGCTTAAATAAAGCTTTAGCAACTAAAGATTCTTACCAATTGGCTTTAATGGCTAATGCATCTGTCAATCTAGGAAAGACAAAAGAATATGAAACAATTTTGGGTCTTTTAAATAAACAATACGAAGAAAAAAATATAAAGACAAAAACAACATTCACGGGTTCAGGCGGAATATCTGCCAACGCAGAAATATTGTCGCTGTATGTTATGGCTTTGCAAAAAGATGAAAAATTAAATCAATTAAAAATCGCCGAAGTTGCCGATGAATTAATCAATTACAACGGATATTACGGTTTTGGTTCTACACAGGCAACAACGTTGGCATTGGAAGCTTTGTCTCAGTTTTTTGCTAAAAATGAAAAATTATATGGCAATGAAAAGCCTAAAATAAAGATCAATGGAGCGGAAGTTAACGTGAATAATTCCCTAGGATCTGCCTTTAAAACAGGAGAAAATACAATCAGTGTGAATTATCCGACTCAAAAAGGGCTTCCTTATAAATTGGAGTATCAATATTTCACATTGCAGGCTCCGAAAAGTACTGATATTCCTTTAACAATGGAAACCAAATTAAAATCTGAAATTTCAAAAGTAGGAGAGACGAACAGAATGACGATTTCAATTAAAAATAAAATCAACGGTCAATTGCCGATGACGACAGCCAAAATCGGAATTCCTGCCGGATTGACGTTGCAAAATGCATTGCTGAAGGATTTGATTGATAAAAAACAGATCGCTTATTATGAAATTTTTGATAATTATCTGGTTTTATATTGGGAACATTTTGCCGCCAATGAAACGAAAGTTATCAATCTGGATTTAAAAGTAGAATTTGCCGGTGAATACACAGGAAAAGCGAACAACGTATATCTTTATTATATGCCCGAATCTAAGTTCTGGAATGAAGGAATTAAAGCTAAAATAGAACCTTAATTGAGAAAAAATTAAAATAAACTGAAACTTTTTTTAATTTTTGCATCTATATATAACAAACCTGTTTAAACTAACTAAAAAATTAACCACAAAATATACAAAAGCAATGATTTAAAATTTAAAAGTTTTGAAAACAAAAGCGCTCAAAAGAATAAAAAATCAAAGATTTTTAAAGCTAATGTGATCTTATTTACGGTCTATTTAGATAACTTAAAATACTAATGTGTTAATCTTTTGTTGCTTTTGTGGTTAAAATAAAAAGTTCAAACTTGTTCAAAGCTTGATTAGCAGAAATAATTGTAGCCGTCAAATTTATTTATATTTAATAACGAAAAAATGATAATGAAAAAAATTAGTATATCAATATTGGCTTTAGCTTTATTAGGAAGTTGTAAGACCAAAACCGTTTCTGAATCTACAAAAGAATCAAAACCTTTAAGTATAAAAAAAGATAAAGATCAGGACGGAATTCCCAATAAATTAGATCAATGTCCGGAAATCGCCGGGCCTGTGGAAAATAACGGCTGCCCTTGGCCAGAGACGGATGGTGATGGGATCATCGACAAAGATGATGCTTGCCCAACAGTTGCAGGACCCGCAGAAAATAACGGTTGTCCTTGGCCTGACACAGATGGAGATGGAGTTTTGGATAAGGATGATGCCTGCCCAACCGTTCCCGGAATGCCTGAATATAATGGTTGTCCGAAACCGAAACGAGTGACAGCAGAGGAAATTTCATATTCAATAGAAAGTGTCGCAATGGTAGGTTCACAGAAAAAGCAAAAGCGTAATGTGCCTTCAAAACCTGTAAAACAGGCTAAAACTGCAACTGATAATAAAGTTTACAATAAAAAAATTACGACAACAGCCTCAAAAAAAGGAGTAAAACAAATCAGTAATACTGATGAAGAATACAATTCATTGGTTGAAAATCCTTTTGAATCAACTAAAAATCAGCCTGTTTCTACATTTTCTATTGATGTGGATAATGCTTCTTATTCCAATATCCGAAGAATGATCAATTACGGAAGTATTGTTGATAAAGATGCGGTGAGAATAGAGGAAATGATTAATTATTTTAAATATGATTATCCTCAACCTGAAAATAAGCACCCTTTCGGAATCAATACAGAATACAGCGATTCTCCGTGGAATCCTAATCATAAGCTATTGAAAATTGGACTTCAGGGAAAAAATATTGCGATGGAAAATCTTCCGAATTCCAATATTATTTTTCTGATTGATGTTTCAGGTTCTATGGATGAAAGCAATAAACTTCCTTTGTTAAAATCTTCGCTTAAAATTTTGTTGGATCAACTCAAACCACAGGATAAAGTCGGGATTGTTGTCTATGCTGGAAATGCAGGAACAGTGTTGGAACCGACTTCGGCAGCCGAAAAAGAAACGATTATTAAAGCTTTAGACAAACTTCAGGCAGGTGGAAGTACAGCAGGAGGAGAGGGAATCGAATTGGCTTACAAATTGGCTCAGGAAAATTTTATTAAAGGGGGAAATAATCGTGTAGTTTTGGCTACAGACGGGGATTTCAACGTAGGAATTTCTTCTGAAGAAGACCTTGAAACTTTAATTGAAGAAAAAAGAAAAACCGGAATTTTCCTTACCTGTCTTGGCTACGGAATGGGAAATTACAAAGATAACAGACTGGAAACTTTAGCAGATAAAGGTAATGGAAACTACGCTTATATTGATAATTTACAGGAAGCTAATAAGTTCTTGGGAAGAGAATTTGCAGGAAGTATGTATACCATTGCTAAAGATGTGAAAATTCAGATTGAATTTAATCCGAAATTTGTAAAATCCTATCGATTAATTGGTTATGAAAACAGAAAATTAAGAAATGAAGATTTTACAAACGATAAAATTGATGCAGGAGAATTGGGAAGCGGGCACACGGTAACTGCTCTGTATGAAGTCATTCCTACAGGTGTAAGTTCTTCATATGCTCCGAAGGAAAGTAAGTTAAAATATTCTTCAACTTCACCTACAGAAAATTTTGGAGACGAATTGGCGACTGTAAAGTTCCGTTATAAAAAGCCTGATGGAGATAAAAGTACAGAGATTACAAAAGTAGTTAAGGATTCTAATGAGTCTATTTCACAATCGAGTCCGGATTTCAAATTTGCGACTTCTGTTGCTTGGTTTGGATTGGTTTTAAGAGATTCTAAATTAATAAAAGAAAAAGATCTCAATACAATTGAAAATTTAGCCAAAGAGGGGAAAAATAAAGATGAAGAAGGCTACAGATCTGAATTTATAAGATTAGTTGAAAGCTATAAATCAATCAAAAAATAAAGCTAAAACAGGCATTCACATCGAATGTCTGTTTTATTTTAAAATAAACTTTCAAATATTATTGAAAGTTCGAAAATTATTATTACATTTGTAATAGAAATTAAAAGTACAACAAAATGCAACTTTCAGAAGCTAAAGAAAAATACATTCAGACTTGGGGAACATTCGCTACAAATTGGGGAATTAACCGTACGATGGCGCAGGTTCACGCTTTGCTTTTGGCAAGTGGTAAAGCACTTTCTACCGATGAGGTGATGGAGCAGCTTGAAATTTCAAGAGGAAATGCCAATATGAATCTTCGCGCTTTGATGGATTGGGGAATTGTGAAAAAAGAATTCGTAAAAGGCGAAAGAAAAGAATATTTTTTAGCTGAAAAAGATGTTTGGTATCTATTTAAACAGATTACGAAAGAGCGCAGAAAAAGAGAAATCGAACCTGTAATTTCCTTTTTAGAAGAACTTAAAAATATTGAAGACAAAGATTCTGAAGGAGCAAAAGAGTTTATCAAATTAATGGATGATTTTAGTTCTGTAACAGGAAAAATCAACAATATTATGGATCTGGCGATCAAAAGTGATGATCACTGGCTGGTCGGGAAGATTACCAACTTATTAAAATAGAAAGGACTTCAAAATCCTTTTTTATTTCAGATAAACTTTCAAAAATTATTGAAACTATAATATTTATAAAATGTTCAATATTGTTTCATACTTGCTTTTTCTTTCCATCAGTTCGTACATCACGATCGATGTGGGCAGAAGATGCTTTAATTCCGGAAAAGTGTATTTGGAATATCTGATCAAAGACAAATATTTTTGCTTAACGGTCAACAGAATACTTTTAGGGAGCTATTATTTGGTCAATCTCGGTTACATCGCTATCAGCTTGAGTTCTTGGGGAAAAATAACAAGTATGGAAGAAGTTTTAGCAACCGTTTTTAGCCGTATCGGATATATCATTTTAATTCTTTGCTTTTTACATTTTACAAATATTCTCATGCTTTACATTTTAAGAAAAAAATTAACAATAAAATAAAATTATCATGACTGCAACTATCCTTACCCAAACGTACAACTTTTCAGCGTACATGATCTACTTACCAATTGTAATCGCACTTACGGTTTTGGTTTCTCAATTTCTGTTTAAAAATTCAAAAACTTTTATGATTGATATTTTTCACCAGAAAGAAGACATCGCAATGGCAACAAATTCACTCTTTAAAATTGGTTTTTACCTTTTAAATATTGGATTTGCCTTATGTATCATCGAGTTTTTTCAAATCGAAACCGTTGAAAGACTTGTTGTTGCTTTAAGCAAAAAGATCGGTGGTTTTTCAATTTACTTAGGAATAATGATGCTTTTAAACCTGTTACTTTTCTTGAAAGGCCGTAAACACGCAATGAATAAAGACAAAGCCAAAACTGAAGAACTTGCTAATTCCGAAAATTGAATATTATGAAAAATTTAATCATTCATTTATTTTTAATCCTTTATTTCGGAGGAAAAACAAAAAAAATAGACTTTTAAAAATATAAGACTATGAAAACTCTTTTACAATATGAATCAAAGATTCAGCAGATACTGATTGCATTATTTATCGTCACCATCATCACAATAATAGTGTTTAAAAAAGATCTCTTTTCGATGCTATTTATAATTCAATTTTTTGTTATGGCAATTATACAATATACTTTAAATACAGTCAAATTTTTCAATAAAAACTATGTGAGGACAGACTCTCGAAAACTGTATATGTTTCTTTCGACATTTGTAGTTTTAGGTTTTCTTACTTGGAAACTGTCTTTTGTTTTTCATTGGGATGCTCTCGATCAACTATCAGGAATTATGGCTTTGTCTTGGACAATTCTTACCCCAATACTTATTTTTCAATCATTATTCATTAGTTTATCTGATTCTAAAAATAAGAAAGATAATAAAAATTGATTTTAGCGAAAAATTCCAATCAATTGGAATAATAAACTTTAAAAAACAAAAAAATGAATCATCTCGAACTCACAAAAAAAGTAGAATGGAAAGACCTCAAAAAACTTTCTGTCAAAGAAATGCTGATTGAAAATAATATCAGTTTGCCATGGCTTTTGATTTCACTGTTTTTGGCTTATAAAGGATATTATTGGATTGCGCTTCCGTTTTCGGGATTCTATTTTCTGACCGCATTGAGACAAGTTCACAATGGTTTTCACAATTCCTTGGGAACAGGAAAATTTCTAACTTGGCTGTCAATGTATCTCAACAGTATTTCAATGATAGCTTCGATTCATGCTGTGAAATTCAATCACATCAGACATCATAAATTCTGTCTTTCAGAAGAAGATTATGAAGGGAGATCTGCTTCAATGAAATGGTATGAAGCGATTTTTTATGGTCCAAAACATATGTTTTTAATTCATTGGATCACTTTCAAATTGGCAAATAAAAATTATAAACGGAATATGATTTTAGAATTAATTTCGATTTTAGCTTTTGTATGTATCGCTTTTTATTTTAACATTAACTTTTTGATATATCACATCTTAATTATGTTTTTTGGGGAATTTTTAATGGCATTTTTCGCAGTTTGGACAGTTCATCATGACACTCATGAAAATCCAAACATCGCGAGAACGCAAAGAGGATTTTGGAAAAATAAACTAACATTTAGTATGTTTTATCACATGGAACACCATCTTTTCCCTGCAGTTCCGACAATAAAATTACCCGAACTCGCAAAAAGAATAGATAAAGTTTTGCCTGAATTAAATAAAAAGCAAACCTTCTAACAGAATTCGGAAGTCTCAACGAGACGATTTAACATAGGATGAAATCCTATCAATCATAAAAGTAAACATAAATAAAAATGTCAACCATCCATCTAAAAACAATCATAAAAGCCGATATTCAAACCGTTTTCGACTTAGCAAGAGACATTGATTTACATCAAAAATCAACTTTCAAAACAGACGAAAAAGCGATCGCCGGTCGAATTTCAGGATTAATTGAAGAAGGCGAGACGGTGACTTGGCGGGCAAAACATTTAGGTGTTTATCAAACACATACCTCAAAGATTATCAGCATGGAAAAACCTTATCAATTCACAGATATCATGTTAAAAGGAACTTTTAAATCATTTAAGCATCAACATATTTTTAACCAAGAGGGCAAAAACACAATAATGACTGATATTCTCGAATTTGAATCTCCATTTGGAATCATCGGAAAACTTTTTAATAAATTTTTTCTTAAAAATTATATGAAAAATTTTCTGTTAGAACGAAATAAATTAATAAAAATTACGGCAGAATCTAAGAGCCACAAAGTGGCGATTTAATAAAGAATAGGATAAAATCCTATTAAATATATCAATCAACCAATTAACAACAAAAAAACATCACAATGAACTTCCTAAAAGCCGAATGGCGAAAATTAGCAATCATAAACTTCGAAATCAATCCAGAAATTCTAATAAAATACCTTCCCGAAGGTACCGAACTCGATTTCTACAAAGGAAAATGTTATATAAGTTTGGTTGGTTTTATGTTTTTAAACACAAAATTATTAGGATTTCCAATTCCTTTTCACAGAAACTTTGAAGAAGTTAATTTGAGATTTTATGTCAAGAAAAAAGAAGGAAATGAGTGGAAAAGAGGTGTCGTTTTCATCAAAGAAATTGTTCCGAAACCTGCTTTGAGCTTTGTCGCAAATTCAATTTACAAAGAAAATTATAAAACCATGCCGATGGAAAATTTTATTAATGAAAAAGATGGAGAACTGTTAATAAAATACTCTTGGAAAGATAAAACTTGGCATTCAATAGAAATCACCGCTGAAAGCGAATTACTACCAATGCAAAATAATTCAGAATTTGAATTTATCACCGAACATTATTTTGGTTTTACAAAAAGAGAGAACAAAACTTCAGAATACGAAGTCTGTCATCCAAAATGGAATTATTATCTGGTCAAAAACCATCAGCTCGAAATTGATTTCAATAAGATCTACGGAAAAGATTTTGAATTTTTAAATAATCAAAAACCAATTTCCGTAATGCTTGCAGAAGGCTCTGAAATTGAAGTGAAAACTAAGAAATATCTAGCTTAAATACATGTCTCAGAAACGGTTAGTATTAGCGCTGTCATGCTGAGCCTGTCGAAGCATCTCAACAAAAAACCATTAACTTGCAACCAACAACTATCAACCAAACCAAAATGAAAATAATCATCGCCGCCGGAACCGGTTTCCTCGGGAAAAATCTGGAAAAATATTTTATAGAAAAAGGAAATGAAGTTTATATTTTAACAAGAAATCCAAAACGTAAAAACGAAATTCATTGGAATGTCAAAACTTTAGGCGAATGGAAAAATTGGATTGAAAATGCTGATGTTCTAATCAATCTCACAGGAAAATCTGTCGATTGTCGATATACCGAGAAAAACAAAAAGGAAATTTATTCTTCAAGAATTGAAAGTACAAAAGTTCTTCAATACGCTGTTGATCAATGTATCAAAAAACCTAAAGTTTGGTTGAATGCGAGTTCAGCAACAATTTACACTCACTCAGAAACACAATTAAATACAGAAGAAAACGGAATCATTGGTGACGATTTTTCCATGAATATCTGCAAAAGCTGGGAAAAAGAATTTTTTACTGTTAAAAATGAAGATGTGCGAAAAGTAGCGTTACGAACTTCGATTGTTTTAGGCAACAACGGAGGTGCTTTTCCAAAACTAAAATTGATTACAAAATTAGGGCTGGGCGGAAAACAGGGAAGAGGAAATCAAAATGTAAGCTGGATTCACATCGATGATTTTTGTAAAGCGATCGAACACATTATTGATAACGAAAATATGTCCGAAGTAATCAACGTAACTGCTCCAAATCCTTTGCCTAATGAAGAATTTATGAAGAAATTAAGAAAAGAAATGAAAATCCCATTTGGATTAAACGCTCCTGTTTGGCAATTAGAAATCGCGTCAATTTTCTTACAAACCGAAACAGAATTATTATTAAAAAGCAGAAACGTTTATCCCGAAAAATTAATCAAAAACGGATTTGAATTTTCTTATCCAAATATCGAATCTACATTTAAAAATTTATCTTAAACTATATCTTGACCTCAACCTAAATCTTTTATGACTTTTGTGGTTTTAATAAATGATGATTAAATTAGCGAAAACTAAACTTCAATGTTAATCAGACAAAAAGCAAAAACCATATTTCTTTCCTCAATCCTCATATCATCCATTTTTTTTTCACAGGCTCACAATGTTTCGGAGGGCTACCAAAAACCGACTGATCCGCTTGTTATTCAGAATCTTGAAAACTGGCAGGATTTAAAATTCGGATTGTTTATGCATTGGGGAACCTACAGTCAGTGGGGAATTGTCGAAAGTTGGAGCCTTTGTCCTGAAGATGAATCATGGACGCAGCGTAAACCCGAACACGGAAAATCTTACAATGAATACGTGAAAAACTATGAAAATCTTCAGACAACTTTCAATCCGACTCAATTTAATCCTCAAAAATGGGCAGATGCAGCAAAAAAAGCCGGAATGAAATATGTGGTGTTCACAACAAAACATCATGATGGTTTTACTATGTTTGATACACAACAGTCTGATTATAAAATTACTTCTCCAAAAACGCCTTTTTCTAAAAATCCGAAAGCGGATGTAACGAAAGAGATTTTCAATACATTTCGAAAAGAAGGATTAAAAATTGGAGCCTATTTCTCAAAACCCGATTGGCATTCTGATGATTATTGGTGGTCATATTTTCCGCCGAAAGATAGAAATGTCAATTATGATCCAAAAAAATATCCTGAAAGATGGAACAATTTCAAAAATTTTACATTTAATCAGCTAAACGAGATCACTTCAAACTACGGTAAAATCGATATTCTTTGGCTAGACGGAGGTTGGGTTCGCCCTTTCAACACCATCGATCCAAAAGTAGAATGGCAAAGAACGATCAAGGTTGAACAGGACATTGATATGGATAAAATTGGAACAATGGCGCGAAGAAATCAACCCGGAATTATTATTGTAGACCGCACGGTTCCCGGAAAGTGGGAAAATTATGTGACACCCGAACAAGCCGTTCCTGAGCACGCGCTTTCGATCCCGTGGGAGAGCTGTATCACGATGGGTGACTCGTTTTCGTATGTTCCGAATGACAATTATAAATCGTCTCAGAAAATCATTGAAACTTTAGTTAAAATCATTTCGAGAGGTGGAAATTACCTGATGAATATCGCTCCCGGACCCAACGGAGACTACGATGCCATCGTTTATGAAAGATTAAAGGAAATCTCAACTTGGATGGATAAAAATCAGTCCGCTGTTTTTGCAACAAGAGCTGTAGCACCTTATCATGAAGGAGATTTTTATTATACTCAAAGCAAAGACGGAAAAACAATGAATATTTTTCACATTGATGAAAAAACGAATTATCAGGCTCCATCAACTTTAAAATTTACAATTCCTGAAAATTTTAAACCAAAATCATTGAAAATATTAGGAATTTCCTCAAAAATTCAATGGAAAAAATCAGGAAATTTTATTGAAATAAATTTACCAAAAGAAAGAAATCAATTAAAATATTCAACTGTAGTCCAAATTACACAATAGTTGAATTTGCAAACTTTTTTTGTCTTAAAATGACATAGGAAATCGGAGCGTTAAGAAAATAAAGTCTGTGAACGTTAAGAAAATTCTACTGTTTGAGCGCGACACAAATCTTGAACTGAAAACCACTATTAAATTCGCGCGAGTTTTAGAATTTTTAGAGAACAGATTTTATTTTTAGTGGAGAGTTCCAAGTCTTGAACTTTTGGTTCTTTTGTTTCAAGATAAAAGAACTGATTTTAAACTAAATTATTTACGATGCCTTTTAAACTCAGATTTAAAATTATAGTAATTTCATTATTGAGCATTACATTTATTACCGCTCAAAAACCTTTATACAAAGATCCCAAACAACCTGTAGAAGCCAGAGTTCAGGATTTGTTGAAAAGAATGACACCGGAAGAAAAATTCTGGCAGTGTTTCATGATTCCCGGAGATTTGGAGAATGTTCCGAAAGGTCAATATTCTCACGGAATTTTTGGTTTACAGGTAAGTGCAGGAAATCAAGGAGGTGGAATTGCAGGGCAATTGCTGAAATATAATGCCAATGAAGATGCAGAAAGATTGGCAAAAAAAATCAATGCAATTCAAAAATATTTTGTGGAAGAATCACGGTTGGGAATTCCTATTATCCCTTTTGATGAGGCTTTACATGGATTAATGCGTGAAGGTGCAACGGCTTTTCCACAAGCAATTGGTTTGTCAGCAACTTTCAATTCTGAGTTGATGAAAGAAGTTTCAACAGCGATTGCAAAAGAAACGAAATTGAGAGGAATTCGTCAGATTTTAACACCAGTTGTCAATTTGGCGAGCGACGTTCGATGGGGTAGAACGGAGGAAACGTATGGTGAAGATCCGTTTTTGACTTCCGTGATGGGTGTAAATTTTGTCAGTTCATTTGAAAATCAGGGAATTATTACCACTCCAAAACATTTTTTAGCGAATGTGGGAGAAGGTGGAAGAGATTCATATCCAATTCATTGGAGCAAAAGATATTTGGAAGAAACACATTTGATTCCTTTTCAAAAAGCTTTCAAACAAGGCAAAAGCAGGTCGGTGATGACTTCGTATAATTTGTTGGACGGGCGACCTTCAACGGCAAATCATTGGTTATTGACCGAAAAATTAAAAAATGAATGGAATTTCAAAGGTTTTGTCATCAGTGATGCAAGCGCGGTAGGTGGAGCAAATATTCTCCATTTTACAGCAAAAGATTATGATGATGCTTCTGCACAAGCGATCAATGCAGGTCTTGACGTGATTTTCCAGACAGAATATCAACATTATAAATTGTTTATTCCACCGTTTTTGGATGGAAGGATTTCACAGGAAAGAATTGATGATGCTGTCGCTAGAGTTTTAAGAGCAAAATTTGAATTGGGTTTGTTTGAAAATCCTTACGTTTCCGATGCAGCTATTTCGGAATTAAAGAAATTAAATCACAAACCATTAGCCGAAAAAACAGCTATTGAATCTTTTGTTTTGCTTCAAAATAATAATCAAACACTACCGATTTCGGAAAATATTAAAAAGATTTTAGTGGTTGGGACTGATGCTGTTGATGCAAGATTGGGCGGTTATTCCGGGCCGGGAAACAAGAAAGTGAGTATTTTGGATGGAATTAAAAATTTCACTAAAAATAAAAATATTGAAGTAAATTATTCAAAAGGAATTGATTGGAGTTTGAAGAATTTCACAACCGTTCCAGCTGAGTTTTTATCTTTTGAAAATCAAAAAGGTTTGAAAGGAAATTATTTTTCCAATTCTGATTTAAAAGGAAATCCCGCTTTTGAAAAACAGGACGAACAATTAAATTTCAAATGGACTTTATATTCTCCAAATCCTGAAAAGCTACAACCCGACAATTACAGTGTTCGATGGACAGGAAAATTAGAAGCTCCAAATTCAGGAAAATATCAGTTGGGTTTAAGAGGAAATGATGGCTTCAGATTATATGTAAATGGAAAATTGTTGATTGACAATTGGGAAAAGTTGAGTTATTCAACCAAAACTGTTGATATAGATTTTGTAAAAGGTCAAAAATCTGATATTGTCATTGAATTTCATGAAAGCAGAGGAGAAGCAAATATTGAATTGATCTGGAATTATGGCTTAAATGATTATCAGAAAGATTTTAATGATGCTTTAAAATTAGCTCAAAATGCAGATTACATTATCGTTACAGCGGGAATTCATGAAGGTGAATTTCAGGATCGCTCTTCGTTGAGTCTTCCCGGAAATCAGGAACAATTTATTCAGGAAGTTTCAAAATTAAACAAACCGACAACAGTTGTTTTGGTGGGCGGTTCTGCAATAAAAACTACGGATTGGAAAGATAAAGTCGGGGCTGTTTTAGATGTTTGGTATCCCGGAGAAGAAGGTGGAAATGCCGTTGCAAAAGTGCTTTTCGGGGCAGAAAATCCATCGGGGAAATTACCGATTACGTTTCCGATTGAGGAAGGTCAGTTGCCTTTGACGTACAATCATCACCCGACCGGACGCGGAAATGATTATTATGATTTGAGCGGCGAACCGTTGTATCCGTTTGGTTTTGGATTGAGTTACACAACTTTTGAAATTTCTGATTTACAATTAAATAAAACAAAATATTCTGAAAGCGAAACGATTGTTGCTAAAGTTAATGTTAAAAATACAGGTTCAAAAGCGGGAAGCGAAGTCGTTCAATTATATGTAAAAGATTTGCTGGCTTCGGTTTCAAGACCGATTATTGAATTGAAAGGTTTTCAAAAAGTAGAGCTAAAACCAGGAGAATCAAAGCAAATTTCAATTGAAGTTCCAGTTCAGGAATTAAAATTTTTAGACGAAAAAATGAATTGGATTGTAGAAAAAGGCATCTACAGGATTTTTATCGGAAATTCTTCGAAAAACCTGCCGTTGAAACAAAATATTGAGATTCAATAATTTTAGATTATATAGGATTAAGATTCTATAACTTTCTTAAATGAAATACCTTTATTTATCTTTAAACATAATAGTAGATTAAAATTTTTGTTTGGCTTGGCGGTAAAATATATGGTATGATATCTGCACTTAAGAAGTGAAATTTTTTAATTTAAATATTCATTTTAAAATATAAATGTCATGAACAAATTTTTCATTTTATCCGCATTATTTTTAGGCCTGTCAATGAATGTTTCTGCTCAGAAAACGCAGGATCAAATCAATAAAGAATATGCTGAACAGTATAGAAAAATCAATGAAAATTCTAAATTATCAGGTCCTGAAAAGGCTAGATTGAAAAAGCAATTGGCTTTAAAACAAGATCAGGATAATAAAATATATGATTTAGCTTACAAGAAAAAATACGGAACTTCTAAAGATGGAAGAAAAAAGCAAGTGGAAGATAAAATTGATCAATTAGAAAAAAAATATGATAAAGAGAAAGATCTGATTGATGATAATAAAACTTTAACGAAAACACAGAAAAAAACTAGAAAAGAAGCTCTGAAAAAAAGATACGAAAGTCAAAAAGAAGTATTAAAAAAAGAGAAGGATAAAATTTAATGGTACGATATATGTAATATTCACTACGAATCCGAATGAATTTAATTAAAAGTTTAAAATCATTCATAAATGTAAATATCATGAACAAGTTTTTTATATCAACAATTTTATTAGTAGGATTATCAATGAATGTTTCAGCACAAAAACATCCTACGCCACCACCTCATCCTTCAAAAAGTGAATTGATTAATACCAAATCACGTGAGCTTGATAAAAGATATAATCAGGAAAAGAAATTGATTTTGAATCATCCAATTGCTTCAAAAAAAATGAAACAGGAACAGTTGAAGGCTCTAAATGAAAAATATAGAAGTCAAAAAAGATTACTAAAAAAAATGTAATAACAGACATTTCTTGAAATTATTAAAATTGAAATAGGTTAATTCTATATATCAGGTTTTGATGAATTTCAAATTAAAATAAAAATTTATTAAAGAGAACGTATTTTATGTTCTCTTTTTTTGTTGGAAATATAATAAAAACAGGCTTTATTATGCATTACCTCACGAATTTTCAGAAACATGAAACATCCAATATTTTTCCTTAAATTCGCATTAAAATTTTTAAGCTAATGAACTACGATATTATTGTCATCGGAAGTGGTCCTGGTGGATATGTTACAGCTATTAGAGCGGCACAATTGGGTTTCAAAACTGCAATTATCGAGAAAGAAAATCTAGGAGGAATCTGCCTTAACTGGGGATGTATTCCAACGAAAGCTTTGTTGAAATCTGCTCAGGTTTTTCATTATATCAACCATGCAGAAGATTATGGTTTGAATAAAGTGGAGCCAAGTTTTGAGTTTCCAAATGTAATTCAAAGAAGCCGTGGCGTTGCTAATAAAATGAGTAAAGGGATTGAGTTCTTAATGAAAAAGAACAAGATCGACGTTATTCTAGGAACTGCGAAAGTTTTAAAAGATAAAAAAGTTTCTGTTACAGATAAAGACGGTAAAGTGACTGAATATGCTGCAAGCAATATCATTATTGCAACCGGAGCACGTTCTAGAGAATTGCCAAACTTACCTCAAGACGGTAAAAAAGTAATCGGATACAGACAGGCATTATCTCTTCCTGAGCAGCCAAAATCTATGATTGTTGTAGGTTCTGGAGCTATCGGAGTTGAGTTTGCTGATTTCTATAACACAATGGGAACGAAAGTTACTGTTGTTGAATTTATGCCAAACATCGTTCCTGTGGAAGATGAAGATATCTCTAAGCACTTAGAAAAATCTTTGAAAAAGACAGGGATCGAAATTATGACAAATGCTTCTGTAGAAAGCGTTGATACAAGTGGAGAAGGGGTGAAAGCTACTGTGAAAACAGCTACTGGAACTATTACTCTTGAAGCTGATATCCTATTATCTGCTGTTGGTATCGCTGCAAATATCGAAAACATCGGTCTTGAAGAAGTTGGAATCCAGACAGATAAAGGTAGAGTTTTAGTAAACGAATGGTACGAAACTTCTGTTCCGGGTTACTATGCGATCGGAGATATTATCCCGACTCAGGCTCTTGCTCACGTTGCTTCTGCTGAAGGAATCACTTGTGTTGAAAAGATCAAAGGACTACACGTTGAGAAAATCGACTATGGTAATATCCCTGGATGTACTTACTGTCACCCTGAAGTTGCTTCTGTTGGTCTTACAGAAAAGCAAGCTAAAGAAAAAGGCTACGAAATCAAAGTTGGTAAATTCCCTCTTTCTGCAAGTGGAAAAGCTACTGCAAACGGAAATACGGATGGTTTCATCAAAGTTATTTTTGATGCTAAATATGGCGAATGGTTAGGTTGTCACATGATTGGTGAAGGTGTTACTGATATGGTTGCTGAAGCTGTTGTTGCTAGAAAACTAGAAACTACAGGTCATGAGATCATCAAGTCTATCCACCCGCATCCAACAGTTTCTGAGGCTATCATGGAAGCTGCTGCTGCTGCTTACGGAGAAGTTATTCATATTTAATATGGCTTCTAAATAACGATAAATTATTTACACTATATTTAAAGCCCAGATTCGTTCTGGGCTTTTTTTATAAATGATACAACTATGAAAAAAATTATTTTATTACTGGCATTTGTTTATTGTAACCTTCTTTTTTCTCAAAAGGAAGATAAATTTCAAGAAATATATTTTCCTGTAAAATATGTATTAAAAAGTTCTAAAGACACCATAAAAACGAAGATTTTAAATATTGGATTTTATACAAACGAAGAGTTTTCTCCCGCAACTTATATCAAACAAATGACGGTTTTAGATCCTTCAGGAAAAAGAATAAAAGTAAACGAAGATGATGTTCAGTATATGGAGATTGTTGATCTTAAGAAAGTTGAAAGGAAATTTATAAATGGAAAATCTATATTTTCTAAAGATCTTGGATTGCTCCAAGTGAAGTATAATGGAAAGAAGACAGCTTGGTATAGAAAAAGCTCTTATTCAGGACCTATCTATACTTATGAAACAAATGATACCGATTATGTATTATTCCGTAAAGATAAAAGTGTAATTGAAATGCATTTAAAGATGCGAGGTTCTGTTACTCAGCTCAAAGAAAAATTATACGGTTATCCAGACTTATCAGCTTTAGTAGATGTTGTGATTGAAGATAAGGATATATTAAATATTCTTAAGCTCTACGACAAAAAATAAAAATATTAAACCACAGATTTTTGTCTGTGGTTTTTTTTATGCATTAAATATTTATATTTTTAAGATAAATGAAAGAATTATTAAAATAATTTTAAAATCCGCATTTTTAGAAAAATTAATCTCATTTTCTCCTTACGTTTTCTTAATTTTATTCTATGAATTTTGAAAAAACAGGACTGGTTTTATCTGGTGGCGGAACGAAGGGAATTGCCCATGCAGGAGTTTTAAAATTCTTGAAAGAAAAGAATATTAATATAGATGTTTTAGCATGCTGCAGCGCGGGTTCCATTGTCGGAAGCTTGCATGCAGTGGGAAAAACACCTGAGGAGATTTTAGATTTTTTTCAGTCCATCTATTTTTTCAATTGGAAACATTTTGCCTTCAATCAGCCGGGATTGGTTTCTTCGGTGATTTTTAATAATTATTTAAGGCCTATTTTTCAGGATATGAAAATTGGTGATTTAGATAAAGAAGTAAAAATTGTAGCGACAGAATTGGTTTCCGGAACTCAGAAAATTTTTGACAATAGTTTTAAGGTGACAGATGCTGTTATTGCTTCATGCTCTATTCCGGGAGTTACAACGCCTTATATTTTGGGAGAAGAAATGTACTGTGATGGAGGAGTTTTAAATAACTTTCCCGCAGACATTATCAGAGATGAATGCAATCAGTTGATAGGTGTTTTTGTATCTCCGCCTCATGATATTAAAATTAATGATTTAAAAACGATAAAAGCTATTGTTTCAAGGTCTTATGATCTTCTTTCATATAGAGTTGAGAAATCGAAATTCGAATATTGCGACTGGTTTATATCTTCACAGGATCTTTCAAGCTATGGAACTTTTGAACGTAAAAAAGACCGTTTGGAAGAGATTTTTAATATAGGATACAATGCCGCAAAGGACAGTTTTGCAGAAAGTAGTTTCTTTCCAAAATTAAAACAGTCAGGGACATAAATAAAAAGAAAATCCCACTTTCATAGTGGGATTTTTTATGCTTAATTTTTTACGACTTGTCCGTCTTGATTGACGATCGTTTTTCCTGTATTGTCATCTACTTTTAAAGTATAAGGTGCTTTTTTAGCCGAAGCGGTTAAATAATTTCTCCAAACTTGATAAGTGAAAGCATTATTTACAAATTCATAATAATAGTTACCGCCGGTACCGTCAGGAATCAATTCTCCGTCAGGGATTATCATACTTGGCTTTGAAGTGATTTTTGCATTGGCAGCCCAAGATTGGTATAAATATTTACCGTTAGGTTGTTTATCAATTCTTATTTTAAACTTTTTGGTTTTAATAATTACCGTTTTGGGTACTTTTTGATAATTTGCAGAAACGGTTGATGATTTTGGTGATTCGTTTTTAATTTCGGTAGCATACGCCAATGAGAATTGAGCGATACAAAATGCTCCCAAGAGAATTTTTTTGATCATTGTAACGAGTTTTGATTTAGTTGGATATTCTCAAATTTAATGCCAATCCACAAATTTTTGTTTAGTGAAAATTTTATTGGATTAATTAAATTTAAAGAGATATTTTAAATGAAAAAATCCTACAACTTGCAGGATTTTTTATATTTGATTTAATTATTAATTTCTTCTGTTACGCTTACTGTTTCAGTTTGAGTATAACTTGCAAAGGCTTCTTCCAGGCTTCCAAATTTGCCCTTAAATTCATCAATCGGACAATCCTGAAGAATATTTCCTTTGTGAATAAGAATCACACGCGAACAAAGCGCTTCAACTTCCTGCATAATGTGTGTAGAAAGCAAAACCGTTTTTTCTTTACCAATTTCTTTTACAACATTTCTGATCTCGATGATTTGATTGGGATCTAAACCATTCGTTGGTTCATCCAAAATCAATAAATCAGGTTGATGAATAATCGCCTGCGCCAGACCAACTCTTTGTTTATAACCTTTAGAAAGCTGACTGATTTTCTTAGATTTTTCAGGAGTAATACCAACTAATTCAATCACCTCATCAACTCTCGCTTCAGAAATTTTATGAATATTTGCGACAAACTGTAGGTATTCTTTTACATACATTTCCAGATACAACGGATTGTTTTCAGGTAAGAATCCAATGTTTTTCTTACTTTCAATCTCGTGTTCGGAAATGTTTTTTTCATTGAAAATTATTTCACCTTTATCTATTTTCAAAGCACCAACGATGGATTTCATTAGAGTTGATTTTCCGGCTCCGTTGGGACCCAGAAGACCGATGATCTCGCTTTTATCAATTGAAATATTGATGTTGTTAAGTGCGGTTTGTTCACCAAATTTCTTGGTCAGATTGATTATTTGAAGTGACATAAATGAAAACAATGTTTTTACAAAAATAGAAATAAAAAACTCATCCGGGAAGAATGAGTTTAATTATGTTTTGTAAAGATTGATTATTTTTTATATTTCTTGCTTTTTGGCGTAGAAGATTGCGTTTTTGTAGGATTGTCATTCAATGGTATTGCTGTACTCGTTGAAGAGTTATAGCTTGTTGTGCCCATTGTAGAATTTGTTTTTGCTACAGATCTCTCATACAATGCAGATTTGCCGTTTGTTTTTCCAAAAAGCTTATCAACCTGTTTTTTGTTCAGAAACTGCGATTTTCCAACATATTTTTTGTTTTTATTAATATATTGAATAAACTGAACAGTTGGCTGTCCGAAGTTTTTCTCGTAATGGAGCTCAATAATATCGTTAGGAAGTTCCAAAACAATATTTCCTTCAGGAGAATCGATGAAGCCGTCGGTAATCATTTTATATAAACCTTCAACATCTTTATTCATATTTTGAAATGAAAAAGATCTGAAAGTATTTAGATTAGCGGTATTAAGATCCTGATAGTTGATCGTAAATTTATCGTCTTTTTTATATAAACCAACGGAATTATCTTTGCCAATTTCCACTAAAGTTTCGTTTTTCAAGACCTTAATCTGTGAAAAAACCGAAATACCGAACATGCAAGTAAATAGTAGAATTATTTTTTTCATGTGATGATTTTTAATGTTTTATAATTTGGTATATCTAAATTACTAATAAAAACGCTAAAAAACAATTTTTATTCCTGTCAGCAAAAGTAGCATTTTTTTTTAATATCTATAATGAAGATACTGTTAATACTATGCATTTCATTCTAGTATATCTCTAGTCTATATTCCTTTATTAATGAGGGTTTTATAAGGGTTTTGAATGCAGATTGTAATATAAAGCTGACGAAGTTATAATAAATTTGTTTTAATATGTAATTTATTAAAAGACAGTTATTAACTAATTTTATTCACTTATAAATGAATTTTAATTTAAATTAAATGTTAATTCTGCGCTTTAAGTATTAAGATAAACCAATTTTTAGATAAGAATACTTTTAAACGATTTGAATTAGATATTTCAAAATCAGTGATTGTCGTTTTGCCGGCTTCTGCCAAAGAACGGGAAAATTGTAAATTAAACCTTTTTTCATGTGTGATATTTAAAAATTAAGGGAGCAAATTTAGCTAAAATATTCAACGTTATTTATGATACATCTCATTTTGAGTCAATTTAATGGTATTTTTTATATAACTAAAAAAAACTGTTTGAAAATCTGTCTTTTTAATAATTTTTTTCAATATGATTGTCATAATTATGTAATTTTATAGGTATAAAATACAGAACCTATGATGATTAGATTTTTACAGTTTATATTACTGTTTCCTATTGTTTTGTTTTATGGGCAAGCTGAAAAATCTTATTCTTATTATATTGATATTGCCAATAAATTGAAGTCCAGTGATTGGAAAAAAGCTGAACTCAATATAAAAAAAGCTCAAAATATTGTTTCAGAAAAAGATCTTGGAGATTTTTATTTGAAATCTGCTAATATCTATAATGACGTAGATCGTTTTGATGCTGCTTTGGAGTTTTGTGTAGAAGCTCAAAAAATTTTCACAAAAGATAAAAACGAACAAAAAATAGCCAAAACAAATGGACTATTTGCATTTATATACACCCAAATGAATGATACGAAACTGGCGATTTCTTATTATAAAAAAACTTTAAAATTCTATAAAAAGGCAAAAGACAATGAATCTGTTTTAAAAGCTCTTAATAATTTAGGTAATGCGTATCGGTTCCTTGGAAAGTTGGATTCTTCACAATATTATTTTGAACAATCCTTACCCATTTTGAATCAATATAATAATCCAATTTTAAAAGCAACTGTGCTTTCAAATATTGGAAAGCTTAGTTTTTTCAAAGGGAAAGTTTCTGTTGCAGAAAAATATTTTTTGGATGCTATTAATATTCTTGATAAAGATAATATTCAGGATAAGGAATCTAGATATCTAGTTAATTATAATCTTGGAAATTTTTATGCAGCTAGAAATGATCCTCAAAAAGCACTCACTTATATTGAAAATACTCAGAAATATGTAGATACAAAAACTCCGAACTTTCAAAATGTAGTTTCTTTAAAATCACTTTATGAGATTCATTTATTGAATAATGATTATAAAAACTCGGTGAAAGTTTTTAAAAGATATGATTCTATTCGGGAGCTTTTAAATATTGAGCAGAAGGCTGTGAATGTTGAAAAGATGAAAGTTCAGTACGAATACGAACTTCAAAAGAAAGTTGAGGATCTGGAGGAAAATAAAAAAAATATATTATTTATAGTTGTTGTCGCGGTTTTAATATTGCTTGCGATCATATGTTTACTCCTTGTGATTAATTATAGAAACAAAGCCGAGCAGCTTCGATTAGAAAATAAATTGATAGAAGAAAGAGAAAAACAATTGGATATTGATAATCAGTTGAAAGAAAAAATGCTTGTTCACAAATCTATGGAGCAATCTAGAATTGAGGAAATTTTTAAATCAATTTTAAATCAGATTAATAAATTACAGGATAAAAATAACTACACTTACATTAAAGAGATTTCAGATATTGTGAATGAAGTTGAGATTAATTCGAAGCAAAATATCTGGGCGGGTTTTGAATATCACTTCCTTAATATTCATGAATCCTTTTATAAAAATTTGGATGAAAAGCATCCCGGACTTACGAATTATGATAAAAGATTAGCAGCCATGCTGAAGTTAAAATTATCAACCAAAGAAATTTCTGATGTACTAAATGTAACTCCGCGAACAGTGGAAAATTCTCGAACCAGATTAAGAAAAAAATTGGACTTAACGAATAGTAAAGAAGACCTTTCCCAATATTTAAACGGGTTTTAAGGTATGTGTGTGGTAAGTATGTGGATGTTTTTTTGTTATCAGTGGTATTTGTGTGGGACTAAATTTGACTGAGTAGGTCTTTAATTTCTTCATTTGCAAAAACAATTAAACACTTTGCAATTATGAAGAAATTATTAACTTTTTGTGCATTTCTATATGCTATTTCAATTGTAAAATCTCAATGGAGTTCTAATCTTAATGAAAATTTACTGACAGCAAATCCCGGAACAGGAGGCGCAAGTTTTTCTGCAAGAATGAGTGACGGAAAAACTTATATAGGATTCTGGAAAAAAGTAGCAGCACCTGTAAATTTTGAATTGCGTCTACAGATTTTAGATCAAAACGGTTTTCAGCAATTGGGCTCGGATGGGATTTTATTGAGCAACCAGATCGCAATGGGATCCTATACATATGTTGAAAGAACTACTGTTGATTCTTCAGATAATTTATATATTGGCGTTACGGGAACGGGAACGGGTACTCCGGGATATGTATTTAAAGTAACTCCTCAAGGTACTTCTGCCTGGCCGAATGGTATTAATCTGGGAGAAGGATATCTTCCTACAATTCTTCCGTTATCAAATGGTGATGTCGTAGTAAGTTATTGGCCATCAACTCAAAAATATACAAAAGTACAGCGATTTAATCCTGCCGGACAGCCTGTTTGGGCTTCACCGGTTCAGATTATGTCTGATGACAGTACAAAAAATACTGTTCCTGCAGATCTTTTTGAGTTACCGAACAATGAATTTGAAGTGATTTTCAGTAAAGTAATGACAGGAACTAATAGTTATCTGTTTGCACAAAAGCTTAATCTTAACGGAGGAATAGTTTGGAGCGCACCTGTTCAGATTGCAACAAAAACAACTTCATGGAATATTAAATATCAAGGAGTTGTAGATGGAAATGTTCTGTATTACGGATTTAGTAGTGGGCAAGGAGGTAGATTTGATGGTTATTTACAAAGAGTAAACTTAGATGGAACTTTACCTTGGGGAGCTGCCGGAGTTGACTTTGATACCAATCAAACATACTATGAGAAAGACATGAAAATTGCTTTTACGCCGGGATCTCCTTATATTTGGTCAATAGCAAATTATAGCGATTCTGCACAAGGACAAAACGGAGAATTTGTTCAGAAGTTTGATAAAAATACAGGAGCCAAACTCTTTACAAACAATGCTAAACAGGTTTTTCCAGTAGATACAAATTCTATTTTTCATACAGGAAGCTTACATTTATTAGATGACAAACCGTTTTTTGTTGTTCAGAAAAAAATAGGTACATCCTCTTTAAATATTTCTTTAAACGCAGTTTTGTTGGATAATAACGGCGATTTTGCATGGTCTCAAAATTATATGCCGATGGCAACATTCGCGGCCGCAAAATCTTATATTACTTCATTAAAGCCAATTAATGGGCAAAGTGTTTTGGTATTTCAGGAACAAAAAACAACAGATTCTAATCCGGTTGTATATGCTCAAAATTTAGTCTTACCAACTCTTAATGTTGATGAATCTGTTGAAAAACAAATATTTACAATATATCCGAATCCGGCTGTAGACTTTATTACTATTAAAGAAATAAAGGATCAGGAATACAACATTTTTAATACTCTTGGGCAGATCGTGAAGTCTGGTAAGATAGAACAGGGAAAAATAAAAATACAGGAGCTTTTAAAGGGTACCTATTTTCTGAAAATTTCGAATAAAAATGATGGTTTTAAATTCATAAAAAAGTAGTCTCTAAAAAAATAAACACAATTGCTATGCCTATATCAAAAGAAATCTTAGTCAACACATTACTTAAAACTAAAACTTCATTAACTTCTGACGAAATAGAGTTATTGAAAAATAATATCAGTGTCCGTAAAATAAAACGCAGACAATTTATTCTACAGGAAGGGATGGTATGTCAGCATTATAATTTTATTATAGATGGTTGCTTTAAAATGTATAGTATTGATACAAGAGGAAGTGAATATAATATTGAATTTGGAATAGAAAGAGACTGGATGGTGGATATTGAAAGTTTTTATTCAAAAAAAGCAAGCTCGTTATTTATAGAAGCTGTAGAGCCTTCAACTATTCTGCAGATAAATAGAGAGAATCTGATGTCTTTATTCAATATATGTCCCAAATTCGAAAGAATTTTCAGAATGATTATAGAAGATAAATTTGTATTGCTACAAAAAAGAGTATTGCAAAATATCAGTTCTACTGTAGAAGAACGCTATGTATCATTCCTAAAACAGTATCCTGCCTTGTCACGTAAGCTTCCTAATACGCAAATTGCTTCATATCTGGGAGTTACTCCAGAATTTTTATGTAAAATAAGACGAAACGTTGTCTATAGATAGTATGCATTACTTAACATAGTTTAATATTATTTTCTAATATAGTTCAAGGGTTGTAAAGAAAATATTGCTGCAATTTTGTGGAGTTAAAACTATGGAGTTGAGATAATTTGATAAAAAGTAAAATTATTCTAGAATTGGCTTCATGCCAGTTCTAGTTTTTTTATGATGGAGCTATAAACTTGAAAAATAGTATTTATAGCAAATCATATTACTTTTTTTGGGGAACATTTCTCTCTATAGATAGTACTTGATATCGATGGAAAATCTAATAAAGATATTATTGAAAAATCATATCGCACTAACTCCGGATGAGGCTGAACTTTTAAAAAATAAAGTTGTGAAACGTAAAATTAAGCGAAGACAATTTTTATTACAGGAAGGTATGGTTTGTCATTATTACAGTTTCATTATGGAAGGATGTTTTAAAATGTATGGAATTGATAGTAAAGGAATTGAATATAATATAGAATTTGCTGTTGAAAATGACTGGATTGTTGATATCGATAGTTTTAATTCTACAGCTCCAAGTGTATTATTTATTGAAGCAGTGGTACCATCCACAGTATTACAAATAAGTAAGGAAGACCTTACAACTCTTTTCGCAATATGCCCCAAATTTGAACGTATTTTCAGAATGATTATTGAAGATAAATTTGTCCTACTACAAAAAAGGATTTTATATAGTATCAGTTATACTGCCACAGAGCGTTATCTTCTGTTTCTCCAGCAATATCCAGCTTTAGCCCAAAAACTTCCTAGTTCTCAAATTGCTTCTTATTTAGGAATTACCCCCGAATTTTTATCTAAAATAAGAAGAAATATCGTCAATAAATAAAAAAAATGTTAATATAGTTTAAGGTTATTTATTGAAATAGTTCAACAGTTGTAATAAAAATATTACTGCAATTTTGTTTTGTTGAAAGAATGTTTTTAAATCAGATATATTTTAATATGTAAAGTATTAATCAATTGTATGAGAATTCAAAATATGGTTAATAAAAATATTAATATTGGTTCCAGAGACATAATTAATAATTAAAACAAAAAAATGAAGACAAAAATTTTATCTATTACGGCTGCATTATTTTTATATGCAAATGGTTATTCCCAAGTGGGTATTAATACTATGACTCCTACATCCACATTAGATGTAACGGCAAAAAATGCTACAGGAACTACAACGAATGTAGACGGGCTTCTTATTCCACGGGTTGATAGAGAAAGAGCTCAAAGTATGGCAAGTATTCCTACTTCTACTATGATTTATGTAAATAGTTTTGCAACTGGTACACAGACAGGTACTGCAGCTAATATAGATGCAGTTGGATATTATTATTATAATGGAACAATTTGGGATAAGTTAAATACATCATCAGGTTCAAACACTAACATTTATAACTCAGATGGTTCCCTAAATGGAAATAGAGTAGTAACTCAGGCTGCTAATACATTAGCTTTTACAGGAACTGCAGTTAATGCATTTTCAGTAGATGGAAGTACATTTTCAGTAGATGCTGCTAATAAAAGAATTGGAATTGGAACTACGTCTCCTGCTAATAAATTGCATTTAGGGAATGATGTTGGAAGCAGTGTTACAGATGTTTTAGGAAAAAAACTAGCTGTATATAACAATGCCGGAGGAACTGATTTTTACGGATTGGGTATTAACGCTGCTACTTTGCAATTTCATGCAGCTTCTACAGCAACGGCTGCACCGGGAATGGTTTTAAAAGGTGGAGGTAATGTTGGAATAGGAACTACTTCTCCTACTTCCAGATTAGAAATTTCTTCCGGAACAAGTGGTATATCCGGATTAAAATTTACCAATATGAATAGTTCTTCTACTCCAACCGCAAATGCTGCAGGACTGGCAGTTGATACAAATGGAAATGTAGTAGTGCAGAATGTTGTTCAAAAAGCTATGGTAAAAGGAGTTATAAGCACAACAAGTGTAGCGGCTAATAATAGTCCATCAGTAGGTCCTTTTACACAACTTTCTTATAGTGAAAGTTTAGATGTGGGTAATAACTTTGCGGTAAATGTATTTACGGCACCAAGAACCGGTTATTATATGGTTGATGCTAATATCATAATATCACCTTCTATTGATTGGAACCTCTCAACAAATGAGCTTTATCTTGACGCCCAGGTAAACGGAACTACAACTCTAGCCAACAGTACTGTATTTTCTGTTGCTACGAATGCATCAAATTGGGGCCCAACAGTAAGTATAAATGGCTTAGTACAAATGAATGCGGGTCAGCAATTGACTATTAGAGCATGGATGAACAACAACAATATTGCCCGTACAATACAAACAGGTCGTACCTCTCTATCTATCGTTGAACTATAAATCTCAATTTTCATTACTTATTTTTTACTATATAATAATCCCTATTAAGATCAGATAATATTTTCATGAGTAGCTAAAAGATTAAGATAATTCAATGGTACTTATTAAGATAGTTCAACGGTTACAACGAAAATATTTTCACAATTTTGCCTTGTTGAAATGATTTTTTTAAATAAAATATATTTTACTTATTAAAATATTAATTAATTGTATGAAAATTAAAAATACAATTATTTAAAAAGGTCATTTTAATGACGGTTCTATAAACACAATTAATAATTTAAAAAAAATGAAAACAAAACTTTTATCTATTACAGCTGCATTATTTTTATATGCAAATGGGTATTCTCAAGTAGGTATTAATACTAGTAATCCTCAAGGAATTTTTCATGTAGATGGTGCTAAAGATAACTTAATATCAGGTACTCCTACTATAAACCAACAGGCCAATGATTTTATTGTCACTCCACAGGGAAATGTAGGTATTGGAACTACTGTCCCCAATTCTTCTGCAATGTTGGATATTAATGTGAATAATCTCCCTGCAAATGGAAAAAAAGGAATACTTTTTCCTCAAGTTTCCCTAACAAGCAATACGGATCTAGTAACTATTCCTAATCCTGTTAATGGATTAATTATATATAATTTAGTAAACTCAGGAGTAGCTCCGAATAATGTAATTAAAAATAATCTCTATAGATTTGATTCTACACTGAATAAGTGGTTCCGATTTATAGATGAAACGACATTACCTACAGGAACTGCTGTCGTTGCAAATGCTTTAGGATTTCAGGCATCAGGAAATGATACAACATATTTAGGTGCAGATCTTGGCGGAGGTTCAAATATTAGACAAGTTTTATTTGATAAAATTAATATGCAAGGTGATGCTGCTACTTATGATCTTTCTACAAAGGAATTTATTGCTAATAAATCGGGATATTTTAATTTTCAGATTAATCTGTGTTTTCAAGGTCCTTATGCGGGACTTGCAAGAATTGGTGTTTCCAAGCCATATACAGGAGCAAAACTGACAAGTGGTGTGGGAAATGATACATTTGCATTTTTAGCTCAAAAAGATGAAAATGTATCTAGTAGTAATTTTCCAGTTACTCTATTGTCCACAGGTATGATTTTTATGAATGCAGGAGAAAAAGTAATGTTCCTAACAAGATATATAAATCCTGTGACGAATTCCTTGAATGTAGAGGCTATAAATTATAATAGAACCTTAGTGAATTCAGTAAATGTCGTTTACTATACCCAATAATATTATGAATTATAGCAATTCCAATTGTATTTTAAACCAGTAGTCCTAAATTTTTTATAATAAAGATTTTTTAGGATAATGATGAAAAATATTAGACTATTAATAAACCAAATATTACAATTGATAATTTAACCAGAATGTCAATTTTCAGATTTAAATAGATTTTTCAAACCGGTTAATTTTAATAGATCTAATGGTTATTATTGAAATTTTGTTTCTGCCCCCTTATTCCCTCTTATAATATATATTGATTTGGTATTTTGATGTAATTCATAATCATAATAACAAATTACTTTTTTTGATACGATTCTAAAAACACACACACAACAGAAACAGAATTTCGATTTTATCCACTTATATAAAGGTGTTTAATATCTAAGTTGCAGAAAATATAAATTTTAATATAGTTATAATGATGAAATAATTTAAAATTTCAATAAAATATTAAGATAATTCAATGGTGCTTATTAAGATAATTCAACTGTTGTTCTTAATGTTTTATTCCAATTTTGCATGATTAATATGAAAAGATTAAATCAAATTGATAAATCTAGTTTAATCTTTTCATTTAGCTTACTTAGATGATTCTAGAACACAATAAAAACAAAAGTATTTTAAACTTAAGATGAAAAAACAAACATCAATTTTAATTGCAGCATTATTTTTCCCTGTAATTGCTTATTCTCAGGTAGGAATAAATACCCCAAATCCTACAGCTACGTTAGATATAACTGCAAAAAATGAAACAGGTTCTACAACCAATGTAGACGGGTTACTGGTTCCGAGAGTAGACAGACAGAGGGCTCAAGGGATGATAGATGTTCCTACTTCTACCATAATTTATGTAAATAGTATTGCAACAGGTACACAGGCAGGTACTGCAATTAATATAGACGCAGTAGGTCATTACTATTATAATGGTACAGTATGGACTAAGCTAAATTCATCAGCTGGTTCTAATATTAACATCTACAATTCGGATGGTTCTCTTACCGGAAACAGAGTCGTAACACAAGGAGCAAATACATTAGCTTTTACAGGAACTGCAGCTAATGCATTTTCAGTAGACGGAAGTACATTTTCAGTAGATGCAGCTAATAAAAGGATAGGAATTGGAACTACTGCTCCTGCCAATAAATTACACTTGGGGAGTGATGTAGGAAGTAGCGTTACAGATGTTGTAGGGAAAAAGCTGGCAGTTTATAATAATGGTAGTGGAACCGATTTCTATGGATTAGGCGTCAGTTCAGCTACCTTACAGTTTCATGCTTCTTCTACAGCAACAGAGGCGCCAGGTATGGTTTTAACGGATGCTGGTAGAGTTGGAATTGGAACTACCACTCCAGTACAAAAGCTACATGTAGAAGGAACGGGGCGTATTACAGGTTCTACTGGTACCTCAACAAGTATTATGGGTAGAGATGCAAATGGAGATATAGGAAATGTTGCGATAGGTTCCGGTTTATCTCTTTCAGGAGGAACCCTTACAGCTTCGGGTTCTGCGTCTGTTAATATTTACAATGCCGATGGTTCTCTTACCGGAAACAGAACTGTAACACAGGGAACGAATACATTAGCGTTTAACGGAACTGCAACAAATGCATTTTCAGTGGATGGAACTACCTTATCCGTAGATGCTGCGAATGATAGAGTCGGAATTGGAACAATCGCTCCTGAAAGCAAATTTCATGTAGCAAGTACAGCAGCTGTTTCCAATAGGTTTACATTAATTGATGGGCCTGCAGGTAATAATCAACAGGTGATTATGGCATTAAGAAACTCTTCTCCTGCAGCTACTGGTAATTATGCTCTTTTAGGATTTACCAATAACGGGGCTACATCGGGAGGAGCTAATTGGGGAATAGGTACCATCCGTACTGCTGCGTCTACCGAAGATTTTTTCTTTGGAAATTCTTTAGGAAGTAGTTACTTAGAGCGTTTGAGAATTACTTCTGCAGGGTTAATTGGGATTGGTACTGCTACGCCCGCGCAAAAATTACATGTAGAAGGTACGGCTCGTATTACTGGTTCTACCGGTACCTCAACAAGTATTATGGGTAGAGATGCAAATGGGGATATAGGAAATGTTGCAATAGGTGCCGGTTTATCTTTTTCCGGAGGAACTCTTACAGCTTCGAGTCCTGCGTCTGTTAATATTTACAATGCCGATGGTTCTCTTACCGGAAACAGAACTGTAACACAGGGAGGGAATACATTAGCATTTAACGGAACTGCAACAAATGCATTTTCAGTGGATGGAACTACCTTATCCGTAGATGCTGCTAATGATAGAGTTGGAATTGGAACAGCTACTCCTGAAGGTAAATTTCATGTAACAAGTACTGCAGCTGTTTCCAGTAGGTTTACATTAATTGATGGGCCTGCAGGTAATAATCAACAGGTGATTATGGCATTAAGAAACTCTTCTCCTGCAGCTACTGGTAATTATGCTCTTTTAGGATTTACCAATAACGGGGCTACATCGGGAGGAGCTAATTGGGGAATAGGTACCATCCGTACTGCTGCGTCTACCGAAGATTTTTTCTTTGGGAATTCTTTAGGTGGCAATTACTTAGAACGTTTGAGAATTACTTCTTCCGGTCTTATAGGAATTGGGACTTCAACACCACAAAAGCAATTGCATGTTAATGGTGCTTTACAGCTAACCAACGAATTAAATGTAGGAGGGAATGCTTCAACAGCAGGATCTGCAGGGATAGATGGCCAGATTTTAGTATCAAATGGGGCAGGAGCCGCAGCTAGTTGGGAGAATGTTAACATGGTTAAAGGTTCGATCTCTTCTACAACGTATGTACAGGGAACCTCATCTATTACAGTCAATCAGGGAGTAACGGCAGATGTTCCAGGAGTTAGTGTAACCTTAACGGTTCCTGCAGGGCGTACTCAAACTTTTCTATTTACAATCTTAGGATATGCGGTACTTGCAAATAGTAATACAACACAAGGTGTTTTCTCTTTATTACAAAATGGAGCTAAAATTTCTTCTGCTTTTGCTTCTAAAGCAGGACAATTTCCAGGTGCTGGGACTGGTGAAGCTCATTCTAACATGCCTGTTCCTGTTACTTTCCTGAAAGGAATAACTTTACCTTCCGGAACTTATACTTTCAAAGTTCAGTATACCTCTTGGGATGGTGCTGCGGCAGTTAATTTTGTTCCTTCAACGTATCAGGGATATAATGGCGATAACGAAGCTATGCTTACAAAAATGCAGGTTTTGGTTTATAATAATTAAATACATTTTAATATGATTCTAAAACACACATAATAGAAACAGAATTTTTATTTTATCCATTTATGTAAGTTGTATTTAATATTTCGCTACAGAAAATCTGATACTACACAATATTAACGATGAAATAGTCTAAAAACGAAAAAATGCTTATTATATTTTAAGAGTATTTATTAAGATAGTTCAACTGTAGTTATAAAAATATTCATGCAACTTTGTAATAATTGAGATCAGGTATTTTATTCAATTTGACTTTAGCGGGCATATTTTAATCTTCACTATGCCCGCTTTAAAAAATAAGAACCGATTATATTTTTAATTAAAATAAAATTTCAAGTAAAAAAGGATAACATTTAACGATAGAATTTTTCATTATTTTGTGTTTTTTTAATAATACTCAGCCTTCTCATAATAAGGTATTTATGGAGAGCAATATGAATGGGGAGGCGGTATTACTCTAAAAATAAAGAATAGAATTTTTAATTTTTTTAATATTTATTCGCTATTGCAATACAAAGGGAGAAATTTGCTGAACAATCATGTTAATATTCCCCATTAACTGAAAAGCCTATATATCAATCATGATAGACACCACTTTTACTGTAAATCCCTTTAGTTATTGCAATAGTTTTTTAATAAAATACAAAATAAAAATTTTGAATGCACGAATAAAGAAATGAATGAAATAAGATAAAAATTAGAGTAACCTAAAGAAAGTGTTTTCAGTTCCCCTCATCGGTCGAGGTAATCGTCCTATCTCGGCCACTTTCTTTGGAAATATAGAATAGTATTAATACTTTTTTATAAATTTTCTAAAATCAAAATAATAATCGCGTACATATTCATATTTCCTAAGGCCCCCCTTGATTAATTAGTTCTTAATTACACAAATGATGAAGAAATTAGGGGGGCTTTTATTTAAAGTAGAATAAGATGACAACAGAATTTAAAGAAATAGAAATAGGAGAATTAATCAAACAAAGAGTCCTGGAATGTAAAATTGATGATCAGAGAATTTGCAATTTTTTTAAATGTACAGAAAAAGAAATTGAAGAAGTATACATAAAGAAGTCTCTTGAATGCGAACAGCTTTTGAAATGGAGTAAATTATTAGATTATGATTTTTTCAGAATATATTCTCAGCATCTCATCCTGTATTCTCCGCAGGCATCTGTACAGTATAATATTGGAAATACAGAACTTCCCTATTTCAAAAAAAATATTTATACCAGAGAGATTATAGAATTTATATTAGATCTTGTAAGAACTGGTGAGAAGAGCAAAACGCAGATTATAAAAGAGTATAGAATTCCTAAAACAACTCTTTATAAATGGCTTAGCAAATACGGAAAAAAATAGCCAAACAAAATATAATAATATGGAAAATGCACCTGACTACAAACGTATCTACAAAGATGTTCTTAATAAGAAATTTCCTCATAAAATTGTAGAATGCCAAAAGCTTTTGGATAAAAAAATGCTTTCTACTTTAGATATTATAAAACTTAATACAATGATTTTCGGTGAGAATAAAGAAACTTTGGAGGCGAACCAAAAGCACCGTTCTTATACTGATGATGCAATAATGGAAATTCTTGAATATCAGAAAAAAAATAGACTCAATAATTCGCAGATTGCATTACATTTTAGAATAAGCCGAAACAGTGTGGCTAAATGGAAGAAGAGAAATAAGTTAAATTTTTAATAGTAAACTAACATTTTTCTAATTCATCCAAGCAAAAAGAAAATCAATTTTTTAATAATAACTAATGAGAACAAAAACTATTTTTTTGGTAGCAACATTATATTCTTCTTTTTTTATTTGTCAGGTAGGGATAAATACGCAAAATCCTACAGCAACTTTAGATGTAAATGGTAATGTAAAGATAAGAGTAGCGCCAGTCTTACAGGTTTCGGAAAATATTGATAAACTCATGGTTTTTGACAGTGATAATATAGTCAATACGGTTGATTTAGATAGAATATTTGAGAAAGCACCTTATGCACAGTCTATTATAAAAGGGATTGGCGGAAACGGTTTTTCAGTTTTGTCTTTGAACTTGCTGTCTGGATGGCAAAAAATATATTTCCCAACTTTAGAGATAAATGAAGGGCTCAATTTTAATGTTACAAACCAGGAATTTATTGCTCCAGAAACCGGAATTTACAATGTCTATGTTTTTATAGAAATGGCATCACTGCTATCGGCTTCTACATTAGGAGCTGGAATTTTTAAAATAAATTCGGGATCAAGCACTGCAGCTTTAATTTCAGATGAATCATTTTTGAATGTGAGTTTGTTGGGAGTAAATGTTTCATCACCCATAAGAAAAACACAAACTATAGTAAAACTAAATAAAGGGGATAAAATAGTATTTGGAGTGAAGGTACCTTTAGCAGATATTGGCTTGCTTACTAACTCTAAGGCAATATTTACCATTTGGAGAATGAAATAAAAATATTAGGCTTTATATATTTGCAAAGTTAATACAATTAGATTTCATAGTTTAAATTAAAATTTTTATAGTTAAAAAATTAAGCAATATTTCTTAAAGCTATTCCAAGATTCTTTTTGCAGTATGTAGAGCCTTTTTTAAGATTTTTATAGCCGAAAAAAGCTCAAAAATTCAAATACATCCAAAATAAATTTTATACTATTTAAATTATATTTTATGAAGATAACTAATAAAAACAGTATTTATTTATACGTTAAAATAGCAACAGTAAATATGATTATTGTCTTTTCTGCTACAGTTCTATTATGGGCATTTACAAAAAATCATTTCATAAATAGTATTTTTTTTCGCGGTATAGTATTTTGTTGCTGTATTATAGTACTCTTTATTTTTAATTTTATAAAAAGGCACACATTTCAATATGAAAATGTGGAAGGAATATTGACTTTTAAAAATGAAAATTTTTTGAAATTTATTGATTGGGAGACAGACAGATTTTCAAAGTATCAATTAATTGATTTTGAAATAAAAGAAGCAGGAATAAACAAAAAATTATACATAAAACAACATCAAAAGAAAATTACTTTAGTTTATAATATCACTTTTCTTTCCGATGCCGAAGTACAAAATCTTACCGAAGATTTTAAAAGCATTATATTAAAAAATTGTTTTTATCTACAAAAGCAATTTACTCCGGTTGGATAATCATTTTTCTTATAGTATTCTTGTCTTCAATTTTATTAGGAATTGCTTTTGTGGCTAAAATATAAGGTTCTAATCAAGTTCCATACTTTCTCTTTGTATTAATAAATTATTTCAATTTAAACAGACATGTTATGAAAATAGCATATCAATAGCTGCAATTTATCGATTGTGAAATAATTAATCCGATTTTTTTAAAATTAAATAGCTGGTAATTAGTCATTTAATCCGATGTATTAATAAAACTTAATATTTTATTATAAGATATTTCAATGGTATTTATTAAAATATTTCAATGGCTATTGCCGGTATTTTTATTCAAATTTGCACATGTAAACACAAAGATTATTGAATATCGCAATTAGCTAATGCATTAAACAATTTTTTATATAGAATTCTAAAAACACAATTCTAAAAATTAACTAAAGATGAAAAACAAAACTTCGATTTTAATTGCTGCACTATTTTTCCCAATATGTGCTTATTCCCAAGTGGGAGTACAGACTTCCAACCCACAAGGAACCTTTCATGTAGATGGAGGTAAAGATAACCCTGTTACAGGAGTACCAAATGCAACGCAACAAGCTAATGATATAGTTGTATCAAACACAGGTAGTGTTGGAATAGGAACTACATCACCAACTACTAAACTTCATGTAGTTGCAAATGCAAGTGACGGAAACAGATTTAATTTGTTTGATGCACCGATTGGAAGCGCAAGTTATGTGGCTTTGGCATTGAGAAATACTTCGCCAGTTGCTGTTGGGAATTTTTCTCTTTTAGGTTTTACCAATAATGGGCCTGCAGCATGGGGTGCGAGTTGGGGAATTGGAAGTATACGTTCTGCTACTGCTGAAGATTTCTACATTGGGAATGCAACACCAGTAGGAGCCCCTTATACTGAACGTTTAAGAATTAAAGATAATGGATTTGTTGGTATTGGAACAGCAACTCCGGCACAAAAATTACATATAGAAGGAGCAGCCCGTATTACAGGATCTGTAGGTACTTCTACTAATATTATGGGTAGAGATGCAAACGGAGACATAGGAAGTATTGCGCTAGGTTCTGGATTATCACTTTCTGGTGGAACTCTTAATACTACCGCAGCTGCTTCCACTAATATCTACAATGCAGACGGAACGCTTACAGGAAATAGAGTAGTAATACAAGGAGATAAGACACTAACTTTTAATTCTACTGCTACTAATGGTTTCTCGGTAGATGGAAATACATTTTCAGTAGACGCAGCTAATGGTAGAGTTGGAATAGGAACTACAATTCCAACTACTAAACTTCATGTAGTTGCAAGCATAAGCGATGCAAACAGGTATAATTTGATTGATGCTCCTGTAGGAAATCTGAGTGCTGTAGTTTTAGCATTAAGAAATACTTCACCAGTTGCAACCGGCAATCTTTCTCTTTTGGGCTTTACTAATAATGGGCCAACAGCGGGAGGGGCTAATTGGGGAGTTGGAAGCATACGTGCTAGTGTCGGAGAAGATTTCTATATTGGGAATGCTACCACAGGTAGTTATGTTGAACGCTTAAGAATTAAAGAGAGTACGGGCTTTGTTGGTATTGGAACTTCTACGCCAACAAATACATTACATGTAAAAGCAACTGCTGACCCATTAAAATTAGAAGGTGTACAAAACGGAACTGGTTCCAATTTGGTTATTGATGCTAATGGTGTTGTTAAAAAAGGTCCTGCGTCATCATCTTATGAGGTTTTATTTGACCTTACTCCTTTCGCTGATGTCACGATTAGTGATAGTAACCCTAATGGAGATGATAATAGACCTGGAGTTGCGATTAACAGTCAAACGATAACTCTTACAAGAGATGCTTTGGTACAGATCAACTTTGCGGTACCTGTTTGGGATGTTTTTAAATATGGCACAACTGCAGCCCCTACAGATGGTGGATCCAAAATGTTGAGAACACATTTAGTAGTAGACAATTCCATTTTGGTAAAAGCTACAAATGCTTATAGCAATTCTTCTACAGGTACAGGAACCGGGACTAGTCCTGAAGCGCTTAAAGGCGTTTTCTTTAACACAGGAAGTGCTTTTATCAAACTAAATGCAGGAACGCATACAATTAAATTAGAAGGTACTTGTAACCCATATATTACATGTCGACAAGGCGGAGGCAGTGGAGGAACAAAGTTCCAGGCAGTTGCTCTATATTAATCAGAAAATTTTTTGTACAAAAATATTTTAACTTAATTATTAACTTTTAAATTCAATTTACGATGAAAAAAACTATTTTGGCAGGTCTTTTACTTGCAACTTTCAGTACATCAATGATCAGTGCAAAACCGACAAAGCTTGCAGATCCGGAAGAGGCTAAATTCTTTTGCTATGTAACAACGTATACTACCGCAAAAGAAGGTGATTGTACAGTAACTTATAGAGTAACATCGAAATATTTTCTTGGTTGCTTTATCTGTAGTACAAGACAGGTTTATTCAAAAACATGTCCCTCAACTAATCCAGGAGGAGGTACCGGAGGAGGTACTGGTGGACAAAACTAAATAATAGCATAGATTAATGATTTCCCTTCACTATCGGTTTTGGTAGTGAGGGGATTTTGTAATTTATAGATCTAGTTTGTAATGTATTAAGATTTTATCTTTGTTGATTATAAAAAATTTCCCAATGATTCATTGGGAAATTTTTTGCATTATTGGTGAACTCAACCAGAATTATCTATAAAGACTTTTTTGGAAGATTAAATTAGTAAAAGACAGGTTCTGATTCTAATTTCTAAAAATGGAACAACATTTATATTTTGATAAAATTACTGTTAATTATTCATCAACTATTTGAAGATCCGTAAGAAAAATATAATTTTGCAGCCAGCAACATAAAATCATAATTGATGATAATGTTGTTTTACTAAAAAAACTAAAACCTAAATCGAAAACTAATTAAATCATTAAAATGAAGAAAACGACACTTTACTTTATTAATTCGTCACAACTAATTGTTTCTTACAATTTAAAATAAGAGTAAATCCTCAAAATTTCTTTAGATCACAAGTTGAATTTAATCAATATTTCTTATTTGATTATTTACAGAAATCAGATTAAAATTTCTGTGATATCAAAGGAAATTTAGGTTTTACAAATAATAATGGTACATTTTTTATCAACGAAAAATACTTTCAAAATCAATTTTTATTAATTGATAAAACTTATTTTTTATGGAGCTCAGAAACCATTCAAACGAAGCGAAACCGAAAAGCTAAACGAGTAGGAAAACAGTATAAAACTTAAACATGAAGAGAATTATTTTATTAAAAACCATGAAAAAACTCTACTTTTTACTCTTAATTTTCATTTCAATTTCTGCCTTTGCACAAACTTATAGTTACACGACTTATAATAGTGGAAATTCAGGAATAGGGAGCAACTCTATCTATGATATTAAATCCGATGCAAATGGCTTATTATGGGTTGCTTCTTACTATGGTATTTCAACTTTTAATGGAACTACTTTTACCAATTATAATACCAGCAACTCAGGTATTGCATCGAATGTAATTTTAAAAATTGAAATTGACGGTCTGGGCAGGAAATGGCTGGCATCTCAGTCCAATGGTATTATCTTATATAACGGAACCACCTGGACGAATTATACCACTTCAAATTCAGGGCTGCCAAATAATAATATCATTGACATAGCTGTTGACGGACTAAATAACCTTTGGGTTGTAACAGATGCGGGACTTACAAAATTCAACGGTACTACTTGGACTACTTATAATTCAGTGCCAAATATGAACTCAGTAGCAACCGATAGTAATAATGGTGTTTGGATTACCAATGATGGGGTATTGTACAAATTTAATGGGATTGATTTTAATTTCATAGCACAGGGAACTCAAAAAATATTGAGAATTGCAAATAATATAGTTTATGTTAAAGGTTATGATAGTTTAATCACTTTAACAACAAGTGGAACTAACATCACATTTACCTATCAAAACACTTCTTGTCTGGCAGGATCCCAACTCAATGCTTTGGATGTTGACGGCAACAGCAAAGTGTGGATCGGGTTTAATGGGCAAGGTGTACAAAACTTTACGAATTGCACTATTTATAATACTACAAATACAAATTCAGGTTTGCCAGATAATTATTTTAGTGCAATTAAAACACAAAGCTCCGGAACTATTTGGTTGGGAACATTACAACTTGGTTTGGTGAAAATGTCGCCAGTTACGGCTGTTTGTAATCCTCCAAACCAGATGTATACTTCTAATATTACATCCTCAACGGCTGTTCTTAACTGGCTGGAACCAACACCAGGCTATACTGGAGCTTATAAATATATATATTCTACCAGTCCAACTATGGCAGGTACGGTTACGAATACTGTTTCAACAATAGCGACTCTTGCAAATTTATTACCTAATACCACATATTATTGGTGGGTTGCGGCTAATTGTTATACCAGTGAAAGTGCTTGGGTATCGGGAGGTTCTTTTACGACACTTCCTGTGTCTGTAACAGGTTGCTGGCAAAGTGTAAGTGGAGGTTATAATCATTCTGTAGGATTAAAAAATGATGGAACAATTTGGGCTTGGGGTAGTGGTGGCGCACACATAGGTGATGGAACATTCATTACCAGACAAACTCCGGTTCAAATAGGAACAGCGAATAATTGGAAAAAAATTGTTGCAGGCGGTTATTACTCAATGGGAATAAAAACTGACGGAACACTTTGGGCCTGGGGCTACAACGGAGAAGGCAGATTAGGTGACGGAACCTCTCTTGACAGATATGTACCCACACAAATCGGAACAGCAAACAATTGGGCAGATGTTTCTCTTGGAAATAATCATACTTTAGCCATAAAGACCAATGGAACACTATGGACTTGGGGTAGTAATTTTTATGGAGGATTAGGAGACGGAACAACAGTAAATAAACTTGTTCCGACTCAAATAGGTACAGCAACCGATTGGGCAAGTGTTGCAGCGGGAGCTTATTTTTCTTTAGCGATAAAAACTAACGGAACACTTTGGGCTTGGGGTTATAATAATACCGGACAATTGGGTGACGGAACAAACACTAATCGACTTACGCCTAAACAAATAGGTACAGATAATGGATGGACCAATGTGGCTGCCGGATATAATCATTCTTTAGCAAGAAATTCTAATGAAGTACTTTATACTTGGGGAAGTAATGAAAAAGGACAGCTTGGTGATGGTACCCTTATTAATAAATTTGCGCCTACTGCTGTCTATAATGGAGTTAAAACTATTTCTGCAGGGTTTCTTAATACTATGGGAACAACAATATACGGAAATATGTTTGCTTGTGGACTAAATGGTTTCGGTCAATTAGGTAACAATACAACCACCGATTCAAAATTAATCTTTGTAGGAAATGCTACTGATCATAAACTAGTTACTGCTGGGTATGATCATACTTTATCTATAAATAATGATGGATTTTTGAAAGCGTGTGGAAATAACGATAGTGGAAAATTAGGTGACGGTACTACAATTTATAGACATGTACTTACTCCTGTTAATTGTCCTACAAGTAATTTAGCAGTGGATGAAATTTCAACAACATCGGATAATCTGAAAGTTTTCCCGAATCCTGTACAGGATATTTTGAATGTTTCATTTGATAAGAATATCCTTTCTGTAACGGTTTACAGCACGGCTGGGCAACAAGTTCTTACTAAAACTATCAATGATAATAAAGGAACAGTTGATGTTTCAACTTTACCTTCAGGAATTTACATGGTTAAAGTAAATGCTGTTAATAATACAGTGAAAACGGTAAAAGTAATCAAACGATAAAGTTAACTAGCTTATAGAATATATAAAAATGGCGTCACTTAATTTAAGCGGCGCCATTTTTTTTGAATCAACTATTTGATGATCCGTAAGAAAGCCATATTTTTGCAATCGAAAACAAAAAATCATCAATGATGAAATATTGTTTTTACTAAAAAAACTAAAACCTAATTTGAAAACTAATTAAACCATTAAAATAGAGAAAACTAGACTGTATTTTATTAATACATCAATACCAATTGTTTCCAACAATTTACATCAACATTAAATTCGAAAAATTTCTTTAGAGACTTATTTGCCAACAAAAATACTTTCAAAATCAATGTTCATCATTGATTAAAGCTCTTGCTTTTATTTTTGAATGACAAGTTTTCTGTTTACAGATCTCAGACGAAGTATTTAAAAATCAATATATATTTAATATTAAACTATTAATCTTTTCACTATTATGACAAAGAAACTATTAACCATTGTTTTGACAGGTTTATTCAGCACAACGGCATTTGCGGCCGATTTGTATGTTAGAAATGCTGGAGCTGGTGGAGCTTATTCTACCGTAAGTGCAGCTATCACCGCTGCTTCAGATGGAGATCGAATAATTATTCAACCTAAAACGAATGGGACTGCTTATGTAGAAAACCTTACCATCAACAAATCATTGACTTTTGTCTCTGAAACCATTTATAACAAATATTTTATTCAGGGAACTGTTACTATTAATCCGGCAGCAGGAAGGGTAGTGAATATAAGTAGTTTGAGTTCAGGAAACTTTACCATCTACAACGTAGTGGCAAGTGGACCAACAACCGGAGGAAGAACTACCATTAACCTGTATAACTGTTATTTGAATAATGTTTCTACCAACCAAACCAATACTACCACCAACATTTCTGGGTGTACAGTTTCGGGAGGGATTAATTTTTCCCATGGAAGATGTACAGCTAATAAAGCACAAAGTATTAGCGTTAATTCTACTACAACAGACACTAGTCTTGCTACATCAGATGTAGAAGTTTACGGCAATGTAGCAGATTTTGGGCTAACATACACACAATCAAATTATAATTTTAAATTCTACAATAATTTTTGCCGTGGTGTATTTGTTTACGCTATTAAAACAGGTGGCTCCAACGAAATCATTAATAATACTATTTATGATCCTTATGGAGGTGATGTAGCGCCATTTTTCATCAACTTAAATAATGGAAATACCGGAAATATTGCCATCATGAACAATGCGGCTTCTTTTGTGGTAGGGATAACCAATGTTTGTATTAAAAACAATAATAATGCTACTGTAACTGCTAGCTACAACGTATTTACCAATCCGTTTGTAACAGAAGGAGCTATGACTCAAAGCAACAATTCAGGATCAGTCAATATGAACTTCAACAATATAGATTATACCATAAGTGGAATGAATGCAAATGCTGGAAATCCAGATGTAAGTTACACCGATTTAGATTTAACAAGAAACGATGCTGGTCACTATGGAGGTTCAAACAGTTGGGCTAATTATTGGCCGGCAGACAGCGGTGGTAAACCTCAGGTAAACTATTTGCAGACGCCGAGAACCATTAGCAGTGGAACATTAAATATCACGGGATCTGGTTTTTCTAAATAATCGCTAATCATACAACAATATGAATAAATATATCTATAGTATAATCGCTTTGCTTATGATCGTTTTGTGCCCCGCACAGATGTTCGTAAGCCAAGCCGAGTATTTTTGGGATACCGATCCGGGAGTAGGAAACGGAATTGCTGTTTCTGCTGTCGACGGGACTTTCAACAGTGCTTTTGAGCAATTGACCAAAACAGGAATTACCACACCAAGCAATGGTCTGCACAAATTCTGTATGCGTATTAAAGACAATACAGGTGTTTGGGGACCGGTTTTTACCAACATTATTAATGTTCAACAAAATCCGACCTCTACCATAATGTCTATTTCTCAGGCCGAATATTTTTGGGATGCCGATCCAGGATTAGGAAACGGAACAGCTGTTTTGGCTGCTGATGGAAATTTTGACAGCTCTTTCGAACAATTAACGAAAACAGGAATTGCTTTACCTTCTTCCGGACTGCACGTTTTTAATGTTCGTATTAAAGATAATACGGGTGTTTGGGGACCGGCTTTTAAGAATGTAATTAATGTGCAAGCTCCAACTTCTACAGGTTGCTGGCAAACTCTTAGTGCCGGAGCGGAATATTCGTTAGGAATAAAAACAGACGGAACTCTATGGGCTTGGGGGAATAATTTGTATGGGCAACTGGGAGATGGAACTACAGTTGACAGAAATATCCCTATCCAAATAGGGACTGCTAATAACTGGCTGAAAATAGATACCAATTCCTATTATTCTCTTGCCATCAAAGCAGATGGTACACTATGGGCTTGGGGTATGAATAGCGATGGTCAGTTAGGTGATGGAACTAAGATTGATAGATTTATCCCGACACAAATAGGAACAGCGACAAATTGGAAAAGTATTAGTGCTGGGGTTGCCCATTCATTAGCTATTAAAACTGATGGAACACTATGGGCCTGGGGTGCTAATGTATATGGGCAATTGGGAGATGATACTACTATCGGTAAAATTGTACCTACACAACTAGGAACAGCAACGGATTGGCAAAGTATTAGTGCTGGAGTTTCTCATACATTAGCCCTAAAAACAAATGGTACACTTTGGGGATGGGGAAGAAATAATTATGGACAATTAGGAGATGGAACTACAACAGCGAAAACGATTCCTGTACAAATAGGAACAGCAACGAATTGGAAAAGTATAGATGCTGGTGATCATCATTCGATAGGAACCAAAACAAATGGAATGCTATGGGGTTGGGGTTATAACCAGTATGGACAATTGGGGGATGGTACTACTATGAGTAAAATTGAACCAACGCAGATAGGAACGGGGACCAATTGGCTTAATATAGCTGCTGGAACAGGTTTTACTTTTGCAAACAAAACAGATGGAACACTTTGGTCATGGGGAGACAATGCTTATGGACAGCTTGGTAACGGTACAAATGGGGCAACGAATACTTTATTACCTACACAAGTGGGAGCCTCTTCAGACAATATGATGATTTTTGTAGGTGGGTATCATGTTCTTCAACAAAATACTGGAGGGGTTTTAAAAGTGTGTGGACGAAATGAGTTCGGTCAGTTAGGTGATGGTACAAATATTAAAAAAAATACATTTATTTCTATTGCCTGTCCTTCAAATTGTACTCCTCCAACACAATTTTCAACGACTAATATTACTTCTTCAACGGCTACCCTTAACTGGACAGCATCAGCTCCGAATGGAAGCTATTTGTATCTCTATAGCACGAATCCAATTGTTGGAGGTATAGATGGTACTACTCCTTCCACAACGGCAAGCTTGACAAACTTACTACCTAATACCACTTACTACTGGTGGGTATCATCTTATTGTGGATCTAGCCAAGGTAACTGGATCCAGGGAGGTTCGTTTACTACACTTTCTACAAATACAACCGGATGTTGGAAAAGTGTGAGTGCTGGATATATGCATTCTATAGGGCTCAAAACTGATGGAACACTATGGGCATGGGGAGATAACTCTCTTGGACAACTTGGAGATGGAACGGGAATAGGGAAAACTACCCCAATCCAAATTGGAACAGCAAATAATTGGCTGAAAATAGCTACTGGAGCTTATTACACTGTTGCGATCAAAACAGACGGTACGCTTTGGGCATGGGGGCAAAATACCTATGGGCAATTGGGTAGTGGATCCACAGTTGGTAAAATAACTCCAACACAAATTGGTACAGAAACAGATTGGGCAAGTATAGCCACTGGGGATACTCATGCACTAGCTATCAAAACAAACGGAACTTTATGGAGCTGGGGTAGAAATAGTGCTGGGCAACTAGGAGATGGAACAAACCTACATCATTTTATTCCTACACAAGTAGGTACAGCAAATAATTGGGAAGCTATTGCAGCTGGAGTACAGCATACTTTCGCAATAAAAACAAATGGAACACTATGGGGGTGGGGAGATAACGCATCCGGACAATTAGGTGATGGTACTACTTTTAATAGAAAGGTACCTACCCAAATCGGAACTGCTACGAATTGGAAGACTGTTGATGCGGGATATCTTCACTCTGTAGGACTCAAAACAGATGGAACGATTTGGAGCTGGGGAAATAATACCATAGGACAATTAGGTTCTGGAACCACTAATAGTATATATACGCCTAGTCAAATTGGAAATGCAACAAATTGGAAGACTGTTAGCGCTGATTATTATCATTCTTCTGTTGCAATAAAAACAGATGGTACACTTTGGGCATGGGGACAAAACAACGCAGGACAATTAGGAGACGGAACAACAACTAATAGATACATTCCAACACAAATTGGTTCTGCTACTGATAGAAAAAGTGTAGCAGCCAATACATTTAGCAGGCTTGTAATAAATAATGATGGATTTTTATCAGGAGCTGGCCGTAATGATTATGGTCAGATAGGTGATGGTACTAAAATTGAAAGAAAAATATTTGTTCCTGTTGCTTGTCCTGCAAGTAATTTAGCAGTGGATGAAATTGTAATAAAATCAGATAACCTGAAAATTTTCCCGAATCCGGTACAGGATTACTTAACGGTTTCGTTCGATCAAAAGATTATTACGGTAACGGTTTACAATGCAGCGGGACAGCTTGTATTGACAAAAGCAATCAATGATACGAAAGGAACAGTTGATTTTTCAGCTTTCACATCAGGAGTTTATCTGGTTACAGTAAGTGCTGCCAATAACTTCGTGAAAACGGTAAAAGTAATTAAAAGATAAAGTTAACTTACTTATAGAGTATATTAAAATGGTGTCACTTAATTCAAGTGGCGCCATTTTTTTTGAATCAACTATTTGATGATCCGTAAGAAAGCCATATTTTTGCAATCGAAAACATAAAATCATCATTGATGAAATATTGTTTTCACTAAAAAAACTAAAACCTAATTTGAAACCAATTAAATCATGAAAATGAAGAAAACTACACTGTATTTTATTAATACATCAATACGAATTGTTTCCAACAATTTAAAACAATAATAAATCCTCAATTTTTAGAGTTATAAATGATGTTTACTACAACATGATTTTATTTTTTTGTCTAAAAATGAAACAGAAATTTTAGCAATTTCACAGGGGATTTTATGTTTTATCAGTAATGATGATACTTTATTTTATCACGAAAATATTTTAAAATCAACGATTATTTGTCAATTAGTATTCATGTTTTTATATGAATTAATTTGATTTTGAAACATTTTCATTCTTTATGGAGTTCAGAAACCATTCAAACGAAGCGAAACCGAAAAGCTATACGAGTAGGGAAAAATTAAAACTAATAAACATGAAGAAAATTCTTTATTTCTTATTGCTGCTAATCAGCTTGCAGTCATTTGCCCAGTGTTGGCAAAGCGTGAGCTCAGGTTCCAGCCATTCGGTAGGTATAAAAACTGACGGGACACTTTGGGGCTGGGGAAATAATGCCGATGGGCAATTAGGCGATGGTACAAATACAAACAGAACAGTTCCTACTCAGATAGGAACAGCCACAAATTGGCTTAAAATATATGCAGGAAGTGCACACACAGTTGGTCTTAAAATCGATGGAACGCTTTGGGCATGGGGATTTAATGCTTATGGACAATTGGGTGATGGTACTTTTGCAAGTAAAAATGTACCTGTACAAATAGGAACAGCAACAAACTGGCAAACGATAATTGCAGGAAGCGCCCAAACAATAGCTATAAAAACAAACGGAACATTGTGGGGCTGGGGGAATAATGGCAGTGGACAATTAGTAAACACAGGAACAACTAATATAAATACTCCCACTCAAATCGGAACAGATACCAACTGGAAAACGGCTGCTTTGGGAATAACCCATACTCTTGCTATAAAAACGAACGGTACACTTTGGGCATGGGGAATTAATAGTTCTGGGCAGCTGGGTGATGGAACTACAAGCAATAAAACTATCCCCACTCAAATCGGAACAAACACAGATTGGAGAGATGTGGCGGCTGGTTTTAGTCATTCTTTAGCTACTAAAACAAATAATGTTCTTTATTCTTGGGGGCAAAATGATCAGGGACAATTGGGCGATGGAACTAGTAATGCGTACAGAGCTACACCAAGTTCAATTTATCAGGGAGTTCAGAGTATTGCGGCAAGAAATGCATATTCTATGATTATTTTATCAAATGGATCTCTCTATGGATTTGGAGAAAATTCTGCGGGACAATTGGGTGATGGAACTACTACAAATAGAAATACTCCAAAACTTATAGGAACTGCTTTTGACAGAAAAACTGTTGCAACAGGTTTTAGAACTACACTTGTTATCAATGTAGACGGATTTTTATCTGCTTGTGGAGCCAATAATGTAGGGCAGATAGGAGACGGGAGCACTACTCAAAAAAATACGCTTACTTCGATTGCTTGCCCAACAACGAGTTGTAATCCTCCAACACAATTATATACTTCTAATATTGCTTCTACAACGGCTACTTTAAATTGGTTACCATCAGCAACAGCACCTACCGGAGGATATGTATATGCTTATGGAACTTCTTCAACTATGGGAGCTGCGAACGGTAATACAGTTTTAACAACAGCCAATGCAACCAACTTATTACCTAATACTACTTACTACTGGTGGGTAATGTCAAATTGCGGAACCAACCAAAGCGCTTGGATTCCCGGAGGATCTTTTACGACTCTTCCTCCTGCGGGCTGTTGGCAAAAAATTAGTGCAGGTAGTACTCATTCTTTGGGAGTAAAATTAGATGGAACACTTTGGGCATGGGGAAGTAACCAGTTTGGTCAGTTAGGTGATGGAACAGCTGTTGATAAAAATGCTCCAATTCAGATAGGAATGGCCAATAATTGGAAAAAAGTTGTTGCAGGTGCTCTGTATTCAATTGCAATAAAAACAGATGGAACACTTTGGGCTTGGGGCTACAACTGGACAGGTCAACTGGGAGACGGAACTACGGTCAACAGAAATATCCCTACACAAATAGGAACCGCTACCGACTGGACTGAGGTTGATATAGCAAGCAATCATACATTAGCTATAAAAACAAACGGAACACTTTGGGCTTGGGGATATAATAATAATGGACAATTAGGAGATGGTACTACAGTAACTAAAGTTGTACCTATACAAATAGGAACAGCAACTAATTGGCGAAGTATTGCAACTGGTATTGAGTTTTCTCTAGCAATAAAAACCAACGGAACACTTTGGGCTTGGGGAGCCAATGGATCAGGTCAATTGGGTGACGGTACAACGGTAAATAAAATAACACCTATACAGATAGGAACTGCTACGGGTTGGATAAATATTGCAGCGGGAGCTTATCATTCTGTAGCAAGCAATGCGAATGGATCTCTCTATACATGGGGAAGAAATGCCGAGGGACAACTTGGTGATGGTACAAATAACAATCGATCTACACCAGCTCCAGTATTTGATCAGATTAAAAGTATTGATGCAGGATGGTATTATACGGTAGGGACAATAACACCTGGAAATATGTTTTTTTGCGGGCAAAACAATTATGGACAGCTGGGTAACGGTACAACCAATAATAGTTCAAACTCAATTTCTGTAAGTAATGCTACCGACTTTAGCATCGTTTCTGCAGGTGCATATCATACTCTAGCCATAGATAATGATGCTTTTTTGAAAGCTACTGGAAATAACGAAGGAGGACGATTAGGAGACGGTACTACAGTGAATAAAACTTCATTCACTTCTATCACTTGTCCGACGTCGGGAAGTTGTAATCCTCCAAGTCAATTGTACAGCTCTAATATAACTTCTTCATCAGCTACTCTTAATTGGGTGGCACCGATATCGGCTCCTAGTGGAGGTTATCAGTATCTTTACAGTACAAATTCAACAATTGGTGGTATAGATGGAACTACATCTTCCACAACGGCAAATTTGACAAATTTATTACCTAATACTATTTACTATTGGTGGGTAAGTTCTAATTGTGGATCAAGCAGCCAGGTTAATTGGATATCGGGAGGATCATTTACTACACTTCCTACATCTACAACAGGTTGTTGGCAAAACTTTAGTCCCGGAGATACTTATTCATTAGGAATAAAGACCGATGGAACATTATGGGCATGGGGAGGCAATAATTATGGACAGTTAGGAGATGGAACGACTATTCAAAAGACTACCCCAACACAAATTGGAGTAGCAAATAATTGGTCAAAAGTATCTGCTGGTAAATTCCATTCTATAGCATTAAAAACAGATGGAACGTTATGGTCTTGGGGATATAATAATAATGGACAATTAGGTGATGGAACTTTAGTAAATAAATCTACTCCAGCACAAATAGGAACAGCAAATGATTGGACAAGTATTACAACTGGAGACAGTTATACAATGGCTATAAAATCCAATGGAACTCTTTGGGCTTGGGGACTTAATGATAGCGGACAGTTAGGAGATGGAACTGCAGTAAATATTTCTATTCCAACACAAATAGGAACAGCAAATGATTGGATAATTGTAGCACCTGGAGTACAGCATACTGTTGCCATCAAGGCCAATGGAACGTTATGGGCTTGGGGACTTAATAGTAATGGACAATTAGGTGATGGAACTACAGTTCCTAAAAATATCCCAACACAAATTGGAACTGCTACAAATTGGAAAAGTATTGTTGGAGGACTTAATTATTCGTTAGGATTAAAAACCGATGGAACGTTATGGGCTTGGGGACTTAATACTTATGGACAATTAGGTGACGGAACTACAACTGATAAAATAAGTCCTATACAAATTGGATCATCAACAAATTGGCAGAGTATTGATGCTAACAATTTTTATACTTCTTTAGGAATAAAAACCGATGGAACACTTTGGACATGGGGATTCAATGATGTTGGACAATTGGGAGACGGAACTACAGACTTTAAATATACTCCAATGCAAATAGGAAATTCCAGTAACAGACAGACTGTTATAGGAGGTTCATTCAATACATTTGTAATAGATAATAGTGGATTTTTATCAGGTTGTGGGTTTAATGGTTCTGGTCAACTAGGAGATGGTACATATGTTCGAAAGAGAATTTTTGTTCCTGTCGCTTGTCCTACAAGTGCTTTAGCAGTGGATGAAACTTCAACAGTATCAAAGAATGATAATCTGAAAGTGTTCCCAAATCCGGTACAGGATTATTTAAATGTTTCATATAACGAAAAGATTGCTTCTGTGACAGTTTACAGTGCAGCGGGACAATTGGTAACAACTAAAGTTATTAATGATACAAAAGGAACAGTTGATTTCTCAGGATTTGCATCAGGAGTTTATCTGGTTCAGATAAATACTGTTAATAATACGGTGAAAACAGTGAAAGTAATCAAACGATAAGTGTTGATAAAAAAGCTTTTATGTGAAAACTAGATAATAATAGTGAGATCATAAATTGATTAAAAATCAGTGTGTATGGATATTCCTGCACACTGATTTTATTTTTAAACATTATGTTATTGAATAAAATCCCAACTCTCATTGGGATTTCATTCATTCTTTAGATATTTAAAATCGGTAGCCAATACTCAATCCATATTTTGCAACCACGTCATGATCCGTTTTGTCTGCATTGAACAAAAGTTTTCCATAACCTGCGTTGGCTTCAAAAACAAATCCTTTTTTTGTGACCAGTTTATAGCCCAGACCGGCACCTAGCGCAACATCATAAACATCTTTATTTTCCGTGAATGTCAGGTTATCTGCTGCGTATATTTTTTTTCCATCAATGGAAGTGAACGCTCCAAATCCTTCGACAAAAAATCCGGAAGCGTATTTTTTTCCAAAATAATATCTGTAATACGGGGAAATGAAGTAATTCATATCCTCTTCTTTTTTATCATCATAAACAAAAAATGCAGAGATCCCCAATGATGAATTTTTGTTGAGGTGACGTTCAAAATTTACTTCCACAGCACCGGATAACGGCGCGATTAAATTTAATCTGATTTCATTGTTTTTCTGATAAGGATTTGCATCAGTTTCATTTTGAGCCTTAACAGAATAAAAGGCAAACAAAATGATTACCAGTAAAAAGGTTTTTTTCATAAAAAATTAATTTGAATTATTTGAATGCAAAACTCAAATAAATCAAATTAGAACGGGTTCCAAAAGCTTAAAAATGGATAAAATGGGACTTATTTGTTGCTATTTTTATATTCATTGGGTGTCTGACCCGTAACTTTTTTAAAGGCATTATAAAAAGTCGTTTTTGAAGTAAACCCAGATTCTAATCCCATCGTCAACAAAGTATAGTTTTCATATTCCGAATTTGAAATCATTTCCTTGACGGCTTCCACTCGATATTGATTGATATAATGGGCAAAGTTGTCTCCTGTTATCGTGTTTACAATTTGTGAAACATATCCTGCGCTTATGCCTAGCTTTTCAGCAACTTTTTCTCTGTTTAATGTACTGTCGGTATAAATGTGATGATCCTTGCAAAGAAGTTCTAGTTTTTGAAAGTAAAGATTGTCAGCCGTGATAGATTCCTTATATTCTTGTGGAAAATTATTTTGTACAATTTGCACGTTACTATACGAAACAGCTGAATCTTGATTTAAAAAATGGTAGACAGCATCTTTGTTTTTTGCAAGCTTGTATTTGTAAATGCCTATATAAGCTGTCCAGTGCATAATAAATGTTGCACATAAAGCCAACACACTCATGGTAGAAGAAATGTCTATTCCAAAAAAGAAGCCAGTCATATATGTAATTAGCCAGGTAGATAATAATAAATAGAGCGTAGTTAATAAGGTAATTATCCATTTTTTCTCTTGTGGGTCTTTTAAGTGCTTTATCATAAAATAAGAGTAAAAAGGTGGAAACAAGATGATGATAAAGGCAAATAAAAGCTGGATCAGTCTAAGTATATTAATTATAAACATACCTGAATCTTCGATTTTATAAACCCCTAAAATATCATTAAGATGGTAGGTAATCGTAAAAGTAGAGGAATAGACAAACGGAATGTAATACAAATAAGTTCTTTGTCTGTTCTTTACGGAATCATCTATTCGGTTTATTATAAACAGGAAGATGAAGACGGGTAGTAAAAATATCCACTCAATATAATCCAGAAAACGTAGCAAAGGATAGGAGGTAAATGCACCTTCAATTTCAAAAACATAATTCAGTAAAACAATGGAAAGTGCAAATAGTAAGTAGGCTAAATATTTATTTGAATTACTATTGAATAGAGAAGACCTTAAAATGACTAAACCTAAGACTATTCCTTGGAAAATCGCAATATTTAAAAGTGTTGTATAGATCAAATTTTTATATTAAAAATTGTCTTTAAATATAGTTCTTTCATACGAATTAATAAAACGAATTTATTTTAATACCGATGACTTTTTTAGAATTTAAAAACAGGAAAACTTATTATAGCTAGTCACTGCATAAAGGGTTTATTGAAATTCTAAATAAAAAAAATACTTTGAATCTAAAAAAAATATTAATAACCAATTTTTTCTAAAAATTGCTGATTAAAAATAAAAACAATTTTGCAATTTTGTGTTTATGAAAGTATTTAGTGATTTAACGGAATATAATAAATATCTGAATTTACAACCGCCACTACACCCTTTGATGGACAGTCGGGTTTGTAAAGAGGCTATTCCTAATTTTCCTCAGACGAGTGAGGAGATTCAGGTCAATCTTTTTAGAATTTCGTTAAAGAAAAACTTTACAGGAGACATTAAATATGGACGTTCTCAATATTACACAGAAAACGGATTAATGCTTTTCACAGAGCCTGGACAGGTCGTTTCCTGGGAAAGCCTGACGTTTTGGGATGGTTATGCTTTTGTTTTCCATCCGGATCTGATTAAGAAAAGTGCGATTGTAAATAAAATAAACTATTACAAGTATTTCAGTTACGAAATTAGTGATGCTTTGTTTATGACTGCGGCGGAGGAAGAAACTGTAACCTGGCTTTTTACAAAAATCCATTACGAGTTGCTGGAAAAAAAATCCGAGGCCAATATTGATGTCATTCTCTCGTTGTTGAATGTGATTCTTACCTATTCAGAACTTTTTTATGAAAGACAGTTTAAAGAAAAATCAAGCAACTCGATTTCTATATCGTCAAAAATAAAATCACTTTTGCAGAATCATTACAATGATTTTTCGCAGCCCGTCAAAAGTATTCCTACCGTTTCTTCGATTGCAGGAGAGCTAAATTTAACATCAAATTACCTTTCAGATCTCGTGCGTGCAGAAACGGGGAAAAGTACCATCACACTCATACACGAATTTATTACGGAGCAGGCGGAAATTTTACTTCTTCAGACTGATATGAATATAAGTGATGTCGCTTACCAGCTCGGATTTAGCAATGTGCCTTACTTTTCCAGATTTTTTAGGAAAATAAAAGGAACTTCTCCCAGCGAAGTTCGGAATCAGAGAAAAGGATAAGATAAACCCTGATTTGTGTTAAAAGGCGAATGTTTGTTCTGCTAAATTTGGTAAGAATAAACAAACACTTTTACTATGAATTTATCATTTTCAAATTCTGAAAATCAATCGGTCATTATCAATGACGCAAAAATTGCTTACAGAAGCTTCGGACAAGGTTCGCCGATTCTTTTTTACAACAGATTCCGGGGAATCCTTGATACTTGGGATCCATTATTCCTAGATTCTTTATCTGCTAAACATACTATTATTCTTTTTGATTATCCCGGGATTGGAGATTCTGAAGGTAATTTTTCATCCGACATTACAGAAATGGCATCGGTTGGAATTCAATTGATGGAACTTTTGGAACACAATCAATTTTCTGTTGCAGGCTGGTCTTATGGCGGTCTTGTTGCGCAGGCAGCATTATTTTTAAATAAAGATAAAGTTCAGAAGATAGTATTAATAGGAACCAATCCTCCTGGAATCAACGAAGTTTCTTTCGACCCGGCTTTCTTTGAGAGAGCTTTGAAACCTGATAATGATCTGGATGACGAAACGGTTATTTTCTTTGAACCAACTTCTGAACTTAGTAGAGCCGCTGCAAAAGCTTCAAATGAGAGGATTTCTAAGCGTTTAGACCGTAGTAAAATTCCTTCAACGCCTGACAAATTTCAACATTACTTCGAAGGTTCTGCGATGATGAAAAAAGATGAGCAAGATTTTCGAGGTCAGTATAAAACGTTGAACATTCCTGTCTTGGTAATTTCGGCAGATCACGATATCAGTTTTGCTGTAGAAAATTGGTTTCCACTTTTGAGGAATGCACCTTCTATGCAACATATTATCATCAATGATTCCGGGCACGGCTTGCAACATCAACACCCTGAACTGATTGCAGGATATATCAATTTATTTCTTAATCATTAAGCTATAAGCAAATATTAAATGAAAATAATAGAATTTAAAACTCCGGGTAACTACGATGTTTTAAAAATTGTAGAAAAACCTATACCTATCCTTGTGGATGATCAAATTTTGGTGAAGGTTAAAATTGCAGCAGTTAACGCAGTTGACAATACTGTTCGCAGCGGGAAACTGGCAGGAAAAAGATCTTTTGGTATTCTTGGTAATGAAGGAGTAGGAGTTGTAGCAAAGGGGAATACAGAATTTCCTGAAGGCACAAGAGTAATGATTTCTTGCTTTACAACGGATGGCCAAATTCGCGGTATCTATGTTGATGGTGTCTGGGCAGAATATATTGCTGTAAATCCAAGTGAACTTATCATAATTAAAGATCATATTTCTGATGAAGAGGCGGCTGCATTTCCCGTAAGTTTCTTTTCTGCAAAAGCTTGTCTTAACAAGGCAGAATTTAAGTCAGGAAAAAGTGTTCTTTCATTGGCAATTGGTGGGGGTGTAGGTAATGCAACTGTTCAATTGGCTGAGATTTTAGGAGCATCACAAGTCATCAGCACTGCAGGATCATCAGAAAAAGTACAAAAGGCTTATTCCTTAGGATTTAAGAATGTTATCGACTTATCAAAAGAAAGTATTACCGAAGGAGTCAATCGTTTGACAGATGGAAAAGGTGTTGATATTGTCATAGATAGCGTGGGTGGCCATCTTACCGGTGATGCCATTAGTGCGCTTTCTCGCAATGGAATTCTCGTTACAATTGGCTATTCGGCTGGTACCACATTTAGTGCAAATATTACAGATTTCGTTTGGAAAGGTTTGCAGATGCGCGGACAAAGCCTTAACGGATGGTTTGATAAGGAGGCTGAAAAAGAAGTCTGGAATGAACTAATGCCATTATTTGAAGAAGGAAAATTAAAACCATTAATAGCAAAGGTTTTTGATGCTGAGAATATCGCAGAAGCTCAGCGTTACTTAATTGAAGAAAGACCATTTGGAAAAGTTCTGATTAAATTTTATTAAAATCACGGTCAAAAAAATATTTAACAATCAAAATTACGATATGATTTTTACTAAACGAAAAATAAGCGAAAGTTATTGGAAAGTTATCATAAACAATCCACCATTAAACATTTTTGATCCCGAATTTTCAATTCAGTTGAGAGAAACAATGGATGAGCTGGAAGCCAATGAAGAATTAAAAGTTGTGGTTTTCGAAAGTGCCAATCCTGAATTTTTTATTGCCCACGTTGAACTGATCGATGTGAATGGATTTCCAAAAGGTCCTGGTGTAACCGGACTTTCCAAATCTTGGCCAGACATTGCTAAACGTCTGGAACAGGCATCTTTTGTCAGCATTGCTTCCATAAGAGGTAGAGCGAGAGGTTTAGGAAGTGAATTTATTCAGGCACTTGATATGCGTTTTGCAAGTAAGGAGAAAGCAATTTTTGGACAACCAGAAATTGGAATAGGTGCATTCCCAGGCGGTGGGGGAATGGAAAGATTACACCTTCTAACTGGTAAAGCAAGAGCTTTAGAAATTATCCTTAGCGGTGAAGATTACGACGCAGAAACGGCTGCTGCTTATGGATGGGTGAACCGTACTTTTCCGGATAGCGAACTGGACGCTTTTGTGGATCACTTGGCAACCCGAATTGCTTCTTTTGATAAAAATGTGATCGCCATCATCAAAGCAATCATCAATGAAAGAGTGGTTAATCCTACGAACGAGCATCTAATGGAAACCCAAACACGTTTTTATGAAATGCTTGCACAACCAGAAGCTGGAAAACGGGTAAAGGCATTACTTGAAAAAGGACTTCATACCTACGGTGATGTAGAACTGAATTTGGCAAAACACCTTTAGTATATAAAATTTTCAGAATTAAAATTAATAAAATGAAAAATATTCTTCAAATCATCGCTGACAGCCAAAAGCATTTCATCAACTTTCTAAGAATCTCAATTTTTGTGGTAATGGCCTGGATCGGTGGCCTGAAGTCTTATCAATATGAAGCCGACGGAATTGTTCCTTTTGTCGCCAACAGTCCGTTGATGAGTTTTTTTTACAATCATCCTAAGGAATACAAAGCACATAAAAATAAAGAAGGCGAATTAGTAATTGCTAATATCGAATGGAATAAAGCCAATGGAACGTACACTTTTGCAAATGCTTTAGGAACTGCGATTGTGGTAATTGGTTTAATGGTTTTGCTTGGAATTTGGTTTCCAAAAGCAGGGCTTGCAGGTGGAATTCTTACTTTCGGGATGTCATTGGTAACACTTTCATTTCTTATAACAACACCCGAAGCCTATGTCCCGGATTTAGGTAGTCCGGATCACGGATTTCCACTGCTGTCCGGAGCTGGCCGACTGGTGATTAAAGATATTATAATGCTCGCTGGAGGCCTGGTCATATCTTCAGATGCAGCTAAAAAAATATTAAATGATAATTAGTTAAAAATAATAAAAAAGAAAGATAATTTAAGCTTGGTAACCTTTATAGCAGCAATTTTCGGAATATACAGACATTTAAATACAATTTACAATAATCAAAAAAAGCTGTGTATAAATTTTTAACACAGCTTTTTGATCGGTTATCTTTAACGATTAGATTTGTGGAGCTTCAGGCCAGTCAACAGGCACTTTTGCAACAGCAAACAGATAATTGGTCATCATTTTATCGCCAATTGCAATAATAGTATCTACAAGATTAGCCTCTGTATAACCACTATTAAAGAACTTTTCTTTTAGGAAATCTGTAGCTTCGCCTTTGTTTTCAACAATACTTTTTACAAGATTTGCTAACGCTTCTAGCTTAGTATCAAAAGAGATGGTATTTTTTCTGATTTCAATGATCTGTTCATCAGTGAAACCGTTTAATTTAGCAATAGCAGTATGAGCACTTAGACAGTATAAGCAGTTGTTGTACTGACTTACAACCAAGTTGATTACTTCTTTTTCTTTAGCTTTTAATGATGATTTGGAATTTTGCAACGTCAGATAAGTATTCAATGCATTTTCAGAATAAGCAAACGTTGCATAGAGATTAGGTACAAATCCTACACCTTTTTCAAGATTATTAAAAATTGCCTGATTTGCTTCTGATACTTGTTCTTTTTTTAGAACCGGAAAATTTTTCATTGTTTAATTGTTTAAAATTGATACTGCAAATGTCCGCCAAATACCAACCGGAGAAAATGGAATATTTTCCCGAAGACTATTGATATTTTCCTTTTTTTTATTTTTTGTATAATAATTTCATGAATATAAAAATTATGTAATTTTAACCGTTTAATAATAAACTATGAAGTATGAGTTTCTAAATAATAAACAAGGTTCTCACTGTAAACTTTGGATTAATGATCATGATTTTGGCAGGGATTTTTATACAAAAGATAGAGCAGAACCCCTCCTTACGATAGCCTGGAATAAAAATGAGGATCAGAATGTTGAGATTGATGGAATTTCGTATTGCTTTAAACAAAATACTATAGTTTGTTTAATGGTTAATCAGACATTCCATTTTGAAGATGCGTCGAAAATAACAGCATGGCAATTTAATAGGGATTTTTATTGCATAGAAAGCCATGACAAAGAGGTAAGTTGTGTCGGATTTTTATTTTATGGAACAATTCAGGCCATGTTTATAGAAATTGAGACTGAAAATAATAGAAAACTGGATTTATTATTAAAAATCTGTGTGGAAGAATTTTTAGATATTGATGATATTCAGGAAGATATGCTCAGAATGCTATTTAAAAGATTGATTATTCTGGTTACTCGTTTAGCTAAAAAGCAATACATCGCTCATGAGCTTCCTGACCATAAATTAGATATTATCAGAAAATATAACCTGCTGGTTGAAAAAAATTATAAAACCGAACATTCTGTAAAATTTTATGCAGAAGAACTCAGTAAATCTCCAAAAACATTATCCAATATTTTCAAAATGTACGGAGACACCACACCATCTTTTATCATACAGCAGAGAATATTACTGGAAGCAAAACGCCTTTTGCTTTATACGGACAGGTCTTCAAAAGAAATTGCCTATGAACTAGGCTTTGATGATGTATCGTATTTCAGTAATTTCTTCAAAAGACTTTCGGGATTTTCACCTTCGTTGTTTAAAGTGAAAGCTCTCTAGAAAAGTGTCATATGTTTTATGATAACAACCTCCTTTAAGTGCAGATATTCAAATGTTTTTAAGATGATTATAAACTGTCAAAACAAGCCAAACAATGACAAATTGTTTGGCTTGTTTTTTTTATTTCTAAAAGCTACTTCATAATTTGTAGTATTTATTCTACAAACCATAGTTTTCTTCCTACAGATTCTATTCTGATTAAACCCCAAAACCGTCATAATTTCGCCCTGAAAAAAAATACTTCCCATTCCTAAAATCAGGCGTAAAACTAATGACACAAATTTTTATCAAGAGAAAACCGGAGTCTTTTCCATTTGTTTGGAAAAAGGCTCTTTGTTTATCTCAATTTTGAAAAAGAGAATATTTTGAATCAAAGTAAGGATGTAAAAACAATAACATGACTAGATTTTATTTTTCATTATTAATAACAGCTTTTGGACTCGCCAGCGCGCAGGTCGGAATTAATACAGCAACGCCTGATCCGTCTGCCATTTTAGATTTGAGTCAATCTTCGAAAGTTGGAGGTTTGAAGCTTCCAGCCGTAGCTTTACAATCGACGATTGATATTACAACAATTCCAAATCCGGCAATCGGATTAATGGTTTTCACGACAGCAAATGCAGGAACAGGAATTAATGCTGTAACAGCTGGAAGTATATATAAATTCAATGGAACTATTTGGAAAAAACTAAGCACAAAGGATGAAACACTCACCGGAAATGTACCCAAAGTAGTTGCATTCGGAAAAAAAACTACAGTAACAGGTTGTAACGGAGTTAATACTGCCAATTTTTCTCTCGACCAGATTAGTAACCCATCGCTACTTACAAATGCAGGAGCATTCACAGCTCCACAAACCGGATATTACAGTTTTTCTGTGTACAGCAAACAATATATGCAGGCAAATCCTGATCAGGCTTACAATACTGCTCCATTTATTTTTGCAGTAGGTTTAGAAGCTTTTACGTATAAATTCAGAGGAAGTGGGGTGAGTGATCAGGGAGCTGCCACATCAGGAATTGTATATTTAGTACAAGGACAAGTAACCCCACCATGGCAATGGACTTTTGGTACAGGTAATACTTGCGGATCGACAGGAAGTATAAAGGATCAGAGTGTAATTTGGGAATTTATCGGAGGTACATTATAATTAAAATAAGAAAAAATGAAAAATAAAAAACTTCTTTTTACATTATTAATGAGCGTTACAGGTATTGTAAATGTATATTCTCAAGTTGGAATTAATACAACAACTCCACATCCATCAGCTTTACTGGATATTGGTTCAACAAATAAAGGTTTTTTGATCAATAAAGTTCCTTTACAGTCGAGAAATGATATCACTACAATTCCCAATCCTAAAAGAGGAACTTTAATTATTGCTTCTGCAACTGTGGGTGCAGGAAATGCTCAAATCACAGAAGGAACTTTATATAAATTTGACGGAAATTCGTGGCAGGAATTATTAGAAAACAATACCAATTCACAAAGCTTTTTATTCCCAAGTGTGGTTGCCATCGGTAAGAAAACGACAACAGATACTTCTTGTACAGGTATTTCCACAGCTAATTTTGCACTGACGAATTTAAATGCTGTAGGTGGAAACATAATATCTTCCACTGGCGCGCTTACTGCGGGAAGAAGCGGATACTATTATTGGTCTATTAATATTAAACAGTTTATGCTCAGAAGATCTTATAATCCTGCAATATATCCGGGAATGTTAACGTATGCTTTCCAATTAGGATCTACAGGGGCAAGAGGTTGGCAATCTAATAATTTTTCGGGTTCGGTGTATCTTAATCAGGGGCAGACATCGGAAGGCTTTACCTGGGATTTGGGCGGAACTTGTGTTGCTGATGATCAGATTGGTGAACAACAGGTTGTATGGATCTATATGGGAGAATAAATTTATAAAAGTTTAAAGAATTGAAATCATGACAAAATTAAATAAAAACCTCAGCTTTATCTTTATTCTGACTGCTTCTTTAATGTTTTCTCAAGTCGGTATAGGAACGGCAAATCCTCATCCTTCTGCAGCACTGGAACTGGCAAGTGCAAATAAAGGATTAATCTTACCTCATGCAGCTTTAGCATCAAAAACAGATATCACGACCATACAAAATCCCGCCGCAGGATTAGTCATTTATAATACGAATAACAGTGATGTTTCTACAGCAGATAATATTAAAGTTTACGCAGATATTCCCTATGTTTTTAACGGAACGCAGTGGCAGGATATGATGGATGATGTGAAAATTAATACATTTATTACCTTGCCTGAAGTATTTGCAAAAGGAAGAAAAACAACAATCAATACGTCTTGTATCAATCTTAACGGAGCTCCGTTTGCATTAAATTCCAAAGATGCAAATATTGGAGATGATGGTTCTATTGTAGCGGATAAAACAGGGTTCTACAAATTCACGATCAGTACTGGAATTACAGCTCAGGCGTTGCAATACAATCCTGTTTTGGCGTATTTGGGCGGAACCAATTCCAATGATATCAGATTCTCTTTTGCTTTCAGAGGAGAGCCGTCTGGATATGCAAACAGAAATGTTTCCTATTCTTCCGTAGTTTTTCTCAATGCAGGAGATTCTTCAGGATATTTTCAGTGGATTCTGGGAAATAGTTATACCTGTGATACAGGAACCAAAATTAATCAGCAGGAAGTTATTTGGCAATATTTAGGAAATCTGTAATGATTTTCGTTTATATATTGATTTGATTTTAAGAGCTTCATTTATGAAGCTCTTTGTTATTTTATTTCTCCCAAACTATATTTTTCATGAAGTTTAATAAGCTCGACAATGCTTTTTACTTCCAACTTTTCGTAAATTCTTTTTTTGAAAGTGCTTACGGTCGACATTTTAAGATCTAATTTATTGGAGATTTCAAGATTTCCGTTGCCTTGCGCCAATAATTTAAAAATTTCCAATTCTCTTTTGGATAAATTTTCCAAAGGTTTTATTTCCTTTCTGTTATAAATGAGAAGACGGGCAAGTTCCTGAGAGTAGTAATATCCCTGCCTGAAAATAAGGGTGACAGCTTCCACTACATTTTCACTTAGTTGTTTATTAAGATAACCATCTGCGCCTTCATTAATATATTGCAGAGCAGTTTTTTCATCATAAGCAGAAAACATCATAATTTTTAATTCAGGATCTATGCTTTTCAGCTCTTTTATCATGTTGAGATAAATACTTCCGGGCATATCGATGTCCAGCATGAGAAGGTCATAGCGGGTTTCAGAAATCTTTTCCTTTACATTTTCATAGTTTTCGGTAAAGTCTATTTCCAGATCTTCGTAAGTTGAATGTAAAAGTAAAGAAGCTCCCATTCTTACCACGTAATGATCATCAGCAATGAGTATTTTTTTCTGCATTAGCTCAGGTTTTGTATGATTATTTCCACTTGGGTTCCTGCCGGAATATTATTGTTAAAACTTATTTTTCCATCTAATTTTTTCAGAAGCTGGATCACGAGATGAAGTCCAAGTCCATGATTTTTAAATGAAGAAGGCTTGTTTTCAATATCATTCATTAAGTTATTGTAATATTCCAACAGCTTGTCATTCATCCCTTTTCCGGAATCTGAAAGGTTGATGATCGTAGAATTATTTTCTTCTCTCGCATTCAAAATAATGTTTCCTCCTGAAGTATTTTTTACCGCATTATCCAACAAATTATGAATAATAGCAGCCAAAATATTTTCATTGAAGTTCAATTTAATATTTTTCGAAGAATTATTAATAATTGTGGTACCTTTTTGAGAAGCAATTTCCTCAAATAATTTTCTTTTTGTTTCCAAAATATCAAAAATGGAATAGAATTTTTCCTGATATTTCAAACTTTCATTATTGAATAATTCGGTATAATTTTTAAGATTTAAAGTAAATTTATAAAGCTCTTCCGAAGATTTATAGATGGTATCAAAATACTGTTTTTGTAGTTTCGGATTCTCTGTTTCCGATAATTTTTGGGACATCGCCGAAAGATATTTTATCGGTGTTGTAATATCATGATTAATAGTCTGAATAAGATTTTTCTGATATTCAGATTCATTTTTAAGTTGATGCTGGGTGGTTTTCAATTCATCATTTTTCTGATGTACAATTTTCTTTAATTGTTTGTTTTTAGTTGTTAAAATTCTTGTTCTTAAAAGAATAATGAATAGTATTAAACCCAGAAACAAAATTGAAATCAAAAGCCTGAACCAAATGGTCTGATAAAAAAGCGCCGGAACATTGATGAATATTTTTTTGTAAGCAAATTTTCCGTCTGGCGAAATCAAAACTCTTACTTTTAAAGTATAATTTCCCGGAGAAAGTTTGCTTAATGTAAATTCCTTATCCTTCAGCCTTTGCCATTTTTCAGGTTGGTCATCTTGTTGAAGGCTGGTTTCGATATAAAGATTGTCGTTGTTGGAATAATAAGGAATATCGATATAAACTGAAGCTAAATTAAAATCATTTTCAAGATTCAGAGTATCTTTAAAATAAATGTAATCTGCACCTTTTGATTTTGCTCTTTCTATATAAATATTCCCAGCTTTTGGATAATAGGAGGGAACTTTAAAAGGATCAAAGAATACATAACCGTCCATGGAAGGAACGACATAATCTCCATCATCCAGCTTTGTAAAGGAATTAACTGTACCATTGAATTCATTAATATTAAAGCCGTCTTCTTTGGTATAGCGATAGTAAATAACCTTTGTTGTACTATTTTTTGCATACTCAAGAAGCGTATTTTCAGGAATTTTAAATAATCCGTTATTACTTGAGATCCACAAATATCCTTTTGAATCTTTTATAAGATTATTGGCATAAGATAAATAACCGCCTTCGTCGAACGGCATTTGGGTAAATTTGTTGTTTTTATAAAGAAACAGGCCCTTTCCTCTGGTAAGGATCCAAATATTTCCGCCTTCTGTTACAATCGTACTTTTTAAAGAAAGATTGGGAATATTTAGTTTTTTTACTATTTTTTTAGATAACGATGTAATGTATAACTTATCGTCACAACCTACGAGAAATTCATCTTTATTAATTGCTATTGAAGTGCTTATTTCCGATTTGAAAGCAAAACTCCCAAGAAGATTCTGTAATTTACCATCTGAGTAAATTTTCAGATAAAATTGTGTCGCATCTTCCAGCTTTAATAGATAAAAGTCTTTGTCTTTAAATATAGCTATGGCTTTATTATTTTTACCAATGTCTACAGAATCAGGCTTTTCATAATTGTATTTAGCAAATCTTCTGTAAAGTTTTCCACTCTTTGGATAAAGAATATTATTGCTTTCATCGTAAACAAGACACCATTCATCAACTGTATTAAAATGATAATCTTTAATCAAAGAATTTTTGTCATAAACTCTTCCCTGAAAATTGATAATTTTATCTTTTCCAAATGGAAGTACGGAATATTGTACCCTGTTTTCTAAGGTAGGATCTACTTTTGGGGTAGAAAATGAAGGAATTTTAATGATATTCAATCCTTTATTTAATGTTCCGATGTATATTGTATTGTTTTCTTTGTCGTACAATAAACTGAAAATCATGGAAATATCGATTTCGTTGTTTTTCAGTTCCAGAATAGGAGTGGTTTTCAAATTTCCATTATCGAATTCAGAAATGTAGATTTTTCCTTTATTAATAATGAAATTCTGCTGATTCAGATCCTGCCAGAAAATTTTACTTGAAGGATCATCATACAACGAATTATTAGCATTTAATACAGAAATATTTTCCTCAGAAAATTTTAAAATTCTTTTATTTCTGACATCTCTCAAAAACAAAAACTCACCAAAACGGAAAATATTTTTCTGATCTTCCTTTTTAAATTCGATGGGAATTATTTTTTCTTTTCCTGAATTTTTTCTGTATATAATAGTTTTAGTATCAAAGAAATAAATTCCTCTTTGAAACTTTATAAATCCGTTATCTACAGTATTATGAGAATTATTTCTATTAAAATTAATATACTCTTTATTTCTAAAGATTATCCTTTCTGCAATATTCTTTAATAACGGAGATTTCTTTTTTGTAACTGTAATTTTTCTATCCTTTATGATAAGATATTGGAGTTGTCCGGAATTGGGTAATCCAATATGATCCGATTTTACATTTCCTAAAAATTTTGAAAAACTGAAATTGGTAAGCTTAAGGTTTTTATAATTGTTGAAAGTTTGACCGTCATATCTTAAAATTCCGCCGTCTGTGCAGATCCAGATAAAACCATATTTGTCTTTTACAATATCTTTAATACTGTTTTGAGGCATACCGTTATCAGTATTGTACCATGTGGAAGAATACTGCTGACCAAAAACCGTGGAAATGAGTAGAAGGGAGAATAAAAGTAGAAATTTCCTCATTTGCTGGTGATATATCCGGATGCAAATTTACAATGAACATTTAACATAATTTTTAATTTTTGTAGAATTTTTTCTACAAATGATAGTTTTTTCTCCACAGAAAAAATTTAGCCAGAATTTTTATTGCAATTAAATTTACAGAATTAAATATGTTTTTGATTAAAAATTTTAAATGATAATTAAAAACGTGTTTAAAAATTAAATTTTAATAAAAACAAAAAAATCAACAACTATGAAAAACAAATTTCTACTACTTTTCTCATTCGCTGTGTTCGGAATATCTTCTGCGCAGGTGGGAGTGGGAAATTCAAATCCTGCTGTAAACCTTGATGCAAGATCAGCCACGGGAAATTCTGCCATTGCCTTCGGAAATACCAACCAAACAGCCGTAGCAGCGGGAGCCGGAGCGATGAAATATGATAATACAACAAAGCAAATGTTTTACAGTGACGGTACAACTTGGGTGTCTATGGCGGCAAACCAAACAACAACATCTTTTGTTCCAAGAGTGGTTGCTTCCGGAAGAGCGGGTACGACACAACCTGCAGTGGCAAACAATGTATATAATAAATGGGCTTTTTCTCAGGTTTTTACGAATGATGGAAACTGGAATCCTTCTACCAATACATATACTGTGGCTGTAGGGAAAGATGGATTTTATCAATTTGCTTTAGCGGGAGGTATTTCCTGTAATAAAGGTGCTAATCAATCAAATTGGTCTATTACCATAAATAACGGTGCACAAGATTGGGTACTTGCTTCCGTAACTAATTTTGGAATAGGATTTTCTTCATATAGAGGAGGTTCGGTAGCAATATTTTTAAATGCGGGTTCTACCATAAGTTTTGGTTCGAAACATTGTCAAGGATGTAATCCTGGTGCTGATGAATCTTACACTATTGCACAAGGTGCAACTTTTACAATCACAAGCTTAGGTTCAAATTAATAAAATCATAATGAAATTTCCCCTCACTTTTCATTATAATTAAAAATGCAAATGTCTATATAAAATTATTAGGAGACTTCCCATATGTCTGCTTAATTCTTTAATTTTAATTAGGTTATGGTAAAGTCTGTTCATATGAGCAGACTTTTTTTAATTTGCAGTTCGATACTATTATAAAAATCAGTTAATTTTATTTTTGACTTCTAATTTCAAAAATAACTGCTATTTATGATCCAAAAGTTATGTCGTCAATGGTATAGTTTATTATTCAACCTTTTCGAGCTCAAGAATTGTTTTACTTCCGTCAATATTTTTGTATTCAAGTCTTACAAAACCAAAGACAGGATTAAAATAAGAAAGTAGTTCTGTTTCTCCGATTCTGCTTTTAGCTTTGGCATTAATTATAAAGCATTCTAAATTTCCAAGTTTGGTCGATATGTTTTTCTTTCCTACAATTTCGTATTCATACATATTTTCAATAGAGCCTTTCCACTCCAGCCATCTTTTGTCCGACCAATGATCTCCAATCTCCAACTTCCAATTCCATTTTGTTCCTATTTTGTATGGTGCTTTTATGTAGGGAAATGGGTTTAATTCTAAAATTTCGAAAAAACTTCCTCTCGGAGGATGAATCCATACATTCATTTCGTTCTCAACAGCACCTGTCGTTTCCATAGTAAAGGGTTCTCCATTCTTCATTATGTACTCATAACTGATGGCTGTTTGATTATACCCCGGAATATTTGCAAATGGGTTTCCTGAACTAGCTTGTAATAATAGCTTATCAATTGTTAAATTGTCTTGTTTTTGAATATCGACAAACTCCCAATCTGAGATCGTGTAGCCTTCAGGCTGTAAAATCTCTTTTCCTTTTTTTATTAAAAATTTTTCATCTTTCTTATTTTGATAGTAATAAGAGTAAGTGAATTTTCTACCAACTGAATATATGATATTGTTGGAATTTACATTTTCGTCATATGTTTTGGTTTGTTCTATTTTCTCGCCTGTAATACCATCTTCATCAATGATGTATTTGTCGGGGTTAGCCTGAGAAAGGTATAAGGCAGGAAACAGTAAAAGAGAAAAGTATTGGATAGCTTTCATATTGTATATTTGGATTTTTAAGGTTATTGGTATTAACCAAATGTAAGAATTTCTATAAAAGAGTTGGAAGATAAATTGTTAAAAGTTGATTTGATCTGCGGATTTTCTAATAATATAAAACCGCATATCGCTTTGAAAGTCTATGCGGTTTCACATTAAATATTATTTAAATTTACCTGATTAATCTTTATTTGTTTAAAAAATTTTTGAAATCTTATCTGATTTAATTAGCTGCAGCCTGTAGTTCTTTGATTTTATCTACACCTTCAGCATCCAGCCATTCATCAAAACCTGTCAGCTTCGGCATCCACGATGAAATCAACTCGTAGTCGATAGGGTCATAACCTTCTTTGGCAATCATCTCGACCAATTTTGCAAAAGTTTCACTTTGCTGATACAGTATTTCAACTGGAACCTGTATGAATTCGATTTTTTGATTCAATTTGTCTTCCAGTAATTTTAAAACCTGTTTCGGGGTAAACATTTCACCTCCGAAATCAATTATTTTTCCATTAAAAGCGTTGTGGTTCTGAAATATAATACGGGCAAAAGTTCCAATATCTTTTGTGGCAACCCACGATATGGCGGTTTCCTCAGGTAACGGATTAACAAATTTTCCTTCACCTAATCCAAAACTTGGTAATATGAGATTTTCCATAAAGGATGCAGGTCTTATGACGGTACCTTGCAATTGGCTTTCAAGCAGGTATTTTTCTATGGTAAATTTAAATTTTGGACGGAACAAATCCTGTTTGTCCGAAGCCATAACTGAAGAATACAACACAAACTTAACGCCTTGTTCTTCTGCTAATTTCAGAGTTTGTATACCTAACGCAGCTTCGGCTTCATCCGTTTCTATACTTGAGACCCACACACCGGGCAATACAAGATACAAACCATCCATTTTACTCAATGTATCTCTTAAAACCTCCACATCTTCCAGATCACCTTTTACCAGTTGAGCTCCTGCTTGCTTCAGTTGCTCTGCTTCCGGCGACATCGGATTTCTTGTAAGTGCAAACACTTCAAAGCCGTTTTTTAATAATTCATACGCTGTGGCGCTACCTTGTTTTCCTGTAGCACCAGCTACCAATATTTTTTTCATTTTTAAAATTCTTTTGAGCAAATTTACTTTCTCTGTTTAGTATATTTGTATTTGATAACCTTTAGGAAAGTATGATGGAAAAGAAGATAAAACATTGTATAGAAAATGAACAGATACTTAAACAAAGATTTATAGCGCTACGCGATACCTTGGATCTTTTAAGCGGAAAATGGCGTTTTTCTATCCTCTTGGATCTGCATTATTACGAAAAACTGAGATTTAAAGATTTTTTTGAAGTTTTGAAAGATATTTCTCCTAAAGTTTTAAGTTCTGAACTTTCATTACTGGAAGCACACCGATTAATAAGAAAGAATATTGAATATACACCTACTCAAGATATTACCTATTATGTCCTTACAGAGCACGCCCAGGAAATCTGGACGGTTCTGAATACCTTGATTGATTTTGGTTTGTCTAACCGCCAGCAGGTTATGAAATCTCTTTATCCAGATAAAGTTGATTAAGTTTTAATAAAATTGTAAAGTACTTTATCACATTTTCCTCATAGATCGGTTCGGCTGCCGAAGTATGGAGGCGAAAATAACCGAAATGATTTAAAAGCTCTGGAAAAAGATCCGAAATTTGAACATGTGTTGTAAATTTGGATACGCAAATTTTATAATGTGTCGAGGTGTACATCATTCATGTTTTTTCAATGAATGCAACATATTTTATTAAGACAATTATATACTTGAAAGTAACGAATCAAAAACTATAACATCCCTTATTTTATCATCTAGTTTATTTCTCTGCAATAGGTGCCAAGTTTACTATATTAAAGCATATTATAATATTTTGAATGTATTAAATGCTGTTTAATGTAAAAGATTCGTTAGTTGTCTGAACATTTAGTTTTAAAGCTACTTTATTCTTTTTAAATTTCTAAATTTGTTCTATAACTATGAAATAGATGTTCGAAATTTTCCAAAAGTATCTCACAGACAAAATTGAGCTTTCCAACGACCAATTAGAATTAATAAGATCGGTCAGTAAAGAGAAAAAACTTCGCAAAAAACAATTTCTTTCGCAGGAAGGCGAGGTCTGGCATTACAATGCTTTCATCTGTCGGGGATTGGTGAAAACTTTCTCCATTGCTGAGAATGGTACAGAACATATTATCAATTTTGCGCCCGATAATTATTGGACAGGCGACCGTGAAAGCCTTATCAACGGAACAGTTTCACGTTTAAATATTGATGCCATAGAACCTACCGAATTGATTTTGATTGAAAAAACAGATTTTGAAAAATTGTGCGCAGATATTCCACAGCTTAATCAGTTGGTGAATCAGCTTATTCAGAAAAGTTTTATTGTTTCGCAAGGAAGAATCCTGGCCAATATCAGCTTTACAGCAGAAGAAAAGTATGAGAATTTCCTTGCTAAATACCCTCACATCGTCAACAGAATTCCCCAGCATATGATTGCTTCCTATATCGGCATTACGCCGGAAACGCTTACCAGACTGCGTAGAAATAAGGTGAAGAAATAATCTTAATTCATTTCATTGACATTTGTTTGGAGTTTTTTCAAGCTTTTATCAATGGAAGATGAGGTCCTGTTGTGTCAATTTTGTCTTATTAAATAACAATCAAAATTTAAAAAGATGAACAAGACAATTTTTATTACAGGAACAAGCACAGGATTTGGAAAATTAACAGCAACTACACTTGCTAAAGCGGGTTATACGGTCATTGCAGGAATGCGTGGCGTGACAGGTAAAAATGAAGCCGCTGCCAAAGAACTGAAAGCATTACCCAATATCTACGTCATTGAAATTGATGTCACAGACGACCGATCTGTAAATAATGCTTTTGCAGAAACATTAGAGAAATTTGGAAAAATAGATGTTTTGGTCAACAATGCTGCCGTCTCCGGTTTTGGATTATTAGAAGCATACAGTCTGGACAAAATACGTCAGATGTTTGAGGTTAATTTTTATGGCGTTATCCGAACGTATCAGGCTGTTTTACCATCAATGCGTGAGCAGAAAAGTGGTTTAATCATCAATATTAGTTCAGGTGCAAGTGCACATACATCGCCATTTATGATTCCATATTTTGCGTCAAAATTTGGTGTTGAAAGTATAACGGAAGGTCTGCAGGATGAACTTAAACAGTTTAATATCGATAATGTTTCCATACAACCCGGAGTTTATCCGACTGAGATGAACACAGGCCAAAAAGCCGGAGTTAATGCAGATAAACCTGAAATTGCAAGTATTTATGATCCGGTTGCGACAGAGCAATTCAATGCCATAGGTTCTGCCTTATTCGGTAAGATGAAAGAGTTCAATATGGATCCACAAACTATTGCCGACGGAATTCTGGAATTGATACAGATGAAGCAAGGTTCCCGTCCTTTACGTTTTCCGCTGGACGCTGTTGCTCAAGGAACTGATCTCGAATTTATCAATGCAAGAGCTGAACTCAAAGCTAAATGGTTAGCAAAATATAATGATTAATTACTTTTCGAAAAAATTAAAAAGGGTTGAAGGATTTATGCTTCAACCCTTTTTTGTAGGTATTTTTTGTTGAAATTAAAAGGAAATAGTTTTTAATAAAATTTCAGTTTTATTGACATTTGTTTGTTTTTTTTTCAAGCTTTTGTCAATGGAAGAACACGGTCAAATGGTAGAAATTTGCTTTATCAAATAACAACAAAAAAATTAAATAAGATGAGCAATTTAAAAAAACAAATCAAAGCAACTGCAGTCGCCAGTGCATTATTAGTATCAGCTTCAGTTTCTGATCTTGGCGCACAAGAGAAATCAAAAATCCTTGGTGTGGATCATGTTGGAATCAATGTTCCAGATATGAATCAGGCAGTTAATTTCTTTACAGATATATTAGGCTTTTCTGCAGTCACTACATTAGGTCCAATTCCTTTAGACGATGTTTGGAAAAAGAACAATCACATGCAGTCCGGAACTGGCGCAGTAACGATCAAAATGGTAAAAGCAGGAACTGGTGCCAATATAGAATTATTCCAATATCAGGATAATAAAGGCAGCAAACAATTTCCTGGCGGAGACGATCTTGGTGCAAACCACATCGCTTTTTATACAGATGACATCAAGCAAAGTGTAACATTTTTAAAAAGTAAAGGCGTAAAATTTTTGGGTGAACCATTTCTAATGCCGTCAGGCGATACAGAAGGCGAAACCTGGGTTTATTTCTTAACACCTTGGGGTGCAAAAATGGAACTGGTTTCTTATCCCAACGGTAAAGGTTATGAAAAGAATAAACCTGCTGCAATTCTATGGTCTCCGAAAGATTTTAATTCATCAAAATCAAAAATTAGTTCAAAAACTTTATCCGAGGCAGAAATTCGTTCATTAGTTGAAACACATCTTGCCATCTGGAATGAAAGTGATCTGAAGAAACGTGAAGCTTTGATGAAAAAAGTTTATGCAGATGATATCGAAATGGTAGACAGTCATTTTATCGCAAAAGGCTTTAAAGAGATCAACGGTTTTGTGGAAGATCTGCAGAAAAAAGCGCCTGGTTCAAAATTCACTCACATCAAAACGATTGATGTCAATCACAATATTGCACGTCTTTTTTGGCAAAACGGAACATCAGAAAAGCCTGATGCAGTGACCGGAATGGATCTTTTTGTATTCGAGAACGGAAAAGCGGTTAAACTCTATGTTTTCGTGGACAGCAAAAAATAATCTTTGAAATTAAAATCAATATAATCTACTTAATAATAACATTTAAAATTATCAATTATGAAATCTTCAATCATCAACCCAAACTCAAAAAATGAAACATTGATCCGTGAATTGTACAGAATTGCTGAAATCCAAGATACAAAAGGATTTGTTGATCTGTTCGCAGAAGATGGTTATTTCTGGGATGTCTCTGCGGGAACCAAATATTACGGTGAAGACATCGGTAAAACAGTAGATGTTTACGCCACTGCATTTCCAGATATGCACAGAGAATTATATGATCTGTATGTTTTGGAAGATGAGAATACAGTAGTTGTAGAATTATCTCTGAACGGAACACATAAAGGTCCGTTACAATTACCATCAGGACCTATTGAAGCTACGGGAAAAACGATACAAGTTCCTTGTTGTGATGTCTTCAAAATCGAAAACGGCAAGATCAAATCATTCCATTGTTACACTGGAGCAACGATTATGTTTGGGCAGCTGGGAATCTTTTAATAAAACATATTTCAAGGTGATTGAATTTTTTTTCACCTTGATTTTAAAAACCTTATCAAAAATGGAAAATATAATAGACCTTTTGAACTGGCGCTATGCTACTAAAAGAATGACAGGAGAAAAGGTTGCAGAAGTAAAAATCAATATCATTCTGGAAGCTGCACATTTGGCACCTTCAGGAATTGGTTTACAGCCGTATGAGATTATCGTCATCAGTGATTCTGAAATAAAAAAACAGATTCTTCCAATTGCTATGGATCAATTTGCAATTACCGAATCATCACATCTTTTGGTTTTCGCCGTTTGGGATGAATATACTAAGGAAAGGATTGACCACGTTTTTGATCATCTCATTTTAAAACGACATTCTGAATCTGCACCTTATGAAAGACAAAGACATTTTGCTAAACAATTCTTCGGAAATATGAGCATTGAAGAGAATTTCCATCACGCTGCAAAACAGGCCAACATCGCTTTAGGTTTAGCCATTGTGGCTGCCGCATCACAGGCAATAGATACAACGCCAATGGAAGGTTTTGACCCTGTAGCTCTTGATGAGCTTCTTGACTTAAGTTCCAAAGGACTAAGAAGTTCGATGCTTTTGGCAGTAGGCTATCGAGACAAAGAAAATGACTGGAATTTTAAAAATGAAAAAGTACGCAAACCAATGGAAGAATTTGTGACTTTTTATAAATAGCAAATCACTAAAATTTTCTATTATCCATTTTGCAATTAGTCAAGATATTTCTACATTTATCAATCTTGAAAAATGAAAAACATATAATCCAACACTTTGAACTTTCGCCGCAGGCAAAGGCAGGAATTGTGATTGTAAATATGGAAGATCAGGAAGTTGAAGAACACGATGTTTCTAAACCGCACCGGGATAATCACTGTCAATTGATGGTAGCGGTAAAAGGTGAATTTAGGTTAAATATTGATTTTGAAATCATTGAGTTTACTGCTCCGGCATTAATTTGTGTATTTCCTGAAGCCGTACATTATGTGTCAGAAGTAAAAGATCAAAAAGGATGGTTAATCAGTTTTGATCCTTCGCTCATCAATAAAGAAGTGCTGCAGCTTTTAGAAAATAAATTCAATAATCCGTTTTTACTTCATCAGGAATCCGTTTTTTTTCAGCAAATCATTATCTTGTTTGATTTAATGGAGAAAGTACAACTACGAGATACAAATTCGTACATTCAAAAAAGTGTTAATTCTTTACTAAATGCACTTTTAAGTCTTATTGCTGGAGAATTGGTTGCCAATTTGCCCGCTGAAAAAGGGAAAGAAAACCGCAGTATTACTATTAAGGAAAACTTCATCAAACTTAGCAAAGAACATTTCAAAGTCTGGAAACAGCCCGCAAAATATGCCTCGGCACTTTCTATCTCAGTTTCTCACTTAAACGACACCGTAAAATCATTAACAGGAAGTCCGGTTTCGGCTCATATTCAGGAAGCGTCAATTATGGAAGCCAAAAGATTGCTTTATTTTACAGAACAAACTGTTAAAGAAATTGCTTACGAAGTGGGTTACAATGAGCCTGTATATTTTGGAAAATTGTTTAAAAAAATTACAAAACTTACACCTCTTGAATTTCGGAAGAAATTCCGTGATCAGGACTATCCTTCCCCTCATTAAAACTATCATTAAGGGCAATCCTGTGAGTAGATTTGCATTGTAATTAATACAATAATTAAAATGCAAAACGAAATTAATATTCCTGCCATACTCGATGCTGTAAGAAAAGTGGGGGATGCCTTTCTAAAAGATTATAAACAAAATCCTATACCGCAAAGTATGGATGAGCTTTTAAGACAATTGGAAGACATCGATACCTTGTGTCTGACTTCTTTAAAAGAAGATTTATCTCTTGAATTTCCAAATACTCCTTGGAATATTGGTGACGAGTTCGATACCGAATCACAAAGAAATCCCGCCGGACAACACGAATATTGGCTGTGTGATGCAATGGATGGCGCCATACAATATCTTCAGCATATTGCGGGTTGGACGATCAATTTAGCCCTTATACGTGATGGAAAACCTTTATTTTCTGTTATTTATGATCCGTTGGCTGATGAAATGTTTTGGGCAAAACATGGTGAAGGTGCTTTTATGAATGATAAAGAATTAAAAATAAGTCATAAAACAGATCCGGCCGTTATGCTTTCGGTTTTTGAGTATGGACATCAGGACAAATCCAACAATCATTTGAATGGAAAGATTGGATCCACGGTAACAAAACTGCTGGATAATTTTGGAGTTGTTAGAAATTATGGACCACACGGACTGCAATTGGCTTATGTAGCTGCAGGAAGGATTGATCTGTTTATTCAGGAAGATCTCGATACCTATAATTGGATTGCAGGATTGCTTATCGCTAAAGAAGCTGGAGCTGAAATTTTAACAACCGATGGAAAATCCTGGAAATGGGGAAGTGAAAACCTCTTGGTAGCACAAAAAACGGCTGCTGAAAAATATCTCTCAATTAAATCTAAAATTTAAAATGAATATAGCAATTATAGGAGCCGGAGCTGGAATTGGATTGGAATCTGTAAATCAAGCGCTCGAAAAAGGTCATACGGTAACAGCATTATCTACAAACACAAATCATATTACAGATCATCACAATCTCATTAAAATAAATGGAAGTGCAACCTCATCAATTGATTTGAAAAAAGCAATTAAAAATTCTGAGGCGGTTTTGATAACTGTAGGAACAAAAAATAAAAAAGCAACAACCCTTTTTTCAGACATTGCTAGAACGCTCATTAATGTGACTGATGAACTTAATTCTTCTCCACCAATTTTGGTTATTACAGGTTTCGGGGCGGGAGAAAGTAAAAATTATTTAAGTTTTTTTATGCGAACGGTTATATCATTATTCTTAAAAGATCAATACATCAATAAAACAGAAATGGAAGAATTGATCACTAAAAGTAGTTTGAAATGGGAGATCATAAGACCCGGAATGCTTACCAACGGAAGTGCAACCTCATTTTACAAAGTATTATCCGAACTTAAAAAAGGGATGAAAGTGGGAAAGATATCAAGAGCCGACGTGGCGAAATTCTTAATTGATGAAGCTGAAAATCAAAGATTTATTCATCAATATGTAGCGCTAACAAATTAATCTAAAAAATAGTGACAGAATTATATCCGTCACTATTTTTTTATTAAAGCCCCACTTTTAACATCTTGTTCGGATGGTATCTTGAAGACTGATCACTTTTGGTGAAATCTCCAAAGTAGTGCTGGAATCATAAATTTAATAGATAATTAACGCTTACGTGATTTAAATAAAAAGAGAATCCGATAGTTTCGCAAGCAATTTAAAAACTATTAAAACACATTAAATTAATCATGATTCAAAGACAAAAATTCATTGGATGGATGCTTATGCTTGCAGTAACAGGCATCGGATGCCAGAATGATGAAATTTCTTCAACTTCAATGAAAGAAGAGCTTTCTTCAAAACTCAACGCCAATAAAGCGGCTACGGATGTAAGTGTCAATGCTTATGTGGATACAAGTACCTACATCAATTCTGGCTTTAGTTTTCTGAACCCATCTCAGATCGATAAAAACCGTCAGGCTATAGGCGGAAATGCTTACACCGAGGTATACGGGTTTAATATCCCTGAAGAAAACAGAGTAAGAGGAATCCGTTGGAATACCGATGATGAAACTACATCGATTTGGAGACCCCAAGGGATTGCAGGATTTACCAAAGATGGTGTTCGTTATCTTTTGGTGAGCTGGTATGCAAAAGATGATGCGGAGTATAAAGGCTCCCGCATTACACTGATTGATATTAGTCCGAGTTCTCCTACTTATCTTACGTACCGTCATATTCTGTTGGTGCAGCCTGATATTCCGACAACTACAACAACCTATTCACAATATGGCTCTTACGCTCCATTGAATGTACATGCCGGTGGGATTGCCTATTTTAAAGGTAAAATATATCTAAGCAGCACTAATTTGGGTGTTCGGGTATTTGATTTGAATAAAATAATTGAAGTGACTACAGGTGAAACGACCAATGAGAAATGTGGTAAAGATGCCAACGGTAATTTATTCGCCTTCAATTATCGATATATATTGCCTCAGATAGGGTATCAAAAAATTAACAATGCTAATCCTTTTTCCACTATACAAGTCAATGATGAAGGGACTCAGTTTTGGACAGGACAATATTATGCAGGCAGTGCTGATGCTTCCATTGTTCCTCAGGTATTTGGTTTTCCTGTTGACGTGAATGGAACACTTCAAAATACTGGAATTGTCGCGGTGACCCCAAAGAATAGTCTTTTCACGGATAATCACGCTCATGGAATACAAGGGGTATTCCGAAAAGGGAACAGAACTTGGCTTTCGTGTACCGGATCTCCAAGCAATTCTTATGGCTCCAATGCAAGATTAGCCCGTTATACCGATGGAGCCGATGATACTGTACGTTACCGATGGCCATACGGATCCGAATCCCTTTACTATGAATCTCAATATGGTTATCTGTGGAGTTTGACGGAATTTGAACCCAATGCCGGAGCACAGAACGGAAGTCAGGTCAACCGATGCATATTTGCGGTTGATTTTTCTAAATATGAATAACAGAAATGCATATTAAAGATTAAGAAATGAAAAAGAGGCTGTCTCAAAAAACAGTCTCTTTTATTTTTTAACAAAGACATACCCTTTATAACCCCGAAATTTTCACCATGGAAGAATTTGTCAATTACATACTGCAATTCGTCAACCTGAATAACTAACGGTTCAGAAATATTTTCAATTATTTTACTAGACTGTTAATATAGTTTTCCAAATTTGTATAACCTGTTTGCGTTATTGTTGCTGCATCTGTAGCGTCGTTAGCATTTAGCTTATTTTTAGCTTCCCAGCTATCAGGAATGCCATCCATATCTGTATCTCTAAGCTTTGAGATTATCTGTTTCATTTCCGGTTGTCCGCCGGCATCAGCTTCAGTTTTGAAAATCTGACCTTTCTTACCAAGACTCTTAAAATACCCGATGATGCGGTTATCTACTGCATCCCGTTTTAGAGAAGAACCAGCTTCTGCCATAACTATTTTCAAGGCATCATCCGCGGCATGAATTTTAACACTACTTCTTGACATTGCTGATGGTTCTTTTACCAGCGTAGCTGTTTGTTTGATAAAATCTTCATCAATAACCAATCGGCCGTTTACTTTGCCATCTTTGTTGAGGTCTACATAATTATCTTTGTGATAAACATGATCAGTAGGAGTGAACATGCTTAAGAAATCATTGGTCGAACTTGGCCCGGCAATAAAGTAATTACCAACAAGATCCTGATAATGGTCTGTAGCAGAATGTCCTCCAATGAAAGCGCTTTTGCCCCAGTTGTAGACTACATTATTAAGGTATTCGATTTTTGCTTTCGCTTTGGGGCTACGACTTTGGTTTCCCGTCCATAAACTGTGATGCACGGTCATATCTACAGGATTTTCCAATAAGGCTCCAAAACGCTGAGGATCTATACCTTCACCGATAAGGCAGTATTGGAGGGTAACATTGGTGCTGTTTTTTACATGCAGATTATCCCATCTGCCCCATTCTATAGAAATGTGGTCAAAGATAATATCCTTCAGGTCATCTGCTACTACGGTGCAAGCTCCTTTAGGCATATTAATGCTCCCTCGGAACCTGATAAATCTTATAATGGAATTGCCGCCAAAAGATACGCCATTGCCATAAACAGTGATGCCGGTTCCCGGTGCCGTCTGTCCCGCGATAGTAATTCCGGGAGCAGCAGCAATCTTTTCTTTGATTTTGATCACACCGGAAACATCAAAAACAACAGTTCTGCCAGTCTGGCTCACCGCATCCCTGAATGAACCTACGCCTGTATCGTTAAGATTGGTCACGTGATAAACAGTGCCACCCCGTCCGCCACCCGCAAAACGTCCAAAGCCTTCGGCTCCGGGAAAGGCCAGTTGCTGTGAGTAAGTTAGTCCACAAAATGAACTTACTAAAAGTAAGGATAAATATAGTTTTCGATACATAATATAATCTGATTACTAATTGATTTCTAGCTAAATTAGTATGAATGCCTTAATAGAGTGTCCTGCACCTTCGGCTTCTAAAAAATCCTTGCGAAAATATCTTGTAAGCTGATTCGTATAAGCATGTAAACAGTCTTAATCTTTTCAGACAGAAATTACTTAATAGATTCAAGGCGGTCAAAAAAAATAGTAAGCACTTAAGAATCAAATCATCAAAATAAATTTTATATTAGTAACATAAATAGCTTTACGAAAGTTATGTAAATCAGATTGAGGTAATGCAAGTCCAAGTTCTTTAGCTTTGTTAATTGACAGAATAGAAATTCGAGAAGGTAAAAAACAAATATATGGAAGTCAAATAGGAACCAATCCAAATAACAAAACTCAATATGTTTTACCTTTAATTGATCCTGACAATGTAGATAAAAGAAGAACAAAAGTTGGCTTAGGTTCAATCTCTGACTATGTTAAAAATTGGAATTTAATTTGGGACGTTGAAAAATATAAAAGTGAATTACCCGAATTAGAAAAATTAAATAAATAGAAAAAACGTTGTTAGCAGCAGTTTGCAAAAATGGTAGGTTAGGGTTAATTTAAAAAAGTTGAATTTGACGGGAAAAGTTTTCAAACACCTAAAATGAATATTGTTGCTTGGTGTATTTATCAGTATAACAGTGAATTAGGAAATAAAAAAAACCGACATCGAAGAGTGAAATCTTCAAATGTCGGTCTTGTGACCTCGACAGGACTCTATTCAAACCATTTATTAACAGATATAGATAATATTTTGAAGGTCTTAAATGACATTTAATTTATAATTATGCATGCAGATTAATCAAAAAAACATCTATTATATTTTAATTTTATTTTGAATAAAACAGTTACACGACTAATTTTGTAAAAGTATATTAGAAAATGAACAAAAAAGTAAATTGAAAAATATACTATATTTTATCTCAACAGAAGATATTGTGCTTCTCAAAAAATGCATTTTTACGGTTACAAACTCCATGCAGTTTGCTCTGTGAGCGGTATTTTTCAAAGCATAGACTTAAGCCCTGCTTCAATTCATGACATTCATTACTTAAAAGATATCAGGGAACAATTATCTGATTGTACGTTACTTGGAGATAAGGGATATTTATCTTCGGAAATTCAAATTGACTTGTTCAACTATGCTCACATAGAATTACAAACTCTCTAAGAGAATTAATCAAAAAAATTACAAACCTCAATTTTATTTATTCAAAAAACAACGAGAGAGGATTGAAACATTATTCTCCCGGCTTTGTGATCAATTTATGATCAGACGTAATTACGCAAAGACTTTTGAGGGATTCAAAAACTAGATTATTAACTAAAATAACTGCTGTAACCGTTGTACAATTTATCAACAAAGTGTATTTCAACCGAAATATCAAGAAATTAAAAGCTAGTATTATTTAAATGCACAATGGTAAAAGTAGGTAAATACAATAGTTTTTGCAACTTTTGCCTTAATATTTTATATATATTACTTAAAATTGGCAAAATAATTGTTAACACATTTTGCAGAGTAATTAAATATTATTCAATTTTATAAACCAAATCAAATTTTATTATTATGAAAAATTCAATTCTAACATTGTTGGCATTGGCTGCAATGGTGGCCTGCAACAAAAAAGAAAACACGTCAACCGCTGATTCCACAGCAGACAGTACCACAATGAATGCTCCGGCAGATTCCCCACTAACACTCAATGATTCTGCTACTGTGTCAGGTACAAATACAGGATCTACAGCTACTGCGCTCAACGATCAGGATAAGAAGTTTGCCGACGCTGCTGCAAGAGGCGGAATGATGGAAGTGATGATGGGCGATCTCGCTGCAAAAACTTCTACCAATGCTTCTGTAAAAGCTTTAGGCGAAATGATGTCCAGAGATCACGGAAAAGCTAATGAAGAACTCAAAAAGTGGGCTTCAGCATCGGGCTATACTTTACCGACAAGCCTGAATACTGAGCAACAGAAGAAGCACGACGAGCTGAAAACCAAGAAAGGAACAGAATTCGACAAAATGTACACCGACCTTATGGTCAGCGATCACAAAAAAGACATTGCAGACTTTAAAAAAGAAGCTTCTGACGGTTCTGAAACTTCACTGAAAGGTTTTGCAAGCAAAACTCTTCCTACTTTGGAACATCATCTGATGGAATCAGAGAAGGCTAAGGCTGAAGTAAAATAGTCGAAAATCAACCCAATATCATAAGTTATTTCTGAAGAGGATTAAATCTTTAAAAGGTTGATTTTTCCAAAGAAATAACTTTTTTCTTTTATAAAAATCATCACAGAATTTAAAAAATAGCTTATTCTGAGATGTATTAGATATTAAGTTTTTGGAGGCTTATGATCCAAATCATTTTATTTATCTGAATAAAAAACTATTTTCGAATTAATCATCTGAGTAAGTAATTCTCATAGCATGATACACCACAAAACACCAAATTTTAAAATATAATATTATGAAAGCAGCAGTTTTTCATTCGCCGGGTAAAATTACTTGCGATATTGTCGATGACCCTAAAATTCAGGATGAAAATGATATCATCCTTCGTGTAACTTCAACAGCAATTTGTGGCAGCGATCTGCACATGTATTCAGGAGGAATTCCTCAGCCAAGACCGATGGTCATGGGACATGAATTCATGGGGATAGTCGAGGAAGTCGGAAAAAATATTAAACATTTAGCCGTAGGTGACCGTGTTGTGGTTCCGTTTCCTATCGCTTGTGGAGGGTGCTATTTTTGTCAGCACGATCTTCCGGGCGGATGTGAGAATTCCAATCCTGAAAATTACGGACCTGAAGGAGGTATAGCTACCGAAAAAGGAGGCGGAATGTTTGGTTACACCGATCTTTATGGTGGATACAATGGCGGGCAGGCTCAATATGTGAGAGTTCCATATGCCAATTTCGGTCCTCGAAAAGTTCTTGATTCATTATCCGATGAGCAGGTTTTATTCCTTACCGATATTTTCCCTACAGGATACACCGGCGTGATGTGGGCTGATCTTAAAGGTGGCGAAACGGTTGCTATTTTCGGGGCAGGACCCGTAGGTTCAATGGCTGCTAAAAGTGCTATTCTTCACAATGCAAAAAAAGTAATTGTCATCGATACGCTCCAGTATAGATTAGATCAAATCAAAAACCTGACAGGTTGCGAAACTATCCTTTGGGAAGATTCCAAACAAACCGTTGAACAAATCAGAAGCATGACAAACGGTAGAGGTGCAGACTTGTGTATTGATGCAGTAGGCTTTGAACCGGATAGGAATCTTGTTGATAAAGCTAAAGCTCTGGTTAATTTTGAAAAAGGTTCTATTAAAGTCCTGGAGGCCTGTATGAGCGGAGTAAGACGTGGCGGATTTGTTTCTATATTAGTCGTCTACCCAATGAATTATGACAATTTCAGAGTAGGGCAGCTGTTTGATAAAGGAATTACTTTAAAAGCAGGCCAATCTCCGGTTCATGCCATCATTGATAAATTAATGAAATATGTAGAAAGCGGACAGGTAAAATTGGATGACATCATTACCCACAGACTTTCTCTTGATGATGTAGCAAAAGGATATGAACTTTTTGACAAAAAAGAAGACGGCTGTGTGAAAGTTGTTCTTGATCCCTGGAAGTAAAATATATTGCCTCGGATGTTATTTAAAGGCAGTTGATCTTCAATTCTAACACAAATTTACTATTATGGAATTTCAACATTCTTTGCTGGATGATATCAGCAGATCGTTAAAGAGTACCCATGAAACAGTTTCTGTAGCCGAAAGCGTTACGTCGGGTTATTTACAGTTTTCATTTTCACAAATGAAGGATGCTTCAGAATTTTTTAAAGGCGGTATTACTGCGTATACACTCGAAGAAAAAGTAAATCTACTGAACGTCAATAAAGAAGAAGCAGAAAAGTGTGATTGTGTTTCTCAGGAGATTGCTGAGAAAATGGCATTGCAGGTAACAAAATCATTTAACACCGATTGGGGAATTGCAATTACAGGTTACGCAACACCTGTACCAGAATCTGAGTTTAAAATTTTCGCTTATTTCTCATTTGTGTATAAGAATGAAGTAATACTTTCAAAAAAACTAGAGCTGCATCATAAAACTGAAGCTCTAGCAGCTCAGGTATATTATACAGAATTTATTCTGGGATGTTTTAAAGGTGAACTCAATCAACTATTAATCTTAAAATAAACCACATGAAAACTAAAAATCAATACGCCCTAATTACAGGTGCTACAAGCGGAATAGGATATGAGCTGGCAAAATTATTTGCTCAAAACGGATATCATCTGATCATCGTTGCTAGAAACAGTGTGGAGCTATCGAATAAGGCCAAAGAATTCGAACAATATGGAGTTAAAGTAATCTCTATGGCTAAAGACCTGTTTAAAACTGAAGAAGTGTATGCTCTATATTCAGAATTGATGTTAAATGGAATCAGTCCGGAGATATTAGTCAATGATGCAGGTCAGGGAGTGTATGGCAAATTTCAGTATACAGACATTAATCGCGAGGTCGATATAGTAAATCTCAACATCAATTCAGTAATTATTTTAACTAAACTTTTTCTGAAAGACCGTCTGGGAAAAGGTTCTGGTAAAATTCTGAATCTGGCGTCTATTGCAAGTAAGGCTCCCGGACCTTGGCATTCTGTTTATCATGGCACAAAAGCGTTTATTTTATCATGGTCTGAAGCAATTCGTGAAGAACTGAAAGATACAGGTATTACGGTTACTGCTCTTCTTCCGGGGCCTACCAATACAGATTTTTTCAACAAAGCTGATATGAATCAAAGTAAAATTCTGGAAGATAAAGATAATCTTGCAACTGCTGAAGAGGTAGCACAAGATGGTTATCAGGCCTTAATGAATGGTGAGGATAAAATTATTTCAGGTTTAAAAAATAAATTGACCGTAGCCATGTCAAATCTTGCCAGCGACAGTATGGCGGCACACCGCATGGGAGAAATGCAAAAACCTGTTGATCAAAAAAAGTAGAATATGGAAAGTTTGCAATTAAAAAATAAGTCGGTTCTTATCACTGGCGCAGACAGTGGAATCGGAAAAGCAGTTGCCTTACTTTTTGCTAAAGAAGGTGCCCATATTTCTTTCGTTCATTACAAAGATTATAAAGATGCTGAAAAGACTGAGGAGGAGATTCAGGAATTAGGAGTACGTGCAATATCATTTGGTGGCGATCTCAATGATAATGAATTTTGCAAAGAAGTCGTATCAAAAACGGTTTCAGAATTTGGCGGAATCGATATTTTGATCAATAATGCAGGAACTCAGATTCCGTGCGACAACATTGCAGAGATAAAGGAAGAAGATGTAAGAAAAACATTCAATTCCAATATCATCGGAATGATTTTACTCACCAAAGCAGTATTTCCACATTTAAAACAAGGAAGTACTGTTATCAATACAACATCGGCTGTTGCGTATCAGGGTCACGAGGAATTAGTTGACTATTCAGCAACAAAAGGGGCGATCGTTTCCTTCACCCGTTCTCTTGCTTTACAGTCTAAACCCAAAGGTATTCGTATCAACGCAGTGGCACCAGGCCCGGTGGCCACACCGCTTACCGAAAAAACTTTTGAAGAAGAAGAAGATGACGAAAATATGCCACCTCTGGAACGGAATGCTTCTACCGAAGAAATTGCCACAAGCTATTTGTTTTTGGCTACAGATTCATCTGCACAATTCACGGGGCAGGTTTTGCACCCGAACGGAGGTTTAATTGTTAATGGATAAAATATCAATATGAATGGCGTCATTATTCAGTTTTTTCATTGGTATCATGAAGGAAATCTGTGGAATGAATTTGTAGAAAAGGCAGATTACCTGAAAGAATTAGGTTTTACTGCAGTCTGGTTTCCACCGGCAACAAAATCCAGTGACAAGATCGAAGGGAGAGGATATGATATCTATGATCCCTATGATTTAGGAGAATTTGACCAGAAAGATGGAATTCCCACCAGATATGGTACTAAGGAGGAATATTTGCAGGCGATAGAAAAAGCCCATGAAAAGGGACTTTATGTCTATGCAGACATTGTACTCAACCACAGGATAGGTGGTGATGAAGAAGAAAAAATTACTGTACATGAAGTCGATGGAGAAAACCGAAACGAAGTGATAAGTGAAGCTTTCGAAGCGACGGCAAAAACAAAGTTTATATTTCCCGGCAGAAAAGGAAAATATTCTGATTTTATTTGGGATCACCGATGCTTCAGCGGAATCGATACCATTACAAAAGATCAGGAGGAGATGAAAGGCATTTTTAAAATCCATAATCAGTACGGTACAGATTGGAATGATGCAGCAAGTCATCAATTTGGAAATTATGATTACCTGATGGGTGCAGACATAGAATATCGAAATCCTTATGTGGTTCAGGAAATGAAAAACTGGATCAGATGGTATTTCGAAACCACTAAGGTCGATGGAATAAGATTAGACGCTTTAAAACATATTTCTTCCGATTTTTTAAAAGGCTGGATTACTTATATTAAAACAGAAGTTAAACAGGATTGCTACATTCTAGGTGAATACTGGAAGGATAAAATAGAGAAAATCACAGAATTTTCTGAAGAGATGGATCATCAATTATCTTTATTTGATGTTCCCCTGCATTATCAGTTTTTTACAGCTTCACAAAAAGGTGCTGATTACGATTTGAGTTCGATCTTGAATGATACAATCCTTAAAAATAATCCCGCACTTTCCGTGTCTTTTGTAGGAAATCATGATACCCAAAAGATGCAGGCTTTAGAATCAGCTGTTCAAAATTGGTTTCGTCCTATAGCTTACGCAATTATTTTGCTTTCTGAAAATGGATATCCATGTGTTTTTTACCCTGACCTCTTTGGTGCTGAATATACAGATGTGAAGGATAGAGTGAAAAAACACATTGTAATGCCCAAAGTTGAAATTTTACCGAAACTACTGGAAGCAAGAAAGCGGTTTGCATACGGCACGCAAGTGAATTATTTTGATCATCCGAATTGCATTGCGCTTGTAAGAACAGGAGATGAAAATCATTCAGCTTGTGCGATTGTGATCTCAAACAATGGAGAAGGTTATAAAGAAATTAATTTGGGGAAAGAATATGCAGAAGCTGTCTTTTATGATTTTTTAAAACAAAGAATAGATACTGTTGTTTTAGATCAAAATGGGAAAGGCACTTTTAAAGTCAATGCAAATTCTGTAAGCGTTTGGGTGAAAGGTCAATAAGAAAGAAAATTGATTATTTCATTACAGTGATGGACAAATCTTCATATTTAATAATTTAAAAATTGAAAGAATGAAAAAACAAAGTTTTTTTTACCGCAACAGTTTGAGTATCGTTTTGATCGCAATGATGCTGATATGTCTGTATGGTCAGTTCGTAACAGGGTGGAGAACAGAAAATAAAGAGCTTGCAGAAGAAGGCCAACATCTTTTGAGTGTAGGAGAATATATACGCAGCGGTCATTTTATTCAAGCTACTTTTGAGAACTGGGAAAGTGAGTTTTTACAGATGATGCTGTATATTGTACTGACTGTTTCATTACGGCAGAAAGGTTCCAGCGAATCAAAATCACTGGACGAAAAAGAAGATGTTGATGCCGAACCGAAACCTCATGCAAACGCGCCTTGGCCAGTAAAAAAGGGTGGAATATGGCTCAAATTGTATAAGCACTCTCTATCGATTGCCTTTGCATTATTATTTCTGATAAGTTTTGCTTTGCATTTTTACGGAAGCTATAAAGATTATGTTTTTGAGCAGGCTGCAAAAAAAATGACTGCAATGTCTGCACAGAATTATTTTTTTGACTCCCGTTTTTGGTTTGAATCATTCCAAAACTGGCAGAGCGAATTTTTAGCGGTTGCATCCATTGTGATCTTATCGATTTGGCTGAGAGAAAAAGGCTCTCCTGAATCTAAGCCTGTCGATATGCCTCATCATGAAAATTAAATAAACATTAATCTGAAAATTTTATTAAAATGAAACCAAAAGTGATCCCAGGCGTTCCTTTACAGGAAAAAGGAAGCTTTCATGACACAGAAAGTGTGAAGTATTTTGAAAATCATGATCTTGCCTACGAAAATTTTCAGATTTTGAAAGACAGATTTCTGTCGATTAACTATTGGTATTACTATTCGAAAGCGGCGGGAGCAGATTTTAAGCTTCATACGAAAGAAGGAATTCTTAAGAAAAGACTGCCTGAAATCGGTGACTTTATACGGATAGATATTCCGGGTCCCGGAAATTTTGAAGCAAGAGGTTACGATTGGGTTGAGATAAAAAATTTATACTCCGAAGAATTCACAAGCGGCAAAACCTTAGAATTTTATTTAATGGAATGCCGGCCTTCCGGAATTCCCGGCAAAGAAGAAAAACATACAGCACATTTTTATACTAATGAAGCCACCTCGACCTTTATCATCTCAAGAGGTGAAGATTTTATAAAATCCGGAGTTTACGGTCGTAACGAATCGCCCAATTTAGATGCGAATATGGCAGATAAGGCCAGAAATTTAGTCATAGCTTTAGGCGGAATGGTAGGTCTTTCGAAAATACAGTGGCAAAGTCTTACGGATGGATTGCTAAATTTTTAAAAATATTTTTATTGACAAATAACAAAAATAATACAGTTCAGTTTTTTTGCAAAATTTTTAAACTCAACTCACATTTTGGCAAAAAATTTGTTCCTTAGAAAAAGTGAAATAATTATCATTTTAGCAGTTTTTTTTAAATTTTAATATATTGTTAATGTGGTAATTAGTAAATAATTTTTCGAGTATGACTATGATCATAGGATGGCTTTAGAGCATTATTTAGCTTTGAAATACCAAATTAAAAATCTATTATATGAAATCAATTATCACTATAGCTCTTATTTTAGGGCTTACTGTTATCAGTTGTAAAAAAGAAGTACAAACAACAACTCCGTCTGATTCAGATACCATTCCTGCAACGGATTCTATGAATACGAATCCTGCACCAATGCCATCAGACACAATGACTACCGTTCAGCCTGCTACAGGAGATACGATGACTCGTCAGAACAGAGATTCTGCAACCACTACACCAAGGTAGTAACCCTTTTATTTTAAAGTTAGTGTAGACCAGAACATATTTAATGTTTTGCTGAGCCCTTATTGACTTTTAATTTCATACCGTTTTTATGGTATGCAGGTATTACAGTGCCTGAAATTTAAAACCAAAACAGCCATAATTCAATACTAGTCACGGATTGTGGTAAATCACTCAATATTAATTTCAAAAAAGTAAATGTTATGAACACTAGAAATTCAAACAACAGAAATTCAGGAAGAAACTCAGGAAGAAATTCATCAAACAATGATCAGTCAAGTCTTGAAGAAGCGTATCAGTTAGGCTATGATCACGGTTACAGTGATGCAAGCGAAGATGAAGATTACGATGATGATTTCTCAGACTATGAAGATGATTTTGAGGATGACGATGATTCATATCAAAACAGCTATGACGACGATTATGATGATGACGATTACGACGACGATGATGACGATGATGATGATGACGACGACAATGATAACCGTGGAAGAAGAAGTTCAGGAAACGGTAATCAGCAGCGTGACAGCCAGGGTAGGTTTACTTCCGGCGGTCGTGGTGGCAGGTCTGGCGGTTCACGTTCGGGATCTCAGTCTCGTGGCGGTTCTTCATCAAGAGGAGGCAGTCGTGGATCATCTTCAGGACAGGGTAGGGGAAGATCATCAGGTGGCGATACTTCACGCAGAGGTTTTGCTTCAATGAGCCAATCTGAGCGTACCAGAATTGCCAGAATGGGTGGTCAGGCTTCTCACGGAGGCGGTAGATCTTCGGGTTCTAACAACAGCAACAGTTCACGTTCAGGAGGAAATAGCAACTCAGGAAATAGAGGTAATTCCAATTCAGGCGGCAATAACAGAGGTGGCTCTTCAGGGGGTGATACTTCAAGAAGAGGTTTTGCTTCAATGAGCCAATCTGAACGTACAAGAATAGCCCGAATGGGCGGTCAGGCCTCTCACGGAGGCGGTAGATCGTCAGGATCTGGCAGATCAGGATTTGGAGGCAGACGTAATTCATAATTCTTTCTTCTTGATTGCCTCTTAGATCCTATTTAAGGGGCAATCTTTCATTAACATTAAAACCAATCACATTATGGCTACAAAAACAACAGAAAATAGTACAACAGCAGCTTCAACCGAAAAAAAAACAGAGGTAGGAAATGCTAAAGTGAACGAAAGCGAAATGAAAAATGCACCCCTTCACAAGTTCTTTGTTGATGCTCTGAAGGATATTTATTATGCCGAGCACAAGCTTGTTGATGCATTACAAAAGATGGGCGATGCCGCAACTACAGAAGAGCTGAAAGATGCTTTTGAAGACCATCAGCTTCAGACCAAGAAACACATCAGCAGATTAGATAAAGTATTTAAATCTATCGATGAAACACCCGAGCAGAAAACCTGTGCAGCAATGGACGGTCTGATCAAAGAAGGTGAAGAAATCATCAAATCAACAGAAGAAGGCTCTATGACAAGAGATGCAGCACTCATTATTGCAGCTCAAAAAGTAGAACATTATGAGATCGCAACTTACGGTGGTCTTGTTCAGTTGGCCATCACAATGGGTCATGATAAAGCAGCTGATCTTTTAGATAAAACATTACAGGAAGAAGAAGATACAGATTACAATCTTACTGAGATTGCTGAGACAAACATCAATTTTGATGCACAGCAGGAAGATTAAGAATAGGTTCATAAAACAAGTCATACAGAATTAAATGTATGGCTTGTTTTAAAAAATGTTCTGATCGTGCATTGTGATATTTCTTAATAAATAATGTAATAAGGACAAAATATATTTAAAAGTAAAAATTAATACCATGGAATTCAATACAACACTTTTAAACGAGATCAATGAAAGTTTCATGACCGGCAATGAGACCATTTGTATTGCTGAAAGTGTAACTTCTGGTCTTTTGCAGCTGGCATTCTCAGAAATGATCAATTCAAAATTATTCTACAAAGGCGGAATTACAGTGCATACTCCAGATAAGATTGTAAAACTTCTGAAGGTAGATATTGCCGAAATTAAAAACTGCAATTGCGTATCAAGTTTTGTTGCAGATACGTTGGGGCGTCACTCATCGAAGATCTTTGAAAGCGAGTGGTGCATTGCCACATCCGGTTACTGTATTCCCGAAAGACATTCGGCTTATGAAATATTTGCCTATTACTCAATTTTATATAAGGGAAATGTGGTTTTCTCGGATAAACTGATGTTGGATAAAAAAGCAGATTCTTTAGAGATCAAATTATATTACACCGAACAGATTCTGCAAAGATTTTTAGGGCATCTCAAACTTCACCAGATTATGAAAGCTGAGGTAGGTATTGATGATTAGTAGTTTGATTATTATTTATAACAATTTTTAAATATGAAATTTTTTGTACTCATTTTTTTGTTTTTTTTAAATCTCAACAAATCCCAGGAGCTCAAAGCATCTCACATGACTGAGATTGCAAAGCATGATTTTACTGAGCTTGATAAAGTGATGATTTCTAAACATGGGTTCAAACGGGTTGAAGATATTGAAGACACTAACCAGAAAGTATATACCAACGATAGTAATGATACTCGCCAATTGGTTGTTGTCACTGTCATTAAAAATGCAGAAAGCTGTTCAAATGTGTTGAGCATTGTCAACGGATCAGCAGCTCATGTTACCAAACTGAAAGAAGAATTGCCTACAGAAGGCTATCAATTATCGGAAAAAAGAAAATGTCTGAAGAGATCCTGGTTTCTCAGTTTAAAAAAGAAAATTTGACGGTTTCAATTACAGATCATGTCACAGGAACAGGAGCGTACCAAATATTATTGACGTGCAGATGATGGCTTAAACTAAATAGATCTGAATCTTTAAATAATTTAAATATGGAAATTTTAGCATGGATTTTTGTCGGAATCATTGTCGGAATTATTGCAAAATTAAGTTCTGAACATTCCGCTGAAGAAGATGATAATTTTACTATACTTTTTGGGATTGTAGGAGCGGTTGTTGCAGGGGTTCTACTAAATATCACCAATATTTATTTTGAAAATCTCTGGAGCTTTCTGACAATCGGGGCACCTATTTCAGGAGCTGTTTTAGTATTACTTCTTTATCGTGGCTTTGACCGACACCGATGAAATTCTCATTTATAATATTAGAATAAAATAATAAACACCAAATTTTTATCGTATGGAAGATCAAATCACAAGACGAAATGCTATAGGAAAAATAGCCGCAACAATTGCTGTAGCTGCAGTTGCTCCGGCAGCTTTGGCACAATCACAAAACAGAAAAACAACAAATACGACATCTCCCGATCTTACTGATCCCAGAAATAAATATCCGAAACCACCTTTTAAAAATCAGTCTCAGCCATTTCCAGGATTGGGAAGTAAAATGTCGCCCGTTCCTGATCATGGAGAGAAAACCTACGTCGGTTCCGGAAGATTAGCAGGAAGAAAAGCACTTATTACAGGTGGAGATTCCGGTATTGGTCGTGCTGCAGCGATTGCTTATGCAAGAGAAGGTGCAGATGTAGCCATCAATTACCTTCCGGCCGAAGAAGAAGATGCCCAACAGGTGATCGAACTCATTAAAAAAGAAGGCCGGAAAGCCATTGCAATTCCTGGTGATATCCGTAGTGAGGCATTTTGTGAAAAACTGGTCGATCAGGCTGTACAGCAACTCGGAGGTTTAGATATACTGGTTAATAATGCAGGTCACCAGAAAAGTGTTGAGTCAATACTTGATATCAGTACAGAAGATTTTGACTGGACGATTAAAACAAATATCTACGCGCCTTTCTGGATTACAAAAGCTGCTTTGCCCCACATGAAACCTGGTTCAAGTATCATTGGTTTGTCATCTGTTCAGGCGTATGATCCGTCGCCGGATCTTTATGATTATGCTCAGACTAAAGCTGCAACAACCAATTATGTAAAATCCCTCGCCAAACAATTGGGACCAAAAGGAATCAGAGTAAACGGTGTTGCACCCGGTCCGGTCTGGACTCCCTTGCAGGTAAGTGGCGGACAAACACAAGAAAATTTAATGAAATTCGGAGGCGATACCCCATTGGGAAGGCCGGGGCAGCCTGCAGAGCTTGCTTCTATTTTTGTACAGCTTGCGGCCAATGACGCCAGTTTTGCAACAGGTCAGATTTATGGTGCCGCCGGAGGAAGCGGACAGCCGTAGTGATTATATTATTTGAGAAGAATCCGTTTCAGTGATGAGGCGGATTTTTTTAATCTAAAAATGAACTCTAAAGCTTTCTGATAGTCATCTTAGTAATAGACTCTGCCTCTGATGATTTTTACAACCTGTTCTTTTTGGAGCTTCTTTAAGATTCTGATAACGGTCTCAATTCTCAAACCTGTTAAAGAAGAAAGTTCTTTTCTGGTGTAAGGAACCCGATAAGAAAAAGGTTCATTGATATCATAGTCGTCTTTAAGATGATCAAGAACTGTAATCAATTGATGTGTTGCGTCTTCTAAAGTAAGGCTGTTTAAAAACACATAACTGTAGTAAGTTCTTTCAGCACAGCTTCGAAGAAATTGTAATTGGATATCAAAATCAGATTCTAATAATTTTAAAAGTTTGTCATGTTCTAATCTCAAGATCGTGCAATCTTCCATTGCAACAGCATTGACAGGGTATCTGTGATGTTTGCAAAATAAGAAAACCTCGCCAACAGATTCACCCTCTTCATGAATACTCTGAATAAATTCACCGTCACCGGGTTTAAGATTTGTGAGTTTGATTTTTCCTCGTTTAATCTGAAAATAGAAAGCAGGTCCTGCCTTTTCTTCAAAAAGAAATTCGGCCGGAGACAAATGGATAATTTCTGCACCGTAAGTAATAAGCAAGTCTTCTCTTATGACCATAATTCTAAATTAAATTACTTTCACAATCAGACTTTTTTGAAGTTGCTGTTATTTCATTGCGAAAAAAATCTATACCAAACACAAATATACAAGGAAAATAATTTACATCTTATGATTTAGATCAGATATCCTTTCATGTAACGATACATAAAGACTATGTTGCCAGCAGCAATTATTTCTATTCAGCATTACTTTATATAGCTTTTATAGATGTCCAAGTACAGGAATCAAAGCGGATAATTTTAAAATATGACCTAGGTCATATTTTGTAGTATCTTCATCTCTCTATATTTGACATGGCTATAAAACAATCGGAATTGTCTAATTTAATCTGTAAACCATTGAATAAGTATTTTCTTGTAGTCGCTGTGTCTTATAAAATTACAATAGTAAACATTATATAAAACTTTCCTTATGGCTATCAAAGAAACATTCTTGCAATCTGTGGAAGCAATAGAAGAGCATTATAATGTCGGTGATTTTATATTTCGCGAAGGTTCAACTCCCCAATTTTACTATCAGATCATGTCTGGAGAAGTTAAGCTGAACAGGTTTGCTGAAGACGGAAAGGAGTTTATACAAAATATTTTTACTGACAAATCATCTATCGGCGAATCTATGCTTATTTTGGGAAAGCCATATCCCATGAATGCGGTGGCCTTAACACCATGTGTTGTCCTTAAATTAGGCCGTAATCAATTCTTTCAATTACTTCAGGAGCATCGTGAGATTTTTACGGATATTTATTCTACCCTTGCCGATCATACTTTTGAAAAGCAGACCCTAATGCGTGTCATAACAAGCGAAAATGCAGAAGACCGTTTAATTGAAATTATGGAACTATTGAAAGAGTCTTCCGACAATAAAGATAAATTTTCTTTAGAAATCCCTCATACCAGACAGCAACTTGCTTCCCTTACTGGCCTTTCTATAGAAACTGCTATTAGGACAATTAAAAAAATGGAAAAAAAGAATATTGTGATGATCAAAGATCGAAAAATATTCTACTAAACTTTTCATTGCCAACTTTTTATATTATTTGTCTAAATCTAACCCCAATTCAATAGATTTTTCAACGACACAAAAAAGCCTCCTCAAAGAGAAGGCTAAAAACACAAATGATGAAAAAAAATTGTTCCGTGTAAACGGATATTCAAAAATATAAAATCAGAATATCTTTTAATATGAGCTAAATCATACATTTAGAGAACTCATCAGGAAAAATACTGATTTCTAATGATTCTCAACATTTACTCAGATTTATCTATCATATAATTTCCATAATAAAACCGGATGGATTCTGCCAAAGAATAAAAACTACAAGGGATTGTGTTTTTAATCTTTTTATTAGAATGATATTGGTGATCGCAAATAAATTCTATATTCTCGTCAGTTAGAAATCTTGCATTACCGTCAACCAGTTTTAAAATCGGTCGAAAATATTGCATAACTTTTAGAATACGCTTTTTAAAAAGTATTGGCTTTTTCAATCCCTCTATATTCCTTATCTGGCAGGCAAGATCTTTATAAGGCACATTCTCTGCAGATAAGCTGAAGCGCTCACCAAAAATATTTTTTTCAAGAAGACTTATGGCTATTTTGGCAACGTCCCGAACATCAATACACGAAGTACCACCAGGGAATGTAATTCTATTAGTCTTAAAAATTTCAAGCAAATGGCTGTCGTTTTTTTTCTGGTTTCCGATACCGATTATCATTGCCGGATTGATGATTACAGCATTCAGTCCCTTTTTATAGGCACTCAAAACCATTTTCTCAGCAATATATTTTGAAATGACATAAGGCGAATACGTTTTTACCGAATGATTGCCATTGATCTGTGATTCCAATCCGTTTTTATTGACACGAAGTGTGGCGGCAGAGCTTACAAACAAAAACTTTTTGACGGGCATATACCTGCAAGCACGCAGGAGATTTCTCGTGCATACAATACCTGTCTCCAAAACCTCATCTTTATCTTGAGGGTCAAAACTGATTTTAGCAGCACAATGATAAACATCGGTGATATCTTTCAATGCTGTGTACAAAGATTGATGCTGATTAAAATCAAGATCAACCCACTCAATGAGATCAAAAAAGTAATCAGCATTGGATGTATAATATTCATATGACTTTTGAACATCAGAAAGATCACTGTCTGGTCTTTTACAAGCTCTTACTTTTTCGCCTCTTTTTACCAGTTCCAGAACTATTACTCTGCCCAGAAGCCCTGTTGCTCCCGTAACTAAAACCATGATGCTTTTTTTAAAAGTTTGGAATTACCCTTAGCTAGCAATTGAAAAAGAAGGGTAATGCTAAAGAAATAATAATCTCGAACTATTGCTATTAATAGTAGATTTTTCTATTCCTGATCTTCAACATTTTATTTCCTTCCATTTTTTTTATGGCTCTTATTGCCGTCTCAACACACAACCCTGTTAACGATGCCAACTGTTGACGGGTATGAGGAATCTCATAGGTGTATTTTTCTTTCTTTTCCTGCGTTTCTTTCATCAGATCCAGCATTTCAGTTAGTCTTTCTACAGCATTTTTGCTTGATATTTTCCGCATCATTATATATTTGTTGTAGGTTTTTTCAGATAAAGCGTTACAGATATCTAATGCAATTTGTGGGTATATATCTATGAGGGTTAAAAATTTTTCTCTGCTGATTTTGAGGATAGTGCAGTTACTCATTGCAATAGCATTTACAGGATAAGGTTTTTCAATAAAAAGCATTGCTTCGCCAAAGCATTGACCTTTAGACAGTATATTTTGTATAAATTCCTTTCCTTCATTGCTGTAATTATTAAGCTTGATCTCGCCTTCAACAATCTGATAATAATATTGGGGGGTGCCTTCTTCACGGAAAATATAATCTCCGGCATGAAAGCGTTCTTCTATAGCCCCTACAGAATGCAGGAGTCTTGGTTGGATAGACATAATATAATCTTTTTATGGTTTATTTATTAAAAGCCCAAATTAATGGAACTTCGGAAATCATTTTACAAAAACATCCCTGATACAGTTGACTTATAGGTACAGAGAAACCTCACCTTTTTGATTCCGTGACTGATAGACTATAAAGTAAATTAGCTTTGCTTCTTAGTAAAATTGCTTTAACAGCAAAAACATCATGTTTCTATAACTGACGTTCTTTTAAGAGTTTGGTTTTTCGTATTCATAATTTCTTTATTGGTGTATACCAAAGTTAGGCATATGACGATATTCACAAATATGACATGAGTCATATTTGTAAAAGAAATCATTTATTAATGGTGTGTGCGGTATTAAAGATGTATTTTAATATAGTATTTTATGATTTATTTATAAAATTTTATGTATTTGATATTTTAGATTCCTTTTGCTTTCCAAATTACAGTAACGCTAAATTTTATTATCTAAAACGAATATCTGTAAGAATTCTCTTAAAAACGTCACATTAACAATTCTGTATCTGGCAAGCGAGTTGCTGTTTTATTATAGATATTTAAGCACATATACAATGGAACATTCAGAAATTATAGATAAGATCATTGAATTTACTGATCATGCACATGGAGATCAAACCAGAAAATATACGCCCGATAAATATATTGTACATCCCATCAGGGTATGGAAACATGCAGACTTTATACGGATAAAGTTACTATATTATCAGCTGCCATTCTACATGATGTTTTAGAAGATACAGAAACGAAAAAAGATGATATTTTGAGTTTCCTTGATGAGTTGATGAACGAAAGTGACAAAAATTATACTCTTCAGTTGGTTATAGAACTCACTGATGTATATGTGAAAAAAGATTTCCCAAAATTAAACATATATACCAGAAAAAAAATGGAACTTGAGAGGTTACGTACTATAAGCGCAGCTGCACAAACCATTAAATATGCTGATATTTTAGATAACTGTAAAGAAATTCCGCTGCATGATTTCTCTTTTGCGGTCCGCTATCTGAAGGAATGCTATGAAATCCTTCTGGCTCTTGATAAAGGCCATCCCGAATTGCGTCAAAGGGCAATGGATTTAGTTCTTTTTGAATTAGAAAATGCCAATAACAATTCATAATTATATTAAAACTGTATTTTAAATGGTCCTTCAAAATACGTCTCATACGTATCGAGTAGATTTCCTTCCTGATCGTAGACCCCAATATCAATATTTTGTTTTGAAAGTATGATCTGTTTCTCCGGAAAACTAATATTAATTGTTCCTTTGGTAATTTTGTCTCTTTCAACTTTTATTTTACTTGATGCGCTATAAGAAATTTCTCCGTTTTGTGGCTCTAAAATCTTGATGCTAACGATTTTGTTTTTATTGGTTTTATTTAAAAAAGTAAAATTATATGTATTGGTAATTTTTCCGTCTCTTACAAAAAATGTGCTTCCTGCAGGTTTAATGAATTTAGCTTCCATATCAGCACGACTATATAAGAGATACCCTAATAAAAACTGTAGTGCTACCAACAAAATAGTAAAACCCTTCATTCTTGCATTAAATTTCGAAGGAATTCTGGTCTCGATCTCCTTTTCTGAAGCATATCTGATCAGTCCTTTTGGTAAACCTACTTTATCCATGACTTCATCACATGCATCAATACAAGCTGTACAATTAACACATTCGAGCTGTTGACCGTCCCGGATATCAATTCCCGTAGGGCAGACCACTACACATTGATAGCAATCAATACAATCTCCTTTCCCAGCTGCCTCTCTATCTTCGCCTTTTCGCCATTTTGATCTGTTTTCACCACGATTAAAATCGTAGAATACATTGATTGTTTCTTTATCGATCAACACTCCCTGAAGTCTTCCGTAAGGACAAACCAGTGTACAGACCTGCTCGCGAAACCATGCAAAAACGAAATAGAATGCTGCTGTTAAAAGAATCATGGCTATGAAGTTTGTAGGATGCTCGAATGGGCCTTCTGAGATAATTCTCAAAACCTCCTTGTAACCAACCACATACATAAACATAAAATGCGTAAATACCAATGACAGAATGATATAGATTCCCCATTTAAGACTTCTTTTTCCTATTTTTTCGGTATTCCATTCCTGTCGGTCCAATTTCATCTGCTTATTACGATCTCCTTCAATAGCATATTCGATCTTTCGGAATACGTTTTCCAGAAATATCGTCTGTGGACAGATCCATCCACAAAAAATCCTTCCAAAAGCAATCGTGAAAATGATAATGCAAATCAAAGAGACAATTGCTCCTAAAGTAAGTATGAAAAAATCCTGGGGATAAAAAGGTTGCCCTGCAATAAAGATTTGGCGGTTGATAATATCTAAGAGCAGGGCAGGGTTGCCATTAACTTTTATAAAAGGCAAGGCAAAATAAAAAATTAGCAGTGTATAGGCTACAATGTTCCTGTAATTGGTATATCTGCCTTTTGGTTTTTTTGGAAATACCCATTTTCGCTTTCCTGATTGCTCCATTGTGCCGATAGAATCTCTATAAGTTTCTGGTTCTAGGACTTGGCCTTGTCCGCCTTTAAATTCAAAATTATTTTGATCTTTCATATCATTTTTTATTTGAATTGATATTCAGATAATTGTCTCTGCACTACTACTAATCATCAATTTTCTTTAAATCCTTCATGGCAGGGCCGTTCAGCAGCTTTCCTTCTACGTCAAAGCGAGAACCGTGACAAGGGCAGTCCCACGTAACTTCCGAAGGATTCCATACAACATTACATCCCGTATGGGGACAGACAGGACTAAGCAGATGGATTTCTGATTTTTCATCACGGTAAGCAGCAAAGGTTTTACCGTCATGTTTAATTATTCTACCTTCTCCTTTATTAATTTCATTCAATTCCTCAATTTTATCTACCGTAAATTTATCTTTCACAAAATGTACTGAGGCATTCACTACCTCGTCCAGAACGTTTCTTGCGCTTGCAACAGGTTTTATACGGCTCGGATCAAATAATTTTGATAATTCTGTTTCTTTGCCGTCAAGAAGGTCTGGGATAACCATTGAAGTCATTGTTCCGAATGTCATTCCGTTTCCTGTGAAGCCTGTAGAAATATAGATGTTTTTCTCTCCCGGCATTTTTCCAATATATGGTAGTCCGTCAGCGGATAAATAAAATTGTGATGACCATTTTGCAACTACTTCTTTATATTTAAAGTTTTCGTCTACATATTTCATCAAATCTTTAAAATGTTTTTCAGTGTCATTTTCGTCTCCGGTCTTATGATCAAAACCACCAACAATTAAGAAATAATCGCTACCGGATTTATGGTATCTTGCATAGTGATACGGATCATACAGATCGGCAGTCTGTGCCATTGATTTTACCGGATTTGCAAGTTTCAATGTGGCAACATAACTTCTGTAAGGAGCTAAAAGTACACTAAAACGATTATTTCCGGGTGGAATATGAGTTGCCCAAACTAAATTTTTCGAGGTAATCATAGAATGAGTGTCTGTAATTACAGTTATCATTCCATCTTTATTTTCAAAATCTTTTACCTGCGTCTCTGTAAGAAAAGCACCTCCGTTTTTTGTGTATTCTTTCAATAATTTATTAATATATCTCAAAGGATGAAATTGTGCCTGCCCTTTTATTTCGATAGCCTTTTCAAATGTAAGAGAAAAGGGAATGCTGAAGATTTGTTCTGTTTCAATTCCGATCTTTTGATGTGCTTCTAATATGTCGTCAAGCTTTTTGGATTGTTTTTCGTCAGCACCGAATAGATAATAGCTACATTCATTAAAGTCACATGAAATATGATAGTGTACGATGTTTTGCTTTATGTAACGAATTGTTTCTTTTGCTGCATTTGCTAACAAAATAGCCGACTCTTCGCCGAAATTTTTAATGATTTCGTCGTATGATGAATCAAAAAAATTATTGATATGTGCTGTAGTTCCGCCGGTCGTTCCAAAACCGGGATTTTCTTTTTCAATTAACAGACAGCTTCGTCCACGGTTTTGCAATTCTTTTGCTAAAGTAACTCCCGTTATTCCTGCTCCAACAATGATGGTATCGAAGTTTTTGTTATCATAAATGCTTATACGATTCTTGATTGCTTGGTCTTCCCAAAAGCTTTTGTTTTTTCCGTCTCTTTTCATAATAATATTGTTTTTGTGATTGGTGTTGAAAGAAAATGCCAGAAAAATTTTAGAGATCAGGCATTATAAAAAATCAGAATTGCCAGGTTGAAAAGCATAAGATATGTATTATAAACAAACAGAAAAGTACTTGAGGATAATTTTGAAATCTCTGCATTGTTTTGCCTAAAAAATTCGTTTAGTGTGGCATGAATTCATATAGTCTGCTTAATAAAATAACCAAATATTTTTCATGATATGCATAGCTACAAAGAGTTTAATTTTTTAAATATGTTTTAATTATTATCGCATAAATTCAAAAAGCAGACCAAGCAAATATGTTGTTGATAAAAATTGTCTATCAAAAAATACACGAGTGGTATAGTTAATTAGTTTACGAAAACAACCCATTAATTTAAATTTTAGTAATTAGAAATAAGATCACTAAAATTTGCAAGATCACTTTGTCAATAACATGATAGATCATTGTGAAAATGAAAAAAACGTAATTGCATTTTAGTTGTGATTAATAAAATGTACCACAATTTGACCGAATTATTATTTAAAGTTTATGCTTGGTACAGCGGTTGTTATGGATAAGACTCATCACAAAAAATATTATTATGAACAACGAGAAAACAGTAGCAGTTTTGAATGATCTGCTAAACATTACGAATGACAGAATTCAGGGATTTGCAAAGGTTGAAGACAAGGTATGGGAGACGTATTCACCTTTAAAAGGTGATTATGATCAAATGGTCGGTCAGTCTCAAATTATGAAAACAGAGCTGATCAATTTAATTACAGAACGAGGTGGAAATCCTGATGATACGGGAAGCACAGCAGGTGCTATCCATAGAGGATGGATTGATGTTAAAAATTCTTTTTCGGGTGATAAAACTGAAGCAACTTTAGAAAATGTTGTTTTTGGAGAGGAAGCAGCAATAGATGCCTATCAGGATGCTTTAGACAGCGGAGATCTCTGCCCCGAAAGTTCAAGAGTGGTAAGTGACCAGCTTCATCACTTAAAATCATCATATAATAAGTTTAATAATCTAAACGAATTGAAAAATTGATTTCCAATTTAAATAAAAGATGACAGCTAGTATTTATTAAAAAAAGTAATCCTGAGGTAATTTCAGGATTACTTTTTTTAAGTTATCAAAGGTTTTTATTAATTGCTTGTTAAAGGTTTTTTACTCCTTCTATCAATTGATTTAGTTTATCCCAAATGACGCTTAGCATTTACTAAATTAACATCCTTATAAAGATTTAAAGGAATTTTTATTCGTCATCTTTACTTTTATACTTTTCTATGTTACTGAATTGATTATAAGAAACACGTAATTGTTTGAGCTGATCAGAAATTACCTCTGAACTTTCTTTACATAAATCGCCACTTTTCAAAGCATTATCATAAGCTTCTATGGCATGCTTTTCACCAAAAACTACGTTTTCCAATGTTTCAAGATCATTGTTGCTTGTGGGAAGGGAATTTTTAATGTCTATCCATCCCCGATGGAGATTTCCTGCTAAAGATGAGGCATCTTCATCTGCTTTGCCGCCCCTTTCAGTAATTAAATTGATGATTTCATTCTTCATTATTTTTGATTGAGAAATCATTTTGTCATATTCTCCTTTCAAATCGGAATAGCTTTCCCAAACTTTTCCTTCCACTCTTTCAAAACCTTTGATTCTATCATTGGTAATGTGTAATAAATTGTTGAGTACTGTGATTGTTTTTGAATTTTCCATAATAATATTTTAGAAAAAAATAAACAATAAATATGCCTCGTATTTATTTTGTGGTATGAGGAAGTATTTTTGTGATATCTCTTAAATTAAAAAGTTGCCTACAATAATGTAGACAACTTTTGAGATCATAATAATATGGAGTGGTGTGGTTTATTTATTCAATTATTATGCTGTACATATTTGTTTTAGTGTGTTGTTTTAAATTTAATAAGTGATAAAAATAGATTAGTGTGATGTTGTTTTATGCCGTCAATCATAAACATTTAGTAGGAATATTTATATTTTTACGAACAGTAATTCACACAAGCTCAAGCTAAATTTGTGCTGTGAAAAATGAATTTAATCTCTTCATAATTTTATTTTTTATGGTCATCAATGAAGAAATACTTCTTAAAAACGGGGCAGTCATTCAAGAATACATAGCTGGACAAACAATTTTTTTAGAAGGTTCATTACCAAAGTATTATTTTCAAATAAGGGAAGGGCTTATTAAATTGAATACCTATAGAGAAGATGGTACTGAATTTATCCATAGCCTTCCTTCTGGTGGACATTGTTTTGCCGAAACTTTTTTATGGAGTGATTATCCATATTGCGTCAATGCTGTAACGGTCAGTGATACTGTAATTATCAAATTGCTGAAAACAAATTTTATGGCAATGATCGATAATAACAGGGATATGATGCACAATCTATTTCGTCATAATTCTGAAAGAATGTTTTACCGGCATAAGATGCTGACCACATTGTCAATTAATGACTCTTCGCATCGTATTAATAAAGTTCTTGAGTTTTTAAAAACGCATCATCAGATAAAAGAGCCATTCAAATTCAAAGTTCCGTTTTCACGACAGCAACTTGCAAATCTGACCGGGTTGCGTGTTGAAACGGTAATCAGAACTGTGAAAAAGCTAGAAAGAGAAAATCTTATTCGTATTTGTGATGGAAGAATATGTGTGTAATCGAATGAAATTTATTTTTGACTTCTTTCTTTTATGACTAAAATCATAGGGGAACTCATATTGTGTACATAAATTTACGTTAAGCATAAAGCGATATCAATCCATATAGTTCATTCTTTATGTTTAAAAAAATTACCCCTGAAGTCAGGGGTAAATTTTTATTTAATTTTGTCGTAGATGAATTTGGTAACCAAGGCTCCAAAAATATAATAGCCTACAGTCATTATTTTCTTTTTATTATTTTCAGCAACCGGCTGATCATTTAATCCCAACTTTTGAGGTAAAACGAGCGCACCGATTCCGGCAGCAATTCCGCTTGTGAAGTTATGGTTGGTTGCTGTTGTTCCATAATATATGGCATTGCTTACAATATCACCTGCTAAAGTTGCTGCATACAATTTATCAGGATCAGAAATTTCAAAAGCTGTTGAATCTGTCATCTTTTGTAAAGCCTCTTCTCCGACTTCATTAATATGTGGAACATCATCAAAATTTTTTCTTACGATCTCGTGGAGAAGATTAAGAGCGATTGCGCCTCCTAATCCTGCTAACATTTTTTTAAGCATAATTATTTATTTTAAAGTTAATTTTTATTTTTCTGACTGTTTTTTACGGGTTGCAAAATCATCCGTATAGAAGGATTATTGGTGATAAATAATCTGAACCATTCCATTGCAAGCCTGATTCTGTTTCTGAATCCTGTTAACGGAATTATATGGATAAATAACCATGTGAGCCATGCAAAAAAGCCGGTATAGGAAAACTGGGGTAAATCAACAACAGCATTAAACTTTGAAATAATTGCCATGCTGCCTTTATCATGATAAGAAAAAGGTTGTAATGGTTTCTTCGCTTCTTGTTTTCTGAGATTCTTTGCTGCTAATTTTGCCTGCTGAATGGCGACCTGCGCTAATTGAGGATGACCTTTTGGAAAGTTTTTATCTGATAACTGTAAACAGATATCACCCAGTGCAAAAATATTTTCTGATCCTAGAACTCTGTTGAATTCATCCACGAGTAATCTTCTTCCTTTTCCAACGGAAGTTTCGGGAATCCCTGATACTTCACGACCTATAACTCCGGAGGTCCAGATCGATGTTTCGGTCTTTATTTTTTTTCCGTCAGAAAGTATTACATTTCCGTCCAGATAATCTTTTACAGAAACGTTCAGGAGAATATTTACGCCAAGTTTTTTCAGGTTATCATATGCCGTTTTCTTTGCAACATCGCTCATCGGTGCCAATAATGATGGTAGTGCATCTATGAGATAAAGATGAGAAAGGTTAAGTTCAATTTCGGGATATTCTTTTTCTGCAATATATGCCCCCATCTCTGCGATCATACCTGCCAGTTCAACTCCGGTGGGACCGCCTCCTGCGATAACGATATTCTGCAATCTTTCTGCTTTATTCGTATCTTCATTTCGTGATGCTTTTTCAAGGATCAATAATAAATGGTTTTTGAGATATAAAGCTTCATGGAGGGTTTTCATAGGGAGCGCACAGTTCTGCACGTTTTCCAGACCAAAAAAATTAGTTTCGGTTCCTAAAGCGAAAACTACATAGTCATAGCCTAAATTACCGGTATCAGTTTCAATAATCTGATTTTCTTTATTAATTTTGAGAAAACTTCCCATGTGATAGTGAACATACCTATAATCTGCAAACAATTTTCTGAAAGGAAAGCTGATATGCGAAGGTTCTATAAAGGCGGTGGCAACCTGATAAATTAAGGGAGGAAAAAAATGATAATTATTTCTGTCAACCAAAGTAATGAGAAACTCATTTGATTTAGCAATAGTTTTGATGAATTTAATTCCGGCAAATCCTCCTCCTATCACAACAATATGTTTCTTCATAATAGGATATTTTTGATTGGTGTAACAAATCCTATCCAAGAATAAGACCAATATCCCTAAAAATTTAATCTGTGGTATTTTTTTAGACTTAAATCATAATCGTAAAATTTAAACCATATGACAGAAGTAATTGTTAAGCTGGATTTGGTTTACCAAACATCTAAAATCATTTTTTATACAAACTTATTTTTCCTTCTTCGGAGATGCCCTCAACAAATAATACTGATTTTGCAAATAATAATTTAGATTATGTGACATCTATATATTGGAGTTGCTAACTTTATTAGGACACAATTATTATACTTTTTAATTTTAAGAGTATGAAAATGATCAGAAAAAATTACAGCTTGGATTAAAATTCAGCCGATATCTTTAAATGAACAGAGAGGTAATGTATCCTAGTAGCTTAAGAATTGGGATTTGTAACTAATCCCGCTGATTTATTAATTTCTATGTCATAAGTTAACTGATCCTTTAAGTTCTATATAAAAATATGGTTACTTTGAAGAAACATTAATTTGGATTATTTTGGAATCAAAATCAAAAAAATGGCTCAATTTAGAATAAATTGGAGCCATTTGGACGTTTGTGAATTTGACAGGACTCTATTCAAACCAATTATTAGAAGATATTGATAAAATTTTAAATATATTTAATATGATTTAGAAAGAGAAGATGCAGAGTTTTATTTAAGTTGAATCCGAAGTTTTTGTTCTATATATATGCATAGTATTTTCAAACATAATATCTTATGCCAACAATCTGTTTATTCCATTTTTTCTACTGTAAAATAGTATTGATCCGAAATTTATATGCAAATGATTACAAGATTAGCATGCGTTTCTTGGTGCAAACGAGATTCACAAAGTTCATAAATAATACCGCTATTTTAAAAGCTGTATATTTGAGATTACACTAAAAATTTCTCTCCGTAATGAATTCATCCAAGCGCATAACCAAGCTCAAGTTTACATTCGATAAAGGGGTCACAATACCCAGCTTAATTTTTATAGTGGGAATATGTCTGTTCTCAGTATTGTTTCCTGTCGAGATTAAGACTGTTTTAGATGTGATTAAGAATTTTATATTTGTTAATCTTAACTGGGTCTATGTATGGTGCGTAACAATATTTGTGATCTTTCTCGTATTTCTGATGTTTAGCAAATACGGAAAAATCAGATTGGGAACCAATGACAGTAAACCTGAACATTCTTTCTTTTCCTGGATTTCCATGCTTTTTGCTGCTGGGATGGGAATAGGCCTCATGTATTTTAGCGTTGCAGAACCTCTGCAACATTATTCTACAGATGCTTTTTCTGAAAGTCATATTATCAGCAGGGGAAAAAACGCACAACTTTATACTTTCTTCCATTGGGGAATTCATGCCTGGGCAATTTATGGTCTCGTAGGTCTCTGTTTAGCATATTTTACCTATCGTTACAGACTTCCTTTGTCACTCCGCAGTTGCCTCTATCCATTGTTAAAGGACAGAATTAAAGGTAAATGGGGCGATGTGATTGATATATTTGCTTTATGCAGTACCTTTTTCGGTATTACGACAACGCTGGGATTTGGGGTTGTGCAAATTAATTCCGGATTGGAAACGCTGAAAATCTTGCCTGAGACGGGATTCACCTATCAGATATTAATTGTTCTAGTTTTAGTATCGATTGCCGTTTTCTCAGCGACATCAGGAGTTAATAAGGGAGTTAAGATCTTAAGTAATATCAACGTTGTTATCGTAATTATCCTTCTTTTATTTGTCCTGTTTTTAGGACCGACCGTTTATCTGATTGGAAGTTTCACCTATGGCCTGGGAAATTATATCAATAACTTTTTTGACCTGACTTTCAACACCCACGTTTATGAGCAGAAAACACTCCCCTGGTTTTATAACTGGACCATTCTTTATTGGGCGTGGTGGATTTCCTGGTCACCTTTTGTAGGTCTATTTATTGCTAAGATTTCAAAAGGAAGGAGTATCCGTGAATTCATTGCCGCTGTTTTGATCATTCCTACCTTATTCAATTTTATTTGGATGTCGGTTTTTGGGAACAGTGCGATCTGGTTTGACTTCAACGTGGCTAATGGCGCACTTAGTGCCTTGGTTTCTGATCCGGATGCTTTGATGTTCAGGTTTTTAGAATATCTTCCTCTTTCCAAAGTTTTAAGTTTTATTGTTCTGGCAATAATAATCATCTTTTTCGTGACTTCGGCAGATTCAGGAATGCTGGTAATGGATAGTATATCCTCCAAAAATTCAAGTAAATCACCTAAGATCCAAATGGTATTCTGGGGAATACTTCTGGCAACATTAGCCCTTATGCTACTTAATGCAGGCGGACTTGAAGCATTGCAGACGATGACACTTATCACTGCGCTGCCGTTTGCGGTCATTATGATTTTATTTGTTGTCTCATTGATGAAAGCTCTCGTGATAGATTACCGGTATTACGAAAAAGGACTTTCGGTTTCTACAGTACCATGGTCAGGCGAATTCTGGAAAGAACGGCTTAAAAAAATTGTTTCTTTTAAAACGAAAGACTCCGTGAAAACTTTTATAGACGGCCAGGTCTTGCCTGCTTTCACAGAATTAAAAGAAGAATTTTTATTAAATGGAATTGCTGTTGAGATCAATCATATACCGGATGATCTAAAGATCAATTTAGAAATCCATCACGATGTGGTCAATAATTTTATCTATGGAGTGATGGGGCAGAAAAGAATTGTTTCCGAATACATGGTGGATGATGACAACCTGCCAGACCTGGATAGCAATGTTACTTATTTCCCTAAAACCTATTTTGGTGATTCACGGGAAGGATACGATGTTCAGTACTTTACCAAAAATGAATTGATCAGCGATGTTCTAAAACACTATGACCGGTTCCTTAAGATAGTTGCTGAAGAGTCAAACGAAATGTTTATAAGCAGTGATAACAATACGCAGACAGAATAATAATATAATAAGCTATCAAAAGTTACATTCTTAGAAACAAACATAGGACGCAATTTAATTCAGGATCTGTTATTTTAATTGAACTATCCGGAATTTATTTGGAGATACACCCCTGGCAGATTTAAAATACTTTCCAAAATGAGAATTATCATTGAAACCCAATTCATACGAAATCTCGATGATTGATAGAGAGGTGTGAAGCAATAATCTTTCTGCTTCCAGGATTATTCTGTTTTTGATGACCTGTCCTGCTGTAATATCAAGGATTTCTTTTACCAATGTATTAAGATAGCTGGAATTTATATTTAATTTCTCTGCATATTTTGAAGTGGTTTTCAATTCCTTATAATGTAGGTTTACAAGATCATGGAAATCATCTACCAATTTCTTCTTGTGATCTACCGAACGGTTGATAAGGTCTTTTTTGGATGAATTTCTAATATATTTCAGCACAAAAACTTTCAGAAGCAGGCATAGGATTTCTTTTCTGGATTGCCGGTGAGATTGATATTCACTTCTAAGTTCCTTTAATGTCTGCTTGATATCTGATAAGTTTTCAGATTTTAATGAAATAAATGGGGAAACGTTATGAAGTGCAGTGTCGCTTTTGATCATTTTATTACCTGTATAGACGTGGTTGTAAAATGATTTGGTAAATAAAATGACTTCACCTTCAATAATTTCGTGGTCTTTGAAGTAGTAGACCTGATTATAGTTAATGAAAAAAAAAGTATGTGATTTCAACTCAAATTCCTGATCATCGATGATGATGGAGCCATCTGCATTTTCGAAAAGCAAGACCGCATAAAATTTATTTTTATAATGCAATCCTGACTTTAATTTACCATTAAAAGCAGAAAAAGGCATCATCAGAAATTCATTCCTCGTTGCTGAACGTAGGTCGAGCCTGCCTAATGTCAGAGAAAGTATGTTTGGAATCAGATTCTTCTATTTTAATCAAATATATGGATATTAATTCAATTGCGATGTTTAGCAAAAGTAAATGAAAGTTAATTTGTGTTTTCCAAAATTTTAAACTCTGCAGGTTGGATTTCGTGATCAATCAACTTATCTACATATTCGGAATTCATCGCACGCAAAACAGCCAGATAACTCATGCTAAAGTCTACATTGTCACCGACTTTTAAATTATTTGGGTTATCCGAGAGATCCAAGATCATCATATCCGAACTCGCACCTATGATCTTGACATTCTCCGTAATTGGTTCAATCTGTTTGTGGTCAATATCCAGCACACCAACGTCAACAATAGCTCTCACAGATGTTTTTCCTTTTTTTGATACATCGTGTTGCGGTGTTTCGCCGGTAAGGTTTGTTCCGGCATCACCTGCAGGTATCATCGGCTTTTGTGCAATTTCAATAATCTCGGCGGTAAGTCTGAAAACATCCTGGTACATCCCGCTGATAGTTGAATCGTTGTACACATCCGTTCCGAAAAATAAAGATTCTCCTATCCTGAAATGATTGATTCCGGAATGGATCTTATTCTGAAATATCAAAGGAATGGTGACCGATGATCCTGCAGAGATGAAAGGTATTCTTGTTTGATGTGATTCTTCGATGATCTCTTTAAAACTATGGAGTTTTATCAATTTTTTCTCATCCGGTAAAATACCATTCAGGCAATTAAGATTGGTTCCGATCCCGACAACATCGATGTTGGGGAATTTTTTCACTTTACCGAAAAAACGGGAGAGATCCCTGACCATAATGCCTTCCCGCAATTCTCCCATCTCTATCATGATAACGATCTTGTGTATCTTGTTTTGCAACACGGCTTCTTTCGAAAGTGCTTTTACGGTTTCAATTTCACTGTTGAAACTGACGTCGGCATATTTTACAATGCTTTTTGCCAATCGTTTGGCCGGCGGTTTTATATAGATAGTTTGTGTTTTAGGTGATATTTTTTTGATGTGCTTCAGGTTCGTCAGTCTGGAGTCACAGATCTCTTTATCAGAAAATTCGAGCAGACATTCCAAAAATTTCTCGTTTCCACACAATAGTTTGGCCACTACCGCCCATTCAATGTTGTGTTCTGCAAAAAGCTGATCAAGATAATGGTAATTATATTTTAGTTTATTTGAATTTAGAGTGATGTATGACATTTTATTTTTTTAATCGCATTTCAAGGTATTTGCTGGTGAAACCTAATTTTTTGTAAAGCTGCATGGCAGGATTTTCAGGTTCACAATGGAGTGCAATGTCCCCCTCACAAGAGTCAATGGCGTTTTGCATGAGAAGTTTGCCAATTCCCTGTCCGCGCAATTGCTTATCGGTTGCGATATAGACAAGTATGTTTTCAGGGATATAACCGCCCATTCCGGTTTTGTTCAAGACGACTGCTCCCACAAGTCTTTGACTGTTTTGGTCTGTAGCTGTGACAATGGTTCCGCCCGGTTTGTTTTGATGGCCTAAGGAATAGTTGACTGCTGAAGCAATGTCGCCTTGTGGATCGCCATATTGTTCCAAATGTTCAAAGAGAAATTTCACAATCTCTTCCTTCTGATCTTCTGCTATTTTATCTTTTTCTGAATATTTTTGTATTTTGATCATAGAATTTATTTTATCCCGGATGCGGAAGCGTGATATCATAACCGACATTGGCATTTGACAGACTTTGCTTCTTTTCATATTTATTCTTTAGAAAAAATAAGGGAATATCCGTGTTGTTGATTATTTGTTTAAAGAAATTTTCCAGGAAAAATGATTTCCAGCTGTTTTCATCCCGGTAATTGAGAATGATAATGTCTGCTTCGTCATCCTTGGAATGTTCTGAGATCTGTATTGCCTTTTCGCCGGTCATAACAAACTGAGATCTATATTCCTGCGAACTTTCTTCAAGTGTTCTTTTGATTTCCAGATAGGCACTTCTAATTTTACTGACATCTTCCTGATCGCTGATCCCTAATAGATTAATGACGCCTTTATTCTTTTCGGCAATGGTTACCGAAAGATCTATCTTATCTGACAGATCGTCCAGTACCCTTACCGGAACAAGTATTTTTTCAAATGTATATTTTTTGCAACTTTCCGGAACTAAAAGTACGGAAGTGTTTGAACCCGTCAGGATCTCGTAAGACAATGAACCAACAATGACCTGAACGAAGTTTTGTTTTCCAGATGTAGCGCATACCACAAGGTCCACATCCTGATCTTCGATGACTTCGTTAATGCCATGTATAAGACTATCATTTTTAAGGATGGTTTCAATGATCAATGTTGGATACTGAGCCTTTAGAGATATTTCCATTTGGCGCAAAGTATTTTCGGCTCTTTGCACATTGTCTTTTACAATATCGGCACCCAATAATTGTTTTCCGGTCTTGTCGATCACAAATAAATTATCAATATTGTGCAGTACAATAAGACGTGAGTGATGCCTAGAAGCGATATTTAATGCCATCAACAATGCATTCTGCGATTTTTCTGTGAAGTCGGTGGTTAAAAGAATTGTATTGATTGAATTTTGCATTTGAAATGGTATTTACATCAGTATATTGATCTGCAAAGTTCGCTAATCTTTATAGTAATATATGTTAGAAAATGCTGTGAAAGTGGTATAATTTATAGGCAAGCTTTTAAGAATGAGTATAACTGAAAACTAATTTTGATCGCTTTCTATTGCGTTATGATCTTAATTATAATTCACATTTTGTTATTACATATATACCAAAATGATAAGGCATAGGCATCTCTACATCTGCGAAATCAATATGATCAATATCTAAAAGTATGGTAGAAAACGATCTTTCATTTTTTTTGTATATTACTACGATCAATTATTCGAAATCATCAATTAAAAAATATAAAAATTGTAATTATGAAAATAGGATTATTAGGATTTGGGAAGGCAGGTAAAGCGGTAGCGAATGTTATTCTTCAGCACAAGGATTTTTCACTGGAATGGGTTCTGAAGAAAACTGATACGTTGAATAAGCTTTCTGCAAAAGATATTCTTGGAATATCTTCACCGGATGACGCATTGATCTATTCTCAAAGCAGTACGGACATTGAAACATTACTTGAGGATCATCCTGTAGACTTTGTTATTGATTTTTCCAACGAAGAAAGCATCCATCTTTATGGCAAGTTCGCAGCCCGTAAAAAGATCAAGATCATCTCAGCCATTTCGCACTACGGAGAAAATGAGATCAAAGTTCTGAAAGAACTTGCAAGGGACACTGTGGTGTTTTGGTCACCTAACATCACATTAGGCGTCAACTACCTGCTCTTTGCGGCATCGCTGTTAAAAAATATAGCGCCTGGTGTTGATATTGAAGTGGTCGAGGAACACTTCAAAGCCAAATCCGGCGTGTCGGGAACAGCGATGAAAATTGCGGAAACTTTGGATATAGAGACAGAAAGCATCAATTCTGTCAGGGCTGGCGGTATCATTGGAAAACACGAAGTCATCTTTGGGTTTCCCTACCAGACCGTTCGACTTGTCCACGAATCCATATCACGAGAAGCATTTGGAAGCGGTGCATTGTTTGTCGCTGAGAACCTTAAAGGCAAACTGAAAGGATTGTATAATTTTGAAGACATCCTGCGACCTTACTTTTTCGCTCAGACTCCAGATATGTTATCTTAAAATCTATCAATTGGAAAAATGCCATTCCAATTTTGGAATGGCATTTTTGAATTATATTTCAATCTAGTTTTCAGAATTGTTTAAAAGTTTGACATTTTTCTCATTCAGTCTTTTTTCAAGCCAGCTTTTGAGCTGTAATTCATTCACTTTCTTTCCCGAGTAGATCATCACAAATTGAAGCCTGGCACTGTCCGTTTCGGGATATTGGGCTATCTTTCCGTAAGAAACGCCGGACATATCCGGATATAGGATCTGTATCTCTTTGCCTAATGTGGAGTCTGAAACTTTATAATTATCTAGTTCTGACCGCAGGCTGGATAATGCTATGTCCTTCTCTGACAGGTTTGTATTGTTTTTGTTGATCTCACTCAGTATCTCCGATTTCAGATCGGAATTGTTTTGCCTGATATTGATCTTTGTGTTTGCAAGCCCGTTATCAGAGAGCATTTTGTTATAGGACTTGATCTCTTCAGTAGTGAATTTTTTATTAAGGAATGCAACGTCGATGGTCTTGGGAGTGGCGTTGTAGTTTATCTTTTTATAGATCAATGTGTATCCATTCTTTTCAAATTCTTTCTGAAGAAAAAGTTCTGCGGTCTTCGTGAATTTCTTTTCATTGTACAGGTTGTAGGCCAAGTAGGAACTGGGAACGATCATTATCAATATCAGGAAAGATATGCCGTACCTGATCCTTTTTTCATATTTGCTGTCAACAATAGAGGAGGGATAATGCAGATATTTCACGACAAGAAAAGTAGCAATGCATATAAAAAAGCAATTGATGCTGTAAAGATAGAATGCGCCGATGAAATAAGAAAAATTAAAAGTAGCAAGACCAAATCCGGCCGTACACAGGGGAGGCATCAATGCCGTTGCAATGGCAACACCCGGAATAGGATTTCCTTTCTCTACCCTTGTTATGGCTATGACACCTACCAGACCACCAAAAAAAGCGATCAGAACATCGTAGATGTTGGGTGCAGTCCTTGCCAAAAGTTCTGACTGTACATCCTTGAAAGGGCTGATGTAAAAGTAAAGTGCTGAAACAATTAGACTGACCACTGTTGCGATAAGAAGGTTCTTAAAAGATTTCTTAAGCAGAGGAAAATTATAGGTTCCCAGCGCAAATCCTGCTCCGACAATAGGACCCATCAATGGAGAAATAAGCATGGCTCCAATAATGACCGCAGTAGAATTGACGTTAAGCCCAACGGATGCAATGATGATAGCACAAGCTAATATCCAGAGATTGGAACCTCTGAAAGAGATGTTGGACGTCACATTTTCCAGTACCTTATCCTTTTTCTCCTCACCATTGTGAAGATTAATAAAATTAAAAATATTATTCATCGTTTTGCGTCGTTTTAGAATCTTTGTTAAGAATAATATAGCCTATGATTCCTCCGATCAAGGAGGCTGCAAATATGCCTATCTTTGCCTGTGTCTGGTATTCTTCGTGACTAAAGGCAAGGGAGGTTACAAACAGGGACATTGTAAATCCAATGGATGCCAGAAAACCAAGTCCGAGCAGATTGCGGATATTCATTCCCTCAGGTAATTGGGCAATTTTTAGTTTAATAAAAACAGCAGTGAAGCCTACGACACCTAAGACCTTTCCGACTAACAAGCCCAATGCTACACCCAATGCTATATTGGTGTCAAATAAACTGTTAAGGTCAATATTCAGGGAAACTCCGGCATTGGCTATTGCAAAGATCGGTATGATAACGAAAGTTACAACGGGATGCATCGCGTGTTCCAATATCTGAAGGGGAGGAGTGGCGGCATTTGTCGCTTCATTGATCTTTTCCAGGACATGCAGCTGGTCGTTTGTCAATGTAGGTGTATTTTCAGTGGGGTCTAAATTTTTAAACCTTTCCAGATAGCTGCTGATCTTTGCGATGAACAGATTTTCCTTGATCTTAACATCTGCCGGAATGGTAAAAGCAGCCAAGACAGCAGCGATCGTGGCGTGAACGCCTGAAATCACAAAGCAGATCCATACGCCGCAGATGCCAAGGAATGCGAAAAAGAAGATCGATCTCACACCAAGCTTATTGCCCAGGTACATCACTGCAAGAATACCAAGTCCTATCAGCAAGTAGGTCATTTCGATGTTCGATGTATAAAAAAATGCGATCACCAGAACTGCTCCCAGATCATCCACAATTGCCAATGCAGTTAAAAATACCTTGAGGGAAAGTGGGATCTTTTTCCCCAACAGAAAAAGCACGCCTAAAGCAAAGGCAATATCGGTGGCCATAGGTATTCCCCAACCTTTGTGCATTGCCCCGGTCGGATTAAGTAGCAGGAAGATCAATGCCGGCATTACCATTCCCCCAACTGCGGCAACAATGGGCAGCATGGCCTTTCGTGGATTGGAAAGCTCACCACCGATGATCTCCCGTTTAAGCTCAAGCCCCACCACGAAAAAGAAAATAGACATCAATCCGTCGTTGATCCAGTGATGGACGGTAAAATCGAAAAAACTTTCCCCATTCCATTGAAATCCAAAGGTCTGTTCCAGAAAATGATGGTAGCCATCGGATAATGGTGAATTGGCCAAAATCAAAGCAATGATCACACTGATCCCTAAAAGTAATCCTCCTGACTTTTCCTGTTGGATAAATCGCTGAACGGGCTGTGTGATCTTGTCGATCGGCTTTGTGGGGTAACTTTTGATCATAGTTTATTAAAATAGATAACTGCAAATTTATGAATACTAAAGGTAAAAATAGAGGAACATTGCGAAAGTTATTTTTTAAGAAATATGTGGGTAGAAGTATCAGTACTGAACCCGATTATTGCATTCTTGTGTTAAACAGAGAGGTAAAGTATCCTAGTATCTTAAGAATTGGGATTTGTAAACTAATCCCGCTGATTTAATTATTTTTAAACGTTAATCTGGATTATTTAGGAATCAAAATCAAAAAAATGGCTCAATTTGGATTAAATTGGAGCCATTTGGACGTTTGTGAACTTGACAGGACTCTATTCAAACCATTTACTACAAGATATTGATAGTATTTTGAAGGTGTTAGATAGTATTTAATTTATACTTTAATGTAAAAATTGAAATTATATATAAAGACATAATTTGGTACAGTCAAATTTATTGCTATCTAAGTAATTTTACAGAAGTCAGTCCTGATGGAGTTAATTTGTCTTCAGGAGTTATAATTTCAGGATAAGAAAAGGTTACACGGTCTTTCTCAGGAATTTTTGCATCATAAATCATACGGTTCATCAGTGAGTTTGATATTTTGATTTCCAGATGATTTTTTCCGTTTCGTAATAAATCTGAAATTTCTATCCTCCAAGGGGAACACCATACAATTCCCGCATTTTTCCCATTAATAAAGACTTGTGCTGCGGCACCCGAAGTACCCAATTCAAGAAATACCTTTTCGTTTTTAGATTTATATTGAAAAGTTTTATCGTAAACTGCTGTTCCGGAATAATATTTTATTTTAAAATCGTCAAAGCTTGTCCAGTCTTTTAGTTCATTAAATTTCACCTGTCCCGGCCCGCCTTTGCTTTTGTCGAATGATACATTCCATGAATTTTTTAATAAATCAGGCTGAATTTCTGTCAATTTTTCTGAATGTATTGGGAGAAGTTCCTCCGAAAAATCACTTATAATAATGAAGAGTGATTCTTTTGGCGCTAAAGTTAGATTAATGGAAACTGATTCATTCGTTTTCTTTGTTATTGGCATTGCAAACCTTTGACCTGTAGAAGCATTCCATAATTGTGCATATTTTCCTTTTGCAGAAAATGTGAAAATATTCTGTTCTTCAATATCCTTATGATTATCTATGAAAAATAAATCTACATCATTAAATTTTCGATGATTAAAGTAAATTTTAGAAGATTTAGTATCAGATTTTTCTAAGGATAAATCAGCCTTGATATCCGCTGTTTCCAAAGTAGATTTTAAATTACCTCCCCAGTAAACCGAACCTTTGCCATACTTTTTAGAGCCAATCAATGAAGGATTTTGTCCCCATAATTTCTCGGTCAGTTTTTGATACTCATTTTCTTTTCCTATATCTGCTGCTGAACCTGATTTTAAAGGTTTTGATCCATAAATATTTCCTCCTTTATAGACGATATCAGCTATTTTTCTTAAAGCGGTAAGCGTAATATCTCCATTTCTTGGCAGAACCATCATTTTATAAGAAACTCCGTCGGGTAAAATTATTTTTCCATCTTCTCCATCCATTCTTGTTAAAAGAGCATCGGTTGAGAAAGCATCAAAATCAAATCCTCCGGGAATGTCTGGTAAACGATAGGTTAAGATTTTCACGGGAGCATTTTCTCCGAGATAAACGCAAATGTCTGCGACATATTTACCGATTCTCATCAGGTAAGCACTTCGAGACTGAAAATCCCAGAAAGGCTTGCTGTATTCCCACCACGTGTTATTCCTGTTGATTGCGTAGTGTCGTCCTCCGCCTGTACTTCCCGGAAATTTATCTAACCAGGGTTGATATGCGGATGCACAGATTACAAATTCATTAATACCAAAAGCATAGGCATAATCTGCAAGAGATTTTAATTCAGCCAAAGACGTTGAATATTTTGCGTCAGTGTAGGCTTCCGCTGAAGCAATAGGTTTTCCGTACAAGTGAGCTGCGGATGGGCTTTCTTTGATATCATAATTTCCATCCGGATGGATTGCCCAAAACTCACCCTGTGGTTTTTCGACTTTACTTTTTGCCTGAATCGGATCTCCGACGATACACAACGCATTTCCGATTGCCTGTGCTGTGAAAACAAGTCCTCTCTGTCTGGCTAATTTATCGAACGTACCGTAGTAATTTTCTGAAATCATATCAGCAATATTTCTTCTGACATCAAATAAAAATCCATCTGTCTTTTTAACGTCATCAACAATATAACCGACCATTGAAGGCAGGAGCAGGGTAGGATCGTACCCACGTCTTGTTTTAAACTCTTCAATAAATGTATCAGTCCAGTTCTGAGCACCTGCTTCGTGGCTGTCCATTGCGATTCCCGAAAGATTGTTATTGCCTGATGCTTTTAAAGAATCTGCAATAATGGCAACATAGTTATTCCAGTGTAAAGTTGCGGCTTTAACGGATAATTTATCACATTCCTTTCCGATAAGATTCGAACGTCCATGTTTGGTGCTTGCACCGGTAGGCTCGTATGCAAACCTCATGATAAGCCAATCACCTTTGGGAGCATTCCAATTTAAAATGCCGTTTGAATCTAATTTATCTGTAATATTTAAAATATCTTTTGAGCGGATTACTTCATCAGCTTTAAATTCGGGCGTTCTGTCTTTTTCTATATATTCGGAAAACAGACCTGTTTTTTCTTCATATTGATCGACCATTGCACTTGAATTCAATACAATAGAGTTTAAGAGCAGTTCCTGATTCTTTTCAGATTCTTCCCACCAATCATGTAAATTCAATCTGTAATATTTAGCTTTCACAACATTAAAAGAAACTGTTTTTTGTCTCCAGCTTTCATGTGCTTTATAGATAGGTTTTAGGTCGCATACTTTCTGAAAATGGATTCCATCGTTTGAAAATTCCAGCTGACCAAAATCAGGTAAAACTCTATACCCTGTTCCAGTAAATATATCTGAGGGTGGTGCCGGAACATTTGTCGCGCTGGTGGTTGCTTTTCCCCTTGGCTGCATTTTGTAACTGATGCTTCTTGCTTCAAAAGTTTCCGGAAACTCAATATCTATATAATATCCGGAATTATTTCTTGGAATTCTAATGGAAGCACCCGAATAAGGATCAAAAAGTTTTGGAAGATCCAATCCTTTGATATTGTAAGTGATTTTTATATTTTCTGTAAAGGAAGTTTTACCTGCTCCTTGGTAAGCCGGAATAGCAAGAACGGCAACATCCTTGTAAAAGTTGAATTTGTTTTTAGGCTCAGGAAGTTTTCCGCTAAATTTTTTACCGCCATTTATTAAAAGTTCAGTCGCAGTTAGACGTTTCATAGCTGTCTCGTTGGTGATCCATGGTCCTCCAGCCACATATCCATTGGAAATATGGAGTTCAAAAGTTAATCCCAAACGCTTCGTTTCAGAAGATGCGAATTTCAGCATTTCCCACCATTCTTTTGAAAACCCTTTCAATGCTTTTTCTGCTTTGCCGTGGCTCTGGTCATAGTAGACAACCCCTCCGACGCCTTGTTTTTTGAATGCGGTTAAGTCTGCCGTAATTCCTTCTTTTGTAGTTTCTGTTTCTCCATGAAACCACCATACTTTTGTTCGCGTGCTGTCTTGTGGATTTAGAAATCCATATTTAGCTTTTTCAAAATCAGACTTTTGCTGACTGAAAAACAGCGTAAATGTTTGTACAAAGAATAGTGTGGATATAAATACTTTTATAAAAGGAGATGACATGGTAGTATTTTAAGATATTCTCAAATATACTGATAGGAAGATGTTCGCCTGTCTTGTGGAGTCCTGCAATAATCTTTCAAAGTTGAATTAATAATTGTTTTTACCTTGTTTATATGATTCTAAAGTTAGATATTTATTTAGGTTTTAGTATACTTTAATGACTGTAAATCGTCAGCAAAAAGTGGACATTTGATATTAGAAATTTAAGGAGTGTTTTCATAAAAAGAGTAATTTTAATT
>NZ_JAWRXH010000171.1:0-271 GCF_046535115.1 Chryseobacterium sp. SIMBA_038
CTTGGCAAACGTATAAACAGAGTAGGAGATAAGGTTACTTCCCCCGGCGTAGTCCTTTCGGATAGAATAAATACTGGTTTGAGGAAATAGTTTAATAGCATCCGTCTTCAAGTCGAACGTCCGGATCTCCTTGGCTATGGCCTTATTTCCACCCAGAAAAAAGGATTGCCGGAAGCCATTCGGGTTTCCGAATGTACCGAATGCAGAGAAAAAATAAGTACTGTCCATTAATCTGTAAAACTAAATTTTAAACGTTCCCAAAATGTTCCTT
>NZ_JAWRXH010000172.1:0-271 GCF_046535115.1 Chryseobacterium sp. SIMBA_038
GCACACGTTGGTGATCGTGGCGGGGAACGTGACGCAGAAGGACTATCAGGCATTCGGGCAGCACACGGTTGACGCGCACCGCGCGATAGTGGACGCCGCGAGGCGCCGGGATGCCGAGGCGGTCGCGCAACTGATGACGGCGCACATGGACGAAGCCGAGGCGCAACTGCGTAAGGTTCACGCAGCGCTGCAGCAGAAGCTGGTGCTCGATTCTGAACTGGACCTGCGCGCGTACCGCGTACGCTCAGAATGACTCGATGGCGGCTCGCTT
>NZ_JAWRXH010000173.1:0-271 GCF_046535115.1 Chryseobacterium sp. SIMBA_038
CTATTGCAAAAACGGAGTGTAAACTTTTAAAAGTACCTCGGGAGGATTTCTTTTCTCTTATTGGTCAAAACAGAAATGTTATGATGGATATGTTTAAATGTATGGCCGACCGGCTCTATTACAAATATTTGATGCTTTTTAATATTTCATCTTCGGACCCTCAATTCAAAATCAAAACAATTATTGATTATTTAAAATCAACCCAGTGCAGCGATAATAACCAAACTTTTCAAATACCCTATACCAGACAACAAATTGCCAATCTTACAGG
>NZ_JAWRXH010000174.1:0-271 GCF_046535115.1 Chryseobacterium sp. SIMBA_038
TGTGCAAACCGATGTACTGCACAATGTCAGTTTCAGCGTGGGCGAAGGTGAAATGATGGCGATCGTCGGTAGCTCTGGTTCCGGTAAAAGCACCTTGCTGCACTTGTTGGGCGGGCTGGATACGCCAACCTCCGGCGATGTGATCTTTAACGGTCAACCGATGAGCAAACTGTCTTCGGCGGCGAAAGCAGAGCTGCGCAACCAGAAGCTGGGCTTTATTTATCAGTTTCACCATCTGCTGCCGGATTTTACCGCCCTGGAAAACGTGGCT
>NZ_JAWRXH010000175.1:0-270 GCF_046535115.1 Chryseobacterium sp. SIMBA_038
CAGGCGATATCAGCATCCAGGTAAAGGATCTTATCTTGTTGATCAATAAAGTAATCTGCAATTACAAAACGGAAATACATGGCAATAGACCAATTTTTGGTCGTCGGTAATGCCTTAAGCCGTTCACAATTTACCAGATGGATCTGGATACAGGTACGATAGCTTTTCGCCAATTGGGCTAAACGCTGGATATCGGCTTCAGGGATATCATCAATAAAAACGTGGAAAACAAAACTCACGTCGTTGTTATGTAACAAAACTGACGTGATT
>NZ_JAWRXH010000176.1:0-270 GCF_046535115.1 Chryseobacterium sp. SIMBA_038
GGATCGCATCCGGCGAACACGGATGGACGACCGCGGTGCGCAGGGCCGGATGCGCGCGCGCCTCACGAATGAATGCCTCGTAGCGATCATGGCGGCGCACCGCCGCTTCGGGGCGCGGCATGGCCGGCACGACGATCGTCACGGCCGGCGCGATCACGGTGGCGATACCCAGCAGCACCACGTCGCCTTTCTGGTTGGTGCACTGGGTGTCGAGCAGCACGATACGCTTGTCGACCCGCTTTTCCTTGACGGTCACGGTAGCGGTGATGG
>NZ_JAWRXH010000030.1:0-429 GCF_046535115.1 Chryseobacterium sp. SIMBA_038
AGAGCCTCCAGAGGGACTCGAACCCACGACCTGCTGATTACAAATCAGCTGCTCTAGCCAACTGAGCTATGGAGGCAATTTTAATATTGTGACTGAAAGCTTTTGAGAAAATTCTACTCTAAGCTTTTCAGTAGTTAAAAAAATCATTCTTTTCAGTCTGACTTTTTGAGCGAAAGACGAGGGTCGAACTCGCGACATTCAGCTTGGAAGGCTGACGCTCTACCAACTGAGCTACTTTCGCAATTTTGTTTCCAAAACTATTGGTTTAACGGTTTGCAAATCTAAAAAAACTTTTTGAGACTTGCAAGACTTTTTTTTCTAAATATAAACTGTGGGAAGAGCAGGATTCGAACCTGCGAAGCCGAAGCAACTGAGTTACAGTCAGTCCCATTTAGCCACTCTGGAATCTTCCCGAATGTTTATATTAAA
>NZ_JAWRXH010000177.1:0-270 GCF_046535115.1 Chryseobacterium sp. SIMBA_038
ATTAATTTTTTACTCCCTGCCCGTCCTGGCGGACTATTTCTTGATCATTTGTATCATAAACAACCAGTGTATAAGGCGCTTTTTTAGCAGAATCAGTAAGGTAATTTCTCCAAACCTGATAGCTATGCCCCTCGTTATTAAAGCTGATATAATAATTTCCTCCCGTTCCATCAGGAATCAGTTCACCATCACTGATAATCATGCTTGGTTTAGCTGTAATTTTTGCACCAGCATTCCAGGATTGATAAAGGTATTTGCCATTAGGCTGCT
>NZ_JAWRXH010000178.1:0-270 GCF_046535115.1 Chryseobacterium sp. SIMBA_038
GAACTACAAAGAAATTTTTCAATCTGAAGCCCCTCAGGAAATCTGGCACGAACAGGAAAAGGCTCATTGTAAGACCAAGTGGTGGCGAAGACTGCGGCTAATTCCATTTTTTGGACTTCGTTTTATGCTATCATCCTGCCTTGGAGAGATTATAGGCACTGTCACATCTATAGTTTTTAGTATGCTGGGAATTTTTGCTTTTGGAATTGTAGTTTCTCTAATTCAGAATACAAATGGTAAAAAGAATAAGGATTCCGGATCAAGTTCTGG
>NZ_JAWRXH010000179.1:0-270 GCF_046535115.1 Chryseobacterium sp. SIMBA_038
TTTGGCACGTCTGGACAAGGATCACAAGCCACAACCTGCGATGGCAGAAAAATGGACCGTGAGCGAGGATGGAAAAACCTACACGTTCACTCTGCGTGACAGCAAATGGTCCAATGGAAATCCGGTTACTGCACAGGATTTTGAATTCGCTTTGAAGCGCATCCTCGATCCGAACAATGCATTCCCATCCGCTTTCCTCGCATACTACATTGCGGGTGCAGAAGAGTACAACACTGGCAAAGGGAACGCAGACGCAGTTTTGGTGAAAGC
>NZ_JAWRXH010000180.1:0-270 GCF_046535115.1 Chryseobacterium sp. SIMBA_038
AGAAAGAATACCAGAACCCTCTGCTGGTCTTTAAAAAAGCATTTCGGGAATACAGCATCAGGGAGTTTGATTATTTTCTGTCCGGTATGGTCCATTTTTCACTGGGCGCTTATGACAACCTACCGGAAAGGAATCTCGTGATTCCGTACATTCATCTGATTAAAATGCTGGATGCCGCACATCTTATTCTGGAAAGGAGAGGGAAGAAGATGAATACAACGAGCCATAGGCAGGGGAAAGGAAGCTAAGGTGAAAAGACGGGAAGCGGGT
>NZ_JAWRXH010000181.1:0-270 GCF_046535115.1 Chryseobacterium sp. SIMBA_038
CGCACATCGTGTGACTGCCCTTCCCAACTCACTGGAGATCACGGCCATGAATCTCGGCATTCGAACTGTCATGCTGGCACTTGCGGTGGTTCCTGCACTTGCGTTCGCGGGACAAGGTCTTACGCGAGCGGAAGTTCGTGCACAACTCGTTCAGATCGAGCACGCCGGATACAACCCGGCCCGCAAAGACATTCACTATCCGCAATCCATCCAGCAGGCAGAAGCGCGGCTGAACTCGTCCGAGTCGACTGCCCAGGCCGACACAACAGG
>NZ_JAWRXH010000182.1:0-269 GCF_046535115.1 Chryseobacterium sp. SIMBA_038
GAAAAAACAGTACAAGAACCACCCCGACAAAATAATACTGATAATTCAAAGGTGCCGGCACCAGGCTCATCATCAACGTCAGACATATGATCGATACAGACACCGTTACAACGATGAGTATTGCGGCTTTCTTTTCATTGAGAAAATAGTCGCCAAATCCTTTTGCGCAAGCGTACACAATAAAAATTGCACCTGAGGACCTCAGTGCAATGACATAAACAAAAATGTTCCATGTGAAGGTTTCCTGATGATGAACTTTGTGGTGGTAG
>NZ_JAWRXH010000183.1:0-269 GCF_046535115.1 Chryseobacterium sp. SIMBA_038
CATGATGTTGTGATTTCCAATTACAGCTTTCCATTGTAAAGGCAGCTCCGAGACACTGTTATATATCTTTAAATTATCTGGCACCCGTTGTGTATTTTGGAAGTAAAATTTTAAATAATTGATAATCCATAGTTTTTATTTTCGTTTTACTTACATAAACGAATTAGCTTTGTTTTTTCTTTAATTAAATGATTTATTTTTCAAGCTATCTTTGTTTATGCTTGCAATAAGCAAAAGCAAAATAAAAGCTACTATTTAGAATATACTAG
>NZ_JAWRXH010000184.1:0-269 GCF_046535115.1 Chryseobacterium sp. SIMBA_038
TGTAACTCGAAAAATTCTCGTGATAGGGCTAAGAAACTCAAACAGACTGGCTTAGAGCTGACGAAACAGAATAAAGAGAACCTAAGATATCTTGCTAAGAGTCATGGCAAGACACAACAAGATATCTTAAATGAGTTGGTTGGATTAGCTTATAATCAAACACGAAATCAAGAAATTCAACTAAACTCATCCTTTCCTAATCAAGATGCTTTTTTCGATAGCATTCCTCAAATGCAGCCCTCTAGCTCGCAAAAGGAAGATGGTGAGAC
>NZ_JAWRXH010000185.1:0-269 GCF_046535115.1 Chryseobacterium sp. SIMBA_038
GGACTGCCAACACACACGGTCCACGCAGGCAAGTCCTGAAACACCGAACTACGCGCACCGACGACCGCTCCTCGGCCGACCACTGTTCCCGGAGCAACAAATACATCGGCAGCGAGCCACGCCTGTTCCTCGATAATGATTGGCCGCCCGCGAATTGGGAACGCCGCATCGCGATAATCATGATCGCCACCGCAGAGATAGCTGCGTTGCGAAATGACAGCGTGCGCCTGTACTTCGATTTCTCCGAGGCTGTAAAGTACCGCGTCATC
>NZ_JAWRXH010000186.1:0-269 GCF_046535115.1 Chryseobacterium sp. SIMBA_038
GTACTGTCATGCCGATTCGTGGGGTATATGCTCCGGCTTCGAGGCATGCGTTAACATCTTTGATAGCTGACTGCTTCGCCTCATCGGGCACCCGATAGATATAGACGAAACGCAATACGCAACCGTGCATCATGGCTTTCAGTAGTGGAACGGACAGTTCATCTGTTGAGCTGGTCGTTGCGTATGAACTGATCACTCCGCCTTGAGACAGGCATGCAATGTCAATGTCGAGATTGGATTTCACATCGACATCAACGATGAGGTCCACG
>NZ_JAWRXH010000011.1:0-121911 GCF_046535115.1 Chryseobacterium sp. SIMBA_038
AAATTAGTAAGTTTATAAACCGAAAATCCTCCTTAAAGATTTAAACCAAAATGTCTAAATTGGTTTGAAGACATACAGACAATTGTGAGCATCTAGATTTACATTGTAATTATTAAAAGTCAAAGTTTTTAAACTAGGTAAATTAGAAACATTTAGAGGATTACTAATTGTGTTTGTAGTATATTCTTTAAGAGTTATATTTTCTAATGCATTACACCCTTGAAGTAATAAATTATTTAAGTTAATATTTTCAATATAAAGAGATTTTAGCGAAGTGAAATTATTAAGGTTTATAGTTCCTATTGTAGGGCTGCTATCGCCATTCCCATAAAGCTTAACTTCCTGTAAAGTTGTGCATCCATTAAAATTAAGATTTGCTCCGTTTGAAGCAGATGTCTTTAAGGTTTTTAAAGCTGTGCAATTGGAAACATTTATATCATGATTAAGAGTACTTGTAAAGCCTATGGATAAGTCTGCTTTTTCTAAACTTGCCATATTAGATAAATCAATTGCACCAGAGTAATAATTTGTATTTCCTATTTGCAGTTTAAAGCTTTTTAAAGCAGAAAAACTTTTAATTCCGTCTATAGAGTTGATAGTAGTGTATGAAAGCCCCGTGTCACTTCCATAAAATATTATATTTAACTCACTTACTTGTAATGCCTCACTTTGTTGTATTTGTCCATCACCGTTAGCGTCAATTTTAAAATAATTTCCACTTAAATTTTTGGCAACAGTGTTACTCGCTGATGAAGAAAGAAGCCTTGTTTTAAAATTCACATCAGGAATACTGATGTTTTGCGCATTTATTCCCAAGCTGAGCATTAAGAAATAAAGCAGACAAAATAATTTTGTTTTCATAGATAATTTTATTGTGTGTTTTAAATTTTCGATATTTCTGAACTTTAAGCAATAAAGAAAATACGTTCCGATAACATTTTATCAGAAATAATAGCTTGTAAGTGATATTTTATTGAAGTAAAATTAAGATAGATAACAGATCGTTTTAAAGTCTGTTTATGGATTCCTAATAAGTATATTAGGAACACAGGTGAAGAATTTGTGTTCATTTATTTGTGTTTTTGTGATGCAAATATAAATAAATTATCAATATCTCGCGGCTCTATTATTTAGATATAAATCGATGAATGTGCATCAAAAAAGCCCCTTAAAAAGAGGCTTTAAATTATATTGTCATTCTAGGTTTCATGAGTTTTGCGACGGTGGCCGTCCATCCTGTTTGGTGTGATGCACCGACTCCGCGGCCATTATCTCCATGGAAATATTCAAAGAAGGTAATGTAATCTTTAAAGTTGACATCATAATTAAACTTAGCATTTCCGCCGTTAAAGGCTCGTTCTCCATTTTCATCTTTTAAGAAAATAGAACACAATCTTCCGCTGATATTTTGGGCAACTTCATCAAGATTTCTTTTGTCACCACTTCCGGTTGGTAGCTCTACTTTCAAGCTGTTTCCATAATAAAAATGAAAACGCTGTAAACTTTCAACGATCAAAAAGTTGATAGGAAACCAAATCGGACCTCTCCAGTTACTGTTTCCTCCAAACATTCTGCTATCGCTTTCTGCGGGAGTATAATAAACCATATTTTCTCTTCCATGAACAGAGAATACAAACGGGTTTTCTTCATATACTTTAGACATTGCACGGATTCCGTAAGAACTTAAAAATTCCTTTTCATCAAGCATTCTTGTCAATACTTTTGAGAGTCTGTTTTTACGAAGAATACTCATCAAATGCTTTCTCCCGTGTCCTTCCTCTTCCCAATGAGAAACCAATTTCGTAAGTTCAGGTTTATTTTTTAAAATCCATTCCATTCTTGTGGTGAAATTGGGCATTTTATCAAGCAAATGATGATCAATAACCTCTACCGCAAACAATGGAATTAATCCAACAATACTTCTCAAACGTAAAGAAACACTTTCGCCGTTTCCTAGCTGTAAAACATCATAGAAAAACCCGTCTTCTTCGTTCCACAAGCCTTCTTTGCCGTCTCCCATATTTTCCATGGCTTCAGCGATATAAAGATAATGTTCAAAGAATTTGATGGCCATATCTTCATAAACCTGATAATATTGAGCTAATTCCATTGCCATTCTCATCATATTCAGGGCATACATTGCCATCCAGCTCGTTCCATCGGCTTGTTCGAGATGTTGACCGTCTTTTAATTCCATATTTCGGTCAAAAGCACCAATATTATCAAGTCCTAAGAAACCTCCACCGAAAATATTATTCCCGCTTTTATCTTTTCTATTTACCCACCAAGTGAAGTTAAGAAGCAGTTTTTGAAAAACTTTTTCTAAGAATAAAAGATCCGGTTTCCCGTTTGTTTTTTCATCGATTTTAAAAACCCGGAAACAAGACCATGCATGAACAGGCGGATTTACATCACTTAAATTCCATTCATAGGCAGGAAGTTGACCGTTGGGATGCATGTACCATTCTTTGGTTAATAAAAGAAGTTGGTTTTTGGCAAATTCTGCATCAATGATGGCAAAAGGAACACAATGGAAAGCCAGATCCCAAGTTGCATACCAAGGATATTCCCACTTGTCGGGCATGGAAATGATGTCTTTGTTGTGCATGTGATTCCACTCCGTATTTCTTACATAATTGTTGAAATCTCTCGGAGCTTCAAAATTGGGATCACCTTTTAACCATTTTCCAACATTGTAATGATAAAACTGTTTGTTCCAAAGTAGGCCTGCGAAGGCTTGTCTTTGCACATTTTTTTCGTCCTCACTGCTTACATCATGCTGAATGTCGTTATAATATTCATCAGCTTCAGAAATTCTTGCATTAAAAATTTCATCAAAGTGATTAAATGGTTCATCTGTTTCATTCGGAGAAAGTCTGAAATCAAAGGTTTTTGATTCTCCCGCTCCAATCATTTCATCAATTAAAAAAGAAGCCTTTGTGCCCTGTTTTTCAGGGTTTACAGTGTTGCTTCCGTAGATAATATGATCATTAATTCCGTCTTTAAAATACGTATTTCCAGAATAAAGCGTTCCGTATAATTTAGGAGCATTCGTTTCATTTTCACAAAAAACACTGTTGGAATTATCCTTTCTCGAGTAGAATTTTTTAATAGAAATACTGTCGTGATTAATATCGATACAGTTTTCCGAAGAGGCATTCAACTGACCTTTGTAAACGTTGTAACCCCATTTCCAGTTATTTCTGAACCATACGGTCGGAGCAACCAATATCGGAGCCTCTTTCTGACTTCTGTTGGCTACCGTTACTCTTACTAAAATATCATTATGCTCAGCTTTACAATATTCAATGAAAATATCGAAGTACTCATCGTTATCAAAAATTCCGGTGTCAAAAAGCTCGTATTCGGGTTCTTTTTTGCTTCGTCTTCCGTTCTCGGCAATAATTTGGTCGTACGGAAATTCGTTAATAGGATATTTGTACACCATCTTCATATAGCTATGAGTAGGTGTGTTATCTAAGTAATAAAAGAGTTCTTTGATGTCTTCGCCATGATTTCCCTGATGATTGCTCAACCCGAAAAATCGCTCTTTTACCATTTTATCTTTTTTGTTCCAGAAAGAAAGGGCAAAACATAAAAGCTGCTTCGGATCCGAGATTCCGGCGATGCCTTCTTCTGCCCACCTGTAAGCATAACTTTCCGCTTTATCATGACTTGTAGATCCCCACGCATTACCGTCCGGACTGTAGTCTTCACGCACATTTCCCCATTGTCGGTTGCTTACATACGGTCCCCAGTTTTTCCAGTCTTTATCTTGTAGTCTTTGTTTTTCAACACTCATATTTCATCACTTTTCATTACGAAGGTAAGTTTTTTGAAAAATAATTCCAACATTTGGAATCTGAATAAAACGTAACATATCCCTGAAGCTCTTTTGTTTAAAGGCTTTTCGAGATTAAATTAAATTTTTATAAATTTTTAAAATAAAAGTTTTATCTTTGCAGCATTCGATCATTCACATATTGAAAATGTTATCAAGAAAGGTTGAGGGATAGACCCTGTGAAACCTTAGCAACCCTTTGCGCAAGCGAAGAAGGTGCTACGTTCTACCAAATATAATTTTGGACAGATAACTTACTGAAGTTCTTTCAGCCATTTCTAGTGGCATTTTCAAATTGTATTATCAAAAAGTATAATAGAATTGAAAACAGAACTAAACTATATTAATCTTTCGTATCAGACAAATTCCAAAAAGGAATACAATATCCCGTTGAGCTACCAGCTTTTCGGGAAAGACCTGTTTTCAGCACCTATCATTTTAGTTAATCATGCCTTAACCGGAAATTCAGATGTTTCTGGAGAAAAAGGATGGTGGAAAAAACTGATTGGTGAAAATCAGGTCATTGATACAAATAAATATACAGTTCTGTGCTTCAACATTCCCGGAAACGGCTATGATAATTTTTTAATTGATGAATATGAAGATTTCACGCCTTCAGATATTGGCAATATCTTTTTAAAAGGTCTTGAAAAACTTAATATAAAAAACTTGTACGCCATTATTGGAGGTTCTCTAGGAGGTGGAATCGGCTGGGAAATGTTGGTAAAAAATCAACAGATTGCCGAAATTTTTATTCCTATTGCCTGCGATTACAAAACTCATGATTGGCTTCATGCACAATGTCTGGTTCAGAAATTTTTATTAAATGGAAATGATAAACCACTGCAAAAAGCCAGAATTCATGCGATGTTGTGTTATAGAACACCACAATCTTTAAACGATAGATTTCAAAACAAATACAATCAGGAAAAACAGCTTTTAGAATCGGAAGATTGGCTTGTTTATCACGGAAATTCATTAAACGAAAGATTTAGTTTAAAATCTTATAAACTGATGAATCATTTATTAATGAACATTAATGCAGAAGAAACTCAACTGGAAAAAATCGGGGCGCGAATGCACATGATCTCCGTTGATACAGACTTATTCTTTCCTGCTTCTGAAATCCGAATGTGTTTTGAAAAGCTTAAAGAAAAAAAGGAAAATGTTTTCTATCACGAGATCAAATCAATTCATGGGCACGATGCCTTCTTAATGGAATACGAACAATTAAATAACATTATTAAAAATATTTTATAGACGATGAAAAATGCTAACGAAATAAAATTTTTAAAAAACAGATCAATCATCAAATTTGAAGGAGAAGATTTCTTAGGTGAAATCGGGATTGACGGAAGAATTTTTAAAGCGCTTACTTTAGCGAGAATCAGTGTTGGAGTAATTTCTCAACAGGCAATTGAAAACGGATTATCAATTTTGGTTCAGGAAGCTGATTCCGAAAAAGCGGTTAATTGTCTGATTGACGAATTTGAAGCAGAAAGAAAATCGGGAAAAGTTTCTCAGATTTACAGTATAAATAATGTTTCTGTAATAGGTTTTGTTGCAGAAGACTTAAATAAAGTGTTGGCAGAATTAGCTAGAAACAACGTTTTTCCATTGCTTTTAAATCAAGTAGGAAGCGAAAAACGTATCAATATTGTGGTAACTTCTTCGCAAGACGAAAAAGCAAAAAATATCATCGAATCTGAGACGTCTAAAAAACCAAAAACGGTTCATTTAGCAATTATCGGCCACGGAAATGTTGGAAAGACTTTGATAGAACAGGTTTTACAATCGTCAGAAGAAATCAGAAGACGTAAAAAAATCGATCTTAAGGTTGTAGCGGTTGCTAATTCAAGAAAAATTGCCTTCAACAAAACAGGATTTGATAGCAATTGGAGTGATGAGGTTTTAGCTGCAGAAAATCCATCAGATGTTCAGGAGTTAATTAAGTTTTCAAAAGAAAATCAACTGGAAAATCTTATCGTTGTTGATAACACAGCGAGCAAAGATTTTGTTCACAACTATCACGCATTGGCAGAAAATGGATTTGACTTGGTTTCTTCCAATAAAATTTTCAACACCCTTCCGATCGAAGAATACCGTAAACTAAGATATACGTTGAACAAAAATAACAGACGTTATTTATACGAAACCAATGTTGGTGCGGGTTTGCCGTTAATCGATACCATAAAACTTTTACACCTTTCAGGAGAAAATATCACAAGAATTAAAGGAGTATTCTCCGGAACATTGAGTTATGTTTTTAACAATTTTTCTTTAAGAGACGATAAGTTTTCAACAATCATCAATGAAGCCCTAGAAAAAGGATTTACAGAACCAGATCCAAGAGAAGATTTGTCAGGAAACGATGTTGCGAGAAAATTATTGATTTTGGCGAGAGAACTTGACTTAATTAATGAATTCGATGACATCAATGTTCAAAATTTGGTACCTGAAAATTTACTTTCCGTTTCAAAACCGGAATTCCTATCCAAATTGGATGAATTGGATGATGAATATCAAAAAATCAAAGAAAACCAAGAACCTGGTCACGTATTGAGATATGTTGGAGATTTGCATGGAGATTTACAAAAAGATAAAGGTGAATTAGATGTGAAATTAATTTCTGTTCCTGCGACTTCCGCATTAGGACAATTGAAAGGTTCAGATTCAATCTTTGAAATTTATACCGAGAGTTATGGTGAAAATCCAATCGTAATTATGGGAGCCGGAGCCGGAGCTCAGGTTACTGCGAGAGGTGTTTTCGGAGATATTTTAAGAGTAAGCGAAACTAAATAATCAGTGAACCCGAAGGGTTCAATATCAATAGCCGTAGGTGAAACCTATGTAACGAAATAATAACAAACAACCGTAAATAAAACCTACGGAAAATATAGAAATGGAAAACGAAAATTTTGAAACCTTCGCAATAAGAACGCAGACTGAAAGAACCCAGTTTGATGAACATTCTACACCGTTATATCTTACATCCAGCTTTATTTTTCAGGATGCAGAAGATATGAGAGCGAGTTTTGCAGAAGAAAAACCAAAGAATTTATACAGCCGATTTTCAAACCCTAATGTTACGGAATTCACAGATAAAATTGTGAAAATGGAAGGCGCAGAAGCAGGATATGCTTTCGCAACGGGAATGGCAGCGATCTATTCAACATTTGCGACTTTGTTAAATGCTGGAGATCATATTGTAAGCTGTCAGTCGGTTTTCGGATCTACACACACATTGTTCACAAAATATTTCCCGAAATGGAATATTGAAACAACCTATTTCAAAGCTGAAGATGCCGAAAACGTAGAAAAATATATTCAACCAAATACCAAGATCTTATATCTTGAGACTCCTACAAATCCTGCAATTGAAGTATTAGATTTGGAATTTTTTGGGAAAATAGCGAAAAAACATAATCTTATTTTTATTGTAGATAATTGTTTTGCAACGCCTTATCTTCAACAGCCTATTAAATATGGTGCAGATGTTGTTGTTCATTCAGCAACGAAATTGATTGACGGTCAAGGTCGCGTTTTAGGTGGAGTAGCGGTTGGTAGAGAAGATTTTATTCGTGAGATTTATCTTTTTGCAAGAAATACGGGGCCTGCAATGTCACCTTTCAACGCTTGGGTTTTGTCAAAGAGTTTAGAAACGTTGGCAATCCGTGTTGAGAAACATTGTGAAAACGCGTTGAAAGTAGCTGAGTTCTTGGAAAGTCATCCGAATGTAGAATTGACAAAATATCCTTTCCTGCCTTCTCATCCAAGTTATGAAGTGGCAAAAAAACAGATGAAGCTGGGAGGAAATATCGTTGCATTCGAGATCAAAGGCGGAATTGATGGCGGAAGAAACTTTTTAGATAAAATAAAAATGTGTTCACTTTCTGCAAATCTTGGTGATACCAGAACAATTGTTACGCATCCGGCTTCTACCACGCACTCGAAGCTATCAGATGAAGAAAGAAATGAAGTAGGAATTACGGCTGGTTTGGTTCGTTGTTCAGTAGGTCTGGAAAATGTAGACGATATCATCGCAGATCTGAAACAGGCATTGGATTAATTATTTGGGCAGCTGTATCCGCCTTCCGCTCCCAATCTTTTTTTTCCATCGCTTTTGCCAGATAAAAAAGGATTTCCGCTCAAGTCGGGCTGCAAAAGAACCCGAAGGGTTCAACAACAATAGCCATAGGTGAAACCTGTGGAAAAATATCAATCAAAGGATTAATTCACCAATGAAAAATAAATAAAATGAAAAATTCAGAACAACTATATAAAGCATTATCCGAAAGAATTCTTGTTTTAGACGGAGCGATGGGAACAATGCTTCAGCGATACAAATTCGAGGAAGAAGACTACCGTGGAGAAAGGTTTAAGAATTATGAACACCCTGTAAAAGGAAATAATGATCTACTTTCATTAACACAACCTAACGCGATCGAGGAAGTTCACAAAAAATACTTGGAAGCTGGGGCAGACATAATTGAAACCAATACTTTCTCAGGAACAACCATTGCTATGGCAGATTACCACATGGAAGATCTGGTATACGAACTGAATTATGAGTCCGCAAAAATCGCAAGAAAAGCTTGTGATGAATATACCGCTCAAAATCCTGGTAAACCAAGATTTGTAGCAGGTTCAATCGGGCCAACGAACAGAACGGCAAGTTTAAGTCCTGATGTAAACGATCCAGGATACAGAGCAATCACTTTTGATGAATTGAGAATTGCTTACAAACAACAATCTGAAGCTTTATTAGACGGAGGTTCAGATATTTTATTGGTAGAAACTATTTTCGATACTTTGAATGCAAAAGCAGCTCTTTTCGCTATCGATGAAATTAGTGAAGAAAGAGGAATTAAAATTCCAATCATGGTGTCGGGAACCATTACCGATGCATCAGGAAGAACGTTGAGCGGACAAACCGCAGAAGCTTTCTTGATCTCAGTTTCACATTTAAATTTATTGAGTGTTGGTTTCAATTGTGCTTTGGGAGCCAATCAATTGACGCCTTATTTGGAAACATTGGCGCATAATTCAGATTTCTTTGTTTCAGCTTATCCCAATGCAGGTCTTCCCAACGCTTTCGGAAAATATGATGAGACGCCAGAATTTATGGCAGAACAAATCAGAGAATATGTAGAAAAAGGACTCATCAATATCATCGGAGGTTGCTGTGGTACAACACCAGATCATATCAAAGCGATCGCAGATTTGGTTGATAAATATGAGCCAAGAAAAGTGAGAGAAATTGTATAAATTTTTCAACATTTATTGCTTAGGATTAACGCTACTAATTTATTTTAGAAGAATACACAATTAATGAAATATTTAAGATTATCGGGGCTTGAGCCTCTTATTATAACGCCGGAAAGTAATTTCATCAATGTTGGTGAAAGGACGAATGTTGCCGGTTCCAAAAAGTTTTTGAGATTAATTAAAGAAGAGAAATTTTCTGAAGCTTTGGATATTGCCCGTCACCAGGTTGAAGGCGGTGCACAGATCCTTGACGTCAATTTTGATGACGGATTAATCGATGGAAAAGCATCCATGATAAAATTCCTGAACTTAGTAGGTTCAGAACCGGATATTTCCAGAATTCCGATCATGATAGACTCCTCAAAATGGGAGATCTTAGAAGCCGGATTACAGGTGGTTCAGGGGAAATCTGTAGTGAATTCCATCAGTTTAAAAGGTGGTAAAGAGGAATTTGTCAAACAGGCTAAAGCCATCAAAAGATACGGTGCAGCGGTTATTGTCATGGCTTTTGATGAAGACGGACAAGCTGATACCTATGATCGTAGAGTTGAAATCACAAAAAGATCTTATGATATTTTAGTTGATGAGGTGAAGTTTCCCGCAGAGGATATTATTTTTGATTTAAATATTTTCCCTGTTGCAACGGGAATGGATGAGCATAGAAGAAATGCAATCGACTTCATCGAAGCAACAAGATGGGTTCGCCAAAATCTTCCGTATGCATCGGTAAGTGGAGGAGTGAGTAATGTTTCGTTTTCTTTCCGTGGAAATGATACGGTGAGAGAAGCGATGCACTCGGTTTTCCTTTACCATGCGATTCAGGCGGGAATGAATATTGGAATTGTAAACCCTGCGATGTTGGAGGTTTATGATGAAATTAATAAAGAATTATTAGGTCTTGTAGAAGATGTAATTCTCGATAAAAGAGAGGATGCAACGGAAAGACTTCTTGATTATTCTGAAAAGAATAAATCTGTCAAAAAAGAAGTTGTTGAAGAACTGGAATGGCGTACCAGACCTTTACAGGAAAGAATTACGCATTCTTTGGTAAAAGGAATCGATCGTTTTATTGAAGAAGATGTGGAAGAAGCAAGGCTACAATCTGCTAAACCTTTACATGTTATTGAAGTTAATTTAATGACAGGAATGGGCGTAGTCGGTGATTTATTCGGAAGCGGAAAAATGTTCCTGCCGCAAGTTGTAAAATCGGCGAGGGTAATGAAAAAGGCGGTTGCTTATTTACAGCCGTTTATTGAAGCTGAAAAGGATGGTGAAAGACCTGCCAACGGGAAAATTTTAATGGCAACAGTAAAAGGTGACGTTCATGATATTGGTAAAAATATTGTGAGCGTTGTGTTGGGTTGTAACAATTATGAGATCGTAGATCTTGGAGTAATGGTTCCGGCCGAGAAAATTATTCAGGCTGCGATTGAACATAACGTTGATGTTATCGGTCTTAGTGGTTTGATAACACCAAGTTTAGATGAAATGGTGTATATCGCATCAGAATTGGAACGTCAGAATCTTAATTTTCCTTTATTGATCGGTGGTGCAACGACTTCAAAAGCACATACTGCCGTAAAAATAGATTTAAAATATAAAAATGCAGTAGTTCACGTAAACGATGCTTCCAGAGCGGTAAACGTGGTGAGTTCTTTATTGGGAGACAGAAATAAAGAATATGTTAGCGATTTAAAGAATGACTATTCGGATTTCCGTGAAAAGTTTCTGAATAGGCAGATTGATAAAGAATATGTTTCCATTGAAGATGCAAGAAAAGATAAATTTAAAATTGATTGGGAAAATGAAGAGATTTTCACACCGAATAATTTAGGAATACAGGTTTTCGAAGGTCAAGATTTAAATGAATTGGTTCCGTTTATCGACTGGTCACCGTTTTTCAGAAGCTGGGATCTTCACGGGAAATACCCGAATATTTTTGATGATGAGGTCGTAGGAGAGCAGGCTAAAGAATTATTTAAAGATGCTCAGGTTATTTTAAAGAAAATCTTAGATGAAAAAGCATTGACAGCTAAAGCTATTTTCGGAATATTCAAAGCAAATTCAACTGAAGATGATGATATTTTAATTTTTGATGAAAATGATCACCAGCAATCGAAATTCATCACATTAAGACAGCAGCTTCAAAAATCTAAAGGCAAAGAATATTTAGCATTAAGCGATTTTATTGCTCCTCAAAGTTCAGGAAAAACTGATTATGTGGGAGCTTTCTGTGTGACCACAGGTTTTGGAACTGATGAATTGTCAGATGAGTATGAAAAAGCCAATGACGATTATAATGCAATCATGGTAAAAGCTTTGGCTGACCGTTTTGCAGAAGCTTATGCCGAATTTTTACATAAAAAAGTAAGAACAGAATATTGGGGATATGCCAATCAGGAAAATTTAAGCAATGATGACTTAATTGCTGAAAAATATAAAGGAGTTCGTCCCGCACCAGGTTATCCGGCTTGTCCAGATCATTTGGAAAAACATGCCATTTGGGATCTTTTAAAAGTAGAAGAAAATATTGGAGTTTATCTTACAGAAAGTTTAGCAATGTTCCCAACAGCTGCAGTTTCTGGATATTATTTCGGAAGTCCACATGCAAAATATTTTGGGCTCGGAAAGATTACAGAAGATCAGTTGAAAGACTATTCTAAGAGGAAAGGAATTTCTTTACAGGAAGCAAGGAAATGGTTGTCACCTAATTTAGCGGATTAATAAAAATAGTTAATGGTTGATAGTTGTTTGTTGCTCGTTTAAAACAATCAACGAGTAACAATCAACACTCAACAAAAATATAAAATGAAGATTACAGAACACATAAAAAATGCAAACGGAAAAACTTTGTTCTCCTTAGAAGTTGTTCCGCCTCAGAAAGGAATCGGGATTGAAGATTTGTATAGAAACATAGACCCTTTGATGGAGTTTAAACCTCCTTTTATTGATGTAACGACTTCTCGTGAAGAATATATTTACATTGATAAAGGCAACGGTTTGATGGAACGTAAAATTACCAGAATGCGTCCCGGAACGTTGGGGATTTGTTCGGCAATTCAGCATAAATATAATGTAGATACCGTTCCACATTTGCTTTGTGGAGGATTTACAAAAGAAGAAACAGAATATCTTTTGGTAGACTGTATGTATCTTGGAATTGATAATGTAATGGCGCTTCGTGGCGATGCTATGAAAGGTCATCAATATTTTGAGCCAACAAAAGGAGGTCACGAAAGTGCGATGGATTTGGTTCATCAAATCAATGATTTAGGAAGAGGGAAATATCTTCATGACGAGCAGGCTTGTGAAGAAAACAACAAATTTTGCATTGGAGTAGCGGGTTATCCCGAAAAGCATATGGAAGCACCTTCCATGAATTACGATTTAAAATGGCTGAAACAAAAAGTAGATGCCGGAGCAGATTATATCGTGACCCAAATGTTTTTTGATAATAAAAGATTTATCGAGTTTGTGACAAAAGCTAGAGAAATGGGAATTACAGTTCCAATTATCCCCGGAATTAAGCCGATTGCAACAAAAAGACATTTAAAGTTATTGCCACAGGTTTTCAAAATCGATTTGCCGGAAGATTTAATTAATGCAGTGGAAAGTGCTAAAAACAATGAAGCCGTAAAACAAATCGGAGTAGAATGGGCAATCAATCAATGCAAAGAACTTCTTGATTTTGGGGTTCCTGTTTTACACTTTTACTCAATGGGGAAAAGTGACAATATTAAAAAAGTAGCTGGAGAGCTATTCTAAAGTAAAAATGATATTTGATTTTTTTTAAGCCTTGCTTTTTAGCAGGGCTTTTATATTTAAAAATTATTGATTTATTTAATGATTAAGGAATATAAATAACTTATAAGTATGAATTGCCGTAGAATTAATATGTTAAAATATATTTTTTAACATAATTTATTAATTATAATTATTATTTTCATTTCAAATTCGATTTTCATGAAAAAAATAACGTTATTTCTAAGTTTTATTTCTTTAGCTACAACTTTTAATGCGCAAGTTGGTATCAATACCCCAACACCTCAAACTACTTTAGATGTTGTAGGAAATGGGGCATCTACAAGCATCAAAGATGGTTTTAGAGCTCCAAGAATCACAAAGCAACAATTAGCAGCAAAATCTGCCGGAGTCTACGGTGCGACAGAAAGTGGAGCGCTGGTTTATGTTACAGATGTTACGGCTCCTTCGGGCACAACTCCAAGCTTAACGCAAGTTGCAGAAGTTGCAGGAGCAGGTTATTATTACTTTGACGGCTCAATTTGGAAGCAGGTTGTCAACTCTACAGGTTTTACAAATATTTATAACTCAAATGGAACTCTTACTACGAACAGAACCGTTTCGCAAGGGACAAATACATTAACTTTTGCAAATTCTGCAACTGCAGGAACAAACCATTTTTCTGTCGATGGAAATACTTTTTCTGTTGATGCTGTAACTGACAGAATTGGAATTGGTACCACGACTCCTGAAACAAAATTACATGTGATTTCTGGTGTGGCAAGTTCTAACAGATATAATATTATTGATGCTGCCAATTCTACTAATCAATATGCATTTTTAGCATTAAGAAATACTTCTCCCTTGGCTACAGGTAATTATTCTTTACTAGGATTTACCAATAGTGGGCCTACATCAGGAGGTGCCAATTGGGCTTTAGGAAGTATTCGTACTGGTGCAACGATTGTAAATGGTACTGAGGAAGATTTTTATGTAGGGAATTCTTTAGGTGGAGGTTTAAATGAACGTTTCAGAATTACTTCTGCAGGAAACGTAGGAATCGGAACAAGCACTCCGGCTAGAAGACTTCATGTAAATGCCAATTCAAGTGCTGTAAGATTTGAAAGCTTAGCAACATTACCGACTAACACAGCTGCGACTAGTTTAGTTATTGATACAAACGGGGATATTTATAAAAATAATACAGTTTCGGTAGAAGGTCAGATTCTAAGAATAGGTTTGAATGCATTTACTTACACAACAGTGAGTGAAGTTGGACTAAGGTTTAACTCAAATGATAGTACAGCGGAAATGGGAAATGCACCCAACACTGCACCCAATTTTATTAATACCATTGTAGGAGCAACGATAAATGATGCTGTGTCTGCACCTGCAGGACAAGGATCGCCGGCGAGAACTGCAGATCAGATTTTATTACAGCCTGGAATATATAAAATACAGGTGAGACTTGTAGGGAATTTTGCGGGAACAAGTTCATTAAATAATCTTTTCCTGAAAAGTATTGTGAATAATAATGAATATTCTTTGGTGAATTTCACCAATAACTCAAATCAGACAACAACTTATTATTTTGATGATTTCATTAATATCACAGGGTCAGCACAAACTGTTGATTTTACGATACTTCCTGGAACAAATACTTTTACGACAGCATCAAGTCAGAGTCCGAGTACGGGGAATTCTTACAGAAGTTTGATTTTGATACAGAGATTGAGATAATTAAATTTTATGAAAAAATACCCGTTTTATCAAAGGATAAAACGGGTATTTTTTAGTTTTGATTCAAAAAGTTGACTAATTTTATTAGGTCTTCTTCTTTATTGAATTTTATTTTATTTGATTTTACAAAAGTTTCAATAGCTTCTTTTTTTTCTGGGATTTGATCAACTATTTCTTTCAAATTTTTAGGATCTTTTATAAATCCTTTTTCTGTTTTTATATAATATTTTGGTTCAAGCGTTTGAAATTTTGCAGGTTTGTCTTCTGCATAGCCATTTGAAGATTTTACCATATCAATAAATCTGGTTTTCACCTTCTTATAAAGAGGATATTTACCACTTGATAGTTCAAAAAAATACCCGGATAAATCATCCCCAGTATTTACAAGGGCTAACTTCTCTTTTGTATTTGTAAATATAATTTTTGAAAATACATCTTGTTTTGGCAATACATGTACTTTTTCGTCTTTTTGAAATTCAATTTCATCAGAGTAACTGTTATATCTGGCAACTAAAGTTTCATAATTATCTGCCACTTTTGCAGGCGTAAATTCTTTTTTATAATATGGAGATCCTGAAATATCACTATAAGATAATGTTTTACCTGATTTTGGAGAAAGTATTTCGTAATAACTGTGAGTATCTACTGATTGTACAGTTTGAAGAACTTGCCCAAATAAAGAAAAGTAAGAAAATAATAGAGTAGGAATAATAAGGAATTTTTTCATAATTATTATAATTAATTTTTTCAAATATAGCAAGTTTAATTTAAAATGAAATCTTAATTTTGATAAAAATTCCCATGAAGTAGATTTGTTATATTAACAAAATTAAAGAATAGCATGCCTCTCAAAAACTTTCTCTCGATCAAACAAATAGCGATAAGTCGCCAATTTCCTAGTCACCTCTGTATCCAGATTTTCCGCAATCTTAATCATTTTTGGATTAAAATCTCCGATCCATTGCAGTTCGGTAACTTTAAAATCAGTGTGTTTTCTTAGATGTTGAGTACCTTCCCAAATCATATAACCTTCAAGACCTTTTTTTTGCCATTCGGGTACAACTCCGAAAACGAGACCAACCATTTTTTCATTTTTTTTGAATTTTTTGATCCATAAAAACTTTAGTTTCTCTATAAGTCCAAATTTCCCATTCATATATTTAAACCATTGATTCAAATCCGGAATATTCATCCACATGGCAACGGGTTTTTCATTTTCATATACAAACCATGAAATATGTTCATTGATGATTGGTTTCATGGTTTTAAACATTTTCAATGTCTTTGCTTCTTCAAGCTGCTTTCCTTCTCCGTGAGCTGCCCAGGCTTTGTTGTAAATTTCAGTAAAATCTTTAGCAAATTTTTCAAGATTATTTTTTTTCAATGGTCTTGCTGAAATTGCAGGATTTTTACTGTGTTTTGCATGCATAACTGTAAAGACTCTCGAAACTTCCGCGAAAATAGGTCTTGAAAAACAAAGCTGTTCGAAATAAATTTGAAAACCATAATTTTCAAGAAGCTCTTTGTAATAAGGAAAATTATAATTCATTCCATATAAAGGTTCTATGAATCCATCTATGAGCAATCCCCAGAATTTATCCCTTTCACCGAAATTTATAGGTCCATCCATCGCTTCCATTCCTCTTTCCTGAAGCCATTTTTTACAATAATCAAAAATAAAATTAGCTGTTTCCTGATCATTAATGCAATCAAAGAATCCAATTCCTCCAGTAGGTTGATTTTGTTTGTATAATTGATTAACAAAAACCGCTATTTTTCCAACAGTTTTATTGTCTTTATTTTTAAATATGAATCTTTTACATTCTCCGTTTTTGAAGAATTTATTTTTTTGATGATCAAAAATAGCTTCAATATCTTTATCTAAAGGTCTGATGTAGTTTTTGTCATGTTGATAAAGTCTGACAGGGAATTCTAGAAATTCCTTTTTCTGATTTTCGTGGTGTACTTCTTCAGCAATAATCATAACTTTTATACGAATGAGGAGATGAGGTAATATTTTTGGGTTAAATTGAAATATACGAACAGATATTATCCGTATTTTTGTTGCAAATTAAATAAAAAATGGTTGATTTTACTGATAACGACGATGATATTTTCACAGGAAAAGAACATACGCCTATACGGGAAGATGCTTTTGATAAATCGCCACAGGAAAAAATAGAAAAGATCACTGAACTTTTCGGTGAGATTATGGAAACGCTTGGATTGGATATGACAGACGATTCCTTGAAAGATTCTCCAACGCGTGTTGCTAAAATGTATGTGAATGAAATTTTTGGAGGATTATTGCCTGAAAACAAACCGGGAATTTCCACGTTTTCCAATAAATATAAATACAGTCAGATGTTGGTGGAAAAAGATATCACTGTATATTCTTTTTGTGAACACCACTTTTTACCAATTATTGGAAGAGCGCATGTGGCCTATATTTCAAACGGTGAAGTAATTGGACTTTCAAAAATTAACAGGATTGTAGATTATTACGCGAAAAGACCACAAGTTCAGGAAAGATTGACAATGCAGATCGTGAACGCTTTAAAAGAAGCTTTAGGAACAAAAAATGTTGCCTGTATCATCGATGCAAAACATCTTTGTGTAAATTGCAGAGGAATTAAAGATACTGCAAGTTCAACGATAACGGCAGAACTAAGTGGAATTTTCAAAACAAATCCTATTACAAGACAGGAATTCTTACATTACGTAGGAAGTCATGCTAAATTGGATTAAATTTGATTGTAATGAACTATCACATTCTTAAAAATATCATTGAAGAAGAACTTCTTAGATTCGAAACGATCTATGAAGAAGATTGGTGTTATAAAATTTCGCCTGAAAAATGGTCAAAAAAAGAAATTTTAGGTCATCTTTGTGATAGTGCAATTACAAACATCAGAAGATTTGTAGTCACTCAATATAAAGAAAACGAGAATATTGTTTATGATCAGGATTTTTGGGTAAAAGCTCAGAATTATCAGAATATTCCCACTCAGGATGTGATCAATCTTTGGAAATTTTTGAATTTTCAAATTGTTCATACCGTTGAAAATATTCCTGATGAGGCATTGAAAAGAACTTGCGATACCACAAAAACGAATCCTCAGAATTTCACTTTGGAATTTATTATTCAGGATTATGTTGATCATTTAAAATATCACTTAAAAGCAATTTAATAATGATAAAATTTAAAAAAAGCTCAGATAAAATTTTCGTAATGACAATTATTTGTTGTTGCTGTGAATGTTGCTGTTAAAAGATTTCGGTCTTTTAGCATATCTAAACTTTAAACTAAATTTTAAAATCATTAAATCAAATACAACACAATGCAATTAAAAATATACAACTCGCTTACAGCGGAAAAAGAAATATTTAACCCAATTTTAGAAGGAAACGTCGGAATGTATGTCTGTGGGCCTACCGTTTACAGCAATGTGCATTTGGGAAATGTGAGAACTTTCCTTTCTTTCGACTTTATTTACAGAAGCTTAACGCATTTGGGATATAAAGTAAGATATGTAAGAAATATCACCGATGCAGGGCACCTTACAGACGATGGAGACGTAAACAACGACAGATTTGTAAAGCAAACCCGTCTTGAAAAACTGGAACCAATGGAAATCGTACAAAAATATACAGTTGATTTTCATAAGGTTTTGGAAATGTTTAATTTACTTCCTCCAAACATTGAACCGACAGCAACAGGTCATATTGTTGAGCAGATCGAATTAACTCAGAAATTAATTGAAAAAGGGTTCGCTTACGAAAGCAACGGATCTGTATATTTTGACGTTCTTGAATACAATAAAAGAGGCCTTAATTACGGCGAACTTTCAAAACGTAATATTGAAGAACTTTTTGCCAACACTCGTGATTTGGACGGACAAGGAGAAAAGAAAAATCCACAGGATTTTGCCCTTTGGAAAAAAGCTTCACCTGCACACATCATGAGATGGAATTCGCCTTGGGGAGAAGGTTTCCCGGGATGGCATCTTGAATGTACTGCGATGAGCACTAAATATTTAGGTGAAAAATTTGATATTCACGGAGGTGGAATGGATTTGAAATTTCCACACCACGAATGTGAGATCGCTCAAGGAAAAGCTTGCAATGATACCGCTCCGGTAAATTACTGGATGCATGCTAATATGTTGACAATGAACACGCAACGTATGAGTAAGTCAACAGGAAATTACATTTTACCGATGCAGTTGGTTACGGGAGATAATGATTTCTTTGAAAAACCTTTCCATCCGTCGATTGTACGTTTTTGTTTCTTACAGGCTCATTATAGAAGTGTTTTGGATATTTCTAATGATGCGATGATTGCGAGCGAAAAAGGTTTCATCAGATTAATGGAAGCAGTAAAAGTTTTAAATTCAATCACTCCGAATGATGAAAAACAATCTGGTTTTAATCTGGAAGAGTGGAAAAATAAAGCATACGATGCTTTAAATGATGATTTCAATTCTCCGGTTCTTATTGCTCATTTATTTGAAGCTGTGAAATTTATTTTTGCTTTAAATGATGAAAAGGAAACGATTTCAACGAAAGATTTAGAGGATTTGAAATCAACTTTAAATGCTTTAATATTTGATGTTTTAGGACTTCAGGCGGTTGAAGAAAATAACAATGAAAAGTTGGATCAAACGTTACAGGTTTTAATCGAACTGAGAAATCAGGCAAGAAAATCGAAGAACTTTGACCTTTCAGATCAAATCCGCGACAAACTTCTTGCTGAAGGCATTGAATTAAAAGACGGAAGAGACGGAACAACTTATGTCTTAAATTAAAATTTAAAAAAATAGTATATACTTAAACTCTCACAAATTTGTGGGAGTTTTTTATGCATGTTTTTGTCATTTCGACGAAGGAGAAACTCTTGTCTTAATAACCTTAACACCTTAAATAAAATCTTAATGGTTAAAATTTAAGTATAAAAAGATATTAGGCTTAAAACATTCTCCAAATTATCACAATTACATTATTAAAATTAAATTATTGTAAATGTTATTCAATTAATAGAGATTTTTTGTTATTCAATTTGAAAATTATGTAACTTAGTAATAGTAAAATCATTACGAATCTAAATCCAACTTATTATGAAAAAACATTTATTCCCTTTATTTTTGGTATTATTAGGAGCAAATGCTCACGCACAGCAAGATTTTTTTGCATTGACGGGAAAAGATACTCCAGGTATTGTTTTCAATGACTTTCGCGCCATTGATGCAGTAAACGGAACTTCCGGAGAAGCTGTCTTCACGGCAGATTCTTCTGCAAAAATATTTTCGCAGACAAGAAACGGTTCTGTAACTGAGGATAAAAATTCTTATAACAATTCTCAGGCGACGACAATGGCGACTTTAGCATACGATTCTAGGAATAACAATTTGGTGTATATGCCGATGTTTTCATCCAATATCTATGTTTTAAATTCTAAAACAAAAGAAATCACTTTGGTAGAAAACAGTGTTGCGAGAGTAACTTCTTGTGATATTAATTCTCACATAACGAGAATGGCGACCGGATATGACGGTAATATTTACGCGATGAATAATTCCGGAACACAGTTTTTACAGATCAGTAAAAAGAACAATCAATATATCGTAAATGATCTTGGGATTGTTAAAGATGATTCTTCAAACGGGAAAAATTCTTTCACAACAATTGAAACAGGCTTTGGAGGTGATATGATTGCCGATGCAGATAATAATTTCTATGTTTTTGCAACTTCAGGAAATGTTTTTAAAGTTTCAACTAAAGAATTAAAGTCCAAATTTGTCGGAAAAATAACAGGAATTCCCGAAGGTTATTCCGTAAACGGAGCTGCGGTGAATTCTAACGGAAAAGTTGTGATTGCAAGTGCAAAAGGAGCACCTTTATATGAAGTGAATTTGAATGATTTACAGGCAAAACAACTTCCCGGAAATTTAAATTTACATATTTATGATTTGGCGAGTAAATATTTCGCTAATGATAAAGCAATTTCAAATAATGCGTTGGCAAATTTAGATATCTATCCGACCAGAGTTGATGAGCAATTAATCAACGTAAATGTGAATGATAAATCGGTAAAAGGAAATCTTAAACTTACTATTTTTGATATCTCGGGTAAGAATGTAATGCAACAGAATTTATCCATAAAAGATGGTTCATTAAATCAACAGGTTTATTTGAAAAATCTCATCAATGGAGCGTATATTGTGAGTATCGCTAATGAGTCCGGAAAAATATTATTAAGCAAGAAAATTATTGTAACAGAATAATCTTTTAGCTTTCTTAAAAATTATAGCCTTTTCAAATATCTGAGAAGGCTTTTTTAATGAATATTTGATATTCAATAAGTTTTGTTTTTCGAGATTAAAATGTATTTTTATAAAAAAATATAGATGAAATTATACTTTAATATAGGTTACAGCGCAAAACCAGGGGAATCTTTGCAGTTGATCATCAATGAAGAAGGAGCTGTACCCAAAACTCATAAAATGTTTTGCACCGAGAACGGTTTGTGGAAATGTGAAGTAGACTATTTTTCAAAATCGATCTCTTATAAATATCAGCTTACAGGTGAAAAAGAAAGTATTCTTAGAGAAGAATTTGTTTTGCATCATCTTAATTTCCCTCACAACTATAAAGAATTTTCTATTTTCGATGAATGGAACAATAAAAATTTCCCCGAAAATTATTTAAACAATAAAATCCTTTACAATAAGCTGAATCAGTTTGTTCCTGAAAAGATTTCGGTCTTAAAAAAACATACCCATTTATTCAGATTAGAAGCTCCGGTGTACAATCCGAATTGGAAGATTGTATTGTTCGGAAGTACGGCTTCTCTGGGAAATTGGAACTATGAGAAAGTAATTCATTTATCTCAGACGGATTTCGGTATTTGGGAGACTTCGGTTGAAATTCCTGAGAACGAATTTATCCAATTTAAATATTGTCTTTATGACAAAAATGAAGGTAAAGTAATTGATGTAGAAGCCGGAGAAAACAGATTTGCGGTTGCCAATCAACAGAAAGATGTTTTGCAGGTTGTTTCAAGTCATTATTTTAAATTCAAACTATATCAAATGTATCATGATGCAGGAGTTGCGGTTCCTGTGTTCTCTTTGAGAAGTGAAAATGGTTTCGGTGTCGGAGAATTCTCTGATATGAAAGAATTGGCAGACTGGACAAAGGAGACAGGTTTAGGGATTATCCAGATTCTTCCGATTAATGATACAACGGCCAACTATTCTTGGACGGATTCTTATCCTTATGCAGCGGTTTCTGTATATGCTTTACACCCTCAATATATTTCTTTGGAGAATCTTGATTTTAAATTGCCTAAAGATTTAGTTGAAGAATATAATGCTGAGAAATTAAAATTAAATTATTTAGAATTAATTGATTACGAAGAAATGATTTCCGGAAAATGGAAATTTTTGAAAGCCGTTTTCAATACAGAAAAAGAGAAAATCTATAAAGACAGAAACTTTAAGAAATTTATAAAAGATAATGAAGATTGGCTGATTCCATATTCTGCATTTTGTGTGTTGAGAGATAAATATAAAACTCCGAATTTCAATGACTGGAAGACGCATAAAAAATACATCGCAGGAAAAATTTCACCATTCTTTTCAGCAAAAAATAAAGAATATGATGTCTCAATGCTTCATGCCTGGGTGCAATATCAACTTCATAAACAGTTAAAAGAGGCGATTGAATATATCCATAGTTTAGGGGTTTCCGTAAAAGGAGATTTGCCGATCGGGATTTACAGACATTCTGTTGAAGCTTGGACGGAGCCGGAATTATTCGGGATGGATTTCCAAGCCGGAGCACCACCTGATCAGTTTACGGAATTGGGTCAAAACTGGGAATTTCCAACCTATAATTGGGAAGCGATGAAAGCTGATGATTATACATGGTGGAAAAACAGATTCAAAGCATTAGAACAATATTTTGATGCGATGAGAATTGATCATATTTTAGGGTTTTTCAGAATTTGGAGAATGCCAATTTCTGCTACTCAGGGGATTTTAGGGTATTTTTATCCTGCAGTTCCGGTTACTGAAGAAGAATTTAAGGCTTGGCATATTCCTTTTGATTTTAACAGGTATTGTAAGCCGTTTATTAATGATCAGATTCTTTGGAATTATTTCGGAGAAGATCACGGAAAAGCTCTTGAATTTATCAATAATAATTCTAACGGAACGTATTCTTTCAAAGAAGAATTTGATACTCAGAGAAAATTATCAGATTTCTTTAAGAAAAATCCAAGAGGTTCGGTTGAAGAACAATTAATTGCCCTTTGTGCGAATGTTTTATTTTTAACTGAAGAAAGAGAAGGCGAAACAGTTTATCATCCAAGATTTAATGTTTATAATACTGAGTCTTACAAATATTTGTCGGATTGGGAAAAGAAATCTATTTACGATCTATATCACGATTATTTCTTCAAGAGACAAGATAAGCTTTGGAGTGAAAAGGCAATGGAAAAGCTTCCAATGATCTTAAATGCAACCGAAATGTTGATCTGTGGTGAAGATTTAGGAATGGTTCCCGATTGTGTACCTGCTGTAATGGATGAATTGGCGATCATAGCCTTGAAAGTTCAGCGTATGCCTTCGGATAATATTCCATTTTACAATCCTAAAAATGCGAGTTATTTGAATGTAATTACGGCTTCTTCACATGACAGTTCAACGTTAAGACAATGGTGGAAGGAAGATCCGGCTTTGACGCAGAAATATTTTAATCAACAATTAATTCAATACGGAAAAGCTCCACAAGAATTGGATGCTCATTTAGCTGAGATCATTATGAAGCAACATCTTTACACGAATGCGATGTTGGCTATTTTCCCGATTCAGGAGTTTTTTGCAACGGATAAAGAGCTTACCAATCCGAAAATGGACAATGAAAGGATTAATAATCCGGCAATATTTCCGCATTATTGGCGTTACAGAATGCATTTAAATTTAGAAGATTTAAAAAACAGTACAGATTTTAACCAAAAAATAAAATATTGGGTTAAAGACAGTGGAAGATTGTAAATTTAACATTTGATTATCAATTAGTTAATAATAAATTAAAAGAAGTTGTATCGAAAGATTTAACTTCTTTTTTTTATTTATATCCAAAAGATAGATTAGAGATAGTCTACTATATATTAACCAATTAACGACAATAAGAATGAAAAAAATATTTTTGGGATTTGCTTTGAGTTTGGCGACTTTGTCGTTTGCTCAGCAATATCCAAACAACGGTTACGGTAATGGTAACGACGGATACAATAACGGTTACGGAAATAATGGTTATGAAAATAACAACTATGGAAGTAATGACGGATATTATTCTAATGAAGATGATCAGAATTATTTCCCTGATGATTATTACTACAACTATCCTCAGGATTATTATCCTCAAGATTATTACCAGAATAACTATAACGATTACAGAAGCAGTATCGTAAATGTCAACTGGAATGTGTTCTTTAATCAAAATAGATTGAACCGTTGGCAAATTGATCAAATCTTAAGATTGAATAATCTGTATGTAAGCTTTTCAACATGGGATAACTACTACAGATACAATCCGGACAGATGGTATTATGATAGATTCTATGCGTTACAAAGAATTATGGGACCGCAGATTTTTATTAGTTTTCAAAACAATTATTATAGAGGAGCTAGCCCAGTTGTGTATTTTCAAAATTACAGAAGAACGCATTATGCTTCCATCTGCAGACCAATGCCTCGCTATAGAAACGTAAATATTAATATTTACAGAGTAGACAGAGCCAAATTTAGAGGAAATAATAATCCTTCCTTTAATATTGCAAGAACGAGCCAAAGAGAAAATAACGGATTTAGAGGATCTGGAAGAGATAATAATAACTCAGGATTCCGTAATCAGTCTATTAAGAGAGATAATAACTCAGGAGGTTTCCGTGATTCTGGAAATAACGGAACAAGAAATAACGGAGGCTTTAGAGCAGGAACTGAAAACACTGGCGGAACCAGAAATACAGGAGGTTTCAGAAATGATGTGAGAACAGAACCTTCTGCTCCTAGAGAAAATAACGGTGGTTTTAGAGGAAACGCAGGAAATAGCGGTGGAACCAGAAGCTCTGGCGGATTCAGAACTGAAACAAGAAGAGAAAGTTCTGCACCAAGAGAAAGCAACGGAGGTTTCAGACAGCAAAGATCTGAGAGTTCTGCTCCAAGACAAGGTAATAATGGAGGAGGGAATAGAAGTGCTTCCGGAGGTTTCAGATTAACGAGTAATTAATTTTCATATATTATATTTAAGTGGTGTGAAGGGCAGATTTTTATAATCTGTCCTTTTTATTTTGTGTTTTATTATTTTGGTAGTAAAATTTAACATTTTTTATGAATATTCAGCTTTAACTTCTATTTTAATTAAGTATCAAAAAGATGTATAACAATTAATTAATAATTAAATATTTAAAAAGATGAAAAAATTAGTATTAGCAATAGCATTTATCGGAATGGGAAGTTTTGCAATGGCACAACAAACTACTCCTCAGGACAAACAAGCTAGAAGAGCAGAAATGCAGCAGAAAATGCAACAAAAAGAGCAAGAGCATTTAGATAAAATGCAAAAAGATTTAAACTTAAATCAATCACAGGTTGCTCAGATAAAAGGTCTTCACGAAAAGAGAAAAGCTGAAATGAAAGCTGAGTTTGATAAAAACAAAGGAGAAAGACAAGCTAAAATGGAGAAGATGAAAGGCAAGAGAGAGCAAATGGATGCAGATATGAAAAAAATCTTAACTCCTGAGCAGTACGGTAAATGGCAAGCTGACAGACAGGCTAAAATGGAGCAAAGAAAAGCAGCAATGAAAGACAGAGGAATGAAGGGTGGAAAAATGAAGAGATCAATGGATACGGCCGCTCCTGCTGTGAATTAAGAGTTTTCAATTTTGATTTTTTAATGTGTTAAGGACGGATGTATTTCCGTCCTTTTTGTATTAAATTTGATTAAATCTTTTGATTTCGGGGTTTTATTCCATAATTTTACTGTAAAATTTATTATTATGGTAAGCGATAAAATTGCACAATTAATTAACGAACAAATAGCTCACGAACAATACGCCGCACAATATTATCTTTCAATGTCTGCTTGGTTTTCTAGCAAAGACCTTGATGGAATTGCCAATTATTTCAGAGTGCAAAGCAAAGAAGAATTGATGCATGCTGATAAAATGTTTGATTATTTAAATGATGTTGGAGGACAAATCATCATCGGAGAAATTGCAAAACCACCACACGAATTTGCAAATGCAATCGACATTTTTGAAAAAGCATTAGAACACGAGAAAAAAGTAACGAAAAGTATTTTCAACATCGTTAAAAATGCGAATGACGAAGGAGATTTTGCTACAACTTCTTTCCTACAATGGTTCATCAACGAGCAGGTAGAAGAGGAGGCAAGTGCTTCTCAGTACGTAACGAAGATCAAAATGGTGTCTGATAATCCATCTGCATTATATCTTTTTGATCAGGAATTATCACAAAGAGTTTTTGTTGCAAATGCAACGGCTTAAGATTAACTTTAAATAAAGGTTAAAATAGTTTCGGCGGCACCAAAGGTGCCGCCGAAACTATTTTAAGTATTAAAAATAATTGTTCCAAAACCAGCTAGGATAAGGAATGGTGTCGAGTTTCTTTTTTAAATCTGTATTGTTAAGAATCAGATTTTTCAATTGAATTTGATTCAAATCTTTTGAAACAGGAATAGAAACATATATTCTATTGACGTTAACATTACTTTTTAAATAGACAACTAGAAAAGTGTTTTCTTTATATTTTTTTGCGTCGTTAAAATCTAAATTTCCGACGTCACATTGAGATTCATATTCTTTATCATTAATTTGAAAAGTGTAAACAAAATCATATCCAGTACCTCTTCCGTAAGGCTTTACATCTCTTATTTTTCCAACAGTATAAAATCCCTCTGTTTTATATAATTCTTTATACTTATTCCTAAAATGATGATCTGAAAGTATAAGACCAATAATAAGAATTATCCAAAAGTATGCATGATATTTCTTAAGAAAATCAATCATGTTACAAATAAATAAGTTGAGTTCTTAAAACCTTTCTTCCCAAATGTTCCAAAACATTCTTATATCGTTCAATCTGTCGATCATTCTTCGCCGTTTCTTCACCAGTCTTGAAATCCACAATAATATAACCTTCACTACCTTTTAAAATTCGGTCGGGTCTGTAGATTCGGCTTTCTCCATTTTCTGAGATCATGATATCTTGTTCATTGATCACTTCCCATTTTTCATCAAAAAATTCAGAATGAGTATGGACGATCTCTTGCAACGTTTCTTGAATATCATTTTTTTCTTCTAAGGTAATTTGTCCTTCCAAAAGATAACTTTTAAGAACTTTTGCAATATCCTTTTTGGTATTGATTTTTGATAATAATTCGTGAACGAAAAGACCGATTCTCACTTTCTCATTTCGAACTTGGTAATTTTTAGATGGAGTCGCAATTTTTACGGAATTACTTTTTTCATTGATATTTTTAAGATTCTCAATATTTTTTGTTTTGAAAGAAGACGTTTTATCTTTCGAATACTTTTTCAGCATTTCTGGCTTGACTTCATACAGATCAAATTCGTCACTTTCATTGACGTTTTTAGTTTGAAGAAACTCAAGAAGCTCCAAATTGTTTGAGGTTTTGTTCGCTTTTTGAAGATAGAAAAATAATTGTTCCACAGGTCGGGTAGTGGCAACATATTGCAGACAAAGCCTGTCGACAAGGTTTTTGTAAGAATTTTGTTTGTTGAATTTCTCAATTTCCTGATCGTAAACTTCAAGATTTTTACTGAACTGATTGATATTAACAGATTTCAAAGCTTCATCGCTGCTTGTTTCAAACCAGTTGGTGAATTCGCTATCACGATTTTTATTCATCATTGGAATAAAAACAATAGGGAATTCCAGTCCTTTAGATTTGTGAATCGTCATGATCTGGATCGCATCAATGTTTTCCGAAGCCTGAATCGTGTATGTGGAAGCTTCTTCATCCCAATATTTCAAAAATTCTTTGGTGCTTGCTCCTGCATTTTGAGTAAAATTAAAAAGCATTTCCAAAAAGTTCAGAAGAAAATCAGTTTCTTTATTCTCAATTGAAAATTCATTAACGTAATATTCTACAAAGTTGTATAAATTAAATCTCGGGAAATTCTCTTGTTTTAATTGTAAAGAATATTTTAGTTGAAGAAATTGTAAAATTTCCTCATGGGTTTCAATATCTAAAATTTCCTTCATTTCCAAGGTGAAATCCGGCATACTTACTCTTCCTAATGTATTCAGATGATACATCATCATGATCAGATTAGGTTTGTTTTTCGGATTGGTTTCCCACTTTAAAAACTCGATAACAGCCTGTAGAGTATTGGATAATTCTAAGGTCAATCCTTTATCAGAAATAGTTTTGATATTCGTTTCTTCCCCTCGATAATTGACTTTTAGATTTCCCAATTTTTGAGAATAACTAAAAATGTCAAAATTTCCACGACATAGAATCGTAATATCAGAAAACTTAAAACCATTATTCAGACATTCCTGAATATTTGTTTTCATCCTTTCGGAAGTGTCGTTGTAAAAATCTTCGTTGGTGAGATTTTCAATAAGATTTACTTTTACGCGACCTTCATGTCCTGATTTTGCGTTTTGTTCGGCATCAGTTCCGAAAATATTTTTATGTTCTTCTTCAAGATCTCTAGAATGATATTCGTACAATTCATTATTGAACTGAACAATATTTTTTGCACTTCGCCAGTTATCTTTTAAAACAAGTAACTCTGCTTCTTTGGGTGAAATCTCCTTTTTATTTATAATATCAAGCATCAATTTACTTTCTCCACCACGGAATCGGTAAATACTTTGCTTTGGATCTCCAACCAACGTAAAAGATGTATTGTCTGTTGAAACACTGTGATCTCTTAGCGGAACAAAATTCTGCCACTGAAGCTCAGAAGTATCCTGAAATTCGTCAAAGAAATAATGCTGGAACTGTGAGCCTACTTTTTCATAAATAAAGGCGGAAGGCTCGTTTTTAAGGTTTTCGTTAATTAAAATATTAAACTTTGAAAGCAAAACAAGATCATTTTCATCTTCAATTTTTTTCAATTCATCCTGAATATCTTTATTAACTTTCAAGGGAAGTAGAGCAGATAAAATTTTCTCTTTTTTCTGAGTTTCTATGAATAAAAGAATCAATTGCATTCTGTTTTCCAACAATTGCTCTAAGATTTCAAAAATTTCAGATTCTTTACTTTTAGATTTTGCAGAAGCTCCTTTTCTGTAATTATTCACAACCGATTCTTCTTGTGTTGTCGGGAACGGAAATCCAGGTCTTTTTTGATTGTAAAAATCTAAAACCTTGGTAAAAAATCCTCCGATTCCATTTTTACCCTGAGCAAAATCTTCAATTTCAATATTTCTTGATTTAAATAATTCGATAGATTGAGTAGCAATCTCTAGAGCATGCTTTTTATTGAAAATAATCTCTTTTCGAATCGTATTTTTTATACTTTCATAATTTGTATCATCAAAACTTTTATTGTTTTTCAGTTGCTCATAATGAATGTCTTTTACAAACTCTTTTGCCGAGTCATAAAGGTTTTTATTAAGGTTGATTCTTTCATTATTTTCAAGACTGTAATCTACATAATCCATGAAAGAATTGGAAATAAACTCGTTTTCCCCAATCTGATCAAGCATTTTATCTACAGCTTCAATCAAAAAAGGTTCTGCATCAATTTCAAGATTGAAATTTTTAGCCAAGCCTAATTCATAGGAAAAACTTCTTACCAATCGGGCGTTGAAACGGTCAATCGTACCAATATTTAATGTAGAATAATTGTGAAGAACGTAATCTAACAGTTTTTTAGAACGAACATGCAATTCGTCAATTGTTATTCTTAAACCCTGTTTTTCAAATTCTTTTTGAATATTTTTTAAATCTGCATTTTCAGCAAAAGTATCTGCTGCGAAATTATTTAACCAAGATAAAATTCTTTCTTTCATTTCATTGGCAGCCTTATTGGTAAAAGTTAAAGCCAAGATATTTCTGATGGCGTGTTGTTGATTAGGATAACGAAGACAGATCATCAAAAGTCTCTGAACCAAGGCATAAGTTTTCCCTGAGCCCGCAGAAGCGTTGATAACTGTATAAGAATTTTGCATTTTTTTGAAAGAATTGAGAGTGCAAGTTAGCTAATTTTTAAGTGAAATTTTAACAATTTGAATTCACTATTTAACAATTTGGAAATAGAAAATTCACAAAAATTTCCTAAAACGCGTTAACTGTGGTTAAACTTATCAAATACAGTGAAAATAGTTTTAGTTTTGCGTTATAAAAAACTTTCCGTGAAATTTAAACTACTCTTTTTCTTATTTACCATATTTTTCATCAATATTAATGCTCAGGATTATATTTTTGGGAAGATATCTTCTGAAGAAAATATTGAAATGCCCGATGTTACTGTTATCAATATCCGAACTGATGAAAGGGTATCCACAAACCGAGATGGACATTTTATGATTTCCGGAAGACAGGGCGATGAACTCCGTTTTGTGAAATCCGGTTATGAAAGACTGAATAAAAAGGTAACTTCAGAAAATATCAGTTCTGCGATCAATATTACTTTAGTGAGATCTGCCGCATTAATTGCTGAGGTTGAAATAAAAAAAGGACTCACCGGAGATTTGAAGATTGATTCTAAAAATCTTAATCCTCCAAAAAAAGTTGAGAAGCTAAAAAGCGATCTGGCAGTTTATATGTCTCAAAAATCTGATCCAAGGCTTCTGGCAGCAAGAGCCGGAGAATTTGTTCAGCCGAAAGGACAAGGTTTTTCTATCGGAAAGATTAAAAATAAATGGGATGATGTTGATTTAATGGATTATCTTACAAAGGCTTTGGGAGAACAGTATTTTACAGATCTAAAGATTGATAAAGCACTAACTCAAAATTTTATTTATTACGTTTTTGCAGGCGGTTTTGAGAGAAAGAATATTTTGAAATATGGGTATTGCAGCGATGCGGATCTGTATAGATTTCAGCGATTTGTTTTAACAAGGATTTCTTCTTATCGTGCTCCTCAAACTCAAAAATAATCGTAGATGAATAGAAAGCTGGAAAATAGAAATTAGCAAACAAAATAGTGAAATTCAACAATAAATACACATTTTTATCAGGCTGGAAGAAACTTTTTCTGTTCCTTATATTTTTGTGTAATTATGTGTTTTCCCAACAAATTGTCACGGGAAAAATTACAGACGATAATGATATTAATCTCGGTTCTGTTACGGTAATTAATATTTCTACAGATCAAAAAGTATATACCAATTCTCAGGGTGAATTTTCTATTGAAGCTTTTAATAATAATGAATTAAGATTTGTAAGAGCCGGTTATGGAAGAGTTTCTAGAAGAGTAATGACAGACGGAATAAATTCTCAATTATTCATCACGCTTATTAAAATTCCTGAAGAAATAGAAGAGGTTAAAGTCGCCAAAAGATTGACAGGTGATTTGGCAGATGATTCCAGAGCCGTTGCAAAAGTAGACAAAGGTGAAATCGTTCAACAGGCGGTCGGACTTCCGCAACCTATCGGTAAAATGAGAGAAACGCCTGCCGAAGTGAAAAGTGTTTTACTTCCGATCCTTTTGGGAAATCTTAATGTACAAGGCGTTTATGATCTGGTGAGCGGAAAAGCGAGAAGACAAAAACGACAATATCGATATGATGATTTGCAGGAACATATTTTGTGGATTCGTACAAGAGTCGATGACGATTATTTTACAAAAGCAGGAATTCCTATAGAAAGAATTTCGGAATTTATAGAGTTTTCTTTTCTCACAAAACCTCGAACAAGAACTTACGTTAAAGCCAAAAACCTGTCCGGAGTATTATTAAGTCTCGAAGAAACGATCCCTCTTTACGCTGAAAGATTAAAGCAGATTAAACAATAATTTAAATGTTAATAAAATCTTAAAATTTCGGAATAGAAATTGATATATTCTTAGAATTAAAATCAACCAAATTCACGAATTTTTATGAATAAAAACATTATTGCAATCGCGGTTGCATCTTTAGGCTTCATTATTGGTCTTGGACTTTTAGGAAGCGCTATTAAAAACAGAAATAAATCTGAAAATACTATTTCAATTACCGGTCTTGGAACTAAACAATTTACTTCCGATTTAATTACCTGGTCGGGCAGTTTTTCTAAAAACAATGCCGATCTGAAATCTGCTTACGATGAATTGGCGATGGACAGAAAAGTTATCAACGATTATTTGATTTCAAAAGGAATCAAACAGAATGAGATCGTTTTTTCTTCCGTAGATATTCAGAAGCAGTTTAGAAATTATACGGATTCAAATGGAAATAATGTACAAGGAGAATTTTCGGGATATAGTCTAACACAAAGGGTTTCTATTGAAAGCAAAGAGGTTGCAAAAATCGAAAATCTTTCCAGAAATATTACAGAAATTATCAATCGAGGAATAGAATTTACTTCTTCTTCACCTTCTTATTTTTATACCAAACTAGCGACTGTAAAGCAGGAAATGATTGCTTCAGCAACAAAAGATGCCAAAGAAAGAGCTGAAAAAATTGCTGAAAATTCTGGAAGCAAATTAGGAAATCTTAAAAAAGCAACGATGGGAGTTATTCAAATTACAGCGCCAAATTCTAATGAAGATTATTCTTACGGTGGAACTTTTAATACGTCTTCTAAAGAAAAAGAGGCGAGTATTACGATTAAGTTGGAATATGAAGTGAATTAGTTTTTACATAATTTTTCTCCTACAGATTACACAGATTTTCACAGATGTTTATGTAATATTTTATCTTTAAAAATTATACGCAATCATCTGTGAAAATCTGTGTAATCTGTGGGAAATAAAAAACGCCAGAATAATTTCCAGCGTTACTATATTTTAATGATAAACAATATCATAAATTTCATCTTTAACCTCCTTCAAATTTTCAGGAGTATAATTCGATAATAACCAGAGGTCTAGCGGTTTTTTGCCTTCACCATAACTTGGCTGCACATACATTTCATCAAGAAGTTTAAAGCCGTTTTTCTGATAAAAAGAATAGCGTCTTTTAGCGTCTTCACCTAAATGTTCAGGCTCGATTTCTAAAATAATTCGCGGATAATTTTCAAATAAATATCCCGTAATATGTGACCCGAATTTCTGACTTCTAAATTCTTCAAACACCTCGAAATGCTCTACAAAAACATAATTACTTAATTCCCACAAAATGAGGTAACCAACTGTTTTTGATTCGTGTAAAACAGAAATTATTTTAACGTTCGAATTTGAAAAAAGGTTTTTAAATTTATTCCAATCTCTTCTTTCATCTTCAGGGAAAGTACTTGAATATGAAGAATAAATTTCTTGGACTCTAAAGTCGTCTGGTGATGTAATCGGTAAAAATTCCATAATTTATAAGTCGAAAACGCTGGGTCTTCTTGTGATAAAAATATCTTTGATCCAAAGGGTAAATGCCAATCCTAAATAGATAAGAAAGAAAAAACCTGCCGTGGCAAAAGTAGAGTAGATAAAGAAAACCCTAAGTTTAGACACAGGAATTCCCAATTTAGCGCCCATTCTCGTAAGAACGCCAAACCATTCTCTTTCCATTTTATGGCGAATATTATCGAACATTTTAGGTTTCTTTTAAAAGTTTAAATCCAATACTGCAATTTAAGCAATTTTTTTCTTCACAGGAATTTTTATAGAGATAAATCAAGCTCTGACTTTCTAAGGCATTTTTAGTTTTTAAACCAAGATTTTTCCATTGATCAATAATTGAATTTTTTTCTGATGAAATATTCGTGTAAAATGCTAAGATCTCATCATTGATCTCTTCATTATGATATTTATGATAGGTGTATTTTAAAGGAAGAATTGCATTTAAAATAATTAATTCAATGAAATCTTTAGTCAAAGTTTTAGGTTGATTGACTGTTGATATTTTCCTGAAATTAAAATGGGTATCCCAATATTCAGAAGCTTTTACATTTTTAAAAATTTCAAATAATTCATCAAAGCTTTTCGCGAAAATTACTTTTGAAAATAAGTTATGATGCTGATTATAAAGGTTTGCCAATTGCGACAAACGAATGGTCGGGAAATTAGGAGGTCTTAATCTTAGAAATTTTGGACGAAATTTTAATTCTGAAATATTAAATTTAGCTTTAATAAAATCAAACTCTCGCTTCCAGATTTGCATTTTGTCGTCTTCTGGAACGTCTAACCAATCTGAAATCCCGAAGAATAATGCTTCAAGCTGAGTTTCGTTTTGCTTGATTTTATTGATGGTTGTGAAGTTGATACTTTCTGCAATTTGTTTAAAAATAAAAGCATTTACTTTTAAGCCAAAAGAGTAGGCGAGGTGATGAAAAAGTACGGCTTCGAAATTATTTTTATAGAGTTCTAAACTTTTTTCTATTTCTAAAGATTTTTGTTGAAGCTTTTTGAGAACATTTTCTTCATGAAAATTGACAGGAATTTTTTTTACATCAAAAATATTTTCACAAGGAATAAATTGATTTTCGCTGACCAATTTTTCATATTTCCAAAGAATATTTTTATCGATGAAACTTTTCAATTCCAGTGTTGGAGTGTTTTTACTTTTCAATTCATCAATATCAGTATCGTTTTGGAATACGACGTGAAGAATGATGTTTTGATAATTGGGATCTTTAGAATGGTTGTGGAAAATCCAGTCGGAGGATTTTACGTGAAGTTCGATGTTTCCAGCAAAAATTACATTGTTGATTTTAATTTTCGCCAATAAAAAATCGGGTCCGGAATCGGTATTCCATTTGCCGAAATCTAATATTTCAACGGAATTTCCTTCAATATCCTTGAAGTCAAAATTTTTGAAAATCTTAAAGTTCCAAAGATATTGAAGTAGTTTTTCCGTCATGAGTGTCTTACAAATATAGCAGACTGCTATACTTTAGACAACTCCTTTTTAAAATTTTCTATCGTTGTTCTATACATTTCTTCATATATAGGAAGAATGTTTTTCAAATCGAATTTTATTGCCTGTTCTTTCGCGTTTTTCTTCATTTGGGTTAAAAGTTCCTCGTTGCTCAATAATTTGATCGTGTAGTTGCTCATCGCTTCTACATTTCCAATTTCGGCTAAAAAACCTGTCTCTCCCTGAATGTTAACTTCCGGAATTCCACCTGCATTTGAGCTAATAACCGGAGTATTTGCCGCCATCGCTTCTAACGCTGCCAAACCGAAACTTTCCTGTTCAGAAGGCAATAAAAACACGTCTGAAAGCTGAAGAATTCTGTAAAGATCATTCACTTTTCCTAAAAGACGAATTTTCGAGATCAAATCTGGATTTTCTTCTAAAAACTGATTAACTTTTTCCATATCCGGACCTTCTCCGATAATGATCAGTTTAGATTTTACTTTTTTCTGAACATTTTTAAAGATCTGAAGAACCTCTTCTACACGTTTTACAGGACGTAAATTGGAAACGTGAATCAATATTTTTTCGTCAGGATTCGCAAATTGCGTTCTCTGACAATCACTTGGTTCATCAAATTCAGAATTATCAATAAAATTGGTAATCACCTGAATCTCTTTTTTTATCTTGAAAAATTGTAAAGTATCTCTTTTTAAACTTTCAGAAACAGAAGTGATCGCGTCTGATTGGTTAATTGAGAATTCTACCGCATGTTTGTAACTTGGATGTTGCCCAACAAGTGTAATATCCGTCCCGTGAAGCGTTGTTACCAATGGAACGTCGTTGTTGTCCTCCTGTAACATTTGCTTAGCCGTAAACGCTGCGTAAGCGTAAGGAATCGCATAATGAGCGTGAAGCAAATCCAGTTTATAAAGATTTACGACACGGTAAATCATCGAACTTAACGCAATATCATAAGGCTGATATTGGAAAAGCGGGTAAGTCTGAACATTTACTCTGTGAAAGAAAATATTCGGATTGGTGATGTCTAGTCTTGCGGGAAGCGCGGAACTGATGAAATGTACCTCATAGCCTTTGTTGGCTAGCGACATTCCCAGTTCTGTAGCTACAATTCCGCTTCCGCCGTATGTTGGATAGCAAAGTATGCCTATTTTCATTAGTTTATTGTTGTTTTTTGGATGTTGTAAACACTGTTGAACTTACTTTTGTACTGGAAGCGGAAGTTGGGTTTAAATCAATTCCCATTCCTGCTTTCAAATTATCATTTACTGAAACAGGAAGTCTGCCCCAGATTTTTGTTTTTCCGTTGAATGCGTTGGCTGTTGCAGTCGTTGAATCATCATTGTTTTCGTAAGAAACGAGAACGGTGGAAACTTTTGAAATATCAATGTCCTTCAAAGCATAGGCACTTCCGAAAACATTTAAAATTATTTTTTGATTTTTCGTTAAATCAGATAAAACTTTTTTAGAAGCTTCTGATATTTTATAAGGTTTGTAAGCTGTTGAATTGTCTTTATGAAAACCTACAATTACAGTAGAATTCTTTGGAATTGAATTAATTTCTCCAGCTTTTTTAATAGTTATATTTGAACCTAATTGATTCGCAAATGTCTGATAAGGCGCTTCTTCCAAAGGAACATAATAGACTTGTTTTCCATTCAATGGAAGCAGTTTTTTATCATCTTTTATTAATGTTAAAGCGTTTGCGTAAAGGTTTTGAACTAAATTTTTATGTGAATCATTATTAAGATCTTGATTAACATTTTCAGGATTTTTTGGAGTGTATTGAGTCAATCCTAAATAATATTTTGTCAATAAAATTTTCTTTACACTTTCTTCAACTCTAGATTGAGGAATTTCTCCATTATCAATTGCTTTTTGGATTAATTTTTTACCGTTAGCTACACCTTGAGAAAACAGCATAATATCGTTTCCAGCTTTGAAAGCCATTGCATCTAGTTCTCCTGGGTTATATTTATTGGCTACAGCTCCCATGTTCAGAGCATCTGTGATGATTAAACCTTTGTAACCTAATTTTTCTTTCAATAAACCTGTAATAATATTTTTAGAAACCGAAGCTGGAATTCCTTTTCCTGATTCTAAACTTGGAACGTACAAGTGCGCCACCATAACACCGCCGATTCCTTTATTCATCAATGCTTTGAATGGTGCTAATTCAATACTATTCAATCTTTCTAAACTATGAGAAACTACGGGAAGATCAAGGTGCGAATCTGTACTCGTATCACCATGCCCCGGAAAATGCTTTATTGCAGCAAGAATATTGTTATTTTGAAGACCGTTTGAATAAGACAATGCTGAATTAATTACATTATCAACCTCAGAACCGAAACTTCTGTTTCCGATGATCGGATTATTTGGATTTGTATTCACGTCAACAACTGGCGCAAAGTCCCAATTGATGCCCATTCTGTGGCAGTCTTCGGCTATTTTGGCAGACATCTGCTCAATTAAATTTTTATCCTGAATCGCTCCCAAAGTCATTGCCCAAGGGAATTTATGTGCGGTTGCAATTCTTTGGTATAAACCCCATTCTGCATCCATCCCAATCATTAATGGGATTTTAGATTTTTGCTGAAATTCATTAACCAAATTGATTTCTCTTGCTGCATCATCCTGCATCAGAATCAAACCACCAATTTTATCATTTAAAACAATATTTCTTACCTGATTGATATGGTTATCGTCTTTATTGGTATATAAAGCAACAATGAAAAGCTGACCTAATTTTTCATCCTGAGAAAGAGATTTGTATGTTGTATCAACCCATTGATTGGCTTTGTTTATGTCTGCTTGGGAAATATTTTTAGGCTGGTATTGCGCTGTAATTTTTGTGCCAATACATAAGAATGCAAAGAGGGAAATATAAACTACTTTCTTCATGACTTTTTGAATATGAACAAAAATACAATTAAAAAAATGATGAAAACAAAGTTTTTGAGTTTTTTGGTATATGTTTTGAATAAGCCATATCAATAATAAATTAAACTTTTATAAAATGAAAAAATTTCTTCCAATTTTACTATTAGCTTTTGTGAGCTTATTCATATTTAGCTGTGATAATAATGATGATGTTGACAGCGATACTGTTGCTGTAATGAAAGACGCTACAGGAACATTTTCAAGTGGAAATAACTTTACACTTGGATTAGATATTAATATTGAAGGTACAGATGTAGTTTTAGTATACAGAAGAGTAGGGAATGTTTGGCAAATTATACCTAAAACATATTATTTAGATGATGTTCAAAACTTGCCAACAGGTAGAGAGTTAGATTATAATTTCGATTTTACATCTCAGGATGTTGAAATTAGAACTACTGCTAACTTTAATCAGGCAACTCAGATGACAGGGACAGAAACAAATCAATATTTAACAAATCAGACATTTAGAATTGTACTTGTTCCTGCTAATGCTGCTGGAAAAGCTTCTAAATCTGCAAGTGTAGATTATAACGATTACAACGCTGTAGTTAAATATTACAATCTTAATGATTCTAATGTTAGCAACACTAAAGTAAATTAAGAATATCTTTTCAATTTTTTATAATTAAAAGGCTCCGGAAGAATTTCTTTCGGAGCCTTTGCTTTTATTAAGTTTTAATTATCGTTGTCATCAAGAAGATGTCCAAAATAATCTTTCTTTGTTTGTAAGTATTCTTTACTATTCTCGTTAGCCGGAATCTGTAAAGGTATCCTTGAGTTAAGATGAATATTACTTTTCTCAACATGCTTCACCTTTTCAGGATTGTTTGTAAGTAAGTTGATATCTTTTACATCTAATATATTTAGGATCTCAATGGCTACTTCAAAGTTTCTGTCGTCTGCCGGAAGTCCTAGTTTTAGGTTGGCTTCTACGGTGTCAAAACCTTTTTCCTGAAGAGAGTAAGCTTTAAGCTTATTGATGATTCCTATATTTCTCCCTTCCTGTCGAAGGTAAATTATCATTCCTCCATTTTCATGGGTATATTTCATTGCGGCATCGAGTTGCTGCCCGCATTCACATTTTTTTGAATGGAAAACTTCTCCGGTAATACATTCTGAGTGGAAACGTACATTTACAGGCTTAGAAAAGTCTGTGTTTTCGGCAATAATAGCCATGTGAGGCATCCAATCATTTTCATTTTCAGAGAAAGCAATCATTCGGAAACTGCCGTGTTCTGTAGGAACGTTGGCCTCCGCCTGAATTTTAATCATTAAAGCTCAATTGTTGTTTGTTGTTTTAATTTCCTTTTAAGGAATCTTCGATAACGGTGATATTGGTTTTTAATCTTACCAAATATCTGTTAAGTACTTCGTCATCATCTTTGTTAAGAGTCTGTCTCAGTTTCTGAATTTTTTTATAAGACTTTTCGAAGCTTTTAATAGATCTGTTTTTTCCTGACACATTGCTTGCATCGATTGCATAAAGATAGTTCTGCAAACTGTATTTCAAGTTTGTAACTTCTTCATTCAAATCTGCATTTTTAAACTTAGGAAAAGTTGAAATTAGGTTAGAGATCTCAGATGCATTTACATTTTCTTTAATGTTGATGTCTATGCTTTTCTTTACTCCTCTATCAGAATCTGAACCTTTGGCTTCGCTATAAAAATTATTAGACAGCGGAGAAAAATTTAATTTTTCCGTTGCGCAGGAAGTTGTTAGAATTATTAGTACTCCGAAAAAAAATAGTCGTTTCATTTTTGCCCCTTTTGATAAAGGATTGGGTTAAGACTATCATCGTTGTACATTTTCATTTGTTTGTACACTTTCATCTTAACGTTACCGTTCTCAATATCAGTAAGCAACTGATTAATAGAAGTAAACAGATCTTCTTTCTGGTCTAGAAGCACATCTAGTTTTGCCTGGCAATTCTGGCGGTGCTCTTCAGAAGCGGATTCTCTGTTGGCTTCTAATGACATGTGATAAACCTTTAATGCAAGAATCGACAATCTGTCTACAGCCCAAGCGGGAGTTTCAGTATTGATTTTTGCATCAGATTTAGGAGTTATATTTTCATACTTTGTAAGAAACCAACTGTCTATAAATTCCACTAAATCAGTTCTTTTCTGATTAGAAGCATCGATAGTTCTCTTTAATTGAAGAGCTTCGGTCGGGTCTATATTCTCATCTCTAATAATATCTTCCAAATGCCATTGAACGGTATCAATCCAGTTCTTTGCATACAAAATTCGTTCCAAACTATCTTTTTCGAACGGGTTATTAATTAGAGTGTTAACGTCATCAAGCACGTGATAATCTTCAATAGAAGTATTAAAGACTTGCCATGCAATCTCTGTAAAGTTCATTAATTCTGTAGAATTTTAGTTGCTGGTAGGGTTATTATCAGTAGAAGATTTCTTTTCAGAACCTGGTTTGTCTTCTTCTTTTACCGCATCTTTAAATTCTTTGATACCCGAACCAACACCTCTCATTAATTCCGGAATTTTTTTACCTCCAAAAAGTAACACAAGAAGTACAGCTACGATAAGGATATGTTGCCAAGATAAGGCTAATATTGTTAGTGTTTGCATTGCTTAATTTTTTACAAAGTTAATCTATTTTTTAATAGGAAACCCAACCTAATGGATCAACTGGTGTAGTTCCGCTCCATACCTGGAAATCAAGGGTGTAAGATCCGTCAAAATCCTGACCTACAACACCTACCGGAGTGCCTGCTGAGACCTGTTGTCCCTTAGAAACATTTACACCACCTAAGTTGGAATAGATTGTAAAATAGCTTCCATGTTTGATCATAACGGTTTTTGTACCGTCACTATTAGCCAAGATTGAAGAAACTGTTCCCGGGAATACAGATTTTGCACGTGTACCTGAAGGCACGGATATCTTGATCCCATTGTTTTCTTCAACAATATTTTTGAAAACCGGGTGAGGCTGCCTTCCGAATCGGTGGGTAATCTGCCCTTTATCTACAGGGAAACCTAGTCTTCCTCTGTTTTCTGCGAAATTATTTCCTGCAACTGTAGAATTTACCCCGAAGTTGGTCATTACTTTGGTTTCTGCAGCTTTTTTCTCGTCGTCTTTTTTCTTTGTTAGTGCAGCTTCTGCAGCTCTTGCAGCGATCAATTTGTTTGATGCTTCTCTTGCTCTTGCATTGGCTTCTTCCGACGCTTTAGTAGCAGCTATTTTTCTTTCAGCATCTTTTGCATTAGCTTCTGCTCTTGCGGCTTCTTCTGTACGTTTCTTTTCTTCTGCAGCTCGTTTTGCAGCTAATTCTGTTGCTCTTTTAGCTTCTGCTTCTGCCAGCAATCTTTCTTTTTCTAATGCTTCTGCTCTCGCTCTGTTTTCAGCTTCAATTCTAGCCTTTTCTCTTTCTGCAGCGATTTTTGCAAGACGTATTTTTTCAGCTTCTGCTTTTCTTCTTGCTTCTTCTTCAGCTTTTGCGATTCTGATTTCTTCAGCAATAATAGATCTGATTTGCCCTTCAAGAGCTTTAGACTGAGTTTGTTTTTGCTTAAGTTCAACCGTTAACTGAGATTCATTTTTCTTGAATTCTGCTACAAGTTGTTCTTTCTGAGCTCTTTCAGCATTGATTGTAGTTAAATCTTTTTGTTGATTAACTAAAAGCTGCTCTTTATCTTTAATAGATTTTTGTCTTTGGGTAATGGTATTTTTTATCTTGGCTGCAGCATTTGAAATTTCAGCAGCTTTTTTATCTTGATAATCAGCGTATTGTTTTAAATATTGAACCCTTCTGATTGCTTCTCCCATATTTTTGGCAGAAAGAATAAAAGTTACCTTATTTTGTACTCCCTTATTTTTATAGGCATTTACCAAAACTTCAGCGTAATTCTTTCTGAGAATCGCTAATTCTTTGTTTTGACGGTTAATTTCCAACTGACGAAGGTAAATATCATCCTCAATAAAACGTTTTTCTTTCTGAGTATTAGTATATACTTTTTCTCTTAAAACTAATTTTTTATTGACGTTGGTAAGGTATGCTATAGAAAGCTTAGATTCGCTTCTTGTTTTAGCTAAATCTGAATTTATTTGTGCAATTTGTTTTTTAAGGTCAGCATTCTGGCTTTGTAATTGCTCTTTTTTTTGCCCATATTGCAATGAGAACAGCAAAATACCTATTAAAAAGCTAAATTTTTTAATCATTTAATTTCAATTTTCTTATAACTGGATGGTACTGAATACGGTGTTTCCATCGGGGAAAAGTCAAATTTCGTATTTTCTAGTAAAATCTGACTGCTTTTTGACCCTTTTATAATTATTTTAACATTTTTAGGTAAACGAATTCCATTATATTCATCCCAATTGCTGTAAGATATTTCTAATTCATCAGGAGATAAAACATCTTTTAAATTTACATTCAATAAATCATAATTCGTATCATACTGCAAGGTAATTTTATATTCTCTTGTTTTTTCATCAGTGACGATCTTTTGATTTCCATTGGATGTCATTTTAAATCCCTGAGCGTTTTTGGTAAGGGTAAACTGAGAATCACTGATCTTTACAAACGTTCTTCCCATCAATATTTTTTCCAAAGATTTATAATCAATAAAATTGACATTCAATAAGTTGTTAAGATATTCAAAATCTGAATCAATGTAAGATTTACTGGTTCTGTCTAGTCCTTTAACGCCTTCCGGAGTTGCAATTCCTCTTGCTACACCAAGAAATAATGCAGTTAAATTCATCCACACTTTTTTATTGTTTTCAATATAAATGGTAGCGTCAAGAGTCGGAATAAAGCTTCCTGTCTCTACATTTACTTTACTGCTGATTTTTATCTGATCAAATTTTGGTGGAATAATTACATGTTCAAAGAATGTAATTTTATCTCTTACAGGTTCATTGGCGTCTTTAGGATTTCCATCGTCTTTTACTACGATAGTGCTGTCTTGTATGTTGTTGCTGTTCTTTTTAGCGGCATTTCTTGTCTTACAGGACGACAAAACGAGAAGCAGTAAAATTAATGGTATCCAGTTTTTCATGTATTTATCTTTTGGATTAAAATAATACTTTGCAATATTAACGCCAAACCACACAAAACATTTTGTGTGGTTTGAAGATATGTTATTTAAATATAATAATTTATAGTCTTATCTAGATAAAAAATCTAAAACAGAATAATCTCCTAAAGAAATCTCTCTTGAAACTCCAAAATACTGAGCAGAATTTCCAATCATAGAATTAGAAAGGTTTCCGTGGTTGATTCTTGTATTCTCCTGAATCAAAGAGTTCTCAATATTTGAATTAACAACGATCGTATTATTTCCTAAAGAAACTCCAGGACCAACTTTTGAGTTCGAAATTTTCACATTTTCACCAATAAAACAAGGATGAATGATCAGTGAGTTTTCGATAACTGCGGAAGCCGGGTAGGTTGACATTTCTTCAATCTCGTAAGCAAGAATTTTACTGTTTGTTTCTACGGTTGCATTTTTGTTCCCGCAATCCATCCAGTCGTTTACCTTTCCTAGAGAGAATTTTGCACCTTTTGCTCTTAAGTTTTCTAATGCCGTTGTCAATTGATATTCTCCACCGTTTTTAATATCATTATCCATGATATAATTGATCTCGCTCATCAATTTTTCAGCACTGTTAAAGTAATAAATACCAATAATTGCTAAGTCTGAAACGAAAGTAGTTGGTTTTTCAACAAAATCAGTAATAAAACCATAATTATCTAATTTTACAACACCAAAAGCAGACGGATCTTCTACGCTTTTTACCCAAATTACACCATCTGAGTTTTTATCTAAAACAAAATCTGCACGGAAAAGCGTGTCTGCAAAAGCAATCACAACGTCTCCTGTCATGGAAGCTTCTGCACATTTGATAGCGTGAGCCGTTCCGAGAGGATCATTTTGATAATAAATGCTTCCTTTTGCACCTAGTTTTTCAGCGATATGAAGTAATGATTTTTCGATTTCAGGACCAAAATCTCCGATGATAAAAGCAACTTCTTCAATTTCTTCTCCAGCAACTTTTGCAATATCTTCTACCAATCTTTGAACGATCGGTTTTCCTGCGATAGGAATAAGAGGTTTTGGAACAGTTAATGTATGTGGACGTAATCTGGAACCGCGTCCAGCCATAGGTACTATAATTTTCATTTATATAATTCTAAGTGTTTTATTATTTAAGTATTTTTTATTTGTCGGCTAAAGATAATAATTAAAACTATTGTTATTCGTAATATTTATCAGCTTTAGTGAGTTTGTTTAATTTTTAAAAACAGAATTGATTACTATCAAAAGAGAGACCAATTTTTAGCTTTTTTTGATTCGGGAGAGGATCATATCTTTTTCGGAGTAAAATAAAATTCCAATGAAAATTATGAATAATAGATTACTCATTAAGATATTATAGTTAAGATATTTCACAATGATAAAACTGAAAACACCAAGTAATATCAGGAAGAAAGACATTTTTTTCATTCTATAAGGTATCGGATAATATTTCTGACCTAATAGATAAGATACAATCATCATGATGACATAAGCTCCAAAAGTAGCCCATGCGGAACCAATCATACTGTGGAAATATTTTAACGCTAAAAGGTTCAATGCAATATTGATCCCTGCTCCAAGCCAAGAAATAATCGTTCCAACACTTGTTCTATCTGTTACTTTATACCAAGTTGAAAAGTTATAGTAAATTCCGAAGCAAAGATTGGCTAGGACAATAATTGGGATAATATCTATCGCGATCCAATAAGATTTGTTAGGAATAAAAACGCTTTTTAACCAAGAAATATTCGCAATAATTCCTAGTGCAACAGCGCAGGCAAAAAATGCAAAATATTCAGCAACTTTTGCATACGTTTTTTTAGAATCGCCTTTGTCCATTTGTTTAAAAAAGAAAGGCTCAATACCCATTCTGTAAGCGGTAACAAATAGTGTCATCAAAACGGCTAATTTGTAACAACCGCCATAAGCACCGGCCTCTTCATCTGATATAAGACCTTTTTGAATCGATTTGTCGAAATTCTCATTAACCATAAATGCTAAACCAGCTAACATCAATGGGAATGAATATTTGATCATTCGCCTAAACAAAGAAGTAATGAATTGAAATCTTACCTTTACTATAATCGGAAGCAATAATAAAAACCCTAATGCACTTCCCGCAAGATTACTAAAGAAGGGATAATCTACATTTTGGTCTAGTCCAAAGCTTCTTGAAATACTTTGTGGAATCCAGAAAAATAACGCAGCCGTAAAAATTGCCTGAAATATAGCTTGAACGATCCTTACTACTGAATATTTTATTGGTTTATTATGAAAACGTAACCAAGCAAAAGGTATCACTAATAAATTATCAAAAAATGCAATTAAAGCGAACCATTTAATGTATTCAGGATTATCATGATATCCGGCATAATCTGCTAACTGCTGATTAAATAAATAACACAACGCAAGGAAAACAGTAGAGGTTGAAAATAAAAACCAAAAAGAAGTATTGAAAGTTTTTTTCTCATTTCCTTCTTCTGCAGAAAATCTAAAATAAGCTGTTTCAAAACCAAAAGAAAGTATGATGTTCACAAACGAAATCCATGCGTAAAGCTGTGTGAAAGTAGCAAAACCTTCATTGGGAATTTTATAAATCAAAAGTGGATTAAGAATAAATAAAATAATTCTTGGCGCAATTGCACCTACTCCGTATATGATTGTCTGCCCTAATAGTTTCTTATACAATGTCGAAATTTTTTCTGCAAATGTAAATATTTAGAAATAGATTTTTGTGAACGATCTTAAAATTCATTCATAAACCTTAATTTTGCTTTTATGTAGAAGCTAGAAATTAGAGGTTAGAAATTAGTGATGAAAGATTCGCATAATTTTTAACTAAAACTTTTTCTAACTTCTAATGTCTAACATCTAATTTCTAAAAAAATAAATGAAGACCTTAATCAAAAATGTAAAAATCGTTAACGAAGGCCAGATCTTTGAAGGTGATATTTTAATTGAAAATGATTTAATTTCTAAAATAGATTCCAATATCTCGGAAGAGGCTGATCAAATTATTGAAGGTGAAGGAAAATATCTTTTGCCGGGAGTGATTGATGATCAGGTGCATTTCCGTGATCCGGGATTGACTCATAAAGGAGATATTGAAACTGAATCTCGTGCTGCCATCGCTGGCGGAATTACAAGTTTTATCGATCAGCCAAATACTGTTCCGAATGCCGTTACGCAAGAATTGTTAGCTGATAAATATGAAATAGGTTCTCAGAAAGCATATGCTAATTACGGCTTTATGATGGGCGGAACCAATGATAATCTGGAAGAAGTGTTAAAAACAAATCCAAGAAATGTTCCCGGAATTAAGTTGTTTTTAGGTTCTTCAACAGGAAATATGTTGGTCGACAATCCTGAAACATTAGAAAATATTTTCAGTAATACAAAAATGCTGATCGCTGTTCATTGCGAAGATGAAGCGACCATCAGAGCAAATACTCAACAATATATGGATGAATACGGTGAAGATATTCCTGTGAAATTCCATCATTTAATCAGAAGTGAGGAAGCTTGTTATAAATCTTCATCAAAAGCAATTGAATTAGCACAGAAGACAGGAGCAAGACTTCATGTTTTCCATCTTTCAACTGCAAAGGAAATGGAACTTTTCAGAAATGATATTCCTTTAAAAGATAAAAAAATAACGGCAGAAGTTTGTGTTCATCACTTAACTTTCACGAATGAAGATTACGATACAAAAGGCGGATTAATCAAATGGAATCCTGCTGTAAAAACGCAAAAAGACAAAGATGCACTTTGGGAAGCTTTGTTGGATGACAGAATTGATGTGATCGCAACAGACCACGCGCCTCACACCTGGGAAGAAAAACAAAATGTATATACAAAATGTCCTTCGGGAGCGCCTTTGGTTCAACATTCCCTGGTTGTGATGCTGGAAAACTATATCAATGGAAAAATTTCATTAGAAAAAATTGTTGAAAAAATGTCTCATAATCCTGCGATTCTGTTCAGGATTGAAAAAAGAGGTTTCGTAAGAGAAGGGTATAAAGCTGATTTAGTTCTAGTTGATTTAAATGAAAACTGGACAGTTGCCAAAGAAAACATCCTTTACAAATGCGGCTGGAGTCCCTTGGAAGGAACGAACTTCCATTCCAAAGTTACCCACACTTTTGTCAACGGAAATCTGGTGTATGATAACGGAAAAATTAATGATACAAAATTCGGAGAGCGATTGCTTTTTGAAGTTCAGGAATAAATTATAACAAACTAATTATATCAATATAAGCGGGCTTTAGCCCGCTTTTTCATTTAATATTCAAAATTGGCTTTAGCCAAAACATAATTTTTCTCTCGCAGATTTTGCAGATAATGCAAATATTTAAACACTATCATCTGTGAAAATCTGAGAAATCTGTGGGAGATTTAATTAAAAGACTGTCGAAATTCCAACGGCGACATATTCGTTTTCTTTTTAAATAGAGTAGAAAAAGACTGAGAATGTTCAAATCCCAATTCATAAGCAATTTCGCTTACCGAAAGTTCAGTCGTCGAAAGCTTTTCCTTTGCTTTACTGATTAGCTTTTCGTGAATATGCTGTTGTGTATTTTGTCCCGTATGAACCCGCAAAAGATCACTTAAATAATTAGCAGAAAGATTCATCGCTTCAGCAATTTGATGAACCGTTAAAAGTCCTTTATCAGAAGATTCTTTATCAAAATAATCATTCAAAAAAGATTCAAATTTCGTCAAAAGCTGATGACTTCCACTTTTTCGGGTAATAAATTGTCTTTCATAAAAACGCTTCGAATAATTCAGTAACAATTCAATCTGTGACAAAATAATTTCCTGCGTATGATGGTCGATATGCAGACATTCCTTATCGATTTTATTCATGATTTCAAGCAAATCATTCTCTTCATCTTCAGACAAATGCAAGGCTTCATTTACAGCATACGAGAAAAATCCATAAGAAGAAATCGTCTTTGCCAACGAATGCTTCAACAGAAAATCTTCATGAAAAATAAGCAGATAACCCGTATTTTCACAATCCATCGTCTGCAAATCCAGATACTGAACCTGATTGGGCGCTGTAAAACTCAAAACACCCTTGTCATAATCATAATGTTGCTGACCGTATTTTATTTTCCCCTTCGCATTTCGTTTCAGGGCGACACAATAATACCTGCTCACAAAACCTTTCCAGACATCATCTTCAATAAAAACACTTTCATGAAGGTTAATGACACTTACCATCGGATGTTTTGGTTCAGGAAGTGAAAGCAACCTGTGAAATGCCGAAATAGATTGTATCGTGTTCATAATTTTTAAACTTTTTTAACTTTTATGGCGCCTTTTTCCGTCTTCCACTCCCGCTTTTTTGTTCCGCTTCGCTCCACAAAAAGAACTCCGTTCAAGCCGGGGCGCGATCGTATTGCGCTTTAATATAAACCTCATAGGTTTCAAAAACGTATGAGGTTTGAGTTATTTTCAACAATTAAAGTTACAAATTAATAATCCAAAAGTCCCATTCCGAATTCGTCATACGTTGCTCCGGTGTCTGTACCCAAAGGTACGATACTTTCCAGCTTTTGTAGATCAGCTTCACTTAGAACAATTTTACTTGCTTCAATATTCTGTTCTAGGTATTTTCTTCGTTTCGTTCCCGGAATTGGAATAATTCCTTTGCTGATAATCCAAGCTAATGCCAGTTGAGAAGAAGTGATGTCCTTTTCCTTTGCCAGATCTTCAATCGCTTCTACCAATTCAATATTTTTATGGAAATGTTCCCCTTGAAAACGTGGAATTCCTCTTCGGAAATCATTTTCAGGCAGATCATCAATAGAACGAATTTGTCCGGATAAAAATCCTCTTCCTAAAGGTGAATATGCTACAAAACCAATTTCCAATTCGTTCAACGTTTTGATTACGCCCTTTTCTTCAACCGTTCTTTCAAAAAGAGAAAATTCACTTTGTAAAGCTGTAATTGGATGAACAGCATGTGCTTTTTTCACAGTCTCAGAAGAGACTTCAGACAAACCGATATAACCTATTTTCCCTTCTTTAACCAAATCACTCATCGCTTCTACCGTTTCTTCAACTGGAGTGTTTTTATCGAGACGGTGCATGTAATACAAATCAATGTAATCAGTTTTTAGATTTTTAAGAGAACGTTCGACAGATTTTTTTACATAATCTTTAGTTCCGTTAATTTTCCATGTTACTTGGTCGTTATCATCAATTTCCCATCCGAATTTTGTTGCGATAATATATTGATCTCGATTACCTTCAATAGCTTTTGCTATCAATTGCTCATTTTTGAAAGGTCCGTACAAATCTGCGGTGTCCAGAAAATTACCTCCCAATTCTAAAGAACGGTGAATCGTTGCAATAGCTTCTTTCTCATCGGTTTTACCATACATATCTGCATCTCCAAAACCTGTCATTCCCATACACCCCAAACCGATATTCGGAATTATTAATCCTTGATTTCCTAATTTTACTTTGTCCATATTCTTGTTGTTGATTTTATAATACAAAATTGAACAGAAATTAAGAATCGGGTGTATGCAAAACCATGATTGTCGTATTCAAATTACGGATTGTATTTTTTCAATTAAAAAAAATATACACAATCATCTGTGAAAATCCGTGAAATCCGTGGGATAGTTTTATATAATATTTGTTATTCCGCAGGAATCTAAACAATGTAACTAAAGCTATGCTTAGATTCCACGCTCCCCTGCGTTCCGCTCTGAATGACAGCTTTGCAGATTTTATTTGTGAAAATTAGTGTAAAATATTAGTGTTATTTGTGTTTAAACAAATCATTTTTTAGCTTTAGAACTCATATAAAAACTCAATTTTCCGCCATTCATAATCTCAGAATGCTTCAATGTAAAGTTTTTTATTTCTTTTCCATTGAGAAGAATTTTTTCAACATATACATTTTTCGGACTTTGATTAATCGCTTCAACTTCAAACGTTTTTCCGTTTTCTAAATTCAGAACGGCATGATCTACAGCTGGACTTCCAATCGCATAGTCTTCCGAGCCCGGAGCAACAGGATAAAAACCAAGCGAACTCAAAATATACCACGCACTCATTTGTCCGGTATCGTCATTTCCGCCTAATCCATCGGGAGTGGCTTTATATTGCATTTCTAAAATTCGTCTGATCTGCGCCTGAGTTTTCCACGGTTGCCCAGCCCAATTATAAAAATAGGCAACATGATGAGCCGGTTCATTTCCGTGAACGTAACCGCCAATAATTCCTTCTCTTGTAATATCTTCTGTATCTGCAAAAAACTCATCTGGTAAATGCATTGTGAATAACTCATCTAATTTTGAAGCAAATTTTTTCTTTCCACCCATCATTTTAATTAATTCATCCGGATTTTGAGGAACGAAGAAACTGTAATTCCAAGAATTTCCTTCAATGAAACCTTGTCCGTGCGTACTCAGTGCATTAAAATCTTTTTTGAAACTTCCATCCGCTAAGCGAGGACGCATAAATCCGATGGTTTTATCAAAATTGTTTTTCCAGTTTTCAGAACGTTTGATGAATTGATTGTAAACTTCTGTTTCACCTAAATGTTTTGCCAATTGAGCAATCGCCCAATCGTCATAAGCATATTCTAAGGTATTGGAAACCGAAGTCCCACTTTTTTCTGCAGGAATATATCCTAAATCAATATATTGTCCGATGCCTTCATAATCTTTTTTGTTGGCTGTTTCAACGCAAGCCATTAGCGCAGCTTTTGCGTCACCGTTATAATTTCCTTTAATAATAGCATCGGCAACCACGCTCACACTGTGATAACCACTCATACACCAATTATCATTCGCATAATGAGACCAAATAGGTAACATTTTCATTGAGAATTGATCATAATGAGCCATCATCGACTTCACCATATCTCCATTTCTTTTAGGTTGAATAATGTTAAAGAAAGGATGAAGCGCACGATAGGTATCCCAAATCGAGAAGGTAGTATAATTCGTAAAACCTTCTGCTTTGTGAATATTTTGATCTAAACCTTTATATTCTCCATTGACATCTGTATACGTTGTTGGATTAATAAAAGTGTGATACATCGCAGTATAGAAATTTGTCTTTTCAGCTTCAGAACCTTTAATGACAATTTTATTTAATTCTTTATTCCAAGTTTCCTGAGTTTTTGCTTTCACCTCATCAAAAGATAGATTACCAACTTCTTTTTCTAAATTTTCTAGTGCATTCACTTGACTTACGGGTGAAATTGCCAATTTAACTTCAATGGCTTCATTTTCATTTGTATCGAAATCAAAGTACATTTTCAGATTCTTTCCAGCTATCTCCGGAAAGTTTTTAGTCTGGTCAAATTTTCTCCAGAAACCATTATAAACTTGCTTCCCGTCATAATTTTTCTGACCATAAGATTTAAATGGTTTTGAAAATTTCATGGCAAAATAAACCGTTCTAGTTCTTGCCCAACCATTCGTTTGTCGATAACCTGTAATGGTATTTCCGTTTTCTACTCGAACATACGTCCAGACATTTTTACCCCCATAATTGTAAATTCCGGCCATCAAATCTAAAATAATATGAGCTTGATCAGACTTTGGGAATGTGTAGCGATGAACTCCGACTCTCATTGTGGCGGTTAATTCAGCTAAAATATTATGATCATCAAGCTTCACTTTGTAATATCCTGCTTCTGCTTTTTCGTTTTGATGAGAAAATCTACTTCTGTAGCCACTTTCAGGATTTGAAGCGGTTCCTGGATTCAACTGTAATTTTCCAACCGTTGGCATTACGAGGAAATCTCCTAAATCGGAATGTCCTGTTCCGCTAAAATGGGTAGAACTGAAACCTACAATCGTTTTGTCTTCGTAACGATATCCGGCACAATATTTATAAACATCGCCATTGTATTTTCCGTTGAGTTCATAAGAAATGGTATCTGTTTCCGGACTTAATTGAACAGCTCCAAAAGGGGCCGTTGCTCCGGGATAGGTGTGTCCCATTTTTTCAGTTCCAATCAATGGATTTACATATTGATAGAGCTTTTCGAATTGTTGAGCTTTAAGATGTAAACTAAATAATAAAAATAATAGAAAAACAGAAGTTCCCGAATTTTTCATGGATAAGTAAATTTTCGAATGATAAAAGTAATCAAAATCAAAGAATAATTATTATTTAAAAAAAGCTGTTTATTTTAACCACAAAAGAGACAAAAGATTAACACTTTAGTGTTTTTAAGTTAATTATTAAACTGCTAATAAGAGCACATAAGTTTTTAAAAAAATCTTTGATTTTTATTCTTTTGAGTGGCTTTTGCTTTCTAATGATAAAACACAATGGTTAAATCTGCAGAGAGCTTTTGTACCTTTTGCGGTTAAATTTTCAATGAATTTAAGATTTAGAGATAAAACAAAAATGTAGTAAATTATTGAAAGGCTATTTTTCAGAAAACCTAAAACCTATTCCGTGTAGATTTTCAATAATTACATTTTGTTCATCAGCCAATAATTTTCGCAATCTTGAAATAAATACATCCAAGCTCCGTCCCATAAAGTAATCGTCATCTCCCCAAATTGCTTTAAGGATGTCTTGTCTTTTTACAACGCTGTTTTTATGATTGATAAAATATAATAACAGTTCAGATTCTCTTTGGGTAAGGGTAATCGTATTTAGTGAATCTTGTAAAGTATAGTTTCTAGGATCGAAGTCATATTTTCCGACCTTATATTTTGATGGAGTGGTGTTTGTTTTCTTTGAACGTTTTAGAAAAACTTCAATTTTTAGAATAAGCTCTTCAATACTGAAAGGTTTTACCAAATAATCGTCTGCGCCAATTTTCAAACCTTTAATTCTGTCTTCTTTCAAAGCTTTCGCAGAAATAAAAATAATGGGGATCTCAGAGTTTTTATCGCGAATGTATTGTGCTAATTCAAACCCATTTAATTCGGGCATCATAATATCTAAAAGGCAAATATCAAAAATTTTGGTATTGAATGCTTCCAATGCCGATTTTCCATCAGGATAACAATCTATATCATAATAACTCTCCAAGCTATCCTGAATCAGGAAAGCGATTGTATTGTCATCTTCTGCATATAAAATTTTAGATTTTTCCATGGTTTGCACTGATATTTTTAAGACGGTAAAAATAGAGTTATCGTAATTCCTTCATCTTTATTGTTTTCCACTGAAATTTTCCAATTATGTTGCTGAACGATCTTTTTTACGTAAAATAAACCTAATCCAAAACCGTTTACCTCATCACTTTTTTTTGTATTTACTCTGTAAAATTTATCAAAAATATGAGGGATATTTTTAGGTGGAATTCCCATCCCGTTATCTTTAAATTTTAAATATAAACCTTTTGAATCTTTAAAGGAAGAAATTATAATAGTAGGTTTCGTTTCGCAGTATTTGATGGAGTTGTCTAAAATGTTATAAATGATATTTGTAAAGTGAAATTCATCAGCAATGATTGAAATATTACTGTCAATTTCTATTTGAATAGAAAGATTTTCATTTTTTTGTTTTATCGTATCGACAATTTCCTGAATGAAAGGCAATAAAATTATTTTCTGAGGTTTTAATGACAGTCCGGAAGCATCATTTTTAGCGATATTCAATATTTTTTCAATATGATTATTAAGCTTATAACCCTGATCGGTAATGATAGAAGTGTAGGTCTGTAGCTTAGGGTTTTCCTTAATGAGTTCTTGCTTTGTGAGCGCTTCTGAAGCCAAAAGTATAGAAGAAAGAGGAGTCTTAAACTCATGTGTCATATTATTGATAAAATCACGCTGCAGCTCAGAGAATTTTTTCTGTTGGATAATAGTATAAATAGAATAAACATATACCAAAAGAATGATAATAAGAGCAAAGGTGAGTAAATACCAAAAACGTAATGAACTGATCAGATACGTCGTTTTATCGGGAAAGCGTATAGAAAAATAATAGACTAAATTTTTATGTTTTGGAAATTTAATAGCCATATTTGGACTTTCCTGATGCTTAGAAACATATTTTCCATACATCATTCTATCACTTTGGCAATTGTATAATGCGTAAACATAATCGGTATTTATCTGTAAACGAGTGAATTCTGTTTTCAAATAATATTCCAATACTTCGGGATGAAATTCATTATTAATATTAACCACATAATAGTCGTTGGAAATATTCTGAACCGGATTTTCACTAAAAGAAGTTTTTCCTCCGGATAATTTTTCCACGACTTCGAGTAAAGCAATATTTACGGTTTGGTTAAATTTTTCATCCTCAATATTATAGGCTTGTCTTGTCCATAGAAGTTGGGCTATCAAAATTCCGATAATAGCGACAAAGCCGAGGGTAATAATAATATTGAGTTTCTTTATTTCCATTTAATGAAGCAATATTATCCAAAAATATCTATTAATCTTTTATCATTAACAACTTATTAACAAATGTTTGATAGCGGTTAACATGTTGAAATAACAATCAGCTTTACATTTGTTATATCAAAAAATAATAATTGTTTTTTATATTTAACTATTAATAAAATTTATACTCATGAAAAATTTAAAAATTACAGCTCTTTTAGCAGTGTTAGCATGTTCTCCATTTTATGCAAATGTATTTCCTACTGAAGGAACTCCTGTTGTGAGAACAATTAAAGCTGATATCACATGGAAATCAGAATCTATTGACGTTGGAAATATTCCTCAGGGAAAACCAAAATTGATCAGATTTGAATTTACAAATACATCTAAAAAGCCAATTGTTATCGAAAATGTAGCACCATCTTGTGGATGTACTACAGCAGATTACACTAAAACTCCTATTCTTCCAGGAAAAAAAGGATTTGTAGAAGCTAGTTTTAATGCTGCAGCTGCAGGTCCATTCATGAAAACGGTTAACGTTACAACAAGCGAAAGCAAAACTCCTAAAACACTTTCGTTTAAAGGAACTGTTACTGCATAATTAATTTAATCTTGTTCAATATAAAAGCAGCCTGATAATTTATTGTCAGGCTGTTTTTTGTTTTTATTTGAAGCTTTTTCCCGCTTTCCGCACTCGCTATTTTTCAGGCTTCGGGTTTCGGCGGCGAAGCCGCCGAAACCCGAAGCCTGAAAAATGAGCTCAAACAAAGCTGCAATCGGGGCTAGGGTTGCAGTTTCCCATTTAAAAATTTGGTGAAAAATTACCAATTCTTTTGCGATAAAGACTATAAAATGTAAAACAGTTATTTATAGCATCATTTCTTGATTTATTTTAAAGCATTACATTTTAATATTTGTTATTTTTAGGAAAAATTAAAACAATATGAATCTATATACACAACCGATGTTGCGTGAAGATGCACTGAAAGATAAAGTAGCCATCGTTACAGGCGGTGGAAGCGGTCTAGGAAAAGCAATGACCAAATATTTCCTTCAATTAGGTGCAAAAGTGGTCATCACTTCCAGAAATTTGGAGAAATTACAAGGAACTGCAAAAGAATTAGAAGACGAAACGGGCGGAAAAGTTCTTTGTGTTGCATGTGACGTAAGAAACTGGGATGAGGTAGAAGCGATGAAAGAAGCTGCTTTGAAAGAATTCGGAAGAATTGATATTCTATTAAATAACGCAGCCGGAAACTTCATCTCTCCAACAGAAAGATTAACACATTCTGCTTTTGATTCTATTTTAGATATTGTGTTGAAAGGAACAAAAAACTGTACACTTTCCATCGGAAAACATTGGATTGATTCAAAAACTCCGGGAACAGTTTTAAATATCGTAACGACTTACGCTTGGACGGGTTCTGCTTATGTCGTTCCATCCGCTTGCGCAAAAGCAGGCGTCTTAGCCATGACAAGATCTCTTGCTGTAGAGTGGGGGAAATATAACATCCGATTCAATGCAATCGCGCCAGGACCATTCCCAACGAAAGGAGCTTGGGACAGATTGCTTCCGGGAGATATGAAAGATCAATTTGATTTAGCGAAGAAAAATCCGCTTAAAAGAGTAGGAGAACATCAGGAATTAGCGAATCTTGCCGCTTATCTGGTTTCTGATTTTTCATCTTTTGTGAATGGAGAAGTAGTAACCATCGACGGTGGTGAATGGCTACAAGGCGCAGGAGAGTTCAATATGCTGGAAGATATTCCGCAGGAAATGTGGGATGCGCTGGAAGCAATGATAAAAGCAAAAAAGTCAAACTAAAAATTATAAATTATAACTGATGAGTTAATTTTGCTTATTGCTTATTGCTTATTGCTTATTGCTTATTGCTTATTGCTTATTGCTTATTGCTTATTGCTTATTGCTTATTGCAAGAATTAACATAATAATTATACATCTAAAACTTCTCTCTCACGGAGAAGTTTTATTTTTGTGTCTTATTAATTTAAAATAGATGAATATGAATTTCAGATTTTCAATGGTATTGCTGATGTTTTTTGCGTTGGGATTTTCGCAGGATCTAAAAGTGATGAGTTTCAACATCAGGCTTCAGGTAGAATCGGATAAGGAAAACGCCTGGACAGTGAGAAAACAAGATGCAGTAGATTTATTAAATTATTATCATCCGGATTATTTCGGAGTTCAAGAAGCGCTTCCCGAGCAGATGAAAGATATCAAAAACGGATTGAAAAATTATGATTATGTAGGTGTCGGAAGAGAGGATGGCAAAGAAAAAGGAGAGTTTTCGGCTATATTTTATGATACAAACAGACTTCAGGTTGTAAATTCAGGAACATTTTGGCTTTCTGAAACGCCTGAAAAACCGTCAAGAGGTTGGGATGCTGCTTTGAACAGAATTTGTACTTATGCTGTTTTTAAAGATAAAAAATCAAAGAAAGAATTTTTAGCAATGAATCTTCATTTTGATCATATCGGAAATGTGGCAAGAGTAAAGTCTGCAGATTTAATTCTAAAGAAAATCAAAGAAATCAACCCTAAAAATTTACCGGTAACATTGACTGGTGATTTTAATTTAACAGATGATTCTGAACCCATTAAAATTCTTTCACAAAATATGAAGGACAGTTTTTATAATTCAGAATCAAAACATTATGGCCCTGTTGGTACTTTTACAGCTTTCAATGTAAATGAAGTTCCGAAAAACAGAATCGACTATATTTTTGTAAAAGGATTAAAGATAAAATCTCACCGACACATCAATGACAGAAGAGAAAACTTGTTGTATCCTTCCGATCATTTTCCGGTCTTGGTAGATTTACAGTTTTAATGAAATACTTAAATTAAAATAAAAATGAGCTTTATTCTACGGGATGAAGCTTATTTTTTCTGATTTCTAAATCTCGCATTATCGACAGATCACCTTGATATTCTAGTAGTTGCTGATCGATCAACATATGAGTTCTATACAAAAGATAATAGTCTCCAATCGTAGATTTTTGCTTCCCCATTGTTTCGCCAATTACTCTCGCTGCTTTTTGATAGTCTGAAGTGCAGTTATCTAAAATACTTTGGTCATAATAATCCTCATTTACAGAAATTACACGGTCATCTTGCAATATTCTATTTGTTTTTTGATCTTTTTTCAGTCTTTCCCATTCATTTGCATAAAACGATTTCGTATTTTCATCAATCTCGTTTAAAATATTGAAAACTCCGTCCAGATCTTCCGGATTTTGTATGGCTAAACAATTGGTTCTATAGTCGTTCTTTAACGTTGTTGGCCAATCATCCAGATTGATTTCATATAAATCCCTATTCTTTAAAAGATTACAGTAACGGTATAACATCAGTTTTTCGCCAGCATCACTTCCATGCCAGATAATTAACGGGGTTTCTTTTGGGAAATCAATGCTAAATTCTTTTGATAAATCATTGAAATTTATGCTGTTTTCTTCATTGTTTTCAATTGTTTCAGGTGAACAAACAGCATCGATAGTTTTCCAGTATGAACTGAATTTTTCAAAGTCAGGAGCAGATGTGAAATCATTCAAAGGTCCTGTCGTTAAATCATTATAAATACAGTGAATTTGTATTTTATCCTCGGGGAAATGGGTTTTGAAATAAGATTCTAAATTTCCTCTTCCGGGGTTGCTATACACCAAATGAATTGCCTTTTTAAAATCGATCATACTATTTATATTAAATCAATTAGAAATCTATTATGCAAGTTATAAAATACACTCTTACTGTTTGATAGAATAAAGATAAGAGTTTTTATAATGGAATATATTAATATTATTGCAATTAGATATTTGTATTCTAAATGACCGTTTTAGGATTTTAATTTTCTTGCTATTTTGTATTTTAATGTAAAATTTTAATTGAAAAGACAATTAAATCAAAAAAGAGGAAAAAGTTTTTAATGCAAAGCGCAACTAGATATTGCCATTTTTGTTACTTTTATGTTAAATTGAATACTTATTGTAAAATAATTGAAATGAGAGGGATAATTTTAGCGTTTGCTTTTGCAATTTCTTGTCAGATTTCTGCGCAGGAATTATATATGCCGAGAAATATTAAGAAAGCTTATGAAAACGGAACAAGAGATATTTCTGGCGCTCCGGGAAAAAACTATTGGCAGAATAAAGGGATTTATAACGTTGATGTAAAGGTTGATGCCAACACGAAAGTCGTGTCTGGGAAAGAAACAATTGTTTATACTAACAACAGCCCGAATGATCTGAATGAATTAGCCATAAGATTCGTTAATAACTTACATAAACCACAGTCACCAAGGTCAGGATCTGTTTCCAAAGACTTTTTGTCTTCAGGTCTACATATCAAATCTTTCATCGTAAATGGTGAAAAATACGAAGTAAATAGTGACGATTGGGGAACGGTTGAAAAAGTAAAATTAAATTCAGTTTTAAAATCTAAAGCCAAAGCTGAGGTTAAAATTGAGTGGGAATATCCGTTATCTGTGCAAAGTGGAAGAGAAGGGCAAATTGATTCCGAAACGTTCTATATAGCCTATTCTTTCCCAAGAATTTCTGTGTACGACGATTACAACGGTTGGGATATGCTTCCGCACTCCGACAGACAGGAGTTTTACAACGATTTTAATGATTATAGTTTCGCGATTACGGCTCCGAAAAACTATGTGGTTTGGTCAACGGGAGATTTCTTAAATCCTGATGCCGTACTTCAACCGGAATATTTAAAAAGATATAAATCTTCGTTAAAAAGTGACAAAGTGATACACGTTGCCACCGAACAGGAAATGAAATCGGGGAAAGTAACTAAACCTAATAAGTGGAATGTCTGGAAATTTAAGGCCAATAATATCACCGATTTCTGTTTTGCCTTGAGCAATCATTACGTTTGGGATGCAGCAAGTGTTCAGTTGAAAACAAAAAGAGCCAGTGTTCAAGCGGGATACAAAGCAGGAGCAAAAGATTTTGAACATTATGTAGACTGGATGCGTTATAATCTGGATTGGTTCTCAAAAAACTGGCCGGGTGTAGAATATCCCTACAATGTGATGACGGCAATTCAGGGATATGCAGATATGGAATATCCAATGATGATCAATGATTCAACGGTTCCGGATAATTTTCAGGATGCGAGATTAACGGCGGATCACGAAATTGCACACACGTATTTCCCTTTCTACATGGGCATCAACGAAACGCGTTATGCTTTTATGGATGAAGGTTGGGCAACGACTTTGGAATATTTAATTGGAATTGATGAAAACGGAGAAGCTGCAGCCAAAGAATTCTATCAAAATTTTAGAGTTAAAAAATGGATCAATGATCCTTCTGCAGAACAAGATCAGCCGATTATTTCGATGAGTACGCAGGTAAGTGGAGCAGGTTATGGAAACAATTCTTACGTGAAAGCGTCTCTGTCTTATTTAGCATTAAAAGATTATTTGGGTGATGAAGTTTTCAAAAAAGCATTACATCATTATATGGATAACTGGAATGGAAAACACCCAATTCCGTGGGATTATTTCTATTCTATGAACTCAGGTTCAGGGAAAAATTTAAATTGGTTTTTCAATAACTGGTTTTATACCAATAATTATATTGATTTAAAAATCGCAAACGTTTCTCAGTTGAACGACCTTTTAACCGTTAATATTGATAATGTAGGTGGTTTTGCCATTCCTTTTGAAGCGATATTGACCTACGAAGACGGAACTGTGGAAAAGCTTCATTTCTCGCCATCACTTTGGGAGAAAGATCAAAAACAGGCTGTTTTAACGATTCCGATTAAAAAGAAAGTAAAATCTGTGAATTTAGACGGTGGTCTTTTTATGGATTACACGCCGGCAGATAATTCTAAGAATTTATAGAAAAAATTAAATAAAGAAAAAAATCCTTTTCAGACCGAAAAGGATTTTTTTATGTTTAAATGTGTATTTGGAAATATGTAAATTATGATTCCGCAAAGCCATTTTTAATAGCAAAAACTGCCAAACCGACACGCGTTTTTAAATCTAATTTATCACAAAGCTGATCTCTGTAACTTTCAACTGTTCTTGGACTACAGCACATTTTATCGGCAATTTCTTTATAACTGAGTTCGGTTACGGTGTATCGTAAAAACTCTTTTTCGCGGTCAGAAATTCTTACTCCGTTTTCAGTGCCTTTATCATTATTCATATTAGAAAAAATGATCTTTGAAGCCCATTCCGGATAGAAAAAACCGTCTGAATTTAATTTAATAAGAGCATTCTCAAGTTCTTTTGGGTGGGTGTTTTTCAGTAAATAACCTTTTGCTCCGTTTTTGATCATTTTAATGACACTTTTATCGTCACCCTGCATGCTCAGCGCCATTACTTTGATGTTTGGCTGATTTTCTTTGAGCCACAATACAGTTTCAAAACCATCCATAATCGGCATGCTGATGTCTAAAAGAATGATGTCTGGAATTTTGCTGTTATTCTCAAATTTTTGGATGAGGTCTTTCCCATTTTCAGCAACATAAATTACTTCAAAATCTTTAAAATTATCAATAATTCCTTCTAAAGCTTTTGCGATAAGTACATGATCATCAACAATAACTATAGTTTTTTTCATGGCTGTTTTTTTAAAATAATATTGAGTGTAGTTCCGAGGTTTTTCTGGCTTTCAAGGCTGAAATCTGCCCCGATGATCTCGGCTCTGTTTTTCATGTTGGTTAAACCGATTCCGTTTGAGGTGATCTTCGAACGATCAAATCCCAAGCCGTCATCCTTGATATTCAATTCCCAAAAAGATTCGTCAGAAGTGTTCAGATTAATGAAAATATTTTTACATTTTGCGTGTTTTATACTATTCTGAATGAATTCCTGAGTAATTCTTAAAAGCATATTTTTCTGAACAAAGTCTAAATCAAGGTTTTCGAAATTATGCTGAAAATTAACTTTACACTTTTTAAAGCTGTTGGTATTGTCAACTTCTTCCTGTATTAAAGTTACGATTTCCTTTTGACTTATATTGTCATCCGTCAATGTTTTTGAAAGGCTCCTCAAATCCTGTAAAGACTGATTGATGATCTGTGAAACCTGTTCTATCCTTTCACTCACCTCAGGAACTTTATTTTCATATAAAAGTTGCTGGGTGTAAAGACTTACAAGGGTTAATTTCTGTCCGATATTATCATGAAGCTCACGCCCGATCTGCTGCATGGTCGCCTGCTGAATTTCCAGCTGTGTTGCCAGAAGTTCTTTCTGATGGATCTCGTTTTTTATTTCAATTTCAGTTAAATATTCCTTTTTACGCTGCTTATATTTTCGGATATAAACCATGATCGCGGCGACAAACAACACAAAAAATATGTTGAATAGGATTAACGTTATTAAGAGCTCTGTTTTCCCCATATGAATGAAATTGAGAATAATAAGTACATCACGATCCCGGAAATAAGGAAGTAAGCAAAATAGATATTGTAGATTTCTCTATATGTTCTGATAAGAGGAAAAAATGTCCAGAAAGGTAAAGTCCCAATATAAAATAATGTTACTCCTAAATTGATATAAAACATTGGATTCTTACTGAAATTAAGAATATTTGATGAATTAATTTGCTTATAATATTCCATTACAACGAGTATCATCAAAATTAGGCATCCAAATGTGTAATTGATCGAAAACATTACCTTATCGGTATCCAAAATGAATTCACTTGGTATAAATGAAAGTAAATAAATTCCGGATAATACTAGAAATGTTTTCTTTTTTTCAAACGATTTAGCTGCATAAAGCCAAAAGAAAAAGATAAATTGAACTGGAATTACAAAATAGTTGTAGAATGCCTGCTTATTATAATCAACAACAAGTGATCCCCATTTTCCAATTGCTTCACACAGAAAAATAAATATTAAATAAAATACAAAGTACTTCCAAGACTGATTTTTTATACGGTTATAATATAAAATTGAGATAAGTGCAGCGATACCCTCACTCCAGAACAAAGATTCATATATCACTTTTTGGAAGTCCGTCATTGTGTTAGTTTAATATTGGATTAAATATAAAAAATTTAGAATGATTCTGTTACAGTATTATCTGGCGGAATAAGATTTCCGTGATTCTGACATAAAATAGCTGATAAAGCCTTATTCATTGCCATTACTTCTCCCTGTTCGCCATCATTATCACTGTTCTGATTATAAGTGGAAGCGTCCAAAGGATTGAAGTCATAACTTAAAGTTTCTCCTTCTGTATTCTCCATTTTCAATGTAGGAATCATTACTAAAGTATGTTTTCCTGCATAGTTCGTTCCGATTGGAGTGCCTTCCATTGTGTTCCAGTTTTCAACCTGTGGATATGCTGCATAATAAAATCTAACGCCTAAATCATTTTCTGTAATTGCTGGATTTACTTTTTTCGCTTCATTCTCAATATCTGAAATAAATTTTTTCAAGGTTGATAAATCGAAACGGATAGAATGAGCATCTTCAATCCCAAATTTGGTATTGATTGCAGCTAATTGATTATCACGGTAGTTATCAACTAATTTTTGAACAAATGATGAAGACATCGTGTTTGGAGCCTCTGTTAACTCAATGGTGTCTCCGTTAAAGATAGGTTTTGTTTTCATAATGTTAGCTTTTATAGTAGAATGTTAGTTAGTATTGCAAATTTCGTAAATTTTTTATGTTAAATGATACGTTTTTTACCTATTAATTCTCCGTGATTTTACGGATTGTTATGTATGGTTAAAATTATTAAGGATTTGGAAGTATTTGTATAAAAAAAATAAGTGCCGTAGATTGGGTCTACAGCACTTATTACAAAAATAATATATATGAAAAAAAACTACTTATTTTTCTGCAGGTCTGAAAACCAAACCTGTTTCTTCGAAATAATCTAACGTGATTCTATCGCCTTCATTCACCGTTCCTGCAAGAATCTCTCTTGATAATTTATTTAAAACTTCCTGTTGAATTACTCTTTTCAACGGTCTTGCTCCGAAAGCCGGATCATAACCTTTGTTCATTAAATAATCTACAGCATCCTGAGTAGAAGTCATAATAATATTTCGTTTTGCCAAAAGATCATTATATCCTCTCAATTGATACTGAACGATTTTTCCAATTTCTTTTTTTCTTAAAGGTTGGAATAATACGGTCTCATCAATTCTGTTCAAGAATTCTGGACGTAAAGTTTGTTTCAACAGATCAAAAACCTCAATTTTAGTTCTGTCAACAATTTGATCTTGATTTTCTTCAGTAATATTTTCAAAATTTTCCTGAATGATGTGCGAACCTAAATTCGAAGTCATAATGATAATTGAATTCTTGAAGTTTACAACTCTACCTTTATTATCCGTCAAACGACCATCATCCAAAACTTGCAATAACGTGTTGAAAACATCAGGATGCGCTTTTTCAATTTCATCTAAAAGCACGACTGAATACGGTCTTCTTCTTACAGCTTCTGTCAACTGACCGCCTTCATCGTATCCAACATATCCCGGAGGCGCACCGACAAGCCTAGACACGCTGTGTCTTTCCTGATATTCACTCATATCAATTCTGGTCATATTGTTTTCGTCGTCAAATAAAAACTCAGCCAACGCTTTTGCAAGCTCAGTCTTACCAACACCCGTCGTACCTAAGAAAAGGAATGACCCGATTGGTTTTTTCTCGTCGCTTAACCCAGCTCTGTTTCTTCTGATCGCATCTGCAACCGCACCAATTGCTTCCTCCTGACCTACAACTCTGTGATGAAGTTCGGTTTCAAGATGTAATAATTTTTCTCTTTCTGATTGAAGTAATTTGGTAACAGGAATTCCTGTCCATTTTCCGATAACTTCAGAGATATTGTCTGCGGTTACTTCTTCTTTAATTAATTCATTCTGATGGTTTTGCATCTCCAATTCGAGTTTCTGCAAAGCATCTTCCTTCTCTTTTATTTTTCCGTACTGAATTTCAGCAACTTTTGCGTAATCTCCTGCTCTTGAAGCTCTTTCTGCTTCTAATTTCAGGGATTCTATATCTTTTTTAATCTGGGTTAAATCCTCAGATTTTTGTTTTTCTTTAAGCCATTTAGCATTAATTTCATTTCTTTCCTCAGAAATTTTCGAAATATCTTCTTTTAAATGGTCAATTTTTGTTTGATTGCCTTCTCTTGAAATGGCAGCCAATTCAATTTCCATCTGCATCAATTTTCTGTCTAAAACATCCAGTTCTTCAGGTTTTGAATTGATTTCCATTCTCAACTTAGCCGAAGCCTCATCAATAAGGTCAATCGCTTTATCCGGTAAAAATCGGTCTGAAATATATCGTTGAGACATTTCCACCGCTGCAATAATCGCCTCGTCTTTGATTCTTACTTTGTGGTGAGCTTCATATTTATCTTTAATTCCACGAAGAATAGAGATTGCAGATTCAGTATCCGGTTCTTCCACCATCACTTTCTGGAAACGTCTTTCAAGCGCTTTATCTTTTTCGAAATATTTCTGATATTCATTTAAAGTCGTTGCACCAATCGCTCTTAATTCTCCTCTTGCCAAAGCGGGTTTAAGGATATTTGCAGCATCCATCGCACCTTCACCACCTCCGGCTCCCACCAAAGTATGAATCTCGTCGATGAAAAGAATAATCTGTCCGTCTGATTTTGTAACCTCATTGATAACCGATTTTAACCTTTCTTCAAATTCTCCTTTATATTTTGCACCGGCGATCAAAGCCCCCATATCCAATGAATACAACGTTTTATCCATTAAATTTTCAGGAATATCTCCGCTGATAATTCTGTGGGCAATTCCTTCTGCGATTGCGGTTTTACCAACACCCGGTTCACCAATTAAGATCGGATTGTTCTTCGTTCTTCTTGAAAGAATCTGTAAAACTCTCCTGATTTCTTCATCACGACCAATAACTGGATCTAATTTTCCCTCAGCAGCAAGTTCGTTGAAGTTTTTAGCGTATTTTTTTAAGGATTGATACGTTTCTTCTGAGCTTGCAGATGTCGCGGTACTCCCTTTTCTTAATTCTTTAATTCCGCCTTCCAAAAGACTTTTTGTAACACCCATATCTTTCAATGTTTTCGAAACTTCAGAATTGGTTTCTAAAAGTGAAAGCCATAAATGTTCGATCGTTACAAATTCATCACCCATTTTTTTGGCGATGTTGGGAGCATCCAACAAAACTTTATTTGCTGATTGTGAAAGATAAATATTTCCTCCCTGTACTTTCGGAAGTTTTTCTAAATTTTCACGGTTTCGCTCTCTTACCAAATTGGCATCTGCTTCAGATTTTTTTAATAAGAAAGGCGATATATTTTCATCTATTTGAAAGATTCCTTCCAATAGATGTTGAGGTTCTATGCTTTGATTGCCAAATTCCATAGCAACTTGCTGTGCTGCCTGGATGGCTTCCTGTGATTTTACTGTATATTGATTTAAGTTCATATTTTTATATTTTTTGTAATGGTTACGTCTGGTCTAATTTTCTTAAAAAACATCAAGAAACCAAATTTCAAGGCTCAGTTTCTTAATGCTATCAATTATTTATCATTTAATTCGATTAGCTTATCGCAAAAAGTGTTCTATTATTAAATTTTCAAATATTTAAGACAAAATTTCCGAAATATGTATTTTTGAGTAAAAACAAAACGACAAAATTTCCGATTCGTAATAATTTAGATTAAAATGATGGAAAAATCGTCAGTGTTAAAATGTAATCTAAAACTTTTCTGGGTTTTATTGCTCAAAAAACTACAGATTAAAATCAAAATAATTACTTTTGCGTTTACCAGATGGAGTTAAAAGAAAAACAAAGGAAAATACTAGACGTTGCTGTAGAACTTTTCAAAGAGAAAGGGTATATGGGCAGCTCTGTGAGAGACTTGGCGACAAAGCTTAATATTAAAGCTGCTTCTTTATATGCACACATCCGTTCAAAAGAAGAAATTCTGGAATGGATTTGTTTTGGCATCGCTCAGGAATTCTTTGACGAACTTCAATTGGTGAAAAACACAGACATCAATCCAAAAGATAAATTGAATTTATTCATTGATAAACATTTATCAATAGTTCTTAGAAACCGCGATGTCACACATATTTATTCTAATGAATGGAAGCATTTGGAGGAAAGACTTCCCGAATTTGTAGAATTAAGAAAAAAATATCAACAGGAAGTTGAAGAATTGATTTCTGAAATTTATCAAGCCGAAAACTGGGAACTCAAATCATCTACTTTTACGACAAGATTTATTCTTCATACATTAAACAATTCTTATTTCTGGTTCAAAAGAAATATAGAATCGACTACTGAAATTACTGATGAAATAAGGGATAAAATTCTTTTTGGGCTTTTAGGAAATGAAAAGCGATAAGGAATTGTCAATTTGGTTTCGCTTTTTTAGTTTTATTTACAAACCAAAAATAGATAAGCTTTCTAAATCATTTATAAGAAATAGTTTAGAACTTTTATCATTATTTATCTTTGGTTTTGTTTTAAGAATTACGATTTCTCTTATTACTCCATATTTTGTAAATATTCCAATGGAAGGTGTATCTGGAGATGATGAAACTAGTTTATATTTTATTTTAGTTGCCTGTCTACTGAGTCCATTGATAGAAGAAATTGCATTTAGGCTACCTCTACTTTTCTCTAATATAAACTTCTCTTTTTCTGCAACAATTATTTCTTTTTTTATTGTAAACAGATTTTTCCATTTAGATGATCATTTTGATGTACAGCATTATTTTATTTTAAGGGTAATAATATCATGTTTATTCGGTTTTTTAGTGTGGTTGATCGTTAGGAAGTATCATATTATTTTTGAAAATTTTTACAACAAAAGATTAGAAGTTATAGTGTATAGTTATAGCCTATTATTTGCTTTTATGCATATTGCTAATTATGATATGGAAAGCGCAAATTACTTACTGTTTTCAATATTTATAATGTTACCTCACTTTATTTCAGCATTTATTTTAAGTTTTGTCAGATTAAACTACGGATTCTCGTATGCTTTATTTTTACATATTTTAAATAATATGATCCCTTTAATAATTATTTGTTTCATTATTTAGAATCATTCAAAATATGACGAAAGTCATAAAAATTTTGTCACCTCCCAAATTCTTTTTAAATTTACACCTAACAAATGTTAGTTAGTCATGAAGTTTGATGTTGAATATTTAAATCTTAACCAATTGAAACAGCTCCAGTCGGAAAGATTGGTGAATTTGGTGGGTTATCTTGAGGAGAAGTCGGATTTTTATAAAGGAAAATTTGATGAATTAGGAATATCTCCACAGGAAATAAGGACAATTGAAGATATTACGAAACTTCCGATTACTTACAAACAGGACTTAAGAGACAATTATCCGTTCGGATTATTTACTGTTCCAAAGAATGAATTGCAAAGAATTCACTGTTCAAGCGGAACAACAGGAAAACCAACGGTGGTAGGATATACAAAAGAAGATGTTGATTTATTCAGTGAAGTGGTAGCAAGATCATTGAATGCAGCGGGAGCAGAACCGGGAATGCAGTTACACAACGCCTATGGATATGGAATTTTCACGGGCGGACTTGGACTTCATTACGGAGCAGAAAAATTAGGGATGAGTGTCCTTCCAATTTCAGGAGGAATGACAACGAGACAGGTTGATTTAATTATAGATTTTAAACCTGAAGTGATCTGTTGCTCACCGTCTTATGCTTTAACAATTGCTGATGAATTTGCTAAAAGAGGAATTTCGGCAGACGAAATCAGTTTAAAATATGCCGTTTTAGGTTCAGAGCCGTGGACGGAGATTATCAGACATCATATTGAAGAAAAATTGGGAGTTCACGCTACCAATATTTATGGCTTAAGTGAAATTATCGGACCCGGAGTTTCGATGGAAGATTTTGAGGAAAAAGGTGGTTCTTACATTTGGGAAGACCATTTTTATCCTGAAATTTTAGATCCGATTACAAAACAGCCGGTTCCTTTTGGCGAAGAAGGTGTTTTGGTGATTACGACTTTAACGAAAAAAGCAATGCCGCTTTTACGTTATTGGACGAATGATATCACAGGTCTTTATTATGAAGAAAACTCGAAAAGAAGCATGGTTAAAATGAAACCAATTCTTGGAAGAGTCGACGATATGCTGATTGTAAGAGGGGTAAATGTATATCCAAGTCAGATTGAAGAAGCATTTTCTCATGTGGAAGGAGTGGTTCCGAATTATTATTTAACACCAATTGAGAAAGAACAAATGTGTGTTGCATTGGATATTGATCTGGAAATTGATGATGAATTTGTGAGAGCCAAACAAATTGAAATAAATACCGATGATTATGCTATTTTTGTCGGAAACTTTGGAAAAAGTATAGAAAACGAAATAAAAAAACGAGTAGGAATTACCACAAAAGTGAAAATTCATGCTCAGGACAGTTTGCCTAAGTGCGAAGGTGGAAAAATTAATAGAATACTTAAAACAAAATGAATTCATTTTATAAATTAAAAACTGTAAGGGTTCAGAAAGATACCAACGATGCTGTAAATGTAGCCGTTGAAATTCCTGAGGAACTGAAAGATAAATTCAGATTCAAGCAGGGGCAGTATCTTAACTTCCGAATGATGATCGACGGAAACGAAGAGAGACGTTCTTATTCTATCTGCAATGCTCCAAGTGAAAAAAGCAACACGCTGGAAGTATTGGTTAAGCTTTTAGAAAATGGAAAAGTTTCGGGTTATTTCAACGAACATCTTCACATGGATGAAGTTCTTGAAGTGATGCCTCCGATGGGCGGTTTTCATACGTCTTATCACCCGACAAACGTGAAAACTTACGTTGGTTTGGCGGCAGGAAGCGGAATTTCTCCGGTGTTGTCGAATATTAAAGAAAGTCTTTATCAGGAACCGAATTCTAATGCTTATCTGTTCTACAGCAACAGAAGCATGAATCACGTGATGAAAAAGGCTGAAATCGACAAATTGGTTGAAACTTTTAATGGAAGACTGAAAGTTGTTTATTTAGTAAGCCGTGAGCAACATGAAGACCCGATTTTTGAAGGAAGAATTTCTCCTGAAAAATTAGACTTATTATTTGAAAGATATGCAGATATCGATGTTAAAGAATCTACATTTTTCATTTGCGGACCTGCAGAAATGATTAAAGGGATCGCAGATTATTTAAAGAAAGAGAAAAAAGTACCTGCAATTCAGGTTTTATTTGAATATTTCACCGCTCCTGACGACGAAAATTCTGAGGAAATGAGCGATGAATTCAAAGCAATTGCCAACATAGAAAGTATGGTAACGGTCATTATCGATGATGATGAATATTCGTTCCACCTTAATTCTAAAAAAGAGAGTATCTTAGATAAAGCATTGAAAGACAATCTTCCAGTACCTTTTGCTTGCAAAGGAGGAGTTTGTTGTACGTGTAAAGCGCAGGTTTTGGAAGGGGAAGTTTTCATGGAGAAAAATTTCGCGCTTACCGAAGACGAGGTAGCAAGAGGATTTGTTCTTACTTGCCAATGTCACCCGACAACCAATGTGGTGATGCTTAATTATGATGTTTAATTTTTAATGAATTTTTTTCATTATTAAAACTAAAAAAAGATGGACTTAGAAAAATTTGTTCAATACGTTCACGACGAAAATAAAGTAGAACCAAAAGATGTAATGCCCGATGATTACAGAAAATTATTGGTTCGTCAGATTTCACAGCACGCGCATTCTGAGATTGTCGGAATGCTGCCGGAAGCGAACTGGATTTCAAGAGCACCTTCATTGAGAAGAAAAATGGCTCTTTTAGCTAAAGTTCAGGATGAAGCCGGTCACGGTTTATATCTTTATTCTGCTACTGAAACTCTAGGAAACGGAACCATCAGAGCTGATAGAGATGCGACTTACGATGATATGTTGGAAGGCAAAGCGAAATACTCAAGTATTTTCAATTATCCAACATTAAGCTGGGCAGATATCGGTGCTATCGGTTGGTTGGTTGATGGTGCTGCAATCATGAATCAGGTAATGTTGATGGGAAATTCTTACGGTCCTTATTCAAGAGCGATGGTGAAAATCTGTAAAGAAGAATCTTTCCACCAAAGACAGGGTTATGAGATTTTGATGGCACTTTGCCGTGGCACAAAACAGCAGAAAGAAATGGCTCAGGCTTCGTTAAACCGTTTCTGGTGGCCAGCTTTAATGATGTTTGGACCTAATGATGACAGTTCGCCAAACTCTAAAATCTCTATGAATTACAGAGTAAAAAGAGAAAGTAACGACAGTCTTCGTCAGAGATTTATCGACGTTACCGTTTCTCAGGCTGAATTTTTAGGATTAACCATGCCTGATAAAGACCTGAAATGGAATGAGGAAAGACAACATTATGATTTCGGAGAACTTCCTTGGGATGAATTCATGGAGATCTTAAAAGGAAATGGACCTTGTAATAAGAAAAGATTACAGACAAAAGTGAAAGCGCAACAAGAAAACCTTTGGGTAAAAGAGGCAGCGATTGCTTTTGCAGAGAAACAACAAAAAGAAGTAATATAATATTTAATTTAAACCATTAAGATTTGTTTAGGAGTTTAGTTTAATTAAGATAAATCATTGTGATTGTAAATCTAAATGCGAAGCTAAACTTAATATTCTTAACAACTTAATTGTCCTTAATGGTTCAAAAATTAAAGTTTAAAATAATTCAAAACTTAGAATTTAAAATTTGACTATGGCAAATTTAGATATGTGGGAAGTGTTTATTCAGACTAAACCGGGATTATCTCACAAACACGTTGGAATAGTACAGGCGCCAACAGCAGAAATGGCTTTACAGAACGCAAGAGACGTTTATACAAGAAGAAAAGAAGGGACTTCTGTTTGGGTTGTACCAAGTAAATATATTGTGACTTCAGAAGGAATTGATAAAGAAGCTTTCTTTGATCCGGCTGATGATAAATTGTACCGTCACCCGACGTTCTACGATATTCCTAACGATGTAAAAAACATGTAATAAAGAAGTTAGAAGTTAGATTCTAGAATTTAGTCTAATTTCTAACCTCTAATTTCTAAATTCTATAAAAAATGAATCCATTATATAATTATTTATTAAAGTTTGCTGATGACAGTTTCATCATGGGACAAAGATTGTCTGCATGGTGTGGCGAAGGTCCTTATTTAGAGGAAGATATTGCCTTAACAAACATCGCATTGGACGAACTTGGGCAGGCAAATAACTTTTATGTTTACGCTTCAAGAGTTGCTGATAACGGAAAAAGTGAAGATGATTTAGCATTTTTGAGATACGAGCACGAATACGTAAATGCACATTGGGTTGAACTTCCGAATGAAGATTACGCGCAGACGATTCTTAAAGTGTATGTATTTGCTGTATATCAGAAATTGATGTACGAGGCATTATCAAATTCTGCGGATGAAGAACTTTCTGCTCTTGCTCAAAAATCATTGAAAGAAGTAAGATACCACTATACTCACGCTGCATCTTGGATGAAAATTTTTGCTCAGGGAACAGAAGAAAGTAAAGCTCGTTTGGTAAAATCTCTTGAAAATATTTGGGAATACACAAAAGGTTTATTCGCAAAAGTGGAAGGAGAAGATGATTTAATTGCTTTAAATATCGCTCCAAATGTTGATGCTCTTTATGAAGATTTCCTAGCTATTACACAAAAAGATTTTGCAGATTTTGGTTTAGAATATCCTGCAAATCCTTTTATGCAGCCAAAATCAAGAACGGGATATCACACAGAATATTTCGGATTTATGCTTTGTGAGTTGCAGTATATGCAGAGAGCGTATCCGGGTTGTACTTGGTAATTTTTTTTTTTGGACTTTGCTAAGTGAAACGCCTTTGCGAACTTAAAAACGTTTAGTAGTTTAAAAAAATCTTTGCGCACTTTGCGTTAAAATAAAACTTTCAGATAAAAAGAAGATTGAAAAATCCTTTAGAAATATTAGAATTAGTCCCCGATCCGGAAATTCCAGTAATCAATATCGTGGAATTAGGTATTGTAAGAGAAGCGAAAATTACGAGCGAGAATTCTTGTGAAGTAACGATTACGCCGACTTATTCTGCCTGTCCTGCTATGTTTACCATTGAGGAAGACATCATGAAAATCATGAAAGAAAACGGTTGGGATGCAAAAGTAGTCACCAAAATGTTTCCGATTTGGACAACAGATTGGTTGACAGATGAAGCAAGAGAAAAACTTCGTGTGTACGGAATTTCACCTCCCGAAAAAGGAGCAGACGAACATCACATCGGGAAACCGAAAAAATGCCCGCGTTGTGGTTCCATGCATTCAAAACAGATCAGCAGATTCGGATCTACATTATGCAAGGCTTCTTATCAGTGTTTAGACTGTTTAGAGCCTTTTGATTATTTTAAATGTCATTAAAATGGTGCATTGCTAGGTTATTTAATATTGTTAAATTAGAGCAGTGTAATTTTTTAATTCTTTAATCATTAAATTTAAAACCATGTATACACAACTTGATATTGAAACGCATTTTGAAGGAAAGCTAAAAATCGCTTACCTCAATCAACCCGATACAATGAACGCGCTTACAAAGCCTTCTTTATCAGATTTAAAAGATTTTATTAAAGAATGTAGCGATGACGAAACAGTAAGATGCGTGGCAATTTCAGGAAGAGGAAGAGCTTTTTGCTCAGGTCAAAACCTGGATGATGCTTTCGTACAAGGCAACGAACATCATGATAACGATATCATCAGAAAGATTGTAGTAGATTATTACAATCCTTTGGTGACAGAAATTACACGTTGCAAAAAACCGGTTGTTGCATTGGTAAATGGTCCTGCAGTAGGAGCTGGTGCGATGTTGGCATTAATCTGTGACTTCGTTTTAGCGGTTGATAAATCATATTTTGCTCAGGCATTTTCAAATATCGGCTTGATTCCTGATACGGGAGGAACGTATTTCTTACCAAAATTATTAGGAAGACAATTGGCAAATTATTTAGCATTCACAGGGAAAAGATTATCTGCTGATGAAGCAAAATCTTACGGTTTGGTTGCTGAAATTTTCAATGAAGAAGAATTCGCTCCAAAATCAATGGAAATCCTTGAAAAAATGTCAAATATGCCGACTGCAGCGATTAAATTGACTAAAAAAGCTTTCGCTCAGTCTTATACAAATACTCTGAGAGAACAACTTGAATTAGAAGGAGATCTACAGCAGGAAGCTGCTGAAACAGAAGATTTCAAAGAAGGAGTAAGCGCCTTTTTACAAAAAAGAAAGCCTAATTATAAAGGAAAATAATATTATAGAAATTAGAAATTAGAGGTTAGAAATTAGCAGGTAAAAAATCTAACTTCTAACTTCTAGATTCTAACATCTATAAATTAATGAAAAATATCGGAATTATTGGTGCAGGAACTATGGGCGTAGGAATCGCTCAGGTGGCTGCAACAGCGGGTTGCAAAGTTGTTTTATTCGATGCAAATACTCCGCAAATTGATAAAGCACTTTCAGGCTTAGAGAAAACATTAAATAAGTTAGTTGAAAAAGCTAAAATTTCTCAGGAAAAAGCCACAGAAATCAGAAATAATATCGTTAAAGGTGAAACTTTACAGGATTTAAAAGATTCTGATTTAGTGATCGAAGCCATTATCGAAAACAAAGAAATCAAAACCAAAGTTTTCACAGAATTAGAGACTTACGTTTCAGAAAACTGTATTATTGGTTCTAATACATCATCTATTTCCATCACCTCCCTTGGTGCGGAATTACAAAAACCGGAGCGTTTCATCGGAATTCATTTTTTCAATCCGGCTCCTTTAATGCCTTTAGTTGAGGTCATTCCATCTTTATTAACAGAAAAAACTTTAGCGGAAAAAATCTACAATCTGATGAAAGATTGGGGCAAAACTCCAGTTATTGCTAAAGATATTCCCGGATTTATCGTCAACAGAATTGCTCGTCCTTACTACGGTGAAGGATTGAGAATTGTTGAAGAAAACATCGCAACTATAGAACAGGTTGACGACGCAATGAAAACAATCGGAAACTTCAAAATGGGACCTTTTGAATTAATGGATTTAATTGGTGTTGATGTAAATTTCTCAGTAACCACAACGGTTTACAAGGAATATTTCTACGACCCGAAATATAAACCATCTCTTCTTCAACAAAGAATGTCTGAAGCCAAGCTTCACGGCAGAAAAACAGGAAAAGGTTTCTACGATTATAATGAAGGCGCAGAAAAACTTGTTGCAGAAAAAAACGATGCTCTTTATCAACAAATATTTTTGAGAATTATTTCAATGTTGATCAATGAAGCGGTTGAAGCAAAAAGATTAGGTATTGCCAACGATGAAGATCTTGAATTGGCAATGCAGAAAGGCGTAAATTATCCAAAAGGATTATTGGCTTGGGGAAAAGAAATCGGATATGCAAAAATCTCCGAAACCCTGCAAAATCTTTACGAAGAATATCAGGAAGAGAGATATAGACAAAGCTCTTTGTTGAAAAAATTGTAAAAATGGATATAGATGGATTCAGAGCCGAATTAGAAACAAGGCTTATCATTGAAAAAGAATATATCATTCAGGAACTTTCTTCGATTGATGATGATCAGGAAAGACTTGAGTTATTAGGAAAATTTAATGAAAAATATAAAGAGCTGATCAAAAGATTGGCTAATGAAAATGGTATTGACTTAAATGCTCTTTATCAAAATGAATCTAATCTATCAAATTCAGAAAATCTTTCATACGAGCAGATAATTCTTGGTAAAACGATGAGTATTTATGAGAAGTTGGTTGAAGAATTATATGAAGAAATAACAAACTTAAATTAGAAATGAATCCAAGACAAGTTGCAGAATATATGTTCGATCAGGATTATTTTTCCCAGTGGATGGATATCAAAATGATCGAAATCAAAGAAAACTATTGTTTACTGGAAATGCCCATTAAAAAAGATATGATTAATGGGTTGAAAACCGTTCACGGAGGCGTTACGTTTGCTTTTGCGGATTCTGCATTGGCATTTTCGTCCAACAACACCGGAGACGCTGCCGTTGCATTGAATTGTATCATCAATTTTACGAAAGCCGGAAAAGAAGGCGATGTTTTCAGAGCAGAAAGCATTTTGGTAAACGACACCAGAAAAACTGCTGTTTTCGATATTAAAATTACCAATCAAAACGATGAATTGATTGCAAAATTCGTCGGAACAGTTTATAAAATCGGAAAAAAAGTAGTAGAGCTTTAAAGATAAATTGGATAAGAATAAAATTTTAAAAAAGTTTTCAAGTACTTTTTCCATTGAAGGAGAAAAGATGAAAAGTTATTTCGAAGATAATAATCTTAAAAATTTCGATGAAATTTTAAAAGAGTTTGAAGATATGCGAACTGATACTTTCAATATCATTTGGAATAAATCTGAGCATTCACAATTTACATCCAAAGAAATTGAAAACCTATCCGAAAAATATTTAAAAGAAAATCATTTTTGGATTGATGAAGAGGGAATTAAGACAGTTAATAATTATTTATTGTGGATGTCTTGGCATGAAGGAATTTTGAAAAATTAGTAAGCGGTATAAAAAATAAACAGTCAATTTAGCATTGCTAAATTATTATATTAAAAAACATTATGAACAACGTATATATCATAGATTACATCAGAACTCCTATTTCAAAATTACAGGGAGGTTTATCAGAAGTTAGAGCCGATGATTTGGCAGCAGTTGTGCTTAAAGAAATTGTTGCAAGAAATCCTGAAGTTCCAGTTGAAGAAATAGAGGATGTTATTTTCGGATGCGCAAACCAGGCAGGTGAAGACAACAGAAACGTCGCAAGAATGGGACTTTTATTGGCTGGACTTCCTTATAAAATAGGTGGTGAAACGGTAAACAGACTGTGTGCTTCCGGAATGTCGGCGGTAGCAAATGCTTTCCGTTCAATTGCTTCAGGAGAAGGTGAAATCTACATTGCAGGTGGAGTCGAGCACATGACGCGTTCACCTTATGTAATGTCAAAACCAAGCGCAGCTTTTGGGAGAGATAGCCAGATGTTTGATACGACTTTCGGATGGAGGTTTGTAAATCCAAAAATGAAAGAATTATACGGCGTTGACGGAATGGGAGATACTGCTGAAAACTTAGCAGATATGCATAACATCAGCCGTGAAGATCAGGATAAATTTGCTCTTTGGTCTCAGCAAAAAGCAACCAAAGCTCAGCAAAGTGGAAGATTGGCAGAAGAGATTATAAAAGTTGAAATTCCACAGAAAAAAGGTGATCCAAAAATTTTCGATAAAGACGAATTTATTAAACCGACTTCTTCAATGGAAGGATTAGGAAAACTTCGTCCGGCTTTCAGAAAAGAAGGAACGGTAACAGCAGGAAATGCTTCAGGAATGAATGACGGAGCAGCTGCTTTAATTTTAGCAAGCGAAGAAGCTGTAAAAAAATATGGTTTAAAACCAAAAGCTAAGATTTTAGGATCTTCTGTTGCAGGTGTTGAGCCAAGAATTATGGGAATCGGACCTGTTGAAGCGACTCAAAAATTATTGAAAAGATTAAACCTTTCTTTAGACGATATAGATGTTATTGAATTGAACGAAGCGTTTGCCGCTCAATCTTTAGCGGTGACTAGAAGTTTAGGATTGAAAGATGACGATTCAAGAGTAAATCCAAATGGAGGAGCAATCGCAATTGGTCATCCACTTGGAGTTTCAGGAGCAAGAATAATAGGTTCTGCAGCGATTGAACTTCAAAAACAAAATAAAAAATATGCATTATGTACGCTTTGTATCGGTGTCGGACAAGGCTATGCAATGGTAATCGAACGTGTCTAAAACGACATCTAAACTTTTAGCGTTAAGCAAATTTCAAAATTACCGTTAAGAAAAGTTTTATGTTTGAGCGAAGCGAGTTTTAAACTTTTTAGGAAATTTTTCAATTTGTAGCATAAAAGTTTACAGTCTTGAATTTTTGTTTCTTTTGTTTCAAGACAAAAGAAATTAATAATAAAAACTAAATAAAATGAATATTTACTCATATCACGGAATTCGTCCCATTATCAAACCATCCGCATACGTTCATCCACAAGCGGTAATTATTGGAAATGTAGAAATTGGCGAAGAAGTTTATATCGGTCCCAATGCGGTGATCCGTGGCGACTGGGGTAAAATTATCATCAAAGACGGAGCCAATGTTCAGGAAAACTGTACGCTTCATGTTTTTCCGGGGATTGAAACCATTTTAGAAGAAGGTGCGCACATCGGTCACGGTGCAATTATTCATTCAGGACACATCGGTAAAAATTGTTTGGTTGGAATGAATGCAGTGGTGATGGACAAAGCCGTTATCGGTGATGAATGTATTATTGGAGCTTTGGCTTTCGTTCCCGCGAACTTCAAATGTGATGCAAGAAAATTAATCGTTGGAAGTCCTGCAAAAATCATTCGTGATGTTTCTGATGAAATGATTAAATGGAAAACAGAAGGAACAAAGCTTTATCAGGAGTTGGCAAGAGAAGGCAAAGATGCAATTCTTCCTTGCGAACCGTTTACAGAATATGTTGAGCAGATCCCTACGAAAGTTGTTGATTACAGCATTTGGGATGATGTAAAATAACCTCACCTTACAAAATTTAATATGTTAAAAAAACTTCTAATTTTCTGCAGTATTATATTTACATTTCAATCTATGGTTTTAGCCCAAAAAGGAAATGTGAAACCATTGAATATTGGAGAAATCAGAACAATAAAGTCTAAAATTTTAAATGAAGGCAGAATTTTAAACATCTATCTTCCGCTAGGATTTGATAAAACGAAATCTTATCCGATCATCTATCTTCTGGATGGGAGTATGAATGAAGACTTTATCCATGTTACAGGATTAGTTCAGTTTTTTAATCAAATGTATGCAATGCCGGAAACAATCGTGGTTGGAATCGCTAATATTGATCGAAAAAGAGATTTCACGTTTCATACCGATTTAAAAGATTTACAGAAAGATTACCCTACGACGGGACATTCTGATAAATTTATTAATTTCCTGGAAAAAGAATTAAAACCTTATATAGAAAGTCAGTTTAAAACAACTGATAAATACTTATTTGGTCAATCTCTTGGTGGACTTTTAGCAACAGAAATATTGTTGAAAAAACCTGAAATGTTTAATAACTATTTCATTATCAGTCCAAGTTTGTGGTGGGATGATGAAAGTCTTTTGAAACAGTCCAATCAATTATTATCCAAAATTCCGGATACTAAAAAATTCGTTTATGTTTCTGTGGGAAAAGGCGAACATCCTGTGATGGTAAAAGATGCAGAAGATTTCTATGATGTTCTAAAGAAATCAAACAAGAAAAACTGGACGGTAGAATATAAAATGATGGAAGGAGATAATCATGCAACTATTCTTCACAGAAGTTTGTATGAAGGATTGGTGAAATTGTTTCCTTATAAGGAACCGAAATAAATTAATGTTAAAATGATAAATGTTTTAAAGAAATATTGGTTTTTAATATTGATCATTTTAATCATAATTAATGTTTTTGGATTTCATTTGTTAGGAGAATCAATCGGAATCTCAGATACTTTAGAACATGTTGAATCAGATAAAGTAATTGAAAGTCTTAAACGTAAAGATTTCTTCTACACAGTATTTATTGAGTTCGTTTTAATAATAGATTTTTGGGTGATAATTTTTGTGCCTTATCTTATTATTAGAAACATAGTCAAAAAATTAAATTTAAGTAAAAAGTAAAAAACTATATGGAAAAGTTAAAAAACTATATCCACGGAGAATGGATCGAAGGTTCCGGAAACGGAATTCCTTTATACAATGCCGTGACGGGAGAGCAGGTTGCTGTTTCGGATACGGAAGGGCTTAATTTTGAACAGGCTCTAGATTACGGAAGAACAGTTGGTTACAAAAATCTTTCATCCATGACGTTCTACGATCGTGGAGAAATGTTGAAAAAAGTGGCGCTTTACCTTTTAGAGAGAAAGAAAAAATATTACGAATTATCATATAAAACAGGGGCAACTCACGCAGATTCTTGGGTAGATATTGAAGGAGGTTTTGGTACGTTCTTTACGTATTCAGGATTGGCAAAAAGAATGCTTCCGAACACTCCGTTTTGGGTAGATGGGGAAACTCAGAAAATTTCTGCAAACGGAACTTTCTTGGGAACTCATATTCTAACGCCTAGTGAAGGAGTTTCTGTGCAAATCAATGCGTATAACTTTCCTGTTTGGGGAATGTTGGAGAAATTATCAACTTCATTATTGGCGGGTGTTCCTTCTATTGTGAAGCCATCTCCTTTTGGTTCTTATTTGACCAACGCAGTTTTTCAGGATATGATTGAAAGTGGAGTTCTTCCTGAAGGAGCGCTTCAACTGGTTTGCGGGGAGCCGGGAAATATTCTGGATTATGTTCAGGATGGAGATTCTGTATTGTTCACAGGTTCTGCAACAACAGGTAGAAAATTAAAAGCTTTGCCGTCTGTTTCAGGAAATTCTGTTCGTTTCAATATGGAAGCAGATTCTTTGAACTGTTCAATTCTTGGATTGGATGCAAAACCGGGAACTCCTGAGTTTGATTTGTTCATCAAAGAAGTTCGTACAGAAATGACAACAAAAGCAGGTCAGAAATGTACAGCGATCAGAAGAATTATTGTTCCTGAAAACTTAATCGGGGATGTTCAAAATGCTTTGTCTAAAGCTTTAGATCAAACTAAAATCGGAAACCCGTTAAGCAGAGATACAAGAATGGGTTCTTTGGTTGGAAAACAACAGTATGATGAGGTTCTTAGAAAAATAAATATTTTGAAAACTGAAAACGAACTTATATACGACGGAAAACACGAGCTTGTAGATGCAGACTATGAAAATGGTGCATTTATGAGTCCAAAGTTATTCTTAAATGATTCTCCGTTTACTAAAAATATCTCTCACGATGTTGAAGCTTTCGGACCGGTTTCTACGTTGATGCCTTACAAAGATGCAGAAGAAGCGGCAGCCTTGGCAAAAAGAGGAAAAGGAAGTTTGGTAGGCTCTATTGTTTCTCACGATGAGAAATTCGTAGCAGAAACTTCTTGGAAAATGGCTTCTCAGCACGGTAGAATTTTCGTGTTAAACAGAGATAATGCGAAAGAAAGCACAGGTCATGGTTCTCCACTTCCGACTTTAATGCACGGAGGTCCTGGTAGAGCAGGAGGAGGTGAAGAAATGGGAGGATTGAATGGTCTTCATTTCTTCCTTCAAAAAACAGCAATTCAAGGTTCTCCGGATATTTTGACGGCTATTACGAAAGTATATCAGCAAGGTGCAGAGAAAAAATATGCAGATAAACATCCTTTCCAGAAATATTTTGAAGATGTTGAGGTGGGAGATTCGTTGGAAACAGCAGGAAGAACAGTTACTGATGCAGATATTGTTAATTTCTCTAATGTTTCTTGGGATCATTTCTATGCACACACAGATGCAACAAGCTTGACAGGAACTATTTTCGATAAAACTGTGGCTCACGGATATTTCATCCTTTCTGCGGCAGCTGGTTTGTTCGTTTCAGGGAAAAAAGGACCTGTTATCGCGAACTATGGATTAGAAAACTGTTCGTTCTTCAAGCCTGTTTATGCGGGAGATACGATTACGGTTTATTTAACAGCGAAAGAAAAAATCAACAGAGGAGTAAAAGGAAGAAATATTCCTTCCGGTGTGGTGAAATGGCTGGTTGAAGTTGTGAATCAGAGAGAAGAAGTAGTTTGTGTAGCGACGATTTTAACATTGGTAGCAAAGCATTCTCCTTTTATCGAGCTTAAAAATGTTCAAAAAATAGTCAATGGATTAACTGAAAATACACAATCAAATTGGGGTAAAATGTCTCCTCAACAAATGATCGAGCATTTGGAACACGGTGTTTTGGTAAGCCTTGGCGAGCCGGAAGCTGATAAATGCTTCACTCCTGAAGAACACTTGGAAAAATGGCAGGATTCTCTTTACAATCACAGAAAGATGCCAAAAGATTTCCCTGCGCCATTCTTAGCTGAGGATGAAAAGTTATTGGAATTAAGACATAAAAATCTGGACGCTGCAAAACAGTCTTTCTTAGAAAGTTTGAAGAAATTCTCAATATATTACAAAGAAAATCCACAGGCTGAACACATGAATTTTGTTTTCGGAAAATTAAATAAAGAAATGTGGGAACTGATGCACAAAAAGCATTTCACTCATCATTTTGAGCAGTTTGGATTGATTTAATTCAAAATAAATAAAATTTTATAATCCCTTTTGGTTTTTACTGAAAGGGATTTTTTTAATACTTTTAATCCTTGTCAAGGTTCCAAACCTTGACAAGGATTAAAACAACACACACACAAATGACAGACATTAGAACTACTCCCATTGAAGCAGATTGTTTTTACCATATTTATAATCGTGGAATTAACGGTGAAAATATTTTTAAATCAGATCGGAATTATTTGTTCTTTCTCAATAAAGTTTCTGAATTTCTTATTCCTGTTTGTGATGTATATGCATATTGTCTTATGTCCAATCATTTTCATCTTTTGGTTAAGATAAAATCTGATGTAGAGTTGGAAAGCCTTATTAAAGTTAGAAACCTAGACAAAGCATTTGTAGGACTTCACTCACCACAAAATATTTTCTCAAAACAATTTGCTCGAATTTTCAATTCTTACTCGCAAGCTTTTAATAAGGAAAATAACAGACATGGCTCTTTAATAGAATCTCCATTTAAAAGAAAACAGATTACGTCGGATGAATATTTAATTAATACAATTATTTATATTCATCAAAATCCGCAGAATCATTCTATGGCGAGCGATTTTTCAAAATATAATTTTTCCTCCTATCAATCCATTTTAAGCCATTCTAAAACTTTATTGAAAAGAAGTGAGGTTATTGAATTATTTGATAATAGAGAAAATTTTATTACGTCGCATAGAAAAATGATTGATTTTGAGTTTTGATTTTGAAGTCTGTTGCAAGCTCCCATCCTTGTCAAGGTTTTAAACCTTGACAAGGATTACAATACTCTATGTAAAATATTAGTTAAAGAGAAGTTTTAATTAAAAATGATAATTACTTTTACAGTAAAATCAGAATCTCATTTATTTAAAATAAAATATGGAACTACAATTTTTCAAAGACTTTGACTTTACAGATTTCTGGAGTGAAAGCAGTTATTCAGTAAGAGATTATATCGAAGAATTTCCTGATGATGAAATGATTGCTTCAATTGAAAACGAATTGGGTTACAAACTTCCTGCTTCTTATATCGAATTAATGAAAATCCAAAACGGAGGATTAGTCGAAAAAAGCTGTTTCCCAACAACAGAAGAAAATTCCTGGGCAGATGATCATGTTGCAATTACCGGAATTATGGGAATCGGAAGAGAGAAAACCTATTCTGTTTGTGGAGAACTCGGAAGTCAGTTTATGATCGATGAATGGGGATATCCAGCGATCGGAGTGTATATTGGCGATTGTCCTTCTGCTGGTCATGATATGATCCTGCTTGATTATTCGAAATGTGGTAAAGACGGCGAACCCGAAGTCGTTCATGTAGATCAGGAAGCTGATTATAAGAAAATTTTTCTGGCAAAGGATTTTGAAACATTTATTAAAGGATTAAAAGACGAAGAAGAGTTTGATGTAGACTAAATAAGCTGTATTTTTAATGCTTACAATTAAATCATAAATTATAATGAACGAAAACTGGATGCAAAAATGGGAAGAAGTAAAAGATATCATGGTTTGTCCTACAGACCTTGAAACCTATTTTACTTCGAATGAAATTCTGGGACAAAAAATGGAAACAATGGCCATCGGAAATGTTTCTCTTCCTTCCGGAAAAGTGGTGGTGAGAGATCCGCTTGTTTATCTGAGTTCTAATGAAAAACCTTATTTCATTCAGGCTCCGAAAGGAAATTTCCCTGTGACGATTGCTGTGGTAAAATCTGAAGATTGGGGCGACAGATACGCTGTTGTAAAAGTTAAATTTACCAAAGAGAAACCTGTTGTTTATCGTGAAGCTCTAATCGGAATTGAAGAATTGGAAGGAGTAACTGAAGACGATTTTTTCGGTTTCGGAGTTGATGCAGGTTTAGGATGTATTACTGATGCTGAAGTTCTTCCATTTATAGATAAATTTGTAGCTGAGACGGATGTCGACAATGTTTACGATGATTATTTTGCCGGAATTTTCGAACAAAGCTATAAAGACCATCCTAACAATCAGAGAGAAGCAGGAGATTGGATCAATTGGACGGTTCCTAATACAAATTATCAGATTCCGATGTTTGCAAGTGGCTTTGGTGACGGAAGTTACCCTGTTTACTTTGCTTATGATGCCAACGGCGATATTTGTGGTTTATATATTCAGTTTATTGATATAGAATTGGCTTTAAGTGAAGAAGGAGACGAAGATGATGTAGACGGCGATGAGGATAATGAACCTGAAAACTTTATTTTTCTTAAAGATTAAATTTCATTAATTTTTCTAAATGTAAGTAAAGTATTTATAATTGAGTTAAAAATTCAGAATGTTATTTTTAAACTGATTTAATTCAAAATAAGCATAAAATTTATATAATCCCTTTTGGTTTTAAACTGGAAGGGATTTTTTATTCACTAATTTTTGAAATATTTGTTATAAATTTTATATTTTTATTAAACTAAAAATTTTAACCATGAAAAAAACAATTTTATTTATTGCAAGTGCATTATCAATTATTTCATGTAGCAATGAAAGTTTAGCAATCTCACAGGAAGCTAATAAGACAGATGCTATGAAAAATTTTGCACAGGCAATGAAAATTATGACTAGACCAGAAAACCGAGCAACAGACGAGGAAAAACGCATGAAAAATTATCCGGAGCTAAGTGAAAGGAGAAAAGATTTATTGATACCGTCTGCAAAAGAACTCATAAAATCTAGAGATGTAAGTGATACTGAAATAGATGGAAAAACGCATGGAAACAAAGGAGATATTATAAATTGGGCTTTAGATATCTATTTCGATAATAAAAAAATTGCCAATTCTAAAAACTAATCCTTTAAATCTAAATTAACATGAAAAAAATATCATTACTACTTTTGCTTTGCTCAAGTTTATTTTACTATTCACAAATAAATGATTTCAAAATAGATAATGCTTCGTCTCAGGATATTACGTTTGTATCAATAAGTATGAATTTGGCTGATCCGCTATTGAATTGCGCTCCTTTGATATATAATGAATATCCCACATTGCTTCCGGCAGGAAAATCAACCTCTCATCAACAAATTAATAATGCACTTTCTGATGATCCTCCTGTGCAGTTTTGGCACTTAGTTGGTCAAAATTTTGATAAAGTGTATGATTTAACAATAGGTCCATTGGATAATGCAGATACAGACCTTGTTACTTGGTATCAGGTAATTATAAATTTACCGAACGGACAGAGCTTTACTCTTGGGAATGGCTGTATGGGAGGAGGTGTCTTTTCCTTTACATCGGGCAATATTTATGGAGAACTAATGTTTTTATCGGGTGCTGCTTACGTTCGTATAGAAGATATTTAAGCATAAAATATATTTCGAATAGCTTCAAAAACTTTTGAAGCTATTTTTTTATGCATTTTTGTTATATTAGTTTTTCTTTATCTAAACGACAAATTATGTTTAAAACCTTCGCTGAACAAGTCGTTCAGTTCAATAAAAATCTGGAATACTCAGGAGATCTTCCCGAAGGTTTTCAGGTCTTGAATCCATATTTGGATAATCCTGAAACAATGGAGGTCATGCAAAAGTTTTATCAAAAATATTATAACGATTCCAACAAAAGGAAATTCATTATTGGAATTAATCCTAGTCGTAATGGAGCAGGAGTGACAGGCGTTCCATTCACCGATACAAAACGATTGGAAAGCGTTTGCGGAATTACAATGAAATCTGCCCATACGCACGAAATTTCTTCTGTTTTTATGTATGATATGATCGAAGCATACGGTGGTGCAGAAGAGTTTTACAAAGATTTTTATATCAATTCTCCTTTCCCTTTAGCGATTGTAAGAAAAGCAAAAACAGGCTGCTTGAATGCCAATTATTATGATGATAAAAAGCTTTTCGAAGATGTAAAAGCTTTTATGATTGATTCTTTAAGGAAACACATCAGTTTAAATCTCGATACCTCAGAAGTCTTTATTTTAGGAAAGAAAAATGCAGACTTTATTTCTAAACTTAATAAAGAAGCAAAACTTTTTGATAAAATGACTGTTCTGGAGCATCCGAGATATATTCAACAATATAAATTGAAGGAAAAGGATTTATATATTGATAAGTATATTTTAGCCTTAAAAAATAATGTAGGATGAATACGTTTCCAGAAGGTTTAAAATTTAAATATGATTGGAGAAAATATCAGAAAAATTTTCTTGATAATGTTGACGAATATCTTACAGATAATCATCTTCATATTGTAGCTCCTCCAGGTTCTGGGAAAACGGTTTTGGGATTAGAGGTAATGCTAAGGCTCAATAAACCTGCACTGATTATGGCGCCGACTTTAGCCATCAGAAATCAATGGATTCAAAGATTTTGTGAGCTTTTTCTCAACAGAGAAACCACTCCTGATTGGATTTCTACAGATATTAAAAATCCCAGTTTTATTACCGTTACTACTTATCAGGGAATTCATGCTGCCTGCAATAACGTAAAAGAAATTGTTGATGAAGAAACAGCTGAAATTTCTTCCCATTATACAATTTCAGAAGTTGTAAAGAAATTAAGAAAGCAGAAAGTAGGAACTTTTATTTTAGATGAAGCCCATCATCTTCAAAATGCATGGTGGAGAAGTTTAATAGACTTAAAAACTGAAATTAACCCGACCATTGTAGCGCTTACAGCAACTCCTCCTTTTGATATTTCTGGCGGCGAATGGCAAAAATATATTCAATTGAATGGTGCTGTAGACATTGAAATCTCAGTTCCGGAATTGATGATTGAAGGAGATTTATGCCCGCATCAGGATTTAGTTTATTTTACGTTGCCAACACAACAGGAACAACTGAAAATTGAACAATATCATCTTCAGGCTAATGAATTTTTTCAAGAAATTAAAAATGATAATGTTCTTTTAAATGCAATAGAAAATCATTCTGTATATCAAAATCCGCAATTGCATTTAGAATGGATCTATGAGAATGTATCTTCCTATACTTCAGGGTTAGTTTATATGAATTTTAGAGGTAAGGAAATTCCTGAAATTCATTTTGAAATCATTGGTGACGAACAAAAATTTATCCCGGAATTTGATTTCTTTTGGTTTGAAGAATTACTTGATTTTTATTTATTTGTTGACGGAATCGATTTTAAAGATTCCGAAGAACATAGCACGGATCTAGAAAACCGATTAAGGCGACACGGTTTTCTAGACAAGAAAAGAGTTAGTTTTTTTGATAATAAAAATCTATCTCAGATTCTTAATTCAAGCATGGGAAAACTTCAAGGGATAAAAGATATAGCAGATTTTGAGTATTCTGTTTTAAAGGAAGATTTGAAAATGGTCATTCTTACAGATTTTATCAAAAAAGAATATTTAAGCACTGAAAAAACAAATAACTTCGATCTTGATAAGATGGGAGCTATTTCAATTTTTGAAAAATTAAGAAGAGAAAATTCTCAACATAAAAAAATAGGTGTTTTAACAGGCAGTATTGTAATTATTCCTAAAACAGCCTTAGAATTATTTGATGAGCTTTGTATGAAAAAAGGGATTCCAAAAGTTTCTGTTTCTGAGCTTTCGTATGATTGCGAATACTTTTTGGTTAATCTTTCAGAGTCTATAAAGCACGATATTGTGCATATTATTACAGAAATTTTTCAAAATGGTGAAATTCAAATTTTAATAGGAACAAAATCGCTTTTAGGCGAAGGTTGGGATGCTCCTAAAATGAACGCGCTTATCTTGGCAAGTTTTGTAAGCTCATTCGTTCTGTCCAACCAAATGAGAGGGAGGGTGATAAGAACCCAAAAAGATAATCCTGATAAAACCGGCAACATTTGGCATCTCGTATGTTTTGATGAAAATAGCGAAAATGGCGGACAAGATTTTGATATTGTAAGAAAACGATTTAAAACTTTTGTAGGAATTTCAAGTAAAGACAATCCTACCATAGAAAATAATTTTGAAAGATTAAATATCAAGACTATTGAGAATATTCACGAAATTTCATTAATTAATCAAAATACATTTGCTTCTGCCAGTGATAGGAAAAGTCTTTCTAATCATTGGAAAATAGCTTTAGATAAAGGAAATATTCTCATCGAAGAAATACAGATTCCTTTTGAAGAAATGAAAGACAATGAAAAAATGAAGATGAAATATCTTGGCAAAATGATAGGAAATTTTTCAGGAATTGCTGTTTCTTCTGTTGTTATGTTTTGGTGGGATTTATTGGTGGGAATGTTTCGATCAGCTAAATCGATTAATTCTGTAACAAGCTTTTCGTGGTTTGCATTTTTATTCGGAGCTGCTGGATTCTTGATCTATGGTGGAAAGTTTTACAGGGCATTACAACAATATTTTAAATATAAAAACATAGCAAAGCATATTGAATTAATAGGAAATATTGTTGTAGAAAGTTTAATTAATGAAAGAATTATAAGAACACCTTTTGAGAAACTTAAAGTAGTAAGTTCAGCTGATCATTACAAAAACTCAGCTTGTCATTTGGAAGGTGGAAGCAATTATGAAAGATCTCAATTTATACAAACGTTGCAGGAATTAATTTCTCCTGTTGATAATCCAAGATATTTGTTGGAGCAAAAAAGAAATTTATTTTTTATAAAGAAGAATAGTTACTATCCATTACCTGAAATTTTTGCTAAAAATAAAAAAAGTGCAGAGTTTTTCTGTAACAAATGGAGCGAAATGATGGAGGCGTCTAATTTAATCTTTACCCGAACAATCGAGGGTCGAAAAGTATTACTTAAATTAAGGTTTCAATCATTAATGAAAAGAAACGTAAGAATTGAGCATCTCCATAAATGGACAAGATAAAATAAAAATCCCCTGAAATAATTCAGGGGATTTCTTCACTTATGTATTAGAATCTTCGTGGTTAAAACTTATAGTAAAAAATTCATGGTTATTAGTTATTTACCCTATAAGTTACTTTTTAATAATTTTATAAGACTCAGAAGCTGTTTTCATGATGTAAACTCCGGTTGGAAGTTCAGAAATATTAGCTTCATTGATGCCTTTTTTAATCTCTAGGCTTTTTACCAGTTTTCCTTCCTGATTGTAAACCTCAGCTTTGGTATTTTCCTCAGTTTTTATTGTAAGAGGACCAGTTGTTGGGTTAGGATAAATGCTTGCCTGTTTTTTGGCGATGTTTGCATCTTCATTGGTTGCTAAGACAATACCTGTATCTTTTACCCAAGTGAAAGCGTCAAGACCTACATAGGTATAAAGACCGCCTGCTGTAATTTGAAGCTGATCAACAATAATATTTGAATAGTTCTGACCATTAAGGTTGGTTAAATCTATCAAAGTATATCCATTCGTAGAGCCTAAACTGGTTACGAAACCTGTAGTTTTGGTTTGTGTATACTTTGTAACTCCGTTTAGTTTACCTGTTATGGTAAGCGTACCAGCTACCGCTTGATTTAAACTTGTATCAGATAAGAATACCCAAAATCTGTTTACTTTATACAAATTTGATGTTGTTTTGATACTGAATGATGCTCCAACTGCAATATTTCCCGCTCCTGAATTGTCAATATATCTATTGTCGTTTGCTGTTCCATTCCAACCTGTATTTGGGTAGTTGGCCTGAATGTCAAACCCGCCTACATGAGTTAGAATGTTAAAGATTACTCCGTTATCTGTGAAGCTTGAACTTCCGTGAGATTCCGTTTCAAATTGTTCAGTACTAGTCTGCGCAAAGGTGAAAGTAGAAATGAGCAGACTACAGATTAAGAAAAAAGTAGTGCTTTTCATGATTTTAATTTTTAGATGTTTATAAAAGTAATTTTATGGTCTTGAAGGAAAAATTCCTTCTACACAAATCATATAGTTCATACCTAAGTATGGTGGCATATTTTCAATCGGTAAGTTTGCACCTGCAAAAGTAACTGAGGTTGCATTGATTACAGTGTCCGGCGCTGTATCTACAAAACTTGGAACCGCAGTGAAGTCTCTACCAACAGTTGTTCCTGAAACAGCAATTGATGAAGCTGATGATGGAGAAGCTGTTGTTGCATTAGATTTAGAGATTTTCAATTGGCTCATAAAACTTGGTAAGTTTGAGTTAAGCAAAGTTGTAGTTGGAGCTCCACCTACTTCACCAAGATTTACGGATTTTCCTGTATTAGCAATTCCTGAACCGATTGGTGCACGACCGTTTAGATTAGGTAAAGCAAAGTTTGTTGTACCGTTTCCTCCATAAGTCGTTCCTAGAAGTGAGAAAAGAGCTTGGTTTTGTGCAATACCTAATAAAGCTCCGTTGCATGCTAAATATCCTCTTGGGATAAAGTTTCCTGCAAACATTTTGATGGTTCCTAAATATTCTTCCATGATATTTTCTTTTTAATTGTTGGTTATTATTAATACTTATTTTTAAATTAAGGTCTTGAAGGATAAATTCCCTGAACACAAATAATGTAGTTAAGTCCCATATAAGGCATCATATTATTGGTGGGTTGATTCTGTCCGATAAACATTACAGATTGTGGATTAAGAAATGTAATAGATGCTGGAGGTGCATTGTCGATGAAACTTGGTACAGCTGTAAAATCTCTTCCGACAGTTGTTCCCGGGATTGCAATTGATGAAGTAGTAGATGGCGAAGCTGAAGTAGCATTAGCTTTAGCAACTTTTAATTGACTTGTAATCGTAGGTAAGTTCATAGACATGATCGTCGTTTGTGGAGTTCCAGACTGTTCTCCCAATATGTAAGTTTGGCTTCCGTTGCTTCCAACTCCCAGAGGATAACGCCCGTTAAGGTTTGGTAAAGCAAAAGTTGAAATACCGTCCCCTCCATAGGTAGTTCCTAAAAGAGAGAAAAGAGCGGAATTTTGTGCAATACTTAATAATCTTCCATCGCAGAACATAAAGTTTACAGGGGCAAAGTTTCCGGAGAATGATTTGATGACTCCCATTAATTCTTCCATGATATTATTTTTTTCAGTTTTAAATGTTCCTACTCTTTTTTAAGGCTTTTCGGATCTCGCCAGTGTTGTGATGATTGTTTTAACACATTTCAAAGGAACGATTTATACAAAAGCAGAAATAGAGTAGAAAATACCAAATTGAGGACTCCGTATTTCTACGTAACGAATATTTTTTAGATATTAAATTCTTTAAAATGTATAGATATAGAAAGCCCTTCAGAAGATTCCGAAGGGCTCGATCTATTTTTTAAGATGTGATAACTTTTCTGATTGTAAACTCATGAAAAATTAGTGAAGAATCTTTATTTCTGTTGAGTTGTAGGCTCTACATAATCTTCAGGAATTGCATCTTCAGCTGAATTTACGATTCTTGTAACAGCGAAAACGGTTGGTGTTTTCTGTATAATAGCAAACTGGCTGTAAGAAGTTCCTGATGATTCGTAAGGAATCGCCACGATATCTCCGTTTGGAGTTTTAACAGTAGCTGTGATTTTCGTTAGTAAGCATACGCCTCTGCTGCTTGCTTTCCATGTTGTAAGCGGAGTTACGGTATAACTGTCATTTGAACAGAAAATACTTGCGTAATCAACATTTCCTGATACAACATAATTTGTCGAATTGTAGATTTCTACTAGTGGATAACCCATGATAATTAGTTTTTGTGATTAGTTTTTTTCCTACTCGTTTTTCAATGGTTTTTCGGATTTCACCATATTCATATTTTTTTTGAAGCTTCGTTAAATGAACAATACAAATGTAGTTTCGTATACAGGCAAAAAATAGAGTAGTAGTTACCAAATTGAAGATTGAGTATTTATACCTATTGTAAAAATTGAATTGATGTAAGCTTAATTTATATGGTTTAAATTTTCGTTAAAAGCTTCGTATTTAGTATTTTTGTAAGAATCTAATTATAATTAAAAAATGAACGAATTCGTAGTTTCAGAACTGAAAAACAATATCGCCGAGATCACATTCGGAACTCCAAAAAGTAATTCTCTTCCGGGAGCAATTTTAGAAAAACTGGCTCAGACCATTTTGGATGAAGGTGCTAAAGATGAGGTTAAAGTTATTCTTGTAAAAAGTGAAGGTGAAAAAGCATTCTGTGCAGGAGCAAGTTTTGACGAACTTTTATCTATTGAAGAGCTGGAAGCATCAACAAAATTTTTCGGAGGTTTTGCTAAAGTTTTGAATGCGATGAGAAATTGCGGTAAAATTGTTGTCGTAAGAGTTCAGGGAAAAACGACCGGAGGTGGAGTAGGTCTTGCTTGTGGAGCAGATTATTGTTTTGCAACAAAAGATTCTGCTTTGGCTTTAACGGAGATCAACTTAGGAATCGGGCCATTCGTGATCGGGCCATATGTTGAAAGAAAAATTGGCAAGTCTCAGTTTTCAGCAATGGCTATTGATGCAGATTTCAGATCAGCAGAATGGGCAGAGCAACATAATGTGTATCATTCAGTTTCAGAAAATATTGCAGAAATGGATGTTAAGTTAGAGAAATTTATGCAGACACTAGCTACAAGAAGCAGTGATGCTTTGGCTTTAATTAAAAAAGTATCTTGGGAAGGAACCGATCATTTCAATGAATTAATGCCTGCAAGAATTCACATGAGCGCAAGTTTGATTCTTGAAGATTCTGCGAAGAAAAATATTGAATCTATTAAAGAAAGGTTGAGAGCTAAGTAAATATTCAATTAAATAAAATGTAAATCGTTGATTTTTTCAACGATTTTTTTTTGTTTTTAAATGTGCTTTGTCGTGAAAAAATATTTTACTTTTTAAATATTTCTTTAATGAATTATTTAAATTTATTTAATTGCTTATTTGTTAATTTATTGATTAATGATCTTATTTAATTAAGATTTAATAATAAATCATTAAATTATTAATAAATATTTTGCTATATTAATATTTATTAACACATTTGTGTCCTAAAGAGAAAACAAAAACACACAAAATGATGAAATTAAAGTTTTGCACGCTTAGCGTTGCAACAGTATTCTTTATTGGTCAAAATTTTTCTGCACAAAAAAAGAAAAGTGACACTCTAACCAAAGAAAAGCAAATTGACGAAGTTGTGATTGTAGCCTATGGTTCTCAGAAAAAAGAAACACTTGTTGGTTCAAATACTGAGATCAAAGCCAAGCAATTTGCAGACCGACCTATCACCAATATCGGGCAGGCTATTGACGGCGCGAGTCCCGGTGTAAAGATAAGTACGGGAACAGGACAGCCGGGAAGCGCTCCCAGTATTCAGATAAGAGGAATCAGTTCTTATGCGGGCTCAAACGATCCTTTAATTATCTTGGACGGAACCCCTTTTACCGGTTCATTATCTGCAATTAATACGAATGATATCGCATCTTTTAATATTTTGAAAGATGCCGCATCTACATCACTTTACGGATCTGCAGCTGCTAATGGAGTGATCCTGATTACAACAAAATCAGGTAGAAAAGGAGGGAGAGATTTGCTTAATTTTAATATGAGTACCGGGTATGTAGGAAGATCAATATCTGAATATGACAGAGTAAATGTATATCAATATTATCCTCTTATCTGGGAGGCTATGAGAAACGGACAATTGGCTACAGGAAGTACTTTGGCAAATGCAAATGCGTACGCTTCCAACAACTTAATTTCGGGAGTTTTAAAACAAAATGCTTTTGACATTCCAAATAATTTGTTGGTAGTAGATGGGATTCTTAATCCTGATGCAAAATTAAAATATACTGATCTTGATTGGCAAAAACCATTAATCAGGACAGGTTTCAGACAAAATTACGAATTGAATTACAGTGGCGGGACAAACAAAACCACTTATTATTCATCAGTAGGCTATACCAATGAATCCGGATATCTTGTAAAGTCAGATTTTGAGAGATTTACGGCAAAATTAAAAGTAGATTCACAAATTCGAGACTGGTTAAAATTAGGAACAAGTCTTAATGCTGTATCTTCTTACGGAAATAATGCTATAGATGGAGCTAATAGCAACAGTTCTTATGTTAATCCGTATAACTGGATAAGAAACATTGGCCCAATCTACAGCCCATTTGCACACGATCCTAATACATTTGCTACTCTATACGATACAAACGGGAATGTAATTTATGATAATTCTGCAAGAGGTGCAGATGCTGCGTCCGGAAGAAATGTTATTCAGGAGAATCTTTTAAATAGTGATATTTCTAAAAACTTTTATATTGTTTCCAGAGCATATGCCGAGTTTAAAATTGATCCCTATCTTACACTTTCTACCAATGTAGGATATGATGTTAGGAATAACAGAAGAAGTAAATATGGAAATAAAATTATTGGGGATGCAGCACCTGCAGGATCATCTGAAAGAACTTCTATCATTGAGCAAACACTTACATTCAATCAATTATTAAATTATAAAAGAAAATTTGGAGCACATAATTTTGAACTTTTGCTAGGTCATGAAAACTATAAGTATATGTACGAATATTTGTATGGATACAAAACTGGGCAGGTTGTTGATAATAATGTGGAATTAATCAACTTTATTACTCCTACTTCTTTAACTTCTCAGACAGATAACTACCGTAAAGAGAGTTTCTTCTCAAGGTTGAATTATGATTATCAATCCAAATATTTATTATCAGGATCTGTGAGATGGGACGCATCATCAAGATTTGCTAAAGATGTGAGATGGAACCCATTCTGGTCTTTGGGAGCAGGATGGAGAGTAAAAGCGGAAGATTTTCTTAAAAACTCTAGTACAATAAGTGAATTGAAATTAAGAGGTTCATATGGACAAGTGGGGAACGATAATACGAATACAAGCGACAATGCCCAGAATTTTTATATGTATCAGAATACCTATAGTTTAGGGTATAATAATGCTCAGGAAGCTGGGATATTATTTAACACAAAAGCTGATCCTACAATTACATGGGAATCAAATAATCAATCTGATGTGGCTTTGGATTTTGGGCTTTTCAATAACAGAATTACAGGTACGGTAGAGTATTACAATAGGATTACAAAGGATATGATATTCCCTGTTCCTCAGCCTGTTTCTGCGGGAATTCCAGGGAACGCTATTTATAAGAATGTAGGAACAATGTATAATAGAGGGTTTGAGATTGGTATAAATGCTGATGTAATCAAAACTCCAAATTTCGTATGGAGCCTAAATGCAAATGCTTCTACTCTTAAAAATGAAATAACTGAATTATCAGACGGAATTACAGAAATTATTAATGGAACTAAAAAAATATCTGTAGGACATTCGGTATATGATTATTGGATGAAACAATGGTATGGTGTAGATCCTGCAGATGGATCACCTTTATTTTTGGTTGCCGATGCATATGCCAATACTCCGGCTTCAGATATAAGAACAGTAAATGGTGTTTTGGTTACCACTAACCATAATAAAGCTAAACTTGATTATTCAGGATCTGCTATCCCTAAAGTGTTTGGTAGTTTTGGAACATCTTTAAGTTATAAGCAATGGGCTTTATCAACAATGTTTACTTATCAAATCGGAGGTAAGACATATGATTCTAATTATCAAGGTTTAATGTCGAGCTATTCTCAGGGAGGAGCTCTAAGTACAGATATTTTGGATCGATGGACGACCACGGGACAAATAACGGATATCCCAGCTTTAAACTCTTCAACTTATCTAAATTCTAATGCTACCTCAAGCAGATGGTTAGTAAAATCAGATTTTATATCATTAAGACAGGCTACTTTAAGCTATAGTTTCAATCCCGATGAAATTTCAAGGTATGGACTTTCCTCTTTAAAATTACTTTTATCGGGCGAAAATATTTGGAGCAAAACAGCAAGAAAAGGTTTAGAACCTGGCCAGTCATTTAATGGGACTACAACAAACAGATATACTCCGGCAAGAATTATTTCAATCGGAGCCAATTTATCATTTTAAAAAAACACATTATGAAAAATATCAGAAAACATTATAAAAAAATATTTGCAGTTTCTTCAGTATTAGCCATACTTTCGATGAGCTCTTGTCATAGCGATTATTTAGACACAGATCCTACAACTTCAGTTTCGGAGCAGGCAGCTTACTCTACAGCAAGTAATTTAATGGCGATCATCAATGGGATGCATAGAGATATGTATTACCGACAAAACTCTAGTCAGGGACAAAATGGTCAAGGCGGGATTATGATCATGATGGATGCACTCGGAGAAGATTTGGTTTTTCCATCGACAGGTAATAATTGGTACATTTCAACCGTCAGATGGCAAGATCAGGTAAATGAAAATGCTTCAAATGATTTTTATCCATTTCAATTCTATTATGCATTAATTAGAAATGCAAACCTAGTAATAGCAAATGGACCAAATGTTCCGGCTCCTACTGCAGCTGATGCTACAACAATAAAGCAGGCAATTGGGGAAGCTTATGCATTTAGAGCATTTAGTTATTATATGTTGGCGCAGATTTATGGTAAAAGATATGTACCAAACACAACAAATAACCAGCTGGGCGTGCCGTTAAGATTAGTTGCAGATGAGGTACCAATGGCTAGAAATACAGTTGAGGAAGTTTATACTCAAATAAATAATGATTTAAATGAAGCATTAACTAGGCTTACCGGAAGTACCAGAACAACAAAATCGCATTTTGATGAAAAAGTAATTTTAGGTTTAAGAGCAAGAGTAGCTTTAACACAGGGAAATTATACATTAGCTGCATCTTCTGCTAAAGCGGCACGAGTAGGATTCAATCTTATGGATAACGCTACTTATATGGCTGGATTTAATAATTTGGCAGGAAATGGAGAATGGATGTGGGGAGCTATTATTATCTCTGATCAGACCGATTATTTTGGAAATTTTGGAGCTTATATGTCAAGAAATTATAATTCTACCAATATCCGTCAGGCTCCTAAAGCTGTGAACAGTAAATTGTATAATATGTTCCCGACGACAGATGTAAGAACAAAAGTTTTTGATCCTACTGGAGCTCATACTTCTTTGGGGTTACCTTCAAATTTTGCAAAGTTTCCTTATACAAGCCAGAAATTTCTCTCGGCAAGTGTCTCAGACAGTAGAGTAGATGTGCCTTACATGAGAGCGGCAGAAATGTATCTTATCGAAGCGGAAGCATTGGCAAGACTAGGAGATGAAGCAAATTCTAAAATAGTTTTTAATGCATTTACGAAAAACAGAAACGTACCATATACAGGAGCTTCTACAACGGGGGTTGCGTACATAACTGAAATTTTGAACAGCAGAAGATTAGAATTATGGGGTGAAGGATTCAGATTTTTTGATCTTAAAAGACTAAATCAAGGATTAGATAGAACAGGTGCTAATCATTCAACTGTTGTAGATAATAATGTATTGACAGTTGCAAACACGGATAAGCGTTGGGAATTTCTTATTCCAAAAGCTGAAATCAATGCCAATCCATTGATTGTACAAAATCCTTTGTAAAAAACATTTTCAAACAAATTTTAATATTTTTGATAGACCTCGCATTAGCAAGGTCTATTTTTTTATTTTGAAATTATCCTGAATCATTTCAAAAAATATTTTGCAGATTGAAAATAAATTATAACTTTGTATTTCAAAGTTCTTTATATGGATTCAAAAAACTATCACGAAGATCTGTCGCATATTCGTTCCATGATGGAGCGTTCTTCCAGATTTATTTCACTGAGCGGGTTATCCGGAGTTGTTGCTGGTTTGACTGCACTTATTGGTGCCGGTTATGTGTATGTTGTTTTTCAGAGAGAGGGAATCAGTTATTTAGATGGTGAGAGAAATATTCTTGGTCCATCTTTAGTCAAAGAACTTGTTTTCATTGGTGTCGTAATCTTGTTGGTGGCAATTCTTAGCGGCTATATTTTTACTGCAAATAAAAGTAAAAAGAAAGGATTGAAGATTTGGGACAGTACAACAAAGCGCCTTTTGGCGACCTTTGCAGTACCTTTGGTAGCGGGCGGGTTCTTTTGTTTGGCTCTTCTTTATCATCATCTTTTTGTTTTCATTGCTCCAGCAACACTGATTTTTTACGGTTTGGCTTTGGTAAGCGCAGAACGATATACATTGACAGATGTAAAATATTTAGGATACTTTGAAATAGTTTTAGGATTACTTTCCCTATTTTTCTTGGGATGGGGATTGTTATTTTGGGGATTTGGCTTTGGAGTTTTGCATATTGTGTATGGATTGATAATGCATAAAAAATATAAATAAGACATAAATTTGCGCTTCGGAAACTAATTCCTAAGCCCTGCAATCTATCACCTGAAATTATGATCAATATAAATCAACTCAATAAAGAATTCGAAAGCCGTGTAAGATTGGGCATTATGTCCGTTCTCATGGTCAACGACTGGGTTGATTTCTCGGAAATGAAGAGTCTTTTGGAAATTACAGATGGAAATTTAGCCAGCCACAGCAATGCTCTGGAAAAAGCAGCTTATATAGAAGTGAAAAAAGAATTTGTAGGTAAAAAACCTAAAACATCTTACAGAGTCACACAAAGTGGGAGGGAAGCCTTTACAGAACATTTAAATATGTTGGAAAAATTAATAGGGAGATAAGCTCTATATTTTTTTGTCTTTAAACTTTGTAATTCAAAGTTCTTTGTTTAAATGAGATTAAAAAAAATAATCAATATGGAAAACCGTGAAATTTTAAATGTTGGAAAATCTATGTTTTGGGGCTCTTTTATATTAGGAAACATCTGCCTTTTTGGATACTTGTTTACAAAAAATGAGGAGTTTGCCATCGGAGGATATTTGCTTCTAATTATAGGTTCTATTATAAACTTTATTGTAGTCTGCTGTCTGGTAATTGGTGGACTTATTAACAAAAATAAATTTGGTATTTACTTAAAATCAATTGGTATCATTCTCATTAATATTCCTTTAGCAATAATTTATACCATAATAGGACTTAGTATAATAGGATTTTAATTTAAAAATATAAACTATGAAAAAATTACGCGTTCAATTTTTGCTTTTCATGTACGAAAACTCTCAAAAACAATATCGAAAATACTTTAAAAAGAAAAAAAGACAATGGCAATTCAATGAAAAGCAATTGTTAAGCTTTAAAGAAGATTCACTTGGAAAAACGATGGGAGAATTTTATCAAAAACACGGCTTCAGAATGATTCCCAAGATGGAAAACCACGATGTCTACCACCTTATTACCGATTACAGCACCAATATTCAGGATGAGATTGCGATGCAGTATCTGCTTTTCGGGAATGGTAAGAGAAGCGCTTACCTTTTAGGAGTTTTGCTGTTGGGAACTTTTGTCTTTCCTGAATACTTTAAAACCTATAGAAATGCTTTCCAAAAAGGCCGTAACATGAGATCATTTCACGATTGGGATTTTGAAAATCTCTTGTGGCAAAATTTTGATCATTTGAAAGATTTTATCCAACAAAAACAAACTCCGGTTTTATATTAATAAAGTCATGAAGAATATAAAGTTTAGCACAATAGGAAAGAATGTATTTCTTATTTCATTTTTGTTTGGGACAGCGATCTTTCTTGGATTTTGCATCACAAAATCATGGTTTTTTGTATGGATGGGATTCTATTATATAGTTGCTGCTGTTATCGTAAACATTATTGTTTTTCTACACGAATTGTTAGCATTTATAATTGATGTAACAGATGAAAAACTTCACGGAAATTCTATGCTGCTTGTTCTTCTCAATATTCCGATAGCACTATTATATTTTTTCATATTCATTCAATTTTAACCCTTTAATTATAAAAACATGAAAACACATCATTATATATTACTGACAACCTTAGCATTTATCATCGTATTTTACGATGAAAATGTAGGATTGAACCTGGGAATTCTAGGAATCATTTATGCAGCACTTACGTTATACAAAACGCCTGAGAAAAACAGAACCAGAACATTTCTCATTCTTTTTGTAACGAGCATTCTTTCGAGCATTGCTTTTGCTTGGTATGGGGATTTTCCTTCGTTTTTGGCGATTGCAAGTTCACTTTTGCTGTTGTCTTACAGATCAAAAAATAGAAGATTGAAAACCCTTTTTCTTATCCCCGTTTTTGTGGTCAACTGCATCACATTTATCTGTAGATTTTTCAATTTTGATAAATGGCTACCGAAAAGAAATATCTCCGGATTATGGCAAAAAACATTGGCTTTTGTACTAATTCCGCTTGTGTTGATCGCTATTTTCTTTGGAATTTATTCCGCGGGAAGTGATCATTTTGCGAATCTTTTCAAAAATATCGAATTAGATATTAATTTCTGGCAACTTTTAGTAATCACGGTTTTAGGCTTCTTTTTCGCATTCAATTATTGGAATTATTCAGTTGAAAAACTGATCTACAAAAAGAATCATATTTTAGATGATAATTTCACGGAGGAAAATAAAATTCAGAAATCAACATATTCTTTTCTTGATCTGGATGCTGAAAGAATGAGTGGAGTTATTTCTTTTTTTTCATTAAATATTTTATTAATATTCTTTATCGCCACCTACAATTACGAACAGTTTTTTGAATCTGTAAAAACGCCCAATCAACTTTCTGAAGAAACACACGAAAGGGTAAATGCGGTAATCGTTTCGATCGTAATGGCAATTTTGGTGATTATGTTTTATTTTAAATCGAGTTTCAATTTCGATTCTAAAGCAGGGTTAATGAAAATTTTAGCGAAAATCTGGATTGCATTAAATGTAATTCTTGTTTTCTCTGCAATGATGAAAAACTATGAATATATAGTGAGTTATGGTTTTACGTACAAAAGATTAGGCGTTTGCGGATTTTTAATTTTATCATTAATTGGTTTAATTATGACATTCATTAAGATTCAAAAGAAAAAAAGAAACGCATTTCTATTCAATACGATGGTTGGATATGTGTACGGAACTATTTTGGTTTGCAGTTATTTCAATTGGGGAGGTTTTATAACTTCTCAAAACTTAAAACGCAATCATTTTGATGAATATTATCATACAACTTTTGTTAATTTTAATGAAGAGTATTTATTAAAATATGCTAAAGAAAAGCATTCCAATGTTATAAAAAATAGTGTTCTGGAAAGAGTACGAATTCAACAAAAGGAAAATTTCTTATCCAAGGTTCTTTATTATCAAACCATTAAATAATTTGTTCACAATGATGGAAAAGTTAAAAAACAGCCACAGATTTGAAATTACGATTTTGCTGATATTGATGACATTATTTTGTTTCAGCCTTTCAATTTTCAGATATTATTTGAGTGATACAAAAGTGTTTTTCTTTCTGAACTGGAATTTATTCTTGGCATGGATTCCTTTTATAATAAGCAGTTTTTTATTGATATTTAATATTAAAAGTAAAGTTGCATTAGCTTTTGCGATTGTCGTTTGGATATTATTTTTCCCGAATTCACCCTATATTCTGACTGATCTTTTTCATTTGAAAACCAGAAATTCAGTGCCTATTTGGTATGATCTTATCGTTATTCTTTCATACGCTTGGGCAGGATTAATTTGCGGTTTTATAAGTTTATTGGATATTGAGAAAATGCTTTCATCCTATTTTAAAAGATCTACGATTAGCATTATTGCTGTTTTATTTCTATTCCTAAGTAGTTTTGGAGTGTATCTTGGTCGATTTTTAAGATGGAACAGTTGGGATGTTTTAAACAACCCGTTTGGATTATTTAATGATATTGCAGTGAGATTTATCTATCCATTAGACTACACAAAAACATGGGGAGTTACTGTATTAATGGGAATTATGCTCAATTTCATGTACTTTATGTTGAGAGCAGTCAGAAAGGGGACTTTGATTCCTGAAAAATAACAGACTAAGCATTTTTTAAGGTTTTAATATACTTTATGGAACAATTTTAGCTTCTAAATAGATTCATTAGTTAAACTTGTTTAAAGCTTAGTTATTTTAACCACAAAAGAAACAAAAGATTAAACAGATTATTTAAGTTTATAATGAACGGCAAAAAAGAACACATAAGTTTTTAAAAATCTTTGATTTTTATTCTTTTGAGAGCTTTTGTTTTCAAAATAGTTAAAATTAAATAGTTCAATCATGGCTTTTGTATCTTTTGTGGTTAAATTTTTTAATAAGCTTAAATTAAAACTCCAATGTCTCATTTAAAAATAACTATTATGAAAAAATCCTTATTGTTGATCCCATTGATTATCATTTCTTGTAAAAAAGAAGCCAGTATTACGGAAACACCGAGTAAAGATTCAATGGCGGTCACAGAAATGCCGGACTCTCCATCCAAAGTAGATTCGGCGACAATAAGAATGAAAGATTCAATCATCAACAATTCTCCTGTTACAAAAGAGGTCTTGAAAACCGGAGTAATGAGGAATATGAAAGAAGGACAGATCATCAGAACAGCCGATGCTTCTCAACTTCCGTTTACGCTTGGAGAAGAGTTTACAAAAGATAATCAGGAATTGGTTTTAAAAATTACAAACTACGAAAAACCCGATATCAAGGCTGCGATTTCCACTAAAGAAAAAGATTTTAATATCAGATTCAATCAAATAAAAACACCGGATGGAAAGTATGACGGACCTTTCGGAAGAGAGATGACTCATGAGGTTGTCGGTAAAGGTGAAGTTTGGCTAATTATAGGAAAGAGTAATATGGCTTCCGGAAATACAAAAGGGAATTTTAAAGTAAGCGTAGAATAATTTTGGTACAATTTCTGTAAGTCATTCTATAAAAGAAGTACTATTATGAAAAATATGATATTAACAGCGATGGTAGCCTCTGCAGCTTTAGTGAGTTGTGGAACGGTACAGTCGCTTGTCCAGAATACATTTCCTTATACAACCAATGTTTTAATTTCTACGGGAGTTCCTGCTGATAAAGAAGTTTCTTCTACTGCAACGGCTACGAATGTTCAGACTTGGTTTGGAGGGAATAACAATGCACAGATTAAAGATGTAAGAATTTCAGATGCTAAAATTTCTGTGGTTTCTCCATCAGGAGGAAACCTGAGCGCTCTAAAATCTATCAAAGTATTTATTTCTTCAAGCGGAACCAAAGAAAGATTAGTAGCTTCTCGTTCAAGTATTTCTACTGATGGAGCAAGTTTAAATCTTGATCTGAATGACACAGGATTTTTGGATGAAGTAGTAAAAAGTTCAGGAGTTACTGTAAGAACAGTTTACGAATTGAAAAATCAGACAAGTTCAGATATGAACTTAAAAATCGCACTTAATTTCAGCAGTGTACCTGCGAAATAGTTTTTATAAAAGGTTATTTAAAAAAACGTCTCTCAAAATTTTGAGAGACGTTTTTAATTTTATCGTTATAACTGAAAAGATCTTTGTGAACTTTGCTGAGTAGAACGCCTTTGCGAACCTTAAAAACAATTAGTAGTCAAAAAATCTTAGTGGACTTTGCGTTAAAAATTATTATTAAAATTAAATTTATTGCTTAATAAATTTCTCAACAACTCTTCTTTGCCCATCTGTAGCATTAATAATATAAGTTCCTTTTGGAAAATCAGAAATATTCAATTTTTCATCAGATGAAGTTGAACCTTTTAAAATAGATTGTCCTGCCATGTTAATGATCTCAAAGTCTATATTTTTTTCCGGGCTTCTCACTGAAATAGAATTGGTTGCCGGATTAGGATAAACTTCAATTTTTAATGGAGTTACATTTGTACTTCTTGCAGAAAGTACAAGACTGCTTTCCAATTGCTCGATAGCAGCTTTGATGTTCGGAAGAGGGCCGATTTTTGTGGTTAAAGTTCCTCCCTGAGGAATTCCTGTTGTTATCAATAGGTTTTTCATCGCTGCCGGAGTTAAAAACTGCCCGGTAGCCTGACGATAATAAGATTGAATTAAAATAGCTGCAGAAGATACAATTGGTGTTGCAGAACTTGTCCCACTGAAAAGCGTGTACGTTCTGTTGGTATCTCCGTCATAAGTCGCCCAACCGCCATAACCTGCGGCTAAAACATTTTGCCCCCAACCTTGTACATCCACTCTGTTACCATACGTACTGAAACTTAATTTTGAGTGTGCGGTCGTATTAGTTCCTGCCCCAACAATGATAGCACCGCTGTTTCCTCTTGCGTTATAAGCCGCATAAAAAGAAGCATCAAGATTTTCGTTACCATTTCCTGCTGCTGCAATAATGATAATTCCGGATTCTGTTGCTGCTTTTGTTAAATCCCAGATAAGATTGTCATATTCTGCCGGAACATAATTGGAATTTTGACCTCCGGTTTGCATTTCGTACAAAACAATATCTCCGGCCTGAGAAGCATTAATAGCTCTTGTTACGGCTGCAACTCTGTTGTATGAAGCGGTTGTCCATTCTAAGAAACCTTTCATTTCAGTTGCATTGTAAGCACTTCCAGAAAGTCCGATATTATCTTTTGCTGAACCTAAAATACTCATCACGGCAGTTCCATGATCAAGCCAGCTGTAATAAGTACTTGTTGGAGTTGTTAATGATGTATTTGGAGTAACTCCGGATTCTAATTGAACGGTATTTCTGTCAACCAACATTTCATGAGTTTTGTGGAAACCATATTCTACATCACGAACTCTCACATTTTGCCCTGTGATTCCTCTTGACCATGCATAATTTACATTGATTCCTGGATTTTCAAATAAATAAGTTTGAGAAGCCTCTAAATTAGGCGTAATGACAAAAGTAGCCGTTGCAGGCGGTTCAATGGGTTCATTACTTAATATTGAAGCATATTCTATTTCTGAAAATTTTTCAAAACTTTCTGCTAATTTCAAAATATCTTCATTGCTTTTCACTGAAGTTTCAACTTTGAAAATTCTTCTTAATTTTTCAATTGATTCTCCCGAGTTTTTATTTTTCTTGCTGCTTTCAATCATTTCGTTCAGTTTTCTATCACTGAAACCGAGATCGTTCACAAATGAAATTTCGTTTGCTCTTACAAATTCTTTGAATGCAGGATTTTTGCTTTGTGTGTAATTAATAATATCAACAGCATTGGCGTTTTTAGAAAAAGCAACATAAAGACTGTGTGAGTTTGAGTTTTTCTGTAATTGAAATTCTCCCTTTCTATTCTGTCCAAAAGATAGGAAGAAGCAGAAAATCGATATAATAAAGATTCTGGTTTTCATAGGCGTTTTTCAGGTTTTAGGTTTTGTTTAATTCTGTAATTAGGGAATAAAGATAGTGATTTTAAGTTTATTACAAAAAAACGTCTCCCAAATTTTGAGAGACGTTTTTTATTGTAAATCAATTTCTTATTTAAAATCTACAAGCTCAACATCGAAGATTAACGTTGCTCCTGGAGGAATTACTCCGCCAGCTCCACTGTCTCCATATGCTAAATCAGAAGGAATATAAAATCTGTATTTAGCACCTTTGCTCATTAATTGAATACCTTCTGTCCATCCTTTTATAACAGATGAAATATTTAATTCAATCGGTTTTCCACCTTGTTTTTCTGTAGAATCGAAAATGGTTCCATCCATCAATTTTCCGCTATATGATACAGTAGCCGTGCTTGAAGCAGTAGGTTTTGCTTTTCCGTCACCTGGAGCCAAAACTTCATATTGTAAACCGCTTGCTGTAGTTGTTATTTTCTTGTTTAGCTTATTTTTTGTAAGAAATTCGGCTCCTTTCTTTTTGTTTTCTTCAGCTTTTAATTTGTCCTGAGCCTGTCTTTTCTCATTTTGTTTCTGCATGAAACCTTGTAAGAATGGACCCATTTCTTCTTTTGGTAATAATCTTGGCTTATCCGAAAGCTCATCTTTTATTGCCTGAGCCAAAAGATCCGGATCAATAGTAAGTCCTTGCTTTTTAAGATTTTGAGCAATGTCAAGACCTATGTAATAAGACGCTTTTTGATCGTCAGTATAAGATTTTTGAGCATAAGAAAAATTAATTCCTGCAAGAAGAACTAAAGTAACTAAGGTTTTTTTCATTTTTTGTATAAATTATTATCTGTTGTAAATTTAAGCTTTTGTAATGGAATCCATGACAATTGTCACGGGTCCGTCATTAATTAGGGATACTTTCATATCAGCTCCAAAAATTCCACTCTCTGTTTTTAGTTCTGATTTTGAAATTTCTTCTTTAAAATAATCAAAAAGAGGTATGGCTTTATCCGGTTTTGCTGCTTTGATGAAAGACGGACGGTTTCCTTTTTTGTAATCAGCAATTAACGTAAACTGACTGATGCAAAGAATCTCTCCGGAAATATCTTTTACAGAAAGATTGAGTTTATCATCTTCATCCCCGAAAATTCTAAGACTTAAAATTTTCTGAACCAACCAATCGGCGTCATTTTTTTCGTCATTTTCATCAATACCAACCAAAAGCATCAGCCCTTTTCCGATTTCTCCTACAATTTTGCCATCGACTTTTACGTTCGCTTCTGAAACTCTCTGTATTACGACTTTCATTTTTAATAATATATATTTAAAACATTACTATTTGAGTCATAATTAGACAGATAAGTCTTTGGTGGAATGTTAGCAACAGCAGTTGGCTGTCCGGTTAGTAAGATCCATTTTGCATTGTCTTTCGGGCACACCACACTGATGTCATCCTTAACCTCAAGAGTAGTGTTGGTATCTGGACAAATATGTGGTGCATTTCTGTCGTAGATTTTAAATGTCGTGCTGGAAGCTCTAACAACGATCAGCCCTCTGGTACCCGAACTTTGTTCATCAATGTATTTCCAGCCTCCAACCTGGTTCAGAGAATAGTAAGCAGGAAGATTAAGGTTTAATATTACACCAATGGGAGCGTTCGGAAAACAACTGACAGTATCTTCCCTGCTACCGCATGAATTTATAGTTAAATTACTGAATATCAGCAATATGAAAATAGATAAGATTGAGAAACTTTTTTTCATTTCAATTTAAATTTTTATATATTTGTAAAACTTAAACGATTATTACAACAAAACATTGTCCGGCAAATGTCGGATTATTTTTTTATACTAAAACTAAATTTTGAAAATTATGGCAAGCTATGTAACAAAGGAGGGTTTAGAGAAAATGAAAGCTGAGCTGGAACAGTTAGAAACTGTAGAGAGACCAAAAATTACTCAGCAGATTGCAGAAGCCAGAGACAAAGGAGATTTGTCGGAAAATGCAGAATATGATGCTGCTAAAGAAGCACAAGGTATGTTGGAAATGAGAATTTCTAAACTTAAAGACGTTGTTTCTTCTTCAAAAATTATAGATGAAAGCCTATTAGATACTTCAAAAGTTTCAATTTTAACAACAGTGAGACTTAAAAATAATGCGACAAACCAAGAACAGACTTTTAAATTGGTACCAGATAACGAAAGTGACTTAAAAACCGGGAAGATCTCAGTAAATACTCCGATTGCTAAAGGTTTGCTGGGAAAAGTAATTGGTGACACTGCAGAAATTACTTTACCAAACGGAAACAAATTGTCTTTCGAAGTTTTGGAAATTACTCTATAAACTAATATCTAAATTCTAACATCTAACATCTAACATCTAATTTCTAATAAAGGATGAGTACAATATTCACAAAGATCATTAATGGAGATATTCCATCATATAAAATTGCAGAAAATGAAGATTTTGTTGCTTTCTTAGATGCAATGCCGTTAGTGAAAGGACACACTTTGGTAGTTCCTAAAAAAGAAGTTGACCTTATTTTTGATCTTGACAGCGAAGAGTATAAAAACCTTTGGGGATTTGCTCAGGAAGTTGCCAAGAAAGTAAAGAATGCGATTCCTTGCGTAAGAGTAGGAGTGGCAGTTGTAGGATTAGAAGTTCCTCATGCACATATTCATTTAATTCCTTTAAATAACGTGGAGGAAATGAATTTTAAGAATGAGAGATTAAAATTAACAAACGAAGAATATACCGAGATTCAAAACTCAATTATTAATTCTTAAAAAATAAGGAGATCGTAAAGAAGAAATTTTTTACGATTTTCTTTAACATATATATAATAGTATAAGATGAATTCAAACCAATGTTCTTTCTGTGGCAGAAAAAGAAGTGAAGTTCAAATGCTTATTTCTGGTCAGAACGGTTTTATTTGCGAAAATTGTATAGAACAGGCTCATTTAATTGTAAAGGATGGCGGTTCTAAAACAGAACAGTCTCCTGCAGAAAATATTGAAGAGCTGAAAAAGCCTAAAGAAATCAAAGAATTTCTTAATCAATATGTAATAGGACAGGATCAGGCAAAAAAACAATTGTCGATTGCCGTTTACAATCATTATAAAAGATTACTTCACGCTCAAAACGAAAATAGAGAAGTGGAGTTGGAGAAATCAAACATCATCATGATTGGTGAGACGGGTACAGGAAAAACTTTATTGGCTAAAACTATTGCCAGAGAGTTGAATGTTCCGTTTTGTATCGTAGATGCAACGATTTTAACAGAAGCTGGATATGTGGGAGAAGATGTTGAAAGTATTTTGTCGAGACTTTTGATGGTTGCTGACTATGATGTTGAAAAAGCAGAAAAAGGAATTGTATTTATTGATGAAATTGATAAAATTGCAAGAAAATCTGATAACCCGAGTCTTACAAGAGACGTTTCCGGGGAAGGTGTTCAGCAAGGTTTATTGAAATTATTGGAAGGAAGTATTGTGAATGTTCCGCCTCAAGGAGGAAGAAAGCATCCTGACCAAAAATATATTCAGGTAAATACTCAAAATATTTTATTTATTGCAGGTGGAGCTTTTGATGGGATCAAGGAAATCATCGAAAGAAGAATGAATAAGCAGGCAATAGGTTTCAGCTCAGAAAAGATCAATAAAGTGGATGAGGATGATTATGTATTAACAAATATTAATGCAATCGATCTTCGTACTTTCGGATTAATTCCCGAACTTTTGGGCAGATTTCCAATCATTACTTATCTCGATAAACTCACGAAAGAAGTAATGGTTCGTATCATGAAAGAGCCAAAAAATTCAATTGTGAATCAATTTGTGGAGCTTTTTAAAATGGATGGCACGAATTTAGTATTCACAGACGGTGCAATTGAAAAAATTGTAGAGGAAACAATGGAGAAAGGTTTGGGAGCCAGAGGGCTTAGAGGAACCACTGAGAAAGTACTTGAAGACTACATGTTTTCAATAGGAGAGGAGAAAGAAATAGTATTAACCGAAGATAATATTTTTGTTAATAAATAAAATATATTTTTTTCCTTGAAAAAAAAATCTTACCTTTGCGGGTGAAGATTGTATTAACACACAAATAATTATATACAATGAGAAAAAGTTTATTTGCTATTGGTTTATTAGCAGCCGCTTATTCTGTTCAGGCGCAGAATGTTCTATTACATGTAGACGATACGGCTACTACGTTCGTGAGTAAAGGCACCCTAGTATTTTCTGGAGGTGGCGTACAAATGAGAGGAAATGGAGTCGTTGAAAATCACGGTAACTTTATGGTTAGCGGGACTACATCAGATTCCTTTAAGACAATTACTACAGGAGATGTAGATAAGACAGAAGCTAACGGAGGAAGTAACTTCGTTAACAAATTAAATGAACCTGCTGCTTATGATCAGCAGAATGCTAATGATGGAGGGGTGACAGCACCTGTTTATACATATGGGCAGCTTTATATTACTGGTGTTCCACAAGGTAATATTACAGGTATCGTTGACGAAGAAATGAGACAGATTAAGCATGGAGATTACCAACAAATGGGTATGCCGTTCTTTCAAAAATCTGTTGCTTCTTTAGGAACTGAAGTTGGAAAAACATTTAGTAATGTAAGAGGATCTAAAAATGATGTTCTATTTTGGAGAAACAATCAGGTAGATGCTAATCATTTTGCTAATCTTAATATTCATAAATTTGGAGATTCTGCTTTAGGATTTGCTTATTACATGATTGGAGGTCAGGGTCTTGATTTAACTACTACAAGAACAATAAAAGGACGTCCTCTTTCAGATGACGGATCAGTTATTGTGGCTTCTCCAACACTGCACGGAGCTGGTGAAAATGTTACTTTTGGTAACTTCGGACAGGGACATAATGCTTTTAATGAAGCATATAATACTTATGTTTCAGATGAATTCAATACTGCATCAGGTAAGTGGCAAGGTAATTTTGGTAAAAACATGTACCAATTTGCTAATCCATATCTTACTAATTTAGATTTAACTAACATTGGAATAGCTGAGACTAATGGAGATGGTGTAAATCTAAGTAATATCTATGGTGTAAGAACAGAAGCAACGGGAGTTGTTCAATCTGGAACAGGTAATACTGCTGCAAGTTATAAAGTAGTTACTTTTAATGCTGGAGTTCCTACGGGAGATGCTTCATCTTTAGTGGTAAGACCGTTCGGTGCATTTACTATTAAACTTAATAATAATTCTAACAATGATGTTCTAAACTTTGGTAATCTAAGAAGATTTAATTATCATGGTAGATCATCAGGTACTCCTTATAGTGTTGCTGCAGCTAAAAATGGTGCAACAGGAACTGTTAAACAATTAGGAGTTATTGCTCTTGATATTAACGGCAAAGAATTAGATAGAACATATTATGTTGTTTATCCAAACGGTACTACAGGAAATACTTCAGCTCAGAAAACTCAGTATGCGGCAACTACATCTAATCTTTTAGGTACTTTTGAAGAAGCTGCAACTGGAGGTATTGATCCTAACTTTAGTTCTAACTATTGGTTATACATCAACGAAGCTAATGAAAATGACTTTAAAGGTAAGAATATTAGCTTGATGAATTATAGTTCTCAAATTAAATCTTATAAATTTGAGATCAGAGAGAATGCTGAATTAGTTGCTAACGGAACACACCAACTTTCAACAGGTGTTGGTTTCTATTACAAAGCTCCAAATGGAACTGTAATGCAGGCAAAACAAGGTGAAACAATCCCTGTTACTACTAATGCATCACCTTATGATTTATACTATGGAGAACCTAACCGTGATGTTTTAGCAACAGCGCAAAGTCCTGTTAAGTCTTCAAGAACGATGGTTGTTTATAACCCGGAAATTACTAACTACATTGTTAGATTTGATCCAAACTGGAAAAAAGCAGATATTGAAGTTTATGATATGAGTGGTAAACTGGTAATCTCTAAAAAAGCAGTAAATACTTCTACGGATTTTGTAATTGAATTAGATAACTCTATTAAAAATTCTTACGTAGTAAAAATTGTTTCTGATAAGGGAGAAACTGTTAATACCAAAATCTTAAAATAAAATATATGAAAACTATAAATAAACTAGTAGGTACTTTTTTTCTTTTAATTGCATTTATGGGAAATGCGCAAAAAACAATTGTTGTAGATGATCCTACTGTACAAGGTACAGGGCCAGGTGTTTCATCACCGATTGATATGTATGTTTATGCTTTAGGCGCTATTGCAATCATGTTTATTGCATTTTATACTAAAAGATATAAAGGTCAAAAAATATAAAATTTTATTAAAATATTTTAAACTCTCCGATTAATCAGAGAGTTTTTTTATTTTTACATTATGAAAAAGATTTACATACTATCAGCAGTATTATCTGCATTTTCTTTACAGGCTCAGTTCACTGTTACAGTACAGACGCCTGCAGATTTTAAAGAACAAGATGCTATTCTATATACTTTAAACGGTTCGAAAGATATCATTGCATCCAAAGAGCAGGTTAAAAACAATACTTGGACTTTTAAGTATCCTAAAAATTATTCGGGTATGATGAAGATCTACTTTCCGAATACTAATAATTCGATTAGTTTTATTTCAGAAAATAAAAATGTAAGCATAAAATTAGAAACTCAGGATAATAAAGTTAAGAATATTGTTTATCAGGATGAGTCTAATGATTTAATGAGTAAGTTACAGGAAGGATCTCAGAAAAAAGAATTGATTTTACCCGCTTTGGCTCAAATTAAAGAATATTATAAAGACAATACTGATTTCGGGAAAGCTTTAAAAACAGAGATAAGCAGACTTTCTGGAGGACTTAGTTCTGTTGATCAGGCTCAACATCCTTTTATTTATTATTATAATACTAATTACAGTAAGTTTTTATCGGCGGATAGCGCTAAAAAGGTTACTCAGGACGATATCGTTAACTTCCTTGATAAATCTAACGATCTTCTTGAAACATCATCATTATTAAGACCTATACTTGTTGCTTACCTGAATACTGGAGGGAACACGAATGTTGGTGCTTCTGTAGACAAGCTTTTAGATACATTAAAAGTAGAAACGCCACGTGGGCAGACCGTTTTATCTGAATTGATTGATATCTTTGATGTATATGATATGAATGAATTCAAGGATAAATATCTTGGTCTTGCTAAAAACCTTAAGTGTACGATTAATGACAGGTTAGCTTCAACGATTAAATCGAATACAAATGTTGAGATGGGAGCTACCTTCCCAAATAATAAATTCCAGTCTCCTTTGAATACAACAGCAAAGTCATTGTATGATGTAAAAGCTGATAAGAAAGTCATTGTTTTTTGGTCGTCTACTTGTTCACATTGTGAAAGTGAACTTCCAAAATTATTGGAAAAATATAATGATTTAAAAGCTAAAAACATTCAGGTAGTTGGGCTTTCTTTAGATACAGATAAAGATTCATACAGCAAAAAAATAACTGTATTTCCATGGATCAATGATTCGGAATTAAAGGGATGGAACAGTAGTTATGTAGATACTTACAATGTTCATGCAACTCCGACGTATTTTATTTTAGATGCTAACAATAAGATAATCAGCAAACCAGAACATGTAGGCGATGTTTTGGAATATTTTAAGATAAAATAATTTTGGTGGTAAGTAAATATTTTCTATATTTGCACCACCAAAACGGCGAGGTAGCTCAGTTGGTTAGAGCGCAGGATTCATAACCCTGAGGTCACGGGTTCAATTCCCGTCTTCGCTACAATAGCGAGAAAAACCGCAACATTAAGTTGCGGTTTTTTGCTTTTCTATATGTAAAGAATATCAACTTTGATATCCCAATAATTTTCTGATTTGATAGAAGAACCTCTCGATAAGTCTTAAATCCTGAGTTACAATTTCAGCGCTTCCTCTAAGCTCTTTATCAAAAACTAAGGTTTTATTATAACTTGTCTTTAATCCTTTCGGAAGAATAACGTCTACATAATAATTTCCTTTATCATCTGAAGAAAGAGAAATATTTTGAACCCTTCCTTCTACTATTCCATATTCCTGGAAGCGATAATTATCAAGTTTAATTAAAACTTTTTCTCCTGGAGTTATCTTCCCTGAGTTTACCGCCGGTACAGACATTCTGCCTACTAATTTATCCTTGTTTTTAGGAAGAATGGATAAAATAGCATCTCCGGTTTTTACGAACTGATTTTCGCCAAAAAACTGCTGAAAACTGGCCACACCATCTGTTGATGAGATAACCAGATAGTTCTGCTCCCATTGCTTCAAAGATTTTCTTAATTGCTCAAATAACTGCAATGTTTGTGAAGAATAGGTGATTTTGTCTTTTTCGGTATTAATAACAGTTCCGCTTTTTGTTCTATTAAGATTAGAAATACTTTCTTCCATTTGAGATAATGAAATATTGATATTTTCTAAATTCTGCTGAGCCTGTAAGTATTTGATTTTTTCATTTTCAAGTTCCATTGCAGCAATAACCCCTTGATTGAACAATTCCTGTGAACGTTGATAGCTTTTCTTTGTAATCTCATACTTTGCCTGTTCCAGACTTTTCTGCTGTTTCATCGTTAGAATTCTCATTCTATATTCAGATAGACTCTGATTTGCAGCTAAACTTTCCGGAGCATAAGGTTGTAATCTTGTAAAAAGTTCTTCATCCTGAAAAGCTTTGGCAAAATTATTATAATCACCCTGTAATTCGCCCAATTTAAAATGTGAACTCTGACGAACTGGAAATGAACCTAGCTGATTAGGAGAAATAGAATCTACCAGCTTTTTAAGCTCTAAAATATCGCTATAATTAGCAGCAGACTGCATCACCATTAAGACCTGATTTTTTTTAACCTCCTGATGGTCTTTAATGAATATTTTTTCAATTTTAGAACTGATTCTTGCCTCTAATTTTTCCGGAGGATTTTGTGATGTAACAACAATAGGAGCGGGGATAAATTCCGGATATTTTATTACATAACTCATTCCTAAAATAAGCAGAAGTATAATAAAAATAATGGTATTTCCCCAACGGATCATCCAGTGGGGCGGTTGTGTAAGAATGTCCTGAACACTTTCAGAACGTAATTCTATGTTATCTAAAATATCTTTGTTAGTTTCCAAGTTCTAATTGATTTTTTACAAGTCTGTAATATTCGCCTCTTAATGCCACTAATTCTGCATGACTTCCTTCTTCAACCACATTTCCTTTGTCTAAAACGATAATTTTGTCTGCATGTTTTACGGTAGAAAGTCTGTGAGCAATAACAATGGCAGTTTTTCCCTTAAAGAATTGTTCCAGATTTTCCATAATGATTTTTTCATTGTTGGCATCTAAAGCGGATGTTGCTTCATCAAAGAAAATATATTCCGGAGATTTATAAACTGCTCTTGCGATGAAAAGTCTTTGTTTCTGGCCACCGCTTACACCTAAACCTTCATTTCCAATCTTTGTGTTATAGCTTAATGGTAAACCTTCGATAAAGTCTTTAATATTGGCAATTTCTACGGCTTTTCTTAGCTTTTGTTTATCAATGTAATCTTCGCCAACTCCAATATTATTGGCGATAGTATCATTGAAAACATAGCCTTCCTGCATTACCACACCGCATTGATCACGCCAAAATCTTGGAGAAACATTCTTCAATTTTGTATTTCCGATTTTAATATCACCTTCAGTTGGTTCATAAAACTTCATTAATAGTTTTAAAAGCGTAGTTTTTCCACTTCCACTGGCTCCAACAATAGCTGTTGTTTTTTGGTATGGAATAGTTAAGTTTAACCCTTCAAAAACAAAAGCATCAGAACCAATATATCTGAACGACATATCCTTGATATCTATATCCTTTTGAGGAATTTCGGCAACGTATTGTTCTTCTTTATTTTCTTCATCATCCTTATCATGGATTTCACCTAGCCTTTCAAGAGAGATCTTGGCATCCTGAAATTGTTTAATGAAATCAATAAGCTGTAAAAGCGGACTGTTAAGCTGTCCGATAATATACTGAACGGAAAGCATCATTCCCAGTGTTAGATTTCCTTCCAAAACCAATTTAGCAGAAAGAAAACTTACTAGAATATCTTTCATTTGGTTAATGAAATTTCCTCCGACAGACTGCCATTGTTCTAATGATAAAGATTTAATTCTAATCTTAAATAATTTTACTTGCAAGAATTCCCAGTCCCAGCGTTTTTGCTTTTCGGCGTTATGCATTTTAATTTCCTGCATTCCGTTGATAAGTTCAATCACTTTACTTTGTTCCTGAGAAACCTGTGAGAATCTTTTATAATCTAATTCTTTTCTTTTATTAAGGAAGAAAGTAATCCATCCGATATATAAAACAGCGCCTATCAAATAAACGACAAACAGCCTGTAATCATAAAACAAAAGAACAATACTGAAAATAACAAGATTCACCAATGAGAAAAGGGTATTTAGAGATGAACTCGTCAAAAGCTGTTCTATTCTGTGGTGATCGTTGATACGCTGCATGATATCTCCGGTCATTCTGGTATCAAAGAAACTTATAGGAAGTTTCATTAATTTGATAAAGAAATCCGAAATAATAGAAATATTAATTCTCGCAGACAGGTGGAGCAGGATCCAGCTTCTTATCATTTCAATTCCCATTCTGCCAAGGAAAAGCATAACTTGGGCTAATAAGACAACGTAGATGAAATTTAAATCCTGATTCTGAATTCCGACATCAACGATACTTTGGGTAAGAAAAGGGAAAATTAATGATAATAAGCTTCCCGCTAAAAGCCCGACCGCCAATTGAGCGACCAATGATTTATATTTTAATAAATATTTTGAAAGGAAAGTAAAACTTGCTTTGCTTTCTTGATCATCAAATTCGGTTTGAAAAAACGCGGGAGTGGTTTCTAAAATAAGAACGATACCTTCTTCTGTTTTTTCATTGGCATTTTCGCCGATCCATAGTTTGATGAATTCATCTCGGGAATAGGTGATCAGCCCATAACTTGGATCTGAAATATATACTTTGTTATTTTTATCAATTTTATAAACGACTACAAAATGGTTTTTGTTCCAGTGAACAATGCATGGGAAGGGAACTTCTTCTGCAAGGGTTTCAAAATCAATTTGAACTCCCAATGAGCGAAAACCTAAGTCTTCCGCTGCATCGCTTAAACCTAATAAGCTACTGCCTTCTCTTGTAGTCTCAGAGAGGTTACGGATTTGCTGTAAGGAAATGCTTTTTCCATAATGTTTGCTTACGATACGAAGACATGTGGGACCGCAATCCTTGGAATCGGGTTGACGGTAGAAAGGAAAAGTTTTCAACTTCAATTATCTATCTATTTGTTTAAAATAAGTTGCCGCCATTTTTTGACGGCAACCTTTCTCTTATGTTTAAAAGTATATTAACTTTTAATGATTCTTAGTAGCAATATCTATTGCAATAACGTATGCAAAAGCTAAAACCAAAATCTGGATCTGGTGGGGAAGCTGTTTCGCAAGCTGCTAATGTCGTAAAGCATGCAGTAGATGCAGCCTGTCCTCTTGCACATTCTTCCGTGATTCCTCCTTTTACTGTTTTAAGATTTTCTCGGGATAGTTTTCTTAGGTTTTTCATAGCTTAAAAAATTTGTGATTAATGGTATCGAAAATATGATATTAATTTTTAAGTATCAAAAAATAATATCATATTTTGTTATTTTGTTTGTGATCAGTGGCTTAACTTAGTCTATTGGATAGTAAGTACACAAATAGGTAGACGGGCTTGCTCCCGCAATTGTACGACATGCACCATTTGCACAGCACCAGCCTGGTCCGCAATCTCCATCTACTGGACACATTCTAAAACCTCCTTTAATCGATTTTAAATTTTCTCTTGAGATTTTTGTAAGATTTTTCATAGTATAAATTGTTTAAAATGATTTGGTGATTTTGAAATAAGTTTAATCAATTAAGATTCCACATGATGTTCCAACAGGAGTACATTTTCTAGTTATGGCGCACCAGTAATATCCAGCAAGGCACATCGGAATTGATCCCTGGATAGATTTCATGTCTTTTTTCGAAAGTTTTCTTAAATTTTTCATAGTAATAGTTTTTAGTGTTCCTACTCTTTTTAAGCTTTTCGGATACCGCTTATAATTTTTCCTAAGTTAGTGAATTTTTATAATTGGTGAATATTTTTATTTAAAACTCCTCGTCTTCTATTAAATCAGTAATGAAATACCAAATATCTTCACGATCATATTTTTCCGGAAACTGATGTCCATTGATAATAAATACAGGAGTAAAGTTTAATCCGGCATTACTATTATCATGTGACATTTGAATCAGAGGATCCAGATTTTCCTGATTTGAACTTGTTCCTGCAATTTCTCTGATTTTGTCTTCATTTTTGGTTTCAAACCAAGTATCTACTGTTTTTAGGAATTCTTTTTCCGGTTTGTTGTTGTAAATATGAGTGAAATCAGAAATTAGGTTAGTGAATTTTTCATCCGCTCTTTCTGGAGTATAATTAAATCTTATCTGAGCCGAAATATCATTAGGATATTTTTCTAACAACTGCTCTGTTATTTTGTGAGCATCTTTACAAAATCCACAGTACGGATTTGATACAATTGAAATATGAAGCTTGGCATCTTTATTTCCTAAAGAAAAAGTTTCATTATCAGAAAATTGAATTTTTTCATTATCAGTAAGTTCTCTTTTGAAGAGATCATAATTTCTTTTGAACCTTAAATTCTTCGCATTAGATTTTTGTAATGTTTCTTTATGCTCAAGAACATTGTTTAAAAATAAAATAAGCGAAAAAGATGATAACCAAAGAATTATACTTAACAAAAGTATTTTGGAATCAAAAACAAGATTTTCAAAAAGGAAAAAACTGATGGCTATCTGAGCAACAAGAATAGAAATGATAATAAGACAAACTCGGCAGAAAGTTTTCTCAACAAAAGCCTGTATGTAAACCGAATATCCAATTGCAACCAACGATGCCAACGTAAATCCTTTAATTACAAATGCTGAACTTGGTAAAAATAAACCTAAAATCGAAATTCCAATAAAATAGATAAGGGAGAAGTCTGAAAATTTCAGTCCAAGGATACTCGTTTTATCCTGATTGATAATTTTGTTACAAGAATTTACATTTTGAGTGGCCGAAGCTCCAGCACCGCAAATACTTCCAATTACCGCAGAGATATTTCCAAATTTTTGATTGAAAATTTCAAGAGAAATATAGACGCCAATAATAGATAAAAGGTTGAATGTAACCTCAAACCAAGCATGATTTAGTAAAGAATAAGCCAATATAATTCCTAAAACAGCATAAACAAAAGGTTTAAAATTGGTGACAGACTTACTTTCCGCTTTCTCATCTTTTTCAAAAAGAAGCACGAAGTCTGTTGAGCTTTTATGAAGTTCTTCTTTATTTAAAGTTTTCGCTTTATCTGAATAAACGGAGTATTGCTCTCCTGCTTTTTTCACCAGAGAAAAGGAATTTTCAACAATAGCAATAAACTCTTCAGGCAGTTCGTCCCAATATTCTTTGTCTAATTCATAAGCGTCATTTCGTACTCCCATAAAATTCAGCGTATCACTAAAAGCCAATGCTGATGGGTAGTTAGGATGAGAATTGAACTGGAAAACAAATTCCTGCTTGTCAAGTTTAAGATAGTTGATGAGTTTATCAAAGGTCATGTTAATATTTTTAACTAAAATACGCAGATGTTTTAAAAAAACAAATGTTTTTCTTGAAATGGTGATTTATATTTAATTTTTAGGATATGTTACAGCTTCTGATAATTCTATTGGATTATTTTAAGAATATACTTTTGTATACTTCAAAATCGGGACTTTGCTTTTAACCAAATATAAATTTGGTATTAATTACTAATAGCAAATTCTAAAATATTTTATTTCTCTAAAGGTTTTTGAGCTATGCTTATTAAATTTTTAATAGACTAATTCAGAAATTTGAGTGTTTTTTATTATCAATATTTCATCGGAAATTTCATTCAAATCTTCCAGATAGTGACTAATTATAAAAATTATTTTTTCTGTTTTTAACTTCTGTATTAAATCATAAATAAATTTTCTATTTTCCTTATCTAAAGAAGAGGTAGGCTCATCCAAAATTAAAAACTGAGGATTATGATATAAAGCACGCATCCAACCAATGAGTTGTTTTTGACCTCCCGATAAATTTATTCCCTCTTCTCCTACCAAAGTGGCAAAGCCTTGAGGTAGAGAATTAATAAACTTGTCAAAACCGAGGGAAACTAATTCCTGTAATTTTTGTTCATTAATATTTTCGTCAAGAATTATATTCTCTAAAATTGTGCCGTTAAATAATTGTATATTTTGTGGAACAATACCAGTTATATTACGCCAGTTAATTATTGATATTTCCTTTAGGTTTAAATTTTTATTTATAATAAATTCTCCACTTTCAGGTAAATAGTTTTTCTGTAATAATTCTGTTAGAGTAGTTTTACCACTACCGCTTTCTCCAAGAAGACAGGTAATATTTCCTTTCTGTAGAGAAAATGAAACTTTATTGAGTAGTTTGCTTCTTCCGTTAAATCTAAAATCAATCTCCTTAATTTGTATAGATTCAATATTTTCGATTTCCAGACCTGCTGTTTTTTCTTTTTCTAATGAAGAATATTCGAACATCCTATCAAAAGCAACTTTAGCTTCTTGTATTGGGATAGTTACCAAAGCAAGGTTAGTAATTGAAGAAAGCAGTGAACTTGAAATACCAATAATGGCCATCAATTCACCAATCTTAATTTCGTTATTTAAAACATGATAAGAAGAAAAACCGAGAATCAACAAAAGAAAAAGGACTAATGTTAATCCTGAATATAATGATATGGTAAGGTTTAGCTTTCCAAGCTCAAAAATTTTGGTTTGAAAAAATCCAAAGATAGTTTTGTTTTTTTTTATAAATAAATTTTGTTTAGAAAAACCTTTAATAACTTCTATTCCTCTAATACTGTCTATATAATTACCTTCGTTGATGCTATAAGATTGCATTACGTTTCTTTGAGCTTCAATAATTTTTGTATTGAAACTAAATATGATATAAAATATTATTGGTGAAATAATAATACAAACTAAGGCAAGTTTCCAAGAATAAAATAAAAGAAAACCTATTGAAATGAGTACTCCTAATATATCTACGGCTGTGTTGGTGATTAATTGTTTTATAACAATTTGAATTCTTTGAGTATCATTTAATCTCGCTACAAAGTCCCCAATTTTTCTGCTGTCGAAAAACATTTTTGGAAGATGAAGGAGGGAGGTGTAGAATTTTTTATTGATTCTTTCGTTAAAAGATTTGCTTTGTTTGATTATGTATAATTCCCGTAATGCTTGAATAATCACTTTTGCAAAAAGTAAAAATCCGAGAAAGAAAATACTTAATAAAAGGAGTGATGTTTTTTTCTTTGGTAAAATATCATCGATTAATTTTTGTGAAAAAATAGACATAGACATTCCTAATAAAGTAAATACAAATCCTAGAAAAATAATAGTATAAATAGCTTCCTGATCCTCTTTAATAAGATTTTTAAGCCAAAGCTTTTTATTTGCTTCAGTTTTTTTCTTTTTCTGAAAATTTATATTAGGCTTTAAAGTGAGACAGGTTTTAGTCAGCCACACTTCTTCTAAGTGTTCTTTTGTCCAATATTCTAGGCCTTTTGCAGGATCTCCGATAAGGAATTGATGATTTCCAAGAAGATTGTAAGAATAGCATATAACATAATGTTCGAATTTTTGATCTATAATGATATGTAAAATAACAGGCTCTCTGTGTTCGATCAGAGCTTGTGTATCTGCTTCGCAGCCCTCAGCGTCAAAGCCGATAGCTTTAGCACATTGATGTAATCCGAGAAGCGTAGTTCCGGTTTTACTTGTTCCACTTTTCTCGCGAAGAGTTTCTAATGAAATATCTCCTTGGTAATATCGTACTAAAGATTGGAGACAGCCAACACCACAATCTGTGAGGTCTTTTTGAAGTGAAAAGGTTTTTTTTATGAACTTATTTTTTTTCATCAAAGGGATTTATGAGTTTTTCCAGCTTTATAGCTCCTGAGTTTCTTTTGGTAAGATGGTTGTTTTTATCATAAACCAAAAAATATGGTACACTACTCATTCCTAATTTTCGATAAAGGGTAGCCATTTCATCGTGACACCAGAAAATATTACTTTGCTTATCAAGATTATATTTTACAGCAAATTCTTTAATTTCATTCAAAGATTCACTGGCCACCCATATCCATTGAATGTTTTTGGTGTCTTGAATGTTTTTAGATAATTCTTCTGCTTCCGCCTGACAAAAATGACAGCTAGGACTGAAATATATTATAATTTTAGTTCGATCATCAGCCAAATTTTGTTCAGTAAAAATGTTCTGATCAATAGTTTTAAGACTAAGTGTAGGAGCGTTTTTTAATGCCTCTATTTTTTCTTTTTTGTTCTGCAAGTTTAAAAACAAATATACTATCACCCCAATCAGTACAACTGGAACAATAACAGCTGATATTTTTAAAAATTTCTTATTTCCCATATTGTTAATACTGTGCGTTGAGTATAAAGAATGAAACCACACCGACCCAAAATAGAAGACCAACTCCATAAGTTATAGTTGTTAAGCCTAAAGATTTTTTTAAACTAATTTTTTGATCTGAGAGCTCCCAGATTCCCCAAGCGAGAATCCCCCAATAAAATAATTCGAATAAATTAACCAATTGTAAGGGATATGCCACCCACTTTTCTGCAGAAATATATTCACGTAGATTAAGAAGAGAAATAGGATAATAAGTTTGTAAATCTTCTAATGAGTAATCTGTATTGATCCAATAGAAGTTGATAAACTTGTAAAAGCCTGCGATAATAAATACAAATTCAGCTATTAATACTAAAAATACAAATTCAGAAAATTTCACTTTTTCTAATCCAGGTAAATCAAATAGTTTAATAAAATTAAGGCAAAAAGAAACTAGTAGAACTTTAATACCAATTAGTAATGGTGTTGCAGTATAATCAAGCCACCACCATTTTTGACGACTTTCTATATAATCTTGTATTGCTCCACTAGGATAATCTTTTGCTAAAAAGTCTATAATTTTAGAGTTTGTAGTGATGTAAGTTTTATCTAGATAAATAAATAGAAAATAGCATAAAATAATACTTGTAAAAAGTATGAAGTTTTTCATTATTAAGGAGAATAAAAAATTAATAATTATTATCTGACACATTTCAGATAAATTATGAAAATAGTAAATAACTAGAATGCAATTTTACTCTATAGCTCTTTTAAATAATAAGGATACAGTAAAAAAATGTTTTTAAATAATATATCTAAAGACTAGTTTTTATCAATGGAGTTTAATTTTTAATTATTTTTTTTAAACCAATTATTCCTAAAAATAGAAAAAGAAGATAATTGATAATCCTATCTGTTTCCATAGGTTTTCGTATAAATAATAAATAAATGATCATAATTGTACAAAATACAATGTATAGAATTTGAATATTTTTTTTCATAATTTTTTCAAATAAAATAGGTGCTGCCTAAAATACAGGCAGCACCATTGTTAATTAAAAACCACAACTGTGATAAGCAAGATATGCTCCTAAGGGACTTACAACAGTTGCAAGTCCATGTATGTCTTCAAACCAATTTAGACATTTTGGTTTAAATCTTTAAGGAGGATTTTCGGTTTATAAACTTACTAATT
>NZ_JAWRXH010000187.1:0-269 GCF_046535115.1 Chryseobacterium sp. SIMBA_038
GTTCCATTGATGGTTCCTCTTGCCAGAACTGTATCTTTTTTTATAAGCTCAGTAATAGTTTCAATTTTAAAATCCTTTAATGAAATGTTTAAAGGGCTACTTGGGTTGTTACTTTCCGATTGAATAGAGACTTGGCTGGCCCCATTTGTTAGCGTGAAATTATCTGCCAGTATTCCTTTGTTGCTAATTTGGATTTTATTGTTTTCTGCAACATTCCAGTCCGTATAGTTTAGCTTTAAACCATTTGGATTCAGGGAAACTTCTGTAAT
>NZ_JAWRXH010000188.1:0-269 GCF_046535115.1 Chryseobacterium sp. SIMBA_038
TGGGCACTGCCTCCACCATGGCCTGTATGGCGGAATCACTCGGCACCTCGTTACCGCATAACGCGGCGATTCCAGCAGTTGACTCCCGTCGCTATGTATTGGCGCACCTTTCCGGAAATCGCATTGTAGAAATGGTCGATGAGGATCTAAAGCTTTCAAAGGTGCTGACCAAGGATGCTTTCGAGAACGCTATTCGTACCAATGCGGCTATAGGCGGCTCCACCAATGCTGTAATTCACTTGAAGGCTATCGCCGGGCGCATAGGCGTC
>NZ_JAWRXH010000189.1:0-269 GCF_046535115.1 Chryseobacterium sp. SIMBA_038
TCCCGGCCTTGTCTTCTCCCGGCATCCCATCGAGGCTGATGCTGCTGCCGTCAGGGAAAATCAGTCGCGTCCAAACCACCAGAATGCGCTCCTGCCCGTACGCGATTTGGCTGTCGTATGTGCCAATCAGCTTACTGCCCTGCGGGATCAGCAGATACTTCCCCGTTGCCGTGTCGAACACGTTCTCTATCACCCGAGCGCACGTCTGCCCCGGCAGGTCGGAATTGAGCGCACACTCGAGCGCTGCCGGAATGATCCAACCCGCCTTT
>NZ_JAWRXH010000190.1:0-269 GCF_046535115.1 Chryseobacterium sp. SIMBA_038
GCTACTCAGGCTGATACTTGAAGCCTTATAGGCAGGATCGAACGTGGTAGGCGATGCCGCTGTGGCTTGCGAGATACCCGCCCAATACTGCGACTGCGTAGAGTAGTAGCGCGCGGAATAAAGGCTAGTACCCTGCACAACGCCCGTTTCCTGCGACGCCCACGCCTGGGCAACCGTAGCCGAACCCGCTGCATTGTTAGCGGCATTCGTTGCCGTGGTTGCTTCAGTAGTTGCAGTGCCTGAACTGGTTGACGCGCTCGTTGCGTAGG
>NZ_JAWRXH010000191.1:0-269 GCF_046535115.1 Chryseobacterium sp. SIMBA_038
GATTTGTTTCTTCAATTTCTCTGTTTTTAGCATTTACCAAATAAGGAAAAGCTACTGTAAGTAAAACTGGCAACGCTAGGATTCTATGCGCATACCCGAATTTAGTTTTTGGTTTTTGTAACATTTTAAGTCTTTTTTTAAGGTTTGAACTTAGAAACGGACTTGCAACAGCTAGCTGTGTTCCGGAAAAGTGGCTTGATAAAAGCATCTGCGCGAATGCTTTGGTGTCCGAATTCTTTACGGCTTTTTTATCAGCCAGATATTCATGG
>NZ_JAWRXH010000192.1:0-269 GCF_046535115.1 Chryseobacterium sp. SIMBA_038
TGGTATTTTCAGGGATTGCAACGAATGAGAGTAGTAACAATTGTACAACTTATTTTTAAACTCTTTTCCTTACCTTTTATTTTTATTTTTGTCAAAGAAAAAGATAATATATTAGTGTTTACAGCTATAACTGTAATTTTTAATTTACTATCATCTTTATATTTATTTTATATTATTTTGTATAAAGATAAAGTCAATATTGTTAGACCTAGTATAATTGAAATTAAGAAATGGATTAAGATGTCTTCACCATTTTTCGCTTCAAATTC
>NZ_JAWRXH010000193.1:0-269 GCF_046535115.1 Chryseobacterium sp. SIMBA_038
GTGAACAAGGCGCTGAACGCGATGGAGCAAAGCGGCGAGATGAGCCAGATTTTTGACCGCTGGCTTGGACCCAAAACGCAGTACGCACTCACGAGAACGGACAAGGTCACGCCGATCGATCAACTCAAGTTTACGCCGGTGAACTGATCTCAGGACGTTGCGTGGAGGAGACGTGATCACACATATCGTTGTGATGGGCGTATCAGGGTGCGGAAAGTCGACGCTTGCGCAGGCACTTGCACAAGCGCTGGGAGGCCGGTTCATCGAGG
>NZ_JAWRXH010000194.1:0-269 GCF_046535115.1 Chryseobacterium sp. SIMBA_038
ATTATCTGGTTACACTTGGAATTACCCCTACAAGACCCGATACCGGTTATGGGTATATTCAATTCGTAGAAAAGAAAAATTCTGAATATTTTAAGGTAAAAACATTTACGGAAAAGCCTATTCTTGAGCTTGCTCAAAGCTTTCTGGAAAGTGGTGATTTTCTTTGGAATGCAGGAATATTTATTTGGAATATGAAAAGTATTCACCATGCATTTGATATGTATCTTCCTGAGATGACGCAGCATTTTATGGCTTGCGAGTATAACTCT
>NZ_JAWRXH010000195.1:0-269 GCF_046535115.1 Chryseobacterium sp. SIMBA_038
ATATAAAGATACATTTCCGTTATTATTGGTGGTATATTTCACTCCAATAGCATCTACAGTAACGGTCTTGTTATAAGCAAGCTCTACATAATTTTCTCCTGAAAATTTCATGGGATCAGAAGCTGTTACAAATTTTGCCTGATCATTGGTATAGCATGATAAAGTAGATTTTGGATTCAAAATAACAAATGTTTCATTGTTTCCTACTTTACCCTCCAGTTCATAGGTATCTCCACTATAGATAGCTCCTGAACTGTTATTTTTAAACT
>NZ_JAWRXH010000196.1:0-269 GCF_046535115.1 Chryseobacterium sp. SIMBA_038
AGCTCCCATTTCCCAAACGACAATTCGCGCAAGGCAGGCACTGTCGTCGCGGTCAGCTGCAATCCTGCCGATAACGGCTCTGCTGTCTGGACACAGCGAAGCAAGTCACTTGTATACAATGCTTTGGGAAGCTCGATTATGTTCAGTAGTCGAGACGCCAGCTCCAATGCCTCCGTTTTTCTATGCTCATGTAACGGTGCGTCACTGTGCCTCACATAGCGGCTCTGTCGATTTATTTTCGTCTCTCCATGCCGAACCCAAATCAACTT
>NZ_JAWRXH010000197.1:0-268 GCF_046535115.1 Chryseobacterium sp. SIMBA_038
TTGTATTTCACTGACTTATGATTTTTCAGTGAATAATAACCTAATAACAAAAATTAAAACCATGAAACACTCATTACCTATGGCGTGCTTTTTAGCCATGTCCTCATTTTCTTCTATTCCAAAGGTCCAAACACTGGATAAAGCTTTAAACCAATTCATTAATTAGCATTACTTAAAATCTGTGAATTATGAAAAATACATTTAAGCTTATCTTATTTTCAATTTTATTATCTTGGAAACCACTCTACTCACAATCAGGAAGTGATAT
>NZ_JAWRXH010000198.1:0-268 GCF_046535115.1 Chryseobacterium sp. SIMBA_038
CTGACACCACGCTCGGCGCGAATCGGGAAACTAGCCGTCTACTGCCTCAAACTTGCCGTTCTTCGCACTACGCGAGCCCGCCTGGAAGGATCGAGCGCCCTTGTGGGCGCCACCTTCATACTTATTTGCCAAGGAACTCAAGCGCTTTTGGCACGAAGTCCGCGTAGAACTGAAACACACCGCCATGGCCCGAATCAGGGTAGATGATGAGTGTGCTGTTCGGCAGTCGCCGCGCCAAATCCTCGGAGTTCTTGCTTGGAACCATCCG
>NZ_JAWRXH010000031.1:0-422 GCF_046535115.1 Chryseobacterium sp. SIMBA_038
GTGAATAAACAATACTCTTCCTTTAAAAATATGATGTTAAATCCAAATATAAAAATCAAAACTGAACGTCTCACCTTACAGCCTGTTGAAGACTCCTATATAGATGATATTTTAGAACATTTCACCAATGAAGTTACTAGATATATGCCTTTTAATCCACAAGGTAATAGAAATGATATCGTCAGCTTTGTAGAAGAATCAAAAAGAACTTTATTACAAAATACGGATCTGGTAATGGTTGCCCTGGATGCAAATGGTGATTTTACCGGATGCTGCGGTATTCATAATATAACTGAAGACTCTATTGAGCTTGGGCTATGGTTAAAAAAGAACTCTCAAGGGAAAGGACTAGGAACTGAAATCATAATGGCTCTCATCGAATTTCTGGAAAATAATTTTACTTTTAAATATATTTTATATCC
>NZ_JAWRXH010000199.1:0-268 GCF_046535115.1 Chryseobacterium sp. SIMBA_038
GGTAATCTCACAATTTATGACGATTGTAATCCATAAATGAATGATTTTATACATTTACATTCTTAATAAAGGTAATGATATGTAATTAATCCTTATAATTATCTGTTGATTTTTTGTTACATTAACTAACTTTAACTTTTGTTAATTTTATCATTTAATTGATTGATAATCAATGTATTTTAATAATATTAGAGGTGTGTAATGCGTTTGAATTCAAACTAAAGTGAGAAACATGTAAAAAAAAGCTTTGATTTGACATTTTTAATTG
>NZ_JAWRXH010000200.1:0-268 GCF_046535115.1 Chryseobacterium sp. SIMBA_038
CTGTTTGCGGTGCCGCTTCTCATTTATCAGCGGACCGGAAGCCTCGCGTATTCGGGCATTGCATATGCAGTCGAATGGGTGCCGGCGTTGATCGCTTATCCGTTCGCCGGCTTGTTCGCGGACCGACTCGGCGGCCGCCGGTTGTTCCGGTATGCAAATCGCGTCCGGATGACCTGCCTGACGATTGCCGTGGCAGCCTGCTTCGCGATGCCGTCGGCCACGATCATTGCGCTGATGGTCAACAGCGTCTTCCTGTCGCTGCTGATCG
>NZ_JAWRXH010000201.1:0-268 GCF_046535115.1 Chryseobacterium sp. SIMBA_038
GAATCCAAATACACCCGTACGTTTCCTCTATGCGAATCATCCGCACGCATGAACCGTGCGGCGCACAATTCCTCCTCCGTAACGCCCGCCGGGACATTCCCCTTCCAAATCACCTTGCCAAAGGTTAGCAACTTTTCGAGCGGCAAACCTTTTTCGATGCTCGGCTTATCCTTACCTCCATCCTCCGATTTTTTATGCAACTCCCCAATACCATTGTATGCCGCATATGTTCTCGCATGATAAAGGTTTGTTATTTGATTATGCTTCG
>NZ_JAWRXH010000202.1:0-268 GCF_046535115.1 Chryseobacterium sp. SIMBA_038
TAAGGATTTTGCATCAGCCATTCCGATGATCCTACTGGCTTCACTCCGAGGGCAATCATACTCCCCAAATAATCGATTGCCACGATTCGTTTCGCCTGTACCGGTATTTCTACATCTCCGAATATCGTGGATACTGTCTTCGTTCCCTTGCTTGGTTGTGTGCTTTCTTTTTGATGGTCTACAGTTCTCGCTACATTTTCCTTAGTGCCTTGTACATTCAGTGATTGAGCTGTATTTCCATTGGATGAATTGGTATGGGTGCCGCCTG
>NZ_JAWRXH010000203.1:0-267 GCF_046535115.1 Chryseobacterium sp. SIMBA_038
CCAATTAGTTTCAATCCAACGTTCCTGCCAGCTTGATGATGTATTGATATACACGACCAGCCCAGGATTCCCATTATAACCATTACGTCTTGCAATGTATTCATCATTATCAGTGTATACAATGGAAGTTGTTCCCGTAGCCTTGTTGTTGTGGATCCATTCCAGAAGTTCTGGTGTCTTCACATAAAATATAATCTACTTCCTTAAGAACATTCACTGCTCTAAAGGTCATATCCTCAAGGTTCCCAACGGGTGTAGGAACAAAAT
>NZ_JAWRXH010000204.1:0-267 GCF_046535115.1 Chryseobacterium sp. SIMBA_038
CTTGCAAAAGGAGTAATGCCCTCAAAGGACCTTGCAGCAGCTGATTATCAAACCGTGGAACATAATATGACCGGACATCCGTGGGTAATTGTAAACAAAAGCAGACTTGGCTTTTCGCCTCGTGATCTGAAAACATTTGCTCCTGAAGCTGAGGAAAACCTTAAGGTAATCTGGTTGGCTTCCCATAAGAGCAGATCGGCATTTCAGTCATGGGAACATATCAACAGAGAGGACTTTTACCGTTCCGAAATTGGAGATAGGCTTTAT
>NZ_JAWRXH010000205.1:0-267 GCF_046535115.1 Chryseobacterium sp. SIMBA_038
GTAGGCCGGCGTGAAAGCGATCTGGTAAGAACTCCGTGGCTCGGTAAACTGCGGTGCTGAATTTAGGCTTTAACAGGTGGGGTGAAAGGACGATTGCATCTGATGGATCATGCTCGTCCACGCGGCGGGAGGCATGCAGGAATGCTACCAGCTCTGCGTGATCCTGCGCCGCAGCCGAGCTCATTTCTGACAGGATCAGATTCCAGTCCGCATCCTCACTGTACAGACGCTCAAGTGCGTCCGAGACGTTTTTATCTCCGATGTTGG
>NZ_JAWRXH010000012.1:0-116442 GCF_046535115.1 Chryseobacterium sp. SIMBA_038
ATTAAAATTACTCTTTTTATGAAAACACTCCTTAAATTTCTAATATCAAATGTCCACTTTTTGCTGACGATTTACACTTTTTTCACTCTACTAAATAACTCTTTTTCAAACTTTTACAAGTATTAAGTGTTGCTTAGTTTTGGATAGAATTGTTCTATTTTGGATCCATTACTTTCTTACGCATTGCTAACATAATAAGACAAGACACTAGAATACAAATTAAATGATAACTACCAACAAGTAAACCATAAGCCATTGGATGCGGAATATTTGGATTGATTGCAATATCAAAAGTATTAGCGACCAAAAAACCAATTCCAATGATTAATGCAAATTCAATAGCAGCTTTTTTTGTGTTTATATTTAGTACTATCATCAATAACGCTGTTGTAATTATAGTGGGGAGAATTGTCAACGGTGGACCATAAAAATAAATAGGATCTGGTTCCACAGGTAATAATCCCAATTTACCTAATGTGCCAGCATATTGGTTAGGGAATAAAACGGTGAACCAAAGCCAGCCAAAAAATGAATAAAACACCAATGATAGTAAAACTGCTAACCAATTTATTTTTGAAATGTATTTAAGCATACTTTTAAAGTTTAATTGTTTGAAGCTGCTAAAGAGTAAAATAAAAAGTCAGTTGAAGGCATTTCTGTAAATCTAAGACTGTGTGCCATTGTTATAATTTGCCCACGATGATAAGTGCTGTGATTAAAAAGATGTTGCAGATATTCAGCAATTGTAAGATTTGCTTCAAACCAAGGTGTTTTTATATGCATACTTTCGGCTAACTCTTCATCTGTAAGCTGCTCAACTTTCCCTGCAATTATTGTAGATCTTTTTAATAACCCGTCAAACACTTCTTTGGATTTCAAGTCTTGCACATCGTAACGATTTACTGCATCATCATTTTTGAAGAGGTCAGCGCACCACATTTCTTCAATAGCCCAAATATGGTTCAGAGTTTTAAGAACTGCGTTAAAACTTGATGGAACATCTTGTTGCAATTGTTCTTCCGATTGCTTGCTTAACCAATTTACGAATTGTTGATTTGCGCTTAAATTGTAAGCAGCATAGCTTGTCATTAATTTCTTGATACTCATTTTATTTTTGTTTAAATTATTTATAATGCAAAATTAAAATGAGCTAGTGACAACTGTATGTCAAGGGTATTTAATGTTCATGATATTTTTCAAAAAATTCTTGTAATGTCATTTTATGAGGTATGAAATTGTCAGATAAGATTTCTAATTTTTTAATTCTGTCCAACCGAAAAAAACGGAATTCTGCCCGTAAACGGCAATAGGCAACCAACAGCCAACTCTCTCTAGTATTAAGCAAGGCAAAAGGTTCAACAATTCGTTCGCTTTTTTTACTTTCGGCATTTATGTAATCTAATTTTATTAAATAAAAGTTGGTCAATGCGTTTTGTAAAGCTGATAAATTATTGCTATTAATTTCAAAGTCTTTAAGTTTATCAAATTTTGTTCTTAATGAAAGTAAGTTAACTTTGTCTTTTTCGCTTTGTCTTAATACCGCTTTTACTTTGTCTATCGCATCGGCATAATCCTTTATTAGCGAACTATCTCTATTTTTTAAAACTAATTGTTCTGCAATGATTAAAGCATTTGCCTGATTTTCGGTAAACATAACTGGTGGAATTTTATACCCTTCCATTAAGCTATAGCCTTTGCCGTCTTCTGTCAAAATAGGAACCCCTGCTTGATCTAATGTTTTTAAATCTCTGTAAATAGTTCGTGTACTTACACCAAATTTTTCAGCAAGCGATGCAGAGGTTATCAATCGTCTTGTTTGCAAAATTGTTAAGATTGCAACAAGCCTTGAAAGTCTATTTATAACAATATCATTCATTTCACAAATATCATAAAATTCTTTTTAAGTTGATTCAACACATTATATTTCACAATAAAGCTTTGAGGAAGTTTGCCTTTCGTAACTGAAATACTTTGATGAACTACAATTTTCAATCTAAACAAACGATAAACTTTGCGCTTTCTTAGGACTCAGCATATCCCGATTTAGGATAAGTAATATATCCGTTATCTTCTCCTGAATAATATGTATTCGGGTCACTTTCTGATAAAGGCAAGTTGTATTTAAATCGTTCAACCAAATCGGGATTAGCAATAAAAAGTTCGCCGAAAGATACTAAATCTGCATCCCCTTTTTTCAGAATTACATTAGCGCTTTCCTTCGAAAAACCTAAGTTCGCCAAGATTCTTCCACGGTAATTATTGCGAAAATGAGTAAAATAATCTTTTTGTAATTCCTCTACGTCAGTGCCTGACAAATCTTCTGACGGTCCTACAATATGTACAAAAGCCAAATTGTAATTTTCCAGTTTATTTAATATATATTTGAATAAAACAATTGTTTCTTCGTCCGGTTTCACAATTCCAACATTGCTTAGCATCACAGGACTAAATTTTATGGCAACACGATGACTGTCCCAAACTTCTGTAACGGCATCTAATATCTCAAAGACAATACGGGTACGGTTTTCAATACTTGCGCCGTATTCATCGGTGCGATGATTGGTGGCTTTGCTAAGAAATTGTGGGATAAGCATGCCTGCTATTGCATGAATCTCAATGCCATCAAAGCCAGCATCTTTTGCATTTTGAGCAGCCTGTCTGTAATCCTGTATCGTTCTGTGAATTTCAGTAACCGTCATTTCACGAGGTGTTACGGTATCTTTAAAACCTTCGGGAGTGAAAGATTTTGATTGTATATTGATTGCTGATGGCCCAACAGGAAGCTCTCCATTCTGCAGATCCGGATGTGCTCCCGCACCAATATGCCCTAATTGTGAAAAAATCAGACCACCGCTTTCATGTACGGCATTGGTTACGATTTTCCATCCTTCCACCTGCTCTTGGGTATAAATACCTGGAACGTTAATAAAACCAATTGACTGCATATTTACCCATGTACCCTCTGATAAGATAAGACCGGTAGAAGCACGCTGTGCATAATATTCCGACATGAGCATGGTAGGTAATAAATCTGGATTAGTAGCTCTGCCACGGGTTAAAGAGGCCATTACTACACGGTTTTTTAATGTCAAATCTCCTAATTGATATTCCTCTAAAAGAGGCTGTGATGCATTTTTCATTGCTTTTTATTTTGAATTTTAGTCTTGGCAAAGTTCATCTAATAGCAATGAAAGAACAATATCGGAGAAATTAAGATCATAGGGATAAATTTATCCCTACGCACATTTTAGGGAATATAATGTATTTTTGTCTAAATTTCAATTTATGTACGAAAGAAAGATTCCTCTTACTATTGATTGCGGTCTACACTTAACAAGAGAAATATTAAATGGAAAATGGAAACCGGCATTACTCAATGCAGTTTCTATGGGTGTGAAACGACCAAGTGAAATTTTGAGAATACTGCCGGATGCCACACGCCGTGTTTTAAATGTACAGCTGAAAGAATTGGAAAAGCATGGTATGATAGAAAAAAAAGTTTTCCATCAGCTACCACCTAAAGTGGAATATTCTCTTACTGAAATGGGTTGGTCAATAATACCCATTATTGATGCTATGAATATTTGGGGAGATAAAAATAGGGACTTTTTAGAGAAAGCCATTACCGAAAATCCGCAAGTAACAAAAATATCAAAGTCTCCCTGCGACCTCATTCAAATAATGCAAACAAATGAAAAATGATATAAACTCCAAATTTCATTTAGAAGTTCCTTTGCAGCAGGTCTTTGGCTAAATATGATTACGTCGCTTATTTTGTCAATCTGTGATCCCCTATTTTTTCTCTTGTACTCGTTTTTTAAAATCTATTGACCATTGTTTCATAAGGTCGAGAATAGGTTTTAGCGTCAACGCTTCATCAGTCAAACTATACTCAACTGTAATGGGTACGGTATTAAATGTTTGACGATTCAGAATGCCAATGGCTTCTAAATCTTTCAATTCTTTGATAAGCATTTTAGGTGAAATTCCTGTTACCTCTCTTTCCAATTCTTTGAACCGCTTTTTACCAAAGTACAAACTGGAAAGAATGAAAAGCTTCCATTTTCCACCCAAAACTTGTAATATAAACTGTAAATCTGCTACATCTACAACACAATCTTTATGATTATCCATTTTATTCACTCTATTAAACTATTGAATTTTAATAAACTAACCAAATGCATATTAATATACTTTATGGTAACTACTTGCAAAAGTATAGTATTAGAATTACATTTGCAAACAAATCAGAAAATTAAGTAAAAAATGAAACCAAGTGGAAATGTAATTTTAATAACAGGTGGTGGAACAGGAATTGGTCTATCATTAGCAGAAAAGTTTTTGAATGAAGGAAATGAAGTGATAATCTGTGGCAGAACCAAGGCAACTTTAGACGATGCTCAAAGAAAATTTCCAAAACTAAAAACAATTGTGGCAGATCTAGTCAATAGTGAAGGAAGAGCAAATTTGATTACAGAGATCAGTGATCGTTTTCCAAAATTAAATGTTCTTATAAACAATGCCGGTGTCTACAGCATTACAGATATTTTAGACAGCAATTATATAGCTACTTTAGAAAAAGAGTTAACCATTAATTTGGTAGCACCCATTTCTTTAATTCAACAGTTATTTCCTATTTTAGAAGGGCAGAAAGATGCTACTATTGTAAATGTAACAAGTGGCTATGCATTTATTCCCTCTGCACAGTCAAGTGCATACAGTGCTAGCAAAATGGGATTAAGAGCTATCACACAAGGTTTGCGGTTTCATCTTCGCAATAATAAAGCAATTCGTATCGTGGAAGTAGTACCTCCGGCCGTTGATACGCAAATGAACAAGGGAAAAAATATTTCTTTGATGACTACTCAAATTTTTGCTGAAAAAGTTTTCAAAGGATTGATTGGTGATGAAGATGAAATTATTATTGGCATGTCAAAAATGGCAAAACTCTTATCTCGTTTAGCTCCAAAATTTGGTTTCAAAAAAATGAATACCGATGAAGAAAAGCAAAGGAATATTGTCGCTGTTTGATATTAAAACAAACTAAACTTCTTAAGGCTCAAAAGGTCAGTAACAGTTGTAGAGAAGTAAGAATTCAGTGTTTTGGCTTCTTGACTATTACCTACGGCTTTCTGTGATTTATTATTCCATATCCTTGGACCGATCTTTTAGCCACAATCTCTGCAGCCTTGCCGTCTACTGTGATTCGTAAGTAGATAGAGCGGTTGCATCTGTTCTGATTTTATTCTTTTTTATAAAGAATAACAGGTTGAATGTTTTGTTCATTGTGTGATAACTTTAGTTGTTTAATAATTTACTTTTTGTTACCACTTTCTGTAAGATGTACAATCGTTAGACTGCTTGTTAGTCGGCTTTCCCTGAATTTTCGTGACACATTTTCAAATTTTCAGGATGGGTCATGGAATAGTTCATATAAATCGTGACCAATTTTGATTTTTTTTGATTCTAGCGCAAAACAAAAAAACGCTGTAAACAATTATGTCTACAGCGTTTTGGCTTATTTTTGTTTCTCAACTTGCGGAGAGAGAGGGATTCGAACCCCCGGACCTGTTACAGTCAATAGTTTTCAAGACTATCGCAATCGACCACTCTGCCATCTCTCCTTAAACTCCGATTGTATCGTTGTTTTCAGTGGTGCAAATATAGAAAGTTTTTCAATTCTGTCAAAACATTTTCGAAAGAATTTCACTCAAAAAACAATAATCACCTATAAATCAACTTAATTATTTTTCGTAAACATCGACTATTACAGTGAAGTTTGAATTTTCATTCCTAAAATTACAGCTCCAAATCCTAAAATAAGGCTTAATAAAACATATAAAGATAAGATTCCGTATTGTTGATTTTGCCACAAAGAGAAATTTTCTACAGAGAAAGTAGAAAAAGTAGTGTAACCTCCGCAAAGTCCTGTAATTAAAAGAAACTTCAATGAGTTGTCATTCTTCACAAAATAAGAAGTCAGAAAACCAATAAGAAGGCAGCCTGTGATATTCACCAAAAAAGTGCCCATCGGAAATGAATTTACATTCCAAAGTTTTTGGGTATAGTTTGATATCAAATATCTTAGAATACTCCCTAAACCACCACCTATAAATATGTAGAAAAGATTTCTCATCGTAAAAAACAAACGCACCAAAAAGGTGCGTTTTATATTTTAAAATTAACTATTAATGTAATTCAGCTAAATATTTTTCAGCATCCATGGCAGACATACATCCACTTCCGGCAGCTGTAATCGCTTGTCTGTAGATATGATCCTGAACATCTCCGGCAGCAAATACTCCAGGAAGATTGGTTCTTGTAGACCCTTTTTCAGTTACGATATATCCGTTTTCGTCAAGGTCGATTTGTCCTGCAAAAATATCTGTATTTGGTTTGTGACCGATCGCGATAAAAATTCCGTGAACATCAACTGTAGATTTCTCCTGAGTCTGGTTGTTAATGGCAACTGCTCTTTCTACCAAATTATTTTCACCTTCAATACCAATCAATTCGTGGAAAAACTTTACTTCAATATTTGGTGTATTCTGAACTCTGTGAATCATCGCTTTTGACGCTCTGAACTCCCCTTTTCTCACCAACATCGTAACTTTATTTACCAATTTGGCAAGGTAAGTCGCTTCTTCAGCTGCTGTATCTCCCGCTCCTACTACCACAACATCTTTTCCTCTGTAGAAAAATCCGTCACACGTAGCACACGCAGAAACTCCTCCTCCATTGTATTTTTTCTCGTCATCAAGACCTAAGTATTTCGCTGTAGCCCCTGTTGAAATAATTACTGTTTTAGCAAAAATCTCTTTGGTTCCGGCATATAATTTATGAACTCCTCCAACTTCTTTAGAAAATTCAACTTTAGTGATCATTTCGTAATGAACTTTAGTATCAAATCTTTCAGCTTGTTTTTGCAAATCCATCATCATTTCCGGACCTGTAATCCCTGCCGGATACCCTGGAAAGTTATCAACTTCTGTGGTTGTCGTTAATTGTCCGCCCGGCTCCAAACCTGTGTATAATTCAGGTTTTAAGTCTGCTCTTGCTGCATAAATTGCCGCTGTGAAACCAGAAGGTCCAGATCCAACGATCACACAATCTAAAATGTTTTGCTCCATAATTTGCTTTTCAAAAGATTTAAAAATTTCCGACTGCTAATTTCGGAATTTTTAATATTTAATTAAAGTTATTTTAATGATACTTGTCAATATTTAATATGTCGAATTTCGATAGTTGATGGTTGATCGTTTTTGGTTAATAGATTTTAATATCCATCAACTGAAAACTAACAACAAGCAACAAAATCAAACTTTCATCTTAATCTTATCAACATTGATAATCTTGTAAACCAATTCTTTGATTAATTCTGCTTCACTCATATTTACAGCTCCTAGGCCTTTTCCTTTCATATCAAATTCTCTTAAAATAGAGATCACTCTTGTGGCATGTTTTAAAGGATATAATCTTGCACTTTCGGCATAATCTTTAACAAAATAAGGATTTATTCCCATCTGCGAAGCGATAACCTGGGGTGGCTGACCAGCCATCGTATTGTAAATGATAACATTGGAAAAGTAACTGTACAAATTCGCCAACATCATTACAAAAGGGTTGTTTTTAGGATTCTTACCCATAAAATGAGCAATTTTAAAAGCTGCATTAGCATTTTTTGTTCCTAAAGCTTTCTGTAATTCAAAGACATTGTATTCTTTACTGATTCCGATGTGGTTTTCAATAATTGTTCCGTCAAGAACTTCTCCTTCTTTAAGGATTATTTTTAATTTATTTAATTCATTGGCGATTCTGGAAAGGTCATTTCCAAGGTATTCTGCCAAGAGATTTGAAATATTGGGGGCTGTTTTTATTTTTAATTTAAGACATTCGTCAGCGATCCATTTTGGGAGATTATTTTCCCTGATAGATTCGCTCAAAAAAAGAGCTTTGGCTTTATCTAAAGATTTCGTAACCTTTTTTCGACTGTCTAACTTCTTGTGTTTGTGAGCAAAAACCAAAACGGTAGATGGAACAGGATTTTCAACATAAGCATCTAGAGCTCTTCCCTCTTCTTCATTTAATTTAAGATCCTGCGCTTCTTTTACAATAATTACCTGCTTGTCTCCCATCATCGGAAACTGTCTGGCTAACGAAAGAATTTCCTGATAAGTAGTATCTTTTCCGTAGGTAACAGTTTGGTTGAAAGCTTTTGCATCTTCTTCCAAAAAGTCGTGTTCAAGAGCTTTTACTGCTAAATCAATAAAATAAGGTTCATCTCCGTGGAAAAAATAAATAGGTAAAACTTCTTTATTTTTAATATTTTTGAGGATTAAATCTAATTCTTTCATCTTACTATAATGGAACTCCCAAAACTGAATTTTCAGGAAACTTTTGATTTTAAATTCAAGAAAGACAAAGATAAGTTTTTTATTTATGATGTCGTTCGTAAAACTTACCTTTTGCTCACCCCCGAAGAATGGGTGCGCCAGCATTGGATACATTATTATTTGACTGTAAAATCATATTCTGTATCGGCCTTAATTACTGAAAAAAAGATCGTTTTAAACGGCTTGACGAAAAGAATTGACCTTTTAGTTACCGAAAAAGCACAGCCTAAAATCTTGATTGAATGCAAAGCTCCATCTATTAAATTAACGGAAAAAACGTTTGAACAAACGGCAAGATATAACTCTATTATCGGAGCAACAGAAATTGTTTTGACGAATGGATTGCAACATATTAATGCGTATTACGAAAATGGCGAGTATCAGTTTTATAAAGCTTAATTTTTTATAACGTTTTATTAATCGTTGTTGTGAGTTATTTTCATTAATTTAGATGAGGATTTCGTCATTGCGAGGAGCGAAGCGACGAAGCAATCTCAAATTAAAAACAATGTTTAGACTTAACTTTTCTTAAATTCTTAATAGAATCTTAATGGTTAGAAAATTGAAACATTAAGATTTATTTAAGTTGTTAAGATTATTAAGAGATTGCTTCGTCGCTTCGCTCCTCGCAATGACAAATATCTGTAAATCCGACAAATACCCTAGCCCCGATTGCAGTGAAAATCCTTTTTTGAAAAAAAAGATTGCAACGGAAAGCGGGAAATAGCTCCTAAAAAAATAAATTACAAAATATGATACGTTCAATATTATTAACAGTCTCTCTAATGGCTTCAGTAATAGTTTTCAGTCAAAATCTTAAAACAGTTTCTTATCAGGATGGTGCTCAAAAGCTGAATGGTTTGGTAACCTCTAATGCTGGTAAAAAACTTCCAGGAGTTCTGATTCTTCCAGCTTGGAAAGGTATTGATGATGAAGCAAAAACTGCTGCTGCTGAATTGGAAAAACAAGGCTATATTGCTTTTGTAGCCGACATTTACGGTGAAGGAAATATTCCGGCAGACAATACGGCTGCGGGGAAAACAGCGGGATATTACAAACAAAATTACGAAGCTTACCAGAAAAGAATTTCCTTGGCTTTAGAACAATTGAAGAAAAACGGAGCAATTTCCAATAAAATTGCTGTGATCGGATATTGTTTCGGAGGAACGGGAGCTTTAGAATCTGCGAGAGGAAGCCTGCCTGTTGTGGGAGTAGTTTCTATTCACGGAAGTATTGGAAAAGATCAAACCAGAAAAAATGGAGCAATCTCTACTAAAATTTTAGTTGAAAACCCTGCAGATGACAAAGGTGTAACACCGGAAGATTACAATAATTTGGTTAAAGAAATGAATGACGGCAATGCGGATTGGCAAATCATCACTTATGCGCACTCAAAACATACTTTTACAGATCCTAAGTCGCCTGATTACAATGAAGTTATGGCCAAAAGAGCTTGGAACCATACGTTGATGTTTTTGAAGGAGATTTTGAAGTAAATTTTAAATATAAAAAGTGCTTCGACTACGCTCAGCATGACATCGCTAAAAATTAACGCTAAAATAAGCTGTTAGTATTAGAAATGTCATGCTGAGCGTAGTCGAAGCATTTTTATAAAATATTGGGTAGATCAAATAACAAAGAGAATGCTTTATACTCAAACTCTAAAACACTCTTACTCTAAAACCCTACCACCCTCAAACAAACTACTCTTCCCTGTTCACCAAATCCATTGAAAAGGCAGGAAGACAAATGGCAACATATTCGCAAGGCTCAGAAAACGGATTGCTGTAACGTACTCTCGCTCCTTTTTCCACTAAAATGCTTTGTCCTTTTTCGAGGATGACAATTTCGCCATCGATTTCAAATTGTTTTTTACCTGAAATAATCATGGTAAATTCATCAAATTGAGGAGTCTGATGCGGTTCACTCCAATCCGGCGGAGCAACCATATGAGCAATTGAAATATTTGAATTTTGGGTAGAATTTCCCCAATGTTCTTCAATTAATTTCCCGTCTGTGGTCGGAACTACGAACGGTGATTTTTGGATTTTAAATTTTTTCATGACCAATTTTCTTTTTTGATTTCGTAAACAAAATTAGTTCTCGTAGGTTCTCCGAAATAGGCAACTTCCTCTTCCGCAATCTTCTCACCTCCAAGTCTTCCCAGAGCAATCTGTGAACGGAAATTCTCTTTACCAATATGGAAAAATACTTTGTCTACAAACTGGAAAATATAATCCAACATTAATTTTTTGATCTTCGGATTAATTCCTTTTCCCCAAGATTTTGTCCCGTAAAAAGTATATCCAACAAAAATTCTGTTTTTATTTTTATCAAAATCATAAAAACGGGTACTTCCCAAAACGTCTCCGGAACTTTTATCTATAATTTTAAAAGCACCTTTACTTTCTATCGCACCTTTGAAAAAGTTTTCAAAAACTTCTCTCTGATAACGATCTTTATTGGGATGCTGTTCCCAAACTTTAGGATCAGAAGCCACTTCGTATAAAGATTCAAAATCCCCTTGCTGTAAGGGGATTAATTGATATTCTTGATTTTCTAAAATAGGTTGAATAGAAAAATCCATCTCTTAGCTTTTTGTTTTTGCAGCGTCTGATTCAATTTTCTTGATCTCTCTCAGTTTTTCAGCAATTTTGGTTACTGCGTCTGGTTTTGCCGGTTTTAAAGCAACTTCTGCCTGAGCAAGATCCCATTTGATTACTAAATTCCCAGAATTTTCATCCGTTGGATTTAATGTAATTTCAAACCACTCTTGTTTGTCTGCCAATTTATTAACAGGTACTGTAACATCTACAACATCCTGTTTTGCGTCATAAGTATAAGCACCCCATTGTTGGAAATCTTTATTCAAGATCACTTTCCATTCTTTTTCTGTCGGAACGATGAACAATCCGTAAGTTCCTGCAGGAACGATTTTTCCACCGAAGTTAACCGACTGTCCGAATGTAATTTTTGTAGAAGAGTTTGCTCCCGCTCTCCAAACTTGTCCGTAAGGAACCAATTCTCCAAAGATCTTACGACCTTTTACGCCCGGTCTTCCGTAATCGATAGTGATTTTAGACATTGAGAACTGCTGCTCTACCTGTTGACGCGGACTTGCTGCCGGTACCGAGTAGTCTTGTGCAAAACTGAAAGCTGAAGCTGATATGCAAAGTGCAAATAGTAACTTTTTCACGTGTAAATTTTTGTTTAAAAATACGAAAATCAAAACAAAATAGCCTTCTCTAGTTCTAATAATTTTTGTTTTCTCCAGATTCCTCCTGCGTATCCTACCAGTTCGCCGTTTGAACCAATCACTCGGTGACAGGGAATTAAAATGGCTATTTTATTGATTCCGTTTGCAGTTCCTACGGCCCGAATTGCTTTTACATTTCCCAAAAATTCAGATTGTTGTTTGTAGGTTCTCATTTCGCCGAAAGGAATTTCGGTCAGCAGTCCCCAAACTTTTGTCTGAAATTCGGTTCCTGTTGTGAATAAAGGAATTTCAAATTTTTCTCTTTTCCCTTCAAAATATTCTTTTAACTCTTCTTCCAATTGATTGAAATGGTGATGATCTCCTTCTACAATTTCGGCATTTAAAACCTTAGTTAAAGATTTAAACTTTTTATCTAAATTTTTTCCATCCGTAAATTCTAGCAAGCAAATTCCCCCGTCAACAGCACAAGCATACATTTCGCCAAGAGGTGTTTCTATTATTTTGCGATATATATTTTTCATCGAATTAAAATTAATAAAATTCTGGCATTTCTTATTTGTTTATTTTGAATCTATAATTTTTTGTTTTAAAACTTGTTTAAACTTTTTATTTTAACCACAAAAGAGACAAAAGCCATGATTGAATGATCTATAATTTAGCTGTTTTGAAAACAAAAGCTCTCAAAAAATAAAAATCAAAGATTTTTAAAGCTAATGTGGTCTTATTTGCGGTTTATTGGTACCTTAAAATATTAATGTGGTTATCTTTTGTGGTTAAAATAAAAAGTTTAATCAGGTTCTTAAGTTTCGAAAATAAAAGGTAATTTACTTCCTTTAAAACATCAACTCATATTTAAATCATCTATGTTCAAAAAAGCAAGTTTTCTCGTTCTTCTTTTCATTAATTTTTTACTTGTAAATGCTCAGGAAAAAATTCCGTTTAGAATAACCAAACATAACAATATCATTGTAAAAACTTTGGTGAACGATAAAGATTCTCTAGATCTGATGTTTCAAATCGCTATGGAAGATGCGTCCATTTCTCCTGAACGCAAAAGAAAAGCCGATCATATTGTTTTTAAAGATGAAATCAGTGAAAATAATACTGTAAAAATCGGAAAATTAACCAAGAAAAATATCCAATTTTTTGATAATGAATTGACTGGTCATGAAGCCGATGGAAAAATTGGAACAGGAATTTTCAAAGGAAAAGCTTTTACAATTGATTATGATAACAATCGGTTTCTTATTTATGATAAAATGCCTGATTTGAAAGGCTACGAATCAACACCTTTACTTTCTGAAAACGGACAATTTTATATTGTTGCAGATAACGTTATTGGCGGGAAGCAAGAGGAAGTTTATTTTCTTTTACAATCCGGTTATTCAGGCGGAATTCTTTACAGCAATGAATTCGCAGACGGAAAAGAATTAGACAAAAAATTAACCATAACAGGCGAAAAAACATTAAAAAATTCTGCAGGAAAAAGCATCGTGACCAAACAGGGAATTTTACCTTTTTTAAAGTTAGGAAACATTGTATTGAAAGATGTTTCGGCAGGATTTTTTGTGGGTGATCTTAAAACTCAAAAAACAAATTATTTCGGAGCAGATTTGCTGAGAAGATTTAACTGGATTTTTGATGCAGAAAGAAAAACGGCTTATTTTAAACCTAGTAAGTATTTTTCTGAAGAATACTATAAGATTAAATAATTTGTTTCGTTTTATAAATTTTCATTATTCTGCGTCTCAAATCCATCTCGTATTGCCGCTACAAGTACTTCAATGTTTATATCTTTCAGTTTTTTGAACTTGATGCAATATCCGGTCACGCTCGCCTTGCCTATCTTTTCGCTATACGTTTCGGATAAATATTTCTTATCTTCAATCCCTAAAATATAGAAAGAAATTCCCGCTGTGTTTGCGCTAAGGCCGATTTGATAAAAATCTCTGGTTTTTCCGTCTGCATATTGTATGGTGTAAAATCCGTATCCAATATTGGGATTGGAAACGACTTTACCTTCACTGTCTTTACCATCCAGAAACCATAATTTGCCTGTTGGTTTTATTTCCAGAATGATGCGGTGTAACTCTTGCATTTCGCTGCGTTTTGGTTCGGGCTGACTCGTAATATATTCTTGGATTTGTTCTTCTATGTTCATTTAAATTATGGATTTATCATTTTTCGAATGTATATAATTTCTGTCAATCAGCAAATCATTAATTTTGATTATATAAAAGCTTTTAGTGTAAATCCTTAATGAATTTGCTATCTATTTAAACTATCTTGTACCATCCTGTACCAACAATTTTTTATTCGGAAAATTTTTATAAATTTAAAAAATGATAAATACTTGGGCTGAGAAATTAATGAGAAGTTAAAAAAGTTATGCAATCGATTAACCTTTGTTTAATTTTTATTAAAAGAACAACAATCAGGTTAAAATTCATAATTCAACACAGGCAAATCATGTAATAAAATATTTCACAAAATAAATTAAGTCAATGAATAATACCCAATCCGGAAACTCGTTTTCTTCTTCTTCAAAAAAGAAAAATTACTACTTTCCTCTGATCCTTATCACGAGTTTGTTTTTCTTTTGGGGATTTATCCATAATCTTGATCCGATCTTAATTAAGCACCTTCGAAGTGCTTTTCATCTGAACCATTTTCAGGCTTCATTAGTCGATTCATCTGTTTTTGCAGCATACTTTTTACTGGCAATTCCTGCCGGAATGATTATTCAGAAATATGGTTACAAAACCGGAATTTTGGTAGGTTTGTTCTTTTTCGCAGTTGGATGTTTTTTGTTTGTTCCTGCAGCCAATACCATTAGTTATCCGTTTTTTCTCGCGGCTCTTTTTGTGTTGTCATGCGGTCTTGCGATTCTGGAAACCGCAGCAAACCCTTACATTACCGTTTTAGGCGCACCTGAAAAAGCAACACAAAGATTAAACTTTGCACAGTCTTTTAATGGTTTGGCAGCATCCATTGCTCCTATCGTTGGCGGAATTTTCATTCTGAGTGAGGAACCAAAATCACAGGAAGAACTTTCCAGACTTGATCAGGCAGCAAAACTGGCTTATATTCATGCCGAAACTTCGCTCGTAAAAGGGCCTTACATCATATTGGGATTGATCATTCTGCTGGTTATGCTCTTATTTTTATTCGTAAAACTACCGGAAGTAACGGAAAGCAAAGAAAAATCAACAAAGAGTTTTCTACAGGTTTTAGGCGTAAAAAATGTCGGATGGGGCGTTCTTGCACAGTTTTTTTATATCGGTGCACAAATTTATGTCTTCAGTTTTCTTTTGGTTTTTGCAGAAGATGCAATCAATATGAAAGGTCAGGAAGCTAAATATTATGCAGGTGTAGCAGGATTATTATTTATGATCGGGCGTTTTGCAGGAACTTTCTTCATGAGATATATTTCACCGCAAAAACTGTTGAGTATTTATAGTGTGATCAGTATTGTTCTTAGCATCTGGGTTATTGCGGGATCAGGAATTTCAACATTATATGCGCTTGTTGCCCTTACATTTTTTATGTCAATTATGTTTCCGACTATTTTTGCTTTGGGAATTGAAGGAGCCGGTGCAGAGACAAAACCTGCCTCAAGTTTATTAATAATGTCTATTGTCGGAGGTGCCATTATACCACCGATTGCAAGTAAGATTACAGATATTTCAGGGAACATTCATTTTTCCTATGTTGTACCTTTAGTCTGTTTTATCATCGTATTTTTATTTTCGTTAAGATTCAGAAGTAAGAAATCCTTGCAATAAATATGGAAAAATCTTTGGGGACTTAGCTAAGTAAAACGCCTTTGCGAACTTAAAAACAATTAGTAGTTAAAAAAATCTTTGTGCTTTTTGCATTAAAAAAGCATTTCACAAAAAAATCCAATTTTAAAACTAGAAATGAGCAAATTAATTTTAAAAATAAATCAAAAAGATAATGTTTTGGTCGCTTTGCAGGATATTCCGGCAGAAACTGAAATTATTTTCGAAGGAGTCACCTACATCACTTTAGAAGCAATCCCTGCTAAACATAAATTCTTTATGAATGACATGAAACAGGGCGACGAAATCTTTATGTATGGTGTTTTAGTTGGTAAAGTACAATACGATCTCGCAGCGGGAACCCGAATGACGACAGATAATACAAAACACGCTGCCGAACCTTACTATTACCGCGATGTTGACTATCATTGGACAAAACCTGACGTGTCAAGATTTTTACATAAAACTTTTAAAGGATATCATCGCTCAAACGGCGATGTGGGTACGGCAAATTACTGGCTTTTTATTCCAACCGTTTTTTGTGAAAACCGTAATCTTGATATTATTAAAGAATCACTTTACGACAACTTAGGATATGCGGTGGATGCAAAATACAAAAGCTACACGCATCAATTGGTAGAAGCTATTTCAAAAGGAGAAAGTATTGATGATATTAATTTTTCGCCCTCAAATATTCCTGCAAAAGACAGAGTTTTTAAAAATGTAGATGGTATCAAATTTCTCAATCACACAGGCGGTTGCGGAGGAACAAGGCAAGATGCCAATACACTAAGCAAACTTTTGGCGTCTTATGCAGATCATCCCAATGTTGCGGGAGTGACTTTGCTGAGTTTGGGCTGCCAGCATCTTCAAATCGATAATTTTAAAAAGGATTTATACAATCGAAATCCTGATTTTGATAAACCTCTACTCGTTTTTGAACAACAAAAAGCGGTAAGTGAAGAAACGATGATCAAAAACGCCATTTTTGAAACCCTTAAAGGACTTTTAGAAATTAATAAAATTGAACGTGAAGACGCACCGATAAGCAAACTTTGTGTAGGTGTAAAATGTGGCGGAAGTGACGGTTTCAGTGGCATTTCAGCGAATCCGGCTGTGGGACATCTCGCCGATATTCTTTCGGTTTTGGGAGCTAAAGTTTTACTGGCAGAATTCCCGGAATTGTGTGGTGTCGAACAGGAATTAATTGACCGTGCTGTTGATAAACCAACCGCAGAAAAATTCATCAAGTTGATGACGGAATATGATGAACTCGCTCATGCAGTCGGTTCAGGATTTTATATGAATCCGTCACCTGGAAATATCAAAGACGGATTAATCACGGATGCCATAAAATCCGCAGGCGCCGCGAAAAAAGGAGGTTCTGCCCCCGTTGTAGATGTTTTAGATTATACTGAACCTGCAACTAAACCAGGATTAAGCCTTGTCTGTACTCCGGGAAATGATGTAGAGGCGACTACAGGAAAAGCTGCTTCGGGAGCAACTTTAATTCTGTTCACGACCGGTCTTGGTACACCGACAGGAAATCCGGTTTGCCCTGTCATCAAAGTGGCGACCAATACCGTTTTGGCAACGAAAATGTCGGATATTATAGATATCGATACGGGTGCGGTTGTGCGTGGCGAAAAAACCATTCAGCAAATGGGTGAAGATATTTTAGATTTCTGTATCGATGTTGCCAGTGGAAATATCATTCCTAAAGCTGTAGCATTGAATCAGGATGATTTTATTCCTTGGAAAAGAGGAGTCAGTCTTTAAGATACAATTTTAAGTAAAAGGTAAAAAGTAAAAAGAGCCAAGTTTGCAACAAGTCGCTTTAAGCTTGAAAAGAAATAAATTCTTTGCGATCTTATTTAAGTGAAACGCCTTTGCCAACTTAAAAACAGTTAGTTCTCAAAAAAAATCTTTGCCCCCTTTGCGTTAAAATAAATACCATAAAATTTAATAATTAATAAAAATGTTTTCATTAAAAAATAAAAAAGCAGTCGTAACAGGCGGAGGAAGCGGAATCGGACAAGCAATTGCGGTTCAACTTGCAGCCAATGGTGCCGAAGTTCACATTCTTGAAATAACAGAGCAAAACGGACAGGAAACTCTGGGAAAAATACAATCTTCCGGAGGAAATGCGACAGTGTATGCCTGTGATGTTTCAAAACAAAAAGATGTTTTGGAGGTTTTCGATCAGATTGGAGCGATCAACATTCTTGTCAATAATGCCGGAATTGCACACATCGGAAAGGCAGACACCACCTCAGAAGAAGATTTCGACAAAATTTATAATGTCAATATTAAAGGAGTCTACAATTGTCTGTTTGCAGCCATTCCACAGATCAGAAAATCAGGAGGCGGTGTGATCATTAATATGGCTTCAATTGCCGCATTGGTGGGAATTCCTGATCGTTTTGCGTACAGCACGGCTAAAGGCGCCGTAAAAGCAATGACCATGAGTGTTGCCAAAGATTATATTAATGAAAATATTCGTTGTAATTCCATTTCTCCGGCGCGAGTACATACTCCTTTTGTAGATGGATTCTTACAGAAAAATTATCCTGATAATATCGAAGAGATGTTTGAAAAACTGTCAAAAACTCAACCAATCGGAAGAATGGCTCAGCCTGAGGAAGTTGCTTCTTTAGCATTGTATTTATGCAGTGATGAAGCCTCATTTATCACTGGTGTAGATTACCCTATCGACGGAGGTTTTACCACTTTGAATAATTAAAATATTAAATATTTTTTTAATCTTGAACAACTTAATTATGAAAAACTCTGTGATCTTAGTTAAGTGAAACGCCTTTGCGAACTTAAAAACAGTTAGTAGTCAAAGAAACCTTTGCGCTCTTTGCGTTAAAAATAATTTAGGACATTAAATTAATAAAAAATGAAATTAATAAAATTCGGAAAACCGGGACACGAAAAGCCGGGAGTAATTATTGACAATAAAAGATATGACGTTTCTCATTTAGTAAAAGATTATGATGAAAACTTCTTTTCCGGTGATGCGATAGAAAATTTGAAATCTGAAATAAATACACAAAATCTACCTGAAGTTTCTCCTGATGAAAGATTGGGTGCACCTTTGGCAAGACCATCCAAAATAATCTGTGTCGGATTGAATTATAAAGATCACGCCGCTGAAACCAATGCTCCAATTCCGCAGGAACCTATTTTATTTTTTAAGGCTACCACTGCAATCGTAGGCCCTAATGATGATTTGATTATTCCAAAAACCAGTACAAAAACTGACTGGGAAGTTGAGTTGGGAATTGTGATCGGAAAGAAAGCAAGCTATGTTTCCGAGGAAAATGCGCTTGAACACGTTGCAGGTTACGTTTTGCATAACGATTATAGTGAAAGAGCTTTTCAGTTGGAAAGAAACGGACAATGGGTAAAAGGGAAAAGCTGTGATACTTTCGCTCCAATTGGGCCTTTTATCGCGACACCTGACGAAATTGAAGATGTTCATAATTTACGTTTATGGCTTAAGGTTAATGGTCAAATGTTGCAGGACGGAAATACTTCCAATCTGATTTTTGATGTGCCATTTATGATAAGCTACATCAGTCAGTTTATGACTTTGCTTCCGGGTGATGTTATCAGTACGGGAACGCCTGCCGGTGTCGGTTTGGGGCAAAAACCTGAACCTTGGTATCTGAAACCGGGAGATGTAGTGGAATTGGGAATTGACGGTTTAGGAAACAGTACACAAAAAGTAAAAGCGTACGGAGAATGAAAAAATTTTGTTTAGCCCTCGATTTGATTGATGATCCTGAATTGATTGCGGGATACGAGAAATATCATAAAAACGTCTGGCCTGAAGTAAAGCAAAGTATTTTGGATTCAGGAATAGTAAATATGGAGATTTATCGTGTTCAAAATCGATTATTTATGATTGTGGAAGCTGATGAAAATTTTTCTTTCGAAGCTAAAAATGAAGCAGATAACAACAATTCAAAAGTTCAGGAATGGGAGGAATTGATGTGGAAATTTCAACAACAGTTACCCAATTCTAAGCCGGATGAAAAGTGGCAGTTGATGGACAAAATATTTTCATTATAAATTGATTTCAGAAAAAACTGATTAAAATGATTATTGATTCTCACGTACATTTTTGGAAATTTGATCCGATTCACGATGCATGGATTAAGAAAGATATGACCGTAATCCAGAAAGACTTTCTGCCTGAAGATTTTTCTGTATATTTAAATGAAAACAGAATTGATGGCTGTATTGCAGTTCAGGCTGATCAAAGTGATGAAGAAACTGAATTTTTGGTAAATTTAGCTAAAGAAAATCCTTTTATTAAAGGTGTTGTCGGCTGGATTGATTTAACTTCTGATAAACTTGAACAGTCACTTCAAAACTATCAGTCTGAAAAGATAATTAAAGGCTTCCGACATATCACTGAAGGAGAAGAACTTGGTTTTTTACTGCAAAAAAATGTACTCAACGGAATCGCTATACTTCATCAATATGGTTATACTTTCGATATTTTATTGAGACAGAATCAGCTTTCTGACGCAGTAAAACTTTCGGAAAAATTACCAAATCAACCTTTCATTCTGGATCATTGCGGAAAACCGGATCTTAAAACAAATCATTTAAAAGACTGGAAATCCAATATTTCAGAACTTGCAAAAAATCCTAATATTTATTGCAAAATTTCAGGGCTTTTGACACAGGGAAATTGGAATAATATTGATGAAAAAACAATTTTTGAAACTTTGGATTTTGTTTTTTCTCAGTTTGGAATTAAGCGTACAGTTTTCGGAAGCGACTGGCCTGTCATGTTATTGGGAGGAAATTATGCTTTGTGGCTGGAATTGATTTCAAAATATGTAAGTCAGTTTTCAAAAGAAGAACAGCAACTTTTTTTCTCCGGAAATGCAGTGAAATTTTACAAACTATAATTTTTTATTACCATAAAACTCACAAAAGTTTTTTAACACTTAAGAATATTTAAGATTAAATTCTTTGCGTGTAGAAGAACACTTAAGTTCTTAAAAATCGAAGATTTTTATTTTAAAATGAATGTAAAAACTTTGTGGTCTTTGTTAAATGAAATGCCTTTGCGAACTTAAAAACAGTTAGTAGTCAAAAAAATCTTTGTGCACTTTGCGTTAAAAAAAACATTATGAATTTAAATTTAGATAATAAAATAATCATCGTAAGTGGCGGTGCAAAAGGCATCGGAAATGCCATTGCGAAAATCTTAGCCGAAGAAAAAGCGTTTCCGATAATCATTGGCAGAAACGAAGACGATAACAAAAAAGCTATTCAGGAAATCCAGGATTTTGGAGGAAAAGCTGATTTCGTTACCGCCGAACTTTCCCAACCTGATGAATGCAAAAAAGCAATCGATGAAGTTGTAAAAAAATACGGAAAAATTGATGGTATCGTCAATAATGCAGGTGTCAACGATGGTATTGGTCTGGAAAATGGCTCGTATGAAGGATTCATGGCGTCATATCACAAAAATGTTGTGCATTATTATCTTTTGGTGCATCACGCACTTCCCTATCTTAAAGAAAGCAAAGGTTCAATTTTAAATATTGGCAGCAAGACAGCAGAAACCGGACAAGGCGGAACATCAGGTTATGCCGCTGCGAATGGCGCAAGAAATGCTTTAACAAGAGAATGGGCGGTTGAACTTTTACCTTACAGCATTCGTGTGAATGCGATTATCGTAGCTGAAGCTTGGACACCGCTTTACCAATCGTGGATTTCTACTTTCGAAAATCCGGAGGAAAAATTGAAAACAATTACTTCAAAAATTCCTTTAGAAAACAGAATGACAACTTCGGAAGAAATTGCAAATATGGTTGCGTTTTTATTATCCGAAAAGTCTTCGCATACAACGGGACAACTAATTCATGTGGATGGTGGTTATGTACATTTGGATAGGAGCTTGGATTAATATAAATCATTTTAATTCTATTAAATTAAAAGAAATTTATAAAATATTTCGAAATAAAATTACTGTTAATTATCTTTTTTGTGTTCTTTCATTGAAGAAAAATTAAAACTAATTATTTTATCTATTATATTTCTATAAACTTCATCACGTTTTTCAACTGATATTTTTTCCACTAGCTGAATAGCGGTTAAAAACTTTTCTGTACTTTGTAAACTTGCATGAAATAAATTAATTTGTGTAATTGCTTTACTATAAAGCCAAAAGAATAACCCAGAAACAACTTCAACAATTCCTCCTGCTATTGTTGTATATGGAATGACATTTTGATCTAAACTAGCTGGATTAAAATATGAAATAATAATCCCTCCTATAAAAACAATAAAACCTAAAAAACAAGTTATTAATGCCGCAGAGAAAGAATTTCTAGCCTGTTGCTTGTTCATTACATAATATTCTTTTAATTCTGCTACATTTTTAATCATCAAGTTTAAAACATTTTTATCTCCTTCATCTATAAGTTTCACAACCTTATCTATTTCTTCTTTTATCTCTTTTTCATCAATAACCGCACTTCTTCTATCTATCTTGTTTTTGGATAAATACATTCCAATTATAGTCACTAATGTTGCAAAAGAAGCTATGAGTAAATTAAATATATCTGATTTCATGGTAAAAAGTTGAAACTTAGTTTTTATTTTTCGAAGGTATATAAATTTCTTTTCAACTACAAATTATTTAGATCAACAAAAAACCTCGCAAGAAAACTTACGAGGATCAAATTTATACTTTATGTTTCGAAATTACATCGTCTCCATTTTGAAGCTCATGCTTTCAATAACCTTCAAGATTGCTTCAACCGTATCCATTGATGTTAAACAAGGTACACCGTTTTCAACACTCATTCTTCTGATCTGGAAACCGTCTCTTTCAGACTGTTTTCCTTTCGTCATGGTGTTGACAACATACTGAACTTTTCCTTTTTGGATCAGATCAATTAAGTTAACGCTATCCTCTCCGATTTTGTATCCGATCTTACAAGGAATTCCCTGTTCTGCAAAGAATTTTGCCGTTCCTTCCGTTGCCCAGATTCTGAAACCAACTTCATGGAATCTTGCTGCCAAATCAGCTGCTTCCTGCTTGTGTTTATCCGCTACCGTGAACAAAATTGAACCGTGCATCGGAACTTTTCTTCCTGCTGCAACCAATCCTTTGTAAAGCGCTTTTTCCAGCGTTGTATCTTTCCCCATAACTTCTCCTGTAGACTTCATTTCTGGGCCTAGCGAGATGTCAACCTTCGTTAATTTAGAGAAAGAGAACACAGGAACTTTTACATAAACTCCTTCTTTGTTTGGAACCAATCCGTTTTTGTAACCTAAATCTTTCAGTTTCTGACCTAAAATTGCTTTTGTAGCAAGATTTGCCATCGGAACTTCCGTGATTTTAGATAAGAAAGGAACTGTTCTTGACGAACGTGGATTTACTTCGATCACGTAAACATTACCATCAAGTAAAACATATTGGATATTCATTAATCCGATCACATTCAATCCTTTAGCTAGTCTTTGCGTGTAATCTACCAAAGTATCGATTTCTGCCTGAGTCACATTCTGTGGCGGATAAACTGCGATTGAGTCTCCTGAGTGAACTCCGGCTCTTTCGATATGCTCCATAATTCCAGGAATCACAACCGTTTCACCGTCACAAATTGCATCAACCTCAACTTCTTTTCCTGTGATATAACGGTCAACTAAAACCGGTTGATCAGGACTTGCATCTACTGCAAACTCCATGTAGTGAGCCAGTTCTGCTTCAGTATAAACAATTTCCATTGCTCTACCTCCCAAAACATAACTTGGACGAACTAACACCGGATATCCGATTTCGTTAGCAATTTTTATTGCTTCTTCTTTTGAAGTTGAAGTTTTTCCTAAAGGCTGAGGAATCCCCATTTCCTGAAGTGCTTTTTCAAACTTATCTCTGTTTTCAGCTCTGTCAAGATCTTCCAATGAAGTTCCAAGGATTTTCACTCCATAACTTGCCAATTTATCAGCTAAGTTGATCGCTGTTTGCCCACCAAACTGAACCACAACTCCCATTGGTTTTTCAAGATCGATGATGCTCATTACATCTTCTTCCGTTAAAGGTTCGAAGTATAATTTATCTGAAATTGAAAAGTCTGTAGAAACTGTTTCTGGGTTATTGTTAATGATAATTGCTTCGTAACCCAATTCTTTGATCGCCCAAACCGAGTGAACTGTTGCGTAATCAAACTCAACTCCCTGTCCGATTCTGATTGGCCCTGAACCTAAAACGATGATCTTTTCTTTATCTGTAACGATACTTTCGTTTTCTTCTTCGTAAGTTCCGTAGAAATATGGGGTTTCGCTTTCAAACTCAGCAGCACAAGTGTCTACCATTTTGTAAACCGGAATTACGCCATTTTCTTTTCTAAAGTTATACACTTCTCTTTGAGTAGACTCCCATAAGTGAGCGATATTCTGATCCGAGAAACCTAATTTTTTAGCTTGAATTAAAATTTCTTTGTCGAATTTATGAGCAGCGATTGTTTTTTCAAAATCAACTAATTTCTTTAATTTCCAGATGAAGAATTTATCAATTTTGCTCCATTCTACGATTTGTTCCCAGTCGTAACCTCTTCTTAAAGCATCACAAATGATAAACAATCTTTCGTCATCACACACTCTGATTCTTCTTTCGATATCTTCGTCTGTTAAAGCTGCAGCCTGTTTTGTTTTTAAACCTAAATGTCTCAAACCTGTTTCCAGAGAACGAACTGCTTTTTGTAAAGACTCTTCGAAGTTTCTTCCGATCGCCATTACTTCTCCCGTTGCTTTCATCTGAGTAGATAATCTTCTGTCTGCCGTTTCGAATTTATCGAATGGAAATCTTGGGAATTTTGTTACTACATAATCCAAAGCCGGTTCAAAACAAGCGTATGTTTTACCTGTAACCGGATTCATGATTTCATCTAAAGTTAATCCAACTGCAATTTTAGCAGCAATTTTAGCGATCGGATATCCTGTCGCTTTTGATGCTAAAGCTGATGAACGAGAAACTCTGGGGTTAACTTCGATGATATAATATTCGAATGAATGTGGATCTAAAGCCAACTGTACGTTACACCCTCCTTCGATTCCTAAAGCTCTGATGATCTTTAATGAAGCGTTTCTCAATAATTGATACTCTCTGTCAGAAAGTGTCTGAGAAGGTGCCACAACGATTGAGTCACCTGTGTGAACTCCAACCGGATCTATATTTTCCATGTTACAAACCACAATCGCATTGTCGTTTGCATCACGCATTACTTCATATTCAATTTCTTTGAAACCTGCGATTGACCTTTCGATAAGACATTGTGTAACAGGGCTATATTTCAGACCTAATTCTGCAATTTCTTTTAATTCGACTTCATTTGAAGCGATTCCACCTCCTGTTCCACCCATTGTGAAGGCAGGACGAACGATCACAGGATAACCAATTTCTTCAGCAAAGCTTAATGCTCCTTCAACCGTTGTTACGATGTCAGACTCAGGAACCGGCTCGTTCAATTCTCTCATCAATTCACGGAACAAATCTCTGTCTTCCGCTCTGTTGATCGCAGAAAGTGTAGTTCCAAGAACCTCAACTTTACATTCTTCAAGAATTCCTGATTTCTCCAATTCTACCGCCATGTTCAAACCTGTTTGTCCACCAAGTGTTGGTAAAAGTGCATCCGGACGCTCTTTTCTGATGATGTGACTTACAAACTGAAGTGAAATCGGCTCGATATATACTTTATCAGCGATTTCAACATCCGTCATAATCGTTGCAGGGTTTGAATTAATCAAAATCACCTTGTACCCTTCTTCTCTCAAAGACAGACAAGCCTGCGTTCCTGCGTAATCAAATTCTGCTGCCTGACCAATGATAATAGGTCCTGAACCGATTACTAAAATTGTTTTTATATCTGTACGTTTTGCCATTTTTCTTTTTAGATATGAGATGCTAGAAGTTAGATGTTAGACTTTTAGCACTGTTTTAGTTAGATTTAATTTTACATATTGTCATTTCATAAGAATCCAAATTTTATTTGTAGAGATTCTTCACTTCGCTTTCGCTTCGTTCTGAATGACAAACTGAGTGTCTTACTTTTTAAAATCCTCCATCAAAGTGATGAAATCATCAAACAAGTAGTTCGCATCTTCTGGTCCTGGACTTGCTTCCGGGTGATACTGAACTGAGAAACAAGGGTGAATTTTATGTTTCAGACCTTCGTTTGTTCTGTCGTTCAATGCGATGTGAGTTTCAATTAAATCTGTGTCTTTTAAACTTTCCTGATCAACCGCGTAACCGTGGTTTTGAGAAGTAATTGCCACTTTGTTTTTCTCTAAATCTAAAACAGGGTGATTTCCTCCTCTGTGACCGAATTTTAACTTGAAAGTTTTCGCTCCACAAGCCAATCCGATTAATTGATGTCCTAAACAGATTCCGAAGATTGGAACTTTTCCTAACAATCCGCGGATCATTTCTAATGCTTGCTGATTGTCTTCAGGGTCACCAGGACCGTTTGACAACATGATTCCGTCTGGATCCATTAATAAAATCTCTTCTGCTGTTGTATCGTGAGAAACCACTGTGATGTCGCAGTTTCTTTGAGATAACTCTCTGATAATCCCTAATTTAGATCCAAAATCTACCAATACAACTTTCAAACCTCTACCCGGATTTGCATAAGAAGTTTTTGTAGAAACTGTTTCTACCTGATTTGTTGGGAAAGTTGTTCCTTTTAATTCTGCAACAACTACATTTTCGTCTGCATCAGCATTTACAATTTTACCTTTTACTACTCCGGAATTACGTAGAATTCTTGTCAGTCTTCTTGTATCAATTCCTGAAATTCCTGAAAGGTTTTTCTTTTTAAATAATTCATCTAAAGTAATCTGAGTACGGAAATTTGAAGGCAAATCACAAACTTCTTTTACAATAAGACCTTTGATAGCCGGCTCGATACTCTCATAATCATCCCTATTAATCCCATAGTTTCCGATTAGCGGATAAGTCATACAAACAATCTGACCGCAATATGATGGATCAGAAATCAATTCTTGATAACCCGTCATTCCGGTATTGAAAACCACCTCTCCTGCAGTCTCCAATTCTGTTCCGAAACCTTCTCCATGAAACACTTCACCGGATTCCAGTATTAACTTTTTCTTCATTTTTTAAATTAGATATTAGATTTTAGAAGTTAGAAGTCAGACTTCTGCATTCTGTTATTTTATTTATTTTTTTTCCTATTTATTTCCACGGGTTTCACCCGTGGCTATTGATATTTCGCCCCTTCGGGGCTCACCAACTTTTTACTTTAGCCTTTAAACTTGGCTCTTATTTAAAAGTATGTCCTTCTTTTTCTAAGGCTTCTTTTAAAATGGCCATTCTTGCGAAAACACCGTTCTGCATTTGTTTGAAAACTCTTGAACGCTCGCATTCTACCAAGTCTGTATCAATCTCCACACCTCTGTTAATCGGAGCTGGGTGCATGATGATCGCTTCTTTTTTCATTGCTTTTTCTCTTTCCTTCGTCAAACCATATTTTCTGTGGTAATCCGAAGCTGAAAAACTCATTTTTGCATCGTGTCTTTCATGTTGGATTCTTAGCAACATTAAAACATCAACATCTTTTATCATTTCATCTACAGAAAGGTACGTCCCGTTGATTAAAGCTCCCTCATCAAACCAATCTTCTGGTCCCGAGAAGTAAACTTTAGCGCCTAATCTTCTTAATGCTTCTGCATTTGAATTCGCAACTCGACTGTGTTTTACATCTCCTACAATTCCTACTTTTAAGCCTTCAAATTTTCCGAATTCCTGGAAAATAGTCATCAAATCCAACATACACTGTGAAGGGTGATTTCCCGTTCCGTCTCCTCCGTTGATTACAGGAATCTTAATGTTTGCTAACTCATCAAAATATCTGTCTTTTTTATCTCTTATCACGACAAGGTTTACTCCAAGACTTTCAATTGTTTTTACCGTGTCATAAAGACTTTCTCCTTTGTTTACCGAACTGTGAGATGCATCGAAAGGAACTACCTGTAATCCTAGTTTTCTTTCGGCAATATCAAAACTTGTTTTCGTTCTCGTACTGTCTTCAAAAAAGAGATTTGAGCAAAAAACTTCTCCTTCAATTTTGGCAGTTTTTCCATTCGCAAAAGCCATCGCTTCAGCCAGTATACTGTTGATTCTCTCGGTGCTTAGTTCTGTAATAGTAAACATAATATTTTAAATTTTTTACAAAAAAAAAGCGAAGAAAATATCTTCGCTTACTATAAATAAATATCGTAAAGGGCGTCTACGCCCGGTAATTCTAATGATATAAATACTGTGTTATTCATTAGGTGCAAAGATACTATAAATTCTGAAACTGACAAAATGAAAGTTTCAAATAAATTAAAAAACTTTAATCATTCTTTACTTTCCATTTTTAAATACTATTTTTGTTAAAACTCAAACCTTGTTTATGGATTTAAAAGACAAAATGATTCTCAGCATCATTCAGGAGGACTCTACTTATTCTGTGAAAGACATTTCAGAAAAGATTGGTCTTACCTTTACTCCGACCTATGAAAGAATCAAACAGCTAGAGAAACAGGGAATTATTGAGAAATATGTAGGTCTCTTGAACCGCGAAAAACTGGGTTTAAATATTGTCGTTTACTGCAACGTACGCCTCAAAGAACAATCCAAAAAAGTATTGGAAACGTTTGAGAAAAATATCATGCAGCACGATGAAGTTCAGGAAATTATCAGTCTTTCTGGCGAATACGATTATATGTTGAAAATTATTGCAAAGGATATTAACTCATATAATGAATTCGCAGTCAATATTATTTCAAATATCCCTAATATTGGACAATATCACAGTTCTATTGTGCTTCACGAGGTTAAAAAATCTACTAAGTTTAAGATTGATTTAGGGTAAAAAGATATAATAATCTAAAGATGCTTCGACTTCGCTCAGCATGACAACTCTAATACTAACTGTTTTATTATAACACGCTTTATTAGCGATGTCATGCTGAGCGAAGTCGAAGCATCTCATAAAAATTTTTAACCCAACAATTTATTTTTCAGTTTATTAAACTGATATTCTATTTTATCTAAACATAGATTTCCAATACTTCCCTGATGAGTATGATTCAGATTTCCGATTTCAAAATCAAACTCATTATTTTCGATCTCCTGCCCTACTTTTACATACGCATCACGGAATGAACTCCCGTTTTTCACTTCTTCATTAATTTTCTCTACGCTGAAAAGATATTTATATTTTTCGTCTTCCAGAATTCCATCTTTCACCTGAATATTCGGCAATGTATAGCTTAAAATCTCAAGACATTCTTTTAAAGAATCAATGGCCGGGAAAAGAATTTCCTTCGTCAGCTGCATATCTCTGTGATAACCTGAAGGCAGGTTATTTGTTAACAAAATAAACTCATTCGGCAACGACTGAATTCTGTTGCAACGTGCACGAACTAATTCGAAAATATCAGGATTTTTCTTATGTGGCATGATGCTGCTTCCCGTTGTAAACTCTTTAGGAAAACTTATAAAATCAAAATTCTGACTTAGATATAAGCAAACATCATACGCAAATTTCCCCAACGTTCCTGCCAAAGTAGCCATTGCCATCGATAACATTTTCTCCGATTTCCCACGCGTCATTTGAGCATAAACCGAATTGTAATTCATCGACTGAAAACCTAAATTATAGGTCGTACTCTCACGGTCGATCGGAAAAGACGAACCATATCCCGCAGCAGAACCTAGTGGGTTTTTATTAATGATGTTTTTAACCGAAAACAACATTTCAACATCGTCCAACAAAGCTTCTGCATAAGCTCCAAACCATAATCCAAACGATGACGGCATCGCAATTTGTAAATGTGTATAACCCGGAAGCAGAACATTTTTATGCTGATCTGCCAGTTTGATTAATATTTGAAAGAATTCATCTGTCAATGCCGTAATTTCACGAATTTCATCAACTAAATATAGTTTGATATCCAATAAAACTTGGTCATTTCTTGAACGCGCTGTATGAATTTTCTTTCCTGTATCCCCTAATTTTTCAATTAAGATAGATTCTACCTGCGAGTGAATGTCTTCCGCAGTTTTATCAATTTCAAAAGTTCCGTTTTCGATATCTTTCAAAATTTCTTCCAAAACAGATAACATCTGCTCTGATTCTTCATTGGAAATAATTCCAACTTCTGCCAACATTTTACAGTGCGCCATCGAGCCTTTGACGTCGTATTTTGCTAAACGCTCATCAAAATCAAGATCTTTTCCGACTGTAAATGTATTGACTAATATATTGGTAGCAAGGTCATCCTTCTGCCATATTTTTTTCATATTTTTTTCTTTAAAAATTTAGTTTGTTTTGACAACTCAACAGGACAACTTATTATTTTGTACAAGTCTTTCATTTCTAATTCAATTTTTGCATAAATCTTTATTAAAAATATTTCAAACTTCATTGCCTGCTGAGTGTATAGTTAAAACAGTAAAAAACTAACATTATATTTTCTTTTGTCTTGAAACAAAAGAAACAAAAATTGACTCCATAAAGTCGTCGAATGTTATTTCAAGACTGGAAACTTACGCTAAAAATTATTTCTGTTATCTAAAAATTCTAAAACTTGTGCGAATTCAATATTTGTTTTTCAATTTAATATTTGTTTCGCGCTTCAAACAGTAGAATTTCTTAACGTTCACAGAATTAATTTTCTTAACGCTCCATTTTCCTAAGTCGTTTTATAAAACTTTTTCAAGGATTTGAATATAAATATCAATTCCTTCTTTTATTTCATCTATATATATGTATTCATCCGCTGTGTGAGAACGCCTACTGTCGCCAGGACCGATCTTTACTGATGTACACGGAATAATCGCTTGATCGGACGAAGTTGGCGAGCCGTAAGTTGTCCTGCCAATTTCCAGACCAGCCTGTACAAACGGATGCTCCATCTCTATTTTTGATGAATTTAACCTGAAAGATCTAGCCGTTAAGCTTGACTTCATCTGCGATTGGATAATTTCAAACGCTTCTTCATTAGAATATTCATCCGTCACCCTAACATCCAACGTAAAAGTGCATGATTCCGGAACTACGTTATGCTGAACTCCGGCATGAATTCCCGACAATGTAACTTTAACTTCACCTAAATAATCTGAAACCTTAGGAAATTTGAAGTTTAAAATTTGCTGCAAATCTTCCATACATTTCACAATCGAGTTATCGCCATTAGGATGAGCGGCGTGAGAAGGAGTACCTTTCATTTCCCCGTCAATGACCAAAAGTCCTTTTTCCGCAATCGCCAGATTCATCTGCGTTGGCTCTCCTACAATAGCGAACTCCACATTCGGAAGTTGCGGAAATAAAGCTTCGATCCCGTCAAACCCTGAAATCTCCTCCTCAGCCGTCAAAGCAATAACTAAATTATATTTTAAATCTTCTTTATCGAAAAAATGTAAAAAAACCTGCGCCATCGAAACCAGAGAAGCTCCTGCATCATTACTTCCCAATCCGAATAACTTTCCATCCTTCTCAATGGCAAGAAACGGATCTAAAGTGTAAGCTTTATTTGGTTTTACCGTGTCATGATGGGTATTCAACAAAATTGACGGCTTGAAAACATCAAAATTTTTATTCACCGCCCAGATGTTATTTTTAAAACGTTTTGTTGGAATCTGATGTTTTTTGAAAAAATTTTCAATCTCCACAGACGTATTAAATTCATCCTTGCTGAATGACGGAATCTCAATCAGTTTTTTCAACAAATCCACTGCATTATTCAGTAATTCTTCTTTACTATAAACAGATTTCAGTTCCTGCATGATGATTTTCTATATGGTTTTTTAGTTCGGTTTCTTTAATTAAGAATACCTTATTGACTTTATTTTTTACAGCTCCCAAAGCGTTTTCCAACTTGGGTAAAATTCCTTTATGCAATTTCCCTTCCTCTTTTAAGGTTGAAAACTCTCCTTCGGAAATATTTTTTATAACAGATTCCGGATTGTTTATATCTTCCAAAACGCCTTCTTTATCGAAACAATACAACAATTCAACATCATATTTTATTGATAAAGCCTGAGCAATCACCGAAGCAATCGTGTCTGCATTTGTATTAAAAAGATGTCCTTTTTTATCATGAGTAATCGCAGAGAATACAGGAACCAATTCAAGCTTCAATAACTTTGAAATCAACTTTCTGTTAACGCTTTTTTCCGTAATATCTCCTACAAACCCGAAATCTATTTCGGCGTGTTCTCTTTTTTTAGCCTTAATTAAATTGGCATCAGCCCCCGAAAACCCCATTGCTTTGCATTTTTTATGCTGAAGTTTTGCCACAATGTTTTTGTTGATTCCTCCCGCATACACCATCGCTACAATATCCAATGTATCTTTATCTGTGATTCTTCGTCCGTTAATCATTTTTTGTTCAACGCCTAGTTTATCAGCCAACGTGGTCGCTAATTTCCCCCCTCCATGAACCAGAATTTTCTTTTCCTGAATATCAGAAAACTGCTCCAGAAATTCGTTCAATAATTCCTCATCATCAATTAAAGCACCGCCGATTTTTATGATGTATAATTTTTCTTTCATTATAAACACTTTTATGATCCTTGTCAAGGTTTAAAACCATGACAAGGATTGAAGGAATTTCTGTTATTTTGAATTAATTTCATCTAAAATTTCAGAGAAAACTGCCTGAGCCGAGAAAATTCGGTTTTTTGCCTGTTGGTAAATGATAGAATTTTCGCCATCCATTACCTCGTCACTCAGTTCCACGTTACGACGAACTGGAAGACAGTGCATTACTTTTGCCTGATTGGTATTTTCAAGTTTTTCATTCGTCAGCATCCAGTTTTCTTTTACTTCAGGTATGACTGCATAATCATCAAAAGACGACCAGTTTTTCACATACACAAAATCTGCATCTTTTAACGCTTCATCCTGATTATGGATTATTTTAACATCTTTGGTGAAGTTTTTATCCAAATCATAACCTTCAGGATTTGCAATCACCAATTCCACATCTATTTCCTGCATCCATTCTGCGAAAGAATTTCCTACCGCATGGGCAATTGGTTTGATGTGAGGCGCCCAAGTTAAAACCACTTTCGGTTTTCTTTCTTCCTTCCAGTTTTCTGTAATCGTGATACAATCTGCCAAACTTTGTAAAGGGTGACGCGTTGCTGATTCCAAAGAGATAACCGGAACTTTTGCATGTTGCTCGAACTGACTTAAAATACTTTCGTTCACATCATCTTCCTTGCTTTTCATTCCAGCGAAACAACGAACCGCAATGATGTCACAATATTGATTTAATACTTCAATGGCATCTTTTATGTGTTCAACAGTGTCGCCGTTCATCACAGCTCCGTCTGCAAATTCCAGATTCCAGGCCTCTTGAGCTGCGTTTAACGTTAATACATTTAAGCCTAAATTTTGTGCCGCAATCTGACTACTTAAACGGGTTCTCAAACTTGAATTTAAAAAGACAAGTCCGATTGTTTTTCCTTTCCCCTTTTCGGTTTTCGAAAGAGGATTTTCTTTAATTTGTAAAGCTTTTTGTATGATTTCCTGTAAGTTTTCAACATCACTTACAGAGGTGAATTTTTTCATTTTGAATTGATTTTAAAGATTTTTTATCTTACATATTTTGGCTGAGTTTTTTAACGCTATGGTCGCTAAGTCTTTTTAATTAAACTTGATTTTTTTTTCGTTCGCAAGGGCGTTTCACTCAGCATTTGAAGGTTGTGCTTGTCATTCTGAGCGAAACAAAGTGTAGTGAAGAATCTCTTGTTCATAATATTAATAGATTCTTCCTTCGTCAGAATGACAGACCGTGTAACTTTCACAGATTAAATTTGCTCCAGTACTTCTTTCAAAGCACCGATAAACAGATCAGTTTCTTCTTTTTTAATGTTAAGCGCCGGAAGAATTCTCAACACATTCTTGTCATTAGAGTTTCCGGTGAAAATATGATGATTGTACAACAGGCTATTCCTCACTTCTGAGCAATCCCTGTCAAGTTCAATCCCAATCATCAAACCTTTCCTTCGAATGTTTTTAATATGTGGAAAATCTTTAATTTCATTTTCAATATATTCGCCCATTTCCTGAGCATTTTGGATGAGATTTTCATCTTTCATCACGTCCAAAACTGCAATTGCAGCGACACAAGCTAAGTGATTTCCGCCAAAAGTTGTTCCCAATAAACCATTGCTTGCCTTAAATTTCGGATGAATCAAAACACCACCAATCGGGAAACCATTCCCCATTCCTTTTGCAGTTGTGATAATATCTGCTTCAATTCCAAATTCCTGATGAGCAAAGAAATACCCGCTTCTTCCATAACCTGACTGAACTTCATCTAAAATCAAAACCGCATCATATTTTTCACACAGTTCTTTGATTTTCGTTAAAAATTCAACCGTTGGAATCATAATTCCTCCAACTCCCTGAATTCCTTCTATAATTACGGATGAAATTTCACTTCCCTGATTTTCAAAAACGGTTTCAAGCTGTTCAATATTATTCCATTCAGACTTGATAAATCTTTCGTCATAATTAACAGGAGCTACGATTTTAGGATTATCGGTTACAGAAACCGCTGCTGAAGTTCTTCCATGAAATGAACCTGAGAAATACAATACTTTGCTTTTTCCGTTATGGAAAGAAGCCAGTTTTAAAGAATTTTCGTTCGCTTCAGCTCCTGAATTACACAGAAATAAATTATAATTTTCCAAACCTGAAAGTTTTCCTAATTTTTCAGCCAATTCAGTTTGCAATTCATTCTGAACCGAATTTGAATAGAAAGATATTTTATCTAACTGGTTTTTTAATTGAGTTTGATAATGCGGATGATTGTGCCCGATAGAAATTACCGCGTGGCCTCCGTAAAAATCAAGATATTTTTTTCCTTTATCGTCCCAAAGAAATGATCCCTGAGCTTTTACCGGATTTATGTTGAATAATGGATATACGTTGAATAAATTCATTTTTTTGTTTTTTTATATTTTTCTTTTGCCTTGAAGCAAAAGAAACAAAAGTTCAAGACTTGGAAACTTCCGCTAAAAATTAAAATTTAATCCTAAAATTTCCAAAACTTGCGCGAATTCAATATTTGTTTTACTTTCAGCATTTGTCTCGCGCTTCAAACAGTGGAAATTTCTTAACGGCTTAATTTTTAATTTTCTTAACGCTCCATTTTCCTAGGTCGGTTTTGATGCAAGCTTTTAAAATTCACTATTGACTATTTGACAATTGACTTTTAATTTTTTTAAAACGCAATTGGTTTCAAATTTAATCCTGAATTTTCTTCCCAGTCCATTGCAATATTCATGTTTTGAACAGCCTGCCCGGAAGCCCCTTTCAACAAATTGTCAATCGCTGAATGAATAACCGCAACATTTCCACTCTTTTCTATATGAATCACACAGCGATTGGTATTGACAACCTGCTTTAAATCAATTGCTTTTTCGCTTACCTTTACAAAAGGTTCATCTGCATAAAAATCCTTAAATAATTGATGAATATCTGAAAGTTCTAAATCTGTTTTCACCGTGGAACTCGTAAAAATCCCTCTCGCAAAATCCCCTCTCCATGGAACAAAATTCAGACTGATTTCATTTGTATTAAAAGAAACTAATTGCTGTAAAATCTCATCCACATGCTGGTGGGTCAAAGTTTTATAAGCTGAAATATTATCATTCCTCCAGGTAAAATGCGTCGTTGCCTGTAAAGACTGACCTGCTCCTGTAGAACCTGTAATTCCCGTTGTGTACACTTCATTCAACAAACCTTTTTGAGCTAATGGAAGCAAAGCCAGCTGAATCGCCGTTGCAAAACATCCCGGATTTGCAATACTTTTCGCTCCTGAAAGTTGTTTTTTGTTGATTTCAGGCAAACCGTAGATAAAATTTCTGTTTGCGAAATTTCCATCTAAACGAAAATCATTTCCTAAATCGATCACTAATGTTGAATCTTTTACATCATTCTGAGTCAGCCAATTCTGGCTTTCTTTGTGAGGAAGACATAAAAATAAAATATCTACCTCTTCTGGTTTATCCGTTAAAACCATTTCACAAACCGTCGCTAAATCCGGGTACAAATCTGAAATCTTTGTCCCCGAATTCGAACGACTATATAAAAAACTCAAAGACACATGAGGATGAAAAGCCAGCAGACGAACCAATTCGCTTCCTGTGTAACCGTTGGCTCCGATGATTCCTGCTGTTTTATTAATTTCAATCATTTTTTATTTTTACCATAGGTTTCACCTAGGGCTACTGTTATTGAACCCTGCGGGTTCTCTGTTTATGTTCAACTTTTTTAATGCATAGGTTTCACCTACGGCTATTCGTATTGAACCCTGCGGGTTCATCATCAAAACGCTGAATTAATCTGATGATATATATTTAAGGAATTACTTACAATTTTCGTGTAGCCTTTCACATCTTCGCCTGTCCATGCTCTGTTTGCTTCACCATAGCTTCCGAATTTATCAGACATTAAATCATGTTCAGATTCAATTCCATTTAAAATAAATCTGTACGGATGAAGCGTTACAAAAACTTTTCCGCTTACTGTTTTTTGAGAATCATCCAAGAAAGACTCGATATTTCTCATCACAGGATCTAAGAAAAGCGCTTCGTGAAGCCAGTTTCCATACCAGTCAGACAATTGAGATTTCATCATCTGCTGATATTTTGAGAGCGTATGTTTTTCCAATAAATGGTGCGCTTTGATAATCACAGACGCTGCTGCCGCTTCAAAACCCACTCTTCCTTTGATTCCAACAATAGTATCTCCAACGTGGATGTCACGACCGATCCCGTAAGCTGAAGCTAATTCTTCAATTTTTTGAATGGCATAAACCGAGTGTTCAAAATTTTCACCGTTTACCGCCACAACTTCACCATTTTTAAACTCAATTTCCAGTTCTGAAGGCTGAGTTTCTTTAATTTGCGAAGGAAAAGCTTCTTCAGGAAGATAATTTCTTGATGTTAAAGTTTCTTTTCCACCGACTGAAGTTCCCCAAAGTCCTTTATTCACAGAATATTGTGCTTTTTGGAATTCCATTTCATAACCGTGGATTTTCAAAAACTCAATTTCTTCTTCGCGAGATAAAGCCATATCACGAATTGGCGTAATGATTTCCACATTCGGACACATTACCTGAAAAATCAAGTCGAAACGTACCTGATCATTTCCAGCACCTGTACTTCCGTGAGCAATAGCATCAGCCCCGATTTCAATCGAAAATTTTGCAATTTCCTGTGCCTGAATCGTACGTTCAGCACTTACAGACAAAGGATAGGTATTGTTTTTCAACACATTTCCAAATATCAAATACTTCACACAAGAATTGTAATAATCCTCCTGAGCATCTACACACCTGTATTCCTTTACCCCAAGATTGAAGGCTTTTTTCTCCAGTTCTTTTTCCTCTTCTTTAGAAAAACCTCCGGTATTTACAGTGACTGCATATACTTCATATCCAAGTATTTCACTCAAATATTTGGCACAGTAAGAGGTATCGAGACCTCCGCTAAATGCTAAGATTACTTTCTTGCTCATTTCTATATTGATTTTCGGGTTGATCACTTACAACACCATTTACTTTATTATTATCGGGAACGAAAAGCATTGCTGTACAAAGGCAGTTTTTACGTTCTTTTTTCATTAAAATTTCATAATTCACACAGTTTTTGCAACCGTTCCAGAATTCTTCATCCTGTGTCAATTCAGAATAAATTACAGGTTTGTAACCTAAATCACTGTTAATTTTCATTACCGCAAGACCTGTTGTCAATCCAAAAACTTTCGCAGTCGGATATTTATCTCTGGATAATTGAAAAACTCTATTCTTTATCAAAGTTGCTACTCCTCTATTCCTAAAATTAGGAGAAACAATCAACCCTGAGTTGGCCACAAACTGACCATGTGACCAAGTCTCTATATAACAGAAACCTACCCATTCGCCGTTTTCAGTGGCTATTACGGCATTACCATCTGAAATCTTTTTACTTAAATATTCTATGGAACGTTTTGCGATGCCCGTCCCTCGTCGCTGTGCAGAATCATACATTTCCTGCTGTATTTCACTCACATACATTAAATGTTCGCATGAGGAAATTTCTATTTCCATTTATTTATCTGAATTTTTTGGCAAATTTAAAGCATTACAACTTTAAAATCCAAATAAAAAAGATATTATTTTTGTTAAATTAAAATAAACAGGTAAAATTATCTTTACAAGAAAATATAATTTTGCTAATTTATTATATATTTGCTAAAATGCTATATATGGAAAGTAATTGTCCCAAATGTAACAGCAATAAAATTGTAAAAAGCGGAATCATCAACGAGAAACAAAGGTTCCTTTGCAAGGATTGTAACTATTATTTTACGGTTAAAAAATTAGGCAAAAAAATTGACGATTATTATGTAACAAAAGCTCTACAATTGTACCTTGAAGGTTTAAGTTTTCGTGAAATAGAAAGAATTATCGGAGTTTCTCATGTCACGATAAGTTCGTGGATCAAAAAATATAATATCACAAGACCACCACATTCTGAATTTCATCCGGTATATAAAATTTTAAAGCAAAATGAATTAATTGAATATATTGCTCAAGAAGAAAATCTTAAAAACTCAGGAATTATTATCACTCAGTTTGCGGATAAATATATGTTGATTAAATGGGAAAGATTTAAGAAATAATACTTATATTCAATTGTAAATAAGTTAATTATGAATTTTACTCTCGCAGCAATTATTGTATTTTGAAAAATTAATTTATAAAATTTTTAACTTTAATTAATATCAAACTATATTATTACCACTAATATATATTAAATTTTCGTAAACAAATTATTAATTACAATTTGGCTTTCACAAAATTAACGCCAAAAAATTGATAATTTATGAAGAAAATATTCACATTTATTGGATTAGCTCTAATCAGTAATTCTTTATACTCACAAGGCTCTCCCGACTACGGAAGTGGACTCAAATTAAACCTCAATCCACAAGGCGATAAATACGTCAGGTTTATCTTATGGGATCAATTTTGGTTAAGAAATACCCAAATGAACCCAGGAAGTATGGTCGGCGGAGAACCAACAGACAATTCCTGGAGCCTAGGAAACAGACGATTACGTGTTTTAGCGCACGCTCAGATTTCCAAAAGATATATAATTCTTGCTCATTTCGGGATTAATAATCAAACGTTTATCAACGGCGGTGGTTCGGGAACTTCCGGAACAGGAGGTTATGGAAATGGGAAAAAGCCTCAAATGTTTTTTCATGATGCATGGAACGAATACGCAGTTATTTTACCTGGAGAAGCCGGAAAATTCAGTTTATCTTTGGGTGCGGGGCTTCATTATTACATGGGACTTTCCCGTATGACAATGGCTTCTACATTAAATTTCCTAACCGTTGACTCCCCTATTTTCACTTGGCCATTGATCGATAACTCAGACCAGTTTGCAAGACAACTCGGAATGTTTGCTAAAGGAAAATATGGCAAATTAGAATATCGTTTCAGTTTAAATAAACCTTTCGCAACAGATTTAGTTCCTGCAAATGTAACTGATCCCACAAAAGCCGTTGCAGTTGACAACAACGGAAATCCTAATTTTTCAAAAGCAGGTTACGTTGAATATCAGTTTCTTGCCGAAGAATCCAACACGCTTCCTTTCAAAGTAGGATCTTATTTGGGAACAAAGAAAGTTTTTAATCTTGGCGCAGGTTTTTATCATCAAAAAGACGGAACGAGAACTTCCGTTAATTCAACTATAGAAAAACATGACATTACACTTGTGGCAGTCGATGCTTTTGCAGATATTCCTTTGGGAAATGCTAAAAATAAAATGGCAGTTTCCGCTTATGCAGGCTACTATAACTATCAATTCGGTCCGAATTATATCAGAAATTTAGGGATTATGAATATTGCTTCATCAGATCCAAATTTTATCGGTGATAAAGCTATCGCAGGAGCAGGAAATCTACAACCAACCATCGGAACAGGTAATATTATCTACGCACAGGCTGGTTTGCTTTTACCCAATCAGGCAGAAAAACCCAAAGTTAGAATTCAACCTTTTGCAGCTTATACTCATAAAAGTTTTGATGCTTTAGAAAAATCATCTTCACAGTTTGATATAGGAGCAAATTGGTTTATAGACGGTCATCACGCGAAAATCACCACGCAATATTCAACAAGACCAGTTTATACAAGTCCGACAGAAAGTCCATCTTCCAAAGGGGAATTTATTATGCAATTTCAAATTTATTTATAAAAACTTCGAAAATTTTAACCACAAAAGATACAAAAGCTATTTCGCTGTTAAGAAAACAAAGTTTACCAAAGATTTCTTAAACTTATATGTTCTTCTTTTTGCAATTTAATAATAAACTTAAAAATAACTAATGTATTAATCTTTTGTCTCTTTTGTGGTTAAATTAAAAATAAACTATAAAAACTCAATATCAATTTTAACTAACATCAAAATCAAGCAATATGAGCGAAAATCATCACGATACCTACGAAAACATGACCGAAAAGCAGAAAAACCGAACCATCTGGAGCGTGATCACCGCCTCGTCACTCGGTACATTGATAGAATGGTACGACTTCTATATTTTTGGAAGTTTGGCCGTTGTTTTAGCTACAAAATTTTTCCCGTCAGACAATCCTACCGCGGCATTTTTATCTACGCTTGCAACTTTTGCTGCCGGATTTGTGGTAAGACCTTTTGGAGCTTTATTCTTCGGAAGACTAGGAGATATTATTGGAAGAAAATATACTTTTTTGGTTACTTTATTAATTATGGGATTTTCAACTTTCCTCATCGGATGTATCCCGAGTTTTGAAACTATTGGATATCTTGCCCCTGTTTTAGTTTTAATTTTAAGATTATTACAAGGATTAGCGTTGGGAGGAGAATATGGTGGAGCTGCGACTTACGTTGCAGAGTACGCCCAGCCTCACAGAAGAGGTTACTGGACTTCATGGATTCAAACGACTGCAACTGCAGGACTTTTCATTTCATTAATTGTTATTTTAATTACTAAAAACACCCTTTCTGCAGAAGAGTTTGATGGTTGGGGATGGAGAGTTCCTTTCTGGATCTCGATTTTAATGGTGGGAGTTTCTTACGTCATTAGAAAAAATATGAAAGAATCTCCGCTTTTTGCCAAGGCTAAAAGTGAAGGAAAAACATCAAAAAATCCTTTAAAAGAAAGTTTTGGGAATAAATACAACTTCAAATTTGTCTTATTGGCATTATTCGGAGCGGCGATGGGACAAGGGGTAATCTGGTACACTGGACAATTTTATGCCATGAGTTTCCTCCAAAAAGTAATGAATGTAGAATCTTCACAGGTCGATTCTTTAATGGCAACTGCCTTATTGATGGGAACACCTTTCTTCGTGTTTTTCGGTTGGTTATCTGATAAAATCGGGCGAAAAGCCATCATGATGACCGGAATGTTGGTCGCAATTTTAGCCTACAGACCAATTTATGATGCGATGTTTAAAAGTGTAAATCTTGAAACCAAAACTGTCGCAGCCAACGGAATTACAGAAAAAAGAACTGCAAAAATTCATAAAGATATCGCCTCGGATAGTCTTGTCACGTTCCATAAAGAAATATTGTACACAGACGGAACTTTAATTAAAAAAGACAGTGTCGTTCATTGGTCGCCGAGCGGTGTTGCAATGAAAGACGGAAAAGCCGAAGAACCAAAAGTTTCTCAAACCGTGAAATTAGCTGATAATACAAAATGGTATTTGGTGTTTTTGGTATTCATTCAAGTAATATTTGTAACGATGGTTTATGGTCCGATCGCTGCTTTCTTAGTGGAAATGTTCCCGGTGAGAATCCGTTACACATCGATGTCTTTACCGTACCATATTGGAAACGGGGTGTTTGGAGGACTTCTTCCTGCCGTTGCAACTTATTTAGTGACCGTTGGCAAAGATGCAGGACATCCGACCTGGTATCTTCAGGGACTTTGGTATCCAATTGGAGTTGCCGCAGTCTGTTTGATCATCGGAATGATATATCTTAAAAATAAGAACAATAATATTCACGATTAACCATTGAATCACTCAATTTTTTATTAATTTTAATACTACTAAAATGGACACACTAAAAAAAATATTTGGCATTATCTGGATCTTAGCAGCTCTCGTGGTGGGATATTTCGGGATAACGGTCATGGGAATTCCGAAGATCACCTCGGGAAAACAGGAAGATCTGGTATTCGGGATCATTATTCTGTTTGTTTTGATGCCGATTATCTCTGGCGGATTAGCGATTTTCGGCTACTATTCTTTAACAGGAGAATATTCTGACGATAAAGCCTAACCCATAAAATCATGAATGATAATTGATAAATGATGAGTTAAAACACCGTCAATTTATCAATTATCATTTATTAATTATCACTTATGAAAAAGAGACACGAACAAAAATTAATACTTCTGAGCATCGGACTTCTAGTTGCCTTCAGCATTCCTATCTCATTGTTATTCAATAATGAAAAGGAAGTTTTCGGCTATCCAATGATTTTGATTTACGTGTTCGCGGTCTGGATGATTTCCATTATTATCTCTTTTGTAATCATAAAAAAATATGATGAGTAGTTTCGCGTTATTTATCGTTGTTTTGATCTATCTAGCACTTTTGTTCTTAGTCGCTCATTTGGCGGAGAAGAAAAAAAGCAAAGTCTGGATCAACAATCCTTACATTTACGCATTGTCTTTGGCTGTGTATTGCACGGCATGGACTTACTACGGAAGCATCGGTGTTGCGGCTACAAGCGGTCTTAATTATCTCCCGATTTACATCGGTCCCATCATGGTAATTCCGGCATGGATTTACATTAATACCCGAATTGTAAGAATTTCAAGAGTTAATAAAATAAGTAGTCTTGCAGATTTTATTTCGTTAAGATATGGGAATAGCAGAAGTTTCAGTGCGATTATTACAATTGTCTGTCTTTTGGCGATTGTTCCTTACATTGGTTTACAGATTAAGGCGATTTCCGAAACTTTTCATTTGGTGACAGAAACACCAATGTCTAAAAATATTTTGACAGATAACGCCACTTTCGTCGTGATATTAATAGCTTTATTTTCATCGTATTACGGAACAAAATATGTTGATGCTTCAGAAAAACGTTTGGGAATTATTTCAGCGATTGCTTTGGAAAGTTTTCTAAAATTATTCTTCATCATTATTTTAGGATTATTTGTTATTTATTATGCTTTTGATGGATTCTCAGACATTTATGAAAAGGCAAGTAAATTTGAAGATTTTAAACAAAAAAATACCTTCAACGGAATTGAGGGCGCTATGAACTGGATGGTTCTTTGTCTGATTTCAGGAACAGCAATTTGTATTCTTCCGAGACAGTTTCACACAGCGATTGTTGAAAACAGACAGGAAAAACATATTAAAACTTCGATCTGGTTTTTTCCTCTTTATTTATTGATTTTCACCATCTTTATCTTTCCGATTGCTTGGGGTGGAAGATTGATTTTTGAAGGACAAAACGTTAATCCGGAGTTCTACTCTATTTTAATTCCACAGTATTTTGATAATACTTTAATTACCGTTTTTGTATTTCTTGGAGGATTAAGTTCTTGTATTTCAATGATTATTATTTCTGCGATAACTTTATCAATTATGCTTTCGAACAATTTAATTATTCCTTACGGTTTGTTGGGGAAATTTAAATCAGAAAATGAAGTTCAGAACACCAGAAACATTACCAACATCAGGAAATTCAGCATTTTCGCATTGATTATCATGGCGTTCGGCTTTTATAAATATTTTATTTTAAAAACTTCGCTCGATTCTGTTGGCTTAATTTCATTTGTCGTAATCGGACAGTTGGCACCCGCATTTTTCGGAGCATTATTTTGGAGAAGAGGAACGTACAAAGGCGCAGTTATCGGATTGCTGACAGGATTAGCAATTTGTTATTTCGGATTGATTATTCCGCAATATTACTTCTCCTATAATCAAGAATTAAAAGGAGTTTTGAGAGAAATGTACAATGCTTTTGATTTTTTCAGCATCTCTTTTTTGAGTAAAATTCCGCAGATTTTCTTTTGGTCAATGCTGGTGAATACTGCTTTATTTACCATTATTTCTGTGAGTGTAAAAGGAAATTATCGCGAAAGAAATTTTGCAGAATTATATGTTGATATTGATAAATACATTCAAAATCACGAAAATGCTTTCATTTGGCGTGGAACAGCTTATGTTTCAGACATTAAAAATATTTTAGAACGCTTTTTAGGTAAAAATAAAACTGAACAAGCATTAAGAATTTTCAATTTAAAATATAATATTGATTCTCAAACTGAAACTGCAGATTCAAGATTCATTAAATTCTCGGAAAACCTTTTGGCGGGGAGAATTGGCACCGCTTCTGCAAAGATTTTAATTGAAGGAGTCACCAAAGAAGATAAAATATCTTTAAAGGAAGTTTTAAACATTTTAGAGGAATCTAAAGAAAATATTACACTCAATAAAAAGCTAACCGAACAGTCGGATGAACTTCAAAAACTATCGGATGATTTAAGAAAAGCCAATGAAAGCCTAATTATTAAAGACCATCAAAAGGATGATTTCCTAGATTCTGTTGCTCATGAATTAAGAACTCCAATCACAGCAATTCGTTCGGCCGGAGAAATTTTAGCCGATGACGACGATATTCCTTTAGACATCAAAAGAGAATTTTTAAACAATATCATCACAGAATCCGACAGATTAAGTGAAATTATTAATGGTATTTTGTATCTGGATAAATTGGAACATGGGGAAATTGCTTTAAATATTCAACAGAATAACATTCTTGAAACCTATAAAAAATCTGTAAATCCACTCCTTCATTTAATTCATCAGAAAAATATTCATTTAAGCGAGGTGAATCTTTTAAATCAATTTATATTTGAATATGATGAAGCAAGGATGATCCAGCTATTTCAGAATATTCTAGGAAATGCCTTGAAATTCACAGACGATCAAGGAACAATACAAACTAAATTATCCGAAAAAGAAAATGAATTAACGATTAAAATCTTCAACACAGGAAAAACAATTCCTGAAGAAGATCTGGAAATGATCTTTGATAAATTTTATCAATCTAAAAATCAAAATATCCTAAAACCAATAGGAAGTGGGCTTGGATTGGCGATTTCAAAGAAAATTGTACAAGCTCAAGGCGGAACCATAAAAGCAGAAAACAGCGGATTGGGCGTAACTTTTATAATTACTTTGCCAAACAATAACTATGCAAACAACGACGAACCCGAAGGGTTCAACAACAGTAGCCGTAGGTAAAACCTATGGAAACGAATGAATAAAACACAAACCAGAACCCAACAGGGTTCAATAATAAAAACACAAATGAAAAATGGGAACATATCGACAAATATTTTATCATATTGTTTTCGGAACAAAACATCGGAAACCAACAATTAATGAAAATAATGAATCAGAGCTATACAAATATATTTGGGGCATTTTAAAAAATAAAAAATGTAAATTATACAGAATTAATGGAATGCCAGACCACATTCATATTTTTTGTGACCTGCATCCAAACATAAATCTCAGTAATTTGGTAAAAGATATAAAGGTTGCAAACAATTTATGGATGAAAGAATCGGCATTGTTTCCTGAATTTGTCGGATGGCAGGAAGGATACGGAGCATTTACCAGTTCAATGAGAGATAAAGAAAGAATTATAAATTATATAAAAAATCAAAAAGAGCATCATAAAACGGAAACTTTTGAAGATGAATTTAAAAAGCTTTTAACAGAACATGGAATCGAACCAGAACAAACATTAAATTAATAATATTCAACCCTTTCGGGTTGTTTTAATGCAAATTATAATACGTATACGTATTCCATATTCCATAGGTTTCACCTACGGCTATTAAAATTGAATCCTTCGGATTCTCTAAAAAATATGAAAACAATGCAGTTGAATCATAAAGAAAATACATAATGAAAAAGATAATCATTGCAGATGATGAGCACAAAATATTAATGTCACTGGAATACAGTTTCAAGAAAAACGGCTACGACGTTTACATTGCGAGAGACGGAACCGAAGTATTGGAATTTTTAAAAACCATGATTCCCGACGTCATCCTGCTCGACATTATGATGCCAAATTTAGACGGATACAGTACATTAGATATCATTAAACAAGACGAAAAATTAAAAGATACAAAAGTCATTTTTCTGAGCGCGAAAAACAATCCGAGAGACATTGAAAAAGGCTTAGAAATGGGAGCTGATGCTTATGTAACAAAACCTTATTCTATTAAAAAATTGATGCAGCAGATTGAGGAAATGTTTTAATTTAAACACAAATAGCACTAATAAATTACACGAATAACACAATTATCATTCGTGCCATTTGTGAAAAGATTTGTGGCATTAGTGTTTAAAACCAAACACAAAAAATTAATATGAACACAGAGAGTTTATTTAAACAAAGCATAGAAGACAAAGAGAATTTCTGGAAAGAACAGGCTCAGGAAATCGATTGGTTTGAATTTCCCACCCAAATTCTTTCTAAAGACCAAAATGATTACACCCAATGGTACTCCGATGGAAAACTGAATATGTGCTATTTGTGTATCGATAAACATATTGAAGACGGTTTTGGAGAGCAAATTGCCATTATTTACGACTCTCCGGTTACCAATCAAAAAATACAATATACTTTCAATCAGGCGAAAGAAGAAATTTCAAAATTAGCGGGAGGTTTAGCTTCTTTAGGGTTAAAAAAAGGAGACACCGCTGTTATTTACATGCCGATGATTCCGCAAACGCTTTTTGCGATGTTGGGCTGTGCAAGAATCGGAGTGATTCATAATGTTGTTTTTGGAGGTTTTGCTCCTAACGAATTGGTGGTGAGAATCGATGACTGCAAACCAAAAGCATTAATCACAGCAACCGCAGGAGTAGAAATCGCCAAGAGAATTCCTTATTTACCATTGGTTGAAAAAGCGATTGAACTCGCTCAGGACAAAGTTGAAAATATTATCGTTTACAACAGAAAATTAGTCGAAAATCAACATGAAATGTTTGATGGATTAATTGATTACGAAGAATTGGTTCAAAAATCAGAACCTGTTGATTGTGTTTCTGTTGAGTCCACCCACCCACTCTATTTGCTGTATACCTCAGGAACAACGGGAAAGCCTAAAGGAATCACCCGCGACACAGGAGGTTACGCTACAGCTTTGAAATTTTCAATGAAATACATTTATGGAATTGAGCAAGGAGAAGCATTTTGGGCAGCGTCTGATTTTGGTTGGGCAGTTGGTCACAGCTTTTCGGTGTATGGACCCTTAATCAACAGAAATACCACCATTATTTTTGAAGGGAAACCCATCATGACTCCCGATGCAGGAACCTTTTGGAGAATTATTTCAGAATATAAAGTTTCTGCTATGTTTACAGCTCCAACAGCCATTCGAGCGATAAAAAAAGAAGATCCGAATGGAGAATTGGTTAAAAAATACAATTTAAGTCATTTCAAAAAACAGTTTTTGGCAGGCGAAAGATGTGATGTCGCCACATTAGATTGGTTTGAAAAACATATTGGAGTTCCCGCAATCGATCATTGGTGGCAGACAGAATCCGGCTGGCCAATGTTAGGTTTAATGACTTTCGACGATAACTATAAAATTAAAAGAGCTGCTGCAGGAAAACCAATTCCGGTATATGATATTAAAATTTTTGATGAAAACGGATATGAATCGGATGCTCATCAAGAAGGCTATTTAATTATAAAACTTCCGCTTCCACCAGGTTCATTATTAGGAATTTGGAATGATAACGAGAGATTCCAAAGCAGTTATTTATCACAATATAAAGGCTATTATTTTTCAGGCGATGGAGCCATAAAAGATGAAGACGGTTATATTTTCATCACAGGAAGAGTTGACGATGTCATCAATGTAGCAGGACATCGACTTTCAACCTCAGAAATGGAGGAAATTGTTTCGTCACATCCCGATGTTGCAGAATGCGCCGTGGTTGGAATTGATGATGATTTAAAAGGTCAGATTCCTTTTGCAACGGTTGTTTTAAAGAATGGTTCAACAATTTCGGAAGAAGAGGTTGAAAAGGATATTGTAAAATCGGTTCGTGAAAAAATCGGAGCTGTTGCATGCCTTAAAAATGTGATGATTGTCAAACGTTTGCCCAAAACACGTTCAGGAAAAATTTTAAGAAAACTCATCAGAACATTATTAGATGGCAAGGAATTTCAGATTCCGTCAACGATTGATGATGAAAAAATCATTGAAGAAATTCAGCAAAAAATCGAGGAATATAGGGCTTAAACAAGAAATTAAGCATAAATTTAATTATAAATAAATTCAAATTTCAAAAACGAAAGGGATATGAGAAATTACTTAATAGAAGATCTTCCGCATTATTTTGAAGAGTATAAAAACTCTATTAAAAATCCTAAAAAATTCTGGGACAAAATAGCAGATCAGAACTTCGTATGGTACCAAAGATGGAGCAAGGTGGTGAAATACGATATGAATGAAGCAAAAATCGTTTGGTTTAAAAATGCAAAATTAAATATCACCAAAAACTGCATCGACAGGCACTTAAATGAAAGAGGCGAAAAAACCGCCATCATCTGGGAACCCAACGATCCGAAAGAAGCAGCACAACATATTTCTTACAACGAATTATATACCCGTGTCAACAAAACAGCCAATATTCTTAGAGATATGGGCATCGAAAAAGGCGACAGAGTCTGCATTTATCTTCCGATGATTCCTGAACTGGCAATTACAATGTTAGCTTGTGCAAAATTAGGCGCGGTACATTCTGTTATTTTTGCAGGTTTTTCTGCATCTGCAGTTGCGTCAAGAATTAATGATTGTGAAGCGAAAATGATCATTACATCAGACGGAAGTTACAGAGGAAGCAAGGTTTTAGATCTAAAAAGCATTGTGGATGAAGCATTGGAAAAAACCCCTACCATCGAAAATGTTTTGGTTGTAAAAAGAACTCACAACGAGATCAAAATGAAAGAAGGCAGAGATCATTGGATAGCTCCTCTTTATGAAAAAGCCTCTCCGGATTTCGTAACTGTAATTATGGATGCAGAAGATCCGCTTTTTATTCTATACACATCAGGATCAACAGGAAAACCGAAAGGAATGCTCCATACTTGTGCCGGATACATGGTTTACACCGCTTATACTTTTAAAAATATTTTTAATTATCAGGAAAACGACATTTATTGGTGTACTGCAGACATCGGCTGGATCACAGGACATTCGTACATTCTTTACGGCCCTCTTTGTAACGGGGCTACAACCGTAATTTTTGAAGGAGTTCCTACTTATCCTGAGCCGGATCGTTTCTGGGAAGTTATTGAAAAACATAAGATTACGCAATTTTATACTGCTCCAACCGCAATTCGTTCATTAGCGAAAGAAAGTGCAGAATGGGTTGATAAACACGATTTGAGTTCATTAAAAGTAATCGGATCTGTTGGAGAACCAATTAACGATGAAGCTTGGCATTGGTTCAATGATCATGTTGGAAGAAAAAAATGTCCGATTGTAGATACTTGGTGGCAGACAGAAACAGGCGGAATTATGATCTCCCCGCTTCCGTTCATTACCCCAACAAAACCTACGTACGCTACTCTACCCTTGCCTGGTGTTCAGCCAGTTTTGATGGATGATAAACGCAATGAAATCACAGGAAACCAAGTTACCGGAAACCTTTGCATTCGTTTTCCTTGGCCGGGAATTGCAAGAACAATTTGGGGTGATCACCAAAGATATAAAGAAACTTATTTCACTGCTTTTCCGGGGAAATATTTCACTGGTGATGGTGCTTTGAGAGATGAAGTTGGATATTACAGAATTACAGGTCGTGTGGATGATGTTATTATTGTTTCAGGGCACAATTTAGGAACCGCTCCGATTGAAGACAGCATCAACCAACATCCTGCCGTTGCGGAATCTGCGATTGTTGGCTACCCTCACGACATTAAAGGAAATGCTTTGTACGGCTACGTTGTTTTAAAAGAAACGGGAGAAAGTCGACAAAGAGAAAATCTGAAAAAAGAGATCAATCAGTTAATTTCAGATCAAATTGGGCCGATTGCTAAATTGGATAAAATTCAGTTTGTTTCCGGACTTCCTAAAACTCGTTCAGGTAAAATCATGCGTAGAATTTTGAGAAAAATAGCGGAAGGTGATTTTAATAGCTTTGGAGATATTTCAACGTTGTTAAATCCTGAAATTGTAGAGGAAATCAAGAACGAAAAAATATAGATTAGGCTTAATTTTGAGATTTTAAAAGTTGATAAAATTCACCTTAAATTTAAACGACAAGATCAATAGGAACGGGCTTTAGCCCGTTTTTATTTTTAAGAATACAATCGATTGACTTTAGTCAAAACCTGAATTATAAATTAACATAAATTTAAACACGCATTCAATAGACATTCTCATAAATTTTAACAATTAAATATAGATAAAACAATATAATATCAATTTTATTAAATTAAATATAAAATATATGAGATTTAATTATTATCTTTAAGTACAAATTTAAAAACTATTGCTTATGTCAAATATATTAGCTGGGTTATTTGAACATCACAGCGATTACAAACAACTCGAAACTGATCTTGAAAGCTCGGGATTCGGAAGTTCAGATTACATCGTATATCTTGATGATACACACCATTACTCTCAGTATATGACAAGTGTTTCTGTAAGAGATAAGGATCAAGCAGACAATGCGAAGAACATTTTTAATCAAAATTCTGTAGTAAAAACTTACTTATTTGAGAATGTAAGTATAGAACAGGCAGATTATAATAACATCAAAAGGCTTATTGACGCTAGAAACAGAGCGGAAATACATAATTGTCCCGATGTCAAAATAAAAGCTTCAAGCCATGGCATGGACTCTGAAGTAAAATTCTAGAAACAAAATTAAATACTAATAACCGAAAATCCGTAGAACGTTCTGCGGATTTTTTAATGCTTTGAAAAGTGGGAAAATTTTCGTATTTTCGTTTAAATATAGGCTTTTACACAAATGAGTTACGACTTAGAACAGGAAAATAAAGAGATTCTTGCGAGATATAAGGATCTGATTTCGAACACCTACAGAACTTTGGATGAGGAAAATAATAAACTTATCCGAAAGGCATTTGATATTGCATTAGATGCCCACAAAGATCAAAGGAGGAAATCCGGCGAACCTTATATCTACCACCCCATTGCCGTGGCGAAAATCGTAGCGACAGAAATTGGTTTGGGAGCAACTTCCATTGCCTGTGCTTTACTGCACGATGTAATCGAAGATTCAGATTACACTTACGAAGACCTCAAAAAGATATTTGGAGAAAAAATCGCCAATATCGTGAATGGATTAACCAAAATATCCATCATGAATCACCAGAATATCTCCGTACAATCTGAGAATTACAGAAAGCTTTTGCTTACTTTATCTGAAGATTTCAGAGTTATTTTGATTAAAATTGCCGACCGACTTCACAATATGCGAACATTGGAAAGCATGGCACCCGACAAACAGAAGAAAATCGCTTCTGAAACGGTCTATATTTATGCTCCGATGGCGCACCGTTTAGGTCTATATAATATTAAATCTGAACTTGAAGATCTTTCTTTAAAATATAATAATCCCGAAGTTTTTAACGAAATCACGGAAAAATTAGAGCTAGCCAAGGAAAACCGTGAAAGATATATTGATGAATTTAAAAAGGAAGCTTCCGAAAGATTACAGGAGGAAGGATTAAATTTCACCATTAAAGGCCGTGCAAAAGCAATTTCTTCCATTTACAGAAAAATGCTGAAGCAGGGAGTTTCTTTCGAGGAAGTATTTGATAATTATGCGATTAGAATTATTTATAAATCTGATGCTAAAAATGAAAAATTCCTAGCCTGGAAAATTTATTCTATCGTAACAGATGTTTATCACAGTAATCCGTCCAGAATGCGTGACTGGATCACTCAGCCCCGTTCTACAGGATATGAAAGTTTGCATTTAACCGTTCTTGGTCCCGATAAAAAATGGATTGAAGTTCAAATTCGTTCCGAAAGAATGGACGAAATCGCTGAAAAAGGGGTTGCAGCACATTACAAATATAAAGAAGGTTACAAGCAAAGTTCCGATGATAAGAATTTTGAAAGATGGGTAACAGAAATCCGTGATGTTCTTGAACAACAGCAGGATCTTTCTACTTCTGAGCTTTTAGATAATATTAAACTTAATTTATATTCAAAAGAGGTTTTTGTATTCACTCCAAAAGGTGAAATTAAAATCTTACCAACCAATGCAACGGCTTTAGATTTTGCATTTTCAGTTCACTCTGACCTAGGAATGAAGTGTTTAGGAGCAAAAATCAATGGTAAATTAGTTCCAATTTCCTATGTTCTTCAAAACGGAGATCAGGTTGACATTCTTTCTTCTCAGAATCAAAAACCGAAATTCGATTGGCTGGAATTTGTTGTTACTTCAAAAGCCAAATCAAAGATCAAAGGTTACTTGAATTCTCAAAAAAACCAATTGGTTGAAGAAGGAAAAGAGACTTTACAGAGAAAACTTCGTCATGCAAAAATCAATTTTAATGATGAAGAGATCAACAAGCTTCAAAAATTCTTTAACTTAAAAACTTCTCAGGAATTATTCCTGAAATTTCAGACGAACGAACTGGATGCAAGTAGTTTAAGAAAATACATTGAAAGTAAAAATGTATTTAACAATTTACTTTCAAGATTCAGAAAATCTCCGACAAAAAATACGGCTTATATAGAACCGAAAGAGCAGAATCTTGACATGATTGTCTTCGGAAAAGATGAAGAAAAGCTGAATTATACCTATGCAAAATGTTGTACAGTAATTCCTGGAGACAAAATTTTCGGATTTATTACCATTTCGGAAGGTATAAAAGTTCACAGTGACAATTGTCCGAACGCCATCAACCTTAGAGCGCAATACGATTACAGGGTGATTCCTGCGAAATGGGTAAATGCTGAAAGCTTCCAAAACAGAGTGAAAATTGAGATCGAAGGTCTCGACAGAATGGGGATGATCAATGATATAACTGCGGTCATCAGCGGTTCTATGGGAATGGATATGAAAAGTATGTCTATTGAATCCAACAACGGAATTTTCACAGGAAACATCAATCTTGAGGTTAAAAATAAAAGTCAGTTGGAGGAAACATTTACAAAACTGAAAGATATTAACGGAGTTTCAAGAGTGAGACGATTACAATCATAATATGAATTTATCTGTATATTTTAAAAAATTTTTCAACAACAGTCAGTCATCAGGAATTATACTTATTTTTTGTGTATTAGTTTCGTTACTAATCGCAAATTCTTCTGCTGGAGAAGGTTTCCAGCATTTTTTGGATAATGAAATTGGTTTAGATCTTTTTCATTTAAAATATCCTGTTAGCATTTGGATTAATGATGGTTTGATGGCCATTTTCTTCCTTTTGGTTGGATTGGAAATAAAAAGAGAAATGGTAGAAGGTGAACTTTCATCTTTTAAAAATGCTTCTCTTCCAATTTTTGCAGCCATTGGCGGAATGGCTGTTCCGGCAGGAATTTACAGTATTTTCAACGCAGGAACTCCCTACGCGAATGGCTGGGGAATTCCGATGGCAACGGATATTGCTTTTTCATTGGCAATTATTTCAATGTTGGGAAGTAAGATCCCAAATTCTATTAAAATTTTTCTTGCCGCATTAGCTATTGTTGATGATTTGGGAGCTATTTTGGTTATTGCAATTTTTTATACAGAACAGATTCATTGGACCTATTTATTGCTGTCTTTTGGAGTAACTGCTTTATTATTTTTATTGAATTTTTTAAAGGTTACAAAGATTTATTTTTATATTATTCCGGGGGTATTTTTGTGGTATTTTCTGCATCATTCGGGAATTCATGCTACAATTGCGGGAGTTTTATTAGCGTTTTCAATTCCGACAAACGCTTCTAATGTAAAAATTTCACCTTTAGAAAAATTAGAACATACATTGCATTTTCCTGTAAGTTTTTTAATCATGCCCATATTTGCATTGACCAATACCAATATTGCTTTTAATAATGGAATGATCGAAGGTTTAACGAGTACTTTAGGTTTAGGAATAATTGGCGGATTGATTATAGGAAAATTAGTAGGAATTAATCTATTTTCACTGATTGCCATTAAATTTAAACTAAGTTCACTTCCTCAAAACAGCTCTTGGACGCAAATGATAGGCGTCGGTTTCTTAGCCGGAATTGGTTTTACGATGTCTATTTTCATCGCACTTCTTTCCTTTAAAGGAGAAATTGAAATTCAGGATCAGGCTAAATTTGCGATTTTAATTGCTTCTTTTTTGGCAGCTTTTTTAGGATATCTGATTTTAAATTTAGGATCTAAAAAGAAGGAAGTAATTGAGAATTAATTTTTTGAAACCAACCAAGTTCCGTTTAAATTACCCATTTTCCATGTTCCGGATTTGCTTTCTAAATTTCCATATAAAGTAAATCCTGAGTTAGAGGTTGTACTGTTTATTGATGAACCTATAAGTCCCGAATAAAAAGTCTCTTGGTGGCCTTGGGAAATTTTAGCTCCTTCTATTGTTCCGCTTTTGCTTACATTTAAAATTAAAGTTCCACTTTGATCTCCCGAATAGCTTCCACTCCATTTTCCCATGTAGGGAGAGGTATAGTTTTCTTCCTGCTTATCGCGTTCTATTTCGTCAAGAACATGCTGGCATGAAAAGACGGTTAATAATGGAAATATGATTAGTAGGTATTTAATTTTTAGTTTCATTTAGTTTCTAACTTTTCTAATATCTTCTTTGTGAACATCTGAGCCATTGGATTTTGATAACTTGTAAAGCTAATAAAATTCCCATTACTATCTAAAATAAAACTTGTAGGATATGATGATACTTCCATTTTATTCAATAACATCTTTTGACCCGATAAATGAATAAAATTAAATGGAGTTTTTTCAAGAAACTTTTTTAAAACATTTTCATCATCAAACGTAATGGCGATAAAATTTACTTTATCCTTATATTCTTCCTGAAGTTTATTTAAATCAGAAATTTCGTCTATACAAGGATTACAGTGAGTATACCAACAGTTTATAAAGTATGGTTTTGATTTATCAATACTTTTATTAGAACGTATATTTACCAGATTAGTAAAATTAATATTCTTTTTAAATGTCTGTTCAAAATAGGTCTGACTATCAAAAAAATATTGAGAATTATCCGATGATTTTATTTCTAAACGAGGTAAAATAAAAATGCTGTCATTCTTTTTAAAAGTCAAAGCTATACTTTCCGTAATTTTTCCTTTTGCAGAAATGCTGTCCTTAAAATTTTTATACTCTTTTTCATTCAGAACCTTAGTTCCGTTTAATAAAAAATATTTATTTTGAGAGAATCCTAGGATTACAATTAACATGAAAAGGAGCGAAAATGTTTTTTTCATTGTTACTGAATATTATTATCTACCATACAGATAGAGTTAGTATAAAAGTTAATATTTCTTAACCAGATTTTGCATTCCATAAAAATGTATAGCTTTTTGTTTCAAAGGATTTGTACTCCACTCTTCCCATTCTCCGGTGTATGGATCATAGCCACATTTTAACGGTTTAGAAATATCTAATCCATTTTCATTGGTGTGAGTCTGTTCCGTATAAGCTCTACAATCTGTACAGACATATCGAAATTCACAGTCTTTGCAAACCTCTATTTTATCTTTGGTAAGATTCCAGTATTTTTTGAAATCCTGATGATTCAAAGCTTCTTCTAAAGTGATATTTTTGATATTACCAAAGCTTCGTGACATTGATGGACAGTTTTTGATATTTCCGTCTTTGTCTATTGATATTTTTTTGTGAAGACAGGAGTTGTGACACTGCGACTCTAAATAAAAAGAACGGTTGAGATTGACATTCTTCAAATCAATTAATCCACAGCTTATTGGAATTTTCAGATACTTCTTTATAGTAGTGATATTAATGTGATTTAAAGAATAAAAATCTTCTTCATTAGATGAGTGAAAAGTAAAATGAAGAAATTTACTTGAAATTGTATAAATGTTTTCTCTAATAAATGATAACAGTTTAAAATCGTATTTTGCAATAATAGAAATTTCATTTACAGTAGAATTGTTAAGCCGATTTATAATTGAAATCGCCTGAATTATAGTGCTAGAAATTAATTCTTCCGAAAATCGGATTTGTAAATATTTGATTTTTAAATTACAAATTTCATTTATTAAATTATCATTTAAAATATCTAAATTATTAATATCTAAAATTAAGTATTCAACATTGGAAGGCGTTACATAGAAATTAGATGAAGCCTTGAAGCTGAATAATTCTTTTTTTGATTTCACTATAAATCCCAAATTATTATCTAAAATAAAATCGAAATATTCTTCCAATATTTCTAAACTATCATTATCTAGTTGTTTCTTCAATAATGAATAATCTTGTTGGTCATTTGATAGTAAATCAAAAAGCGCATTAGGAATTAATTGTAAAAATCCTGTATTAGTATCAAAAATAATAGAGCTTTTTGCTCCTTTGGTTATTTTTACAGATTCAAATAGTTTTAAAAACATATTTAATACAAAAGTGAATAATGTTTTGTTGAACGAAAAATTTTCGTCTTACTGCTTTTTTTATCTTTATTTTCAGAATATTTAACCTGAGATATATTGTTGCATTTTTTCCATTCTTGCAACGAAAATTCAACTCCTTTTAAGTAAAGTTCTTTTTTATCTTTCATAATAAATCAGCAATATATTTTTCAATCTGGTAGTTTCCGTAATAGCTAACTTGGTAAAACTGCCCTAACGGATTTACTTCTAAAAAATAAAAATCATCATCAGATTTTATTAAATCTATTGTTCCACATTTTAAATCTAGCACTTTTGCCATTTTAATAATCTTTCTTTTTATTTCAGCAGGAAGTTTATATGGAAGATGTTTTTTATCATTTTCTTTCATATTCCTAATATCAATATTAGCTGAAAAATCAAACACCGCAATTGCCCAAATCATCTTCTCAAAGAAAAACACCCTTATTTCGTATGTTTTATTAATTCTCTCCTGAATAAGAGAAGGTATAATATTTTCCTTTTTGCTCTGAATTGTATTAAGGTTTATTTCACGAGTATAGTTTAAGTACAATTCATTTTCAATAAAAATAGGTTTCATTTCGGAAACAGCTTTTGTAATGTATTTCTTAGAAATATCAACTTTTTCTAAGTCTTTTAACTGAGACAAAATATAAGTATCGGGTATTTTTAAACCTATCGATTCCACTAAATATAAAACCTCTAACTTATTAACCTCTTTAGTAAAAAGATTTCCAAAAATATTTGCTCCATTTATTTTTAAATAAAAGCAAATAAACTCTGTTGTTGATTCAATTTCTGAATTATAAAATTCTGTTAGATGATTATCAATTTCTTCTTTATCAAGACTAAAATAAATCCCACCATTTCTATAGAAAACAGATGTAAAATCGTTTAAATCATATTCAATATTATTGATAGAGATTTTGAAAATATTCTTACTGAAATCAAAAAAAGCTTTTGTGATATGTTGATTCTCGCTAAGCCTTACAAATTCTTTATTTTGATATGATAGCCATGTACATATTTCATCGGTCATTGTATCATTATCAACACTAATGAGCAGTATCATCTAACTTAATTAAGTTCTTTTTCATGAGTTCTGCATCACTATCATTTTTAAAATTCCAGCTTTCTATTGCTTTGTTTAAAAAAGCATAATCTTTATTATTTAATAAAAATATATTTTTCTGGATTTCATCTTCAGTTGAAGATAGCCCCATCTGTTTTCTCTTATTATTAACATTATTAATTATATCATTAACTTTATCATTCCTCCTTTCTGGCAAAAATGTACTTGAAACATAACAACAATCAATTTTTCCTTCATTTGACAAGAATTGATAAATTTTAAAATATGAATAATTATTTGTCCCATTATTCAAATCAAACAAAAAACCTGCAATATCTGATCTTATTTTACCTTCGTTTAACGCCTTATTAATTTCATTAGAAAAATTGACTTTTTGATTACTAATATTATTAGTGGCTAATTGATGCCAAATTATTAAACAAAATTTTTGAAAAAATATATCATCAGCAGAACCTAGCCCTATATTATATTCATTCGGAAATCCTTTATTTTGTATCAGTTTAAGCAAGCTAGTAGACGCAATACTATCACCTTTAGTAAGTTCTTTTTTGTATGCCTGATAATTACCATTAGATAGTTTTCTGTAATATTGGTCTATTTCGACCAATGAATCTAAAGTCTTTTTATATTTTAAATCTATTGTATTTTGGCAAGGTATGACTTTATACTTTTCAGGATTTTTAAAATTTTCAATTAAAAAATCTTTACTGAAATTTTTTCCTAAGCATTTTAGCGTTTGATAATGAGTATATGCTGTTTCCAAATCCTTTATTTTCAAAGCAGTTTTCATACTATTATATAAATCTTTAGCATGTGGGTATTTAAATTCCTTGAAAGCCTCTTTATACAGGTTATTTGCATCCTTTAAATCATTATTGACGATTTTATTTTCAGCCCTATTAATAAAGTCATAATATTTAATAAGTTTTTCATTCTTTAATTCAAAACTTTGAGTTTTAGCAATTCCTGATAGAACTAAAAAGAAAATGAATATTATTTTCATATTTAAGTAAATATAAAGAGAGAAGTTTACACTTCTCTCCGATAATTAGAATTCTATTAACAAGGCTTATTTATAACTGTTACACCATGAAAAGCTATATTATTATTGCCAAAATCAGTATCACTAGTATATGAACTACATTGACAGCCCCACTCCGTAGGCATTGAAGTCTCTCCAGCACCTGTTGGACTACCGACACCAATACTAGTAGTCATGTGTGCAGGACCTCCTTGCCCTCCTAAAATACTCCCTAGTTTTTCATTTTGAATCTGGAAGCTTTGTAATTTTTCCAATTTTTTCATAATTTGATTTTTTATTTTGTTCTATGTCATTATTGACAATTCAAAAATATCAAACGTTATTGAAATAATTTCAAACTTTTTATGTGAATTTTATGTGAATTCAGCACATAAATAATATATTTGTCCCACACAAATAAGACACAAATGATAAACAAGAAATTAATTAAAGCCCGTAAGGCTATGTATACTCAGGAAAGTATAGCAAAGATTTTACATATGACCCAGTCTCAATATCAAAGAAGAGAAACGGGAGAAATAAAAATCTCTGACGAAGAATGGGAACGTATAGCAAAGGCATTAAATACTACTGTAGAAGAAATTAAGGAAGATCATCTATCATTAATTCACAATCATGATACTGTATCAAATAATTATTTAGAAAATAATCAACTTTATAATATTCCGGATTTTATTCTCAAAAATCAAAATGAATATATCGCGCTTCTAAAGGAAGAAATTGAAGAATTAAAAGAGGAAATTAAAAATTTAAAATCTCTAAATAATTTTTCCTAGCTAGAAATTCACTTTAATATTATTTACTGACAATAGTCTTTCTAAGGATTATTGTCAGTTTGCGTATGATAATTTGAATCCTCTTTTCTAAGCTCATCCGACAACAATTTCTCAACTCTTAATTTTCTAAGAGCCATATTGAGTTCGTTTCCAAACAGAAGAAGATAGACGTTTACATTTACCCAGACCATCAGTAAAATCATACTTCCGATTGATCCGTATAAAACGTTGTATCTGGCAATATTTTTAACATACAGCGCGAAAAAATAAGTCGTAACAACAAACAGGACAGTCGTCAGAATTGCACCCGGAACAGCTTGTCTGAATCTTGCAATTTTAACAGTTCCCAGCCAGTAAAATAATGCTAAAAGAATAAAATAAAACAATGGAAATGAGACAAATCCAATGATACTGGAAAGGTTTTCAACCAACCATGAAATGCTATCATCCGGAGCAAATAATTTCATTACAACTTCCACATAATACACCCCAAAAAGAGCCAGAAAAACGATTATTATAAAGCCTATTGTAATAAAAAATGACAGAATAAATTCCTTTACATCCGTTAATTTTTCATCGGAATTTTCGTTGAATCCATTGATAAGGGAAAAAGTTCCATTGGTAGCGAAAACTAAAGCTAAAACAATTGTCAAGTTACTGATTCCCTTCATATTAGGAATAATATTATTTTCAATATATCCTCTCACTTCATTTTCCATATGTGATGGAAAAACATTGTGAATCAATACTTCAAAAATATAAAACTGAAGTTTATCATAATGAGGCATATACGGTAAAACCGACAGCAAAAACAGAAGAAACGGAAATAAACTTAATGTAAAACTCCATGAAATGGATGCCGCTTTTCGTCCAATCTTACCTTTAAAAACTCCTGTAATATAGATCTGAAACATCTCCCAAAGCGATATTCCCAACACAGGAATATGTATATCATCAAAGAATTTTTGAATTTTTAGAATGAAGCTGGGAATTTTAAGATTCATAAAGTATATTTGCGCCTAGCAAATATAAGAAATGCGTATCAATTTACTCTGCATTGGCAAAACGGATGATAAAGAAATCACTTCTTTGATCAATTACTACCTTACTCGCCTCCCCAAACACTGGAATTTTGAAATTATAGAAATTCCTGATGTAAAAAATGCCAAAAACCTTTCTCCTGATCTTTTGAAAAAAGAAGAAGCAAAACTGTTTTCTAATCATATCGATAAAAATGATCTGGTTGTGATTTTAGATGAGAAAGGAAAACAATTTACAAGCAGAGAATTTTCACAAAAAATAGATACCTGGATGAATTCTTCGGTGAAAAAAATTCATATTTTGATTGGTGGAGCTTACGGTTTTTCAGAGGAAATTTACACGAGAGCAAACGAAAAAATGTCATTATCTAAAATGACATTTACGCACCAGATGATCCGGTTATTTATCGTTGAACAATTGTATCGCGCAGACCAGATTTTGCAGGGAAAACCTTATCATAACGATTAGATTTTAAATTTTAAACCAATCTGTCTTTTTGCTTCACCAACCACAAAGGCTACTGAATTTGCAATATTAAAACTTCTAATTAAATTTGACATCGGAATCGTTAAATGGTTATCAAAACGAGATAAAACATCTTTACTCAATCCAACACTTTCTTTTCCGAAAACGAGCCAGTCTCCGTCCTGAAAATCAGTTTCCAAATAAGATTTCTCAGCATGCGAACTCATTAAAAAAACACGGGATTTGTCCGGAATCTGTTGAATCCATTCATCAACATTTGCATATTCTGAAACATCAAGGTGAACCCAATAATCTAAGCCTGAACGTTTCAGATTTTTATCATTAATTATAAATCCAAAGGGATGAATTAAGTGTAATCTACTTTCTGTACCTACACATAATCGTCCGATATTTCCAGTGTTATTCGGTATTTCGGGTTCTACGAGAACAATGTTTAACATAATTATTTTTTACTGGTTTTTCAGAGAAAACCTTATCATAATGATTAATTATTTTGCAGGTGCTGTACATTTAGCATAATAATCTGCAAGAAGACCTTTTTCATATCCTAAACTTACGGCTTTATCCAACGTTGTACATGCTTCTTTTGGTTTTGCAGTATCAAACAAGATCAAAGCTTTTGTAACATAAGATTGAGAAAATTTCGGGTCTATTGAAATCGCTTTATTAACATCAACAAGAGCTTCTTTAGATTTTTTCATTTTAAGATAAACATCCGCTCTTCCGTTGTACAAAAGAGATTCGGGCTTTTCGGAAATTAATTGATTATAATCTTTTAAAGCACCTTCCAGATCACCGCTGTTCTTTTTTAGATTGGCTAATCCTGTTTTTGCGTAAATATTATCTCCCGCAAAACTTAAAATCTGATTTAAATCTTTTGAAGCCAGATCTTTTTTCCCTTGACTTTCATAAATTTTAGAACGTGTTAAATACATATCAACATTTTCAGGTTCTATCTGAAGACCTTTATCGATGTATTCCAAAGCTTTTGCCTTGCTTCCTCTCTGGCTGTTTAATGAAGCTAAATTTGCATAAACAGAAGCCGACATAGGATTTGCCCTCAAAGCAGCTTCATAGGATTTAAAGGCCAAAGCGGTCTTTCCTAATCTTCTCTGTGACGTTCCTAAGTTATTATAATAATCAGATTGAAATTTCTGAATCTGTTCTTTTTCAGCAAGTTTAGCATATTGCTCTTCTGCACATTTGTAGTCTGCTTTTTTAAAGCATTCTTCAGCTATTTTAGCATCCTGAGCGGAAAAATTTAATGAGGAAAAGGCTAAAGCCAGAATTAATAAATGTTTTTTCATGAGGTTATATTTTGTTTATTGATTACTTTTTTGGCAAGTGCACCAAATATCACTCCCAATAAAAGTCCAACAAACGCCCCCACCAAAATATCTATCGGGAAATGTACACCTAAATATATTCGACTGTATGCTACCACCACAGCCCACACAAATATAGCATAAGGAAACCAATTGAGTTTCTTTTTTAATAAAATACTTAAGTAAGTTGCTAAAAAGAAGGTGTTGGAGGCATGAGCAGAATAGAAACCGAACTGCCCTCCACATTTCACAATTCTCATGTGATGCTCTAAAGTTGGGTCATGACAAGGTCTTAATCTCGCCACCCCAAATTTGAAAACACTCGCTAACTGATCAGAAACCGTAGCCCCAATCGCTATAAATATGAGAATAAAAACTAAAGATCTTAGTTTGTAATTTTTATATAAAAAGTAAAGAAATATAATGTAAAGCGGAACCCAGATCCAAGTGCTGGAAATCAGCATCCAAAACTGATCAAAAGAAGAATTTCCCAAATTATTGAGAAACAAAAAGACCTTCTTATCTTCCTGAATAATTTCTTCCATGGATTATCTGCTTACCGGCCCTTCGTGAGTTTCGTCATCGGCAGGCTTTAGCTTAGGTGCTTCATTAGACTCATTTAGATTGGGTAAGAAGTCCTTTTCCATATCTTTCATTGGATTATACTCTTTTGCGGCATCTTTTACCTTCTCTATTTCACGTTTAATTTCAGAAACAGGGTTATCTGTTTCCTTCATTATCTCAGTTTTGATGTCTTCCACTGCGCCACGCATTTTTCTTATGCCCGAGCCTAAGTCACGTGCTATCGAAGGAAGTTTATCCGGTCCGAATAATACAACAATCGCAACTGCGATCAATGCCATTTCTCCAAAGCTTAATTCCATGATACAAAATTACAAAAGTTTATACATATCTGATACAGTTATATTATATTTTAAACAAATTTTAATTTTTCAGTAAGTGAAGTTCGAAATTAATGTTGATATAAATTTGATGAACTTCTACTCTATTTTTAATTTGAATATTGACTTTTATAATATTTTTTGATGATTAAACTATCATTTACACATTCGTTTTTAGTGTTTTATAATATTTAATAAATAATTAATTCTAATCAAAGAGAATTATATTACAATTTTAAGTAAATTTATTACACACAAAACATTTAAATATTTTATTATGAAAAAACTACTAACTACATGTAAGGTTTTTGCCGTTTTAGCGGTATTAACGCTTACCAGCTGTCAGGACGAAAACAATCAGGTCTTGCAGGAAAATCCATCAGAAAAAGTAAGTCTTTCTGATCTAAAAAGAGAAATTACACCTTCATCACAGGTAATTCCCGAGGCTGTTCAAATTCAACTTGATGAATCGAAAAAGAACATTGAAAAGTATCTTAAAAATGATCTTAAGATTGAAGGAATTGCTGTTTTGGGTAAGTTATCTACTGAAAAAGGAGTTTCTCTTTCACAAAATTTAATTTCTCAAAAAGACAATTTTGTTGCAACAGGAAATATTTTAGATCCTGAGTCTGTAAAGATCGGGAAATTAGAAAACTTAAATTCAGGTGAAGATTTATCGATCGCTCAAAAAGGATTAAAAGATATGGCGATTGAAGAAATTAAAGCAAAAGCAAATGTTCTTGAGATCAGCTGGAATCATAATGGAGAGAAATTCTCAACATTATGTTATTATAATGATTCGGGAATTATCTGGGACAACGTTCTTAGCGGATTGGTCATGATGGACAAAAGAGGAAACTCTGAAGTTTCAAATGACGCAGCTTCAAAAGTATCTTCCAAATGGTACAAACAATGGTGGACTGCCAATTGGCTTTGGGGATCTAAAAGAGGTGAAATCGGATACCAAATTACCATTTACTATACAGGTTCATCGGTTTCAAATGTTGATGTGAGCGATTGGGGGAACATAAGTTTAGGGAAGGCAAAAAGCGAAAGTAAAGTAACCAAAAAAACGGGAGCTTACGGACAGTGCAGATATGCTCTTGGACTTTGTACTCCTACGGGTTCTTTAAGCTTTAATTCAAGTAATTTTTCGGTATCATTCTCAGGATTGGGAAGCAATATCGTAAGCAACGGAACAAAATCACTTTATCCATAGTTACTAAATTCTTTCAAACGAAACAGGGAACCAAAATTTGGTTCCCTGTTTTTATTTATCTAAGTAGTTTTACTTTATTTTATTCTTTTTAAAAGCATAGTAAGTTGCAACTACACTCGCCGTCATCAATAGAAACGCTAAGAAAAATGGTGCTCCTGAGAACTTAAAAGGCGCTTCATCATGGGTAAAATAATAAAACAAATTCGTCATCATTGGAGGACCAACAATAGATGTCGCACTCATTAAACTCGTTAATGCTCCTTGAAGCTCACCCTGTTCATTTGCAGGAACACTTTTCGTGATCACGGACTGAAGAGCTGGACCGCAAATTCCACCTAAACAATAAGGTATTAAGAAAGCAAACATCATCCAGCCTTCTGTAGCAAAAGCAAATAACAACATTCCGAGTGCGTATAATGCTAATCCGTAATAAATACTTTTATGTTCACCTAATCTTGGGGTCGTCCATCGTATTAAAACTCCCTGAACCAATCCGACCAATAATCCGACTACACCAAGGGAAATTCCGACCATTCTTTCTGTCCAACTGAATTTGTACATGGTAAAGAAACTCCAGTTACTTTGTACGGCATGCCCTGCAATATAAATTAAAATTAAGGCAACAATTAATCCTGAAATTTCGGGGTGTTTTCCTAAAAATTTAAATGAACCTACGGGATTTGCACGCTTCCAATCAAATTCTCTACGTTTATCTTTATCTAAACTTTCGGGAAGAATGAAATATCCGTAAAGGAAATTAAGCAAACACAAGCCTGCAGCCGCATAGAAAGGCACTCTTGCTCCATAATGTCCTAAAACACCACCAAGAACAGGTCCGATAATGAAACCTAGTCCAAAAGCTGCTCCAATTAAACCAAAGTTTTTCGCTCGATCTTCATCTGTAGAAATATCCGCGATATAAGCACTTGCCGTTGTGACACTGGCTCCTGTAATCCCTGCAATAATCCGCCCTAAAAAGAGCCACCAAATTGTTGGCGCTAACGCAAGGAAAATATAATCCACTGCAAAGCCGAAAAGGGAGATCAAAATAATTGGTCTTCGTCCATACTTATCACTTAAATTTCCAACAACGGGTGAAAATATAAATTGAGTAAAAGCATATGCAAAACCCAGCCAACCACCATATTTGGCGGCTTCACTTATATCTGCATGAATAAGTTCCTCAATCAATTTGGGAACAACAGGAATGATGATTCCCCATCCTGTAATGTCAATCAACAGCGTTATAAATATAAAGCCTATGGCCGCTTTTTTCCTTGAATTTTCCATAATCCTGCAAAAATAATCAAATTGGGAAAAATAATGGTTCTAAATTATATTAATTAGATGTTAGATCTTAGAAGCTAGATATTAGTTTTAAAATAATAATCATTAAACTGACATATTAATCCACAAAAAAAGCCTTTCAAATTGAAAGGCTTTTTCTTATTTATTGTAGTAATACTTATTTTGAAGCAAGTACTTCTTTAGAAGTAGTCGTTTTTCCGTGTACTTCATCTTCTTTTCCAGATTTAAGGAAGTCATATGCAATTGCCGAAGCAATGAATATGGATGAATAAGTACCGAATCCAATACCGATCAACATTGCAAACATAAATCCTCTTAAGTTATCTCCACCAAAGATGAAGATCGCTAAAATTACAAGGATCGTTGTAAATGAAGTGTTGAACGTTCTACCTAATGTACTAGAAATAGAGTCATCGAATAATCCAGCTAATGTTAAAGCTTTCTTCTCTCTTAAATACTCTCTAATTCTATCGAAGATAATAACGGTATCGTTAATTGAATAACCCAATACTGTAAGAATCGCCGCAACGAAATCCTGATTGATCTCCATGTTGAAAGGCATGTACTTGTGAAGCAATGAATAAGCTCCTAAGATAATAACCGCATCATGGAACAATGCTGCAACAGCACCCAATGAGAATTGCCATTTTCTAAATCTTAATAAGATATATAAGAAAATACCTCCCAATGCAGCTACTACTGCAAGAATACCGTGAGTTTTGATATCATCTGCTACTGTAGGTCCTACTTTTTCAGAAGAAATAATTCCTGCATGTTCTTTATCTGCAGATTTGAAATCATGTAATGTTACATTAGCCGGTAAGCTTGATTTTAAACCTTCATATAATTTCTGTTCTACAGTCTGGTCAGCTTTTAAAGATTCGTCTTCGATAAGATAATCTGTAGAGATCTTTAATTGCATGTCGTTTCCAAAAGTTTTAGCTTCAACAGAAGAGTTTTTACCATCTTCAGTTTTGAAAACTTTTACTAAGTTCTGTTCAACCTCCTCAGCATTTACCGCTTTATCAAATCTTACAACGTAGTTTCTACCACCTGTAAAGTCGATTCCGTATTTAAATCCGTGGATTGCAATTGAAGCAATACAAACAACTGTTAATACAGCAGAAACGATATATGCATATTTTCTTTTCCCGATGAAATCGATCCAAGTATTTCTGAATAGATTTTTCGTTGGAGGAGTCCAAACAGAAAGGTGTTTTCCTTTATTCAATCTTGAGAAGATCATTACTCTTGAAAGTAATACTGAAGTAAAGAATGTCATTAAGATACCAATTCCTAGTGTTAAAGCAAATCCTTTAATAGGACCCGTTCCGAATAAGAATAGTACACCTGCCGTTAATAACGTCGTTAAGTGACCATCAACAATTGCACTTAATGCATGTTTGAAACCATCTTTATAAGCTTCTAAAATGCTCTTCCCTGCAAATAATTCTTCCTTCGTTCTTTCGTAGATAATTACGTTCGTATCCACGGCCATGGCCATTGTAAGAACGATACCCGCGATACCAGGAAGTGTTAATGTAAAGTCTCCAGAATCCATGATTCCGAAAATATAGAATAAGTTAATGATCATTGCAATTACCGCGTACACACCTGCACCACCGTAATAGAAAATGATATAAACGATAATAATCAAGAATGCAATAGCAAATGAAATAACCCCGGCATCAATAGACTCTTGTCCTAATGATGGTCCTACAACAGTAGCCTGAACCACTTTTGCACCTGCAGGTAATTTACCCGCTCCCAGAACGTCAACCAATTCTTTAGCTTCCTCCTGAGAGAAGTTACCAGAGATCTGAGTTCTACCGTTAGGAATTGCGCCTACAACGTTTGGTGCAGTATAAACTCTACCATCCAATGTTACAGCAACCGGTTTACCAACGTTTTTCTCAGTTAAAGTTTTCCATTCTTTAGCACCTTTAGAATCCATCTGCATGTCTACTACTACTCTGCTTAGCTCATCATAGCTAATGCTTGCAGTTTCAACAGCACCGTCTACAGGAGCTTTTTGGTTGATATTACCTCTGATAGCATACAATACTAAACTTTCAGTATCTGTAGCTTCAGGTTTGTACCCCCAAAGGAACTGTGTATATTTAATGTTTGAAGGACGTAAAGACTGTCCTACTTTGCTGTTTAAGATTTTGTTTACAGTAGCTGTATCAGATAATTTTACACTTCCAACAGCACTTTGACCCATAGATTTTCCACCCTGCATCAAATTCATGAAGTTGACATTCTTGGCAACTCCCATAGAATCACCTTTTGCAGCGATCATTGTAGCTAATGTTTGAAAATAAGGATAAACTTCCGGAGCTTGTTGTACTTCCCAGAACTGAAGTTTTGCAGAAGTCTGAAGCATTTTCTTCACTTTATCGATATCCTTCATACCAGGCATTTCAACAGAAATTCTTGCCGTACCAGGTACTCTCTGAACGTTTGGCTGCACTGCACCCATCTTATCGATTCTGGTTCTGATCACCTCAAAAGCTGTACCTACAGAAAGGTCAATTCTTCTCTTAATGATGCTTTTTACCTGCTCATCAGAAGTATTGTATTTAATCTCAGATAAGTTTGTATTTCCGAAAATTTCCGGATCTGCAAGTTTAAGATTTGTTCCTTTTGCTCTGTTTACAGCGTCAAACTGATCGAAGAAATTGTCGATGTAAGATTTTGTTGAACTCTTTTGAGCTTCATCAGTCTTGTTTAAAGCCTCGATAAGAACAGGATTTGTAGAGTAATTTGTAAGATCGTTCACCAAATCTCTTTGGTTGATCTCCAAAAGAACGTTAATCCCACCTTTCAAGTCAAGACCAAGTTTCATTTCCTTGTCTTTGGCTTTAGTGTAATAAAGTTTTGTGAATCCCAGGTTCAGTGTATCTTTAGAAAGCCTTGTAATTTCTTTCTGATACTTTTCCGGATTGTCTCCTGCAACAGCAGTTGCCTGCTTTTCAATTTTGCTGGCGTACCAAGTTGGTAATAGCTCATTTAAGCAAATTAACCCTAGTACAATAGCAACAATTGTAATAAGTCCTTTTCCTTGCATTTTGTTATAACTACGTTAAATTAAGTCGGCAAATATAATGATTTTCTTGATATTTTATGAATTTTTAAGAACAGAAATCGTTTATTTTCAGATATATCGGCTATTTCACTTCTATTTAAGATTTATCAATTTTTATGTTATATTATGATGATATTTTAAATTTGATTGGTACGGAATTTTCATTCACTTAATTCAACACACTAAATATCAAAATATTATGAAAAAACTACTTTTTACGGCAAGTATTTTTTCTTCCTTAATCCTTAATTCTCAAACAATTATTTTGGAAGAATTTGCCACCGGACTTACGGCTCCGGTAGAGATTACAAACGCTAACGACAGTAGGCTATTTGTCGTGCAACAGAACGGAATGATTAAAATTATTCAACCAAACGGGACAATTAATGCCACGAATTTCTTAAATATCAGTTCTAAAATTCTGTATGGCGGAGAAAGAGGACTTTTAGGTTTAGCATTCCACCCACAATACTCGACGAACGGGTATTTTTTTGTGTATTACAACAACACAGCCGGGAACATTATCGTTGCGAGATACACCGTAACTTCAGATGCCAATGTTGCTGATCCTAATTCTGAAAAGATTTTATTGAATATTCCAAAACCGTTTGATAATCACAATGGCGGAAGTATTCATTTTGCACCTGACGGAAATTTATGGATCGTCACGGGAGACGGAGGAAGTGGCGGAGATCCCAATAATAACGCTCAAAACAAAAATTCCTTACTCGGAAAAATGCTGAGAATTGATGTGAATGCAACAGGAGCTTACAATATCCCGACCGGAAATCCTTTTATTGGCTCAGCGGTTGATGGTTTAGACGAAATCTGGGCTTACGGACTTAGAAATGCCTGGAAATGGTCATTCGATCTTACAACAGGAAATGCGGTGATCGCAGATGTTGGACAGGGACAAATTGAAGAAATCAACAGAATACCGCTCACCCAAGCCGGAGTCAATTACGGATGGCGTTGTTATGAAGGAAACACAGCTTACAACACAGCAGGTTGTCAGGCTTCTTCGACAATGACTTTTCCAGTGGCGGTTTATGATCATTCCGGAGGAAGATGTTCTATAACAGGAGGTTACGTTTACAGAGGAACAACCTATCCCACTCTTCAAGGAAAATATATTTTCAGTGATTATTGTACTCCACAGATCGGAATTTTAGATTCTGGAAATTCAATTACGTGGACGACCTCATTTGCTGGAAATAATTTCTCAACTTTTGGAGAAGACAGTCAAAAAGAACTGTATGTTGCTGCAGTAAATAATGGGAAAATCTTTAAAATTAAAACAGATGCTTCTTTATCTACGAATGAAAATAATAATTTGAAGCAAATCAAAGTCTATCCGAATCCTGCTTCTAAAAAAGTTTTCATTGATGGCTTGAAAGATAAAAATATTTCTGCTGAAATTATAAGTTCAGAGGGAAGAAAAGTTCTTGAAAATGCGAAGATCAGCAGTGATAACAGCATTGATATTACTGGAATTCCTGCAGGGGTTTATTATATTAATTTAAAATCCGGTGAGTTGAAATCTTACAGCCAGAAATTGATTATTAAATAAAAATTTGGATAAAATCCAATTAATCCTAAAAATACATCAAAAAAAGCGATTCAAAATTGAATCGCTTTTCTTTTATATCGTCATTGAGAAAATTCTAGTCTCAGGTTTGTTTCTCATCATTCTAAGGTCAAAAACCATCGCTACGTTTCTCGTAAATGCTCTTCCTTTTTCGGTAATTTTTATTTGATTATCATGAATTTCAACCAGCTCGTCTTTTTCCATTTCTTTCAGCATTTCGAATGCATTTTCCAACTCAGGGAAAGAGTTTTGAACATCAAAAGTTGTTTCAAGCTGACACATTAAATTCAAAATATGTCTTCTTACAATCAGATCTTCTTCATTTAAAATATGACCTTTTACCACAGGAATTTCACCTTCTTCAACCTTCTTTTGATATTCTTCAACCGTTTTTACGTTTTGAGCAAAAGCATACCATGAATCAGAAATAGACGACATTCCAAGGCCAACCATCAATTGAGTGTTGCTTGAAGTATATCCCATGAAATTTCTGTGAAGTTTTTTCTGAATTAATGATTGGTATAAATCATCATGTTCCAAAGAAAAATGATCCATTCCCACCTCAATATATCCCAGATCTTCCAATAATTTTTTACCATCTTCGTACAAACGGCGTTTTTCTTCTCCGCTTGGCAGGTCATTTTCGTCGAAACCTCTTTGTCCGACACCCTTCACCCACGGAACGTGTGCGTAAGAATAAAATGCCAAACGATCCGGCTTCAATTCCATTGTTTTACGAATCGTGTATTCCATTGCTTCCCAACTTTGGTGCGGAAGCCCGAAAACCAAATCATGACTGATACCTCTGTAGCCAATTTCTTTAGCCCATTCCGTCACATTTTTCACATTTTCAAAAGGCTGAATTCTGTTGATCGCTTTCTGAACTTTAGGATCGTAATCCTGAACCCCAAAACTCACCCTTCTGAAACCTAGATCATACAAAGTTTGAAGATGATCTTTCGTTGTATTATTTGGGTGACCTTCGAAAGAAAATTCAGGATGTTCTGCAATTTCTACACTTTCAAAGATACCTTCCAATAAAGTTTTTAAATTTTTAGGAGAGAAAAATGTTGGTGTTCCGCCGCCTAAATGAAGTTCTTTTAATTTTGGTTTTTCATTAAAAAGTTCCAAATAAAGCTTCCATTCTTTTAAAACACTTTCTAAATAAGGTGTTTCTACGCTATGTTGTTTTGTAATACGCTTGTGGCACGCGCAAAATGTACACAAAGCCTCACAAAAAGGCAAATGAATGTAAATAGAAATTCCTTCCCCTTCATTACTTTCCTTAAATGACCTTACAACGCTTTCTTTCCATTTTTCAGGTGAAAAAGTGCTCTCGTCCCAATAAGGAACGGTAGGATAAGACGTATAACGAGGTCCCGGAATATTATATTTATCTATTAAAGAATTCATTGAAAATGTAAATTTTAAAATGGCACTCCAAAAGGAATTTCATATTGCAAAATTAAATATAACTTATGAATTTTAAATCATGAATTATATTAGGGTTTCTTTTCGAAATTTATAATGAGTCTAAATACCGCATCCGCAAAATTCTTTCCCAAATCGATGTAACCTGCACTGTCATAGTGCCAAGGATCATTTCCGTAATTATATTTTACCGTTGATCGGATGATCGCCGCATTTTTGTCATTCTTCACAAATTTTTCCTGAGCATATTGCACCAACTCCCCTGTCGGCCAAACTTTCCCGACTTCATTCTTTCCGGAATCTGAGATTTTTCCGATCACAACAGGCAGATCATCGATTAATAAAGTCGCTCTCATTTGATTCATCAATATTTTCAAGTGATCGTAATATTTATCGGCAATTTCTTCTGTGAAACCTGCGTCACTCTCGCCTTGCATCCAAAGAATTCCTGAAGGTATTAATTCATCTTTTTTGCCGTTTCCGTCGATATCTGTTTCTGATAAAGCATTTTTTACGGTTTTTAAAAAGTTATCGTATTGATTGATTCCATTCTTTCCGTTAAAATCTGCATCCCAGCATCCAAAATTGGCGGCTGCAAGACTGTCGATGGAAGTTCCTTCTCTTGCATATTTTATTAAAGCAATTTTATCATTCGGGAAAAGTTCCTTCATTCTTTTTGCAAAAGTAATTTCTAAACCGAATCTGTCTGACAATGTATTTGTTTTTCCATCTGTCTTAAATCCGGTTCCGTGTCCGGGCTTTAAAACATCCCATTGTCCGACTCCTCCATTCAAATCTCCATCCGGAACTGAGTTTCCCTGAAAAATATAAACGTCTTTAAAGTTTTTTAAATCATTCGGAAGATCTTTATTGTAACCGAAACCATTCATATTCGATTGTCCGGCAAGAATGAAAACTCTGATCTTTTGAGTATAAAATAAAGTCGGAATTAATAAAAGAAAGAATATTTTAAAATTTTTCATGCGGAAATTTTAACCAAAATTAAGTTGAAGAAAGTTTTAATGAAAAGTTTTTACAGAGATATGCTCTATATGAAAAATTTAAAATTTTAATTTCAGTAAAGATATTTTATCCTTACCAGCCAAAATAACGGTATTTTCATCAACCCATTTGCAGACAAAAAATCCTTTTTCATCTGAAATTTTATTCCAGGTTTTTCCAAAATCTGAAGAATAACTGATATGTTGATCTCCAATGGAAATAATTTCTTTTCCTTTTGAATTTGGTTTAATTTTTACGCAAGTTGTGTATCCGGCATTTTTTCCGGAAGCCTGAATTTGCCATGTTTTTCCACCATCAATAGTTGTTGCAATGTTATTGGCATTTGCATCTTGTTTTGTATAATCTCCACCAACTGCAACACCGAATTTTTTGCTGCCAAAATCTATCGAATAAATCCCTTGAGAAGACTCCCCTTGAATAAAAGGAGTTTCATAAACATCCCATTTACAAGATATCGCTCTCTTTTTATAAATTCTTGATTTTTTGCCACCAGTGGCAATCCATAACCTTCCTGCATAATTTGAAATATTGGTATTACTGGCAGCAAAAGCTGCTTCTCCTTTTTCTAATTTTGGCCAGTTTTTACAATCACAACTTGTCCATTTTGATCCCCCATCAACTGAAAATGCAAGGTTCAGTTTTTGGGTAGGATCAGGATCACCGAAAGCTATTCCGAATTTATTATAAACCAATAATGCATCATAAAATGCTGTTTTCGTAGTGTCGGTATGCACAATCTTGTATACCAAATCTTTTTTATCAATCTTAAAAAAATAAGCCGGGCTTTCAATATTAATTGCAAAAAATGACTCTTTATTCTGAGCCAAAGTTCTGAATTGAAGTTTCTTTTCTGATAATTTGATCTGTTTTTGATTATTAAAATTCTTTAAATCAACAAAACCAAACTTTGAATCTGTTCCGCTGTACCAGACTTTTCCATCGTAAAGTTCTAAAGCGCGAATGCTTATTTTATCATTTAAAATAGTTGTCAGACTTTCTACTTGTTGAGAAAATGTAAGTATTCCCAAGAATGAAAATAAAAATGGTAAAAGCTTTTTCATATTAGCAAAAATAAAAAATCCACAGAATTCTGTGGATTTTAAGTTGAATATTTTTTAATTAATCTAAGTCTGGTTTTTCTAAAGGCTCCTGTTCAGCTTTAAAAGTTTCTCCATAACCTCCGTTTTGAAGTTTTGAGTTTCTCTTACTGTATAGGAAATAAATAATGAAACCGATAATTAACCAAGCAAAAGAATATAATTTAGCTTCTCTACTCAAGTTAAAAATCAAATAAACATTAATTAAAATACCTAAACAAGCAATCAAAGGTAAAGCCGGAACTTTAAAGTTTCTCTGTAAGTTCGGTTCTTTCACTCTCAATACCCAAACAGCAACACAAACCATCGTGAACGCAAATAGAGTTCCGAAACTTGTCATGTGAGCAAGGTCATTAATTGGTGTTAAAGAAGCAACAACAGAAATTACACCTCCCAAAATAATAAGGTTTTTCGTTGGAACCCCCGTTTTAGGGTTTACTTTTGAGAAAGTAGCAGGGATAAGACCATCTTTAGACATTCCCAAGAAAATTCTTGACTGTCCCATGATCATTACCATTAATACTGAGATCAAACCAACTGTCGCTGCAATCGTAATGATGTAACCAGCCCAAGCATAGCCGGCAATATCAAATGCGTAAGCTACAGGAGCTTTGATAGCATCAGGATATTTACCAAGTGGATTGAAATCTGTATAATGCATCATTCCTGTCAAAACAAGAGATACTAATATGTATAAAAGTGTACAGATAATTAATGAAGTAATAATAGCAAAAGGAACGTCCTTTTTAGGATTAATAGCTTCTCCAGCCTGTGTAGAAACTGCATCAAATCCTACGTAAGCAAAGAAAATAGCAGATGCTCCCGCGACAACTCCGCCTATACCATATGCAGAATGCGAGACTCCGCCTTCCGTAATAGTTGTAGCTTCAGGGATAAAAGGAATCCAGTTTTTAAAAGGATCGGCTGAACCGAAAATAATAAATGCTCCAGCAATAATTACGAAAATAATAGCCGAAACTTTAAGGATAACGATAAAGTTGTTTGCTTTTGCCGCTCCTTTTGTTCCTCTAACTAAAATTGAGATTACAAATAAAACGATAAAAAATGCCGGTAAATTCATTGAAAAACCAGAGTTTCCTGCCGCCCAATACGTTTGTGGATCAGTTGTAAGCCATGCTGGCAAATGTAACCCAAACATTTTGAGAAGTTTTGCAAAATATCCCGACCAGGATACCGCAACGGTCATCGATCCCATTGCATATTCGAGAATCAGTCCCCAACCGATGATCCAGGCGAAGATCTCTCCTACTGTTCCATAAGCGTAAGCGTAAGCCGAACCTTCTACGGGGAGTATTGATGCAAATTCCGCATAACACAAAGCTGCAAATACACAGGCAATACCCGCGATCACGAAAGACAAAGCCAATGCAGGCCCTGCATTATAGTATGCTCCCGTTCCCGTCAGTACAAAAATTCCTCCTCCGATAATTGCTCCGATTCCAATAGCAGTAAGGCTCCATTTTCCAAGAACGCGTTTCAGCTCACTCTTTTTGATATCAGCTTCATAGGCGCTCATCGGTTTTTTAACCCAAATTTTAGACATATTTTATTATTTATTAAAGATTTACGAAAATATAAAAAATTTAGAAATAGTAACGTTTATTGACAAACTTTCGTCATTTATTTTAAATTTAAAAACTTAAAAATCTGATTCACATATAATTTAAGGCATTTTCAGGTGTCTGATTTTTTGTTTATTTTTGACCTCATGAATTTATACGATCTTTTCGTAAAACCGTATGAGAGCTATACTGATTTACAAATTCTGTTAGAAGCCGGCGGAACGGTCTTCGGAATTTTAAGTGTTTATTTTTCCATCAAGAAAAATATTTGGGTATATCCTACCGGTATAGTTTCTACATTAATTTATGTTTACATTCTTTTCAACTTCGGATTATTGGGAGATTGTATGATTAATGTTTATTATACGGCAATGAGTGTTTACGGTTGGGTCTTGTGGGCAAAGAATTCTAAAGATCATATTCATGTTGATGTAACGTGGGCTACCAAAAAAGAATGGATTTTTGCGACCTTTCTTTTCATCATAAGTCTACTTTTAGTTACCATCATATATTATTATAAACCTTACATCGATAATCAGTTTTCAATGGAGGGTACAAACCTAGGTTTATATCATCTTGATTGGGCAAATTGGCTTGATGTTATCACCACTTCAATATTTTTAGTTGGGATGTGGTTTATGGCCAAACAGCGCATTGAGAACTGGATTTTCTGGATCATCGGAGATTTTATTTGTATGCCTATGATGATTTTTAAGGGGCTTGGTATCACTTCGGTTCAATATTTGGTATTTACTATAATGGCGATCCTAGGATACGTCAGTTGGAAAAAAAGTTTTAAAGAAAAAAGTACAATAAAGTCATGAAAAATTTATTAAAAATAACATTCAGTATTTTCGCTATAGCAAGCTTAACATCTTGTCTTGCTTATTCAGACGGATACGCAAACAACGGATACGGAGACCCATACTATAACAACGGAAATTATTACGCTCCACAAGGATATTACGGCGGCGGCGGATATTATGGTAACGATGGATATTATTACAGAAATGATATCAATTATTACTACGACAGCGGTGTTCCTTATTATTATGGAAGTAACAGAAGAAAAGTGTATGTAGAAAGAAGAAATACGACTACTACTTCACAAAGACCTAATAACGGATTCCGAAATAACTCAAACGGTAACAATAACGGAGGCGGATTTAAGAATAACGGAAATAACAACGGAGGATTCCGAAACTCAAATTCCGGAAGCAACCAAAATAGCGGAGGTTTTAGAAATTCTACGCCACCAGCAAATAATGGTAATAATGGAGGTTTCAGAAATAGCACGCCATCAAATAATAATAGTGGCGGATTCAGAAATCAACAACCAACTACTCCGGCACCACAAAATAACAACAGTGGCGGATTTAGAAATGATAACAGCTCGTCAAACAGCAATAGTGGAGGATTTAGAAACAGCACTCCACAAACTACAACTCCAACCAGATCAACCGGAGGCGGATTTAGATAAAACGATTATAAATAAGAAAACGGACAGCTAACACTGTTCGTTTTTTGTTTTAAATATAGTAATTTTGCACGTTTATATTTTAGACAAGAAAAGTATGGAATTTTATAAATATCAAGGCACAGGAAATGATTTTGTAATGATCGATAATCGTGATCTACAGTTTCCTAAAGACAAAAATACAATCGAAAAATTGTGCGACAGACGTTTCGGAATCGGGGCTGACGGTCTTATTTTATTGGAAAATGAAGACGGTTATGATTTTAAAATGGTGTATTATAATTCTGACGGCGGAGAAAGCACCATGTGTGGAAACGGCGGAAGATGTCTTGTAGCCTTTGCTTTTTTCCTTGATATTTTTGAAGATAAGTGCAAATTCATCGCCATTGATGGTAATCATGAAGCTGAAATCCACAATGGAATCATTAAACTAAAAATGATTGATGTAGAAACTGTTTCCAATGACGGAGAAGACGCTGTGATGAATACCGGCTCACCTCATTATGTAAAATATGTGGAGGACTTGGTAAATTACAACGTTTTCGCACAAGGAAATGGCATCAGAAACTCCGAAAATTATAAAGAAAAAGGCATCAATGTAAATTTTGTTGAAAAAATTACCGATGATGAGATCTTTGTAAGAACCTATGAACGAGGCGTTGAGGACGAAACTTTCAGTTGCGGAACAGGAGTTACAGCTTCTGCTTTAACTTTTTTGCAAAAACATAATCTAATCTCTGTAAAAGTTAAAACTTTAGGCGGAAACCTTAAAGTTTATGCTGAAAAAAATGGAGACTCTTTCCAGAATATTTGGTTAGAGGGTCCTGCAAAACAGGTTTTTAGAGGAAAAGTAGATCTTATTTAAAAACAACGAAAACTTTTAATCAATTTTAATAATGAAAAAAGCTATTCTCATTATCATTCTGCTAATTATTGTGATTGCAGGATTTTTTGGTTTTAGATTTTATACTAAATATTACGGAAACAACGTAGAAAAAGACGGATATGTTTTGATCCCTCATAATGCGAGTTTTAAACAAGTATTAGATTCTATTGCTCCCTATATTAAAAATAAAGAATCTTTTGAAGATGTTGCAAAAGATAAAAATCTTGATAAATATTTAAAAGCCGGTCGTTACCACATCCAAAGCGGAACTGGGAACACGAACTTGGTGAATATGATCAAAGCCGGAAATCAGAGTGAGAATACATTTAGAATTGGTGATTTTGGAGATATTTATCAAATGGTTGGTAAAGTAACCAAGAAAACAGAGCTGGACTCTCTACAATTTGTGAATGATTTTAATAAGATCGCCACAGAAAAAGGATATAATAATGCAGAAGATTTGAAAAAATATTTTTTCATTGATACGTATAATTTTTTCTGGACGGTAACTCCAAAAGAGTTCTTTAACAAGTTTGACAGTCAGTATAACGAATTTTGGAACAGCGAAAGAAAAGCTAAAGAGCAACAATCAGGCTTAACAAGAGATCAGATTTATGCTTTGGCTTCTATTGTTTATAAAGAATCGGGAGGTAAGAAGGATGAAATGAAAACGATCGCAGGATTGTATTTAAACCGTTACAGAAAAGGAATGAAACTTCAATCTGATCCAACGGTAATTTATGCCATCAACAAGCAGACAAATTTTAAAGATCCGATAAAAAGAGTTTTATATAAACATTTAACGACCCCATCTCCTTATAATACGTATGCTAATAAAGGAATTCCGCCAGGACCAATTTGTGTTGTAGATAAAAGCTCTGTTGATGCTGTTTTGAATGCAGAAAACAACAACTTTATCTTCATGTGTGCAGATCCTAAAAGATTTGGATATCACAAATTTACAGCGAGTGCGGAAGAGCATGCAATTAATGCAAAAGCGTATCAGGATTGGCTAAATTCAAAAAATATAAAATAAGAAATAAATTTAACTTTATTTTAACAATCTAATAATTAACATTTAGGTTTAAAAAACGACATATACTTTATAAATAATAAACTAACCTTAATATATTGAAATGTATTCAATTAACAATTTCATAATATTAAGAAAGATTTTTCACGATTTTACACAAACAATACCTTATGAATCAGACGGAAATTATCAATATTTTCACAAAAAGAACTTTAGGGCTTACTTTTGTACTATCGGCGGCAGCGTTCGCCTTTGGACAGGAAAAAGCAGGTATTTCAGGAACGGTAGTTAATAAAAGTAACCAACCTGTTCCTTATGCTTCAGTGACTTTCAGTAATAAAGCAAATAAATTATTAAGTGATGCTACGCTTACCGACGAAAAAGGACAGTATAAACTAGACCTTACGCCGGGAAATTACGACATCACGATTGAGGCAATCGATTACAAGAAAAGCCTTATTAATAAGCAGATTTCAGCAGCCGGAAACATCGGAGCATTATCCATTGAACCTGAAAAAAGTGCTACAAATGTTAAAACTCAGGATATTGAAGGAATTGTTTTAACAGCTCCTACAACCAAAGCTTACAAAGTAGAATTAGACAAGAGAACTTATGATCCGTCTCAGGATATTGTGAGTAAGGGAGGGAATCTGCAGGATGTTCTCTCTAATGTACCTTCGGTTTCTGTGGATACTGACGGAACTGTTTCTATGAGAGGTAGTTCTAATGTAAGATTTTTGATTAACGGAAAACCTTCTGCCCTTCTTGGTATTGATGATGGTGCGAATGCTTTACAAAGTATACCGGCTGATCAGATCGAGAAAATTGAAGTAATTACCAATCCGTCTTCAAAATTTGAAGCTTCCGGAACTGCAGGTATTTTAAATATTATTTTAAAGAAAAGTAAGAAAACCGGTTTCAATGGTAGTGTTATAGGAACTTTAGGATATCTTCCTCAAACAAATCTTAACGCCAATCTTAACTGGAGAAAAGGAAACTTTACATGGTTTCTAAATGGTGGTGGAGGATATAGAGAATCAAAAAACACCAGTAGAAATAATGATTATTTCACCAATGCTATATTAGATAAGGATTTGGTACAAAGAAATACCAACTCTGAAACTAAAAGTAAAAATAACAACTATAATGCTTCTGCCGGAATAGTATATGATATAACTGAAAAAACATCGGTAAATGCATCAGGTACGGTAAGAACATTTGACAGTGAAAACTTCGGTAATATTGATTATGGTTACACTCCTTTAAAAAATCCTTTTTATACATCAAACAGAACTACGTTCGGCACAAACAACAATCTTGCTTTTCAGGGTGATTTTGGGTTAGATCATAAATTTGATGACAAAGGGCAAAATCTATCATTATCATTAAGTTTGCAGAGAAGCCGATCATACAATGATACCAATATTGATGATACTATTGATAATTTGAAAGATATCATAAATCAGAATACCATCAACAAATCTGTTATTGGTAAGATTGATTATGAGTTGCCTATTGGTGAAATTTCAAAATTAGAGGCAGGATACAGGATTGATATCAATACAAATGATTACAGCAATGATGTCCGTGAAAGCACTACAACAAAGCCTTTAGATTTCCTTAAGCCCTATACTTATGATGCGACATATAAAGAGACTTTCAATGCTTTTTATCTACAATTTAAAAGTAAAATTGGTAAACTAGCCTATCAAGTGGGAGTAAGAGATGAACTCTCTAATGTAGACATTAATTACCTAAGTCTTGATCCTAAAGTAGATCCTGTTGTTACTACTAAGAATTATAACAATTTATTTCCGAGCGTTTACTTAAGCTATGAATTTGCAAAAGACAATCAGTTTTTATTAAACTATACCAGAAGAATTGACCGCCCAAGATCATTCTTTATGATCCCTAACCCAAATTATAGTGATAATCAAAATATCTTTGACGGAAATATAAATCTAAATCCTTCTTACGTTGACTCTTTTGAATTTGGATATAGCATCTCTAAAAAGAAATTTACGCTAAATCCTACATTATACTACAGACATCAGACTGATGATACAAAAATGTTGGTTTACAACAAACTAGCTGTAGATGAAGATGGAATTCCCCTAGATCCTCAGCGTATAGAATCTCACACAAAACCTATCAATTTAGGTACTGACGACCGTTACGGTTTAGATTTAAACTTCAGCTGGGATGCAACAAGTTGGTTAAAATTCTTAGGAAACGTAGATGCATTTGGATACAACACGAAAGGAAGTAGTCTATATGATACTTTTGACGAAAAGGGAAATCCTATTCAGGCTGTTGCTAATTTTAATGGTAAAGGTTTCTCAACAAGAGCAAGACTTTCTACAACGGTTAAAGTAGATAAAACATTCAGCTTCCAAATACAGGGATCTTATAGAGGAGGTCAGAAAACGGCTTATCAGGATAGAAAAGATATGTATGGAATAAACTTTGGTGCTTCAAAAACAATTTGGAAAGGAGATGGAACTTTAGCATTTAATGTTCAGGATATTTTCAATACCAGAGCTATGAGATCTACAACTTATACAGCAAATAGTGTAAGAGATTCTTACATGCAATGGCAACCAAGACAGTTCTCAGTTTCTTTAACTTATAGATTTAAGCAAGGTGAAAAAGTAGAACAGCCTAAAAAGAAAAAGGATGTTAACGCAAACGCTACAGGCGGAGACGAACAAGGTCCAATGTAAGATAAAATATAATCACAAAAAATCCCGAAATAAAATTTATTTCGGGATTTTTTTATTTTGTAGCTTTTGCCATTTCGGCTTCAAAGATTCTTTTCCTTAAGTCGCTCGAGGAAAACCTGTGATCTCTTTTATTGTAAAAAATTTCGATGCCTTTTTCTTCGCAGTATTTTTTACCTGTGAAATCTTTATCCATATAATCATCACCGATGATTCTTACATCAATTACAAAAGATTTTAGAATATCTTCCAAATCCTGTTCTGTGTAATAAGGGATGATTTCGTCAACCGCATTTACAGCTTTCAACTGAATATAACGCTCAACAATAGTTTGTGTCGGCTTGTTTTTAGTCGGACGGTCGTGAGACGGGTCAATTTGAAGACCAACAATTAGATAATCGCAAACTGTTTTTGCTTCTTCCAGCATTTTGATGTGACCTGCGTGTAGTAAATCGAACGAGGAAAATGTAATGCCTATTCTTTCTGTTTTCATAATGTGTATTTAAAATTTCGCTGAATACGATATTCTAAGGGATTAAATCTAAATTCAGCAAAGTATTTTTAGTTATATATTAAATTAATTATTTCTTGATTCTAAATATTTCTGCCACTCCCAAGTGGTTCTTAAAGCTTCTTTCAAGCTCGTTTCAGACTTCCAGTTGAGTTCTTTTTCGGCTTTGTTCGGATTAGCGTAAGCGATCGTAATATCACCTTCTCTCCTATCACAAATTTTGTACGGTACCTCAACATTATTTGCGGTTTCAAAAGCTTTTACAACCTCCAAAACAGATGATCCTTTTCCTGTTCCTAAGTTATAAATATCAATTGTAGCTTTATCAGACTCTTTGCTCATTAAACTTTTTAAAGCCGCAACATGAGCTTTAGCCAAATCTACAACGTAAATATAATCACGAACCGCTGTTCCGTCTACCGTTGGATAATCATCCCCCCAAACACTTAGTTTTTCACGGATTCCGGCTGCCGTTTGCATAACATAAGGTACCAAATTATTAGGAACTCCAATTGGCAATTCTCCTAATTTTGCAGATGGATGCGCTCCGATTGGATTAAAATACCTCAACAAAGAGATTTTTCTGTTGTAAGCTTTAGCAAAATCGATCAGAATTTCCTCGCCCATTTGCTTGGTCTTGCCATAAACACTTTCAGGCATTTTCAACGGTGTATTTTCGTCAATTGGCATTTCATCCGCTTGGCCATAAACCGTACAAGATGAACTGAAAATAAAATTAGAAATTCCTCTGACTGTAAATTCCTGAAGAATATTAATTAAAGAAAATAAATTATTCTCATAATAATCCACAGGTCTTTCCTGACTTTCTCCAACTGCTTTATATGCCGCAAAATTGATACAACCCTCAATAGAATAAGCATCAAAAACTTGAGTTAAAAGTTCCTTTCTCTTTAAGTCAAAAGGATAAAAATCCGGTTTTTTACCCGTAATTTCCTCAATATTTTTCAAAATAAATTTTTCAGAATTGGATAAATCATCCACGATAACAACTTCAAAGTTATTATTCAAAAGTTCTACAACTGTGTGAGAACCAATATATCCAAGACCTCCCGTTACGAGTATCGCCATTTTTTTAGTAATTATTTTTTTTAATCATTGTGTTTTCCTATATTTTCTATCTCGTTCCCTATTGTACGAGTATGTTTAAAATAATTTATAAATACAACCGGACCTATAACAAATAATATGTTTGAAAATAGATATAAGAATAGATATAATGAATGATTTGTAGTTTTTTGATATTTAACATAAAAAATCAATGCATGAAAAATAATCATTAAGAATAAAGAAATGTTTAAACAAAAAAACATTTTTCCAGATTCTTTAAATATACTTACAAATGTAACAGTTAGTAATGGAAGTATTAAAAAATATAAAACATAAATAGGTACTTTAATTGCAATATACTCTTCTGCTAATCCATAACCTCTTAAAAAAATATTAAACATATTGTATGCGAAAAATATCATCCAGCAAAGGACAAAAATAATTGCAAGAAAATAAGCAAACTTATTTTTAAGTATTCTTTCGTCGTGAAGCATACATTATCCCATAAATTCCAACACAGCATCCGTAATATACTTCAACTGCTCTTCATCCAATTCTGTATGCATCGGAAGAGAAATTACCTGATCCAAAAGTTTATCTGTATTCACAAAATCAGCATCATTACTTTCCTGATAGTAGGCTTTTTGTTTTCTCAAAGCTACAGGATAATAGATCATTGCAGGAATTTCTTTTTCAGTTAAGAATTTTTGAAGATCGTTACGTTTTCCGTTCAAAATTCTCAATGTATATTGGTGAAATACATGAGTAGAGTTTTCTGCTCTTTTCGGAGTTAAAATATTTTCGTTTCCAGCGAAAGCTTCATCATAATAATCAGCAGCTTTTCTTCTTGACTCGTTGTAAGTATCCAAATGAGGAAGTTTTTTTCTTAAAACTGCCGCCTGAATACTGTCCAAACGAGAATTAACTCCAACCTCATCGTGGTAGTATCTTTCGTACATTCCGTGGTTAACGATTCCTCTTAAACGGTGCGCCAAATCATCATTATTAGTGCAAATTGCACCACCATCTCCGTAACATCCAAGGTTTTTCGAAGGGAAGAATGAAGTTGTTCCAACCGTAGACATTGTTCCTGCTTGCTTTACTGTTCCGTCTGAGAAAGTAAATTCTGCACCGATTGCCTGTGCGTTGTCTTCAATGACATATAAATTATGCTCTTCAGCAATTTTTAAAATCTCCTCCATATTCGCACACTGTCCGAAAATATGTACAGGAATGATCGCTTTTGTTTTTGGAGTGATCGCTTTTCTGATCGCTTCTGTTGAAATCGTGAATGTATCGTAATCTACATCTACCAAAACAGATTTAAGTTTAAGCAAATGAATAACTTCCACAGTTGCTGCAAAAGTAAAATCAGCAGTGATAATCTCATCCCCTTCTTTTAGGTCTAAGGCCATCAAAGCAATCTGTAAAGCATCTGTTCCGTTTGCACAAGGAATCACATGATTTACTTCTAAATAAGACTCCAATTCATTCTGGAAAGACTTTACCTCAGGGCCGTTGATGAAGGCCGCCGAATCCATTACATTTAAAACTGCATTATCTACATCATTCTTTATTTTGTAATACTGACTTTGTAAGTCAACCATCTGAATTCTTTTCATAAATAAATATTTGTGTAAAAATAAGGAATTTAAAATCCTGTCAAAAATTTTATTGATTTTGTTTTATCTTTATACAAAATAAATACATGAAAAAATTTTTACTCTTTTGTATCTTAACGGGTTACTCGACCGTTTCTGCACAAACACAGCTTGTTTTTGTTTATTTTAATGATAAACCGAACAAGACTGCATTTTACGCCAATCCGCTATCAGAACTGTCCCAAAAGTCTCTCAACAGACGTACAGCATTAGGAATTTCACTGAATGATCAGGATGCTCCGATTGAACAATCTTACATTCAAAACATTCAGAATCTGGGATTTACCGTTACCGATTATTCGAAATGGCTGAATGGAGTTGCCGTAAATGCTACTCCGGCACAAATCATTACGCTTCAGGCTCAGCCTTATGTTGGCTCGGTGGAAAGTTTTGCCAGAAATTCGTCCGGCGTTCCCAAAACTTCGAATGTTGATAAATGGGCAGATTTTAATTCCAATTATTCAACCAGCAAAACATTAACAACTTTTGATTATGGTTCTGGTTCAGACCAAATTGATCAAATCAATTTAAGGCAGCTTCACCTTGCGGGTTATACAGGAACGGGAGTTACCATTGCCGTGATCGACAGTGGTTTTCCGACAGTGGATACAGGTTCGGCTTACGCAAGATTATGGACCAATAATCAGATCAAAGGCGGATATGATTTTGCTGCAAAAAGTACAGATATTTATAATCCTTCATTAAATCCGCATGGAACCGTAGTTCTTGGAGCAATTGGTGGGTTTATCCAAAATACATTTGTTGGCTCTGCTCCGGATGCTGATTTTTATTTGTACCGAAGTGAAAATGCAACGGTTGAAATTCCTGAGGAGGAAATATACTGGATCGAAGCGGCCGAAGAAGCCGACAGAAAAGGAGTTGATGTTATTACAACTTCATTGGGATATAACGTATTCGACGATTCGAAGTACAATTATACCTATGCCAATATGAACGGAACCACTTCTTTTATCGCAAGAGGTTCTGAAATTGCCGTTAACAAAGGTATTTTTCTTATTACAGCTGCCGGAAACTCCGGGCAAGCGGCGTGGCATTATATCACAACGCCTGCTGACAACGCTAAAGTTTTTTCCATTGGATCAGTTGATTCTGCAGGAGTCTCTTCCGGGTTTTCATCTTATGGCCCCAATTCTGTTGGCGTCGTAAAACCAGATGGAAGTACAAGAGGAAGCGGATCTTTTACTGTTAATAATAATTCGACAACTACGGTTTCCGGAACTTCTATTGCAACGCCTATTGCTGCGGGAGGAGTTGCTTGTTTGGTTCAGGCTTTTCCTACGATGAACAGAGATCTGATGAGAAATAAATTAAGACAAACCGCTTCATTATCTCCAAGTCACACCGATCAAATGGGATTTGGAATTCTAAATTTTGGAAGTTTTTATAACGGAACATTGAATACCTCAGAAATTGTAAAACAAAAACATGTTGCCATTTTCCCAAATCCTGTGAAAAACATCTTGAATATTGCTACAGAAAGCAATGTTCTATCTTTGGAAGTGTATGATAATTTAGGAAGATTGATTACCAAAAATAACAATCAAAAATCTATTAAAGTTGAAGATTTTGCAAAAGGAACTTATTATCTGAAAATTCAGACTAAGGATAAGGTTTATTATGAGAAATTTATAAAAGAATAATTTAAAAAGAGCTGCCTAAGAAATTAAGCAGCTCTTTTTTATTTTTTTAAATGTTTTAAAATCCAATCCAGACATTCCTCGGAATCCATGATGCTCCAGGAGTGTGGATGTCTAAAACCTTCAGGTCGTATTCCTCTGTCATTGACAATCACTAAATCTGCATTTTTATGCCCTTTAAGTTTTAACAAATTGATCATCGCAGTAATGCTGATACAGTTGGTGTCGTACAAATCTCTTCCTCGGTTATTCATCTGCCACATAATTCCAGGCTCGGTATAAATGAGCAACGGAATATTCATTAAATATTTTGCATTTCCACCATCTTTTTCACTGTATAAAAACATAGACTCTTTGATATAATTTTCTTTATTTTTATCAGGATATCCAATGGCGTCGACCATTTCTTTACTGAAATATTTAGCTTCATTAACTGCTGCCTCAGAAAAATTCCTTTCTATATCTCTGTTAAGTTGATAATACATTTTTTCGTAATCAAGTGGCGGGTCTAATGCAAAAACAGCACTTGGTGTAAAATAGGTATTTTTATCTCTTATCGCTATTTCAGCATATTTTATTCCCAACATTCCACCGTAAGAAAGTCCTCCGATTGCAATGTTATCCTTTGAAATTTTATGCTTTTCAACAACGTCTTTTGCAATTCTGTCCAAGAACTTCTGTTCAATAGTCATTGTAAAATTACCGTCTTCAAATCCGGGAAATAAGACGATCAAATTTTTCTCAAAAGCCAGCTCATCCAAATATATCTGATTCATCACTCTTTCCGGTGTTTCTCCTCCACCCGGTAAAACAATGATCATTCCGACAGGTTTTCCTTCGGGTAGAATTTTATAATAAAAATTTTCAGTGTCTTTAAAGGTTATTTTTTCAGGTTTCTGAGAAAATACTTTGGAAAAGAGAAAAATAAAAAGGGTAAGAAAGAATTTACACTTCATCTGTTATTAGTTTTAATTGATAAAAAACTACCCGAAAAATGAGTAGTTGAAATAGGAAACGACGAATCTTATTTTTTATTTTATACTATTTTTTTTTATTTTAAAGGCTTCGACACTGCTCAGCCTGACATTTCTAATACTAAACATTTAGTTTATAGCGTTGTCAGGCTGAGCGGAGCCGAAACCTCTTAAGTATAATTTTGAATCCAATATTTGTCATTCCAGAGGAATCTAAACTCTTATAAAAAAGTATGCGTAGAGATTCCACGCTGCACTTCGTTCCGCTCTGAATGACAAACTTTATGTTTAAACTTAATATTCTTAACTTCTTAAAACAAACCTTAATGGTTCAAAATTTAATTTAAGCCGAGTTTCTACTCGCATTAATATTACCAAATAGAGAACGCGTTACCAATTTTTCATACGCTTCTTTATTGCCTTCTCCCTTTTGAATTTTCATTAAAGCATATTGTTGAATACTCAATAATGGTAGAACAATTTTCTCACGAATTTTTACCGATTTTCTTGACAAAGGGTCTTCTTCCTGAAGTAATTTAAAACCTGTTAATTCTAGCATAATATCTTTTGAAAGGTTGTATTCATCAAATAAAACATTCCAAAACGCTCCGAATTTTGGATTGCTTTTAATGTAATAGGTTAATGGAAAATAAGATTTATTCATACTCATCATCGAGTTCAAAACTAAAGTTTTAAAGAAGTCCGAACCTTTGTATAGATCTCTCACTTCTTCAAATCTTCCCTGCTTTTTCATTTCTTCCATCGCAAAACCGAAACCGAAGAATCCGGGAACGTTTTGTTTTAATTGAGACCATGATCCAACAAACGGAATAGCCCTAAGATCTTCAAACTTCAACTCACTGTCACCACCGCGTTTTGATGGACGGCTTCCGATATTGGTTTTACCGTAATATTCCAACGTACTCATTTCCTGCAAATATAGAACGAACATTGGATGAGCCTTTAGATCTGAATATTTTTTATAACTAATATCTGCCAGTTCAATGATTAGTTTTCTTTCTTTTTCGGTTAAATCTTTTTTAGAATTTTTGAAAACATCATTTTCAACTCCAGCCGTTAAAAGTTGTTCGAAGTTATATTTTGCCTGTTCTTTATTTCCAAAAATACTTGTGATCGTCTGTCCTTGAATCGTTAATTCAATTTTATTATTCGCAATTGTATTTCCTTGAGAAGCATAGAAATCGTGGGTTTTTCCGCCACCTCTTGCAGGAGGTCCGCCTCTACCGTCGAAGAACACTACTTTAATTCCGCTTTCTTCGGAAAGTTTGGTTAAAATTTCTTTGGCTTTATAAATTTCCCAGTTGGCTTTTAAATATCCACCGTCTTTTGTTCCGTCAGAGAAACCAAGCATGATCGTTTGCTGATTTCCTCTTTTTTCAAGATGCTTTTTATAGATTGGGTTTTGGTACAACTCACTCATCACATTTTCAGCGTTGGCAAGACCTTCCATTGTTTCAAAAAGCGGAACAATATCCATGTTGATCTCTTCATCTTTGTAGCCACAAACTTTGAAAAAAGCATAGACATTCATCACATCTTTTACGGCATCAGAATTAGAAATAATATAGCGGTTCATTCCTCTAAATCCGTTCGCTTGTTGGATTCCTGTGATTTGAGAAACCGTCAGTAAAGTATCCTGAACAATTCCTTCAAAATCATCCGTATTTACTTTATCTGAAATTTGAATTAACTGATTGAATTTCTCATCATTTGTTGCTTCAATATTTCCAAAAACCTTAGCATGAACTTCATTAATTACCTGTTGATGAATTCTGCTGTCCTGTCGAACATCCAAAGTCGCAAAATGCGTCCCGAAAATCTTTACACGATCTCTGAAATTCAACAATAGCTCTAGAAATAAAGAATTATGATGTTCAACCAAGATTTTTTCTGCTTCATTGGCTCTTTTTAAAATATCTTCTGTGGTGATTTTCTCATTATTAAAAATCGCACCGTATAACTCATCATTCAGTTTTTGTAAAACCTCTGAAACTCCTCTGAAACTCAATCTTCTTCGGATAAATTTCAAATGGCTGTAATATGATTTTAAAATAGCTGAACGAAGTTCTTCCGACACTCTTTTTGTAACATCAGCCGTCACAAAAGGGTTTCCGTCTCTGTCACCGCCCGGCCAGAAACCAAGCTGAATAATATCTTCATGAAGGTGAAAATGACCGTTTCCAAAAGTGTTTCTGATCTTCGTAAACAGTTCACCAATCGTATCATAATACACATATCTCAAATATGAAATAATGCTCAATGCCTCATCGATTGGCGTCGGTTTTTCTTTATTAACGAAAGGTGTTTTTCCTAATTGTTGAAGTAAAGTATCGATATTAGTAACAGAATCAGTCGTAATTGCCGTTCTCAAATCCTGAATAATTCTCTGAACCGAACTTGGATAAAACTGCGTTGGATGCGCTGTAAAAACAATTTTTACCGTAAAATCTTTCAATTTTTCACGTACTTTTTCTAATTTATGATCCAGAAGTGAACGTTCGAAAAGATTAGTCACCGTTCCGCTGTCACTTTCTGAATGCAGACTTGGGAAGGCAGCATCTTCAATACTGTCGAACAAAACGACCTGTCTTTCTATATATTGAATGATCTTGAAAAGGAGTTCGAGTTTTTGCTCTTCCGACTGTAAATCTGTATGACTTGTAAAGAATTCTTCGACGATCTGTTCAGGAGTTTTTCCTGCTTCATAGCCGTTCTTACTTTCTTCATACAAAAACGGAAGCAACATCCCGATATTCGTCATTTTATCATAAGGCAGGCTCATAAATAATGAATTGTAGATCTGGAATTTATTTTCAACGATCTGCCTGAATTTTTCTGCGCGTTGGTCGTGTATCATATAACAAATGTAGGGGATTTTGGTTTGAATTCAAATGGTGTTTCTTTTAAAAATTTATTAATTATACATTTAATATCCTTTCTTGGAATTAATTCAATAACTTTATTTGAAACTATTTACCATGAAAGAAGACTCTATAATTGATCCTTTTTATCTTCAGATACAAAAGGAAATTAACCGAATTGAAAGAAAAGCTGATAGTTATATTTGGCTGTTTTACATTATCCGAATTACTCAAATTATTTTTGCAGGAATAATTACTGTTTTGGCAGGAATGTCAGAAATTAATGATCTCAGTGAAGCTAAAATTATTTTGATTTTAGGAGCTGTAACAACCGCCATTACGGCATTTGACACGTTGTTTCAAGTTGACAATAAGAAAAATACTTATAAGCTTGTTTTATTTGAGCTCAGAACAATCAGAGCCGAAATTGTTTATGAGTTTATGAAAGAAGGAAAAATTAATGATGAATTTAAAGCAACATTTTTGGGGAAATATCAAAAGGCTACTTCTTATGCCAGAGACCTTATTAGTACTGATATTGATAAAACGAAAGAAGTTAAAAAATAATTTTTTTTCTATGAGTTTCTGTTAATTGTGTTTAAAATATATCTTTGCAAAAATTTAAAAACACAATGATAAAACAAAAATTTGGCACTGCTTTATTTTCAATTTTGGCAATTTTATGCTTTGGAATTTCCATATTTTGCTTAAAAGAAGAACTATTTTTCTCTATAATTTTATCTGCTGCTGCGGTGATATGTACATTATGTGCAATATCAGAATATTTGTATCACAAAAATAAAGACATTATAATAGATAAAAATAAACTCTCTCATGAAATAAATATTAATTACTCAAAACTGCTATCAGTCATTAGCTTAATTGGTTACTTAATATTTATAATCTTAGGAACCTATTTCATAAATATGATAGGATTTGATTATAAAAAATATGATAGAGGCCACTTCCTTATGATGGGTATAGGACTGTATCTAATCATTGCCTATTCCATTAAAATTGTAAAAATACTTAAGAAAATTTTAGAAATAGATGTTTTAGTTATCAGTGATAACGGGATTATTCTAAATTCCGATAAAATGATTTGGGCTGATATCAAAAAAGAAAAAATAATTGTTAAGCAAGAAACCACAGAGTTTTCAAAATATCAAAGCGATGTAAAATACCTCACCTTTAACTATAAAAATAAAAAAATTGAATTTAAAATTGATGATTTAGATGCTCCGGATTATTTTATTGAACAGTATTTAAAAATATATAGAAGTCGTACCGAAAAAAATAACTTTCGATCTATTTCCAGCCATCAAATAGAATTAGTTTCAATTTTTGAAGATATCATAAATACTGATGATTTATTTCTATTAGAAGAACAAGAACTTAACAAACAGCTTGAAGAAATAAAAAGCATTGCTAAAAGTAATCCACAAGAATTAAAAACATACTGTGCGAGTATCATAGATTTTAAACAAAATAACTTAGGATCTATTTTCTATGCTCTATCTGAAGAATCTGAAATTTGGGGAGATTTTCTTTCCAGTGAATTCATACGATTATTTGAACTTGCTAAGACAAGTGATGAATCTAAAGAAATTTTCAATGTTCTGGATGAGATATTATACGATTTTGAACCTAATCAAACTTCACAAAAGGTTGTTGATTATTTATATCAGGAATTAAGCAATAAAAATGATAAAATTAGATTAAAAGCATTATCACTTATTGATTTGTGGTTAGATGAAAACCATATGCAAAAAAGTAATGTCGTACTTCAAAAAATGGTAAAAATGACAAAAGATGAAAACTGGAAAATCAGGTGGGTAGCCAATGATACCCTTTCAAACTATGGAATTTTTAATGAAGATGAAATTGCAATTCCTTATAAAGATAAAATGAAAGCAAAATTTAATAATCAATATGAAATTGATTAAATAATGCAATGAAACTTAGTATTATTTTTCAGTTACTGTAGGAATAAAAGCTTTAATTACAGGAGTTTATTTATCACAATATTTTGAACACAACACATTAATGATTAATTTTACAAATCACAGAAATTAATCCAATGAAAAAAATATTCATATTCCTTGTAATGGCTTTTATTTTTACAGCCTGTGGTGACGATTGCTATAATGCTCCTCAGCCGATAGCTTTTGAATTCGTTAATGCTGATGGTGAAAATCTGATCACGAATGGAACTCTTAACCCTTTTTCAATTAGTGACGAAAATCACATCGGCGTACAGTTGACTAAAACATCTGACGACAGGATCATTTTGGAAAATGTGGGCGCTTATAATGGCACAAAAAACTATACTTTTTATTCTAATCTTAAAGTTTTTACTTTTTCAATACAATCGTCTGAATTTAAAGGAGGTTGTGATGGTTTTCAGATCAATAAATTAACGTTTACTGGCGTTGGTATTGATGTAACAGATGAAAAAGGATATTATAAAATTGTTTTGGAATAAAAATAGCTAATAGTAAAATTATCTCTGAGCATGGGAAAAATCTCATCCAGGAAAATAACAAGCATGAAAATTATTTTAATCATTTCTTTTCTAATACCGGGTTTATTCCTTTCCCAAAAAACGGTTTCCGAGGATTACAAAAAAATCCCCGAAATCCTCGACAACACTGAATTCCTCTACCCTTTCATCAAACCTGATACAAAATATCAATATTGGTCGGTTCTTCGCAACATTCAAGATCCTGATCCTGATAAATCCATCATTTACGAAAGTCAAATGCCAGACTTTATGACGCTCAATGATCCAGCACCGGAAAAAGGTTTCTTTCAGCAATGCACAACAAGCGATTGCTTTTCCTATATTTTAGCCTGTAAAAACGGCAAGACAGAATATTTTAATAATGAACAACAATTGAGAAATTTCATTGGATTTGTTGACAATTTACCGGAAGCGATTTTAGTTGCAGAAACGTATGGTTTTAAAGTTGATACAAGTAACAGATCAGCAAGTTCTTATAAAATTGATGATCAATATATTTCGATGTGTATTTCAAAACTGAAGAATGATACTCAAAAAGAGTCTTTTTTAGTGAAAATCAATAGAAAAACGGGGAAATTGGAAGCGAAAAGTAATGGTTTTTACTAATTTAGACTGCGTTTGTCATTCTGACAAAGGAAGAATCTATTGTTATTTAAATCAAACCATTAAGGTTGGATTAAGTAAGAATATTATGTTAGATTCTTCACTACACTTCGTTTCGTTCTGAATGACAATTCGTATATAATTCATAGTCCCGAAATTTCAATAGTTTTAATTAAACACAATCATAAGAATTTTAAAACTTCCTTAACTCAATTTTCACTTTGCATTGCGTAAATTTGGCTTAAATAAATTTAAGAACAATGCTTAATTTCGAGTTTAAAAATCCAACAAAAATACTTTTCGGGAAAGGCGAAATCGCTAAGATTTCAAAAGAAATTCCTAAAGATGCTAAAATATTAATGATTTACGGTGGCGGAAGCATCAAAAGCAATGGTGTTTACGATCAGGTACAAGAAGCTTTAAAAGGTTATGATGTGCATGAATTCGGTGGAGTTCCTGCCAATCCTGAATATGAGGTTTTAGTGGAAGCTTTAAAAGTTATCAAAGAAAAAAATATCACTTATCTTCTTGCTGTTGGCGGTGGTTCTGTGATTGATGGAACAAAATTCCTTTCTGCTGCGGCAAATTACGCAGGTGAACCTTGGGAAATACTGAAAAAACCTGTGAGAACTTTTGAAGGCGAAGGAATGCCTTTCGGTTCTATTTTGACATTGCCTGCAACAGGTTCTGAAATGAATTCGGGATACGTAATTTCAAGGAGAGAAACAAACGAAAAATTATCATCAGGAGGTCCAGGACTTTTCCCTGAATTTTCTGTTTTAGATCCGGAAGTGGTAAGATCAATTCCAAAAAGACAAATCGTTAACGGATTGACAGATGCTTACACTCATGTTTTAGAACAATACATGACCGCTCCGTCTTCTGCAGATTTACAGGAAAGAATTGCAGAAAGTATCCTTATCAGTTTACAGGAAACCGCTCCAAAAGTTTTGGCTGATGATTTCAATTATGAAGCAGCAGGAAACTTTATGTGGTGTTGTACAATGGCTTTGAACGGATTAATTCAGAAAGGAGTTATTACAGACTGGGCAGTTCATGCGATGGGACACGAATTAACAGCTTATTATGGAATTGATCATGCAAGAACATTGGCTGTAATCGCACCATCTCATTACCGTTATAATTTTGATTCTAAAAAAGGAAAATTAGCTCAATACGCAGAAAGAGTTTGGGGAATCAAAGACGGAACTGTTGAAGAAAAAGCTGAATTAGGAATTAAAAAAATGGAAGAATTCTTCCACAGCCTTGATATTAAAACTAAGCTTTCAGAATATACAGAAGACTATAAAGGAACCGCAGAAAGAGTGGAAAAAGCCTTTACAGAAAGGAATTGGGTAGGTTTAGGTGAACACAAAAAACTGACTCCTCAGGATGCCTACAAAATTGTAGAAATGAGTTATTAATAAGGCTGGAAGCTGGGAGTTTAAAGAAAGGAAGAGTTTAACTCTTCCGGCTTCTGACTTCCAGCTCCCAATTAAAATTCATTTATTTACAAACATTCGTTTAAAAAACCTTAATTTCATTATAAATATTTCAAATTTATTTATATTTTAGCATATTCTTAAATTTGTGATAATGAAAAAACAGCTACTTTTATTTGCCTTTTCCGCTTTGGCGCTTACTTCGCTTGCTTCTTGTGAAGATGATGATGTTCAAGCTTACGACTTAGACACCCTTCAAGGTGAATGGAAAGTCAGTAAATCAGAGATTATTTCAGGGAAAGACGGTAAAACTGTACTTGATACTTACAATCCTGCAGGATGTGAATTAAAAAATGTGACTTCGTTCAGTACTGATTATTCCACATCGTATACTTATTATGGTGGTGTAGGAGCTAATTGCCAGATCAGCGCACAAGAGCAGGGTAAATATACCTATGATGCGGAAACTAAGGATATGGTAATAACGTATGACGACAATGTTAAAGTAAAATATAAAGTAATCATCCTTTCAAGCTCGGAACTGAAACTAATGGACGTTCCTGGTGGTGGAGATTATAACGGAGATACAGTCAACGATCTTTATTATACTACTTTTAAAAGATAAAACAAAAACTCTCGATTTTATCGGGAGTTTTTTATTAGAATGAATTTTAATTAACTAAAAATTATTAAAAAATGAAGAAGATGTTATCAGCATTTTTATTGCTGACCTTTGCCCTTTTCTTTTCACAGGAAAAAAAACCGATGTATTGGCAGGACATTCAAAATTTCAAAAAATTAGATCAGGAAAATGCACCTCCGAAAGATGCTATTCTTTTAGTCGGAAGTTCATCTTTTACAAAATGGACTGATGTTGCCAATTATTTTCCCGATAAAACGATCATCAACAGAGGATTTGGAGGATCAAGATTAACGGATCTTAATTATTATGCTAATGATTTGCTTTCTCCTTATCAGCCAAAGCAGATTATTGTTTATTGTGGTGAAAATGATTTTGCAGACAATCATAAATTAAAAGCGAAAGAAGTTGTTAACCGTTACAAAACGTTCTACAAAAAGATTCGAGAGAAATTCCCGAATATTGAAGTTGATTATATCTCTATAAAATACTCGCCAAGCAGAGAAAGTCTTTGGCCTCAAATGAAGGAAGCCAACAAAAAAATTGCTGCTTTTATGAAGAAAGAACCGAATGCAGAATTCATTGATATCACAAAAGCAATGGAAGACGCCAACGGAAATGTAAGGAAAGAGCTTTTTGTAGAAGATATGCTTCACATGACTCCGGAAGGCTATCAGATCTGGACGAAGGTGATGAATCCTTATATCAAATAATTTTCAACCATGATAAAAAAACGACTAACCATTTTAATTCCTATTTTTCTTTGTTCTTTGATGTTTGCCCAGAAAGACACCAAAAAGCAAGTATTGAAGGAACTTTCAGAAAAAGCTTGTCAATGTACAGATTCAATCAGATTACTTAATCGGAATAAAAAAGATATTCTGAAAGATGTGCACGGCTGTATCGACAAATATACAGGAGCATTACAAATTTCTACTCTTCTTTCAAGCGCAGAAGATGTAGCAAAGACCGCTCCTGAAGTGAATGGAAAAAAGCAAATAAATCTAAATTTCAATACCAGCAAAGACTCCAAGCAATATATAGACAGCTACAATGATATTGAACGATATCTGATGGGTAACTGCCAAAGTGTTAAAAATATTACAGAAACTTCTGAAACTAATGATGACGGATTTTCTAAAGATAAAGAAGCTATGGATTTTTATCATGAAGGACGAGAGCTAACGGAAAAAAAAGATTGGAAAGGAGCTATTGATAACTATGAAAAAGCAGTTAAAAAAGATCCTGAATTCCTTTATGCTTGGGATGCTCTAGGAATCAATTACAGAAGAAACGAGGAATTTGATAAAGCAATTTCGGCATATGAAAAATCGCTGAAACTAAATCCTAAAGGAAAAATGGCTTTACAGAATATCCCTGTGGTATATATTTATAAAAAAGAATATCAAAAAGCAATTGATTCTTATATGAATCTTGATAAGGTATATCCCGGAGATCCTGAAGTTTATTACGGAATTGGTAATGTATATTTTAACGCATTAAAAGATGATGAAAAGGCATTAGATTATATCTGTAAAGCTTACAGAATTTATAATGATCAAAAATCTCCTTACAGAACAGATGCAGAATCCATAATGTCATCTATTCATAAAAGCATGAAAGAAAAAGGCCAAACTGAAAAATTTAAAGAAATTCTGAAAAAGAATAACATGCAGTTTGATTAAACTAAAAGCTCCTAAACAAGGGGCTTTTTCTATTTTAAACAATCAAGAAAATATTTTGAAGCAATAGAAAATTTTTCATTTCTTTGTGAACTTTAAAAAAAATTAAACTAACCATGAAGAAAATCTTATTTCTAGCTGTTTCGGCGGCCTTTGTATTCAGTTCGTGTAGTAACAATGATGATGATGACAACTTAGTAAATATTGTCGGAGTATGGAAACCATCAAAAACTTTAAAAATTTCAGGAAGTAACGGGAATCTAATTTCTACTGAAAATTCATCTACATGCAACAAAAAAAGTACTTATGATTTTAATGCAAACAATCAGTTAACGAGTCATATTTTTGAAGATGATTCAAATACCTGTACAGATTTCGGTTCGCAGACAGCACCTTATTCTTATGATATGAACACCAAAAAGATCGTTATTGATGGAGATAGCTATGACGTAGCAAAACATACTTCAAACGAAATTCAAATTGTTGTAGATTACGGACAATTTAATAGTGACAATATTGAAGATCAAATGATACTTGTTCTTACAAAATAAAAAAGCTCCCAAAATTGGGAGCTTTTTCGTTTATTTCTTTCTTTTGGATTTTGAGATCGCTTTTTGTTGCGCTCTGTTGGCTCCAAATTTCTTAGGTTCTTTTCTTTTTGAAGGCCCACCCCAGTTTTCTTTTTTGTTTTTATCCTTTTTCTCGTGGAAAGCTCCTCCTCCATCAAACAGTTTCGCTTGTGCAGGATTTTTCATTAAGATTACATCTTCTTCTGAAATGATCTTTTTAGGATTAATTTTAACTCCTTCAGGGAAATCAACGAATTTTAATTCTCTGTCCATCAATAATTCGATGTCTAGAACAGGACGTTCTTCTTTTTTAGCAACAAAAGAAACAGCCTTACCGTCTTTATCTGCTCTACCCGTTCTACCTATTCTGTGAATATATTGTTCCGGAACCTCTGGAATTTCAAAGTTAATTACATGAGTAATATTTGAAATATCCAAACCTCTCGCCATAACGTCTGTCGTGATCAAACCTCTGATTTCTTCATTTTCAAAGCGTTTCATCGCCTTCAATCTGTAGTTTTGAGATTTATTTGAGTGAATTACATCAAACTGTTCAGGGAAAAGCTCATCAATTTTAGTAAATAATAAATCTGAATGCTTTTTATTATTAGCAAAAATCAAGACCTTAGACATATCTGCGTCTGATTTCAATAAATGCTCCAATAAGTTGATCTTCGTATTGAAGTTTTCAACTTTATAGGCAGTCTGTTCAATTTTTTCAAGTGGAGTTCCTGATTTCGCTAATGAGATTTCGATTGGGCCAGCAAAATACTGAGCCAACATTTCATCCACAGCATCTGTCATGGTTGCAGAGAAAAGAATGTTTTGTCTCTTGTCTCTCATCATTTCGAAAATATGCGTTAACTGTGGTCTGAAACCTAAGTTAAGCATTTCATCAAATTCATCAATGATCAGTTTCTGAACTTCTTTCAGAGAAATAGCGTTATCAATCGCTAAATCCATAATCCTTCCCGGCGTTCCTACTAAAATATCACAGCCATTGTTAAATAAAAGCTTCTGCGTATTGATATTTTTTCCACCGTAAATTCCGATAACTCTTGCAGTAATATTTTCCGTTAATTTTTCAACAATTTCAGTTACCTGAACCACTAATTCTCTTGTAGGAACCAAAACAACAACCGTTGGATTTCCGGTTTTGTTGTATTTCCAAGTTTTAAGAACAGGCAGCAGATAAGCTAATGTTTTTCCGGTACCTGTTTGTGCAATTCCCATCACGTCTCTTCCGGAAAGTATAGGTCCTATACTCTTTTCCTGAATAGGCGTTGGTTCAAACAATTCCAGGTCTGCTAAAACATCTAGAACTTTAACCGGTAAATCAAAATCTGCAAAAGTTATTTTATCCATTTTGCAAAGATAGGCAATTAATTTATTTATGTATTAGAATGGGAGTCGGAAGATGGAGGTCGGAAGTTTAAAGCTTAATGTTAAAAATTTACATATTTACTAACTTCACTCTTCATGCTTCTAGCTTCAAGCCAAAAATTACTAAAGCTTAATACTTTTACTGATCACTTTAATATCATCATCCTTCCAGACGCTTGTTGTGATAATTACATTTCCTTTCTTTTTGGGATCTTTCTTAATTGGGAATTTTTCGTCTTCCCATTGTGAACAATGTGTAGAAATAGGCGATACCAAAGGTTTCCAAATATTTTTGCTTAAAGTGTAGACATATAATGGATGCCAGCAGCTTGTACACCAATTCGGGTAAAATCCGATGTCGTCTTTTCCGTCATTGTTTAAATCTTTGAGATTGTATAAAGTTCCGTCCTTAGCGGGTGAAATCGTAAATGGTTTTATCTTTTTATCACTAAAATAAATGATGGTTTCGCATTTTCCGTCGCACTCATCACTGCAGTCGCTGACTTTGGTGTAGGCGTATTCTTTTGTTCCGTTTCCGTCGTAGTCGCCTAGAATGCCTTCGCTTTTTTGTGCGGAGATTAAGGAACTGAAGAATGTGAGGAGGAATAAGGTTACTGTTTTCATGATTAGTTTTTAATTTTTTCTGTCATTCTGAACGAAACGAATGTGTAGTGAAGAATCTATTTTGAGATTGCTTCGTCACTTCGTTCCTCGCAATGACAAAATTGTGTTTTATTTTCGAGTTATTCTTAACAAAATGATGATAACCAATAAAATAGAAAAGATAAATCCAAGCAAAGCAACTAATGATATCTCCCCGATTCTAGGGCCGGATTCGGAGACAAAAACAATCGCTGTTGCAATGATATTTGCGCCCAAAACCATGGCTAAAATCAAATTGACAATACTTGATTTGATGATTTGATTGGTTTTTTCAATATTCTTAATTTCACTTGAAATGGTGAATTTATTTTCATCTAATTTTTGAAGAACAGAACGAAGCTCTTTCGGAATTTCATCGATATTATCTGTGAAATTCATCATTTTATCCATCCCATTTTTGAGGATCGTTTTTGGACTGATCTTTTTGGTGAGAATTTTTTTGGTATACGGATTAAGACTTTTAACGATATCCAGATCAGGGTTGATGGTGCGTCCTACCCCTTCGATCAAACCAATTCCTTTGAATAAAAGATAGAAATAATCCGGCATATAGAGACGGTTATCTTTTAAGACATCTTTCATTTTATTAATGATCGCCTGAGGATCGATCTCTTTTAAAGAAGTACTGTGAACGAAATTAAGAATATCGTCCACATCATTTTCGAATCTTCTTTCATCGGGAATCTCATAGCTTATCGCCATCTTTTTTAGAGATCTTACGATTTTATGTGCATTTTTTGCGACAAAACTTACAATTAAACTTTCAAGGATTTCTTTATCATTCGGTTGAATTTTTCCTACGGCACCAAAATCAATGAAAACAACTTTTCCATCTTTTTTAACTAAAATATTTCCTGCATGAGGATCGGCATGGAAAAATCCATAATCCAGGATTTGAGATACAAATAGGCGCAACCCAACTTCGGATACTTTTACAGGATTTATATTGTTGGCTAAAAGTCCGGCTTTATCGGTTACTTTTATTCCGTCAATGAATTCCATACAAAGGACGTTGTTGTTACAAAATTCTTCGTAGATCTTCGGAACATATGTCTCTTTATTATTTTTAAAGTTTCGGGCGAATTGTAGGATATTATTCTTTTCATTAATTAAAGAAACTTCCTCTAATAATGATCTTTCAAATGTTGAAATTGCCTGTTTCAGATTCAGTTTTTCTCCTATTTCAGAGTAAGATGAAATCAGTTTTTCGAGATCTTTGATTAAAAGAAGATCATCTTCAATAACAGTTTGGACATCGGCTTTTTTTATTTTTAAAATAACTTCATCACCATTCAATAAAGTAGCTTTATAAACCTGTGCGATTGAAGCTGTTGCCAATGGGTGTTTCTGAACTTCAAGGAAATGATCATTAACTGAAATATTAAACTCATTTTCAAGAATTTCATGTACATTCATTTCGACTGTATCTACCTTGTCCTGCAGTTTTTGAAGTTCCTGCACCAATTCCGGCGGAAGAAGGTCTTCCCTGTTGCTGAATGTCTGTCCAAGCTTCACAAAAGTGGGTCCAAGTTCTTCTAAAACGAATCTTATTCTTTCATACACTGTTCCTTTTGAGATGATCTCGTCTGAATTTGAGGAGTATTCTTCCTGTTTGTTGTTCCCGTTCATTCTTGCGAGCATGTCTTTAAATCCATATTTACTTAATACGGAAATTAATCTCGCGGATCTCTTAAACTTTCTTTGTTGCTTGTCGAACATAATCTATTTTCAATAAAAAATGGAGTTGCAAAGTAACTCCAAAAATTATTCCTATTCTATATTTTTATAGGTCTTTATGAATATTGTATAAGTCATCTGCAATTTTACTATTGCCAGTGCCATTATTGAAACTACCATTGATAATATTATATTCGTCGTTGCTTATTTTGAAACCACCAACGCTTATACTGTAATCGCCTACACTAATATTAAACCCGACATTGCTTATACTGAATCTGCCAACGGTTATATTGTAATTGACAGCAGCAATTTTGAATTTGCCATCGCTATAATTAAACCCGCCAACGCTTATATTTAAATAGACCTTGGTTCATTATTTATCTCCTTTACGAACTTTGAATTCTATCCCGCTAATTTGTTTGTATTGCGGACTGGATGCTCCGAAAACACTTTTCACATATAGTTTAACTTCTTTCGCTGTCTGCAAAAGCCCTGACAGCGGATTGTACATTAACTGATTTCTTTCCAACATCGCATTGCTATACTGGGTGTATGAATCTATAAGTTCTGTATTTTTTGTTTTCAGATCTGAGAGCTTATTCTGTAAAGCTGTAATCTTCAAGTCATTTTCATTGGGGCTGTAAGATGGATTCTGAACCAGAATTTCTATGATCCCTGAAAAATGATCTACCATTTTGTCATATGACTGCTGAGAGTTGGAAATCTGTTTGGTTTCAGGTTGTTGCTCTTCTGCCTGTACATTGCTTTTCTTTGAAGGTGAACCCTGTATTTTTCTATTAACAGACTTCATGTTATTTATCCCAAGCTGGTCTGCACCGGACACAGAATAGGCATTTACTATTTTGGTGGAAAGAGATCTTAAATCTGTAAAAGCATTTCTGCGGTTATTGGTCGCATTGTCAAAGCCTGTTTTTTTGGTTTTCGTATTATCGAGCTTACTTTGTACGCTTAGTAAAAGATCCTGAAGCATTTCTACTTTAAGGCTGTCTTTTATAGGATTGTAAGCCGCTCCGAATCCTATGCAAAAAGAAATGAGACTTTGAAAATTAGCTGCATTTTTGGCATGTCCTGTTTCACTTACAGCGCTTTTAACAGCTTAGAATTTGTGTTTTGATTTTTTGACTCCATATTATATAAATAATTATGATTAATACAAACAAATTTACAAATCACAACACATATACCAAATAAAAATACAATAATTTATCACATTGAAAAATTTAAACAAACATAAATTAAAAATATTAATTTGTTAATATTCAAGCTTTAATTCTATGAATAAATTTAATTAAATATATAATTTACCTTAAAAAGGCCATTGCTCAGACTTTTATTCACAAGTAAATTCTTTAACAATTTTTAAAAAATATATTTATCTTCGCAGCAGATTTTAACAAAAACAAAAGCGTAAGCTATCATTAGGTTAAAGAAAACTCGGAATCTTCTAATACAACCACAAAATGATAGACTTACGCCCGTGTATCCTATATGGGCACGGGCGGAGTCTTTCTGGTTGTAGGGCATCCGAGTGCCTCTTTAACGGATTGACTTTTGCTCGTGCCTTTTGTTTTATAAATTAATTTCCAACCTATTGATAAAAAAATGCATCCCTATATAATACGACATAGTTTGTCGTGTCTGAGGATTAATTTTGAAAATAGATAATAAAAAAGTAAAGTAAGGAAATCCACATTTTCCGAAACATAACAGTTTATAAATTTGAACACAATTAAAAAGCTAATGCTTATGAAAAAAAACTATTCGGGCGCACTTCTGGTGTGTGCATTATTTAATTTTTCGGCTCAGGAAGTAGTCTGGCAGAAAGATATAAAATCTAATACTCAGGATTTTCTGAGTCAGGTTACTACGACGATTGATCAGCAATATTTAATTACAGGAAGCAGCATTCAGGGCGATAAGCTTCAGGCTGGAAGCAGTAAGCAGAATAATGGTTACGATTTCCACTTGGTTAAACTTAATCAACAGGGAGAAGAAGTTTGGGAAAAGTATTTCTCCGGACAAAATCATGATTTCTTATCTGCGACTGTAGCTACTCAGGAAGGAGGTTTTCTTCTCGCTGGAACTTCTTATTCTGGAAAAGGTTTAGACAAAAAAGAGGATTCTAAAGGTGGATCTGATATCTGGCTGATTCGTTTGAATGAATTTGGGGACGAGCTATGGCAAAAAACTATTGGAACAAGTTCTGATGAGGAAGCAAGATCTGTAATTCAAACTACAGATTTAGGATTTTTTGTAGCCGGAAATGTTCAGAATTCAGCTAAAGGATATGGATCTAAAGATGTTGTTATCATAAGACTTGATAAAAACGGAAAAGAATTATCACAATTAATTTTAGGAGGAAAAGGTCTTGATGAAGTTGAAAAGATGATTCCAACAAAAGATGGCGGCGCTTTGTTAGGAATGTATTCAAGAAGTGGAAAGATAGCTGGAAGTGGGAAGATGGATGCTGGAAGTAAACAAACTGAAAACTTTGGAGAAGGAGATTATTGGATCATCAAACTTAATAAAGAAGGAAAAGTTGAATGGGAAAAAAATTTCGGTGGAAAAGGTGATGATCATTTGAGAACACTCGCTTTAACTTCTACCGGATTTTTAATTGGTGGAGAATCCAGATCTGAGAGATCAGGAAATAAAACCGTTGGAATTGAAGAAGGAACCGATGTCTGGTTAATTTCTTTGAATGAAAAAGGAGATGAAGTTTGGCAAAAGTCTTACAACTTCAAAAACAGAGACGTTTTGATGGGAATGAGTGTGATTAACAGGGAGTCGGAAGATGGAAGCGGGAAGTCTACAAAAGGAGTGCTGATCGGCGGATATACTCAAGCTGAGGGAAGAATTGAAAGTGATGATGAGAAATTTTGGATGCTGTATTTAGATGAAAATGGAAATGAACAGTGGAGAAAGCATGTAAAAGGAGAATCCAGTAAGAAAGAGGAAAGATTATCTGATATAAAATTAAACCGTGACGGTTCAATCATTTTAGCAGGAACAAGTGCTGAGGAACTTGGAAAAGAAAACTGGAAAATCGTTAAGCTTGGTGATAAGCAAATTGATCAGTTGATTGTAAAACAAGACATTAAGATTTATCCGAATCCGGTTTCAGATTATGCTTACGTGGAGATTGGGTTTGAGGGCCTGAGAGAGGGAGCGTTTGAGGCGGAGATCAACCTTTATGACATGAGTGGGCGTCAATTGCAAAGTTTGAAAACGAAGAATAAAGTAACTAAAATCAATACTCAGAGTTTAATTCAGGGAGTTTATCTGGTGACTGTAAAAACCAATACGAATAAAACGGCTAATGCTAAATTGATTAAAAAATAAACACAACTTATGAAGAAAACAATTAAAATGATGAGTATTGGTTTGGGAATTGTCTCCTCAACTCTTTATGCTCAAAACGATATAAACTTTGGAGATTTTTCAAATCCGGTGCCTTCCGTTTCATCTTTGGCAACGTACTCCAATGCTCCCCAATCCAACGCTTCAGGCATTCCGAGCATTACTTTACCTTTATTAACATTGCCTACCAGCAATAGTAGCGTAAGTTTAAATACAGGCTTATCCTATAATCCTATGAATACTTCTGAATCTGAACCTGCGAGCCAGGTTGGTAATGGATGGTCGCTGTTTGCAGGAGGCGTTATTTCTAGAAGTATTGTTGGAGATATTGATGAAGTATTTGATAATGCCGGTTCAAGTAATTATACTAAAAATGATTATAATGATATTTATTATTACAGTCTGCCCGGAGCTTCAGGAAAATTAAAGTTTAAAAGAAATATCCAGAATAATACTTTTGAACTCGTTAACCTGTCTTCAAATAAAGTTAGAATTAATTATGTCCCTGAGAGTAATAATGCAACACTTATCATAAAATCATTTACTATAACAGATACTAAGGGGATACAGTATATTTTTAATGATTACACAAGAAGCAATAAGAATACAACAAATTATATCCCGGGTGGTAAAATTTATAAATCGGCTTTCTTTTTAACACAAATAAAAGATGCCAACAATATTGAACTGGCCAATTTTTCTTATCAGAAAGATATAAAATACAAGAGTAATGGGTCTACTCTCTTATATGAAACCTGCAAGCTAAAGACCATTACTTCTCCGGGATATGGAAAAATAGAGTTTGATAATGTATATGAATCTTCGATGGAAGGTACTATGAATGATCCTTATAAAGTAAATAAAGTTATTTTAAAAGATAATTACAATCATATTATTTCAGGGTATTCTTTTGAATATGTTAATGCTTTTAACAGAACATTAGACAAACTGAAAAAACTCAATAGAAATTCTATTGCCACTGAAACTACTGCATTTGAATATAGTACCGTTTCTTATGACAGCCCTTCTTATTATGGAATCGACTTAAGTTCTTTGTGCCCCGGTTATGCCACTACATTACCAAATAATCCCGGAGTTTTAAAAAGAGTGATCAACCCTTCGGGAGGAGTTGTTGAATATAACTTCGAACACCATCAGGTATATTTTAACAGAGCAGATCCTGCTTATCTTAATTCCATTATGGATGGGGATAATTATGTAGATTCGGCCGTGCAATATCTGGAACCAATAAGCGATATATTATATGATACCAATCATGCAACGGAATACTCATTTACCGTTTCCGGAACCAAACCAAGAAAAATATTTATAGCATTTGGTTATGACGAGTTATTTACCCCTCCTCTATATTGGGACACCAATACCCCTCCTTATGTTGACTATCTTGTTAATGATGGAGGGCAGTTTCTTTTTGGAACAACATGCGGAGCCAATACTATTACAAGAGAGTTTTTCTTATCTCCGGGAACTTATAAGTTAAGAATTACAGGTTCAGGAGGAAGAGGGCTGGCACATGTATTTCAAATTGCCCACCTTCCGCTCCCTCTTAAAAACACTGCTCAAATTGGAGGAGTAAGAATTGCCAATATAAAATACTATAATAGTAAAACAGACACTACTCCTATAAAAACCACTAAATTCGAGTATAACAGTTTTTCAGACAGCAACACCTCTTCCGGATATGCTTTTTCTCCTGAAATAGATATGAATGGCAGCACTTATATACTTTATAAAAATGTTAAGATTACTAATACTGATGATGGGAACGGGTACGTGAAATATTATTATAAAACCCCTGATGATTATCCTCAGGTTCCCTATACTGTAGACGGAGTCAGTAAAATGTACTGGCCTTATTACGCCTTTACAAGCGGAGGACTATTAGATAAAAAAGAAGTTTATGATGCTCAGAATAAGCTGCTGGCATTAGAAAAAAGCGAATATACATTTGCGGATATTCCCGGAACCGCAGACTACTCTGCTTTTGAAGATATCTATTCTAAATTGGGATGGCTGAAAAAAATTGTGAATACTTCAACTTCTTACTTTGAAAACAACCAAAGCTTAGAAGAGCAGGCTGAAACTAATTTCAGTGAATATAATTTCGAAATGTCATCTACTAAAAAAATATCGGATGGCAGTATTATAGAACAGTTTTATACTTATCCGGAAACCGGATATTCTAATCTCTCCAGTGCTCATATTATGAGTGTTCCTGTAGTAATTCAGGAAAAAAATGATGGAAAACTGGTTTCTAAAACAGAAACGAAATTTGATAATCCAAGCTCTACTTTTCCGACCTCTGTAGTTACTTCCAATATCGATGATAACTCAACAAAAGCCATTACTATTAACCAATATGATGATAGAGGGAATATTGTTCAGTTTACATCTGCTGTAGGCATTCCTTCGGCGGTTGTATATGGTTATGACAAAACAAAGCCTCTTGCTAAAATTGAAGGTGCAACCTATGCACAGGTTTCATCGCTGATACAACCAATCATTGATGCCTCCAATGCAGATGCAGCAGATCCGTCAAAGGAAGGCTTACTTCTTATAGCGTTAGATAATTTCAGAAAACTGGATCCGTTAAAAAGTTTCCAAATTACTACTTATACTTATGATCCGCTGATCGGAAGTACCACTGCAACCCAACCCAACGGAATAAGAGAAATTTATAAATATGACACCAGCAACAGGCTTGAAAGAGTGATTGACATGAATGGAGTTACATTAAAAGAATACAAGTATAATTACAAAAACTAACACACGATGAAAAAAATACTATTAATAACTAATTTTCTGTTAGTTGGTTTTACCTATGCACAATCCGGGCTTACCACAACAGAAAACTATGTATACGAAAAAAACTGTTTAACGGAAGACTGCTCCAGGAAAGTAGAAAATGTAAAATACTTTGATGGTCTTGGAAGACTGAAACAAAACATATCTTTAAAAGCAACACCCGCCGGAAAAGACATTGCTCTACCTGTAGAATATGACAGTTACGGAAGACAGATAAAGGAATATCTTGCAGTTCCTCAGACAGGAACGCAGGATGGGGCAATATATCCTGATCCGCTTTCCAATGCTACTGCTGTATATGGCAATGAGAAGATCTATACTGAAAAAACGTTTGAGACTTCACCATTAGATAAGGTTTTACAACAAAAGCAATTGGGAAATGCATGGTCTGCTCACCCTGTGAACTTCTCATACTCTGCCAATACTGCCAATGAAGTAAAAAAATATACTGTTGAAACTACATGGCAGGATGGCAGAACAAACAGTGAACTGAGTATTTCAGGAAATTATCCTGCCAATTCATTGTTCAAATCTACCGTTATCGATGAAGACGGAAACAGCAGTATTGAATTTAAAAACAAAAAAGGGCAGACTGTCTTAATCAGAAAAAAAGACGGGACTCAAAATGTTGACACCTATTATGTGTATAATGAATATAATCAGTTGGCATATACCATTCCTCCACTGGCTTCTCAGTCTGGATTAGTAGATGACATAACGCTTAATAATCTTTGTTATCAATACAGATATGACGGTTGGAACCGTGCTGTAGAAAAGAAACTTCCCGGAAAAGGCTGGGAATATATGCTGTATGATAAACAAAACAGATTGGTTGGAAGTCAGGATAGTGTTTTAAAAGCCAAAGGACAGTGGATTTATACCAAGTATGACCAATTCGGAAGAGTGGCTATATCCGGAATCTCAACGGGATATGATAGAAGTGTAGAGCAGGCAGAAATAGATGGATTGGGAGCTAATAACGTCAACAGATTAACGATTCCACCATTTAACAGACAAGGGGTAGATGTTTATTATGGAAATCAAGATATAACCTATCCTAATTCTACTAAATGGGTGACATTATTATCTTTGAATTATTATGACACCTATCCGTCTTACAGTTTTAATCCGTCATTTCCTCCTAATGCTTTAACAGATAATTCTACAGGAAATAATACAAGCACAAAAAGTCTTCCTGTAATGAGTCTGATAAAGAATATTGAAGATGATAACTGGACAAAAAATTATAATTATTATGATGCCAAAGGAAGGGTTTTAGAAACCTATTCTATCAACCATTTGGGAGGATATACTAAAACAGACCTTACAGTGGATTTTGCGGGAGTACCGCAAAAAACAGAAATGTATCATGTAAGAAAACAAGGAGAAGTGGGAGTAACGATTAAAGAACGTTTTGATTATGACCTTCAAAACAGACTGTTGAAACATTGGCATCAGGTAGGCAGTAAACCTGAGCAGCTCTTGGTTGAAAATTCATATAATGAATTATCACAGCTTACCAATAAAAAAGTAGGAAACAATCTTCAAAGTATAGATTATGCTTACAATATAAGAGGTTTAGTAACGGATGTTAACAAAAACCAGATGGGGTTAGCCGATCTGGGAGGAAAACTGTTTTCATATAGAATTAATTACAACCAAAAAGAAGGAATTACCAATCCTGATTCGGCATTATTTCCTAATAAAAATGTAAGTCCTAAATATAATGGGAATATTACAGAGGTAGACTGGAGGGCAGTTGAAACGATAGGCACCAATCCATCTCTTACTCCAAAAAGATATGGTTATGCTTATGATGGTTTGAATAGAGTTACCGCAGGATATTATCAGAATCCCAATAATCCGTATAGTAAAGAAAATATAGAATCTATTGATTATGATCTTAACGGAAATATCTCAAAGCTCTACAGAACTGCCGTACTGGAAAGCGGAACCAATACTGCAACAGTAATTGATAGATTATCTTACAGTTATACAGGAAATCAAGTGACAAATATTATTGATGCCTCTCAAAACTCTACTGGATATGAAGGTGGAGGAAACATGATCTCTTATGATGTCAACGGGAATATGACAACAATGCCTGACAAAGGTATTTCTTCTATAAAATATAACTATCTGAATCTTCCTAATTACTTACATGTCAATAAGAACAGCATTGAAGATGTTACTATTAATACCAAATATAGAGCAGATGGAACTAAGTTAACAAAGGAAAATACTACTGTTTTAATAGGAGTTGCAGGACCTACAATAACCAAAAGAACCACAGATTATCTGGATGGTTTCCAGTATTTTAAATTAGAAAATATCAACGGTGGAGGTTCTTCGGAAATGCTAATGAGCAATTCATTATCTATCAAAGCCATGCAGCCACAGATATTCAGTCTTGATGGTCCTGTCGTTACCGATCCAACAATTGACCCTCCCTTTGGAGGTGGAGGTATTATTGTAGATGTAAAGACTGATGATTTGCAGTTTTTTCCAACGTCAGAAGGTTTTTATGATTATCAGAAAGATCAGTATATTTACCAGTATAAAGATCATTTAGGAAATGTAAGAATAAGTTTCGCGAGAAACAGCACAGGAGCTCTTGAAATCACCGATAAAAATGATTACTATCCCTTTGGGATGAATCATCTAAAGACGGGTACAGCATTCTTTGGATTAGGAATTTATCAAAACTATAAGTATAATAATAAAGAACTTCAAGAAACAGGAATGTACAGTTACGGATGGCGAGATTATATGCCGGATATAGGAAGATGGAACGGAATCGATCAGTTAGCTGAAAAATATCTTTCTACGAGTACATATGCATATGTAGCTAATAATCCTGTTTCTTTATCTGATGTAGATGGAAGATGGTTTGATCAAGATGGACATATTGTAAATACTTCAGGACAGACAATGGCGTTCTTGGGGAAGAAATTTATGAGTAGCTTCATAGGAAGAACAGCTGATGAAGGTGGTGGTGGAAATGCATTAAACTTTACTAATCCTTCAACTTTTGACTTCTTACAAGAGGTATTAACAAAAGATGGAGCAATTGGAGCAATGTTTTCTTTAGTAGAGCAATTAAAAAAGGCTGGGTTTAGAGATCCTGCAAATGATAAAGCAAAATTTGGAGATTGGGAAAAATTGATGAATATTGACGCAATATCTGAGCTAGTAGGGGTGTTGCAGACGGCTGCAAATACATCTAGGGGGCTTGATTTTAAAGAAACGAGTAATTTTTTAATAAAAGGTAAATCTAACGGTTTTAATGTCTTAATAAATATGAAAAACATATCAGGAATTCTCGATTATGCATTTACTATCGGACACGAAATAGATCATTCAATATTCTATTATTTTAAAGATGAATTTTACAACGTTATTAAATCAAATAGTAATAATGCAACTAGTAGAATGGCATATGGTTTTTATGATGAATATAATTCTTATAGTTGGGAAGTAAAATTTGGTAATTCTAAATTTTCCAATGCTTGGGATATTACATATGAAAAGCATGGTCCACAATCAAAAATATCATATCATAGCCCTGAATCAATTAAAGTGATAAAGTCAAACTTGATAAATTTAAATATAGCATGGGCTAATTTTTATAATAATCTTTTAAAAAAGCAATAGTATGAATAAGTGTTTAATTATATTTTTTACATTTTTTATTAATCTGATATCTTCTCAAGTAAACCTTAATGTAGTAATATTAAAAAAAAATAGTAGTGGTCAGTATGTATTAGGGATTACGGTTACAAATGAATCTAAAAATAATTATATAATTCCAATTGATACAACAGGGTTTAAAGCATATTATCCCTCAGAAGTTTGTAGTAAAATCGAAAATACAGATTATCCATATAAGTACCTAGGGCCATCAATAATAATTAAAGATATAAATACTGATAAATATCTTGAAGCCAATCCTGCTGCATTTGATGTTAATGAAAAAATGGCGATAGAAATTGAAAAAAAGATAGATTCTAGTCTACAAAAAAAGAAAAGTATAATTGATATTTGGAGATCTAAAGAAAAAATTGAAAATTATAAAAGTGCAGAAAAGAACCACTATTTAATGACTAATATAATTCTATTAAAGGCTAAGCATAGTTTTACATATGAAATTCAAATGGATATTTTTGATATTAGACGATCTGAATTTTCTTTAAATCATGACAAATATATTTTAGATGAAGATAAGAGCTATGATTTTTCTTTACTGATTTGTATAGATAGAATATTATATAATTATTTGACATCTACACAAAAGAAAAAATTGAAAAATTACAAATTTTTTGAAGGTAAAATAATTAGTAATAATATATCGTTTAAATAACTGTAATATTCCAAAGTTAGTGATGAGAACAATTTCAAAACTAACTCATTGAAATTCAAATAAAATTTAAAACAATAAATTCAAAAACCAGAGTAGAACTTATCTACTCTGGTTTATTTTTATCTAAAAAAACATATTTAAATGATTGAGAATCATACCAAGTGTTTCAGATTTAGTGATGAATGAGTTTGATTAAAAATATTTAAGATGATAACTTTGCGGGTATTATAAAACAATCCAAAACATACCATAAAAGGCTGAATACAGATACCGAAAAAATAATCATCCAAACTTTTACCTACGATAATCAAAACAGATTATTGGTTCAGAAACATAAAGTTGACAATAACACAGAAGAGATCTTAGCACAAAATGAGTATAACGAGCTTTCACAATTAAAAAATAAGAAAGTTGGTGGAATAAATACCGCAACACCTCTTCAGAGTATAGATTACTCCTATGATATCCGAGGTCAACTGACCAAGATTAACGATCCTGCCAACCTGAACGGAAAACTTTTCGGATACGAAATAAAGTATAACAATCCTGTGAATCCCAATATTGCATCACCTAGGTACAACGGAAATATTTCAGAGGTTGACTGGAAAAACTCATCCGAAGATGTATTAAAAAGATACGACTATTCATATAATAGTCTCAACAGACTGCAGGATGCTGTTTATTCTGAGCCCAACTCTACGACTCCGTTTAATAATAACTTTAACGAAAGTCTTACGTATGATCTCAACGGAAATATTTCTACTTTAAAAAGAAATGCTTTCCCTGTTTCAGGAAACACGTCAACGCTCGTAGATGATCTTACCTACCAATACACAGGAAACCGTCTGGATAAAGTTATTGAAAATTCATTCAACGATACCGGATATGAAGGCGGAAACAATGTGATATCTTATGACCTAAACGGAAATATGACCAATATGAAAGATAAAGGTATTCAGACCATTAATTATAATTACCTGAATTTAGCTAACCAACTTTCTATCAAATATACCAATCCGCTGGGTAAGGTTTCCAATACAAGTATTAATTATCTTTATCGTGCTGACGGAACAAAACTTCGTAAAACATACGATAATATAGGCGACATGGGAGCGAACATCAGCCGTATGACAGATTATCTGGATGGATTTCAATATTCTTATGAAGATAACGGTACCGGTGGCATCTGTATGACATGCAGAACAGAAGTTGCCTATGAGACACAAGCCTATAAAAAAGGACTCATCGGAGGGCCTGTTCTTCCTGCAATGCCGGAATGGAAACTTAGTTTTCTACCCACAGCAGAAGGATTTTATAGTTTTACAGAAAACCGTTATATTTACCAATATAAAGATCATTTAGGTAATGCAAGAGTAAGTTTTGCAAAAAACAGCGCAGGTGTTCTTCAGACTACAGATACCAATAATTTCTATCCGTTTGGATTAAGTCATATTGGTGGTTCAGCGGCTTCTAATTTTGGAAACTATTATTCTTACAAGAATAGCGGAAAAGAATTGCAGGAAACCGGATTCTATGATTACGGATGGAGACAATATATGCCGGATATTGGAAGATGGAACGGGATCGATCAATTGGCTGAAAAATATCTTTCTACAAGTACGTATGCGTATGTAGCTAATAATCCTATCTCATTATCTGATGTAGATGGAAGATGGTTTGATGAAGATGGTCATATTATCAATACTTCCGGACAGACAATGGGATTAGTAGGAAAAAAATTGTTGAATAGTTTTCTAGGACGTACTGCCGATGAAGGCGGTGGCGGAGACAGCGGCGGTATAACTATAGGAGATATTTTAGATGCACAAGCTGCTAATTCTGTAGATTTTTCACAGTTTGATTTTACTAAATATGGAAAACTAGATACTGATGAAGAACCTGTGAATTTCTTTGGGAAAACGGGTGCTGATGCTCCTTTTTATCAAAAATTTCAAGAAATGTTTGAAATGTTTAAAGGAACGGCAGGAGATGGAATTTTTAGAGCGTTTGGACATGGTGGTTATGGTAATATCTATGATGGCGAAACTGCGATCCATACAGCAGATAAATTTGATACATTGATGAATAAACGAAATAGTAATTGGAAAAATGTAGATAAAATAAAAGATGCCATTTTAATATTATATGTTTGTCGAACAGCCACAGATTATCCGGACTTAAAAAACTATAAAACTTTTGGTGAAAAAGTTTCTAGAGCGCATCCTAACCTTACAGTTATTGCTTTTGATGAATATGTAACTTATGATAATTCTGTGAAAGGAATGCGAAATGTAAATTTAAAAGAAAATACAGGAGATGGTTTGGGTTCTATTATTTTTTATAGAAATGGTCAAGTTTTAAAAAGACAAGAGTATAAAGAATTTCTAAAAAAATACCCTAATTTTCAATAACAAAAACTTTATGAGAAAAATAACATTATTATCAATACTTCTTTTAATTGCTAATTGTAACAAAAGTGATAAACAATTAAAAAATATTTCAACTAAAGATTCTACTGCGAAATCAAATTTTGTAAAATTTGATTTTCATGATAAAGAGCTTCAAACTAATTTAAACAAGGCTATTTTAAATGGTGATACATTAGCATATATAAGAAGCTATAAAGCTTATACAACTAATGGTAAGGACAAAGAGTTTTTATATTATGCTATACTAATGGCTGAGAAAAATAATTATAAGAAAGCTTATTATGATATTGCATTAATTCTGTCACTTCCTCCTACTGATTCACTAAAAGGAAAACATAAATATAATAGCAAATTCGGAGAATATTCATTTTCTAAATCTTATGAAATGGGAGATGAAGCTGCAAGAGAAATTGCAAAATATTATAAAGAAAAGAATGAAACAATACCAAAATCTTCATCAATATATTGTAAAGAATAGTATGAAATTTAATACCGTAATGCTCTTTAGTATTTCTTCGATTATGATATTTTCTTGTAATAAACAAGTGATAAATGATAAAATAAAAGAAACTGAATCAATTATTTCTGCTAAAGAATCAGCTTTTCTTACTGATTCTTTAAAAAATGTTTTAAACGTTGTTTTAAAAAATAATGATACAACAGAATATCAAAGACTTTATAAAGAATTTGTAGTCAGTGGGCATAAGAAAGAGTTTCTATATTATTCAATGAAAATGGGAGAATTAAATAATTTTGGCGAAGCATTTTTTGACACATCAACAATATTAGAAAAATATAATTATGATAGTAAGTTCCCTCATGAAAGCAAAATAACATTATATTATCTTTTAAAAGCTTATGAAGTTGGTAATGAAAATGCAAAAATATTTATAAAAGAAATGTATTTAGATAAAGGATTGAAAGTACCAAGTTCAATATCTGTTTTAGAAAATAATTAAATTTAAATAAAAAATAGGATTGAAACTTCAATCCTATTTTTTCACATAAAACACAAAACAAATATGAAAAAAATAATATTATTTTTAACTATATTCTTATTATTTAATTGTACTAAAAATAATAAAAGAGTAAACGATTCTGCAAAAGACATACATGAAAAATCTGAAAATCCGAAGTTTGATTTTCATGATAAAGAGCTTCAAACTAATTTAAACAAGGCTATTTTAAATGGTGATACATTAGCATATATAAGAAGCTATAAAGCTTATACAACAAATGGTAAGAGCAAAGAGTTTTTATATTACGCAATTATAATGGCTGAAAAAAATAATTACGGAAGAGCATATTATGATATTTCTAGAATTCTGGCATTAAGAACTGATGATCCATTAGTTACAAAATATAATTATTCAAGTAAGTTTGGGAATTATTCATTTCTAAAATCTTATGAATTAGGGGATGATTTTGCTAAAGATGATGTGAAAGACTTTTACATCAATGAAAATAAATCAATTCCTACATCATCCTCAATTTATTGTAATGAATAAAATGAAAAGATGGTAAGAAGTTTTTTTTTAATGATTATACTTATTTTTTTCTCAGGTTGTGGAAACCAAAAAATAGAAGAAAATTATTTTATTGGTAAATGGAAATCTAATGATGGGGCTTCTTTTATTCTAAAGCAAGATGGGACTTGTATTTTAAAAAGTTTAAATTATTATGTCATTAGTTCTTTTCCAAGAAATGAAAATCAAAAATTAAATTGTGAAGGTATTTGGAAGATGGTTACTGATGCTGAAAGTGGTCTTATAGACGGAATTGATAAAGGCATAAAAATCACTTATCATGCACCCGGCAATCAAAGAGATGGAAGTATTACTTTTTACATTTCAGGAGAAGGTGCATTAGGAAGCAAAAAGCCCTTAAGTTTATTTATATGGGATGGTGACCCAGATGAAATGAAAAGGTATACATTTATTAAAGAGCAATAAACTGGTAATATATCAAATGTGGTAATGTTCCAAAGTTAGTGATGAGAACAGTTTCAAATACTAACTTATTGAAATTCAAATAAAATTCAAAACATTAAATTTAAAAACCAGAGTAGAAATTACCTACTCTGGTTTATTTTTGTCGAAAAAAACATATTTAAATGATTGAGAATCATAGCAAGTGTTCAGAGTTAGTGATGAAAAAGTTTTAGAAATAATAATTATTGTAAATCGTCAGCAAAAAGTGGACATTTGATATTAGAAATTTAAGGAGTGTTTTCATAAAAAGAGTAATTTTAAT
>NZ_JAWRXH010000206.1:0-267 GCF_046535115.1 Chryseobacterium sp. SIMBA_038
CTCCCATTCCCTGAACAAAAAGTCTCGGATCACCCGATGGCTTACTATTGGACAATGCAGACTCAACTGTATATCCTCCTCTATTATATACATATTGACCAATATGAGCATTCAGATTTGCTAAGTTAAAATTAAGAGTTGTTTGTGGGCGTGTTGTTGTACTGTTCTCTGTTTTATCATATTTATAGTACATGATCAGTTCCATGTCATCAGGTGAAAACTGGAAAAGATATTTATCAGTTCCTTCTACAGAAAGTCTGATACCTT
>NZ_JAWRXH010000207.1:0-267 GCF_046535115.1 Chryseobacterium sp. SIMBA_038
CTTTAATCCTGCATAACCCTTGGTTTTCAGAATTTTCCCAACCGCATCCAAGAATTTCTTTTTACTGCGTTCCTTGTTTCGGATACTGCCCGCTGCTGATTTTCTTTCCATGATTAAACATTCAATTATACAAGTTTATGAAATTTTTAATTATTTTAGACACTAATAAGTGTCCTAATTTCATATATTTGCACAAACTAAACCATTCTACATATATAAAACACTATTTGGATTAAAAAAAATTATGACTAATTTTGAAGACGTTAT
>NZ_JAWRXH010000208.1:0-266 GCF_046535115.1 Chryseobacterium sp. SIMBA_038
GCCCGTCATCTATGCGGCGTCGACTTTTGCGGGTGCGATGCTCGAGGTGCTGGTGCATGCGCGCATCGGCAAGGTGCCGAAAACACACGGATGGGTCGAAGCAAGTGTTCCCGACGACGTCAGCATCGAACGCCATACGGCCGAAACGTTGCCGGACGGATGGGACGCGGCGGCACTTCAGGCAGCACGTCAGTTTGGCGACGCATGGATGACCGAGATGCGTACCGCGCTCCTGATTGTCCCGTCGGTCGTGGTCCGTGCAGAGT
>NZ_JAWRXH010000209.1:0-266 GCF_046535115.1 Chryseobacterium sp. SIMBA_038
GGGGATTCGTCACAAGTTCTGAGTGCGCCGGACCGGGCAGGAAGGGCGGCGGCGGACCGGCGCCGCCCTTCCCGCGAAACCGGTGAAGCCCGCGAACCGTGGACCCGCCGCGCATCATGTGTGCAAGCGTCAGCAGGTCCGCACCGTCGCTTACGTCACCGTCCCCTTCTTCAGCGCGTCGATACAGGAGATCCCCGCGCGCCGCCTCGGCCGCAGGAATTTCGAGCTGACGCTCGGCGGTTCGGGTAACGGCACGGTCGGCTGGT
>NZ_JAWRXH010000032.1:0-419 GCF_046535115.1 Chryseobacterium sp. SIMBA_038
GTTGTGCTCGGTAAAGCTTATATTTGACTTATAATTGCATCCATGATGCGCGATCAACTGGACCCCGAAATCCGCGAAGCAACTGCGCAAGCTCAACCGGCAGCACCAAGTCGCTATCCGCGACGGCGTTAGCACCTTGGCCTCGATGCCGGAATGCCAGAACGTTAAAGCGCTGACAAACCATGAGTACGGGTATCGCCTGAGAGTCGGCAACTACCGGGTTCTGTTCAACTGGGACGGCGTGATTCGAGTCGTCGAAATCGAAGAAGTGAGGAAACGCGATGAACGCACCTATTAACATTCAAGTCATCAATGGGCCGGACGGGACGCCGGCCTTTGTCGTAATCCCCTACGCTGATTACGTCGCCGAGCATCAAGCCGCGCACGATGTCGAGCGGGTTGCCCGACGGCGTCGCGTT
>NZ_JAWRXH010000210.1:0-266 GCF_046535115.1 Chryseobacterium sp. SIMBA_038
GGTGGGGCGTGCGGTGCGCGGGATGGTGCGGTAGGGGAAAATCCTGAGGGGGGCGTAGGGGAAACTACTGATAACGGCGGCGCGCGACGCGGGCGGCGCGGCAGATTCTGGCGATGTTCAAGCCGACGCTGCCGGTATTTCCCGGGATCAGCGACGGCTTCGTTTTGCTCGTGAACCGGTTGACGATCGTGCGCGCTTCAACATGGGCAGCATAGAAAGAAGCGCGCACGACCCGCTCGGATTTCATCGGCTTTGCGCCAACCCCT
>NZ_JAWRXH010000211.1:0-266 GCF_046535115.1 Chryseobacterium sp. SIMBA_038
CACACAGCCACGAAACCCATGGCTCACCATCCGCCAGGGGATAATGACAAGAACGGGTGACTGTCACTGACAGCCACCCGCGTATTTGACCTTGATGATATCAAACCCACCGATCCCCGTAAGGCGCATGGCCTTGCAGGCCTCGGTCGCCAAGGCCAAGGATTGGCCGGAGAACGAAGGGACTGGTATCGCTACCAAGCCCAGAGGTGGTTTGCCAGGGGGACGAGGTAGCTCTCAGTTTTCAGCCTGAATGAAGAAGAATCCCT
>NZ_JAWRXH010000212.1:0-266 GCF_046535115.1 Chryseobacterium sp. SIMBA_038
TATATAATATAGGTTGCATATATTTGTGTCACTTATGGGCAGAGACGACATTATTGAGACTGTCATTCTCTGATACATTCTATACGTTGAGCCTACGTTTAACTCTTGTCGGCAGCCAAGTACTCAGATCTCAGGTCCGTTCGCTGACAAGCCTTTCAGTATTGATGCTCACTGGATCATCGATATCATCACTGGCCGATCTACCTCACCGCGCAAGGCATTCATGGAGTTGGCAGACAGTGTGAGTTCACGCTGAAAATTCCCCC
>NZ_JAWRXH010000033.1:0-417 GCF_046535115.1 Chryseobacterium sp. SIMBA_038
GCAGGTCATTCACTGCTTGCGGATAGTCAATGGTGACGGTCGCTTCGTTTGAGGTGTCACCCGTCAGGTTGTCTACGGTGTAGCTGATTGGCGTTGGGTCCGCGGTGAAGCCTGCGACTGGGGTAAAGGTGATGGCACCTGTAGTCGGATTGACCGTCCATGTGCCTTCGCCTGGTACGTCCACCGATTTGCCATCAGCGGCAATAGTGCTGCCAGCTGGCGCTTGGGTGATGATGACGGTTGCTGGGTCTAAGTTGGCGTCAGCTTGGCTGTCGTTAGCAAACACATCGACCACAACTGGACTGCCTGAGGTACCCGTTTGCAGGTCATTCACTGCTTGCGGATAGTCAATGGTGACGGTCGCTTCGTTTGAGGTTAAGCCTGTTGCGTCATCTACGGTGTAGCTGATTGGCGTTG
>NZ_JAWRXH010000213.1:0-266 GCF_046535115.1 Chryseobacterium sp. SIMBA_038
GTATCATTTGATTAATGGTAATGCAAGTAACCTTGATGAAAGTCTGGAGCAGATTAGATTTGATTTCTATGCAAAAGATCTACAGGGCCAAAAAGAACAACGTCCTATGAACAAAAGAGGTCTTACCCTTGTAAATACTGTTCTTGGTGAGGCTTTTGGTAAATTATACGTAGACAAATACTTTACTCCGGAAGCAAAACAGCAGATGGAAACCTATATTGATTATCTTCTAAAATCATTCAAATCTCACATTGCCAACATAGACT
>NZ_JAWRXH010000214.1:0-265 GCF_046535115.1 Chryseobacterium sp. SIMBA_038
GATATTATCAGGATTTGCAGTTGGTCTATCTACCTTGTTTAAAGCAATAATCATTGGTACACCAGCTGCTTGTGCGTGGGAGATTGCTTCTCTTGTTTGTGGCATTACATCATCATCGGCAGCAATCACAATAATTGCAATATCCGTGATTTGAGCACCTCTGGCTCTCATCGCTGTAAATGCTTCGTGACCAGGAGTATCTAAGAAAGTAATTCTCTGTCCGTTTTCAAGCTTCACATTATAAGCACCAATGTGCTGTGTAATT
>NZ_JAWRXH010000215.1:0-265 GCF_046535115.1 Chryseobacterium sp. SIMBA_038
GGCACAAAAGGAGTACACCTTGATGCCATTGCAAGACTTCCGTTATGGATGGAAGGGAAAGACTTCAACCACGGAACAGGACATGGAGTAGGAAGCTTCATGAATGTTCACGAGGGACCACAAAACATCAGAAAAGATCTGAACCCGCAGGATCTTCTTCCAGGAATGGTTTGTTCTAACGAACCTGGATATTATCTTGAAGGACAATACGGAATTCGTCATGAAAACCTTATTGCGGTGAAAGAAGCAGAGAAAACGATTCACG
>NZ_JAWRXH010000216.1:0-265 GCF_046535115.1 Chryseobacterium sp. SIMBA_038
TACCGCGAATCCGGTCTGAACCACCCGAACCTGGTGCTGATGCAGGTCCTAGTCTGGCTGTTCGACACAGAGCAGTTCGAGCAGGCCCTGGAACTGGCGGACTTTGCCATCGAACAGGGTCAGGCCATGCCGGAGCGCTTCCGCCGTGATATCCCCACCTTCGTGGGGGACACGGTGGTCGAGTGGGCCGAGGCGCAGCACAAAGCCCAGCGCAACCCGGAACCGTACCTGTCGCAGCTGTTGTCGCGTGTGGACGGTCAGTGGC
>NZ_JAWRXH010000217.1:0-265 GCF_046535115.1 Chryseobacterium sp. SIMBA_038
TTTGCTTTTATCTCAAAGGTTACAAACGCTTAAAGGTCTAAACCCAATCCCGAAAAGAGGTTGCCGGACAAGCGGCCGCGCGGCATCTTAAAAAATCGAACTCGTCCGATTTCAATTCATTTCGTTTCTCCGCAAGCTAGATTTCCATCCCTCGAGCCAGCAGAGAGCAACAAATGAAGTTCAAATCCGTAGGAGTTCATGCGCGTGCCGGCATTCGGTTCGCCCGTTCCGCACTGCTTGCGGGCGCTGCGATACCGGGGCTGTC
>NZ_JAWRXH010000013.1:0-17856 GCF_046535115.1 Chryseobacterium sp. SIMBA_038
TTAAAATTACTCTTTTTATGAAAACACTCCTTAAATTTCTAATATCAAATGTCCACTTTTTGCTGACGATTTACAATTTCGATATTATAAGACAATTTCTTTTCACGAGTTTAAATAATTTGGGTTCGATATTTTAAATAATTCAATTTACATTTTTATTTTCGAAACGTTATTTTTGATTATGTCTCACTTTGAGAAATGATAATTTTCCAAACAAATGTTAGGTTTATTATTATTTTTAAGTTAAAGTTTATTTTTAACTAGTATTTTATTATTTATTTAAAGTTTTAATCATAATTCATTAAAAAGGGACGTGAACTCAAGTGAACTTAAAAAGTCATAAAGTTTTCATAAATTTTAAAAAAAGAAGGGAAATGTTTTTGTAATTCTAAAATATATTGTACTTTTACAACGCCTTGAATGAGGGAACAAGTCAAGGTAATAAATTTTTTTTCATCATTTGTGTTTTTAGAATCGTATCGCCTGATACGATTCTTTTGTTTTTATACCTATTTTTCGTAGTTTAATAATAAATCAATAAAGTAAGAATAAGTAACAGATCCTTCCTGTTGATTGCTTTTCAGAAACAGATTATTGGTAAACCCGAAAAAATCATCCAGCCAGCCTTGATGTTTCATTATAAAACTTTTTTCATATGATCTGTCTCTTTTCATTCCGGCAGAATAATTCTTCAAAATAGATTTCACGAACTCAGGATCATTTTCAACAATATATCTTAAAAGGCTTTTTAACGTAAAATATTCCGTGCTGTATCTCAGTTCTAGATTTTCAGATTTAATTCCAATTAAATATCCTACAAAATTAGCTTCCTGCTCTCGTGCGAAACCTAATTGGTGCGAACTTTCATGAGCGGAGGTAAAAGGGATGAATGTGGAAGGTAATTCGGAGTTGTATTGTGCTTCTGCGGTAAAAGGATTATAGTAGCCCAGAATTCCCGTAAAACTCATCACATTCTTAAATAAACTTGGTTTAAATGAATTAATCTGAGGAGCTTTTTTATCTGAAATATACTTAGGAAGTTTCTCCTGCTGAAAGAGTATTTCTTTTTGAATTGCTTTTAAATCTTTCACAATGAAAATTCCATTTTTATCTTCCTCTACGACTTGTCTTGTTGCTTTGCACTTTTCAAGATATTGTAAGGCTAAGATTTTTGCTTTGTCTAAAGTTGGCTCTTTTTGACTTGATAACTTCTTAATAATCGGAATTTGAAAATATAACATTCCCCAAAATATCTGATACGTAAAATAAAAAATATTAATAACGATTAAAAGTTTTAGAATAGAACTGCTTCTGCTTTTTTTCTTAAATATTTTGATAATCGAATACAAAAGAAATGCTCCTAATATAATGTAGAGCAGGTCTCCAAATGAGAAAGGAATCCATGAAAATATTATTTGATGAAGACTTTTCTGAAACTCAAAAAAATGCTCGAAAAACGAGATCATCATTTTAGATCTCGAAAAAACATAGAACAAAAGAATTTGGACAACTAAAATAGCTGTCCAAAATGTCTTTTTCTTATATATTTTTGTAGTGTTGTTAGTGGCCACTACCTTTTGATATTTTATCTAAATCAATTCCCTGAGCCTTTAAAATTCCACTCACACGGATCGCGTAGAATGCTAAATAAGCAAAACAGATAACGCCAACGATATAACTTGTATGAATATCTGTTAAGTCAGCAACGTATCCTTGTAAAAGACTTACAATTCCACCTCCCATAATCATCATGATCAATAATCCTGAACCTTGGTTAGTGTGTTTTCCTAGTCCATTGATCGCAAGAGCGAAGATACAAGGCCAAAGCGTAGAGCAGAATAATCCAACGCTTGTAAATGCGTATACAGAAACCATTCCTGTAGTAAACATACCGATTAATAAAGCTGTAATACCTGCAGAAGAGAAAATAAGCAGCATTCTTGCCGGATTTCCTTTACTCAAGATATCACAAATGATCATTGCTATAATAATAAGTCCGTAAACGTAGAAAGGAGCTAGATCGTGATGCGCAATAGCGTTAACTAATAAGAACAATGCAAAAGCCAGATACGGAGCCAAAAATCTTAAGATTTTTTTGAATCCCGCGCTAAAATCAAATGCATCTACAGCACCTGTCCAACGTCCGATCATCATAGAAGCCCAGTATAATGAAATATAAGGGGCAACGTCTTTGGTTGCAAACCCTAAATCTTTTTCCATGTACGCAGGTAAATTACTTGCTGTAGAAACTTCTACCCCTACATAAACGAATATAGCGATCATTCCTAAAATCAATTGAGGATATTGTAGTGCTGATTTTCTGTGTTCACCGGGAACAGAATCGTCAGTATTTTCAACATTGGTAAGCGTAATTGCAGGAAGTGATGAGAATTTTAGTAAAAAAGCAACAAGCGCGAACGCAGCTCCTAAAATAAGATAAGGTACTTTAACACTTTCTATGCTTGCCTCAGTATTAGCTGCACTTGCAGACCCGAAAATAGCAAAAGAAACAATAAGCGGACCTATAGTAGTTCCTAAGTTATTAACACCTCCGGCCATCGTTAATCTCTGAGATCCCGTTTCAGACGGGCCCACCTCAATAGCTAATGGATTCGCAACAATTTGTTGTAAAGAGAACCCTAATCCAACAATAAATAATCCGGAAATCATTAATGGGAACGATCCCATATTGGCTGCCGGATAAAATAATAATGTTCCTGCAGCAGAAATAAGGAGTCCTACTATTAAACCGTTTTTATAACCGATTTTATTAATTAAATCTTGTTTCAATCCTTTTGAAACTGCCATATAAATTAAAGAACCTACCGTATATGCCACGTAGAAACAGATCTGGACGAGCATACTTTCGGTTTGTGATAAATTGAAGGCTTTTTTAAATACCGGGATCAGTATGTCGTTACTTGCAGCGACGAAGCCCCAGAAAAAAAACACAATAACTAATGGCAGGAATTGTCCCCAATTAGTTTGTTTAGAATAATTTGACATGTTTGTTAAAGATTTCTTAATAACAAATATAATTATTTCTTTTAAATAGAACGTTCTAGTAAGGTTTTTTTTATTTCGTCAAATGCTTCTGTTTTCAGGTCTTTTGGGGAGGTTGAAGAGTCTAAAATTCCGTTAAAATAAACTTTTACTTTACCGGGATGACCTTTTGAGTTGTCAAACGGAAAAATTTCCTTTAATCCGATGAAAGTATAGATTGCAATGGGCGACTCATGTTTTGAAGATAATGTGAATGCGCCGTCTTTAAATTCATCCAAAATTACAGAAGTGTCATCCGGAACACCCCCTTCCGGGAAAATAACGATGCTGTTTCCTTCTTCCATTTTCTCAGCACATCTGCGGTAAACATCAGCTCGGCTTCTTGGGCTGCTTCTGTCTACCATCACACATATTCTTTTATATATGGTTCCGAAAATTGGAATTTTCACTAATTCTTTTTTTCCCACAAAGCAAACCGGATGTTTGGAACATAAAATACACATCAGCATAATATCCATAATAGAAGTATGATTGGATATGAAAACGTGGGGTTTATTCTTATCGGGTTTTTGGTCAGAGAGATTGGTGACTTCGTATCTCAGACCCATTCCGTAGAACATGGCGTAGCTCCAAAGTCGTATGAATTTGTAGGCATATTTATAATGTCTCTTATTAAAAGATAAAATATAAACAGGTATTCCGAAAATAACTGTTAAAACAAAGGCTAAAATAAGCAGCCAGAATCTCCAGAGATAATTTAAAATCTTTACCACAAATTAACCGTTAAAAATTACTTTCTTTTTTATAGAATAATTAAGAACTGAAACCAATAGTATTGCAGCAATCTTACTGGTTATTTCGGGACTTAAGGTATAAAAAATTAAATCAATATTATCTTTAAATATAAAACTATAGAATATTTGGAAGAAGCTAAGGCTTAATAATGTTGAAATAAAAGAAACCACCATAAAATAAGCAAATTCTTTTCTTTTAGAATGCTTTCCTCTTTCAAATACAAACCAGATACTCAGGAAGTAATTCGTGATAATCCCACAGCAGGTAGAGAAAATATTACTTAAAGGATAATGAATTCCGTGAAAGTTGGTTTCACTGGAAAAAAACTGAGGCAGATAGGTGCTGAAGGCTTTAAAGCTTCCGATTTCTATAATGGCGCTAAGTCCTCCCGCAATAATAAAGAACAAAATTTGTTTTTGACGTAGTAGTATATCTTTCATCTCAATTTTATGATATGCAAATTTATAACTATATGTTAAACAGTAAAAAAAGATGTTAAATATTTTTTTTACATGAAAAATATTTCTAATTTTAATTTTCAGAACGATATAAAACAGACCTGATAATAAATTCATTTTCAACTACTTGTGTTGATGGTTTTTCCTATCTTGTAATGCGTGATTGAAGCGTACTTCCAACTATATATTTACCACTTAATAATAATATTTGTATGAAATCTCAAAACAAATACAGAAAATTTCAGCTTCAACAACATAATATTGAGGCTCTTGAGAAAGAAAATTCCCGTTTCAAACGGGTGTATTCAGAGTACGAAAATATGTCAAACGAGCTCTGGAATCTTGAAAATTCTAAAGATGAACCAGTTCCGGATGATTTTATTAATGCAATGATCCTTCAGACTTCATATTTAGAGAATGAAATCGAAGATTGGTTAATACAATTCAACGAAAAGAAAGCTGATATAAAACATTAATCAGCACACCAGTTTCTGAGCTGTTTTTAAGCTCTTCTCAAGATAAATTCATAATTTAGCATCCTTAAACTAAAATGTGAAAAATATGGTTGCTATTGTTGATAGTGGTTCTACTAAATCAGATTGGGTAATATTGGATGAATTCAAACAAGTTTTTCTAAAGACGGAAACAATTGGTTTTAATCCCAATTTTATCAACATAGAACTCATTGTTCCCGAAATTGAAAAGAATACTAGTTTAACATCCGTTAAGAATTCCATCAAGAAAATTTATTTCTATGGTTCAGGATGCGGGATTCAAAAAAACTGTGATACCATCGTAGAAGAATTAGGTAAAGTATTTGGTGATGCAGAAATTACCGTAAGGGAAGATCTTTTGGCAGCTGCTTATGCGGCTTATCAGGGAAGACCTGCAATCGTCTGCATTATGGGGACGGGCTCTAATTCTTGCTATTTCGACGGCGAAAATTTAAAAATAAAACTTCCTTCTCTTGGCTTCCTGATGGGAGATGAGGGAAGTGGAAGTGCGATTGGTAAACAATTGGTACGCAGATTTTTTATGCAAAAACTTCCTGAGGATCTTAGTCAGGAATTTCAGGAAATTTACAATTTAACGATTGATGATGCATTGAAAAATATGTATCATGTAACAAGACCGAATGCTTATTTAGCGAATTTCAATAAATTTGTGATAGACAGAAAAGATCATCCTTACCTCCGAAATATGGTTTTGGAGGAAATGAAGAATTTTTTCGACTATCAGGTTCTTCCTTACGAAGAAAGTAAAGATGCTGAGATCAACTTTATAGGCTCAATTGCTTATTATTACGAAGATATTCTACGTTCTGCAGCTGCAGAGCTTAATTTAAATGTGGGACATGTTGTACAAAAACCTATCGAAAGTTTAGTCGACTACCATGTTAAATACATACTTTAAAAAATATTATTTATGTCAAATAAAACTCACCGCGACGAAAAGAACTTCAATCAGGCCGCGTTAGATTATCATAAAGCTGAACCCAAAGGAAAAATCGAAGTAATTCCTTCAAAACCGCACTCTTCACAAAGAGATTTGTCATTGGCATATTCTCCGGGAGTAGCAGTTCCTTGTATGGAAATCTACGAAAAGCCCGAAACAGTGTATGATTATACAGGAAAAGGAAACTTGGTTGCTGTAATTTCTAACGGAACAGCAGTTCTTGGATTGGGTGATATTGGGGCAGAAGCTTCAAAACCGGTAATGGAAGGTAAAGGTCTTTTATTTAAGATTTTTGCAGATATCAATGTTTTTGATATCGAGATTAATGAGAAGGATCCGGATAAATTTATTCAGATTGTAAAAGGAATTGCTCCAACTTTTGGAGGAATCAACCTTGAAGATATTAAAGCTCCTGAAGCTTTCTATATTGAGCAGAAACTAAAAGAGGAATTAGATATTCCTTTGATGCACGATGACCAACACGGAACAGCGATCATTTCTGCAGCAGCTTTGATCAATTCATTGCAAATTGCAAACAAGAAGATTGATGAGGTTAAAATGGTGGTAAACGGAGCAGGAGCTGCGGCAATTGCTTGTACCAACTTATATATTTCTTTAGGATTAAAAAGAGAAAACGTTCTAATGTGCGATAGCAAAGGAGTTATCAATCATAAAAGAGAAAACCTTACGCCTGAAAAAATAGATTTCATCGCCAATACAGATCTTGAAACGTTGGAAGATGCTGTAAAAGGTTCAGATGTTTTCATCGGATTGTCTAAAGGAAACGTAATGACTCCCGAAATGCTATTAAGCATGAATGAAAACCCAATCGTTTTCGCTTTGGCAAATCCAGATCCTGAGATCGCTTATGATTTAGCTTTTGAAACTCGTAAAGACGTTATCATGGCAACAGGAAGAAGTGATTATCCTAACCAGGTTAATAACGTTTTAGGCTTCCCTTACATTTTCCGTGGAGCATTGGATGTTCAGGCAAAAGGTATTAATGAAGAAATGAAATTGGCTGCCGTTCACGCGATCGCTGATTTGGCTAAAGAACCAGTTCCTGAAGCTGTAATTTTAGCTTATAATGTTCAGAATTTACAGTTCGGTAGAGAATATTTTATTCCAAAACCATTTGATAACAGATTAATTACCAAAGTTTCAAGTGCTGTTGCAAAAGCGGCTATTGAAAGTGGTATTGCAAGAAAAACGATTGCTGATTTCGACGAATACGAAAACAGTCTTCTTGACAGAATGGGAAGAGACGAGAAGTTGGTAAGAATGATGCAGACCCGTGCTAAAGCCGATCCAAAGAGAATTACTTTAGGAAATGCTGAAGAGTACAACGTTTTAAAAGCTGCACAGATTCTTTATGAAGAAGGAATTGCTTTCCCAAGTCTTTTAGGAAACAAAAAATACATCAAAGAGCAAATGGAACGTTTCGGAATCGAATTGGATATTCCGATTATCGATCCAAGTGACGACGACCAAAAGGAAAATAGACAGAAATACAGAGAAACGCTGTGGAAACTTCGCCAGAGAAAAGGGATGAATGAATACAAAGCGAAAAGATATGTACGTCAGAGAGATTATTTCGGACCATTGATGTTGAGACATGGTGATACTGACGGACTTATCGTTGGATTCTCTAAAAATTATACTTCAGTTTTACGTCCTGTTTTAGAAGTTATCGAAAAAGAGAAAGGCGTAGATAAAGTAGCTGCAATGATGATGATTTTGTCTGAAAAGAAACCAATTTTCTTCGCAGATACTTCAATTAATCAAAACCCGACGGCTGAAGATTTGGTTAATATTGCTAAAATGGCAGAAATTACTGTTAAAACTTTTGCTGTTGAACCAAGAATTGCAATGCTAGGCTTCGAAAACTTCGCAGGAATCTCTGATACTTCGAAAAAAGTAGCAAAAGCAGTAAGCATTCTTCACGAAAAATTCCCTAAAATGGTTGTTGATGGAGAAATTCAGCCGGATTTTGCCATGAATGCAGATCATTTGAGTGATTATCCTTTCTCAAAATTAGGAACAACTCCTGCTAACACATTCATTTTCCCAAATCTTGAAAGTGCCAACTTATCTTACAAGATCATCAGAGGGATGAAAGTTGCTCAGGTTATCGGGCCAATCTTGATGGGATTAAAACAGCCTGTTCACGTTTTACAGATGCGTTCAAGTGTAGACGAGATTGTAAACTTGGCGACGGTTGCTGTTCTTGACGCTCAGAGAAGAGAGAAAAAAGACAAAAAATAATTAAAATTTAAAGCTCATAGGTTTCTAAAATCTATGAGCTTTAAATAATACACAAACACACAAATTTTGAAAATGAAGTTAAATGAAAAGGCGATTATTTTTGATATGGATGGAACGATTGTAGACAATATCCCTTATCATGAAGAATCGTGGATCCTATTTTTAAAAGAATATGGAATTATTATCGAGCCTGAGAATTTCAGCGCCCAAAATCATGGAACGTTAGATGAAATGATCATCCGTTTTTTCGGCGCGGAAACTTCTAAAGAAAGGGTTCATGAGTTGGGATTAGCAAAGGAAAAAGCATATCAGACTTTGTATCAAAACCATATCAAAGAAGTGAACGGATTAACGCCTTTCCTTCAAAAATTGAATCAGAATAACATCAAAACAGGACTTGCCACGATGGGAATTCCGTCAAGTATTGATTTTATTTTAGGGGGATTGAATGTTAAAAACTATTTTCAGGAAATTACCGGTGGAATAGAAGTTTCCAAGGGAAAACCAAATCCTGAAATATTTTTAAAAACACTCGAAAAACTAAAAGTTGATGCTAAATACACCGTTGCAGTAGAAGACTCAATGGGAGGAATAAAAGCTGCCAAGGATGCAGGAATGAAGGTGATTGGGATTACAACTACCCATTCACTGGAAGAATTGATGGATAACGGCTGTGCTGAGGTGATTAATGATTATACTAATATTGAGATTGTTTAGAAGATATTTTTAATTAAGTAACTTTTAAATCATAATAATTTTACAAAGACTCCAGATTTTGGAGTCTTTTGTTTTTGTGAAAAATCCTTGAATTCTATCTTAAAAATTAAGTTAAATTTCATTCGCGCATGAAATGAAAACATTAATTAGTTTAAATTGCTATATTTGGGAGTTTTAAAAATTAATAATGATATTTTCTTTACAAGGCACTGTTCAAGAACTTACGCCTACCTATGCAGTAATCAACGTACAAGGTGTTGGTTATTATGTGGGTATCAGTTTAATGACCTCACAAACCCTGACTTTGAATCAGGCAACCGTACTTTTTATTCAGCAGATCATCCGTGAAGATGCACATTTACTTTTTGGATTTAACACTCGTTCAGAAAAAGAAATGTTCAATCTGTTAATAAGCGTTAATGGAGTAGGTGCTGTTTCTGCACTTATTTTACTGTCAACTTTAAGTCTTGATGAGATTGCTTCTGCGATACTTTCCAAGAACAGCGCGTTGATCCAAAAAGCAAAAGGTCTTGGGGTAAAAACTGCTGAAAGAATTATTGTAGATTTAAAGGATAAAGTCCAGAAATTCACCAATGCAGAAGAAAATATTTCTACATTTGTGGATAATAAAATCAAGGAAGAATCGTTATCTGCATTAGAAGTTTTAGGAATTCCTAAAAGAATGAGCGAGAAGATTGCAGATAGAATAATAAAACAAAATTCGGCTATTACGGTAGAAGAATTGGTAAAACAAATCTTAAAAAACATTTAACATTTGGTGGCGAATAATAAGTTTCTCAATATATTTTTGTTCCTGTCCTTTCTGTGTGTATCAGTAAGTACTTTTGCGCAGCAGCGACCAGTACGTGATACCGCAATCGTAAAGAAAGACTATGAACTGGCTGATCCTACGCAGTATGAAGCCTTTTACGATGTAAAAACGGGTATGTACTACGTTTATCCTAAAATAGGTAATACAATAACCGGACCGCCAACAGCGATGTCTCCTGAAGATTATAAGGAGTTTATGCTGGCAGCACAGACAAAGGCTTACTACAAGGAGAAATCAGACAAATACAGTTTGATGTTCCGAAAAGATAAAGAGGGTGCCCGAAGAAAAGGTTTGATCCCTTCTTTAACCATTCGAAACAAGCTTTTTGAAACCATTTTTGGAAGTAACAAAATTGAAATTATCCCATCCGGATATGCTTCTTTTGACTTTGCTGGACTATATCAAAAAATAGATAACCCACTAATTTTACCTCAAAACAGAAAAAGTTTTACGTTTGATATTGATCAAAGGATTCAGCTTGGTTTATTGGGTAAAGTAGGGGAGAATCTTCAGTTAAAAGCCAATTATGATACTCAGAGCGGTTTTGCTTTTGAGAATAGGATGAATTTGGTTTGGCAGGCAAAAGGAAGCTGGAAAGATCTCCAGCAAAAAGGTCTTGGAAATGTCGATCAGCCCAATGCAGGAGGAGAAGATAAAATTATAAAAAGAGTTGAATTCGGTAACGTAAATATGCCGCTTTCAACCAGTTTAATACGAGGTTCTCAATCATTATTCGGGGTTAAAACCGAGTTTCAGCTTGGGAAAACTTTCGGAACTGTGGTTCTTTCTCAACAACAGGGTGAGGCCAGAAACATTGTCGTTCAGGGAGGAGGTGTAATGAATACCTTCAAAATGAATGCAATTGACTATGAAGATAATCAGCACTACTTTTTAGGACATTATTTCTTAGATAATTATGATAATGCATTACTTAATTATCCTCAGATCAACTCAAAAATCAGTATTACAAGAGCAGAGGTTTGGGTTTTAGATCAAGGAAATAGCAACTTAGCTTATCAGAAAAGTATTGTCGGAATTAGAGACTTAGGTGAAGGAGCTTCAGGATTGCCCGATAACACGCAAAATGGACTTTATCAGGCGGTTTCCAATACAATGGGAACACCGAGAGATGCTGGAGCGAATTATGGTGATCTTCTGCAAGGACAGGTTTTTCCGGGAAGTGCAGAGCCTTATCAAAATAGTGAACATTTTATATTCAATAAAAAAGCAAGAAGATTAAATTCAAACGAATATACATTACAACCGCAATTAGGATACATATCATTAAACCAGAAGCTGAATGACAATCAGCTTTTAGCTGTTTCATACTCGTACACGGTTAACGGAAGCAATCAGGTTTACAAAGTAGGGGAATTCTCCGAAGAAAGCCCGGTGTTGGTAACTAAGGTTTTAAGAGTAAACAATAAGCTGAATGTTGCCTCGCCAATGTGGGATTTGATGATGAAGAACATCTATGCTTTGGATGCAGGACAGGTAAATCAGGATGGGTTTATTTTAAATGTTTTCTATAGAGATTCACAAACAGGAGGTAAAGTAAATTATCTTCCGAATACGATCGTTAAAGACACCAATTTATTGAAATTACTAAACTGGGATCGACTTAACACGAATGGAGATATTCAGAATAACGGAAGTACAACCGGTGACGGTATTTTTGACTTTGTAAACGGTATCACGATCCGGCCGGAAACCGGAAGGGTTATCTTTACGAAAGCTCAGCCGTTCGGTAAATATATGTCGCAGGTTTTGGGAAGTAATGATCCGCAATATGTTTTCAATGAATTATATACTCAACAGAAACAGGTTGCATCATCTAACAACTTAGCTCAGCGATATACGCTGGAAGGTCGTTACAAAGGAACGCAGGGACAAGGGATTTCTTTGGGAGCTGTAAACGTTCCGCAGGGATCTGTAAAAGTATCTGCAAACGGTGTTCAGTTAACAGAAGGTGTCGACTATACGGTTGACTACATGTTGGGAACCGTTACCATTATCAATGAAAATGTAAAACAGTCCGGACAGGCAATTAACATCGCATTAGAAAATCAATTAACATTTAATACACAAAGAAAAAGATTCTTAGGATTAAACTTAGAAAGAAGAGTTAATGAGAACTTTATTTTTGGTGGAACGGTTGTTAATTACTCCGAATCTCCGCTTACTCAAAAAGTAAACTACGGGCAGGAAGCTGTAAATAATACAATGGCTGGTGTTAACTTAATGTACAACAACCAACTTCCTTTCCTTACGAGATTAACGGATAAAATTCCATTAATAAATACAGAAGCGCCATCTAATTTGAATTTCAAAATGGAAGCGGCTTATTTACTTCCTGGACTTAATAAAGGAACAAATGACCAATCGTACATTGACGATTTTGAACAGACTACTTCTAAAATTTCATTAAAAGAGCCTACCGCTTGGAGTTTAGCTTCAAAACCTGAAAAGAATCAGGGTGATGCTATTTTCCAGGGAGCTGGTGCAAATAATGATATTACAAATGGTTATGGTAGAGGTTTATTATCTTGGTATAACATTGACCCGAGATTCTATGGTGTAGGTGGTAGAGCCCCTGCAGGAATTACTCCGCAGTCGGTTTCTAATCACGCTTCAAGAAGAGTTCAGCTTTCTGAGATTTTTAATAACAGAGATTTTGTTGCGGGTGAACAAACCTTCACCAATACTTTCGATATATCGTATTATCCTAGAGAAAAAGGACCATATAACGTAAACCCGGCTAACGAAACAACTCAGCAAAGATGGGCGGGTATTATGAGACCAATAAGTATTTCCAACTTTGTGAATTCTAATATTGAATATGTTGAATTCTGGATGATGGACCCTTACGCAGATGGAAATAACTTAGGGACTAATCCGAGACTTTTATTACAATTAGGAAACGTTTCCGAAGATGTTTTAAAAGATGGACAAATGCAGTATGAGAATGGATTACCAACGGGATCTACTCCATCTACTACAACAAGTACGAATTGGGGAACTCAGCCAAAACAGCCGCCGATTCTATACGCATTCTCAAGTGAAGGTGATGACAGAAGGGCACAAGATTTAGGATATGACGGTTTAAGTTCTGAACAGGAAGCAATAAAGTTCGGAAATACTTTCATTAACCCGGTTACAAATATTGCCGATCCAGCTGTGGATGATTTCGTATTCTATTTGTCGGATAAATTTACGGGCAGTCAGGCAGCGTCAATTATTCAGAGATATAAATATTTCAGAAATCCGGAAGGAAACTCTCAGGCTAACTCACTTGAAGTTTCAACTCAAACTCCGGATGCAGAAGATATCAATAAAGATTATAATCTAGATCAGAACGAAAGCTATAATCAATATGAAGTAAAATTAGATCAAGGTAACTTGGTTTTAGGACAAAATAATATTGTTGATGTTAAAACTGTTCAGGCAACTTTCCAAAACGGGCAGACTGATCAGGTGAAATGGTACTTATTCAGAGTTCCAATTGCTCAGTATGATGCTACTGCAGGAGATCATGCAGCTGATGTTCTTAACAATGTAAGATTTGCAAGATTATTATTAACAGGTTTTGACCAGACTTCTACGTTGAGGTTTGGTACATTAGACCTTGTAAGATCAGATTGGAGAAGATATCCTAAAAACTTCGCAGTATACGGAACAGATACAACTGCTGATCCTGCAACAAATGAGGGAACATCTGATGTTGTAGATCCAAATAATTTTGAAATTGGAAGTGTAAATATTGAAGAAAATGCATTAAACCAACCTCCATATGTATTGCCTCCGGGAATTGACAGACAGGTATTGAGCGGAAATGCAGGTGCACAGAGACAGAATGAAGCTTCTCTATATATGAGAGCTAATGAGCTTCGTACTACAGAGGCTAGAGGAGTGTTCAAGAACTCTTCATTAGACATGAGAAGATACAAGAAGCTGAAACTTTTTGTACACGCTGAAGATCCTGAAAACAGAGATCCAAATATTGGATTAATGGATAAAAAGACGAAATTCTTTATCCGTTTCGGAAACGATGCAACAGATAACTATTATGAATATGAAGCTTCTTTAAAGCTTACTTCAAAAACAGCTACGGCGCCAATGGATATTTGGCCATTGGATAATGAAGTAGACTTAGATATTCAAGACTTTGTAGATGCTAAAATCAGAAGAGATAAAAACTTCCCGAATGATATTGCCAAGAGAATCATGGATCAAGAGTTTGGAAGTGATATTAATTTCAAAAAAATCTATGTTAAAGGACGTCCAAGTTTAGGAAATGTAACATCCATTGTATTAGGTATAAGAAATGCGGGAGATAGAACAGGAGTGTCAATAGACAGGGTACTTTGGGTAAACGAAATCCGTCTTTCAGAAATTGAAAACGACGGAGGGTATGCCGGAAACGCAAGCTTAAACTTCAACCTTGGAGATTTTGCAACTATTAATACAAGTGCATCTTATACATCTGTTGGTTTCGGTAATATTGATTCTAAACCTGCGGAAAGAAATCAGTCTACACAATCTGCATTCAGTATTAATACTGCGATCAACGTAGATAAGTTCCTTCCTGAGAAGAGCGGAGTGAAAATTCCGTTAAACTATTCATATTCTCAAACAATCGAAGATCCGAAATACAATCCTTTGGATACCGATGTTGAATTTAATAAAGCTGCCAACAAAGAACAGCTTAAGAAAGTAGCAAGAACATATACTCAACAAAGAAGTTTGGGTGTTGTGAATATGCACAAGGAAAGAATGAATCCTAATAAAAAGGCTAAATTCTATGATATAGAAAACGTTTCCGTTACTGCGGTTTATAATGACGATTACTATAGAGACATTTACACTAAGAAAAATTACAGACAGTATCTGAGAGGATATATTGACTATAATTATACATTCAAGCCTTGGGTGATTAAGCCGTTCAATAAAATGATCAGCGATACCGCGAAGTCTACAAAATATCTGAGATGGGTTAAAGAATTCAACTTCAATCCGGTTCCTACAAGATTGTCTTTCAGAACAGAAATCGACAGAAATTATAATGAACTTGAATTCAGAAATATTGAATCAATCTTAAGTGGAAATATGACTGATGACTTTGCTGCTATCAGAAACAGAAACTTCTATTTTGGATGGCAATATGGATTAGGTTTCAACTTCACAAAATCATTGAAACTTGAGATCAACTCTGTAACAAGAACGCTTAATGATAATGTTGATGTAAACACGATGGACAACACTGCCATCTTTGGAAACATCTTCAGAGCGGGTAGACCGGTATTGTATAATCATAGAATTCAGTTGAATTACAAATTGCCGTTCCAATATCTTCCATATTTGGATTTCATTGATGCAGAAGTGGGATATGGAACGACGTATAACTGGAATGCAAGATCTACAGCATTGCTTTCATCTCCGGGCGGAAGTTTAGGTTCAATTGGTCAGAACACAAGTGTGATTCAGGCAACGGCAACAGCGGATTTCCCTAAATTCTTTGGACAGTTTAAATATTTCAAAAATATATCAACTAAACTTCAAAAGCGTAAGCAGGAAATTGACTCTCTTAATAATGCGTACACACAGCAGTGGGAGAAGAGAAGATATAAGTATAAAGATTATAAATTCAAGAATAGATTAACGCCGTTGCAAAGTGCAGCGTTCTTACTGACGTCATTTAAGCAGTTAGATTTTAATTATTCTGAAAATAATGGAACTGTACTTCCGGGATTATTATCTGCTCCAAACTTCTACGGTTACGGACAAACATTAGGAGGTCCAACACTTGGATTCTTATTTGGATCACAGGCAGACATTAGAAGATTGGTAATGGAAAATGGCTGGGTAAGTGATTCCGAATTTATGACCGATCCTTACGTCAAAATGTCAACAAAAGAACTGAGGGCGAATTTACAGATCGTTCCGATGAATGATCTTAGAATTGATCTTAATGGAATACATACTTATAACAGAAACTTTACGCAAACCGGATTTAATTATCGCGACAGTAACGGAAATCCAAATCCTAACTACACTTTTGCTAATGATTTTGTGACGTATTCAAACTCGGTAATCCTTTTGAAAACATCTTTCAAAGATGGGCAGGCAATTTTCCAGGCTATTAAAGATAACGCAAGAGCAATATCTCAGCAGATGGGAGGTGGTATTGGTGCTGATGGGTTTACAGAAGGTCACAGTATCTCGAATGCCTACGTTTTAATACCTGCATTTAGAGCAGCAGTTGAAGGTAAGGCTCCTGAACTTATCGGGAATGCTAAAAAAGCAGGACTTCCTTTACCAAACTGGAAACTTACGTATTCAGGATTGAGAAATGTACCTTTCATTAATGGTCAATTCTCTAAGTTTGATATTCTACACGGTTATACGGCAACCTATACTGCGACAGGTATTCAGTCAAGTGTTGATTACTTCAATACATTGACCTCTAATACAAGTTCGGGTAGAGATGTTAATAATGATTATATCAATCCATTTACTTTCGCTCAGGTTGGATATGTTGAAAACTTCTCACCACTTATCGGAATCGATGTTACGATGAGAAACAACTTCCAGTTCGGTTTACAGTATAACAAAACAAGAATGTTATTGTTAGGATTAATCAACCATACACTTACCGAAGATGCCAATACAGAATATGTAGTAAGATTGGGTTATATCGTTCGTAATTTTAGATTAGGAATGGCAAACACAAGAGGTAGCAGAGGTAAAGGAAGCGATCTTAATATTAGAGGTGATATCTCATTAAGAGACAGCAGAACAAGTATCATGAATATCTTATTGGATGATTCTCAGGTGACGGGTGGACAGAAATTAATGAACATCAGACTTTCTGCAGACTATAACGTTTCTGAAAATCTTAACCTAAGAGTATTCTACGAACAAATGACTTCCAAGTATAAAATTTCAACAGCATTCCCTCTGTCAACGATCAGAGCCGGACTTTCTGCGACATTTACATTTGGAGATTCAGGTGGTGGTTTCTAAACTAAATAAACATAAAATTAAATGTCCTTCAATTTTGAGGGACATTTTTTATATTCAATATTTGAACCTACTATTATTTTGAATACATTTGTAAAAATAAAAATTTAAAAATGAACACACCATCAGAATTAAAGTACACTAAGGACCACGAATGGATCAAGATTGAAGGAAACGTGGCTACAATTGGTATTACTGATTTTGCACAAGGAGAACTTGGAGATATCGTTTATGTTGATATTGATACAGTAGATGATGATTTAGAAGGAGGTGCAGTTTTCGGAAGTGTTGAAGCAGTGAAAACAGTTTCAGACTTATTCTTACCTATCGCAGGAAAAGTGATTGAATTTAATTCAGAACTAGAAGCTCAGCCGGAATTGTTAAATACAGATCCTTATGGAAACGGATGGATCATCAAATTAGAATTGGCTGACGGTGCAGATCAATCAGAATTACTTACAGCAGAAGAATACCAAGCTATCATTGGATAAAATTTCAAAAATATTTAGTAAGATATTGCCCATTTATTGGGCATTTCTTACTTATATGCTTCTGAAACCCGGCGAAGAAAACCATGAATATTGGTTTATGTTCAGCGGAATCGACAAAGTTTTACACTTGAGCATATTTGCAATGCTGGGTTTCCTGTTCATTGCAACTTTCCCAAAAATCAAATTTTCCTATTTCTTTCAAATCATCCTTATATATGCCTTCCTCACAGAAATCCTCCAGGACGAAATGGGCTTAGGCAGATCCATGGAATCCCTAGATATTGTCGCAGACACCATCGGGTGCTTAATCGGATACTTTATATATAAAGCGTTAGTCAAACGATTTTTCTAATCTTTCACTCAACGCAAGGATTAAACCCTCCAACCCTCCAACCCATTAACCCTCCAACTCAAAAATTTCAGGAGCTTCATCCGGCTTTCCACTATATCTTTTTTGTGCCGTCCTTCGCTTCGCTCCGGCCGCCCTCAAAAAGGATGCCGCTCCAATCCGGGCTAGGGTAGTGTGCGTTCTTATTATTTTTTCTCATAATAGATTTTTTTCTCAGACATTAATCATTTATCAATCTACATTCTTTCTCCTACACATTTCCCTAACTCCAAAACCGATCTAGACTCATCCTCTCCAACTGTCCCAAACTCCAACCCTAATTTTAAGATCTGTGCCAATCTGCGAAAATCTGTGGGAGATAAAAAAAACGTTCCTCCAGCATAACCTCTCACACTTCAAAACCTATGAGGTTTAATTAGAACATACCTTATATATAGTATACCTATTATATAATAAGGATATCTTTTTCAA
>NZ_JAWRXH010000218.1:0-265 GCF_046535115.1 Chryseobacterium sp. SIMBA_038
TGGCATAGCTTAGAATCATATAACTTTTATGGTCAGTTACATTTCCTTTTTTGATGAAAAGCACTGCCCTAATGGTAAAATAAGCCCAAAGAATATCCTGAATTAAAAATCCTGTGATCCCGATTAATCCACCATTTGAAAATAGTCCCAATACAAAGCAGGCAGGAACGTTGATGACAAGAATATTATAAACATAGACCTTTCCGATGATTCTATGCAGCTTTTTATTCTCCTCTAAAAACAGATTGGAAAATTGGGTCAAACC
>NZ_JAWRXH010000034.1:0-412 GCF_046535115.1 Chryseobacterium sp. SIMBA_038
GTAGTAAAATGTTTTATGGAGGAGTAAAACCGGAAATGGTTTCGGATAAGTTTAGCTTTACAGAAGGTCCATCAACGGATAAAGAGGGGAATGTCTATTTTACGGATCAGCCCAACGATAAAATCTATTATTGGGACTGGAAAACCAATAAGGTAATAGAATTTTTAAACAAAACAGGACGTGCCAACGGAACCCATTTTGATAAGGATGATTTTCTGATTACCTGTTCGGATGATCAGGGAGAAATCTGGAAAATATCAAAGGATAAAAAAGTAGAAGTTTTGTTCAAAGGCTTTGAGGGGAAAAGACTAAACGGTCCCAATGATGTTTGGAATGATTCCTTTGGTGGAATGTATTTTACAGATCCTTTATATGAGAGGGATTATTGGGTAGATTTTAAGCAGGAGACCCC
>NZ_JAWRXH010000219.1:0-264 GCF_046535115.1 Chryseobacterium sp. SIMBA_038
GTTTATTTCTTCTTTCTATTACTCTGTCCTGATCAATCGTTTTATTCACGAATGTGAATTCAGATTCTTCAGTTTTTGGAGTTTCTATTTCTGTTTTGGTTTCAAAAGAAGGTCTTGTTTCAGTCCTAGGCTCTTCTTTTTGGTAGAATGTCTCTATCTTTTGAGCAGGTTCTACAACAGCACTTACCGGAGCATTAAACTCAGCTTTAGGCTGTCCAAAATCTGTCTTAGGCTCATTTCTAACAGGTTCGTTTACAAAGAAGC
>NZ_JAWRXH010000220.1:0-264 GCF_046535115.1 Chryseobacterium sp. SIMBA_038
GTAATAGGGCAGATGAGTCAAACAGCTAACTTTCGTACCATCTCTGTTGAAGTCGCGACTGCCCAGCGTGCCGGTGGCCTCATTTCGGACTTCATGCTTCAACGCATCGCTGGGGGGTGGTGTGTGCTCCTCGTCGAGACAGGCTGCACAGATTCGCTAGTCGCCGTGCGACGCGATGATGCCGTGACGGCCGATGAGGCCGGAGTAACGTTCGGCACGTCCGATGAAGCGCTGGCGCTTATTTATCAGATCGGCTTTGACATC
>NZ_JAWRXH010000221.1:0-264 GCF_046535115.1 Chryseobacterium sp. SIMBA_038
ATATGGTTTCATTACTGAAGACAGTACTAAAGAGAATATCTTCTTCCATAATAACAACTGTACAGAACTCGTAAAAAAAGGAAACAGAGTATCTTTTGAAAAAGAGAAGTCTCCTAAAGGGTTTTCAGCTGTTAACATTCAGATTGTTAAATAATACTTATTCATACAACGATCTGTTTGATACAGATACGTTTGAACAATACAGAAAGAGACTGTCCCCAAAAGACAGTCTCTTTTTTGTGCCTACAAAAAAGGAATCTCGGT
>NZ_JAWRXH010000222.1:0-264 GCF_046535115.1 Chryseobacterium sp. SIMBA_038
TTTTTGAATAAATCATGCCCAGCCTCTCTAGTTATAGAGTCAAACCAACTTGATGTTTTGTGATAGTTAGTAGCTGCATTATGTATGGCGTTTCTCAGGCTAACTTCTAAGCACTGTATAATAGGGTAAATACTCGAGGATACATGTTTGTTCCATTGATATGCATAAATTAGCTTAGCTCTATCCTCAGCAGACCTTGTGAGTTGAACGTAAGAGTTCAGCCTAGGAGTAGAGATGCTAGCTTCTATTTTTTCGAGATCAGTC
>NZ_JAWRXH010000223.1:0-264 GCF_046535115.1 Chryseobacterium sp. SIMBA_038
TCGGAGGCGTGGGCGTTTTCATTCGGCCGTCCATCAGGCGAGCGCGATCGACGCTTGACCGGTTTGTGCGGCACCGTCAGCCAATTGCGAGCACAAGTCCGATCCAGGGAACTGCGCCGGCATGCTCTGCGGGCCCACCGTATCGTGGCTGCCCGCATGAATCTTGTTTTCGCCAGGCGTGTAACCGACGATGCCTTTTGCGCTGACTTCGAGCTGGCTGTTGCCGGCCGTCAAGCGGATACCCTGCTTGGCCGTGATGTTGAT
>NZ_JAWRXH010000224.1:0-264 GCF_046535115.1 Chryseobacterium sp. SIMBA_038
CGTGCGATGCCTGCGCACAATCGTGAACGAATGTGGCTCGAAGCATTCACCGCTGCGGCGACGACGTCTCGGCCCGCACACGTCATCTCCCACAAGTGGTAACGAAGAGCGCCGACAGGTAACCATGCATGCAGCGAGCGGTTACCCGATCGTTCGCTTTGCATCGTGTGGACATGCAGGGGATCGCGTCGAACTCGGCACCGGACCAAGCGTGCCCGTTTATGGGATGAACCGCCGATCGCGCGACCACGAATCACAGCCAGG
>NZ_JAWRXH010000225.1:0-264 GCF_046535115.1 Chryseobacterium sp. SIMBA_038
GGGCAACCAACCCCAGGTCGACATGATGCGCCTGCGCAACGCGTTCCCGATCGCTCACGACGGAAAGCGCGATCGCGGCAATGTCGATCCGTTCGGACAGGGCCTCCGGGGCCTGCGGCGCGAGGCGCGCCAGCGTCAGCAGTTGCTCCGCCAGATGCGCGAGCCTGGACGTACCGATTCGAATCTGCGTGACTATCGCATCGCGTTCCTGTTCGTCCCGGACAAGGGGAAGCAGTTCGGCCTGGATGCCGAGCCCCATGATCG
>NZ_JAWRXH010000226.1:0-264 GCF_046535115.1 Chryseobacterium sp. SIMBA_038
GATTCGTCACGCGTACCTTCATTCAGCAAGTTCTGCCGCGCGCGCGAAGTCGGCGCGAAATGCACGCTTGCGAGCGCGCCGGTGAGCGTGCGATTGGCCTCCTCCGGCCATGGCGAGAGCAGGTTGCCGGTGCGCAAGCCCGCCTCCACGTGGCCAACTGGAATGCGCTTGTAGCACGCCGCCAGGGTGGCCGCCATGGTCGTGGTGGTATCGCCATGGACGAGAACCATGTCGGGTTGCGCACGCTCCAGCACGCCACGCATC
>NZ_JAWRXH010000227.1:0-264 GCF_046535115.1 Chryseobacterium sp. SIMBA_038
TCATGGGCGTCGACTTCCCAGCCATTGGCCGAGTACTCAGGCGGGTTACGGCCTCCTGCCGTGGCGATAATCCGTGGACCGGGCCAAGGCACTTCGTTTCCCGACGGCAACATATCCACCAGCAGCGCCGAAGGCTGCATTTGTTTCGTATCGGCGTTCACCAACCTGGCCTCTACACCCAGGCGGTTGAGCCAGGCGCAGAGATGTTGCGCCAACTCCTGCGCAGGCGCCCGGACATAAACAGCCGGCGCTCCTGGTTCGAAT
>NZ_JAWRXH010000228.1:0-264 GCF_046535115.1 Chryseobacterium sp. SIMBA_038
GTGTCATCGACGTTCTCGGTCTTGACGTTGACGAAGTTGCCGGCCACTCGGAACTCGCCGTAGACCAGCGGAATCACCGTGTCTTCCGTCTGCGTGTTCTTGGCCCCGTCGATACCGTAAGTCGGCGTCTCGGACTGATCAGAAGGCGAGTTGGTAGAGGGTGTGGCCGGTGGCAACAGCGAGTTCACCAGGACGCCACCAACAGCGGTGATACCGGCAGCCAGGGCAGCGCCACCGACACCCATCGCACCCACTGTCGTGCCC
>NZ_JAWRXH010000035.1:0-410 GCF_046535115.1 Chryseobacterium sp. SIMBA_038
TCAGCAATATCTTCAGGTAAAAGATTCAAGTGGTATACACTTCCGTCTTCATTCAGAACAAGTTCTGAAGCAGCAAGTTTGTTTAGCATAATTTATATTTTTTTGTTTTAATTAATGAAAATTGCTTCTTTATAAGGAGAAGCCATAAGTTGATATATAGAGTCGTATTCTTCTACAATTCTTTTTTGGCCATTCATCACTTCATATACGGTAACAACCGTTTTTTCAATCTTCTTAGGGTCTTTCCTCTGTGAAGTTATTTCGTAGAAATGGTCTTCTTTTTTAAGAACAGATACAAGCTCTTCTTTAGTAGAATTATTAGATTGCATCATCCCAGGGAATTCTAATACAATATCTTTAAGGTCGGTATAGGTTTTATAAGGTTGGATAATTCCGTTGGAGTAAACATA
>NZ_JAWRXH010000229.1:0-264 GCF_046535115.1 Chryseobacterium sp. SIMBA_038
TGTTCTACTCTTTGACGATAGGTAGTACCATGTTGATAGTGGTGAGGCCATTGCAGCCAGGTTCCTTCATGACGTGAAGATTCTTCCGGAAAATGATAAGTTTGTGCCATAGTGCATATAAAACTCAATACAAAAGTGAGTGTGAATAATTTGTTCATATAATTAAAATTTTTTCCCAATAAATAATCCAAAGTTAATATCAGTATCAAAACTGCTGCCTGTCTGTGAGATATTGCTCCCTACCCCCCCATTGCATTTTTTTCT
>NZ_JAWRXH010000230.1:0-263 GCF_046535115.1 Chryseobacterium sp. SIMBA_038
ACTTCTGATCCGTTACCACAGCCTCGAACGGGTCGGGCTCACTCGCAAACAGCGTCGCGAGCTTTTGATCCACAGCTGGTGCATGTGAGGACATGACTTTTTCTGAATTTACGCGCTCTCAAGCATTTGCCTGCCCTCGTCGCTCATCTGCAGCGTACCGAGTTCAGCTTCCAGAAGCCACTGATCACGCTTCGCCAGCGCATCGGCCTGCGCTCGCGGATTTCGATCATCTCGAATGGCATTTACCACACGACGAATGGTGT
>NZ_JAWRXH010000231.1:0-263 GCF_046535115.1 Chryseobacterium sp. SIMBA_038
ATCCCTGCTCGGCCTCGCAGCCTTTCGCGTGCGTGTTAGCTATTCACAGCATGCGCGCACTGCCATCGCCGCAGGGAACACGATCGTGCATGCGAACCATGTTTCGCTTCTCGATGGCGTAATTGTGGCACTCGCGAGTCCCGCCCCTCTCGTATTTGCGGTGGATACCGATTTCTCGCGGCGGTCGCCCATTGCACGCTTCGGCTTCAATGTTCTTTCTCGTATCGGATTCGGGACGGTCGTACCCTTGGATCGCTCTGCGC
>NZ_JAWRXH010000232.1:0-263 GCF_046535115.1 Chryseobacterium sp. SIMBA_038
CTGCCTAAACCTCCTCATGGCAAAATGAACTATTATGCCGTATTTGCAAAAAGATCTTCAAATTTTAAAGATCTTCTTACTGAAGAAATCTTAAACAATGAAAATAATATTCAATCTATTATGGGAATTATTAAAGTTTCATGGTTACCACTAATTTCTATTCTATGTTATGCGAAAGACGAGGATACAAAGAAAGATTTCATAAACCTAATAAGAGAGTCTTGGGAGGATAGTAATCTTAAGGATTTTACAAACTACCTTTT
>NZ_JAWRXH010000233.1:0-263 GCF_046535115.1 Chryseobacterium sp. SIMBA_038
CGACAAAACTTGACGCAATATATTTTCTTTTGAAATATTATGTAGAATCAAGAGAGGGACAGCAAAACAAAAATCTGTTTCCTAAAATCAAGATATCTGACATTAGGAAACAGATTTTAAGATTGAAAATGATTGAACTTTCAACGATTATTTGTCATAATTTTTCATCAGATACTCAAAATAATGGATCATCTTCATATAGTTTTCTATGCTGAGATATTCGTTGGTACTGTGGATACTCTGCTGCTCTGAGCTGTTGATTT
>NZ_JAWRXH010000234.1:0-263 GCF_046535115.1 Chryseobacterium sp. SIMBA_038
ATTGTAAAGCAGATGGGAATCTTTCTCTGCTATTTCATAGGAACTATCGTAGTAAAAGTTGATATTTAAAAACTGCCAGCCCTGAATAACTTTCCCATCAATCTCATATTGAATATATGCTCTGTCTTCAATATATCTGATCTTAAAAATTTGACTTGTAAAACTCATGTCAAAGCTTTGGATGGCTCCATCGTCATAATTACTCCTCTTTTTAGGGACTTTAATCTCATTATAGACTATTTGATGGTTTTCTATATTTTGAT
>NZ_JAWRXH010000014.1:0-5699 GCF_046535115.1 Chryseobacterium sp. SIMBA_038
TTATGTTAAATAGATTTGGAGTGGTAGGGTATAATGGAGTACTTTTGCCCCACTGAAAAACGAGATGTGGATCGGTAGCGCAGAAGGAGGTAACAGAGTATAAAGACTACGAAACAGATTACAATAAGCTTTAAATTTTTATTAAATAAAAGTTGTTAAAGTTAAAATAATTTGTATCTTTGCAGTCCGGTAAAACGGGAGCAGAGAAGTAGAAGATCAGGATATGGAAAGAGGAGATTTAGGGTTAGTTAAAAAACTTTAAATTAAGTCAAAAATCTTTTGGTCAATTAGAAATAAAGTTTTACTTTTGCACACGCAAATCTATACTGAAAACGACAGAAAATTAGGTATAGTAAAAAGCGGAAGATACAAGAAGATCATTGAAAAATAGATATAACAACCAAGTAAGGAAAAGACTAGAACGTTAATAACTTTGAGTGAGTCAGACAAACATACAATGGAGAGTTTGATCCTGGCTCAGGATGAACGCTAGCGGGAGGCCTAACACATGCAAGCCGAGCGGTAGAGATTCTTCGGAATCTTGAGAGCGGCGTACGGGTGCGGAACACGTGTGCAACCTGCCTTTATCTGGGGGATAGCCTTTCGAAAGGAAGATTAATACCCCATAACATATTGAGTGGCATCACTTAATATTGAAAACTCCGGTGGATAGAGATGGGCACGCGCAAGATTAGATAGTTGGTGAGGTAACGGCTCACCAAGTCAATGATCTTTAGGGGGCCTGAGAGGGTGATCCCCCACACTGGTACTGAGACACGGACCAGACTCCTACGGGAGGCAGCAGTGAGGAATATTGGACAATGGGTGAGAGCCTGATCCAGCCATCCCGCGTGAAGGACGACGGCCCTATGGGTTGTAAACTTCTTTTGTATAGGGATAAACCTTTCCACGTGTGGAAAGCTGAAGGTACTATACGAATAAGCACCGGCTAACTCCGTGCCAGCAGCCGCGGTAATACGGAGGGTGCAAGCGTTATCCGGATTTATTGGGTTTAAAGGGTCCGTAGGCGGGCTCGTAAGTCAGTGGTGAAATCTCATAGCTTAACTATGAAACTGCCATTGATACTGCGAGCCTTGAGTAAGGTAGAGGTAGCTGGAATAAGTAGTGTAGCGGTGAAATGCATAGATATTACTTAGAACACCAATTGCGAAGGCAGGTTACCATGTCTTAACTGACGCTGATGGACGAAAGCGTGGGGAGCGAACAGGATTAGATACCCTGGTAGTCCACGCCGTAAACGATGCTAACTCGTTTTTGGGTCTTCGGATTCAGAGACTAAGCGAAAGTGATAAGTTAGCCACCTGGGGAGTACGTTCGCAAGAATGAAACTCAAAGGAATTGACGGGGGCCCGCACAAGCGGTGGATTATGTGGTTTAATTCGATGATACGCGAGGAACCTTACCAAGGCTTAAATGGGAATTGACAGGTTTAGAAATAGACTTTTCTTCGGACAATTTTCAAGGTGCTGCATGGTTGTCGTCAGCTCGTGCCGTGAGGTGTTAGGTTAAGTCCTGCAACGAGCGCAACCCCTGTCACTAGTTGCTAGCATTAAGTTGAGGACTCTAGTGAGACTGCCTACGCAAGTAGAGAGGAAGGTGGGGATGACGTCAAATCATCACGGCCCTTACGCCTTGGGCCACACACGTAATACAATGGCCGGTACAGAGGGCAGCTACACAGCGATGTGATGCAAATCTCGAAAGCCGGTCTCAGTTCGGATTGGAGTCTGCAACTCGACTCTATGAAGCTGGAATCGCTAGTAATCGCGCATCAGCCATGGCGCGGTGAATACGTTCCCGGGCCTTGTACACACCGCCCGTCAAGCCATGGAAGTCTGGGGTACCTGAAGTCGGTGACCGTAACAGGAGCTGCCTAGGGTAAAACAGGTAACTAGGGCTAAGTCGTAACAAGGTAGCCGTACCGGAAGGTGCGGCTGGAACATCTCATTTTAGAGCGTCTTTAGACGTTAAACAAAATTAAGGTACTTAAGTGTACCATGTACTTACTTAAAGAACGTTTTAGTTTTTTACTCGGTTGATTTATATTAAAAACATACAAAACCCACTAGAAATTAGTAACAGGGAAGAGAGATTGAGTATAAAGGGAGAGGAAAAAGGGATATGCAAATATTACTTATTACTCATCACCCATTACTCATAACAAAGTCTCGTAGCTCAGCTGGTTAGAGCGCTACACTGATAATGTAGAGGTCGGCAGTTCGAGCCTGCCCGAGACTACTAATTAAAGCGGTAAGCATTAAGCTTAAAGCAGTAGGCATTTTGCCTAAAGCTTATAGCCTACAGCCTACAGCACCTAGAGGGGGAATTAGCTCAGCTGGCTAGAGCGCCTGCCTTGCACGCAGGAGGTCAAGGGTTCGACTCCCTTATTCTCCACAGTTTTGTGAGTCTGATTTAAAAGTACGATGAATAGAGCCAAAACAAATATTCATTTATCAGACGCGCAGAAAGAATTTAAAGATCATTGACATTAACGGTAAAAATATCACAAAGAGAAAACCGAGCACTTGCGAGTGCTTGAGTAATTAATAAAATAGGAAAGAAATCGTTAAGGGCGTATGGCGGATGCCTAGGCTTTCAGAGGCGAAGAAGGACGCGGTAAGCTGCGAAAAGCTGCGGGGATCGGCACACACGAATTGATCCGCAGATGTCCGAATGGGGCAACCCGGCATGTTGAAGACATGTCACTCCAATTTATTGGAGAGCAAACCCGGAGAACTGAAACATCTAAGTACCCGGAGGAAAAGAAATCGAAGAGATTCCGTAAGTAGTGGCGAGCGAACGCGGATTAGCCCAAAAGTCTTTATATATTTAAAAGAATGTTCTGGAAAGAACAGCCATAGAGGGTGATAGCCCCGTATTTGAAAGGTATATTTGGATGATAAATGAGTAGGGCGGGACACGTGAAATCCTGTCTGAATATGGGGGGACCATCCTCCAAGGCTAAATACTCCTGAAAGACCGATAGTGAACAAGTACTGTGAAGGAAAGGTGAAAAGCACTTCGAATAGAAGGGTGAAATAGAACCTGAAACCGTACGCCTACAAGCGGTCGGAGCCCACATGTTGGGTGACGGCGTGCCTTTTGCATAATGAGCCTACGAGTTAATGTTACTAGCGAGGTTAAGGACTTCAGGTCCGGAGCCGGAGCGAAAGCGAGTCTGAATAGGGCGCTTAGTTAGTAGTATTAGACGCGAAACCTTGTGATCTACCCATGGGCAGGTTGAAGCTTTGGTAACACAAAGTGGAGGACCGAACCGGTTGACGTTGAAAAGTCTTCGGATGACCTGTGGGTAGGGGTGAAAGGCCAATCAAACTGGGAGATAGCTCGTACTCCCCGAAATGCATTTAGGTGCAGCGTCGTGTATAAGTTTATTAGAGGTAGAGCTACTGATTGGATGCGGGGGAGTCAAATCCTACCAATTCCTGACAAACTCCGAATGCTAATAAATGTTCCACGGCAGTGAGGGCGCGGGTGCTAAGGTCCGTGTCCGAGAGGGAAAGAACCCAGACCAACAGCTAAGGTCCCCAAATCTCTATTAAGTTGAAGCAACGCGGTTGGACTGCATTGACAGCTAGGATGTTGGCTTGGAAGCAGCCATTCATTTAAAGAGTGCGTAACAGCTCACTAGTCGAGCGGTCCGGCATGGATAATAATCGGGCATAAATAGAGTACCGAAGCTATGGATTTATAACCATTGGGTTATATCTGGTAGGGGAGCATTCTGTTTGCACAGAAGCAGTGGCGTGAGCCATTGTGGAGCGTACAGAAAAGAAAATGTAGGCATAAGTAACGATAAAGCGGGCGAGAAACCCGCTCACCGAAAGACTAAGGTTTCCTCAGCCATGCTAATCAGCTGAGGGTTAGTCGGGACCTAACGCGAACCCGAAAGGGGTAGTGGATGGACAATGGGTTAATATTCCCATACTTGCTCACACTAAAAAGGGGACGGAGTGCCGTACTTACTGGAGACTGACGGAATAGTCAAGACCTAGCCTTCGGGCGAAGTTGCTGTAAGGAAAGTGCTTCCAAGAAAAGCCGAAGTGAAGCAACCCGTACCAAAACCGACACAGGTAGTCGAGGAGAGAATCCTAAGGTGCTAGAGTGAATCATGGTTAAGGAACTAGGCAAAATAGTCTCGTAACTTCGGGAGAAGAGACGCCATCAGCAATGGTGGCCGCAGTAAAAAGGCCCAGGCGACTGTTTATCAAAAACACAGGACTCTGCTAAATCGAAAGATGCTGTATAGGGTCTGACACCTGCCCGGTGCTGGAAGGTTAAGGAAGGGCGTTAGCAGTAATGCGAAGCGTTTGACTGAAGCCCCAGTAAACGGCGGCCGTAACTATAACGGTCCTAAGGTAGCGAAATTCCTTGTCGGGTAAGTTCCGACCTGCACGAATGGTGTAACGATCTGGGCACTGTCTCAACCATGAGCTCTGTGAAATTGTAGTCTCGGTGAAGATGCCGAGTACCCGCAATGGGACGAAAAGACCCTGTGAACCTTTACTATAACTTCGTATTGACTTTGAGTAAGTAATGTGTAGGATAGGTGGGAGACTTTGAAGCAGGCACGCTAGTGTTTGTGGAGTCAACGTTGAAATACCACCCTTTACTTACTTGGAGCCTAACTTCTTTTAGAAGGACACTGCGTGGTGGGTAGTTTGACTGGGGTGGTCGCCTCCAAAAGAGTAACGGAGGCTTTCAAAGGTACCCTCAGCACGCTTGGTAACCGTGCGTAGAGTGTAATGGCATAAGGGTGCTTGACTGTGAGACCTACAAGTCGATCAGGTGCGAAAGCAGGACATAGTGATCCGGTGGTTCCGTATGGAAGGGCCATCGCTCATAGGATAAAAGGTACTCCGGGGATAACAGGCTAGTCTCCCCCAAGAGCTCATATCGACGGGGAGGTTCGGCACCTCGATGTCGGCTCGTCACATCCTGGGGCTGGAGAAGGTCCCAAGGGTTGGGCTGTTCGCCCATTAAAGTGGCACGCGAGCTGGGTTCAGAACGTCGTGAGACAGTTCGGTCTCTATCTATTGCGGGCGTTAGATGTTTGAGAGGGCTTGATTCTAGTACGAGAGGACCGAATTGAACAAACCTCTGGTGTATCAGTTGTTCCGCCAGGAGCACCGCTGAGTAGCTACGTTTGGAAGAGATAAGCACTGAAAGCATATAAGTGCGAAACTCGCCTCAAGATGAGACATCTTTTAAGGGTCGTTGGAGATGACGACGTTGATAGGCTACAGGTGTAAAGTTGGTAACAGCATAGCCGAGTAGTACTAATTACCCGTAGATTTATTGCCTATTTACAGGAATAAATATAATCATCAAATGAGTAATCATTAATATTACATTATAAACCTATCTCAAGCTCCTTGCAAGTGCAAGAAAGGTTTTGTCTTTGTGAGTGTTTTTATCGATTAAAATTAGGTATCAGGAACCAGGTATCAGGATTTAGCGCCAAGCTAAGCCCTAACTCCTAAACCCTCGAACCTTATATAACGCCTTTAGGGTGGTTTTAGCGGTGGGGCTCACCTGTTCCCATTCCGAACACAGAAGTTAAGCCCACCAGCGCCGATGGTACTGCGAAAGCGGGAGAGTAGGTCGCCGCCAGTTTTTATTTAAAAGTCTCATACATTCATTTGTATGAGACTTTTTTT
>NZ_JAWRXH010000235.1:0-263 GCF_046535115.1 Chryseobacterium sp. SIMBA_038
GTAGATGATGCTATTGTCGTAGTGGAAGCCGTTCACAGTAATATGGAAGGAACGGATCTTTCAGGAAGAGATGCCACTCACAAGGCGATGAGTGAAATTACAGGAGCTGGTATTTCAATTACGCTGGTGATGTCTGCAGTATTTATTCCTATCGGGTTTATGTCAGGTTCAGCAGGGTTATTCTATAAGCAGTTTGCGTATACATTAGCCATTGCCATTATTATTTCAGCAGTGAACGCGCTTACTTTAACACCGGCTTTATG
>NZ_JAWRXH010000236.1:0-262 GCF_046535115.1 Chryseobacterium sp. SIMBA_038
ATTGGCAGGCCACTACTTTCCAGAGCAGAGCATCAAGCTGGGAGTGGTAAGCCGGTACTTTTTTATGATTCTGGAAACACTGATACTTCCTGTTATCTTTATGGCAGTAATGTATGGAATCAGCCAATTGTCTGAAATCAAAAATGCAAGAAATGTGATAGGCCAAACCATTTTATATTTTTTGATCATGAGTTCGGCAGCCATCATGATAGGTTTTATTTTTGGATTAGTGATGCAGCCTGGCTCTGATACTGGAATTGAT
>NZ_JAWRXH010000237.1:0-262 GCF_046535115.1 Chryseobacterium sp. SIMBA_038
TACGATTTAATCAGTGAAGCCAAATGGGATGCTGCAGATGCTACACGCTGGTCTATAAGCAGATAAAGTTGTCGTTTAAAGGTTCTTTCATTGGGTAAAATAAGTGGATTTTTGTCATCTGCCCAATAGAACTTCCCTTGAACCTGCTTGGGATAAAGCTGCTTGAAGTAGGCATTCAATCCATTCTTATCTGTTACTCCATTGGAAAGGAAAAGAGGGGTAATAACCAGTTTTTCATCCATTGGGATCTCATTAAACTTAG
>NZ_JAWRXH010000238.1:0-262 GCF_046535115.1 Chryseobacterium sp. SIMBA_038
TGCTTGTTCTGGTCGTCCTGCTGTTGGCCGCCGATCGCGGGCACCAGCGGACTACCTCCCGTCGCGCCAGCCCCCTGAGCGGCAGCCGCGGCGCCGGCCGCTTGCGCAAGTTGCGAAAGCAAAGGATTGCTCGAGGCCGACGCGTTACCTAGACCGTTCCCTCCGGCAGCTCCCAACCCTCCTGTAGCGGCGTCGCCACTCCCAGCATCAAGCGACGATTCAATTGCTTGTCTCCGCTTTTCGTCAAGCTCGCGCTTGCGCC
>NZ_JAWRXH010000239.1:0-262 GCF_046535115.1 Chryseobacterium sp. SIMBA_038
GCCTTTAATTTTAAGTTGCTAATGATACTGTTGTCTCTAAGGAAGTCCTCTTTAGTAACGTTCCATGCCAGACCCAATCCATAAAAATTACCCCATCTGCTTTCCGGAGAAAAAACAGAAGAACCATCCCTACGAATATTAGCATTAAAGAAATACTTCCCATCATAATTATAAAGTAACCTTGAGAAATATCCTTCTACAGCATATTCATAACCGCTTCCTGACAAGTCTGTGATCTTTACGGCATTATCAAAGGACAATG
>NZ_JAWRXH010000240.1:0-262 GCF_046535115.1 Chryseobacterium sp. SIMBA_038
TTCCATGTTTATATGCGATATAAAACGGTAAAATTAAAGAAAAACGAATGCATTTACCCTATCTTTTTATGCCTTTATAAAATTTATAAATAAGAGAAATTATTGAATCATCATACGGGTAGGTTTTAATAATTCTACTTTTTATGATTGATGATTATTAAGAAAATTAAATATAAATACGTTTTTTTTAGATAGGCCATATTGATGATTTTATTATATTAAGTTATTCATATATTTTCTGTTTTTTTCTTACGATTATAAT
>NZ_JAWRXH010000241.1:0-262 GCF_046535115.1 Chryseobacterium sp. SIMBA_038
CTGTATTTTGAACCTGCGGCAAAATAGGTATAACTAAAAACTAAAACATATAGTAGATATCTATCATTTTAGGCCTGTCTGATTGATATAATGATAATACAAGTTAATTTTGTTTGTATTATTGCCTTGGAAAAGTAAATACGAATCAGGTAATCCGATAAACTTTTGTCGAAAAAATACTAAAATAATAACCCTCTGCATCAGTGATAAGTGAGAAAATGATCTCTCTGAGAAATTCAGTGACTGCAGCGTGATGGTTCTT
>NZ_JAWRXH010000242.1:0-262 GCF_046535115.1 Chryseobacterium sp. SIMBA_038
GGCAACGTTCAGCGTGAGTGGTGCAGGCGTCGCGTCCATTGAGGAGGCCTCGCTCATGCTAGTGAACGAAAACTGGATTCCGTTCGAGAGTATCGACGAACGAATGCTGGTGGACAACCTGACAAACCAGAAACGTCGATTCGTGAAGGGGCTGCGTTACAACCTGCCGTCGACCAATCCGCTGGCAAGCGTCGTGTTGTCCGACACAGCTGAGCCGGTGGCGATGTACGTCCTTCCGTACGGAGCGAGCGACCAATACCGG
>NZ_JAWRXH010000243.1:0-262 GCF_046535115.1 Chryseobacterium sp. SIMBA_038
CTCAAAGAAGGAGCCAGAAATTTTATTTTCGAAGGACGTGAATGTGGTGGCCATGTGGGCCCGTTATCCAGCATGGTTCTTTGGGAAAAACAAATTGAACGAATCTTAAAAGAAGACCATCCGGAAAATATCAGTGTATTTTTCGCAGGTGGAATCCATAATGATTTTTCAACCGCTTTTGTTTCCATTATGGCCGCTCCATTAGCTGCCAGAGGGGTAAAAGTAGGAGTACTAATGGGAACTGCTTATCTCTATACGCAGG
>NZ_JAWRXH010000036.1:0-406 GCF_046535115.1 Chryseobacterium sp. SIMBA_038
TCGGGAACAGGCTTGTCTATTTCAACAATTTTTCTTCGGTCATAAACTTCTGCAAGAACATTTTCTTCCTTTATGTCTTGTTCGGAATGATCATTTTTAATCTCATTCAGAATATTTTCTACATTAGAGGTTTCTGTTACCAGCTCTCCTTGCTCTAACGAAATGTTTGAATTGGCAAACTGATCTTCATTTTCCTCAATCAACATTTCATCATCAAGCATTTCAGTATCGAAAATACTTGGAATTGTTTCAGTAGTTACCTTGTTATCTTTAAGTTCACTTACTGCAGCATAATCCACTTCATTTTTTTCTTCAGATTCATCATCATTCTCTATTTCATTCAGTTGATTGTTGAAAATCGCTTCCTCCTCTGTTACTTCATCATTAAACATATCTTCATTAATAT
>NZ_JAWRXH010000244.1:0-262 GCF_046535115.1 Chryseobacterium sp. SIMBA_038
GTCCCTGAACTTTGAAAAAACAGGTCAGCAGTTACATTTTGATCCAGAATCTGATGATTTTTAAACATTTCAATGGGTAAAAAAGGGATCTTATCAAGGCTTTTAACCTCATCCGGATTGATGTTTAAATAGTCAACAAATTTCCTGTATACTTCAACATTTTCATATTGATAACGAAATGTTTTCAATGATGCATTCAGAAAATCCTGCTCTGTTTGTATGTTGAATATACTTTTCAGCTCCATAATTTTTAATCTTCTAC
>NZ_JAWRXH010000245.1:0-261 GCF_046535115.1 Chryseobacterium sp. SIMBA_038
TGTCAGCGCTGTACCTGCCGCTGCTGTTGATGACGATCTGCCTGATATTTCGCGGCGTCGCGTTCGAGTTGCGTGGCAAGGCGCGACGCACGCGAGCGTGGTGGGATCTCGCGTTCATCGGCGGCTCGGCAGGCGCGACATTCTTCCAGGGCGTCGCCATCGGCGGATGGCTGTCGGGCATTCCCGTCGTCGGTGACCACTTCGCGGGCGGCGCGTTCGACTGGTTGACACCCTTCAGCTTGTTTACCGGCCTCGCGCTTG
>NZ_JAWRXH010000246.1:0-261 GCF_046535115.1 Chryseobacterium sp. SIMBA_038
TCCATTCTCACTGCGATTTTGAGAAAGAACTCGTTCTGACAAATTATTTTCAGGCAGATTGGGAGGCAGATATACTCATCGTTGATGCTGAAGGGATGAGTCATGAAATAGAGATCAAGTTTTCAAAAAGTGACTTTAAGAATGATTTCAAGAAGTCATATTTAAATAAAGATACCGGTGAGAAATTTCTGAAGCATGACAAGATTTCCTGTGGAGACTACATCTGTAATGCGTTCAGTTTTCTATTGCCAATGGGAATGG
>NZ_JAWRXH010000247.1:0-261 GCF_046535115.1 Chryseobacterium sp. SIMBA_038
GTGGGTTAACAGCAACTTATCAATTGCCTATTATCGCAACTATGCAATAGTATAGTTTGACCGTGGTGCTGGACGATGCGCGACACGGTGCCGCATATGCATACGAAGTCTTGGCTGCCATTGAAAGTTTGTAAGTATAGCTAACGATGGCCGTTCGCGCGCAGATCAGCCTTGTTAGCATAGGATTCTGATTCGGTAAGCGCGCGGATCTCGACACCGTGATGTTGCCCGAAGCGCAACGTCGAAGTTCGCTGCCCTTCG
>NZ_JAWRXH010000248.1:0-261 GCF_046535115.1 Chryseobacterium sp. SIMBA_038
GTACAGTTGACTTTCATCGCTATTTAATAAAAAGCCCGATGCCTCAAGGTTTAGGCACCGAGCTTTATTTGTCAATGATTTCGAATGTATATGTGGCCTCAGAAATGAGCTGTTATAATTCAAAATATAGTTGTGAAAAATTAACTAGCAAAATGGAGGTGGTGAATCTGGGCAGGTAGTATTGCCACAGTAATCAGGAGCCCATGACCTGCAGCACATGGTAGAGGGGTTCCAACTGTTACATCCAAGAGGAGGTCTTCC
>NZ_JAWRXH010000249.1:0-261 GCF_046535115.1 Chryseobacterium sp. SIMBA_038
GTACGTTTACAAATTCGGTAATCCACCTTTGGATGAGAATGGGAATAAGGACTTGTACATCTTGGTCGTAACGGTTTTCAAGGAATGGTGGTACGTTCTTATTTATGTACTTTCCATGATTGCCCTATGCTACCACCTAATTCACGGAATACACAGTGCTGTAAGAACACTTGGGCTATACCATCCTAAGTTTGTAAAATGGTTCAAAACCATTGGGATTGCTTATTCAATCATCATCAGTTTAGGTTTTGCACTGATGCC
>NZ_JAWRXH010000250.1:0-261 GCF_046535115.1 Chryseobacterium sp. SIMBA_038
GCTCTGGCGCCGGCCGTCTAGGAAAAGACGATGCCCCTATGTCTGGATCGCAAAGGCCACCGCAGCGCAAGAAACGGAACGCTTGAACCGACGGCGAACCTCGGTGCAAGGTCGATTCAAATGATACTGAAAGGAATGTAATTGATTACGCCCGAAAACGTGATTGAACTCATGAAGACGACTAATGAATTCGGCTTGTTTTACGTGGGGCGAGCGCCGGTCGACGTGGAGCAACGGGTGGGCATGCGTCCTTCCCACGCG
>NZ_JAWRXH010000251.1:0-261 GCF_046535115.1 Chryseobacterium sp. SIMBA_038
ACTTAAAGGATCAGTATAAATAGCTCCGTTTTGCGTTCCCAACTGAGGTACTGGAAGATACTTCAAAGTTTGTCTTCCGAATCCATCATATTCAATATGAGAAACAACATCTCTACCCAGTGGTGATGCTTTTATATTTACTATTTGTTTTGCCTTTCCCAATCTATCAAAGTCTTGAATACTCTCTGCTGTTTTTGGATTTGTAACAGCGGGATCTGATAAATATGTTTCGGAATAAATATAGTTTTCTGTATTCGTTGG
>NZ_JAWRXH010000015.1:0-1494 GCF_046535115.1 Chryseobacterium sp. SIMBA_038
TGTAAATCGTCAGCAAAAAGTGGACATTTGATATTAGAAATTTAAGGAGTGTTTTCATAAAAAGAGTAATTTTAATTATGGCAACACCGAAAAAGAAACCGACCGAAAAATTTGTAAAAGATATTCGGCAAAACACCCGCAGAATATTTACCGCAGAGCAAAAGATTCTAATCGTGATGGAAGGTCTTCGAGCTGAGACCTCTGTAGCCGAACTTTGCAGGAACCATAACATTGCACAATCGCAGTTCTATGCTTGGAACAAGGAGTTTATGGAAGCAGGAAAGAAGCGTCTGAATGGAGATGTAGCTCGAGAGGCTACGATTGATGACGTATCAGACCTGAAGAAGGAAAACGCTCGTTTGAAAGAGATCGTAGCTGACCTAGTCGTTCGCTATGATATTGTAAAAAAAAGTTTAGACAGGCTGGATTAATCGATAAATATAGGAAATATATGAGATTATCAGCAGCCGAGAAATACGAAATCATTCAAACGGTGACCAGGAGTGAAATCGGTGTGAAGCGAACCTTGGAAAGTTTTGGAATCGCCAGAAGTAGTTTTTACAAATGGTATCAAAGCTACCTTGAATACGGCTATGATGGCTTGGAAACTACGAAAAGGACAAACACAAGACAATGGAACAGCATTCCTGAAAGACAGAAAGATTTGGTGGTAGAAATCGCTTTGGAACACACCGAATTGTCTGCAAGGGAACTAGCCTACAAAATTACCGATGAGCAAGGTGTTTTTATTTCAGAATCCAGTGTTTACCGTATTTTGAAGCAAAGAGACTTAATCCCGGCACCGAATCATTTTCTTCTTTCAGCAGCAAATGAGTTCAAAGACAAAACGGAATTTGTGCATCAAATGTGGCAGACAGATTTTACCTATTTCAAGATCATTGGCTGGGGATGGTACTATCTAAGCACGATTTTGGACGACTATAGCCGCTACATCATTCACTGGGAGCTATGCGACTCGATGAAAGCCGAAGATGTGAAACGAACGGTGGACACAGCCATTAAAAAAGCGAAATTAAAGACCAAATCTAAACCGAAACTGCTCTCAGATAACGGTTCCTGCTACGTCTCCAATGAGCTGAAAACCTATCTTAAAGATAATTTAAAGATGGAGCAGGTTCACGGAAAACCAATGCATCCCCAGACCCAAGGTAAGATTGAACGTTATCACAGAACTATGAAAAATGTAGTGAAACTAAATCATTTTTATCATCCCGAAGAGCTCATCCAGGCACTGGAAAAATTTGTGGAAAACTACAATAACAAGCGCTATCACGAGTCGATAAATAACCTAACTCCGAGGGATGTATACTTCGGAAGATCAGAACAGATTTTGGAAAAAAGAAAGCAGATAAAAGAAGAATCCATCCGTAAAAGAAGACAAATATATAACCAACAAAAATTAGTAAGTTTATAAACCGAAAATCCTCCTTAAAGATTTAAACCAAAATGTCTAAATTGGTTTGAAGACATACA
>NZ_JAWRXH010000252.1:0-260 GCF_046535115.1 Chryseobacterium sp. SIMBA_038
GGAATCGCGAACCGATCACCCATACCCATCAAATGCTCCATCTCAAACACAACGAATCGGTCGAGCGTGATGTTGTCCGACTCACCATCGAGCATGGCGTTGTTGCCGTCGAGCGAATATGGCTTGAGGGATTCCCGCATCTTCTCATCGGCAACTTGCCTAATGAAATGGGTCATCGACCGCTGATCCGCGTCCGCATCTGCGAGCTTCTTGAGGGCATTACGGATAGTCGTGCGATGCTCGGGCAACACCACAAACTT
>NZ_JAWRXH010000253.1:0-260 GCF_046535115.1 Chryseobacterium sp. SIMBA_038
CTTTATGATGCCAGAAAGCAAATGCTTGAACTTGACATCTGGACCCAAGAAGAAAAAGATGCAATCAGTGAATCTCATCTCATAATGATGAGCGATTTTAGGAATGATGAGAGTGAAGAATAACTTTTACTCTACCAAAAGGAATATCCATACGCCAGAATTCAAGAAAGTAATAAAACTTACTTCTTAACTGTTATTACTATATGAAAGCAATCTCTTTACTCTTCTTTTTATTCATTTCTCTGGCTCCTGTTTCAGCT
>NZ_JAWRXH010000254.1:0-260 GCF_046535115.1 Chryseobacterium sp. SIMBA_038
GTACACAGAACCCTGTTGCAATCGCCATCTGCCAATTGTTCATCGGTGATCTCCGTGTCGATGCGGCCCGAGGTGGGATCCGTTGACGAAATTGCATCGCAGTGTGGCACAAGAGTACATCGACGGCGCAGGGTTGAGCGTTCGCCCTGGCGGATTTTTGTTTCGATCGATATGCAGCGTTCCGGCGCATCGTCTCGGAAGGCTACGCGGCCCCATGTTCGTCCTGACCGATCAACAGTTCGGTCGGCGACAAGAACATG
>NZ_JAWRXH010000255.1:0-260 GCF_046535115.1 Chryseobacterium sp. SIMBA_038
CTATAAAGATAAAGGTATACAAATTGCGAATGAAGACATGCTTGCTAACCATGCTTACTCTAACAAATATGGTAATGGGAGTGTAGAATCAGGAGACGGAAGTAAATATAGAGGAAAAGGTCTTATTCAATTAACTTGGAAAGAAAATTATGAAAAAGTAAATAGTGAAATTACAGTTTTTGATGGAAGTGTAGATATTGTCTCTAATCCTAATAAAATTCTTACAGATAAAAAATACGCAGTTTACAGTGCGATGGGAT
>NZ_JAWRXH010000256.1:0-260 GCF_046535115.1 Chryseobacterium sp. SIMBA_038
GTGATATCGGGAGTCAAAAAAGGAGAGCATACACTCATAATCGATAAAGGAGAATGGGTTTTAGAAACTACCTATAAGTAGTTAATAAGTAAGATTACTGAAAACTGAATTAACAAAGGTATAACATTTAATATAAAAAGTCGAAATTGTCAATCTGAAAAATATCGTAATGACAAGAGGGGAGTATAAAATGAAGAATAAACTATATGAGCATGTACTCAATATCCAGGGAGTCAGGCACCCAATAACGAATTACGATG
>NZ_JAWRXH010000257.1:0-260 GCF_046535115.1 Chryseobacterium sp. SIMBA_038
CTGGAAGCCGCCATTCAGGCCAATCAACAGCTGGATGCCTCGATTCTGGCGGCGAAGGCGCAGCTCGAGCAGAGCCGTGTCAGCGAGGAAGAGCAGCGGCTGGAGATGGCGCGCGTCACGCGGTTGATCAAGTCGCACAGCATCTCGCGCCAGCAGTACGATCAGACACGTGCCAGCTATCAGGGCGCGCAGGCGCGTCTCGATCTGGCCTATACCGAGGTGCGCGCCCGCGAGGCCGGGACGGTGTCCAACATGCAGCT
>NZ_JAWRXH010000258.1:0-260 GCF_046535115.1 Chryseobacterium sp. SIMBA_038
GGTCGATAGCCCGCTTATCCTCGTCTGTCCATTCCGCGTTTCGGTTCCTCGTTGTATATAACGCTCTCCAGAATATCGAGAGTACGGCAACCCGGATATTTTCGCTAATTCGAGTTCCTGTTTTTTGATTTTGATAATTTGCTAATTTTTTGAACAAATGCATCGACAACTCGCCTTCTAGGCGAGAGAGCCTTGTCTCACAACAATTGCACAATAGATATTGCTTTTGACCATCTTGTTGTCTCTCGTTGATATTGTCG
>NZ_JAWRXH010000259.1:0-260 GCF_046535115.1 Chryseobacterium sp. SIMBA_038
GAAAGTGCCGGAATTTCAGACATTAATGAATACAGAACGGGGCTTATCTCTTCTACCAGTGTGGGAGGAATGGATATTACTGAAAAATATTTCTACTCCTACGAAGACTTTCCTGAAAAGCAAAAATACATTGACGCTCATGATGCCGGAAATTCCTCATTGGTTATTGCTGATCATTTGGGATTAAAAGGCATGGTTTCTACCATCAGTACGGCTTGCTCATCTGCAGCAAACGCCATTATGATGGGAGCCAAGCTAAT
>NZ_JAWRXH010000260.1:0-260 GCF_046535115.1 Chryseobacterium sp. SIMBA_038
GGAGGTACATTAGCTTTTTATACTTATACCACTTATATGCAGAAATTCCTGGTCAATACAGTCCATCTCACCAAGGAAGAATCTACATTGATCTCTTTTATATCTTTATTTATATTCGCTTGCCTTCAACCTGTTTTTGGAGGATTATCTGATAAGATCGGAAGACGTCCACTTCTTTTGGGCTTTGGTATTTTGGGAACATTATGTACTGTTCCGCTGTTGACTGCATTAAGCACTACAACCTCAATGTGGAGTGCATT
>NZ_JAWRXH010000261.1:0-259 GCF_046535115.1 Chryseobacterium sp. SIMBA_038
GATATAATTGATGATCATACTAAGGTCAAGATTAATCAGTTGGTCAAGATCCATAGAAGATAACCAACCTGTAAAATCGATCTGATCGCCAAAATGCGCCTTGATCTTTTCTGAGAAAGAGACAATCTCGATGCTGTCCATTTCAAGATCCTTGGTGAATGAACTTTCAGGAGTAATGTCCATCTCTTCTACAAATTCAGCACCTATCACTTCAGTAATAAAACCTTTTAATAAAGTAAAAAGTTCTTCGTGGTTCATT
>NZ_JAWRXH010000262.1:0-259 GCF_046535115.1 Chryseobacterium sp. SIMBA_038
CATACCCTTCATAGTCAAAAACTTCTGACATAGACAATCCCAATTCTCTACTCACTCCTTCTCCATAGGCAGAATCAGCCCGATAACAGTTTCTGATATGACGAATTTGTATAAACTTTTGTGCACCTCCTACTGCTTCTGCTGTATTTTTAAATAAAACCTCTTTTTGCTGATCAGACATCAGCCTGAAAAGATTTCCCGGTTGAGAAAAATAATCAGCATCTTCACGATGATCCCAATGGGCAGCGGCACCATCAAT
>NZ_JAWRXH010000263.1:0-259 GCF_046535115.1 Chryseobacterium sp. SIMBA_038
CCAAGCTCTACGTTTACGTTTTCCTTTGTCAGGTTTACCATATTAAGTTTTCCTCCCTGGGCCTGCGAAGCTTCATTAACGTAGTTGAAATTAAGATTCAGCTTGAAAATATTTTTCTGATAAGTGAATAATTTCCCCGAACCAAAAATTACAGGTGTGAAAAAATCTGTAATGGTTTTGTCTTTCAGAGACTTCATGATGATCTCCGGACCGATGCCGTTGAAATCACCGATTGAAATTCCTACTCGTACTTTATGGT
>NZ_JAWRXH010000264.1:0-259 GCF_046535115.1 Chryseobacterium sp. SIMBA_038
AGTGTATCTACATTATTTTTAAGGGTCTTAAGATTATCTTTTACAGAAACCCCAAACTTATGCTCCTCATCAATAATCAACAATCCTAGATCCTTAAATTTGACCGAGCTGCTTGCCAATTGATGGGTTCCTATAATAATGTCCAGTTTTCCGTTCTTCAGATCATCCAGAGTTTCAGATTTTTGCTTGGCTGTTCTGAATCTGTTGACATAGGAAACATTTACCGGAAAATCCTTAAGCCTTTCTTTAAAACTTCTGT
>NZ_JAWRXH010000265.1:0-259 GCF_046535115.1 Chryseobacterium sp. SIMBA_038
GTTGCGTTTCCGGGATTTACGCTGGCACGTGGAAATCTCCAGTCATTCGGAACGTCCGTGCCGTTGAGATTTTTCAATATCGTGTTTGGTGCCTCACACTCAAATGATGACAAGGTGACAATTTCAGTGAGAGGCGCAGAGACGTATGGGATCCTAAGCTCTGACGCGAAGTTGGCGCTCTACAATTTTTGTCACGATGATAATACTGGGCCGATCTGCGATCATCGTTACGTCGAAAGCGAGTTGGCTACGCTCACCG
>NZ_JAWRXH010000266.1:0-259 GCF_046535115.1 Chryseobacterium sp. SIMBA_038
CCAAGGATGTTGTCTTTGGCTTTTCGAATGCGCATCTCCCCAGCTGGGTGATCGAAAAGGGCGGGGCTGATGCTGTAGAGCAAATACGGACAATTACACTTGCGGACATCCGCTTAGGTGGTGTCGTACGCGTACATTCCATCCTGCTCGCTGCGCAAGGGAATACACCGATTATCGTCAATGCAGCATCATATGAGGATCTCGATATTTTGTCGGTGGCATTACTGAGGGCGCTGGAAATGGGAAAAAGGTTTTTGTT
>NZ_JAWRXH010000267.1:0-259 GCF_046535115.1 Chryseobacterium sp. SIMBA_038
TTAATAATGTAACAGTAGGGAAAAAAGATTCTCTTAACAGTGGCAAAGAAAAACATTGGGAACCTGAAGGTTTAGCTATTGATCGCAAATCAAAATCATTGGTTATCATGTTTGCTCTTGGGGATCATAAAAAAAGATTTGCTCAATTATATTATATTCCTTTAGATAAACTTATTGAGGAGTGATGATAGTAACAATATTTGATGATTATAAATGTGTAATGCTAATAACTTCGTCATATTTTCGTGTGAATACTAAT
>NZ_JAWRXH010000268.1:0-259 GCF_046535115.1 Chryseobacterium sp. SIMBA_038
AGTTCTAAGTCCTTTGCAGTCTTGGTTCTTATGTGGTACTTGACTTAAAGATAATACTTAACATGACGGGTGTCTATTCACGTCACATTGTCGCCAAAGCAACGAGGAATCAATCGCTGCCCCAGAAATTGCTTATCAGACATTTGCAAATGATGACAGTTTGTCTTCCGAATATTGTAAAATGTAATAGAGAATACGAATACAAGTATGCAAGTGCTATTGGGGGAAGTAAGCGTTCGAATGGGCGTATTTAACTGGT
>NZ_JAWRXH010000269.1:0-259 GCF_046535115.1 Chryseobacterium sp. SIMBA_038
GCCGGATCACTTCCGGCTTGCTCGGGCCGCCGATGATAGGCGTCTGCCCTTGGCCTTCGATTTCGTTGCGCCAGTAGGCGCGGAAGGCGAGGATGTCAGACTCGCTCTGGATCTGGCCCGGGTAGATCAGGTTCTGCGGCTGCGCGTTGCTCGCGGCGTTTGAGGCGTAGCGCCCGACACCGAGCTTCCACGAGATCGAGTCGTAGGCAATTTCGAGCGGCCCATATCCGTACGGCGATTACGTCGAGGGATTCAGCCG
>NZ_JAWRXH010000270.1:0-259 GCF_046535115.1 Chryseobacterium sp. SIMBA_038
ATATTGATTGGCTGAGTATCATCCTTTTCATTTCTGCATTTATGTTTTCTGCCTATGTATATTCTTTCGGAAGGCAGCAGGACTGGCTGAACTCAAAGAATATTATCAGTGCCAGTATTGCCGCTTTTGTAAGCTTTGCACTGCTTACCATCCGGCAGTTAACATTAAAGAGACCCTATCTCTCATTCAAGATTTTCACAAGGAATAATGTGCTGCACGGACTGTTTATGCTATTCTGGTTGGGGATGTTTTTAGGGAC
>NZ_JAWRXH010000271.1:0-259 GCF_046535115.1 Chryseobacterium sp. SIMBA_038
CGGCGTTCCTTCGGCTGCTGCTGACGAGGCCGAAATGGACGCGCGCGGAGTTGGTCGATGCTGCATCTGACCTTGAAATGATGCTAGATGGCGCCATTGAACAGGTCAATGAGGCTGCGCTTGATCACTGGGACGCACCGCTCATTGACGGGGACGACCCAATCGAAATCAATCAGGAACTTGCACAACGGTTAGCAGCATGACAACAATTCGTCCCAAGGATCGCGATGCGGTTCTTCAGTCACTCCGCGCGGGCGTC
>NZ_JAWRXH010000272.1:0-258 GCF_046535115.1 Chryseobacterium sp. SIMBA_038
ATTTATAAAACGGCTTTCTATTTAACACAAATAAAAGATGCCAACAATATTGAACTGGCCAATTTTTCTTATCAGAAAGATATAAAATACACGAGTAATGGGTCTACTCTCTTATATGAAACCTGCAAGCTACAGACCATTACTTCTCCGGGATATGGAAAAATAGAGTTTGATAATGTATATGAATCTCCGATGGAAGGTACTATGAATGATCCTTATAAAGTAAATAAAGTTATTTTAAAAGATACTTACAATCAT
>NZ_JAWRXH010000273.1:0-258 GCF_046535115.1 Chryseobacterium sp. SIMBA_038
GGCACCATACCCTGACCATGCTTTGCATGCGATCCGGACAAGCGAGTGGGCATTACGACACGCACCGCCACACGAGACACGCTATCCGTCGCGCAATCACTTCACGTTCGACGACGTCGAACCGTTCGAACTGGACGAATCCCGCTCGTTTCATCGGCCCACTGAACGATCTGAGGCCGATGCTGACTTCTTCTCTTATGCGCCGCCGAATGCCCATAGCTTGTCGACGTTCGCACCCAGCGAAATCGCCCAACGCTG
>NZ_JAWRXH010000274.1:0-258 GCF_046535115.1 Chryseobacterium sp. SIMBA_038
ATTAGTTACCTTGATACATTGAGTGATGAAGCTGAAAAAATAGGAGCCGTAAACTGTGTTTTGATTGAAAATGGTAAAAAAACAGGATATAATACGGATGCTTTCGGTTTTGAAAAAACGCTCTTCCTCCATAAAAAAAACTCACAGGACAAAGCTTTGATTCTTGGTAACGGAGGAGCTGCAAAGGCAGTAAAATATGTACTGGATAAACACAATATCCCATCCAAGACGATTACAAGAAGCTCTGAAACAAACTTT
>NZ_JAWRXH010000275.1:0-258 GCF_046535115.1 Chryseobacterium sp. SIMBA_038
CTGTTTTTGTTTTTGTCATAAAACCTACCATGATCTGGCTGCCAATATTAGTCTTCCTGAATAGTATTATTATTTTAAAATCAAGTTTCAAAAAATTATTTTTTGGAGGTTTAATCTTACTTTTATTCTTTATTAAAAATATATGGACATTCGGTTATCCCATATTTCCGGTATCAATAATTGACTTAGGTTTTAGTTGGAAGCCCAATCCTGAAGTTTTGAAAACTTCGTCACAATATGCCATTATGAAAACCTATG
>NZ_JAWRXH010000276.1:0-258 GCF_046535115.1 Chryseobacterium sp. SIMBA_038
GAAGTTTTTTCGTCATGTATTCTTAATGTTTATGATTTTTAAAGTTGATGATATGCCCTGCGATTAAACCTACAGCTCCAACGTATATCAATGGAAGATGGATTTCAAATAGTAAATCTGTAAAGACTGAAATTGAAATCATAAGAATAGAAGCCCAAAACAAAACTGCTAGCCAACGATTGGCCATATGTCTTGTTATTCTAAAAACAACCAAGGCTCCAATAACAAGAAAAGCCAAATCAACATAAGGATTATGCG
>NZ_JAWRXH010000277.1:0-258 GCF_046535115.1 Chryseobacterium sp. SIMBA_038
GCAGCAAGTAATCATTGACGATGCCTTTCTTCATCCTCGCTTCGGTATCAGACAGAATCCCGATGTTGGTCACCTCGGACCCGGTGCCTGATGTCGTCGGCATGGCGATAAGTGGCGCTCCGCGGACACGCGCCTTGTTCTCGCCAAACAGACTCTCGAGATCACCATCATGGGTGGCATACACCGCCACGCATTTGGCGATATCCATCGCACTGCCACCGCCTACCGCGATCAGGCTATCGCAGCCCCCCTCGCGGT
>NZ_JAWRXH010000037.1:0-398 GCF_046535115.1 Chryseobacterium sp. SIMBA_038
CCTCCTATCACCTCAGCAATGAGATAGGTACCACCTAGACAGAGTACAATCAGGAGGTTTTTTTTATGTCTGCTTGCTGCAGAGGGAAGTTGGGTTTGTGTTTTGGTTTCCATAGCTGCTGGATTAATTACATTTCATAATAGGATGTATTTTCTTTTTTTAAAGGCACATTTTGCTCCCCGATCATTTGCCGGATATTGATTTCTATAGTCTGCGCCAGGGAAGTCATGGGAGTATCCACTGGTCCGTTTTCGAATGGATCCTGCATAATAATAGATGTTTTTTCTATCGTAATGAACACGATCGGAACCAGAAAAGTAATCATGATCTCGATTGTCAATTGTGAATCATCTAATCCAAATGGTAGTATAGCGGCAAACACATAGATCAAAATATGC
>NZ_JAWRXH010000278.1:0-258 GCF_046535115.1 Chryseobacterium sp. SIMBA_038
GGAAAAAGCTTCACGAAAGTCCGGTGTTTGAAGAATTGAAAAAAGCTGGAAAAACCAGCAAATCGCCTGTAAAAGAGGCTTTTACTACAAAAGGGAATGTGAAAACAATGCTAAAAGCTATTTTTGGAGGTAATGCTGCACAAAGTTCAGTAATGCAGACCAGTCTTTTTGTGACGTTGTTTTTTATGCAGCGTGCAGTAAAGTTGGAAGAAACTACTGTTTTGATGATTACGGGAGTAGTAACTCTTTTTAGTGCCT
>NZ_JAWRXH010000279.1:0-257 GCF_046535115.1 Chryseobacterium sp. SIMBA_038
GTAGGAGCGTCTGCAAACTACCTGATGGATCAGTATCTTGATTTCTCAGCAATCAATAAAACGGCTGCAATGTATACTATTCCAGGTACAGGAGGTCTTCTTTATGATGGTGTTACACCGGAGCTTATTCAAGAACTTACCGCACAGAAGAAATTTGACGATCAATTTATGCTGAATGCTAACGCAGGTAAGTCTTTCCAATTTGGAAAGTACAGAGTAGGGGTGAGTGTTTCAGTGAATAATATTTTAAATAACAG
>NZ_JAWRXH010000280.1:0-257 GCF_046535115.1 Chryseobacterium sp. SIMBA_038
CTTATTGGGCACGCTCTCTTTACCAAAATGCTTCCACTTACCCACAAAATTTTGGTATTAAGTGGAAGAGCCAGTTTTGAGCTGATCCAAAAAGCGGCTATGGCTGGTATATCTATTGTTGCTGCCATAGGAGCGCCATCCAGTCTTGCAGTAGATCTGGCAAAAGAATTTGATATTACCTTGTTCGGTTTTCTCAGAAATAACCGTTTTAATATTTATAATCAAAGTACTCGCCTAGAGATTATTCAAAAATAATG
>NZ_JAWRXH010000281.1:0-257 GCF_046535115.1 Chryseobacterium sp. SIMBA_038
TAGATCCCTGAGGAAATTTTGTATAGCTGCTTACCATATCTACACTGATGGTAAAACCATGCGTAGGATTTGCCAGTGCATCCTGAATATAGATTGTTTTGTAAACGTTACCCGTTTCATCCGTAGAAGAAACATATCCTACCATATAAAGATCATCTGCCTCATTGTTAGGAGTATCATCCTTAGGGAAAGTATACACTGTATTATTTTGGAATTTCGCCTTTACATCAGCAAATGGTACCGCAACCCCTTGTTTG
>NZ_JAWRXH010000282.1:0-256 GCF_046535115.1 Chryseobacterium sp. SIMBA_038
CCCACCAGTACTTAGGTGAATTGTATTTCAATCCTAAAGAGAATGCCTTTTGTGGAGTTCCCGCTACTTTATAGTCCTTAATATTGGCCGAACCATAGCTTCTGAATCCGTTAAGATCATCAAATGTATATACCTGAGGAGTATTTGTAAATTTATATTGACCAACACTTGCAACCCCCACTGCGTTAAGCGTAGGCGTAACCTTTAGATCAAATCCTAATTCTGCACCAAGATACCTCTTGTCTGCACCACTCAT
>NZ_JAWRXH010000283.1:0-256 GCF_046535115.1 Chryseobacterium sp. SIMBA_038
TAGAATATGCAGAAGCAAACTATACAGGAAATCCGCAATCTGATGTTGTTGTAACAGAATATGCTCCTTCGGAGGCATCGAAAATTATGATTACAACCATTACGGAAAATGTATTGCCAAAATCTCCAATAATAAAGTTTTCAGGAATTCCTGGTAGACAAGGATACACTAATGTAACATTTACATGGAGTAAAATGGCCTATAAAGCAAAATACCATGTTTATAAAATGTCTGGCCAAGGAAACTGGAAGAAGAT
>NZ_JAWRXH010000284.1:0-256 GCF_046535115.1 Chryseobacterium sp. SIMBA_038
GCTGGCGGGCTACAACACCGGCACCGTCACGAACGTCGCCGCACACGACGTGTCCGTTCATGCCTACAACCTCTCGGCCGCAGGCGGCCTCGTCGGCGCGAATCGCGGCGGCACGCTCGAGCACGTCAGCGCGTCCGGGCAGGTCTATGGCGATAACAATACGGCGTCGCTGGGCGGCCTCGTCGGCGAAAACGTCGGGCAGAACGGCAAGGTCGCGACGATCCGCGACGGCCATGCGAACATGCGCGTCACCGTC
>NZ_JAWRXH010000285.1:0-256 GCF_046535115.1 Chryseobacterium sp. SIMBA_038
GCGGCAGACGAAGCTCCCACAGCACGGCGTGAGCAAGCGCGTGGTTGGCGTCGTCAGCCCAGGGGGCGGTCAGTGCAGACAGCACCTCATTGAGCGGCAGGGATACCACGCCTGTCGTGAGGCTGATGCCCAGCCCCGCCAGTGCCGCGAGTGCCAGCCCCTGATAGAGGCGTTGGGTGAGAGCAGGTCGCCGCAAGGCCAGTCCTGAGGTGAGATCCGTCATGGGGCGTACAGCGCCTCGGCGAGAGAGTGGGTG
>NZ_JAWRXH010000286.1:0-256 GCF_046535115.1 Chryseobacterium sp. SIMBA_038
GGATTAGTATGGGTTTGTGAAAAAAGGGGTAGATTTAAAAGTAGGACAAACAGGGTGAGAATAATTTTTCTTGACTTCATTTTGTGGATGGTTATTGGCAATGACTTTTGATTTCAAATATATGTATTTCCTGTTCTTCTTTTAATGGTTCGTCGGTATTTATTATTAATAAGTTTTGCATATAGATTCAGGTTATTTTTAATGATAAATTAATTAGTCATATTTATAAACCTATTAAACCTATGTTTAATACCAG
>NZ_JAWRXH010000038.1:0-395 GCF_046535115.1 Chryseobacterium sp. SIMBA_038
AGCCTTTTATTTTGTACAAACTGGAATTCAAAGACAAACTACAGCAATATTTGATTTTTAAGGTGTTTCTGAAATCACCACGCTGTTACGAATAAGGGCTCAGATTATAAACCCAAGCCCTATTATTTTATTATAACTGATACACTTCATAGTATAAGTTATTTTTTACTAAATTATTCGAAAGCATATTTTAGTAAAAACTATTGATCACTTATCCATTTATTAAAGTCAGTGTTTGTGGGAAGACCGATTTTTTTTCGTAGTCTATATTTTTTTGATTCAACAGTACGGACAGACATAGTACCATATTGCGCGATCTCTTTATTGGAAAAATTAAGTCTCACTAAAGCACAAAACGTTAAATCACCGACATTAAGATCTGGGTAACATCTAAT
>NZ_JAWRXH010000287.1:0-256 GCF_046535115.1 Chryseobacterium sp. SIMBA_038
GGATCACGGAAGATTTTGCCTACGTTGGTAGCATGTTCAATATTGCTGTAGAAGTCTGTGTAGTTTGGGGTATGAAGAGGCATCATCATATTTACCTTGTCAAGGTCATAGAATGCATCTTCAATGGTTTTTTGGTCTTTTGACAATGTGGAGCCCTCCTGTAATAATGTCTGGATTTTTGTACGAACGGCATTCGTAACAGGTTTACCCAATTCTATGAATTCATTAATAGTGTAGGCTTCAAAAACATTGTCGT
>NZ_JAWRXH010000288.1:0-256 GCF_046535115.1 Chryseobacterium sp. SIMBA_038
TCTGAAAATGCCTAGCAAAATCAGACTTAGTATGGCTAGGAAAAAGCCCAGAAAAATAATTCTGGAATGTTCCAAAGATTGTGTGATGGTATATGGAAGAATGAAAAGAATGATGAGCATAATGAGTAGAAAAATACCTATTGTTTCAAAAGATATTTTTTTTTTGAACAGAATCAGATCGTACTCATTTTTAATATACATGAGATAGTAGTATGCGGTGAGAACTCCAATGGTCCAGGCTAGAATATTTTGTGCT
>NZ_JAWRXH010000289.1:0-256 GCF_046535115.1 Chryseobacterium sp. SIMBA_038
CATTTTGGATCACTGCAATGGCTACACCGGGAACATTATTCTTTTTGGTGGCTTCTAGGCCTATACGTTGAATTTCTGTGTAAAGTGAATCTGTCTTCTTGTCTAAATATCCGATATCAACAGCCTTTTTTGTTGTTGAACAGGAAAAAAGGATGGCAGCCAAGAAAAAAACAATTGTGTATCGAGTTACCTTGTTGATCATTTTCTTTTATTTATTTGTAATATTTACCCTATCAGCAAGCTGTAATTTAAGAAT
>NZ_JAWRXH010000290.1:0-256 GCF_046535115.1 Chryseobacterium sp. SIMBA_038
CTCAATGTCAAGATCTACCAGAGATCATCCCTCTTATCCATCAATCACTTTCTTTACCCTAAAGTTGTAATACAGGACGTAAAAAGGGAGCTCTGGTAAGAAATAAAAAAGGAAAGATATAAGGCTCATTTGTTATAAAAGCATACAATTTTAAAAGCATAAAAGCGGTAAAGCATTTTACCTCTTGTCCGACCTCCACCTTTCCAAAGAATATAGTTAACCCAGCAAGCAGAAAAACACATCTATTTGAAAATAG
>NZ_JAWRXH010000291.1:0-256 GCF_046535115.1 Chryseobacterium sp. SIMBA_038
ACGAAAGCGACGTCGGGGATGACGAAGCGAGCGCTTGGATGATCGGTGATAAGGGCTTGCAGTTCCGGCTTACGCATCCGGTTTTGGTCGACGACATACGATGACACTTGGACACTCAAATATTTGTTGGTTGGGCATTTTCCCGTCGGGGACTTCAATTCATCGTTTGGGTGGCGACATTGCCTCAAGTCGCAGTTTTATTAAATCGCCATCCAGACCGCTCGGCTGACTTTTCAGCGCCGGTCACGTTATTATT
>NZ_JAWRXH010000292.1:0-256 GCF_046535115.1 Chryseobacterium sp. SIMBA_038
TGATGATTATAAGCAGTCATGCCCTTAAAAAAATAGTAGAAAAGTTCACTGATACAGTGAGCTTTTTATTTTTCAATAAGACGATCTACAAAAAGTTAAACCATGCTTTTTATCCAAAATATTCTTTCAGTTGTTTTTTATAGGTTCTTCCCAGTGGAAGCTGCTCCCCACCTTTCAGATAAATTGTGTTCGAATCATATGAACTGATATGTGAAAAGAGAACAATATATGATTTATGAATTCTTATGAATCCCAG
>NZ_JAWRXH010000293.1:0-256 GCF_046535115.1 Chryseobacterium sp. SIMBA_038
TTGCGAGTTGCACCTAAGTTGACCTCCTAAATTGTTTCCCCAATCAATAAAAAATGGAATCAACTATTACGCTTACGGAAAAATTAACATGTACTCACGAGAATACAGCGAACGCAAAAAAGGCCATCCCACAGAGGATGGCCCTAAAACTTGTTATCAGCATTGCTTCATTTCAGTAATCTCGTACTGCATCGAACCAGCGTTGAGCTATCTCCTCCGGTATAGGCTGGCCGATTAGGTGGTCAGACTGACTTAG
>NZ_JAWRXH010000294.1:0-256 GCF_046535115.1 Chryseobacterium sp. SIMBA_038
TTTTGTTCTGGAGAGGGTAACCTTATTATCCCACCATAAGCTTGGATCATTGGCCACATAGGCATTGAAGTAATCCGGATGAGAAAGAAAAACATTGATGGCAAAAAGACCACCGAATGAGTGTCCCACCAATACAGAATAATCCTGAGTTCTATAGTTTTTACTGATAAACGGTTTTAGTTCTTCCTGCATGAATTTTACAAAATTCTCACTTCCCCCCCTGTCAGCAAAAAGGGTTATATTAGGATTCACAGGA
>NZ_JAWRXH010000295.1:0-256 GCF_046535115.1 Chryseobacterium sp. SIMBA_038
CTGCTCGGGCGAGCCATGCCCGGGCGCGACTCACGGCGCAGCTCTGCTCGCATGTCTCGCATGCGCCAGACAAAGGCTTCCTCGCGTGCCGCCTCCCAGGGGATGAAGTGCGCCTCCGCCAGCCCCGGCCATTGCCGCCAGGCCAACAGAGCCTCCAATCTGGCATTGGCAAGCTGCGGATGACCGGCGAGGTCGGCCAATCCCAGTCGATTCTCGACCCAGGCGAGCAGGTCCGCCTCGTAGAAGAGCCCGCTCT
>NZ_JAWRXH010000296.1:0-255 GCF_046535115.1 Chryseobacterium sp. SIMBA_038
CGGCGACGAATCGAGTCAAGCTATCGCGTGCGCGATCTGCATCCTGATCGGCGGTCGATGCCCGGAGGTACGCTCGAATTGCCATGCTCTTGTCCTTGGTAACGTTTAGGCAAATGAATGGTAACCAGTAACGTATAGGCAGTCAACACCCGATTTACGTTACCAAACCAGGCATGACCCACCAGTTACGCTACCGCATGACCTAACGTACCAGTCACCGCCCATAGGTTTCCGCTCCGAACTGGAGCACGGATA
>NZ_JAWRXH010000297.1:0-255 GCF_046535115.1 Chryseobacterium sp. SIMBA_038
GCGTTCAACAACCTGAATGGTGTTTTCGCCATCGAAGTGATCCCATTCCATGGTTTCATTTTCCTTAACATCGGGTAGGGACCAGCCGAGGCGGCGCACGAACACGTCGTACCGGAACGCACCGAGTTCATCACGAAGTTCGAGCGGCAAGTCGCACAACCTACTCGCGATAATGAGTGGCATTTGCGTTCTCCATCGTTTATTGATGGGCGCCACCGTATCAAGTCGAAACAACAAAATGAACTAGTCAGGTAG
>NZ_JAWRXH010000298.1:0-255 GCF_046535115.1 Chryseobacterium sp. SIMBA_038
GGTGGTAAACGCCTTTAAACAGCTTGCCGCAGCCAATCGGCCAGGTGATCGGCGCACAGCCGATTTTCAGATCGTTCTCAACTTCATCGAGCAGCTCCATCGGGTCGCGGATATCACGGTCAAGTTTGTTCATAAAGGTGAGGATCGGCGTGTCGCGCAGACGGGTAACTTCCATCAGCTTACGGGTACGATCTTCAACACCTTTTGCGGCGTCGATAACCATCAGGCAGCAGTCCACCGCCGTCAGGGTACGAT
>NZ_JAWRXH010000299.1:0-255 GCF_046535115.1 Chryseobacterium sp. SIMBA_038
GGTGTGTTTTCGTGGAATTGGGAAGCAAATGATTATAAGTTCCTTGGAAAAATCCACAGAATGGAAAGATGCAGAGTGATAGATATCTGGAAAGACTCGCAAGTTATCTGGGAAGAGACAATCATTCCTTTAAAAAAAGGTAGCTCTTATCAAATCGTGAGCCAATATGTTGCATATGTAGACGAACTCAATCCCACAATTATGCTTGTCATCAGAGCAAATGGAAGTGTTCCAATAGCAATTCCTTATAATAAG
>NZ_JAWRXH010000300.1:0-255 GCF_046535115.1 Chryseobacterium sp. SIMBA_038
GCGACACCCGGAGCGGATGCGAGCGCTGCGGTCCAGCTGATCGACGTGCACGTGACACTGCGTGTCGAACCGAAGCGGCCGGGCGGACGCGGTCGGGTCCGCGTGCTCGAGCGAGTGGAGCGCGAGGTGCTCGCTGGCCTCGCGCGCACCTCGACCCGCGACGGCGTGACCGTTCTGCAGGTGCCGTTCGAGAACGAAGACGCGTTCGATCGGCGCGTCGACGACCTGTTGGTCGCGATCGCGCGCACGGCCGAG
>NZ_JAWRXH010000301.1:0-255 GCF_046535115.1 Chryseobacterium sp. SIMBA_038
TAGGAGATGGTAATACCTTTACAATCTGAGTGGTAATACAGTTTCCTGTTGTAAGCTTTACCCAATAGGTTCCTACACCTACATCCTTAATAAATGAAGTAGTAGCTCCCGTACTCCAGGTGTATTCACTAAAACCAGGACCAGCATCCAGATCTGTTTTCTCCTCAATGCAAATGGTTTTGTCTTTCAGAACTACAGATTTAACAGGAGGAAGAACAACGAGATTAATTTTAGCAATAGAAAAGCATCCATTAG
>NZ_JAWRXH010000302.1:0-255 GCF_046535115.1 Chryseobacterium sp. SIMBA_038
AGCTTTATCAAAAATTTTTATTAAAAGTTGTTGAAAACAATAATTCTCTTGATCTACAATACCAAGAGTCATTAGATGGTACAAATTCTTGGGCATTGGCAAAAACCCATGATTTTGGCAAGCTGTATTTAAAAGACGGAAAGTATATGTGGGAAAGTCCTTTTCTAGATATTAGTTATACAAATAATCAAAAAGTAACCTATCTATTAAACAATAAGAATAGCAGATAATCTTCCCATAAGATGATAGCTAATT
>NZ_JAWRXH010000303.1:0-255 GCF_046535115.1 Chryseobacterium sp. SIMBA_038
GTCTCATCACTTCCAAAACTGTCCGTTTAAATTCAGGCATTTCATCAAGGAACAAGACACCGTTATGAGCGAGAGAAATTTCTCCCGGCTGAGGGTAACTTCCCCCTCCCACCAAAGCTACGTCAGAAATTGTATGATGAGGTGCTCTATAGGGACGAACGGTCATTAATGACGTTTCAGTTCCAATCTTTCCTGCCACCGAATGTATTTTCGTAGTCTCTAAGGCTTCCTTCAATGTCAATGCAGGTAAGATAC
>NZ_JAWRXH010000304.1:0-255 GCF_046535115.1 Chryseobacterium sp. SIMBA_038
AAATCAAATAAAACTGAACAAAGGGAATATTTACCCTGACTCGAATAAAAAATTGCAATTGCTAATCGATATTAAGCAGGATTATAAAACTACCCTGAACGCATTGGTTAGTACATTGAAGAAATATCCCGAAATTACTGGCAATTCGGGAGTGAAAATTGTTATTACAGGGGGGAGACCTCAGCCTGCTGATTTTAAAAACTATCCCAATTATCTTTATTTCGATGGAGATCTTGATCAAAACTATGCTGCGGA
>NZ_JAWRXH010000305.1:0-254 GCF_046535115.1 Chryseobacterium sp. SIMBA_038
GTAGTATCAACAGGGCATAACCTTACTGTACCACCAGCCGTTTCCACAGACTTTTTAAACAAGAAATCTACAGGATCAAGAATAATGGCTTCGTCACCAGGTTGTAAAACATAGGATGCAATCAGAAACATTCCTTGTGCTGCGCTATTCACGGCAAGGACATTGTCAGGAGAAAAGGTTCCCTGTTTTTCCTTATTGAAATAGTCTGAAACACTTTTTTTAAATTCCGGAAGACCGGAAAATGGCCCGTAGCT
>NZ_JAWRXH010000306.1:0-254 GCF_046535115.1 Chryseobacterium sp. SIMBA_038
TTGAACTTCTTCGTATAAACAATTTTACCGTCCATACTGTAAGCGGTTACTGAGATATCTTTCAGACCTTTCGGTGAATTGATTTTTACAATACCTGAAGTAGGGTTTGGTGCTACGGTTACTGTATTTTCAGTGTTTTTGGTTTCGATAGTACCTAAGCCACCCTCGATTCCTAAGTTTTCTTTAAGTGCAATAACAATGGTTGCAGACTTTCCTCTATAATCAATTACATTTCCTGTTGCATCAACATCTGT
>NZ_JAWRXH010000307.1:0-254 GCF_046535115.1 Chryseobacterium sp. SIMBA_038
GCAGCAACTGACTCATCAGCGTATACGCCTGGGCGTCGTCGTTCCTCGGACGGTAGTGGTTCAGCGCGCGTTGCGCGCCGAGCAAATCGCCCGTCTCCAACAAGTCTTCGACCTGCGTGAGACTCTCGATCGTTTCGTGCGTTGTTACCATGCTGTGCCCCATCGTTTTGCTGATTAATTGAATTGCGAGGCGAGCACCGCGCCCATCAGCGCGCCAACCAGCCAGCCCACCGATCGCCCGAGCCACACCGCCG
>NZ_JAWRXH010000308.1:0-254 GCF_046535115.1 Chryseobacterium sp. SIMBA_038
GTAACAGGGTCAACAGGAATAACCGGTGTAACTGGAGCAACAGGAGAAACCGGTGCAATGGGAGAAACTGGCCCAACGGGAGAGACCGGTCCAACCGGCTCAACAGGATCGACGGGGGTCACGGGATTGACAGGAGTAACAGGGGTAACCGGGGCAACAGGCCCAACGGGTGCAACAGGAGTAACAGGCATAACTGGTGGAACAGGCTCAACCGGAGTAACGGGTCCAACTGGAGTAACCGGAATAACTGGCCC
>NZ_JAWRXH010000309.1:0-254 GCF_046535115.1 Chryseobacterium sp. SIMBA_038
TGGGAATTTATCATATCTGGGACATAATTATGACCGATATGGTAACCAGTCTAAAATGAACATTGGGGTGGGTGCAAACTATGAAAATCGTTTGTATCTGGGAGCAGGATTAAATTTCCACTATGCGAGCATTGATCAAAGTGAAACGGCCAGATTCGGATTGGATTTAGATAATTCTGTAGATAGCTTTACTAAACAATATACGCCTAATTCTGAACGCTCCAACGGTTTTTCTGCGAGTGTCGGGGTTATAG
>NZ_JAWRXH010000310.1:0-254 GCF_046535115.1 Chryseobacterium sp. SIMBA_038
GCCTTTATGGAAGAGGCCGCGCAGCAGAGTGTATTTCAGACCGAGAGCGCGAAAGTTGCGTTGCAGAAAAGTCAGAGTCAGGGAGTCAAAGACTTTGCCCATCAGGTAATCGCCAGCAAAGCGCAGCTTTACGGCAAACTCAAGACGCTCGGCGATCAGCTACATATGAACGTTCCAACCGAAGCTTCCTGACGGGCAAAGCGAAGCAAATGCGCCTTGAGTCCCGCGAAGACTCCTTCGACCGGATCTATATC
>NZ_JAWRXH010000311.1:0-254 GCF_046535115.1 Chryseobacterium sp. SIMBA_038
GGAGCTGGTTTATCATTATCAACAATATAAACCGTTGCTGAATGATCCCCCGAAATTGTTGCTCCTGTTGGATTTTCAAGGCTTACCACAAAATATTCCGCTTTTTGTTCCTCCAATGTGTCATCGATAATAGGAATATTAACCGTATAACTTGTTGTAGACGAATTGATATTGATGGTTTGATTGGCTAAAGTAAAGTCATTACTGTCCGCAGTACTAAAGGGTGCAGGTTTCACAACTAAATTCACTGTCGC
>NZ_JAWRXH010000312.1:0-254 GCF_046535115.1 Chryseobacterium sp. SIMBA_038
CCTGAGAAAATTGCTTATCTAAAAGCATTAGGAGCTACTGTCTATATATGTCCTGCCAATGTGCCGGCGGATGATCCAAGATCTTATTATGAAGTAGCGAAAAGAATTGCTTTGGAAACTCCCAATTCTATTTACATAAATCAGTACTTTAATGAACTGAACATTGATGCCCACTATCAGACGACAGGTCCTGAAATCTGGGAACAGACAGAAGGTAAGATCACTCACCTTTTTGCCTGCACCGGAACGGGAGG
>NZ_JAWRXH010000313.1:0-254 GCF_046535115.1 Chryseobacterium sp. SIMBA_038
GGAAAGGAGACTAATTGATGTAAAGGATAAAAAATTATATATAGAATACAATAACTCATTTGAAAACAGACCCATCATTGTCTTTTTACATGATTCACTAGGTTCTGTACAACTTTGGAGAGATTTTCCGGTTATATTATCCGAGGCTGTACAATGTAATGTCCTTGCTTATGACCGGTTAGGATATGGAAAATCCAATCCAATGTCTACCCATGAAAGACCGGTTAATTATATGGAACTGGAGGCAGATTTAC
>NZ_JAWRXH010000314.1:0-253 GCF_046535115.1 Chryseobacterium sp. SIMBA_038
GACGGTATTTTCCAGACTCAGGCAGAAATCGACAATTACAAAGATGCCAACGGTAACCTTATTCAGCCTAACGCTAAACCGGGAGATATTAAATTCCTGAAAAAAGATGGAAATACAGGAGTATTGAACAATAATGATTTTGTAAACCTTGGAAATCCATATCCTAAATTCTCTTACGGACTATCTTACAATATGTCATGGAAGAACTTTGATCTTAACCTTTTCTTCCAGGGAGTATATGGAAACAAAATAT
>NZ_JAWRXH010000315.1:0-253 GCF_046535115.1 Chryseobacterium sp. SIMBA_038
GGTTACGCCGGCTATAAACCTAGCGCAGCACCTTGCGCCCGGGCGATTCTGACCAACGGCAGGCTTCGTGTCACAATGGAGCGCTGTCGAAAGGAGACTGCCATGGGAAAGCGTGGACGCAAGAAGCGGGCTCGCAAGAAGAATGCGGCCAACCACGGCAAGCGCCCCAACGCCTGAGCGTTGAGGCCCTTACCGGGTTTGGATCCCTGGCAGATTCGTAAGTGAGGTTCTATCCCCGCGTGTCGCGGACGAT
>NZ_JAWRXH010000316.1:0-253 GCF_046535115.1 Chryseobacterium sp. SIMBA_038
ATGCCACGGTGCGCATCATGAACATCCGGCCCAAGTACCGCGATGGTATCTCGCTGTCGCCGGGGCGGTATGACGTGATGGTCAGCGCGGATGGCTACCGGACCAAGCGTTTCCCGCTGACGGTCAAGGCGGGGACGGTGGCCGTGGATGTCGAGCTGGCGCGTCGCAGCGGCTTTTCCTGCGCCAACACGCAGTATTACTCCGGTGGTGACTCGATCAGCAATCACGGTTATCAGTTGCGTACCGAAACCCT
>NZ_JAWRXH010000039.1:0-390 GCF_046535115.1 Chryseobacterium sp. SIMBA_038
GGTTCTGCCGATAGGAAGCTTGATATGGTGTATCAATTCTATTTCATGACAGTTTTTTCCACGGATCAGATGTCGAGGTACTGCATAGCTTCTGTGTATTCTCACAAAGGAGTCAAAAAAATTTTTATGAAGAAGATTACCTAAAGAGTCCAGAATACAATGCTTTTTTTCAAGAGTAATGATTCGGGTATAATCCTTTAATGCTTCCAGATAAAGAATATCTGTTTTTCTGACCTGAAAAATATTTCCGCTTTCTTTTAGATTAATGAAGTCCTGTCCAAGAATGGCATCATAGCACTCACACTTTTCTTTCACTTTAAAAAAATCAAAAAGCTTTTGCATAGAATAATGAAAGCGTTCCGTGGTTAAAGGCTTGGTAATAAAATCAAG
>NZ_JAWRXH010000016.1:0-980 GCF_046535115.1 Chryseobacterium sp. SIMBA_038
GGAAAACAGCATTCCAGGTATTAGAAGAATATCCTGATTCAGGTGAAAATATTGTTGATGCGCTGGCAGTGTTCCTGCGCCGGTTGCATTCGATTCCTGTTTGTAATTGTCCTTTTAACAGCGATCGCGTATTTCGTCTCGCTCAGGCGCAATCACGAATGAATAACGGTTTGGTTGATGCGAGTGATTTTGATGACGAGCGTAATGGCTGGCCTGTTGAACAAGTCTGGAAAGAAATGCATAAACTTTTGCCATTCTCACCGGATTCAGTCGTCACTCATGGTGATTTCTCACTTGATAACCTTATTTTTGACGAGGGGAAATTAATAGGTTGTATTGATGTTGGACGAGTCGGAATCGCAGACCGATACCAGGATCTTGCCATCCTATGGAACTGCCTCGGTGAGTTTTCTCCTTCATTACAGAAACGGCTTTTTCAAAAATATGGTATTGATAATCCTGATATGAATAAATTGCAGTTTCATTTGATGCTCGATGAGTTTTTCTAAGAATTAATTCATGAGCGGATACATATTTGAATGTATTTAGAAAAATAAACAAATAGGGGTTCCGCGCACATTTCCCCGAAAAGTGCCACCTAAATTGTAAGCGTTAATATTTTGTTAAAATTCGCGTTAAATTTTTGTTAAATCAGCTCATTTTTTAACCAATAGGCCGAAATCGGCAAAATCCCTTATAAATCAAAAGAATAGACCGAGATAGGGTTGAGTGTTGTTCCAGTTTGGAACAAGAGTCCACTATTAAAGAACGTGGACTCCAACGTCAAAGGGCGAAAAACCGTCTATCAGGGCGATGGCCCACTACGTGAACCATCACCCTAATCAAGTTTTTTGGGGTCGAGGTGCCGTAAAGCACTAAATCGGAACCCTAAAGGGAGCCCCCGATTTAGAGCTTGACGGGGAAAGCCGGCGAACGTGGCGAGAAAGGAAGGGAAGAAAGCGAAAGGAGCGGGCGCTAGG
>NZ_JAWRXH010000001.1:0-1353591 GCF_046535115.1 Chryseobacterium sp. SIMBA_038
TTAGTAAGTTTATAAACCGAAAATCCTCCTTAAAGATTTAAACCAAAATGTCTAAATTGGTTTGAAGACATACATTTTCTGACTGAGTTCCCGTTACTGCCGTAGAAGAACCTGAAGAAGCTAGGGCAGTATAAGTCATATCACTAGCATTAATGCCTGACGGTACAATATCTTTTACTGAAGCATTAGCAATCGTTGTATTTCCGTTATTTTTCACAATAATTGTGTAAATGTTTTGATTTCCAACAGTATATTTTTGTTTATTATCGGTTTTAGTAATTGATAAATCATTATTAACTAATAAGTAGGTAGAAAGTTTACTTTTTACACTTTTAGAATTATATTGAACAATCGGAGAGGGAAGTTTTAAAGTACTGTTTTCCGCAAACAATTTGTTTGTTACAATACTGATAAATAACAAAATAAGAATATCGTATAGAAGTACCGATTGTATTTTCGAGATCATTTTATTTTTCATAATAAAGCTTATTTTAAATGGATTTTTTTAGATAAAAACAAAATTGACATTGCTGATAAGTCAATAAATAAGGTCTTTAAATTTGTGATGTGTTTTTGTATATAATTAATAAAGAATACTTTCGATTCATGAATCGAATTTCTAAATAAATTGAGTTTTTAGCTCATCATATTAAGATGATGAACAAAGATATTTGTTTAAGAAAGCTCATTAAAAAACACAGTAACCGTTTGATATAAAATGAATATAATTTTACTCTCTTTTATATAAAATAGCTGATGTGTTTTGTGTTATACAAAGGCTTTTCTTTACTGTCAGTGCTGAAATATTTATATTTGTCTATCTCGGTTTCGAGGTAATTTTTTTCATCATTTGTGTTTTTTTGAGCTTCCTTAGGGAAGCTTTTTATTCTAAAATAAAGGTGTAAATAGGACATCAAAAAAGGGTCTCTAAATGAGACCCTCAACACAAAAATCAAGAAAAAACTTTTATCGAATTTATCAGATTCGTAAAAATTTAGTCAGTTTTTCCTTGCTAAATACCAAATTGGTTTAAATTAAACTATAAAAATTTTCTTCCATTTACTGACGGTATTCCTACTCAGATTGTATTTCTTAGCGATTGATGTATTATTGAAATTATGTTTTTTTTGATACTCAAGAATTTGAAGAATTGCACTTTTATCATAAGAACGAAATTTCTGGTCTTCGCAAATATTGTAATTCAGTTTAGCTATAGAACAGAGCTTGTTATCAATATTAATAATGTCCAAAGAAGTCAATTTGGTTTTCTTAAGAAGAGGAAGAAGTTCCTCTTTGTTTTGTGCATATTTTTTACAAATTAGATCGGTATATATTTTTTTGTAATTAGGTGCTGTATTTTTCATTTTGATTCTATTATAGTGTTATAATAATTTTCTTCCACAAACTCTTTTAATGTTTGTTTTTGGTTTGTTGAAAGGCCTTGCAAATGATAGTAGAAGAGCATATATCTCTTTTCATCCTTTCCTTTTCTGATGTGTATTTTAAAGAAGTGCGAGAAAAGACCTTTTTCTATCTTCGAGAAAGTCACTTTAGTTAAAGGAACTTCCAGGTTTGAACTTTTCTTATATACAAAAGGATGATGGTATTTTATAGACAATACTTCTCCCGAACTTTCAAGCATAAAATATTTTATAATTGAAAATCTCCATAATAAAAAAAGTAAGCTTAAGATCATTATGAATGTTAAAAAATAACTTCCTCTGCACATAATGATTAATAAGATTAATAAAATATTGGCAAATATTAAACAAAAGATCGTCGTACTAATATTGGTAACCTTATTTTCTACTTTTATTTTCCGTATTTGCTTATCCATCGGTATAATGTAGTTTTTGGAATATTATATCTATCCATAACCTATTGCTTGGTTTTTTGATTGGTGCTGATTTCCTCCAGAATAAAATCGATTACCTGCTTAGTATATATGTTCTTTTTAAACTGAGGCAGGCTTATTTTCTTTTCTTTTTTAATCATAGTTTCATTATTTCCCAATGCGGGAGCATATAAAATGAGATGCTGAGAGTACAATCTGAAAAAATCATATTCCAAAAGTTTGCACAATCTTAGTAAAACCTCTGTATTTAAACCTTTGGACTCATACATTCTATGAACATCCAATTCCGTACATTTTATAAACTTGCAGATACGCGAAATTTCAATTTCGTTTTCTTCAACAGTTTTTTTTATTAAATCCCCTAAATGTATTTTTAAAAAATCCATCTTTTTAATCATTTTATTTCCAAAAACTCCAGACTTTACCATTAAAAACGGCAAACAATTTTGAGGTAGTATCGAAAACCATCATTCCAGGAGCGGGGTTTATTATATTTAAATGTGGATTGGCTACTTTAGGAAGGATCATTGCTTTATTGGTTGCTTCCAAAACCAGAATTCCCGGAGTCGCAGTGAGAGGACCGATTGTTGTTTTTGCAGTAGTTTTTTCTGTAAGAGGATTTTGAATATTTACCCCGTCAATATTGGTTACGGGATCTATCGTTGTTCCTGTATTATCAATGGAAAGATCTTTCCAGTTTGATGAATATTTTACTTTTATTTTGTGATCGGTTAAATCGTAAACCATAGTTCCGTTTACTGCTCCGGTGACGCTTGCGGTAGAAGTTACCCATGGTAGAATAATACCTTTATTGGCATTTCCAAATTCTAAGGAAACTGAAGAATTGGTAATTGTTGTTTTCCCAATCGCCACTTGTGCAATGACAAAGCAGGCTGATAGTGTTGCTGTTAATGTTAGTGTTTTTCTCATCCCTAATATATTTAATGTTTATAGTACATCCGGACATATTTGTTCATCAATACATTTCCAGTCTGTGCCGTCAAATAGGCTTAAACAGTCTAAAGTTGTATCATACACCATCATTCCTTCCACAGCTGTTAATGCGTTTTTTTGAGTTTTGTTTAATCTGTTCGGAACAAATCCTTTAGTTTTAGCCTCCAATGCTGCCCAGCCACCTTTTCTTGCGAGAGGCCAATTATTACCACTTGCTGCTCTTCCCAAAGATGTTATTCCGAAAGAAGTATTCAAAGCAGATCCTGTAGTAACAGGAGATTTATAACAGATACAGGCATTAGCTGAAGCATCTTTAGATGAACCTATTCCTTGTCCTTCATCGCTTCCTATATCAGAAATTCCACCGGCGTTCACTGGATTAGGAAATCCATTTACATTGATTCCGGAAGCAGTTGTGTTGATACTGCCATCAGAGTTTAATTGCGAATATTTTACATTTTCATCTCCCTCTATCGCATCAGGACATCCGTCACCGTCGGAATCTAAATCCAAATAATCTTCTATTCCGTCACCATCTGTGTCAACAAATTGAGGGTAGTCATTACAAAGATTATCGAATTTAATTTTTTGTTCATTTGAAAAACCTCCTGTTGAAGCTGTATATCCGTAATACACTAATTTATTTGTAGAAGAAGCTGGAATATTAAAAAAGGTCTGACAAAAATTATTCAAAGATCCGGAATAAGTAGAGCTTCCGGCTGAAATATTATCTAATTTATAGGAAAGTGTTCTTGTGGATGAATTCCATGAAATTTCTACATTGTGCCACGCACCATTTTCTATATTTCCGAGATCTATTGGGTTGCTTAAATTGGTTACTGTAGCTGATACATTCCAGTCTGTGTCCCAAATCATTCCATGGTCATTGGCAATATCTTTTGAGTTGGCAGCGTTTAAGAATGTATCCATTTCAAGGGCAATACCGTTTTTGATACCTGCTGCTCCAAGTCCGATTCCATCAGATCCAATAGCGTTTGTTCCCAAAGGATCATTTTGAAATACGCACGCAACACCATCAGCACCATTCGCATCTTTAGTTCCTAAATAAGCCTGAAATCTGATTGTAAATGAATCTTTAAAATTAATTCTATAGATAGACCACATCTGGCCACTTTGGCTGTTTGTATTGGCGGTAAGCCTTACTTCGTTGGAAGGAACTCCTGAACTTCCGCTAACGGCGGTACCTTTCAGAACAAACAAATCACTCATTGTAGCTCCATCCAGTCGTTTTTCTAAGCAATCTGATATACCGTCTTTATCAGAATCTAGATCGAGATTAGTTTTACTACTTTGTGCGTAGGCAGGATTTGTAAATCCGTAAACCAATATCAAAAATAAATGTAAAAAGTTAATGTGTTTCATCTTTAGTTTTATATAATTTTTTATTTCTTACTTGTTATTACCTTGTGAGAAAAAAAACAGTATCTATTAAAAAAATAATAGACACTGTTTTAAAAAGAAATAAATCTTTTCTGATCATTTGATTTATATAATTACTTTGGTGTCACAAAAATTCTGGGTCAAAGGTATTCGCTGAAAATGGCTTAAAAAAGACTATGTATATCTGTTTTAAATAAAAAGGAGAGTGTAAACTGGTGTAAAGAGCATTAAAAAAGGGCTATCCAAAAAGGATAACCCAGTGCTAAAAATTCCTATTATTCTTTAATTAAAAAGAAATAATAATGGCAAATGTAATGGTTCGTAATTTCTATCTGCTACATAACAATGTCTGTTTTATTTAAAACGGATATAAGAAATACTCAAAAAATATATTCAAATAAAAAGGCAATCAACACAATAGTCAACTGCCTCCCAAAATATATTACATGAAGAAAATTCTACTAATTATTATACACTAAAACCTGAATCTTTGTCAGCATCGCTTCGGTGTCTCCATCATATCCTCCATAATTTGACGGAAGATGATTGACGATCTGACTTCCAAACCATGCAGAATATCTGATTTTAAAAACATATGTTCCGGCAGGTAATGTTGTTGCTTTTAAAAAACTTACAGGAACGGGTAAATTAACTAAAGTTCCTCCATCTCCTGATGATACGTAGGCTGAGGAAATTTTCACTCCATTTTGTAGTAAGCTAAAAACCCCTTGTGTAGCTTGACCTGCCGTCGCTGTTGAGCGTATTGCATATCCTAAGACAGAAAATAGAAATGTCTGCGTTCTTCCGGGCGGCACCGTTAAGGTAATTGTTGCTCCCGGTACATCCGCTGTAGATCCCTGAGGAATTGTTAAAGCAGTTGTTCCCTGAACGTAATGTGCAGAATACACAGTTCCGCTTATCGCATTGATGGTTTGCCAGCTTGGTGCTGTTCCTGCTCCGTTTGAGGTTAAAATTTGTCCTGCTGTTCCGGCGCTTCCGGCAGTTGAAGCATTACCTCCGACATTTAATTCATTGGTAATTTGTAAAGCTCCGCTAACGTGTAATTGTTTTTGAGGAGTAGATGTTCCAATACCAAAATTTCCGTTTTCATTGATGATGGCTCTGTCTCCGCCACTTGTTCTAAATATTAAATCGGTTAGATTATTGATTCCATCACCTTTATAATTGGCTAAGATTCCGGATGCTAAGGTATTTCCAAATCCACCATTGGTTCTTGGACTAAAATAATATCCTCCAATCGGATCTCCATTCACTAAATTAGAAGGTGATGCTGCCGTTCCTCTGGAGCTTCCTAAAAATATTGATGGATATGCGGAACTTCCATACCCATTAAAATATAGATCATTTTCAACTGTATTTCCTTCATTATCAGAAACAATTTCCATTTTACTTCTGGGGCTTACAGTGCCTAAACCTACACGATTATTAGCTGCATCAATCGAAAAAGTATTCCCGTCAACTGAAAAACCATTTGTTGCTGTTGTTGTAAAGGTTAATGGATTTGCGCCTTGTGTAACGGTTCTAGATCCGGTTAATGTACCGTCTGAATTATAAATATTACTTCCAAAAGTAGAGTTTGTTGTAGTAATTAATTTAACCCAAACTGAACCGTCAAAATAATAATATCCGACAGTATCCATATTGGCAGTTGTTCCACTTTGTAATCCTGTACTAATGTCGTTTACATAAATTAAGGTGGAAGTTGGTATAGAGGTCATACTTTTTGCCCTCTGTCTGTCGACTCTTGGAAGTAAAAGCCCGTCTACATTGGTGCCATTTCCGGTAGCATTTTTGGCTACAATGTCTAGCGTTGAGGTTGGGGAATTGGTATTAATTCCTATCTGTGCCTTAGTTTTTAAAGTAGGTAAAAAAATAATGGCTGTGAGTAAAACTGTTTTTTTCATATTCTTTACGTTTTTGGTGGTATATGTGAGAGGTGTTTTATGCAAGCAGATGATGATTAATTACCAATAATTTTAAAAAACAATACTTCCTATTGAACTAGAAAGTATTGTCAGATAACATTTTTGATAACTAAAATTTTAACTTAAAGTTTTGATGCTTATTTGTTGGTGCTAAATTACTTTTAGAGTTTAAATTTAAAAAGCAAAGGCATACCTGTTTTATGTAAAAGGAATAATGAAACTTAAATAGATGGTTTAATGTGTTTGATTATCAATTAATTGAGTTTTAATTATTAATATTTTAAATCTCAATAAAGTGATTTGTTTTGATTAAAATGGATATTATTGTTCGGGATTATTTTTATTAATAAATTTAATAAACAGCGAGGGAGAGATCCCCGTAAAGGTTTTAAAGACCGCCGCAAACTTACTGTGGGTTGAAAAACCGCATTCCTCTGCAAGAACACTTATTTTATATTGCTGATATTTTTCGTCTGTGGTTAATTTATTTACAATGTAATTGATTCTCAATCTATTAATGTAAGTTTTAAACTCATCTTTTTTGTGAGTATTAATTACATAAGACAGATATCTGATATTGGTGTTTAATTTGGCGGCTAGAGTAGTGAGAGACATATTTTTATCATTAAACTCGTTGCTTTTTTCAAAGCTATCAAGCAATTTCAACAATTTCATTTCTGTTTCCGGAGACATTGGAGATTCGTTCTTTTTCTTTGCATCTATGTCTGGTTGATCTACATCTGCAAAGCTTTTTATATTTTTATTATCAGGGATTATCCGATGTTTAGATGCATCCGTTATTACCTTAAATTTTTTGTACTGTCGTTTGTATTTTATTCTATAAAATGTAAATATTGCTACAGATACAATAATCAATAGAAAAATAATTATACTTTTTACATTACTACTATAATTAAACTTTTCACTAGAACTGTCCAGTTTTTGGTAACTTTCATTAACAGAATCTTGAATTTGTTCATTCAGATATTCAGATAGCTTTATATATTTTTTATAATATTGAGAGGCTATTTCCGGTTTTCCTGTATTTTCATAATAAGTACTTAAACTTAAGTTTACTTGCTTTTCGAGCTCCAAATATTTCAATTTTATCGCAATTTTTTGTGCCTGATCAAGGTATTCTTTGGCTTTAACCCAATTTTTCTTTTTCATTTCAATAATTCCCAATCCATTGGATACAAAACCAAGAAGAAAAGAAGGTGATTTTAGAAGATCTTTAGCTTTAATAAAGAACTTTTCAGATTCAGAGTAGTTGGAAAGATCGAGATAACATTCTCCCAGTACTTCATAAGAGTTGGCCTTAATAAAATCAGTGTATTCTATATTATCAGACTCTATTTCTTGAAGATAAGATAAGGATGTATTAATGTGTTCAATTCCTTTTTGATATCTTCCTTTATAAATTTCATGGTAAGCAATTTCCTGATTAATTAGGATTTTTGCCTGAATGGCGTTTTTCTTATTTTTAATTTTCTTAGAAATTTCCTCAGCCTGAATAACATATTGTTCGGATTTATCATACAATCCCATCAAACGGTATTGCGTTGCTAAAAATCCAGTAATCCTAAAATTCCAGTTATGCTCATCTGCTTTAACGATAAATGATTTAGCTTTTTCGGCATAGGATAACGTTTTTCTATTATCACCTATCTGTTGATATAAACTGGCTGTAAGAAGTAAGCTTTTTGCTTTATTTAAAGGAGTTTTTGAAGATTTGTAAAGAGAATCTGCAACTTTAAATGCCTTAGGCATTGATTGCATAGAAGTCTCCACGTGAGTTTTTATACAAATGTGATCGAAATTATTTTTATTCTGTGCAGGGACCAAAATAAACAATAATAGAATAAACGGGTACAGGTACTTTACCATTATATTTTTATAAGATTATATAAGTAATTAATCTTTTTTATAATGAATAAAAGGAATTTAGCACGGCAAAAATAAGGATATTTTTAACGAATAAATGGAGTAATTCTTAATTATGGGTCGTGAATTACTATTCATAAAATATTAAAATTATCTCGCTTCCCATTACACGGGGTATGAGAGGAATTCATGATTCATATGATTTATAACATATGTAAATTCATGAAATTTTCTTGTTTTTATTACTTTAAAAAATGTAACCGTATGCACAGATTATTTAAAACCTTAATATTTCAGAAAAATATTAAGATTAGTAAATATTCAAAAATTTATAAAAAGGTTTATTAGTGCTCTGGAGTTACATCGGTGAAGTTTAGAACCCAGTCTGTTTGATCTTATTTCGATGTGTCTCACCCCAAATACTTAGCTCTGCCAGCACATTTTTTAATGTATGCGTATATTCTGTGGCTTCGTAAATTATACTGACTGGGGTAGTGGGAAATACTTTGCGCTCTATAAAGAAATTAAGTTCTAAATCTTTCAGTTCATTAGATAAAACTTTTGGAGATATACTGCCCATTTCTTTTTGAATTTCATTAAAACGCTTTGGTGACTGCACCAGACAAAGTATCAGAGGTAATTTCCATCTTCCGCTAAGAACATACATTGCATCGATGACGTTTTTAAGAGAACCGTCACATTCTGTTTTGGTCGGAAGGGTTTTATTTTCAGTGATTTCCATTACAACAAAGATAAGGACTTTCCTAAAAGTAACCGCTATCCTTTGGGTAACTGATTACTAATGTATACTTAACGGTCATAACTTTGTCTTGTTAAAATTATTAAATAAAATTTTATGAAACGTATCCTTCATTTGAAGTCGAGCCTGCTAGGCAAAGAATCATACAGCATTAAACTTGGGAATGCTATTATCGAAAAAATACAGGAAAAATATCCTGAAAATGAACTTGAAGAATTGAATCTGGTGGAAATGGAAATACCACACCTGACTCCAAAAGTTCTGCACACACTTTTTACTCCTTCAGAAAAACTGAACGAAGATGAAAAAGAATCTATCCGCCTTTCTGATGAGTTGGTGAAACAGCTAATGTCATCCGATATCATCGTTATTGGAGCTCCATTGATTAATTTCACCATTCATACCTCATTAAAAGCCTGGATCGATCATATTACCAGACCTGGTATTACTTTTGGTTATGGAGAAAATGGACTTCCGATGGGGAAAGTGACGGGGAAAAAAGTGTATGTCGCAATGTCTTCTGGAGGTGTTTATTCTGAAGGTCCGGGTAAAGCTAATGATTTCGTTGCGCCTTATTTAAAGGCTTTCCTTGGCTTTTTAGGAATGATAGACGTTACGGTTATTCGTGCTGAAGGGCTGAAAGTTCCCGACTTGAAAGATTTTGCAATGAAGAAAGCAATTGACAGCATTCAAATTGATTAATTGCTAAAATATTTTCCCAAAGTAAAGATAATCAATATAATATCAATTTTTTTAGTATATTAGTAATTCACTAAAAAACGAATTACTATGAAAAATTTAAAAAAACTTTCACGTATTGAATTAAGATCCTTAAATGGAGGAATTGTTAACTGTGCTAATATTCCACCTAAGGATTGTCCATGTAATCCACACACTACTTATAGATGTAATGGGGTATGTATCCCTTTGGGACAAGCTTGTCCTATTGGACCTATATCTATAGACTAAAGAAAAACTAAATTGAAATTCAAATATAAAGGCTACTGTTGAAGTAGCCTTTATTATTTTAAAAAAAACGTAATTTTTTACACTTTATGGTCTGATAGAGCAGAACTGGAATTTTCCTCGTACAGTTTAGCATTGCTCCATTTAGCATACTTTGAAGGAACTATTTTATAACCTTTCTTATAACTGTAGACTTTTGTGAATTCAACGCCAAAAAATACAAGCATACAAGAATAATTGATCCATAACATGATCAGAATAACCGTTCCTGCGGTTCCAAATGTTGAAGTAGGTTTAAATTCATTAAAATATAAATTCAGCAAAAATTTACCAAAAGTAAAAAGTATTGCAGTAAGAAATGCGCCTCTCCAGACAGGTTTCCAGCTTATTTCTGCGTCAGGTAACATCTTAAACATCAAGGCAAACAAAAGCATAACAACCGCGAAGGCTATGATGAAATTAATAATTTCAAAAAGTAAATACGTCTCCAGCCCAAAATATCTTGTTATAAAATTGCTGAATAAGCTGATAGCTGAAGACAATATCATGGTGACCATCAACAGAAAACCTAATATAAGAATCATTCCCAACGAGTTAGCTCTGTCCAGAATAAATTTTTCCCAGGCTTTTTTAGGGGCTGCTTCTACATCCCATAAGTTGTTTAATGACTTTTGCAATTGAAAAAATAGAGTAGTAGAACCGAAAACAAGCGATCCGATTCCAACGACCTTCATGATGATATTCTCTTTGTCAATCAATGCTCCGCTCACCATGCCTTCTACGCTTTTGGCGGCTTCAGCACCCATCAGACCGCTGATCTGATGACTAATCTCACCCTGAATTGCTTCCTGCCCAAAGAAATATCCGGCAATCCAGATAATGATGATAAGAAGTCCGGGAATTGAAAATATAGCATAATAAGCCAAGCTTGCCGAATTTTCCGAAGCGGTAGATTTATTCCATTCTGTAAAGGTTTCTTTTAAGACCTCCCAGAAGAACTTTATATTGCTTATCATATCTTTTATTTTTAAGTGATGGTTATAAAATCAAATCGTCTAGCGATGAACTTATCCAGTAATTTTACTGCGTCTTTATTGACATAAAAGACTCAGAGGATACATAAATATATTTAATCTGAATATTTAAAACGTAGCAATGTTTTTGCCAATTTTCTAATATTTGGGTTTTATGTACGCCGTTTTGATATAAATAAACATTAAAATTCACTTATAAGATACCACATGAAACTGCTATTACTATCTTAAATTTTATTCTTAGAGCAAATTTTTAAATAATAAGCTTCGTGAGTTTTTTTAGACTAATTAAAATAATGGTAAGATTAAATCCCTTAATAGTGGGGTTTTGTGTAAGATTGAAAATTTTAATATCATTATTATAATTGTAAACATAATGTGAATTAAATATTTAATGTAAAATAAATATTCAATATTGTGTGATAAAAAGTGTAATGAATGGATTTTTTTTATATTTTTAACACCTAAACTAATACCCGAAAATACAATGACAACGATTTATATCCCAATATCTACGTAATCGTAATACTTTACATATAATCCTATTTTATTTCAATTGAAAAATAAGCCTCATCCGATGATAGGCTTGTCTTACTATGTCAATAAAACAAATTAAAAAATATTAAATACAACAAAGACTTAAAACTAAATCAACCAAATCAATCCTATGGAAAACCACACACACGCTCATGGCTGCACACATTGCGCCTGCAACAATCCTGTTTTAGAAATTCTTAAAGAAGAACTTTTCAGTCCCGAAAATTTGGGAAAAATGAAGTCTAAATCGGCACAAAATGCCCAACAACAACCTCAGTCACTTTTGATCAGCGGAGGAACGATCCGACCAATGATTGGCGGTTCAACAGATACAGTTGAAGCTATCGGGATAGCCAATGGAAATGTTGTTATTGCCGGAAGCCATCTTAAAGTGGAAGAATTTATGATTAAAAACCATCATGGATTTACACCAAAAAAATTAACAGGCACACAAACTTTACTTCCAGGTCTGATAGAGCCACACGTTCACATCGTTCCGACAGCAATGATGACTGCCTGGATAGACGTGAGCCCTTTTAAAGAACAGGACTTACTGGAAGAATACGATTTGACTACTGTTGGAAAAGCGATCAACGGTAATCTTCCTACAAAGTCCGGATATGTTATTTTAGGCAGAGGATTAGATCCGTCGCTGATGCCATTTGTAGACAATAATGGGGTAAAAGAATTGGTAACCATCGATAATACTGTGCTTGACGGCATTAATTCGGATATACCTATGATGTTATTAAGTGCTTCTATGCATACACTTTATTTAAACACCAAGGCACTAACTTATGTGTATGATCACAATCTTGAACTGCATTTAAAGTATAAATCAGCTGCCGATTATATCAGTGCAACCAATGGTCAGCTTCAGGAAAGTTTAGAAATGACGCCGGCATTGAAAGTGATAAAAGAACAAGTTATTGCTATGGCTCAAGATATTGATACCTACCTTACAGAGCTTTTTCAATTGGCAAATTCAAGGGGAGTTACTTTTATGTATGATGCAGGACTGAACAGTAATTTTGAAAAACTGTTGACTACATATCTGGGCAGTAATACGGAGTTAGTAAGAACTGGCGGAGCATTACTTTGTGCGAATCAGTCGGAAGCTGATGGTTTGGGAACTTACACACCGCCAGTTAATTACGAGTCGGTATATTATGGACATGTTAAAGTAGTTTCGGATGGTTCAAACCAAGGATTAACTGGTTATCAGAGTACGCCTTATATATGCAATCCTGCTGATAATATTGGGATATTCAATTTTCCGCAGTCAGGGATTCCTGCAACTACGATCCCGCCAAATTATGATAAATTAATCAATACCGTAGTGGCGGGCAAAGGCTGGCCTTTAATGGTTCATGCCAATGGTGACCAGGCGGTATCATTTGCTATAAATGCTTATCAAAGCGCGCTTGCTCAATACAGAGGGTCAGAGCTTCGAAACCGTATAGAACACTGCTCGCTTCTAACAAGGAGTCAGATTACCCAAATGCTGCAAATGGGTGTTTCGCCAAGTTTCCTTATCGGACATGTAGGATATTGGGGATATGCTTTTAGTAAAGTAATATTCGGTGAAGAGAAGGCGCAAATGCTTGATCTTTGTGGTTCAACTCTTGCTGTCGGCATGAGAATTACCCTTCATAGCGATAATGAGGTAAGTCCATTAGGCCCTTTGAGGATGATGGAACAATCCATTACTAGGATCATGGAAAAGCATAAAGAAACTAAAGAAGTATTAAATAAAGCCGAATGCCTTACTCCCGAGCAGGCATTGATTGCTGTGACGTATGATGCTGCATGGCAATGTTATGCAGATCAGTGGGTTGGATCATTAGATAAAGGGTATTTTGCCGATTTCGTTATCTTAGGAGAGGATCCGCTTTCAATGACTACTGAATCTTCACAATATATGAAAATGAGAAACATTTCGGTATTGGAAACATGGTTGGGCGGTGTGCTTGTTTATACCCCAGAATCATAATAAAGAAAAGTATAGTTAAATAAGGATGACTTTTCAGGCATCTGTTACAAAATATCCCTTGCTCAGGCAGGGGATATTTATTTTTGAATAATTGAGTGAATTTTTTCAGTCTTTTTTATTTCTCGGATCATCCTTTGCATCTAAATAACTTATTCCCAACGGACCGATTGCCGTAACCTGTGTAATATAATCACCTGATTTAGCCCAATGAAAATGGGGAGTATTTGCAGGAAGTACAAGTACACTTCCCGGAGGATATGCCTTCAACTTTGAGTCTTCAAATTTATCTCCTATCCCGATATAAAATACCCCTGATATCACAGTATAAATACGGTCTTCAGGATGAACATGTGGTTCAAGCTTTAATCCTGCGGGTACTTTTACTCTTACTGTATAGAGTCCTGCTTTTGTAGGATCGCCAATCAAGACCGAAAGCCCTGCCGACTTTGGAAATGCAGGAAATGATGACCATTTGATGTCTTCAGGAAAGATGCTCCCCAATTTATTAGTTTCCAAACCCTGAGCCTGTATAGTTGTTTTTGAAAAGAATATCATCAAAAATAATATGAATGACAGTTTGTTTATTTTTTTCATAAGATATTTAATTTATAAGATTTTTATTTTTCTTGAGTACAGGGCAAAGTACGTTAACATTCTTCTTCTGGTTGCGTGATGTACATCACATTATAGAATACTTGAGATGTCATATTTAAATAAATAAAATTCAGAGCTTAATTTTGGAGTCAAGTTTAAATATTTATGAAGTTTTATTTGTTTCATTATTAAGAGAAATATTATGACTTTTTTGTGTATTTATCGTAATTAATTGATAGATAGGAGGTCGGCAGGATGGAGCAGGATGCTCATATTTGGGTTTGTAGGTAGATTGGTTAACACAAAATTAATACTTATGAAAAATAGAACTTTACTATTTAAGCAATCACTTAAATCTTTACTGTTTTGTGGATTGGCATTCTCCACTGTTGGTTTGGATGCTCAAACATTAGCATTTCCAGAAGCTACCGGTTTTGGTAGATATACTACAGGAGCGAGAGGTGCCGCAAATCCTCAAATTTACTTGGTTACCAATCTAAATGACAGTGGGCCAGGTTCGTTCCGTGACGCAGTGAGTCAGCCGGGTAGATTTGTTATCTTTAAAGTGGGAGGTATTGTTAATTTACAGTCAATAGTTGCGGTGCCTGCTAATACAACGATTGCGGGGCAGACAGCTCCCGGAGAAGGAATTGTGTTTTTAGGGCCAAGAGTTTCATTTTCAGGAGCCAATAATACGATTGCGAGATTTCTTCGTCTTCGTTATGGCGGAACATCTCAAAATCAGGATGCTTCAGGAATTGCGAATGGTGCTAATATCATTTTGGATCACATGACTTTTACCTGGGGTACAGACGAAGTATTTTCTGTTAACTGGGATGGTAACGGGACGAGTCCGGATAATATAACAATTCAGAATTCTATTATAGGACAGGGAATGCATCGCCACAATCACTCTGCGGGAGGATTAATGCAACCTCCTCCAGGCGGAAAGATTAGTTTAATCGGAAATTTATACATCTGTAATAAAACCCGAAATAATAAAATAAAAGGAATTAATGAGTTTGTAAACAATGTTGTTTACAATTGGGGGAATTACGGAAACACCTATGGTCACACCCAATCCGGTGAAGCTTACATTATGGGCGGAGATTCGGCAGGAGCTTCTTATGCGAATATCATCAACAATTACTTTATCGGAGGTCCCAATACAAGTACTACGGTTACTACACCTTTTAGTGTAGGAAATGCCAATTTCAATTTATATGGTTCCGGAAATTATTTTGATAACAATAGAAACGGGGTTTTAGATGGATCTTTAGTTCCTCAAGACTTAACGGGATATCCTGTAGGAGATGCCAACGCAATCATGGCGGCTCCGTATGATTATCCGATGAAAAATACGACAGTGACGGCTCAGACGGCATTCGATAATATTGTTGCAAAGGTAGGAGCTTCTTATCCGAGACGTGATCAAGTAGATAATTTAATAGTTTCAGATTTACAGTCGAAAGGAACAACTGCGACTTATGTTTATGTACAAACTGATTTAACGACTCAATTTGGTTTTACCAATGGAGGTGCAGGACATGTTTACGGTGCTCCGGCTCCTTTAGATACAGATAATGACGGGATGCCGGATGCGTGGGAAACTGCCAACGGATTGAATCCAAATGTTTTTGATGCTTTGAACGTAAGCACAACATATGCTCCATATTTGAACATTGAGGTTTATATTAATAATTTAACAAATACACCGGCTCCGGATTTTATTATTCCGCCATCGAATTTGAATTTCACAAATGCAGTCACAACAGGATCTACACCTTCAAGTTCTTTAACAGTGAACTGGAATGATAATGCTGCTAATGAAACCAAATATGTATTAGAGCGTTCTCCCGATGGAACAACTTTTTCAGTCATTGCAACACTTCCGGCGAATACAACAAGTTATAATGAATCAGGTTTAACACCAAACACTCAATATTATTACAGAGTTAAAGCAATAAATTCGACTGAATCTTCTGTTTATACTTCAAATACAGTTACTACACCGCCAATTCCGGCAGCTCCAACACAGGCAGCGAACCCGACTCCTGCAAATGGTAATACTGGCGTTGAGTTGAATAATGGTAATTTGCTTTTAAAATGGACAGGAAGTGCAAACACAACAAACTATACAGTTTATTTTGGAACGAATCCTCAAAATTTAACTAATATCGCTACGGTACCTTATTCTGCTACACCATCGTATCAGCTTACTAATTTAAGTCCGGCAACAAATTACTATTGGAGAATTGATGCAAACAATGCGCTCGGTCTTGCAACAGGAAATGTGTGGAATTTCCGTGCAATAACACAAAGTCTTGTCGGAAACTGGCCATTCATGGAAGCTCCATCAGCGGGTGAACAGATTGCAGATCTAACGTCTTTTGCCAATAATGGAATCTTAAATGTAGCCTATGATAATGCAAGCGTAAGAGTTCCCGGAAGAGAAAATTATGCCCTTGATCTGGCAACTTCACCGAATACGCCATACATAGCAAGTATTCCACATCAGGATCAGATCTTATTTAATACGAATTCTTTTACCGTTTCTTATTGGATGAAAGCTCCGGTAAGCATGATTCCATCGTCTTCTGCTACAAGTCTTTATGTATTGTGTAAAGGTTCATTTACCAAAAATACGACAACTGGTGCAACTGGTAAACGTTTTAATGTAGAGATCAAAGGCGGTCAGCTGAGATATGCTATCGATGATGACGTTACGAAAAAGGAAATCACATCCCCAATTGCCAATTATTTTACCAATAACTGGGTTCATGTTGTGATACAGAGAGATATCGTAGCACACAAAATGAGAATTTATACCAATGGAATTTTAAGTTCTGAAGGAGACGAAACTGCAGTAACAGGTATTGGTGAAGCAAGCGATCTGATCATCGGAAACATCGGTGAACTTGAATTTTTGTCAACTGCCAATGCTCCGGCTCCTTACAAAGGTGCATTTGATGAGCTTAAAATGTACAATTATGCATTATCTCCAACAGAAATATCTGCTTTGTATAATGAAGCGGTATTGGGTAATGCGGAATTCAGTATCAGCAAAAATGTGGGATCTGTCTATCCAAATCCTGTGAAAGACCAGATTTTCATTAAACTTCCGGAATATAAAAAATCAAGCTTAACAGCTACCATCATTGATATGACAGGAAGAGTTGTTGTTAAAGAAAAAATAAATTCAAACGGAAACGGAATTTTTAATTTAAATATTGCCGATAGAAAAGTATCAGGAAATTATATATTGAATGTTTCAGGAGATGATTTGAATAGTAATTTTAAAATTATTGTTAAATAGAGATTGACTGATTTATTATAAGAAAATCCTTTCAAATTTTTGAAAGGATTTTTTTGTTGAAGTTGGATAATAGTATGAAATCAATAAAAAAAACTCAAATTCCTGTTAACAAAACATTCTCTTCTCATTTTCATTAATCACGTATTCCCATAATTGCAAAACAATTTTTTTATATATTTGAAAATTGATGTTACAAGATAAAAACATCAGAAAAAACTAATACCAGCAAATTGATGAATAACATTGAGATTAGCGCATATATCGATGCTAAGAAAAAGAGTAAAATATACATTGAAAACGAAATTCGGAGTGCTCAGGATGTTTTGGCGCAAATAAAAGCTCAAAAGCCTGTAAAATGGTATCATAATTTTTACTACGTTCTAAAAAGAGTAGTTTTTATTTTTCTTGCTTCGATAGCGTTTTTGCTTTTGATCAGTACTTTTACGAGTGAAGACTTTTACCAAAAATATTTCGATGAGCATTATAATCAGGTTGTTACAGTGTTTTTAAATGATAATTTTGGAACACATTCTGAAATCACAGTTTCGCAAACTTCTGCTACTGATCAGAAAATATCCAAGACCATTTCAACTCAAAAAATACGTGAGGATTTACGTCAGAAACTGGTAGATCAGGTTTTTAATTATTCACTTATTGCTTTACAAATACTTCTTGCCCTGTTGGTGATTGTTTTCTGGTATATCGCGCGTTTAACAAGAAAACTTCATCTTAAAAACAAGCAGATACTTGATCATTATAAAATCAACTTAAATCTAATGAATCTATATTCAGAAGTTGTAAATGAACAAAATTATGAGATTGAATTTTTAAATAGCGCAACAACACGTAAGATTTACTAATTTTAATAACCCAAAAACAAAGAAAAAGAACAGTTTTTGCATAACACTATCCAATGACAAAACTATATCTTTTCTTACCCATCTTTTCTGTTTCAATTTTATTTTCTCAAAAAAGAGATTCGGCGACGTTGATTTCGGAGGTGAAAATTGATGCATACAAGAAACCTGCAAGTTTTATTTCTTCAACGAAATCAGTTTCAGTAGTTTCAGAAAATTTACTGTCTCAAAATACACCCGAAAGAATGCTGGAATCCATCAATCAAATTCCGGGAGCAAGAATGGAGGAACGGTCTCCGGGAAGTTATAGGATTTCTCTTCGCGGAAGCACGTTGAGGTCACCTTTTGGCGTTCGTAATGTCAAAGTTTATCTCGATGATTTTATTCTGTCTGACGCTTCGGGCAATACATATTTTAACGTCATTTCACCGGAATTAATTGATAGAATGGAAATCTATAAAGGTCCGGAAAGCGGAGATTACGGATCTGTGACAGGCGGAACTGTTCTTCTTCAAACCAAAGATTCCGACAACCTTTCTGCAAATCTGTCGATTGGAAGTTATGGAACTTTTAACCAAAGTTTTGATGTGTCAAAGAAAGTGGGAAAGCATTTTTTTGAAGTTTTTCAAAATTATTATCAGACCGATTCCTACAGAGAACAATCTAAAATGCAACGGAAGCAGATTTTCATTAAAGACAATTTTCAGTATTCAGAAAAAGGGTTGCTTAAAGCGGTAGCGATGTATTCCGATCTGGACTATCAAACGCCAGGCGGGCTTACTTTGCAGCAGATGGAAATCAACAGAAAGCAGTCAAGGTCAGGAACTGCAACAATTCCGGGTTCAAAAGAACAGGAAGCCGGAATTCGTAATAAAATGTTTCTGGCAGGTCTTTCAAACGAATATCAGTTCAATCAGAATTTCTCTCATTTTATTCTAATTCAGGGTTCTTATGTTGATTTTGAAAATCCATTTATTACCAATTTTGAAAACCGTTTTGAAAAGAATTTCGCACTACGAACCCACCTGAATTTTGGAAAAAATTGGAGTATAATTTCTTTAGCCTACAGACTTGGTTTTGAGGGCGGAATTAATGATATTTTGGTTAAAAACTATGATAATAATAAAGGTTTTGAGGGCAAACCACAAAATTTTGATCAGATTAAAAATACTTCAGGATTTTATTTTCTTTCTCAAAAACTAAATTTTAATGAAAAATTATTTACCGATATTTCCATCAGTTTAAATTCAAATTCTTACGATTGGGAACGAATTTATCCAACAACAGAAAATGGAAAGGTAGCGTTTAAAAATCAATGGCTTCCTAATTTTGGTTTGACCTATCTTTTAGGAAAAGGTTTTTCAGTCCGCGGGAAAATAGGGAAGGGGAATTCTGCGCCGACGAATGAAGAAATCCGTTCATCGACTCAGGAATTTAATGCCAATTTAAGTCCAGAATATGGCTGGAATAAAGAAATCGGAATCAGAAAACAGTTTGGGAATTCTCTTTTTGTGGAAGGTAATTATTTTGATTTTCGACTGAAAGATGCGATTGTGAGGAGACAAAATGAAGCCGGACAGGAATATTTTGTAAATGCAGGAGAAACGGTGCAGAAAGGTGTTGAAGTTCTTTTGGAATCTAAAAGTTTTGATTTGAAAAATGATTTTTTCAGTCGATTTAAATTTCGTTTTTCGGGAAGTTTTTACAATTTTAAATTTCAAAATTATCAGCAAAATGATAATGATTTTTCAGAAAATGATTTGACCGGGGTTCCAAAAACAACAATTAATTCTTTAGTGAATTTTATTTTTTTCAGAAAACTCTCTGTTGATTATTCCCACTTTTACACCTCAAAAATGCCTTTGAATGATGCTAATTCTGTTTGGTCTGAATCAAATTTAGTTGGAAATATCCAGTTCAGATTTCCTGTAAATATTGATAAAACAAGACTGAATTTATACCTTCAAATTCAAAATCTTTATAATACAGATTATGTGTTAGGTTTTGATATTAATGCGTTCGGAAACCGTTATTACAATCCTGCCGCCAAAAGAAATTTTGTGTTGGGTGTTGAGGCGAAGTTTTAATTCAAAAGGCTGTGGAGGTCTAATATTTGTATTTATAGTATTTCTTAATCATCAAATCTCAATAAAATATGAAAAATTATCTTTTTTTACCTGCAGTTGCATTGTTTTTTTTCAGTTGTAAGGATAATAAAAACAAGTCCGGTGAAGGTGGACAAGCCAATGAAGTTGTCACTAAAACCGATACTTTAAAATTACCTCCGCCCGATGAAAAGAACTCCAAAAACAAATTCAGTAATGTTATCGGATGGGGCAAAGACAAAAAGCCAACTGCTCCTGAAGGTTTTACCGTAACCCGTTTTGCTGAAAATATTAAAAGTCCGAGAAATATGATTCAGGCAGAAAATGGAGATATCTTCGTGGTGCTCTCCAATTCTGAACGTACTGTGACAGAGAAAGTTAAAAACGACATCAGTGGAAAAAGTGATGCTGAGGTTGCCGGAAAATCTGCTAACACAATTATCCTCTACCGTGATGCCAACAAAGATGGTATTCCGGAATCTTCCTCTGTATTTTTAGCTGGACTCAATCAACCTTATGGAATGCTGATTATTAAAGATCAGTTTTATGTGGCCAATACCGATGGACTGTATGTTTATCCTTACAAATCAGGAGATACAAAAATAACAAAACCGGGAAAAAAGATAGTGAGTCTGCCGGCAGGAGGTTACAATAACCACTGGACAAGAAATTTAATTGCGAATAAAGATCAATCTAAAATTTATATCTCTGTTGGATCGGGCAGTAATGTCGGCGAAAACGGAATGGATAAAGAAGTAAGAAGAGCCAATATTCTGGAAGTAAATCCTGATGGAAGCGGGAAAAAAATCTATGCAGCCGGACTAAGAAATCCTGTCGGTATGAGCTGGAATCCTGCTACCGGAGCTTTATGGACCGTTGTGAATGAAAGAGACGAATTGGGTGATGAGTTGGTTCCGGATTATCTTACAAGTGTGAAACAAAATGCATTTTACGGTTGGCCGTATGCTTATTATGGGAAAAACGAAGATCCACGAAGAAAAGGCGAAAAGCCTGATTTGGTAGCAAAAACCATTGTTCCGGATGTGCCTTTAGGAAGCCACACAGCATCTTTAGGATTAACATTTTATACAGGCACTCAGTTTCCGGAAAATTATAAAAATGGTGCTTTTATCGGACAGCACGGTTCGTGGAACCGTTCCTCATTGGTTGGATATCAGGTTGCTTTTGTTCCTTTTAAAAATGGAAAAGCTTCAGGTTCTTATCAGCCATTTCTTACAGGTTTTATAGCTGATGAAGCGAAAGGTGATGTTTATGGAAGGCCTGTCGGTGTTCTTCAGATCGCTGATGGATCTTTGCTCGTAGCGGACGATGTAAGCGGAATTGTCTGGAGAGTTTCTTACACTAAAAAATAATCAGAAAATGAAAAAGCAACTTATTGAAGTTGCTTTTTTAGGCTTTATGTTACAATTTGTTAATACAAAACGTAAATATTAATTTTATAAAAGCCGTACTTTTGTTTAATGAAAAAGAACAAAAAAATGGTAACCAAAGCTCAGTTGGATGAACTTAAAGATTTAAGACATCATTTAACTCCGCAGTTATCAATTGACAATAAAATTAATACTTTGATCCAGGTAAGTCATGTACTTAGGACGATTAATTTTACGAGTACCTTTTCAAGCAATATTTCTACAGAATTTACCGGATTGGAGGTTTTTGGAGATAGATATAACAATTTCCCGAAAATAACTTCCGTTATTGATGATGCTATTTCATATTATGATGAGCAGCTAAAGTCATTTTAAAATTATAATTTTTCATAAAGATTAGGATACTCTAATTTTCTTACCGTTTAAATATATTATTATGCGGATCGGGATATACATTCAAATTCCTTTCCGCAGGTTAATAAATTAAATATAAAGCCTTTAAATATTACTATTTGAAGGCTTTTTTTGTTGAAATATATTAAAAACATGCATTGATTTTCATGAAAAAGATAAGTCGGCGAATAATAAAATAGGATAGACAAAAAGTTAAGAACAAAATATGTCCAATACGAAATTAGCAGTATTATATAGATAAATATCTACGTGTTTATCGATATATTTCGATGTGTGTTTTAAGTTATTTTAAATCGAAATATCGGTACTTTGCGACGTAAAAAATTAATTAAAATTGCTTTTTTGCATTAAAATATACTAAAAATGAAAAAAATATTTTTTTTACTGATCCTTTCAATATATTCTACAATTTACGCTCAAGTGGGAATTGGAACATCTACCCCTCAAAAAAGTCTTCATGTGAATGGTGCGTTACAAATTACAAATGAACTTAGTGTTGGAGGTAATAGCAATACTGCAGGTTCGCCAGGTCTTATTGGTCAGGTCTTAAAATCAAATGGACCAGGTGCTGCACCTTCATGGCAAACTTTAGCAGGTGTGCCAACATCAACAGGAACGGTTATAGCTGTTAATGGACAGTTTTTAGTTGCGCAGGAAATTACTGTGCAAATGACTGCTGACTTTACAGCCGTTGGCTCTCCAGGAGCTACGGTAGCTAATCCCATTGGTAATCTCAATAATGAAATCATTGATAATGAAAATCTTTATGCAGGAACGGCTACAACCAATTCTTTTAAAGTATCTGCTGATGGGGTTTATCAGATTAATATGAATGTGCAGATTTCTACCGCCAATGGAACTTCCCCGGTTATTGGTATATGGAACAATACTACGGGATTATGGGTAGCAAGGGTAAATGATGCTTATGTAGCGCCTACAGCCGGATTACAAACATATACTTTAATTACCTCAATTCCGATGTTGGCAGCAAGTACCTATTCGTTTAGAGCTATAAATACGCAAGATTACACACTTAAATATTTAAGCACAGGTTCTACAGGTTCAGGTCCCGTTACGCAGGTATCTGTAAGACGATTGAAATAAGCCGATAAATAAATAGTAAATAAAACCAATTAATTTTTGCAGAAAATCGCGGTGATGTATTAATATAGATTTAATCAGTATTTAAGTAGATAAATTCAAATCCTTCTTTCCGCAAGTTGAGAAACTAAATAAAATCAAAAGCCTTTAAATAGTAATATTTAAAGGCTTTTTGTATTAAAAATATATTTAAAATTGTAAAATTTTAACTGAGAAAAAAGCAATTCGGTGAGCAGTTGAATAACATTTATACCCACCGAATCAAATAATAAAAAACTTGTTTATCAATTATTCATATTAGCCAATCGGGTTAAATTTTTCCGCTAATATTTTTTTAACCATTTATAAAGTGTCGTTTTAGGTATTTTATATTCACTTATTATTTGTTGTTTTGATTTTTCGTTAGTTCTTAATAGATCTAAAATGAAGTCTATAATTTCAATGGTGTAAATGTTTTTTCTAAATTCCGGCAGTTCAGTTTTCTGATTCTTTATTTCATTACAGGTAACAGAGGAGGGAGGGGAATATAATAGAAGGTGTTGTGAATAGATCCTAAAGAAATCATATTTTAATAATTTACTCCATTTTAGAAGTGTTTCTGAGTCCAGAGAGGCACTATTATACATCTTTTCAAGATCTTCTTCGTTGCATTGTAAAAAATTGATAATTCTTTCTACAGAAAAATCTGTTTCACGGACTCTTGTTTGTACTAATTTGCCGATATGAATATTCTTAAAAAGCATAGTTGAAAAATAAAAGATGATGAATAGTTATTTCATTATCAAGTAAATATGAAGTTTCAGATAACACGAAATTAATTTTAATTCTTCTTTTTGTCTCCTCATTTTATACAGGGCAGTATTACCCTGTATAACTAATTTTCGACTTATTTGTGTGTTTAGAATCCTCAAATTTTTTTTACCCAATATTTATAAAATTTGACGGGGCAATATTACATCAGAAGACTAGGTTTTGCAAATTATCACGTATGACACGGATGTTACATGTTTGTAATGTGTTGATAGGTAGTTTTTTAATTGTTATTGTGTTTGTTTGTATGGATTTTAGCTTTTTGTTTTTTTACTAAGAATTTAAAAAACAGGAACGTTCAATTTTAGGTATTTATTTTAAGAAAATACAAAAAATAGGGCTTTACTTATATGTGACACAACCTCTTTACTTTATTATTTATAGAAAAGAATAATCATTTATTGGTATTTGATTGAGAAAGTGTATTGTTTTTAGAGAGAAAAAAATACTCAAAAATGTTAAAAACTCAAAATGTCATACCTGTGTAATATGTATTTAAACGAATTTATAACATGTAAATTTTTATTATTGCCCCCAAAATAAATCAGCTACGATTTTTTTGAAATATGTAAACAAAATTTTAAATTATTTACTCAAAACATAATGATAATATTATTAATTTAGTATAATAATTTCAATTTTAATCACTATTTAGGAATATTTTACTTTTATATTTATAAATAATTAACACAAAATGAAACTTTTTATTTTATTTTTTTCCATTCTATTGTCTGGACAGCAAATTTCGACGAAATACATTGACTTGGAGTTCGATAAAACCGAAATTTTAGCCAGAGAAGGCAAGTACGATGAGTACATTAAAAAAAACATGCTCTTGCTGAAAGAGTCTAAAACAATCAGCTATCCTAAAGGAATTGCAGTAGGATATTTAAATCTCTCTAACGGTTATTCATACGCAAAGAATTACAAAAAAGGGATGGAATTTTTAAAACTGGCAGAAAATACCGAATATGCTCAGAATAATTCCGACTTTCAGATTTTAGTTAAAAATACGTTGGGCTTTAACTATTTTAATATGGGACTTTATCAGGAAGCTATTTCTGAGTTTAAAGAAATCACCATATTGTCTGACGAAGTTCCGATTGATTCGGTAAGAATATACCATAAATCTTATGCTTTTTGTGAAATAGGAACGGTATATAAGACTAGAAATCAATTAGATTCATCCAAATTCTATATTCAGAAAGGCACTGATATTTTACGACATGAAAAAAAATTAACACCCAAACTAAAAGCCATGTTATTATGGTATTCTTTGGCATTAATCGAAATTGATCTTGAAGAAAAACGATTTGATTCAGCAGAAAGGAAGCTTAAACCATTGGAAGCTCAATCAATAAAAATACTCGGAAACAGTAATTTTAAGTTATATAAGATAAAAGGCTTAATTAATGAACATAAAAAGGAGTATGATTCGGCCATTGTTAATTATCAGAAAGCTATCCAATTATCTAAAAAAGGTAAAAATGTGATACAGGTACAATGGCTTTATGACGCTGTTTCCAAAGTTTATAAGTTAGCCGGAGATGAAAATTCTGCCAGAGAATATCATCAAAAATATACTTTGATTACTGACAGTTTAATAAGCGCTAAACAACCCGAAATTGAAAATACGGTAAAAGAGCTGGTCACAAAAAAGGAAAATAAAATCAAAGAAAAAAATAAATTTTTACTCTACAGTATCTGGGTTGGAATTTTAGGCTTGATTATTTTTATTCTTTTGGTTTTAAAAAGAATGCACAAAAAAAATAAAATTTTGGATGTAAAAGTACAGGAAACAAAAGAATTAAGTCAAAAACTGAACGTTGCTTTTGAGGAAGTGGTACAATTGGCTAAAAACAATGATCCTGAGTTTCTTACAAGATTTCAGGAAGTTTATCCTGAGTTTTTCCCGAAATTATTGGAAATTGAACCTCAACTCATCAATACAGAATTAAAGTTTTGTGCATTATTATTTCTAAATTTTTCTACTAAAGATATAGCAACGTACACATTTGTGCAGCCTCAATCTATACAAACCAGAAAGAACAGATTGCGAAAAAAATTAAAAATATCGTCGGACGAGGATATTTATATCTGGATGAAAAACATCAGTAATAAATAAAATTTTATTTTCTGCAGTTTTTTTATTAATAATTTATTGAATTTAATTGATTGATATCTAAGGTGTTAAAATATTGCTATTACAGGCTTGTCATAGGTTTTAATAGGTGTCACATAAACATCTCATTCAATTATTTCTTGATTGTCATAGCCAAGTAAGATGTGTTTTTTTTGGTAAGAAAAATGGAAAGGGCAAATTTGCACTGTCAAAAAATAATACCAAGATGATTATTTCTTGGATTAATTTTTTCAATAAAATGTCAAATAGGGATAAAGACAATTTAGGCAAAATCAGAATCAGATTTTAAAATTAAGTAAGCTTTAAAAAACACATGATGCAAAAGGTAGGATCACCGGATTACAAAAAAATTTACAATGATATTATCGCAAGAAAATATCCGGAAAAAAAAGAACAGTGTAATTCGATATTGAGCAAGCAGGAATTATCATTTTTAGATATTATAAAACTTAATTCCTTATTATTTGATGTTAAAAATAAAGAAGTTTCGATATCAAATCAAAGGCATAAATCTTATGATATCTCTGCAATTCATGAAATTTTGGAATATCAGATTAAAAATAAACTTAATAATTCTCAATTATCACTACATTTTCAGCTAAGCCGAAATACGATCGCTAAGTGGAAGAAACTATTTTATCCAATACTCTGATAATTCATTCAGTCAAAAACACAAATTAAACACAATTATAAATCTTACAAATGAAAAAAAAAATTTTCACTGTTGCTGTTGCCATAGCATCAGTAATGATCGATGCACAGACCGGACTCGTAGGTGTAAACACAAGTGCTCCTACAAATACATTAGATGTAAATGGTAATACAAGAGTAAGAACGATTATTCCTGTAGCAGGATCAACAGCTGTTACTCCTGTGTATTCTGATACTAATGGGGTTTTGGTAAAAGCATCTCCTTCTGCTGTTTATGGGGAACTAACTTCAAATTCGGTTACTGTCGCAAGTGGTGCTACCGGAACATTAATTACCGGGGTAACTCAAGGTATTTATAAAGTGATTGTTATTGATTCAGATGGATGTGTTTATGTTGCTGTTGCTGAGTATCTTATGATTAATTATTCTTTTAATGGAAGTTTTACTATTAGGGGAGTTACAGGACTTCTTAGTCCTAGTGCTACTAAGGGGCCTACTTTTGGAGAACCAAATAAAAATACTACAACTACTACTTGGACAGGCAAGCCAGTCTGTCAAGATGGAGGAGATAGTACTGCTCTTAATTATACACTAACAATGCCTTCTGCTGGGACAATAAATGTTACGAATAACGGGAATGTCAGTAGAAGCTATAGAGTAACTTTAACAAGATTAGAATAAATATACTTCGCAATTTTATATGAATTAATTTTTATCCCTCAAAAAGATTATTTATAAAATTGTTATTAATTCTCGCTTGGCGCTTCATTTAAATTAAGCAAAAATACTATAGCAAAGTAGAAAAAACTAATTTTATCTAATATTATAACAATTCATTCATTCAAAAACACAAATTAAACACAATTATAAATCTTACAAATGAAAAAAAAATGTTTCACTGTTGCTGTTGCCATAGCATCAGTAATGATCAATGCACAGACCGGACTGGTAGGTGTAAACACAAGCACTCCTACAAACACATTAGACGTTAATGGAACAGCTAGGGTAAGAAACCTTCTTCCCAATACTTTTAATTCCACTGTAGATAAGATAGTAGTGGCAGATGCCAATGGAGCATTAAAATCTGTACCGGTAAATGCTATTACATCTAATTCTTATGAAGTTCTGTTTGATCTTACTCCAATTACAGACGTCGGAATTAGCGACAGTAATCCTAACGGAGATGATGCCAGAACACCTGGTATGATCCAAAGCCAGACAATTACTCTTACAAAAGATGCTTTGGTGCAGATTAATTTTGCTGTACCTATCTGGGATGTCTTTAAATATGGTACTTCTGTGGCTCCTACAGATGGAGGCTCCAAAATGCTGAGAACACAATTGGTAGTTAATAATGTTATTGTAGTAAAATCTACAAATATATATACCAATTCTTCTGTAGGTACCGGAACAGGCACCAGTGCAGAAGCTCTTAAAGGTATTTTCTTTAATACAGGCAGTGCTTTTGTAAAACTCAATGCCGGAACTCACACCATTAAACTGGAGGGTACTTGCAACCCATACATCACATGTCGACAAGGTGGAGGAGGCCAGGGAACGAAGTTTCAGGCCGTGGCTTTATACTAGAAATTTTTTTTGCAAAAAATATTTTAAACTAATTATTAATTTTTAAATTTCAATTTACGATGAAAAAAACTATTTTGGCAGGTATGTTACTTGCAACATTCAGTACTTCAATGATGAGCGCAAACACAGTAAAATTTGCAGAACCAGAAGAAGCAAACTTCTTTTGTTATAAAATATCTTATGTAACAGAGAAAGAAGGATCTTGTACAGTTACCTATAAAGTAACAACAAAATATTTTCTTTGTTGTCCCCTAAGTAGTACAAAGGCAGTTTATTCAAAAAGCTGTCCTACAACTCCTTCAAACCCGACAGGAGGTACTGGCGGACAAAACTAAAAATTTGAAAAGATTTCCTCTTCAGGCATAAAAGTCTGGAGGGGTTTTGTTTTATAGTGTTCCAATTTCTGTTAGTTGGTAAAAACAGATTTTTTTTAAGAAGAATCCAGCTCATATTTAATTATGGGCTGGATTTATTTTAATATTGTAATTGATCTTTTTTAATCTACCATCCTAAATAATAATCAGGGCTCAGCCAAATCGGACGATGCATTCCAAAATGTTCCTGAAGCATTTTCTCGGCTTCACAGAAAGCGCCTTCCACCCAGCCTTGCTGATCAGAATAAGCTTCTCCGATAATATGAATTTGCTCATCAGCTACAGGTTTTCTCATGTAAGGCATCACATTTTCAACCGAATATCCAGCTTTCCATGCGTGATATCCTGCGCCGAAAGGTTCATCTGTCCAGTCTTTAAAATAAGTTACGTAAGGATCTGGAATTGTCACATCCGAACCGTGCAGTTCTCTAAGCTGATTCATTAATTCATCCACCATTAATTGAGTGGCCTGAACATCATCTAATTGATGCAGTTCTTTTAATGATGCAGATTTTGCAGGTTTTACTTCAAAAAGTAGCTTGTCATCGGTTAAAGCTTTCCAGAAAGTCTCGGTTTCCATATCTCCGTAACTTCCCAACAGCATTGAGTTATTGGTTTCAGGATCTGTTCCGAAATAATAACATTGTCTCATCGGTAAATCGGTGATGGAATGTCCGGAATCAATTTTTAATTCTTTCCACCAAGGATATTGGAAGCCCATTAAAATTTTAAACGCAGGTTCCATAATCACCGAACGGATATTTTTATTGATCACTGAATTTTCATTAATATCAAAAAAGAAATTATTCTGATCCAAAAGCTCCAGAGATTTTCTCGGCATGGCAAGAACCAGCTTGTTTGCATAGACATTCCATGTTGTGTTGGTTTTCAGATTAAGAAAAGTCAGTTGATATTTATGAGTATCTTTTAAAGAATGCTCTTTGGTGAATGTAAGCAGCTTATTTTCAGACCAAATACAGGCTCCATCATGATCCATATAAGAATTGGCGACTGCATACGCAATGCTGTCATAACCTTCTTCAATAGTTTTATAGATAGTTCCGGCAGAGAAATCTCCAACCATATAAGGAAACGCTTCTGCAGAGTTCCAATTGATTGTATTTGAATAATATCCGCCCGCATTCGCTACAAATTCATATCCTTCCTGCGAAATTTGATCTTTAATTAAATTCCAAAATCCTAAATCATTCACTTTACGCTGATCGTAAGGAGAATTTGGGAAATTATAGACCAATTTAGGCTTAATATCATCCCAATCTTTGCTTGTTAATTTAAAACTGTAATCGTAGATCGTATCTCCTTTGATGATTTTATCTCCATATTTTTTAGCTACCCACGGATCTGCCATTAAAACATCATAAATAATTTTGTTAAAAAGCTGATCTGAGCTAAAACCATAATCATCATCATTCAAATAATATCGGGTTTCCAGTTTTTTACCTTCTTTTTGAGCCACATCCCACGCATCTTGTTTGAAACGTTCTTTTCTAAGATACATTAATAATTTTGTAGGATCACCCATTGGAAATGGAACGGGCGTCATTTTATCTTTCAAAACGGGAATACGCTTGTCTGGATTTGCTTCAGAAAGAGGATAGCCTTCAATTAATGTTGTTACAATTTCCTGAGAAGTCAGGTAACGCATACCTCCCAATTCGCCCCAGAAATTCATTCCGGGCATAACGACTGATTCCAGTCTACCGCCAAGCTTATTATTCATATCGAAAATTTGTACTTGGTCGGCAGTGAATTTTTTATCCGTTACTAAACGGTAAGCGGTGTATAATCCGGAAGTTCCGGCACCGATAATAGCGATTTCAATTTTTAAATCAGGATGCATTCCTGGATTTAATGGGGTGTTTTTATTCATGGTGTAATAGTTTTAAATGGCTTTAAAGAATTTGCGTCCTAATTGGAAATGAGAAATATCAAAATCCGTATGTCCGTCCAAGGCAAGATCAGACATGATTTTTCCTAAGAAAGGGGTGAATTTTGCAGCCCATCCAGTAGCGTAAACCACAATGTTTTTATAATTGGGAACGTATTTTGGGGCAAAATCAATCAACAGTTCTTTGTTGGGTATCGTACTCAAAGCAATAAGACATGTTGAAGTGTATTCAGGTTCTGTACTTAAACCTGTCATGTGCTCTTTTATCCATTCAGAAGTGTAGGCAAGTTCTTGTGGATTTGGAATTAAAGTTCTGTCACTAGGCTCTTCTAAAGGATTAATAACAAAATCCGGCGCCACACGAATATATTCCGGATGATCCCAAGAGACTGATGGGAAACCATAAAATTCATTCCCGTTTTTTCCTACAGGATTCTGGAAAACAAACCATGTCGGATATTGTATGGAAGGATCAGTTTTTTTGAAATAAGCGGAAGACATATTCCAATACGTGGCTTCTATTTTAAAATCTAATAAGTTGATTACACTGTTAATGTACGGCCCCGGAATAATCGCCAGCTTTTTAGCAATATAAATTCCGTTCGGAGTAGTGATTTCAAAAAGTTCACCATTTTGTTTGATTTCCAATACCGGCGAATCCTCTCTCAACTCAACAGTTTCTTCTTTTTTACATAAACTTAAAAGCGTTTCAATCGTAGCTTTAAAATTGATGCTGGCACCATCCGGCTGAAATAATCCGGTATAATTTTCAGGTAAATTTCTAAAATGATACTGATCTTCAATTTCCTTTGCAGTTAGGGTAGTGTAAGGAACATTTAAAGCTTTTAAGGCTTTTTCAGCTTCAGCGATATTCCCTTCGGTGGAATGGACTTCAGGATCTCCAAACCAAAGCGTACCAACTTTATCAAGCAATGAAGTTTCGGTTTCTTTTTCTAATTCATCCCAATAAGGCTGTGCATCCAAAGCCATCTGCACCATATATTCGTCAGGATAAGGGATTCGGAATTGGCGCGATACTCCTGCTGAACTTCCAAGTTGATTCACAAAAGTAAACTGCTCAAGAACCAACGTCTTTGCCTTGCGCTTGCCGAGATGGTACGCCGTGGCAAGACCTATTGCTCCTCCGCCAATAACAATTACGTCGTAGTTTTCAGTATTCATGGTTATTTGTTTTTAGGTTTTTTGCTGTTTTTGAAACAAGTAAAGAAGACAATATTTGAGAGATTGAATTTAAATCTTCATGTGCAGGGGATTTCAAGCACATTATTGTTGTCTTTACTATGTATTTCAAAGTAACAAAGAAGGCGGAAAATGTGGTAGAGTAGAAATAATGAATTAGAACTTTAAGTAGAAATACTTAATGAAGTTTGAAAGAAAAAGAGAATGAGAGAAGATGAAAAAGGAAAATGCTTTTTTGTTGGAAAATCGCAAAGGTGCAAAGGTTTTTGATCTGTATGCAGATTTTACGGCGCGAGAAAATCGAAGATTTTCGAGAAGCATTAGATGTAAACATGACAAATTTTATCGCAGATAAAATCCTTGCGCCTTAAAACAGTATTTTAGTTATAATTTGCGCCTTTGCGATTTACCAACCAAATCAATTTTAAATAAATTTACTCCAATTGATTATCAAATTTTCTGAGAGTTTGAATGGTAGGCAACGGCTTTATATTGATTTTCTTTTCGCTTTTCTTGATGATTTTATCTGAACCTAATAGTTGGGATATTTCGATTCTTGTACCTTTTAAAAGGTTAAATTCAGTTTCAGTAGTTGTATTTTTGCCGTCCCAACGTACTTTTGAAAGATTGATTAATTCAAATTTTCCGTTATTGAAAAGGAATTTATATTGATTTTTAACATCCTTAATTTCAGAATAGAGAATAAAATAACCGTCTTCAATAAAAACATCTGGAACTTGATCTCCGCCATATTTCCCGTTTGGATATTGAGGATTCATTATTTCTGTTGAAGAAACTATTAGTTTAAATTTTTTATTCGGCTGTAGGAAAAATATTTCTAGTTTTAGAGGCTGTTCAGCATCAATATTGTCCATCGAAACGGTCACTTTATCCTTCAAACCATCTTTATTAAGATCGCCGAACTCTTCCCGTACTTGCACAAAAGAATGCTGTTTTTCCTGCGAATAAGTAAGAATTCCGGCAAGAAATGAAGAAATCAAAACTATATTTTTCATGACTTTAAGATACATGAAATTATTTCATCATTTTGTGCTTTCTGAAAACATCTGTTAAAGAAAGCTGATCTTTACTGTAAATCAACTTTGTTTTGGGAACAGAGTTTTACTTTACTTCTGTTCTCCAAAACAATATTATTCTGAATAATTTTATGAAATAAAAAAAGATTTAGTTAAGATCATAATTAGAAATCACCAATCCTAAAATGAAGTGAACATAATCTTGATCTGCATCTTTTCTGTTGATCAGTTTATTCTTATAGTCGTAAGAATTAAGCACATTGATTAATCTCTGATAAGTTTCGAAATTATCATCTTTAATTTTTACCCTTACATTTCCGTCTCTCGTTTCAATGAGTTGATTATCCAAAGTCCTGATTTTAAACAAAGCATGACATAATTTTGGAGCAAAACGCATTTTCCCCACATATCTTTCAACTATGTTAACCTTGAATGACTCGAATACGATTGTATTGAAAACAATATTAGAGTTAGGTTCCTGCGTATTGAGCTCAAGTTTATAATTCATTAATTTATTTTTTACAAATTTAGTCAGAAGTAAAAAAAAAACAAAATAAAATATCTAATTTAAATCATTGAAAATTTGTATAGACTTTAGGATAAACAAAAAATAACTCTTACAATAGCAATCATGAACCTTTCTTAATCTGTTTTTTAAAAGTGAATAATTAAGTAATTTATTTAATTAAAATCTTTGGAAAGCATTATCAATAAAGTGTTTTAAAAATAAATGATATTATACTTATTTACGTTGATGTGAAAAATATTCATTAAAATTGAAAGTTTGATGTCTATATTTTGTCACGATTTTGAACATTTTAAATAACCTTTTTGATAGTAATAAGATTTTCATTGTTATAATTTTACACCTATAATGATGAAAAGAAAAAATAGAATCTTACTGTTGCATATCGCGTTCCTTTTTGCGGTATTATGTACAGGTTTTCACTTTTTTAAAAGTGAAAAGCATTCTTTTTCTATCAATAACAATCAAGGTAAGTTTTTACAGAAAGCAAATACGCAAACTGAGGTTGATGTTTATAATTTATCAGATATTCAGGATGAATTTGCATTAGAAGATCGGGATAAATCAATTCTTGATGTTGAGGTCTTTTTAGAAAGATGGATTGCTAATGTATTTAGAATTCAGAATTCTTCTTCTGAGCCTGTTATTGCTCACAACTATTCATTTATTACTTTACCCAGGTATATACTTTACCATTCTTTGCAGATACCTGGCTGCTAATTTCTTTTTTTAATCATAACTAATTCTAATTAATCCGTATTCAATAGCGGATAAGGGATTCGTATGTTCAATTTCAATTTTCTCGATACTCTGATTTGCCTTTTTCATTAAGGCAGACAGGATAACATATGTCCAATTTTTAAATAAAAACATTTATGCATTTAACACCAAGAGAAACAGAGAAGCTAATGCTTTATATGGCGGGCGAAGTTGCTCTGAAAAGAAAGGCTAGAGGTCTTAAACTAAACTATCCTGAATCTATTGCCTTGATCAGTCACTTTTTACTGGAAGGAGCCAGAGACGGTAAAAGAGTGGCAGAACTCATGCAGGAAGGCGCACAGATTCTTACTATTGATGATGTGATGCCGGGCGTGGGAGATATGATCCATGATGTTCAGATCGAAGCTACTTTTCCGGATGGAACTAAGTTAGTTACAGTACATAACCCAATTCGTTAATCCTAACTATTATGATACCAGGAGAAATTTTTGTAAAAGAAGGCACCATCATCTGCAATGAAGGCAGAGAAACGGTAAAAATAAAAGTGATCAATACGGGAGACCGCCCTATCCAGATAGGATCTCATTTTCATTTTTTTGAAGTGAATAAAGCAATGAGCTTTGACAGAGAAAAAGCTTTCGGAAAGAGGTTAAATATCGTTGCGAGTACAGCTGTACGTTTCGAGCCGGGAGAAGAAAAAGAAGTAGAACTTGTAGAAATAGGAGGAAATAAAAAAGCAATGGGCTTCAATAATCTTGTTGATGGATCTGTAGATTCAGCGACTCAAAAAGAGGAAAGCTTAGCTAAAGCCAATCAATTAAATTTTAAAAATCTGTAACATGAGTTTAAACGTAGACAGAAAACAATACGCCAATATATTAGGTCCAACAGCAGGAGACAGAATCAGATTAGGCGATACAGAATTAATTATTGAGATCGAAAAAGATTTCACTCACTATGGCGATGAAGCCGTTTTCGGAGGTGGAAAAACTGTTCGTGACGGAATGGGACAAAACGTTACCGCAAAAAGAGCGGAAGGTGTTTTAGATCTTTGTATCACAGGAGCAACGATCATCGATCACTGGGGAATTGTAAAGGCAGATATCGGAATTAAAGACGGCAAAATTGTCGGAATCGGTAAAGCCGGAAACCCTGACACAATGGATGGCGTAACTCCAAACATGATCATTGGAGCATCAACAGAAGTTCATGGCGGAAAAGGATACATCGTAACAGCAGGAGGAATTGATACACACATTCACTTTATCTGCCCGCAACAGATCGAAACTTCTCTTTACAGTGGAATTACGACAATGATCGGTGGCGGAACGGGCCCAAATGACGGAACTAACGCAACAACCGTTACGCCGGGGAAATTCAACATGCAGAAAATGTTGGAAGCAGCAGAAGAATATCCTATGAATTTAGGTTTTTTCGGAAAAGGAAACTGTTCTGCAGAAGAACCGATTGAAGAACAGGTAGAAGCTGGAGCATTAGGCGTAAAAATTCATGAAGACTGGGGAGCGACTCCTGCAACGATTGACGCAGCGTTAAAAGTTGCAGATAAATATGATGTTCAGGTGGCAATTCATACCGATACTTTAAATGAAAGTGGCTTTTTGGAGGATACAATGAGAGCGATTAATGGCAGAGTAATTCATACTTTCCACACTGAAGGTGCGGGAGGTGGTCACGCTCCGGATATCATTAAGGCAGCAATGTATCCCAACGTTTTACCGGCTTCAACAAATCCTACGCGTCCTTACACGATCAATACGATTGATGAGCATTTGGATATGTTGATGGTTTGTCACCATTTAAGTAAAAATATTCCTGAAGATGTAGCGTTTGCAGATTCACGTATTCGTCCGGAAACGATTGCTGCAGAGGATATTTTACATGATATCGGAGTGTTCAGTATCATGAGTTCCGATTCTCAGGCGATGGGAAGACCGGGAGAAGTAATTACGAGAACTTGGCAGACTGCGAGCAAAATGAAAGACCAACGCGGGCAGTTAGAAGAAGATGAAAATACAGCTCATGATAATTTCCGTGCGAAGCGTTATGTTGCGAAATATACCATCAATCCGGCTATTGCTCACGGAATTTCAGAATATGTTGGATCAATCGAAGCTGGGAAATTAGCAGATTTAGTGATTTGGAAACCTGCATTATTTGGCGTAAAACCAGAAATGATCGTAAAAGGAGGTTTCGTAATTGCTGCAAAAATGGGTGACCCGAATGCATCGATTCCAACGCCACAACCTGTTATTTACAGAAATATGTTTGGAGCTCATGGTCGTGCTAAATATGGAACTTGTGCCAATTTCGTTTCCCAAATTTCAATTGATAACGGGACAATTGCTGAATATAAATTAGAAAAAATGATTCTTCCTGTAAAGAATTGCAGAAATATTTCAAAGAAAGATCTTATTCATAATGATAAAACTCCGGTAATTGAGGTAAATCCTGAAAACTATAAAGTAACGGTTGATGGAGTGCATATCACTTGTGAACCGGCAGACAAACTGCCATTAACACAGTTGTATTATTTATTTTAAAAATAAAACAAACCTTATAGGCTTTAAAAACCTATAAGGTTTATCTCAAAGAAAAATTTAAATAATAACAGAATTAAAATTAAGAATGAGAAACTTTAATAAAACCATTTTTTCTTTTGCAATAGTTGGATTATCAATATTTTCAGTAAAAACAAATGCACAACTTTTGGGCGGAATGAGAATGAAAAGTGATGAAGATGGCCCAAAAGGACAGTTCATGGTTTACGGTTCATTAGATTATTCAAAAATTACAACGCCTTCAAGCACAAGTAGTACAGTTTCAGGTGCGCCGATTGGATTGGGGTATTTTATCAATAACAATGACGTTATCGGGGTAAATTATGCTTATTCACAAAATGCTGTGGATCATAACGTTGTCTATAAACAGAATGAAGCCGGAATTTGGTACAGCCCATCATTAACACTCGGAAAATATTTTTTACTGATCGCTCAGATCGATGCTCATTACGTTTGGGGACAACAGGTTTCAACAACTGCAGAATCAATGGAAAACTTTAATGGATACCGTCTGCGTGCTTATCCTTTGATCGGAATTGTTTTAGGTGGCGGTTGGGCACTCAAATTCAAGTTTGCAGAGCTTTCCATGTTGCAGACGAAGGCAAAAGAAGGCTGGACGAAAACGTATGTTGCAGGAATCAGCGGTTCGACATTCGGAGTTGGTATTTCTAAGAATTTTAATTTCAGAAAAAAAGCTAAGAAAGATGATAATTAATGAAACTTTAGGTAATATTTCAGATAAACCTGTTGTCGGAAAATCAATAGATTATCTTGATCTGGAATGGTTTGAATCTACAAAGAGAATTCAACGTAAAAAAACACGTCAGGGAGAAGATATTGCGATTAAATTTCTTAGAGAAGGTCAGCGTCTCAGAGAAGGTGATATTCTTTTTGAAAACGAAGAAAAGCTCATTGTTATCAATATTTTGGAGACAGAAGCCATTGTAATTTCTCCGGATTCTATGTTGGAAATGGGAACGGTTTGCTATGAAATTGGGAACAAACATATTCCGCTTTTTATACAGGAAAATAAAGTGTTGTTACCTTTTGAAATGCCGATGTACAGATGGTTGGAAGTAAGTGGTTTCAAGCCTGAAAAACAAACTGTAAAGTTGTTGAATCTTCTCAAATCAAATGTAGAACCTCACGGACACGGAAGTTTAGGCTCATCAATTTTTACTAAAATTTTAAAAATGGCAGCTCCAAAAGATGAATAACATGAAATTTTTAGCCAGCTTATTACATATTTCAGATCCAACCTTGCCGATCGGAGGTTACACGCATTCCAACGGACTGGAAACTTTTGTGCAAAAAAGGATTGTACACAACAGAGAAACCGCGCAGGAATTTGTAGAAAATATGCTTAAATATAATCTGAAATACAACGACGGAGCTTTTGTAAAACTGGCGTATGAAGCTACAGAATCTAAAGATTTAAAAACAATTTTAAATCTGGATCAGGAATGTAACGCGTTGAAATGCCCAAAAGAAATTCGTCAGGCCAGTCAAAAATTAGGTTTGCGTTTAATCAAAATATTCAAAAGACATGAAAATTTTGAGTTGATGGAAGCTTATGAAAAGGCAGTTCAAAATCGTGAAGCAAGTTCTCATTACAGCATCGTCTTCGGAATGTATGCGAGTTTATTAGGAATTCCTCTACAGGAAGCACTTTTCGGATTTTACTATACTTCTTCGGCAGGAATAATTACGAATGCAGTAAAGTTAGTTCCTCTTGGACAGCTTGATGGACAGGATATTCTATTCAAATTATATTCAATAATGGAAAAAACAGCTCAGGAAACCATAGAACTCGACAGAGATTTAGTCGGTCTTTGCAATACTTCTTTCGATATCCGCTGTATGCGGCATGAAAGGCTTTATTCAAGGCTTTACATGTCATAATCAGAGTTTAAAAATGTAACAACCACAAAACTTTGCTGAGTGGAACGCCCTTGTGAACTTAAAAAATATTCATAACTAAAATCAAAAAAATCCTTGCGGACTTTGCGATAAAAATAAAAACAGAAGCAATTTAAAATGGAAAATAGAAAATATATAAAAGTAGGAGTAGCCGGACCTGTAGGTTCAGGAAAAACAGCTTTATTGGAAAGATTAAGCAGAAAATTATACGGAACATATGATCTTGGAGTAATTACCAATGACATTTACACCAAAGAAGATGCAGAATTTATGGCTAAAAACAGTCTTCTTCCTCACGACAGAATTATTGGTGTAGAAACAGGCGGTTGCCCTCACACAGCGATTCGTGAAGATGCAAGTATGAATTTGGAAGCGGTTGATGAATTGGCAGCGCGTTTTCCGGAGATCGAATTGATATTTATCGAAAGTGGAGGTGATAATCTATCGGCAACATTCAGTCCTGACCTTGCTGATGTTACAATTTTCATTATTGATGTTGCTGAAGGTGAAAAAATTCCAAGAAAAGGTGGTCCCGGTATTACAAGATCAGATTTGTTGATTATCAATAAAATAGATTTAGCTCCTCACGTAGGCGCGAGCCTTGAAGTAATGGAAAATGATGCCAGAAGAATGAGAAACGGATCTCCTTTCGTATTTACCAACCTTAAAACTGATGAAGGTCTTGAAAAAGTGATTGGCTGGGTAAAAAAATACGCCTTATTGGAAGAAATTGAAGAACCGAATCTTGTAAGATAAATGGATAGTCGCTTACATATCATAGCCGGACACAAAGCCGGAAAATCCTACGTGAAAGATCTTTTTGTATCACCTCCTTTCCGTGTAGTTTCTGTCGGACAAAGGAAAAATGATAACAAACTGTATCAGATCGTGATGAGTTCTTCTCCCGGAATTCTGGATGGTGACCGATATAAGTTGGATATTGAGTTGGAAAAAGGTTCTGCGTTACAACTTCAGTCTCAGTCTTATCAAAGATTATTCAATATGAAGGATGAAGCCGTTCAGCAGTTGAATATTTCCATGGAGGATAATACTTCTTTTGCCTATGTTCCGCACCCTGTGGTTCCGCATGAAGATTCGAATTTTAAAAGTAAAGCAAACATCAATATTGGAGAAAACAGTCAGGTAATTATGGCTGAGATCATCACTTGTGGACGAAAGCATTACGGAGAAGTTTTTAAGCTTAAAAAATTCCAGAATCTCACAGAAATTTACCATAAAGATAAATTAAAGGTGAAAGATAACGTGCTGATTCGACCTGATTTGATTCCAATTAAAAGCATCGGAAATCTGGAAGAATATACCCATCAAGGAACTCTTATTTTTTACAGTACTAAAAAGGACTTGAATAAGAATGATCTTATCGAAATCATCTACACTCAAATAGAATCCCAAGATGAAATGGAAATTGGTATTTCAGCAATGGAAGATAACGGATTTATCATCAGAGCATTGGGAAATGGAGGCGAGGTGATGTATAATTTTTTCCTTAAAGTTCAGGATATCCTTTGGGAATTAGAATAAATAAAATAAAGAAATGAACGCAACTATTTGGGCATTAATGCTAAGTGCCATCTCTATAAGTTTTATCCATACCGCAACGGGGCCGGATCATTATCTGCCATTTATTGTTTTATCTAAATCAAAAAAATGGAGCAGAAGCCGAACCATTTTGTTAACAATTGCCTGCGGTTTTGGTCATGTTCTGAGTTCTTTGGTGATAGGAGCGATCGGAGTTTTTCTTGGATGGCAGCTTAATAAGTTTGCTTGGTTTCAGGATATCAGAGGGAATATTTCGGGATGGGCATTGCTTATTTTCGGGATTGCTTATTTAATTTATGGATTGATTCAGGCAGCAAGAAACAAACCTCACAAACATTTTGATGTATTGGGAGATGATGTTTACGTTTACGAACACAATCACACTGAAATGGTAATGCCACAAAGCAGAATAAAAGTAACTCCTTTTGTCCTGTTCATGATTTTCGTGATGGGACCGAGCGAACCGCTTACTCCGCTTCTTTTTTATTCAGGATTAAACCGTTCTGTAACTGAAATTCTGGCATTGGTACTGCCTTTTACATTAACAACAGTTGCAACGATGTTGGGGATGGTTTTGCTCGGAAGATACGGATATTCAACCTTATTCAATACCGAAAAATTAGAACGTTATATGGGTGTGATAAGCGGTGCAGTAGTTACGATATGCGGTATAGGAATGGTCTTTTTAGGCTGGTAGCGAATGGTGAATAGTGAATTTGCTTCGCTTGTCAATATCATTCACTGGCAAAGCCAAATTGACTATTCATATTTCACAATCTTAGTCTCAATCATTTATAAAATTAAACTATGAATAAAATTTTTGAAAAATTCCCTTTTATTGATCATATTTTAAAAGGAATCGGGCAAATTATGCTTCAGGAAAACAGATGGACAGGCCTTCTGTTCCTTATCGGGATCTTTATGGGAAGTTGGGAAAGCGGCATCGCTGTTCTCTTGTCCACAAGTGTCGGAACATTTACCGCAATGAAGCTGAATTACGATAAATCTGAAATAAACGCTGGACTATACGGTTTCAGTGCTGCCTTGGTGGGAGTTGCTTTATCTTTCATATTTCAGACAACTATTTTAATCTGGGTTCTTATTATTTTGGGTGGAGCATTGGCAGCCATTATTCAGCATTTTTTTATTGCTAAAAAAATTCCGGTTTTTACCTTTCCTTTCATCATTATCATTTGGATAAGTGTTTTTGTGTTGCATCATTTTACGCATATCCCACCATCAGAATTAATCAGTGCGAAAGCCGAAAATCTTGATTATGATGAGGTAATAACTCCAATTAATGGCTTCGGAGAAGTTATTTTTCAGGGTGGAATATTATCAGGAATAATTTTCTTTTTAGCCGTTTTCATCAGTTCACCCGCCGCCGCTTTATATGGTTTTGCAGGCTCTGTTTTGGGAGCTTATATTTCTCATGTGAATGGAGAATCTGTTGAAGAAGTTCATATGGGATTATTTGGTTTTAATGCCGTGCTTTCTGCCATTGTTTTTTCAGGTTTCAAAAAAATGGATGGATTTTGGGTGCTTGTATCTGTATTAATTACAGTCGGAATCGATGATTTATTAATTGATAATCATGTTCTTACTGAAGTCGGCGGAGTGCTTACTTTTCCGTTTGTTGCAGGAACATGGATTACTTTATTAATTCAGAAAATTTTTATTTCTAAAAAAGAAAACTAAAATATTTAACAGTAAAAAATCATTCAAAAAGAATATCAATGAAGAGAACTCAGATAATGGTTGCCTTTCTGGCCTTAATGATAAACGGAATAGCTCTGGCACAAGAAAAAAGCTCAGAAAAGCAATCATTTATTAAAGATGCAGACGATAAATTTCCGATTAATGAAGCTTTGATAAAATACAATCATGGAAATGATCATACACATTCGGGATCTGATGGATCATTTAAATTTAATGTTCAGTCATTCCCGGATACTTTGGTAGTAAGTCATAACGGTTATGATGAGGTTAAATTGGTGATTAATAGTGATGAAGATAAAAATAAAGTTGTTTTTATTCAACACAAACCTTTTCAGATCTCTGAAGTAGAAATTAATCATAGTTCATTTCTTTCAGCAATTACAAAGGTTGATTTGAATAAATTTCCGGTAAATTCTGCTCAGGATTTGTTGCGGAAAGTTCCCGGGTTATTCATTGCTCAACATGCCGGAGGCGGAAAAGCAGAACAGCTTTTTTTAAGAGGTTTTGATGCCGATCATGGAACCGATGTCAGTGTAAATGTAGACGGAATGCCCGTAAATATTGTTTCTCATGCTCATGGACAGGGATATTCAGACCTCCATTTTATCATTCCTGAAACCGTTAATAATATTGATTTTGGAAAAGGAGCTTATTACATGGATCGCGGAGATTTTGATACTGCGGGTTACGTTGATTTTCAGACATATGATAAACTGAAAAACAGCATGGTAAAGCTGGAAGGAGGTTCTTTTAATTCAAAAAGGATATTGGGAATGTTCAATATCATCAATGATTCTAACAAAAGGCAAAATGCTTACGTCGCTGCAGAGTACAATTATACCGATGGTCCGTTTGATGTGAAACAAAACTTCAACAGAGTCAATATTTTCGGAAAATACAACCAATGGATTACCGATAAAGATTATTTTAATATTCAGTTTTCAACATTCAATTCTTCATGGAATGCGTCTGGACAAATCCCGGAACGTGCCGTAAATGAAGGGATTATTGACCGCTGGGGAAGCATTGATCCTACAGAAGGCGGAAGTACGTCACGAACAAATCTTCAGATGAATTATAAGCATATTATTTCTCCATCTGAACAAATTGAAGCAATGGCTTGGTATTCTAAGTATAATTTTAACCTGTATTCTGATTTTACATTTTATTTGAAAGATATAGATCATGGCGACGAAATCGAGCAGAAAGACGGCAGAAATATATACGGAACTGAAATTAAATACACCAAAAGTTTTTCTCTGCCCAACGGCTCATTAAACTGGATATCGGGAGTAGGATTCCGAAACGATGATATTAATACTTTGCAGCTGAATCATGTTTATCACAGAGATTTATTGTTAGATAAAATGGCTGATGTGAATGGAACAGAAACCAATCTTCATGCCTATTCAGGATTGATTTGGAAAACAGGAAAGTGGACGATTAATCCAGCCTTGAGGGTAGATCATTTCATTTTCAACATGCATAATTTGCTGGATTATGAGCAACTGCCTTCCGGACAATCATCTGAAGGTACAAGATTAAACCCAAAACTTAATTTTTCCTACGCTGCCAACGACAAAATCATGTGGTTTCTGAAAACAGGCATGGGGTTTCATTCCAACGACATGAGAGTGGTTGTTCAGGAAAAAGATGCGAAAACTTTACCGTATTCTATCGGCGGAGATTTTGGAGTTAGACTGCATCCTTTCAAATCATTAATTATTACACCAACCATCTGGTATCTGGCTTTACAGCAGGAGTTTGTGTATGTCGGAGATGATGCTGTAGTAGAACCTTCCGGAAAATCAAGACGGTTTGGAGCAGATTTGGGAATCCGTTTTCAACCGTTGGAAAATTTGTATCTGAATGCTGATATTAATTATTCTCACGCCCGATTTGTTGACGAAAAAAAAGGGGAGGATTATGTTCCGTTAGCTCCGGTAATAACGAGTACAGGTTACGTAAACTGGGATTTTCTGAATGGTTTATCTGTAGGATTACAATACCGTTATTTGGGCGATCGACCAGCCGTTGAAGATAATAGCCTCCGCACAAAAGCCTATTTTGTGAATGATCTTGTACTTTCTTACAATCGGGCAAAATGGGGTGCCAATCTGCAAATCAACAACCTTTTCAACGTAAAATGGAACGAAGCTCAATTTGCTACAGAAACCCAATTAAAAAATGAAGCCGAACCTATCACAGACATTACCTACACTCCAGGAATTCCTTTCGGAATAAAAATGGGTGTGTTTTATAAGTTTTAAATAGAATTTCAGCATTAAATTTGTATAACGCTAGATATGATAATTAACTGATATGGAAGTACTTTCCAATTTTCAATATAAAAAGCTTTTTCTCCCGAATATTACTGAGAAAATACTGTCTAACAACGCAGATATACAGCTTTACAGGCTTGAGGATTACCTAAAAGGGATTCTCATGCCTGTGATTCCTTACCGAACCACGTTTAATTTTATTATTTTTATTACCAATGGTCATATCAAGCAGTATTTGGATAATCAGGAATTTCAGGCTGAGAAAGGTGGAGTTATTTTTATAAAACAAGGTACGATTACGGCAACCATAGAATTATCAGATGATGCTGAAGGCTTTTTCTTAGCTTACGAAAATAATATTTTATCTGAACAGGAATTGCCAAAGCATAAAACAAGCATTTTTTTCATGCCTCCTTTCCTGAATTTGGATACACTTACTTACGGAACAATCACCCAGCTTCTTACTATCATGGAACAGGAATTATGGCTTAATGGATTGAATCTGAATGAAATAATTGTCACCATGCTTCATCTTATTTTAGTGAAAATATTAAGTACAGATTCCAACAATCATCATAGATCAGCTAGCCGTCCTATGGAGTTATCTCTTCAGTTTCGGGAGATTCTGTTTAAATATCATGTAGGCGAAAAAAGAGTTGCTTTTTATGCCGATAAACTGTCTGTTACAGAAAATTATCTCACAAAATGTATCAAAAATGTAACCCAAAAGTCACCCAAACAATGGATCAACGAAATGGATATTAATTACAGCAAAGCCTTATTGCATTCAAGTAAAGATATAGCGGAGATCGCTTATGAGCTTAATTTCCATACAGCTTCCCATTTTACTCAACTTTTTAAGAAAATTACAGGAATTACTCCTAAAGATTACAGAACACAATTCTTGAAAGATAAAATGATCGTTTCCTAAGTTAATTCTAATTAATATTCTTCTTTTTCGAAAGTTGATGAGTTTAAGATATAAAGTCTTTGAATAGTAATATTTAAGGGCTTTTTTATTTACGATCAATCAATAAAAGATCTAAAAATTGAAGAAATAATATCATCACAGAATTTAATACTTAGTTTTTTATTCACACTAAGGCAATAATTTCGACATCAAAATGTTTTTATTTCAAGTTGATATTTATCTTTGCAGTGAAATATCCTAAAATAGGCCTTTTAATGAGAAGAAATGACTATTTTTTTTGTCTTTTTGCTCAATTGATTTCCTATTTCATCTATTTAATTAACATCAATAAACTTTTTTAATATTTAAAAAATCTACTACATTAAATAATAAACTGAATGCAAACATCTTTTTTTAAAATCGCGGCTGCTTCGGCTGCGCTCTGTTTCAGTACTTTAGCTGTAGCCCAGCAGAAATACTCGGTAAGCGGAACTGTAAAAGACCAGAAAAACGGCGAATTACTGATCGGAGTGACCGTAAAAGTGGCTGAAGATCCATCTATCAATGTGGTAGCCAATGAATACGGATTCTATTCTTTATCCCTGCCGGAGGGTAATTACAGAATGATCATTTCCTATCCGGGTTACAAAGATTTTGAACAGAATATAAAAGTTGATCAGAATGTTAAGCTTGATCTTCCCTTAATTCAGGAAGAAAAACAGGAAAGAACAGCCAATATCGATGAGGTTATTATTTCCGGTGTTAAAAAAGATAAAAACCTTTCGACTGCTCAAATGGGTACGGAAACGTTGAGTATCAAAAATATAGAAAAACTGCCGGTTTTATTTGGTGAAAAAGATGTGATGAAGACGATCCAGCTCTTACCGGGAATTAAAAGTAACGGTGAAGGAAGCAGCGGATTCAGTGTAAGAGGAGGTGCGACCGATCAGAATTTAATATTATTAGATGAAGCGCCTGTTTATAATGCTTCACACTTACTTGGATTTTTCAGTACATTTAACAGTGATGCGTTAAAAGATGCGAGTATCATCAAAGGAAACAGCCCCGCACAGTACGGCGGACGTCTTTCTTCCGTGATGGATGTTAAAATGAAGGACGGAAATAATAAAGATTACAACGTCAACGGAGGAATTGGTTTAATAAGCAGCAGATTGAGCGTTGAAGGCCCGATTCAAAAGGAAAAATCATCATTCATTGTTTCTGGAAGAAGAACTTACGCTGATTTATTTTTGAAATCAACCGACGATTTTAAAGACAGTAAATTATATTTTTATGATTTAAATCTAAAAGCAAATTATCAGGTTAACGAAAATAACCGTCTTTATTTATCAGGATATTTTGGAAGAGATGTTTTGGGGTTAGGCGATACTTTTTCAACAGATTGGGGAAATACAACGGCAACACTTCGTTGGAACAGTATTATTAATAGTAAATTATTCTCCAATACGTCTTTAATTTACAGCAACTACAATTATAAAGTAAGCTTGCAAAGCAACGACAATACATTCGGACTAGATTCTCAGATCGAAGACTGGAATCTTAAACAGGATTTCACATGGTTTGCAGGAAATAAACATTCTGTTCGTTTTGGTTTACAGTCTATCTATCATACAATTACGCCAAGCAGTGCTTCGGGAACGAGTGTGAGCAGTTTTCCTAGAAATCCGAGATCTTCATGGGAAAATGCAGTCTATATCAATGATGATTTTAAGGCAACCGAAAAATTAACGGTTAATTATGGGTTAAGACTTTCCGGTTTCAGTGTTTTAGGTGGTGATACATTTAATAGTTATGAAAACGGAGTTCTTACAGACAGCAGGTTTTTAGAAAAAGGAAAATTCGGAAAAACATATGTAAATCTTGAACCGCGTATTACGGCAAACTACCGTATTAATGAGGTGAGTAGTGTAAAAGGAGGATATTCCAGAAACACGCAGAATTTACATTTGTTGAGCAACAGTAGCAGTGGAAATCCTACAGATCAGTGGATTGGAAGCAGTTACAGCGTAAAACCAGAAATTGCAGATCAGGTAAGTTTAGGCTACAGCAGAAATTTCAATAACAATAATTATGAAATTAATGCGGAGGTTTATTACAAATCAATGCAAAATCAGATTGACTTTAAAAATGGGGCTCAGATCTCATTTGATACCGCTGCAGACGTTGAAAGTGAATTATTGTTTGGTAAAGGAAGAGCTTATGGTTTAGAATTAATTGCTAAAAAGAAAAGCGGTAAACTGACAGGTTGGATTTCCTATACTTTATCAAAAACAGAAAGAAAAATAGACGGAATAAACGATAACGAATGGTACAACGCCAGAATGGATAAAACCCACGATCTTTCCATCGTTGCAACCTATGAATTGAGTAAAAAATGGTCGCTTTCAGGATTATTCCTTTACAGTACAGGAAATGCAGTGACTTTCCCAACCGGAAAATATGAACTGAACGGACAAACAATTTTCCAATACAGTAACCGAAATGCTGACAGAATGCCTGCCTATCACAGAATGGATTTGAGTGCAACCTATGAACCTGAATCTACAAAACGTTTCAAAGGTTCTTGGTCATTCGGAATTTACAATGTGTACGGTCGCGAAAATGCCTACACGATTACTTTTGAAGATATTCCGAACAATCCGGGAACAACCCGCGCAATGCAGACTTCGTTATTCCGTTGGGTACCAAACATCACTTACAATTTCAAATTTTAAATCATGAAGAATACATTTTTTATCATATTATCCCTGTTTTTATTAACGTCTTGCGAAAAAGAAATCGATTTAGATCTAGATAATAAAGCTGGAAACATAGTCATAGAAGCTAATATAACCAATCAACCCGGCCCGTATTTTGTGAGAATAACAAAATCTGTGGCTTTTACAGAAAACAATCAATATCCTGCAGTTACCAATGCTCAGGTTGTTTTAAGCGATGATACAGGTCAGACCGAAACATTGCAATATGTTAGCGACGGAAAATATAAAACCACAGCTTTCAGCGGAGTAGTGGGAAGAACTTATACATTGAAAATTCAGGCAGAAGGAAAAGAATATACTGCCCAAAGTACGATGCCTCAAGAAGTGAATTTTGATGGATTAACGCAGGATTCTTTTGTGTTTGGAGGAACAACGACATACACCCTTTTACCTGTTTTTACTGATCCTCAGGCATTAGGAAATCGTTATCTTTTTAATTTTACCGTTAATGACAAACCTAAAAAGACATTCGAAGTTTTTTCAGATAACGTGAATAACGGATTGCCAAATCAACGTCCTCTGTTTCTTCCCAACGATGATGGCGATGATCCGGATGATGTTTTAGTTGTGGCAGGAGACACAATTCATGTTGAAATGCAGAGTATTGACAATAATATTTTTACTTATTATAGCGCTCTTCTTCAGATTTCTGGAGATGGTGGCCCTGGTGGAGGTGTTACACCTTCCAACCCGCCAAGCAATATCAATAACGGAGCTTTGGGATATTTTTCAGCGCATACGGTTAGTAAGAGAAGTATTGTGATTGAGTAGAAATATTTTAAGAAAAACTTAATGAAATCCTGACGAAAGTTGGGATTTTTTTATTGAACTTGTTTAAACCACAAAAGGCACAAAAGACTGAACATATTACTTATTTAAGTTCATGATGAACTGCAAACAAGAACACATAAGTTTTTAAAAATCTTTGATTTTTATCTTTTGAGGGCTTTTGTTTTCAAAACGGTTAAATTTTAAAATGTTCAATCATGGCTTTTGTATCTTTTGTGGTTTAATTAAAAAGTTTAAACCGGTTTATTTTAATCTGAATTAAAAGTTCTAAAACAAAAAATGCCTCCAAATTAATGAAGGCAATTTCTTTTATAATGTTTTTAAAACCTTAGCGGCATTTTCATTTTTAGGATTTATTTCCAATACTTTTTGATAATTCTGTTTGGCTTTTTCCTTTTGTCCGGCTCCCAGATAAGCTTCTCCTAAACTGTCGTATACATTTTCGCTTTTAGGATAGAGTAGAGTATTCACTCGGAAAATATCAATGGCTTTGTTAGGTTGTTTTTGTTGAAGAAGAGCATAACCGACTCCATTCAAATACCCTTCGGAAATCAGATTATGATTGGCATCTTCAGTTTTTGCTTTTTGATATAATTGTAAACCTTTATCAAAATTACCTTCCAAAATAAGCTCAAGAGGCATCTTTTCATTAGAACTCATTTGTGGATTTTTAGATCTTATGGTCTTGTCTCCTAAAACTTGTATCAATTCCTTCTTTCCTGTTTTACTATTTTTTATAAATTTAAATTGAAAATCCCAATCCCGAATTGCAAAAGTGTCTTCACCTACTTTAATAAGTTCTGTTGGAGCTTCCGTATTATTGATCACCATTAGCTTTCCATTCTCCTGATAAACTTTATAAAAACCATACTTATCAGATCGGTAACGACCGATATTGTTGCTAAAATCTTTTTCGGTAGTAGGTAGGATTTTATTAATTGAATTCACGTAATTCGGCCACTGATAAACGTTTGCGACCGAGCGGATAAGTTCTTCAATAAACGCAGGCTTGTTGGTATTTGTTAAAACTACAATTCCGTCACCGCTGGTTTTATTTCCTATAGATTTGCTGGAAAAACCCTCATTCCAGCCACCGTGCGTGAAGTAGACCTTGCCATTTCTATTTTCAAGAAAAATACCTAATCCCATGAATGGATCAATAAATGGAGTTGTAAATTCCTCGGCTGTTTTTTTAGAAATAACTGTGTGGCTTTTATTGCTCAGCGTATTTTGAATATCAATCACAAACTTTGCATAATCTTCTGCTGTTGTCCACAAACCTGCTGCCGCTAATTCAGGATAAACATGGTATTTTCCTTGAACTTTAATTCCGTTTTCATTATAAGCCGTAGCCGCAAACTGAGCATGAGCTTCCGATAAGGGTTGTGAGAAAGTGCTGTTTTTCATATTCAGAGGAGAAAGTACTTTTTCAGTCAATATTGAGGCGAAATCTTTTCCTTCAAGGTCTATCAACATTTGTTGTAACACACAATATCCACCACCGGCATAACGAAAAGGTGTTCCGGGAAGTTTATCAACAACGACAGCGGGAGAATTGGCGGGACTTTGTCCATTCAAAACCTGAACTAATGTCGGAATAGGTTGACCAACTTCGTAACCCGCAAATCCGCTGACACTAAACCCTGCAGTGTGACTGACAATATTTTTAAGACTTACTTTCTTCTGTTTTGTGAATTCATTTTCAGGAACTTTCCATGATTTCAGATAAGAATTTACATCTGCATTTGGATCGATTTTTCCCATTTCCACTTCTTTTAGCACAGCATAAGCACTCACTGGTTTACTCATAGATGCCGCCTGAAATAGCGTGTTGGAATTCACAGGAGTTTTAGATTCTACATCTGCAAATCCGTAGGTTTTACTCCATATTACTTTAGAATTTTTAATGACAGAGATGCTAACTCCGGGAACATTGTAATATTTCATTCGGGATTCTAAAGTCCAGAGAGGTTCACCTTCAAACCGGACAACAGGCATCAATCCTGATTCTACTTTAGATATTTCATTTTTTAATTGGGAGTCTGTTTGTGCCGAAAAAGGAGTTGCCATCATTCCGAAAACGAGAGCAATGTAAAAAGGAGTTTTAGCCTTCATTCTATTTTTAATTTGATGGGCTAAAAATAGATAAGTTTTATGAATATCAGATGAAATGTTTTCTGTGTTATTTTAATAATTGATAATTATTTACTGTCGTGTAAGTTATATTTTGGAAATTAAAAATAAAAGAGTGAATTATAAAAGATAAAATACATTCATGAATAAATTAATATAGCTTAAAATGAAAAATTTTAGCAAACTTCGCGTTAAAAATTAGCATTATTAAAAATCAGATATTTAAAAAAGATTAACACAACTTTAACTCCAATTGCCAATTTCCCCGACATCTATATCCGTACAGAAAGCCGTACTTTGCAATATAATAAAAGAACGATAAAATGGGGTTATTTGATATGTTTACGCAGGAGATCGCAATGGATCTCGGAACCGCTAATACACTAATCATACATAATAACAAGATTGTTATTGATCAACCCTCCATTGTCGCTATAGACAGAACAACAGGAAAGCCTATTGCAGTTGGTGAACAAGCCAAATTAATGCAAGGGAAAACCCACGAAAATATTAAAACAATCCGTCCCTTAAAAGATGGAGTTATTGCCGATTTTCACGCTTCGGAACATATGATTAAGGAATTCATCAAACAAATTCCGGGAATCAGAGGCAGGTTTATTCAGCCTGCGCTTAGAATTGTTATTTGTATTCCTTCCGGAATCACCGAAGTTGAAAAAAGAGCCGTTAAAGACTCTGCATTGAAGGTAAATGCCAAGGAAGTAAAGTTAATCTATGAACCAATGGCAGCAGCTATTGGAGCTGGAATTGATGTACAGAGTCCTGAAGGAAATATGATCGTTGATATAGGTGGGGGAACTACCGAAATCGCTGTTGTTGCGCTTGGAGGAATTGTTTGTGACAAATCTTTAAAAATTGCTGGTGATGTGTTTACCAATGATATTTCTTACTTTTTAAGATCATATCATAACTTATATATTGGAGAGCGAACTGCCGAAAGAATAAAAATTGAAATAGGTTCTGCACTGGAGGAACTGGATTATCCTTTAGAAGACATTCCTGTACAGGGAAGAGATCTGATTACGGGTAAGCCAAAAGAGATCATGATCAATTATAAAGAGATCTTCAAAGCTCTGGATAAATCTATCATGAGGATTGAAGATGCTGTGATGGAAACACTATCTCTGACTCCGCCGGAATTGGCTGCAGATATCTACAAAACAGGTATTTATCTTGCCGGAGGTGGTGCATTATTAAACGGACTGGCAGACAGATTGCACAAGAAAACAGGACTGCCTGTATGTGTTGCTGAAGATCCTTTAAGAGCAGTTGTTCGTGGAACAGGAATCGCGCTTAAAAACATCAATAAGTTTAGATTTTTAATGAGCAGTTAATTTTTTAATAACTTATTTTCGATTTGCACTGTTTTTATTTGATTATTAACAGTCATTGATGCTACATTAAAGGTTTATTTTAACTATAAAAAATTATAAACCCTGACTAAAACGGTTGGGGTTTATATTCATATGTCTCCTAGCTGAGTGAAATCGAAGATTCGACGTAGTCAAACGCCTTTGCAAACTTAAAAACAGTTAGTAGTCAAAAAAACCTTGCGCTCTTTGCGTTAAAAAATCTCAAAGAGAATGATTTTAAGCATATTTTCAAGAAATTCAATTATTATTTAATGCATAATTAATTTTAAACTGATATTTTTACAGTGAATTAGTTGATGGGAATTTAGAGGCCAAGAATTATTTTAATGAATATAAAAATGATCAAAAAACCTTTACACAATTTCCATATTCCTGTGATGGGATTAGCGTATACGATAGACAGTCCTATCCGTGTCGCACAATACGGAATTTCTTCCGTTGTTTCTATAATTGATGATGAAATTATAGAGAAAATGAAAAACTTTTATAATGAAAAATTCAATTTGAATTATTCAAGTATTTCAACAAAAATAGATGACTACCGTGCCAAAAGAATTACCGCTTATCTGGACATGGTGGATGATATCGTCAATGAAAAATTTGATGCTTTCAAAGAAGAAATTGCGAAAAACAAAACCGCTTTGATGAACTTTGTGGATATCCTTCCCAACACATCAGAGCTGAAAAACGGGTTGCAAAATCTTCTGAATCAAAAGGAAAGTTTTACATCTTCAATTAAACATTTTATTGAAAAAAATCTTGCTCCCGGGAGTATAGATGTCAATATCATGACGAAGGTTGATAAGGATAATTTCAAAAAAAATGAGCAATTACCTGTTATTTATAATGATGCTCACGCTTCTTTACGCGGTTTTGCCAACAGTAAATTATCTTCATCAGTAGTACTTTCCGCGGGGATGAATCCTCGTTTGTACAGTTATATCGAAGAATTTGATGACTTTTTTCCTGATGAAAATGGTTTTCTGAAAAAGAAAATTATCTTAAAAGTGAGTGATTTCCGTTCTGCGATGATTCAAGGGAATTTTTTGGCTAAAAAAGGACTTTGGGTTTCTGAATACAGAATAGAATCTGGTTTGAATTGTGGCGGTCATGCTTTTGCTACCGAAGGTTTATTGCTCGGCCCGATCATGGAAGAATTCAAACAAAAGAAAAACGAACTGATCGATTCTGCACATTCATTAATGCTCAATGCTTTACAGCAAAAAGGGAAAATTACAGTTTCTGATCCTTTAGAAATGAAAATTACCGTTCAGGGTGGAGTAGGAACATCGGAAGAACATGATTTTCTACTGAAGACTTATGATGTAAACAGTGTCGGCTGGGGTTCTCCATTTTTGCTTGTTCCAGAGGCAACTTCAGTGGATGATGAAACGAGAAATCTACTTTTAAAATCTAAAGAACATGATTTTTATTTAAGTAATCTTTCGCCTTTGGGAGTGCCTTTCAATACAGTAAGAGGAACGTCCAATGAGATTTTTAGACGAAATAAAAACAATAAAAACCGTTACGGAAGTTCGTGTCCTAAAAAATTATTGGCTCTGAGTAAAGAGTTTTCATCAGAAGGAATTTGTACGGCTTCGAAAAAATATCAGGATATTAAACTTAAAAATTTAGAAGCCGAAAAACAAGAGATAACTCCAGAACAATTTCAAAAAAGAAAAGAAATCATCACAGAAAAAGCATGTTTATGCGTCGGATTGGTGAACGCTGCTTACATGGAGCAAAAGTTAGAAATAAAAGGAGAAAAACAAGGTGTGGTGATCTGTCCGGGGCCTAATCTTGCTTTTTTCGATAAAGAAGTTTCTCTTTCGCAAATGGTAAAGCATATTTATGGAAATACCAATATTCTTCCCGATAATGACCGTCCAAATATGTTCATCAATGAGTTGAAAATGTACGTTGATCACCTGAAAAAAGAAATTTCAGATTTCTCAGGAACAATGACAAAATCTCAGGATAAAAAATGGAAAACATTTAAAGAAAATCTTTTTGAGGGAATTTCGTATTATGAAAACTTGTTTAGTCAATCAAATTTCTTTCAATCAGAATTAAATACAATTAATAATCAGCTTCAACACTATAAAATGATGCTTTCAGGAATTGAACTTCCAATATTTGAAAAATAATAATGAAATTTTTTGTGAACTTTGCTGAGTGAAACGCCTTTGCGAACTTAAAGATCAGCAGAATCATTGGTTAAAAAAAACTTAGCGGACTTTGCGTTAAAAGAAATAATTAATAAACAAAACCTTCAAATTTTAATTTGAAGGTTTTTGAATTTTCCATTTAAAGTTCTTATCATTGCACTCATGAAAAAAATGATGTGTGTACTGCTATTTTTTGCGTCTATGTGGGTGTTTTCTCAAATCAAGGCAAAAATTATCGGCATAAAAGACGGAGATACTGTTGTTGCTTTATTAGCAGATAAAACTCAGGAAACATTACGTTTGGCAGAGGTAGATTGTCCCGAAAAGAAACAGCCTTTTGGCAACAATGCAAAACAATTTACGAGTTCAAAAGTCTTTGGAAAGGAGGTTATATTTTACAGAATTAAAAAAGACAGATACCGTAGAACAATCGCCAAAATATTTTATGATGATGACAAATATCTTTCTGCGGAAATCATCAAATCCGGGTATGGATGGTGGTATTTTAAAGCTTCTAAAAATCTTCAGTTAAAAGAATATGAAATTTTAGCAAAGAAAAAGAAGCGAGGTTTATGGGCAGATAAAAATGCAATATCACCGTGGGATTTCAGGAAAATAAAGATAGAAAAATCGAAAGCTGCTAAATTAAAAATAAAAACCTCCGAATTAAATCCAGAGGTTTAGTATTTAAAAATTAAAATTAACTTTCTGTAAGACCTTGCGTCACATCTAATCCTTCCATTACATCTAAGCTTTGAAACTTTTGTTGTAGTTGCATGGTTTCAGGCACTTTTACCATAGAATTGACCGTAACGTGAGGCCAGTTAACAGGCTGTGCAGATCCTGTAGCCGGGAAAACCAGATTGATTGTCTGCGAATATTGCAATACCTGACTAGGATTTCCTGCGCTGTCCACGATATCTTCAATCCAGAAGGTTGCATCCATTTTTGTAGCGTTTACATTGGTCTGGATAAACGGAATATTCAAAATTCCTCCGTTGGCATCCGGTGTGTCGGTAGACATTTGAATAACAGTCATATTGCTCACTCCGCCTGTTCCTACTAAAGCTTCCAATGTAGATTCAAGGAAAGCATTTGGATTAACCTGATTGAATGGCGCAAACTGAGGATTCCCAATAATCTGATCCGAATAACCAAGCTGAGTGATTCTGTCACCATTCAATAAAGTTGGAATTGAAGAAGCCGGACTAAAGAAATCTGTTCCCGGATTACCTACCTCAACTGAGCTTCCAAGCGCTAATAATGAATTTCCGTGAGGAATAGTCGACATACGGGCAATCGTATACCCTCCGTTGGGCTGACCTAAATTTAAAAATAATCCTGTCTCAACATGAATTGTGGATCCTGCAGGAAAACCACGTTCGTTGCAAAAACTACTGTCACATGCGCTTATAATTTGCTGTTCATACAAAAGACCGAAGATCATTTGTTCTACTTGTTGTCCATTCACGACAGGACCACGATTTCCGGCCTGTACAACTACCGGATTGAAAGTCAATGTTTCCGTGTAAGGAATGACTTCAAAGACAAATCCTTTATCCTGTCCGGGAACAGAAATGGTATTCCAACCCGCTGAAATAGCTGTTGCAGGAACGTCAACGTTTTTCCAAGTTCCTACCAATGGTGCCAAAGCACCAAGATCTGAGGCAGAAACTTTTTCAAGAGGAAGGACTTGAGCTCCTAATGTTAATCCTCTCATTTTGCTTTCTAGATTCATAATTTTTAGTTTTTAAGGTTAAAAGTTTTTAGTTTAAATTAAATATAATAAGCTCTCGTCTGGATTGCAGCCGGAGCCGACATGCTTGTACGAACTGCAAAAGCCGATGAATCTCCGATCAAAAACTCCATATCGGCTTTCATTTGATGATCAGAATTTCCATAAGTCATTTGTACTCGTTTTTTGCTTTCTTCTGAGTTTAAAAAGTGAAGATTTGTTGGTTGAAGAATATTCCAACGGCAACCGATTAACTTATCTTCAAATTTTCCATATTCCGTGATAGGAGAGAATGCCGACATTTCAGGGATTAAATCCGCAACATCTGCAACACAAGTGAAAATTGATTCTGTACTGTCAGTTGGATCATTACAAGTCACTGTCCAGGTATTTTGACCGGGAACGTTTAATGAAGGAAGATTGGTAGTAAATGAAGTTTTAAATTTCGGTTCTCCAAACAATTCTATTCCTGCTTTTATCGCCATATCAGCATCACAAGGAACCCAAACACGCTTGTGTCCCATTAATTTTGTCTGTTCTTCTCCGCGAAGATATTCTTCAGCAGTTACAAACGCAACAGTATTTTTTTGTGATTCAGGGTAAGAAACGATATTCAACTCGATTTCCTGAGTGGTGCTAGATCCGTTTGGAAACTGTCCTGTATAATTTTGAAAATTAAAACTAACCAAAGCTTTTCCATCGAAATCTGCGACGATGAGTCCTGTATTTTCAAGATATTTTAAAACTTTTTCGCGATCAACAAGAAAGGCAACCTCAATATTGAAAAGGGTTGCGTAATAGAATGGTAATCCAAATCCTGACGGAATTGGAGGTAATTGATTGCTCATGATAAATTGGTTTTTTAGTTTTTTTGCTTTAAAATTTTAAAACCTTATAGGTTTCTGAAACCTATAAGGTTGAGTAGAGTTTATTTGAATTGATAAGATTAAATCAAAATTTTATTCTTTATGATAAGGACATCCTGAAGGTGGATTGGCAATACGCTCAGAAACTGCAGCAGTTGTTGTCATGTTCATTGCGGGAGGTGCATTGAAAAATTCCTGTTCGATTATTTTTCTCTGATCTGCAGGAATATCCTCGATTTTACGAAGTGTATTAACCTGAATGTGTGGCCAGCTTGTTGTACCACCATCGTTTCCAAAATCAAATTCGAAAAATATAATTTGCTCGTATTGTAACTGAAGAATTTCTTTTCCATCTTCAATTACAGTTTCGATCCAAAGATTAAAATCTATTTCAACGGTCGGTACAAAACGATTAACAAAAGGAACGTTTAGAATTCCACCTTGTGCTCCTGTTTGCATTTTTGATGATAATTGAACAAGTACATAATTGGCAACATTTTGTCCGCTCAATGTGTCTCTTAATCTCATATCCGGTCTTACACAATAAGGATATAGCTCATTTGCCAATATTCTCTGTGTATAAATTTTGTTTGAACCAGGGTCGGTTTCATCCGTTAAAGTCTGGTGAACCCATGCCGGAGCCGGTTCGTCAAGGTTAATAGCACCTCCCGCACCTCCCATTGTTGGTGAGATAGCAAGATGAGGAGGATTCCAAGTTGCAAGGCCAGTAGGGAATTGCGGAGCGCCGTCTCTAAGGTAATATACTTTATTATCCTTACTTTCTGGGGTAATATCTCCCAATACCGTAATCGTGCTTCCGTGAGGAATAACTCCACTTCTTGAGATCGAATAATCAGGAATAAAATAAGGTCCTTTAATTCCATCCATTGGCTTTATTTCCTGTGCCGGAATGATTTGATAATATTGCTGTCCTTCTTTTAATTGGCTCAAAAGAATGTATGAAGAGTTACCATTTTCGTCTTTTACTTCAACCAAAGGTTCGTTTCTGTATTCTCCTTTATATCCGTATTTTTCAAAATCTTCATTAGAAAAGGCATGAATTCCACGGTCTCTTTTGATGGTTTCTTCAGTTGCGGCGTAATTATAAACGTCGCTTAACCAAAGATACATTCCGTTTTCTTCGTGAATTCCGGCGTATTGTAAATTTGGATTTCCGTCTACTTTATTTACACTTTTAATGGTTTGATCGTATTTTACGGCACCACAAAATAATTCCGTTGCACCACCACGGTTACGAACACCACCGGGAACGATTTCGAATGTTAATTTTTCGATATATTCTTCAGTATCAAAACTGAATTTTCCTGGAATTGTATTTTGATTGGTTCCTGGAGAAGGCATAATCGTCGTGTGAATTCCACTTCCTAATGATGGACGGTCGATATTTTTATTGTAATTGGCATTATAACTTACCCATGTTCCATTTAATGCTTCTAAAACACCATACTTTACATTATTTGCAATGTCCTGTAAATTTTCTTCTCTAAAAGGTGTTACCGGATCGTCGATCAAAAGTTTCGAGTATCCTTTCATTAAGTTGGCAAGATAACCTTGCTGATCCTGACTTGGTTGGGGTGCTCTTAAAAATTCACTTCCTTTTTCAAGACTTTCCTTTTCTCTTTTTAACATGATATATTGTTTTTATGGTTATTAATTAATGAAGTTGTTTTAAAACTTAATCCTTTATCTTTTTTGTGGTTAAAAATTTAAATAAATTTAAGTTGTTGGATATTCAAAAGTTGGCCCTGCATTGTATTGAGAATCCAACGGTTGGCTCATCAATCCGATCGCCTGCTCTTTTAAAGCATACATATACATGATTGATTTTTCTAATTCTTTTGCGTCACCTTCTACGGCAGCCTGTATCGCATCCAATAAGTTTTTATATGTTTGGTTAAATACTTTTCCCTGCGCATACAATTGCGGATTCGACTGATAATCTGCCATTTTAGGATTTGGTTTCATCGGATAAGCAGCGTTCCAGTCTACAGGCAGTGCTTTTCCGACAGGTGGAGTAGTGACAGGCATCATTCCGTTTTCATCCATAAAAGGTTTATAGTTTCCATCCAAATAATAATGTTCATGGAAAATTTCTTTAAATCTGAAATAATGCGCTAATTCCATTCCTTCTTCAAACTGAGAAGGATCAACATCAAAAATGGTGTCGTCAGCGCCTTCACCCTGACCTTTAATTTCTTGGAAAACAGCAATTACGCCTGATAAAGCTTCTACAGCGTGTAATTTTCCGCCGCTTCCGTAATATTGTTCAGGACGGATCTGTTTTGCCGGATTTCCTGTGAAGATTCCTCCTGTATTTAATTCTTCAAATGTTTGAGGTAATTTTCCGTTGGCTTTGTAATAAGCAATGATTTGGAAAACAACGATATAAAAGAACAAAACATCATAATATTCACCAATCGTGTGAACATTTTCCATGATGAAACCTTTCATATTTTCAAGAGTCCAGAAGTTATTTTCTTCTACTGAAGCACTTTTAAGCAATGACTGATTTTCTTCAATATGATCATATACCGGAGCTTTAACCAAAGGACTGCTTGGACTTTCAATCGCGATAAATGTGGCAATACTGTTCGTGGAAAACGTTTCCAATCCTACGAAGAAATCAACGTTCATCGGTAATTTCATCGGATAAGTAGGGTAGTTTTGAGGTCTGTTGACGGAAGGTTGAATATTCACAGCATTCATCACATTACAAACCATGATCATGTGAAGCATTTCTTCCACGGCAACACTTCTGATTATTTGTGAAGCTAATAAATTTGTCCCATCTTTTATAGAATACAAAGCCGTAAGATAAGGCGGAATTGTTGAATGCTCAATAAGGATCGCCGTCTGCAAAAGGTCTTGTAAAACAGAACGGTAATTCATGTTTTCTAAACTACTTTTTTTAGATGAAGAAGCCATTTTTGCATCTAATTTATCGACACTGATCTCCTGCAACACTGATCCGAACTGTGAACTTAAATAATCATTAAATTCTTTGATCTGATTATTCAATAATAAATTGGTTAAAGTTTTACTGTGATATTTCAATCCTTCTAGCCAATCTTCTTTGCTGATTTTTGTATCGAATAATAAAGAATGTAAAGAAATTGCTTCTTCAACAAGGGTGTTTTTGCCAGATAAAGCACCTTTTAATAAAATCTGTTCTGGTTCTGCTTTATTGATAAGTCTTTGTCTCATGGTTTCAGTTTTTTAATTTGTTTTCTAAATCACTCAAAATAGATTCTACCGAACGAATAGTGAATGCTGATAAGGTTAAAGTAGGGTTCGAAGTTCCCAAAGTCGTCATATTTCCTGCGCCAACGATGTATAAATTCGGGTGATCCCAAGATTTACAATAACTGTTGGTTACAGAATCATCCGCATTGTCGCCCATTCTGTGAGTTCCTACGATGTGACCCGCTCCGTTGTAAGAATATCTTACGTTGTTGTAGATGAAAGTGTTTTTGTCTGCTTCGGTATATTTGGTGAAATCTTCGATATTCAACCTTTTAAACATTTGATCTGAAGCTAATTTTGCCTGTTCCATTGCTTTCATTTCGTATTCCGTCAGTTCATAATTAATGACAGGGCGGGGAATTCCCAAAGCATCCAGATATTGATCATTGATGGTCACTCTGTTATTCGGATTCGGTAATTGTTCGATCTCAAAATGGAATAAAACCTGTCTTGAAAGTCTGTAAGCCAAAGCTTCTTTTAATTCAGCTCCAAAAAGACCTTGTCCCAAAAATTCTGAAATATCCGATCCCGGAGAAAATGCCGGCCAGCTCCATCCCCAATTGTCTAATGGAGAAATCCACGCCGAAAATTCACTTCTGAAATTCCCGTCACGGAAAGACGAAATGTTTGTGGTAGAACCGGGACCTCTATAAGAATAAATCGGCTCTGGAAATAATCCCCAAGTCAGCATAACCATGTGATCCATTAAGTTTCTTCCTACTTGGTCGCTTCGGTTGGCAACGGTTTTTTCAACTTTTTGTCCGTTTTCGATTACTGTATATTTTGAATTCAGTAAAATTTTAGGATTTTCAAAAGCATTGGCTGCAAGAATCACAATTGAATCTGACGTGTCAACAACTTCTTCCACAAAATCGGTTTTCTCTTTAGAAATATATCTTCTTAAATGAATTTTTGAAATTTTCTCCTGATCTGCCTGATCAACACTTAATTTATACACAACACTCTGCGCCTGAACGCTGATGAATTTATGTTTTTGAAGATTTTCATTTTTATTGAATTTATACAATGCTTTCTTCAACGTTTTCAACGCATTGTATTTTGCCTGAACCGGACAGATTGGAACGCATGATGCATTTCCTTCACAACGCTCTCCCATGTAAGGATTCCAGACAGAACCTAGCGCTTTGTATTCTTCGTTTTCAATATTATTTAATGATAATTTATATCCCGAATCTGTAGAATTGGCTTTAATGATTTTTGCTTTTCCATAAGCAGGATTTGGAGTAGAATTTCTTCCCTGAGGAGACGGAACCATTGTTAACGGAAACTCTTCAAAATTTAATTGAACACTCGTTCCTGCAAGACCATTGATGATCTTTTGATCCATATAACTTTGAGGAATTTCATCCATCGGAAAAACATAGTCTTTACCGTAATAGTCTTCCATGCTTTCTGAAATAGGATATTCCTGTGCTGCAACATTTCCTGAAACACCGATTTCAAATTCGGCCATTTCATAGTAAGGTTTTAAAGCATCATAATCAATTGGCCAGTTGATAGGTGTTTTAACCTTAGAATCAGGTTTATTGATTTCAATACCGTATTTTTCAGTTAATCTGAAATCATTCGGGAGCATTCTTGGCGTAGTTCCCAGCCAGTGAAGCGTTGTTCCTCCACCGATTCTGATGGCATCACTCGCAAACGGCATCGGACCAAACTGAACCAAATATCCTTTTTTATCCGGAAACGGAGGAACGATTTTTTCCATATCCAAAACGTCTGGCGATGGAGCTTGCTTTAAATTTGGGTAAGGAGAATTCGGAACTTTGGCTTCCTCCATATAAAATTTACGAATGTACTCGTTGTAGGTTGTCAATGATGACGATGAGTCCAGTTCTAATCCGGCTTCCAGTCCAGCTTCATACATTAAAATTGATAATTCTCTTACGTTTTCAGGATGATCAACTTCTGCACGGTAAACCATTTTGCCTTTTTCTGTATCAAAAACATGATCGGTTAAAAGTTTGGCGATCAATGATCCTGCAATCCCCGTTCCAACGATGATCACATCTTTTTTGAATTCTATATTGCTCATGAGTTGCTGTTTACAGGTTGAACCGCCCAAGATTTGAAACCCGGTTGTTTTGCTCCCGGTGGATGTGCGTGCATAACGTTCCAAACCAAACTTTCTTTGTATGATAATTCATTCACATAAGCGCCTTCCCAAGTTCCCAAATACCACATTGTGATGATATTGTTTGACATATCCTGCATTCCCGGATCTGCCATAATTTCGGATTGAATGGCATTTCTTAATTGATCCTGACTGAAAGAATTTTCAAGGATAGATTTTGAAACGTTCAGAAATTCTAGGAATGTTGCGGTTTCGATTTGACCTAAAATATGCTTGTAATAGGTCTCCGCCAAACCGGTAGATTGCAGCTCGTTCGCAGAAAATCCGGTAAGAGTTCCTGAAATCGCCATAAACACGTCGTAGTAGTAATCATCGACGTTGAGGATTTTGTTAATAATCATTTCGTTTAAATTTTGATGGTTAAAGTTTTTTAAATGACAGTTATCATTTTATGTTTTGAAGCATTGCTCATTTGCCATAATTATCAGTTTTTGTTTATTCAAAATTAAAGAGTTGAATTTGTTTTAATTTCAGTATTTCTACTTAATTTGTATCTTCTCAATGTTATTTAAAATCAGTCTAGATAAGGCTTGAATTGAATTTTTTCTGTATTAAAATTACATAATTTATCACTTGGTAGAGATTAAATATGTTAACATAATAAATTTTATTTTTAGACTAAATAAGATTTATTTTCAATTATGATTTTATAAAAATTAATTAAATTGTCCATAATTCCATAAAAAATGACTTTACATAAAATAGCAATTACATTTTTCACAATATTGAGTGTTGCAGTTACAGCGCAAAGCAGTAAAAAGGAGATGTCAAAATTAATTCAGGACGAATTTCAATTTGCTGGAAAGCAGTATAAATATTTAATGAAAGACATTCCGAACGATAAAATGCCACAATCATACAAAGCTTCTGACGGAAATGTGATTACAAAAGATATCAGTTGGTGGTGTTCCGGGTTTTATCCGGGCTCGTTGTGGATGATTTATGAACAAACCAAAGATCCTGAAATCAAAAAAGAAGCAGAAAGAACTTTAAATCTGATAGAATCAAACAAGACCTTTACCCGAGATCATGACCTAGGTTTTATGATGTTTTGCAGTTTCGGAAATGCATATAGAATTACAAAAAATCCTGTATATAAAGATGTTATTCTCACTTCGGCAGAGTCACTTTCCACAAGATTTCGTCCGGGAATGCAGGCAATTTTGTCTTGGGATAAAATGGCAGATTTCAAAGGTCCTGTTATCATTGATAATATGATGAACCTTGAAATGTTAGTTTGGGCTTCACAAAACGGAGGGAACAAAAAGACGGAAGAAATTGCGATTGCCCATGCTAATACAACGATGAAAAACCATTTTCGTACTGATTACAGTTCGTATCATGTAATTGATTATGATGTGAATACAGGGAAAGTTTTAAGCAAAAAAACATTTCAAGGATATTCCGATTCTTCGGCTTGGGCAAGAGGGCAGGGTTGGGCTTTGTATGGGTATACGATGATGTATAGATTCACAAAAGATGAAAAATATTTAAACCAAGCTCAAAATATTGCGAAATTTATTCTCAATAATCCCACTTTACCGGAAGATAAAATTCCATACTGGGATTTTAATGATACTAAAATTCCAAACGTTCCTCGTGACACTTCTGCGGCGGCAATTATTTCTTCTGCTTTATTAGAATTAGGACAATATACTAAAGGTGAAGACAAAAAGAATTATATAGACGTTGCCCGAAAAATACTGACAAATTTATCAAACGAAAAATATCAGGCAAAATTAGGCGAAAACGGAGGTTTTCTATTAATGCACAGCACTGGAGGTTTGCCATTGAACTCGGAGATTGATGTTCCGTTAATCTATGCAGATTATTATTTTCTGGAAGCGCTGAAAAGATATAAAGATTGGTATTTGTAAGAATTTTATAAATAAATATCAACTTCGCTGAGTGAAACGCCGTTGCGAACGAAAAATATTCTCAATTATTAAAAAAAAACTTTGCGACCTTAGCGTTAAAAAATCATCTATTATTAAAAGTATCTATTCACTGTTAAACTTATATTCTTCATTCTATTATTTTCTCGTTTTGATAAAATTCTAAGCTTTGATAATAAAAATGGTGAAATTTTTCCATCATTTACTGTCATTTTTATAGCAAAAAGTGGATTATTATGAAAATATTTTCAAAAAAAATAAAATAATTTCTTGATTTTCTTATCATATTTTTAATGATAATATCAATTTATTTTATTCCCAATTTATTTTAATCTAAATGTCTATTTCTGAATCTATTTGTAAAAATATATCATCCTATTTACGATAACCTTATCATATTTTTTATGGTATTGTTATCATAAAAAATAGATATGTAATATGTTGATAAGCAGTAGGTAGTGATAATTTTATTTTTTTATCTCGATTGAATTTTTATATTTGTCATGTTACGTAAATGTTAACATAGAAATGATTCCGAATTTTATTCATACTTATGTTTCTGTCGACTGTGTTGTTTTTGGTTTCGACCTGGAAAATCGACTGAACATTTTATTGGTACAGCGTCGTATGGACGATGTGCCTGCAGAAAGACAAAGAAAGTTGCCGGGTAGTTTAATACTTAGCGACGAAGATGTAGATGATGCAGCTCAACGCGTGCTTCATGAATTAACTGGTATTAAGAAAATGGTTCTTAAACAGTTTAAATGTTTTGCAGATCCGTTAAGGGCTAGTAATCAGGATGATATAAAATGGATGGATACTGAGTATAAACATCACATAGACAGGATCATTACAGTGGCTTATCTTTCTCTTTGTAAGATCGACCACAAGATTAACAGTACGAAATACGATACGGTAGATTGGCATCCGATTGATGAAGTTCCGTCGTTGCCATTTGATCATAATAAAATCATCAGTGAATCTTTAATTGAGATCAGAAAATGGATAGAATCCGATTTCTCAATTATTTTCGAATTGCTACCGAAAAGATTCACGATAAGACAGCTGTATCAATTATACAGCGCTTTAAGTGAAAAACGAATTGACATTAAAAATTTTCACAAGAAGATTTCATCGTTCAGTTACATTATTCCGTTGGAAGAGATAGAAACCAATGTTTCGCATCGTGCTGCAAGATATTACAGATTTGATGCTAAAATTTATAAGAAAAACAATACCAGACTAATAAAATAATACCTTTTTTGAAATTATGTATTTACTAGGATATGACATTGGCAGTTCTTCTGTAAAAGTTTGCCTCATTGAGGCATCCAGCGGAAAAATTATTGCATCAGATTTTTCTCCTAAAAAAGAGATGAAAATCACTGCTGTAAATCCCGGTTGGGCAGAGCAAAACCCTACTGATTGGTGGCTGAATTTAAAGCTGGCTCACGAAGCTGTCATGCATGAATCCGGTATCAATGCAGAAGATATTAAAGGAATTGGTATTACCTGGCAGATGCACGGTTTGATTTTGGTAGATAAAGATCAAAACCTTTTAAGACCTTCAATTATCTGGTGCGACAGCCGCGCTGTTCCGTATGGAGAAAAGGCTTTCAAGGAAATTGGAGAAGAGAAATGTTTATCGCATTTATTGAATTCTCCGGGAAATTTTACAGCGTCAAAATTAGCCTGGGTTAAAGAAAACGAACCTGAAATTTTCGAAAAAATAGATAAGATAATGCTTCCGGGAGATTACATCGCCATGAGACTTTCAGGTGAAATCGGAATGACGATTGAAGGTTTGTCAGAAGGGATTTTCTGGGATTTTAAAAACAATTGTATTTCGGAAGATGTCATCAATTATTACGGAATTCCGAAAAGCTTTTTTCCTGAAATTATCCCAACTTTTGGGATTCAGGCGACTGTTTCAGCCACAGCTGCTCAGGAATTAGGCTTAAAAGAAGGAACGCCGATTTCTTACAGAGCGGGAGATCAACCGAATAATGCATTGTCATTAAATGTTTTCAATCCGGGGGAAATTGCTTCTACAGCAGGAACTTCAGGCGTTGTTTATGGGGTTTTAGATCAGCTTGAATATGATAAATTATCAAGAGTAAATACGTTTGCACACGTCAATTATACTCCTGAACAAACCAGATTAGGCGTTTTATTATGCATCAATGGAACAGGAATTCTAAATTCTTGGTTAAAACACAATTTTGCGACCTCACTATCTTCTTATGGAGATATGAACGATTTGGCTTCACTTTCACCCATCGGTTCTAAAGGTTTAAGCATCATTCCTTTCGGAAACGGAGCAGAAAGAGTATTAGAAAATAAAGATACAAGTTGTTCGATGCACGGAATTAATTTTAATATCCACTCAAAAGGAGATATTCTTCGCGCGGCGCAGGAAGGAATCGTATTTTCTTATGAATACGGAATGGATATCATGAGAAATATCGGCATGGATATTCAGGTGATTCGCGCAGGAAATGCCAATATGTTTTTAAGTTCGATTTTCCGTCAGACACTTTCCAGTGTGAGCAATGCGGTGATTGAACTTTACGATACGGACGGAGCGGTAGGAGCCGCAAGAGCTGCAGGAATGGGAATTGGTTTCTATGCTGATTCTAAAGAAGCCTTTTCTTCTCTTGAAAAAATTGCCGTCATCGAGCCTGAACACGAAAAAAGAGATCAATATTTAGAAGCCTACTCAAGATGGACGAGACATCTTAACGAAATAGTATAATCCACCTTACAACGGAGTTTTCCATTGTACTTACTGACTTTTCCAGATCAGTGAGCAGGGAATTCTTACGCCAAATTTTAAAATTTAATTAAAACTTAAAACAAATATATATGAGCACTTTAACAGGTACAAAGGAATATTTTCCGGGAATAGACAAAATCAAATTTGAAGGTAAAGAAAGCAGAAATCCAATGGCATTTCGCTATTATGACGCAGAAAAAATCATCATGGGAAAACCTATGAAAGACTGGACGCGTTTTGCAATGGCTTGGTGGCACACGCTATGTGCAAACGGAAGCGATCCATTTGGAGGGCCAACAATTCACCACCCTTGGGATGCCGGAAGTGATGCGGTTTCCAGAGCAATGCAAAAGATGGATGCAGGTTTTGAATTTATGTCTAAAATAGGCTTCCAATACTACTGTTTCCACGATATTGATTTGGTAGATCCTGCCAACAATTGGAAAGATTATGAAAAAAATCTTCAAACTATTGTTGAATATGCAAAACAAAAGCAACAGGAAACGGGAATCAAGCTTTTATGGGGAACAGCCAACGTTTTTACGCATGAAAGATACATGAACGGAGCTTCTACCAACCCCAATTTTGATGTAGTTGCATGTGCCGGAACTCAAGTGAAAAATTCTATTGATGCAACGATAGCTCTTGGCGGAGAAAATTACGTTTTCTGGGGCGGAAGAGAGGGTTATATGAGCCTTTTAAACACAGATATGAAGCGTGAAAAAGATCATTTGGCACGTTTCCTTACAATGTCTCGTGATTATGCCCGTCAGCAAGGTTTCAAAGGGACTTTCCTGATCGAACCAAAACCAATGGAGCCTACAAAACACCAGTACGACTACGATTCTGAAACGGTGATCGGATTTTTAAGACATTACGGTTTAGATAAAGATTTTAAATTAAATATCGAAGTGAACCACGCAACATTGGCAGGTCATACTTTCGAGCATGAACTTCAGGCTGCTGTTGATGCAGGACTTTTAGGAAGTATTGATGCGAACAGAGGAGATTACCAAAATGGTTGGGATACAGACCAGTTCCCGATCGATTATTACGATATGGTTCAGGCTTGGTTGGTACTTCTTCCGGCGGGAGGTTTAGGAAATGGCGGAGTTAATTTTGATGCAAAAATCAGAAGAAATTCTACAGATCCGGAAGATTTATTTATCTCTCATATTTCAGGAATGGATGTTTTTGCAAAAGGACTTTTGGCTGCTGCCGATATTCTTGAAAATTCAGATTATAAAAAATTAAGAACAGACCGTTATTCTTCTTTCGACAATGGAAACGGAAAAGCGTTCGAAACCGGAAACCTTACATTGGAAGATCTTCAGAGAATTGCCCACGAGACAGGTGAGCCTCAGCCAAAAAGCGGAAAACAGGAATTGTTTGAAGCGATCGTGAACATGTATATCTAATATCAGTAAAAAGGCTGCTAAACACTAAGGATCTTTACAAATTATAATAAGTGAGCCTATTTAAACTATTAAAATTTAACCACAAATCGAAGATTCGACGGAGTCAAAAGTCACAAAAGCTATTTGGATAACTAACTGTTTTAAATTATTAGAAAACAACGGTTAATCAAAGAATGAAAATCGAAGATTTTTTAATCTTATGTGCTCTTATTTGCAGTTTATCGATAAAATTAAAATGCAGTAAGTTAATATTTTTTGTCTTTTGTGGTTAAAATAAAAAGTTTAAAAAAGTCTATTAACAGCCCTTTTATTCAACCCTAATTTTTAAAAATAATAATTATGAACCGATTTTATTTTGCCAAAACAAATAAGGCTGCATTGTTTTTTGCAATGGCTTTATTGCCTTCTGGCTTAGTGTATTCCCAGGTTAAAAAAGATACTGTTGAAAAAGAGAAGAAGATAGATGAGGTTGTTATAATAGGATATGGAAAACAGAGAAAAGAATCCGTAACGGGGTCTGTAGCTTCTGTGAAAGGTGATGTGATGAGAGAAGTGCCTTCTGCGAATGTCAGTCAGGCATTGCAGGGAAGAATAGCCGGAGTTGATATTGCGCAGACGTCAAGTAAACCCGGAGCTCCAATGCAGATCAGAATCAGAGGAACGCGTTCTCTGACGGCAGATAATGATCCGCTAATTGTATTGGACGGAATTCCTTTTCCGGGATCATTAGCAGATATCAGTCCGAACGATATTCAGAGTATGGACATTCTGAAAGATGCTTCTGCAACGGCAATCTACGGATCTCGAGGAGCGAATGGAGTAATTTTAATTACAACTAAAACAGGCAGAAAAAACCAAAGAGCAACCTTTACTTACAATACATACACAGGAATTACATCTGTTTTTTCTAAATATCCGATGATGGATGCGCAGAAATTCATGAAACTTCGTGATGATGCAGGACTTTTCACTCAATATGGAGCCGATGAATCCAGAGATACCAATACCGATTGGCAGGATTTAATGTATAAAAACGGAATTGTTACCAATCACGATATAGGTATTTCCGGAGGTACGGAAAAAAGCTCGTATAACTTTGGAATGAGCTATTACAACGAACAATCTGTTCTTCCCGGACAAAATTTTGAAAGATTTAATCTAAGAGGAAGTCTGGATCAGGATTTGGGTAAATATTTCAGGGTTGGGATAACGACGAACAATGCTTATACAGTGAATAAAGGCAGTAATCTTGGGCTTTACAATACATTGAGCTCAACTCCTGTTGCGAATCCTTACAGAGCAGATGGAAGTCAAAAAGAGCGTATTGTGATGTCTGCAGATACTCAATATGTGTACACAAGAGACGGAATCGAAAATTTAGGAGATGCGTGGATTGATAAAGCAATTTCTTTCAGTTCTTACAATAATTTCTTCGGTGAATTTAAAATTCCTTGGGTGAAAGGTTTAACATTAAGAACAAATGTTGGTTTAAACTTTAAAACTACAAACACAGGAAGCTACACCGGAGAAGGAGTTTTCAGCTCAGAGCCTAATAATTTATCAACAGCTTCAATTGGAAATTCTTTACTGACGCATTGGGTAAACGAAAATATCTTAACGTACGACAGAACTTTTGCAAGCAAGCATAAAGTGAATGTCGTTGCTTTACAGTCTCAGGAGCAGAGAACATTTAACAGTTCATATATCACGGCAAGAGACATCCCGACGGATCAGTTTCAGTTTTACAATCTTGGTCATGCTCAGGGTGAAATTACCATTAATCCAGATAATCAAGGGTATTACAAAAGAGGTCTTAAATCCTGGATGGGGCGTGTAATGTACGAATATGACGGAAAATATATGTTTACGGCTTCCATCAGAGGAGATGCTTCTTCAGTATTGGCGCCGGGATATCAATGGAATATCTATAACGCTTTTTCAGCGGGTTGGAATGTTGCCAAAGAGAATTTCTTAAAAGATTCAAAAGTTATTAATAATTTAAAGCTGCGTTTCGGATATGGAGAAACTTCCAATCAGGCTGTGGCTCCTTATTCTACTTTTGGACGTTTGACAACAGAACCATATAACTTTGGAAATACCAATGCAATCGGAACTTATGTTTCTACGCTGCCAAATTCAAAATTGGGTTGGGAGTTTTCGGAAACGCTTAATTATGGGTTGGATTTTGGATTGTTCGACAATAGATTAACAGGTACGGTAGAATATTATACGACGAATACGAAAAATTTATTGTTAGATGTTAAATTACCGGCAACTTCAGGAGTAGGAAGCTACACCGGAAATGTAGGATCTACAAGCAATAAAGGAATTGAAATATCATTAAATGGAGCGATTATCAGCAATCCAAATGGTTTTTCATGGGATTTCGGGGTTAATTTCTATTCAAACAAAAATAAAATTACCTCATTGTCTTCTGGAGCTACGAGAGATGTTGCTAACTGGTGGTTTGTGGGAAGTTCGATCAATTCAATTTATGATTATCAGTATACCGGATTGTGGCAGGCAGGTGATCCTTATATGAATATTTTGGAACCTACCAATATTCCGGGAGAAGCAATTGGTTCCATTAAAGTTTTATATACAGGAGCTTATAATCCTGATGGATCGCCTGTGAGAGCGATCAACGCTGAAGACAGACAGATTTTAAATACGGATCCTGATTTTCAGGGTGGATTTAATACAAGACTGGCATACAAAAACTTTGATCTGAGCATTGTTGGAGCTTTCAAAAGCGGAGGTATTTTGATCAGCACATTGTACGGAAATACAAGTTATCTGAATATGTTAAGCGGAAGAAGAAACAACGTAGATGTCGATTACTGGACTCCCGAAAATACCGATGCCTATTACCCAAGACCGGGACATTATCAAAGCAATAATAATCCGAGATATGGAAGTACTTTAGCTTATTTTGATGCTTCATATCTTAAGATCAGAACAATTACTTTAGGATATAATTTTACGCAGGGAGTGTTCAAAAAAGCGGGAATAAGCAAAATGAGACTGTATACAACAATAACCAATCCATTTGTATTTTTCTCTCCTTATCATAAGGCTTCAGGAATGGATCCGGAAACGAATTCCTACGGGAACGAAAATCAGGCGGTCAGCAACGAGATTCCATCAAGATTCTTAACCATCGGAACCAATACACCGTCTCTTAGGAACTATATGATTGGTTTAAACTTAACATTCTAAAAATTAATCAAATGAAAAAGTTCAGAATAAATACAGCCGCAAAAATTTTGCTATGCACCGTAGTACTTTCAAGCTGTTCAGATATATTGGAAGAAGAACCGAGAAATATTTATACACCGCAATACTTTGAGACAGAATCCGGAGTTTTAGGAGGAGTTACCTCAATGTACGCTCATTTACGATACATTTACGGAAACGGATATTGGTTAAATGCCTGCGAAACAGGAACCGACGAATACACTTACGGTCACGCCGGAGACAATAATTTCAAGGATATGGACATGTCTGGAGCGGGAAATTTAACACCCTCTTCAAGCCGTGCCGATGTTTTGTGGAATAATGCTTTCAGAAATATCAATACCGCCAACGGAGTAATCCAAAAAGGCTCAGGAGTCGGAGTTTCAGACGCGATTATTGCAGAAGCAAGATTCTTCAGAGCGTTTGATTATTTTATGTTGGCTCAGACATTCGGAGGAGTTCCTTTAGACTTAGGTTCGGGAGAATTAGCTTTCAATATCAGTACTTTCAGAGGTTCCAAAAGAAACACAGTTTCTGAGGTTTACACTAAAGTAATATTTCCTGATTTAATAAAAGCTGTTCAGGATTTACCTGTCGGAGCTCGTGTTACAGGCGGAGTTACAAAAACTGTTGCAAGATTGTTTTTGGCTAAAGCTTATCTTACTTATGGATGGTGGCTTCAGAATCCAAACGGAATTCCAACCTATCCTCAGACAGATAGAGTAGATCCCAACGGACAGAATGCACAATGGTATTTCCAACAGGCTTATGATATTGCTTTGCAAGGTATCAATGCACCGGGAGCATATGGTTTACAGGCGACCTATTATGATGTGAATTTAGCTCAGAATGACAGAAATAAAGAAATGCTTCTTTATGCAGATCACACAGAATCAAGCGAATATTATGATGGATCAAGCCATTCATACAACACAGGCGCTTCTCCAGGAAATTTTGCCGTTTGGATGACGACTTGGGATTACACGTTCCTTGAAAGTTCTCAAAGCCCATTATGGACAGGTTCTCCTGTAAGAACCGTACAGAGAGAAGCTGCTCAGGCTTACGGAAGACCTTGGAAAACAATGGCTCCAACCATTGAAGTGGTGAAAAATACATTTGCCAATAAAACGCAGGATTCAAGATATGACGGTACTTTCGTAACAACTTTCCGTGGAAACTGGAACAAAGCCGGAATTTCAACGCCAACATTATACAACGCCAACGGATTGCCGGTACAGCCGGGAAGTGCGATTCTTACGTTCTTAAATGACGATCCGGCGCAGACGATTGATTATTCTAATTCAGTCTACAAAAGCAACGTAGGCGCAGGCGTTCTTCCGGGAAGAGCAGATTATGTGATCGCTCCAAGCGGAATCAGCAGATACGCTTACCCAAATCTTTGGAAAATAGGAACCTACAGAACCGATAACGGAACAGGACTTGGACAGCCAAATGGAGGAATTACACGTCCGTTTCCTGTTGCAAAATTCTCAGAATTCTATTTCATAGCAGCAGAAGCAGCGGTAAAAGGAGCTTCAGGATCAATGAGCCCGAGAGATTTGCTTAATGTAATCAGAGCAAGAGCCGGAAAATGGCGTTGGGACAACAACGGAAATGTAGCAAAAGTGGAAGATAACAGTGGTGCAATGATCGCTGCAACGCCCTCAACCATTACTATAGACTATATTTTAGCTGAAAGATCAAGGGAATATTATGGCGAAGGTTACAGATGGTTCGATTTGGTTAGAACTCAAAGATGGAGTGATATTGCAAAAACATATAGCATCGGAGGAACCGCAGTTGGAAATCATACCGCTCAGACGTACACCAGAAACATACCGAATTACCTGTATTTAAGACCAATTCCCCAAGGACAGATGGATGCCATGGATATGAGTTCTTCAGAATTGGCGGCTTATCAAAATCCGGGATATTAGATAGATTTTAAAATAAAATTTTTACATTCATATCAGCAACAAAGTAGGCGATTCGGCCCGCCTGCTTTGTTTAATGAATAAGATGCTTAAAAATAATGAATATTTACAAAGGATTATCATTGAAAAATCTTTGTAAACTTTGCTGAGTAGAACGCCTTTGCGAACTTAAAATCTGCAGAATTATTTGAAAAAAAACTTTGCGGACTTTGCGTTAAAAAAGAACATTTTATTAAAGCAGATATTCAAAAAAAGATTTAGATAAAATTGAAAATCAAAAATTATGGAAAAAACATGGCGTTGGTTTGGTAAAAAAGATAAGATTAAATTAGATATGCTTCGTCAGATCGGCGTTCAGGGCATTGTTTCGGCGCTTCATGACGTTTCAAATGGAGAAATTTGGTCTTTTGAAGCCATTAATGAATATAAAAACTATATCGAAAGTTTCGGACTTCGCTGGTCAGTTGTAGAAAGCCTTCCCGTAAGTGAATCCATCAAATATGGAGGAGAAAATAGAGATCAATTGATCGAAAATTACATCAAAAGTCTCGAAAATCTTGGAAAAGCAGGTGTTACAACAGTCTGTTACAACTTTATGCCTGTCCTGGATTGGGCGCGTACCGATCTTTATCATCAATGGGAAGACGGTTCGTCATCTTTATATTTCGACAAAGCCAAATTCGCTTACTTTGAAATTTACATTTTAGAAAGAAAAGGAGCCGAAAAAGATTATACTCTCGAAGTTCTTGCTAAAGTTGAAGAATTAAAAAAGACAATCACAGAAGAAGAAAAAAACGATTTAATTGATTCAATTATTGTTAAAACGCAAGGCTTCGTCAATGGAAATATCAAAGAAGGAGATCAAAATCCCGTAGCTATTTTTAAAAGTTTATTGGCTTTATATGATGGAATTGATAAAGATCAGCTTCGTCAAAACATGAAATATTTCCTAGAAAAAATAATGCCTGTCTGCGAAAAATGGAACATTCAAATGTGTGTACATCCCGATGATCCGCCATTTTCATTACTAGGTTTACCAAGAATCGTGACTTGCGAAGAAGACATTGATTGGTTTTTAAATGCCGTCGACAATCCCCATAACGGATTGACGTTCTGCACAGGTTCTCTAAGTGCCGGATTACAAAATGATGTTCCAAAATTAGCTCAAAAATATGCTTCCCGTACAAAATTCGTTCACCTCAGAAGCACCAATGTTTTCGAAAACGGAGATTTTATTGAAGCTCATCATTTAGAAGGCAGAGGAAAAATCATCGAAGTCATTCGAATATTTGAAAAAGAAAATCCAACCTTACCCATGCGTATCGATCACGGTAGATTATTAACCGATGATATTGATAAAGGTTATAATCCCGGCTACTCATTTTTGGGAAGAATGCTCGCTCTCGGACAAATCGAAGGCGTAATGGCGGCCGTAAAAACCGAAATAAAATCAAACTAAGGAGTCCCAAAGGGACGACTTAACAAAGGATTAGGATGCAATCCTATCAAATTTATAAGATCAAAAAACCATCAACCATTAACTATCAACTACAAAGCAATGAACGAAATATTCAGCATAAAAGACAAAGTCGCCATTATCACAGGAGCTTCCGGAGTTTTAGGTGGAACTCTTGCCAAAAGTTTCATTAAAGCTGGTGCAAAAGTTGTGGCTCTGGGAAGAAATCAGGAAACGTTAGACGCTCGGGTTAAAGAATTAACCCAATCAAGCGGTGAAGCTTTTGCCGTTGAGGCCAATGTCATGAATATCGAAAGCCTTGAATCAGCATCAAAAAAGATCATTGAAAAATACGGTAAAATAGATATCCTGCTCAACATTGCGGGCGGAAATATTCCTACGGCTACACTTTCTCCCGATCAGTCATTTTTCGATCAAAATTTGGATGGATGGGATGAGGTAACCAATCTCAACATCAACGGAACCGTCTATCCAAGTTATGTTTTCGGAAAAGTAATGGCAGAACAGGGAAGCGGAAGTATTGTTAATATTTCTTCAATGGCAGCATATTCTGCGATTACGAGGGTGGCGGGATATTCTGCTGCAAAATCGGCAATTACCAATTTTACGCAATGGCTGGCTTCGGATGTAGCGTTGAAATTTGGTGATAAAATTCGTGTAAATGCGATTGCACCAGGATTTTTTATTGGAGATCAAAACCGCGCAATTTTATTAAATCCGGATGGATCTTTAACGGATCGAAGCAAAAAAGTTATTGCAAAAACTCCAATGGGACGTTTCGGAGATGCTGAAGAATTGAACGGAGCTGTACAGTTCCTATGTTCGGATGCTGCAAGTTTTATTACAGGTGCTTTATTGCCTGTTGATGGTGGTTTCAGTGCATTCAGCGGAGTGTAAATTAATCACAATCAGTTTTATATAATTCGTAAATAAGGTCATCCATTATTAGTTTGACTTGACCTTGTTTTTTTCAGTTTGAATTAAATCTAGATCACTTATTTCTACGTAAAAATGAAAGGTTATAAGAAATAAGTGATTTTTAAATCTAAACTAAATTTTCCTTCACCATATTCACAAAATACTATGAAAACTCATCTTACAAAATCTCTTTTTGCAGCTGCTGTTTTATTTTTATTTGAAAGAAGTTCTGCACAAATTTTCTCAGATTTTATTTACAAAGGAAATGATAAAATTTACACAGAAAATCCTCTTAAAGAAGATGAATTCTATTCTCCGATTCTTCAGGGTTGCTATCCGGATCCAAGTATCACTAGAAAAGGGAATGATTATTACTTGGTAAATTCTTCATTTTCAATGTTTCCGGGTGTTCCGATTTTTCATTCTAATGATTTGGTGAATTGGACACAAATTGGTCATGTGTTAGATCGACCTTCTCAATTAAAAGTTGAAAACGCCGGATTTTCTGAAGGAATTTATGCTCCCGATATCAAGTATAATCAATACAACGACACTTTTTACATGGTTACCACTCAGATTGCGAACGGAATCGGAAATATGATGGTAAAAACAAAAGATCCAAAAAAAGGCTGGAGCGAAGTTCAAAAACTGAATTTTGACGGAATCGATCCTTCCATTTTCTTTGATGATGACGGGAAAGCGTACATCGTTCATAATGATGCGCCACCAAAGGGAGCAGAACAATACAGTGGTCACCGCGTGATCAAAATTTGGGACTATGATTTGGAAAAAGACCAGGTTATTGCCGGAAGCGATAAAATTATCGTCAATGGTGGAGTAGATATCACTCAAAAACCAATCTGGATCGAAGGGCCACATCTTTACAAAAAGAATGGAAAATATTTTCTGATGTGTGCGGAAGGCGGAACGGGCGGAAATCACAGCGAAGTCATTTTTATGAGCGACAGCCCAAAAGGTCCGTTTATTCCTGCTGAAAATAATCCTATTTTGACTCAGAGATATTTTCCCAAAGACAGAAAAGATAAAGTAGATTGGGCAGGTCACGCAGACTTAGTAGAAACTCCTGATGGAAAGTATTACGGTGTATTTCTTGCCGTCCGTCCTAATGAAAAAAATCTTGTAAATACGGGTCGCGAAACCTTTATTCTTCCCGTAGATTGGAGTGGAACATATCCTGTTTTCCAAAACGGTTTGGTTCCAATGAAACCCAAAGTAAAAATGCCAAACGGAGTTAAAAACCAAACAGGTCAAAACGGATTTTTCCCGAACGGAAATTTCACTTTTTTAGATCATTTAAATAATAAATTGGATAATCGATGGATTGCCATGCGAGGTTCAAGAGAAAATTTTGTAAATGTGACTAAAAATGGAGTGAAAGTTAATCCTTTCACAACTAATATTAAAGCTAAAGCTCCTGTTTCTGCATTATTTCATAGGCAGCAACACGCTTCTTTTGAAGCAACGGTGAATTTAGATTTTAAACCAAAATCAGGAAAAGATTTAGCCGGAATTACTTGCTATCAAAGTGAAAATTTCAATTATGTTTTTGGATTGACAAAAAAAGATAAAGACTTCTATTTAGTATTGGAAAGGACAGAAAAAGGAAATTCCACTCTTATTAAAAGTGAAAAAATTTCAGTTTCGAAAAGTATAAAGCTTCAGGTTGTTGCTCAAAGTGGTGATTATCAATTTAATTATTCTTTGGACGGAAATAATTTCATTAATCTAGGCGGAAAAGTTTCGGGTGACATATTATCAACGGATGTTGCAGGTGGTTTTACAGGCAGTTTGATTGGTTTGTATTCAACTTTATCGAATGATATTCAGCCTTAATTTTTTTTATTAATTCACAAATTTAATAGTATGAATTCTTTATTTAAGTCAATTACAATGTTAGTTTTCATTTTATTCTTTGGAATTAAAATAAAATCTACACAGCCATTTATCACCACAGAAAAAAGTTCAGAAACTATTCTGTTGAAAGATAAATCGACAAAAATTTCATTCTATTCAAACAAAGGAATTGATAAAGGAATTTTAAGAGCAATACATAATCTTCAGAGTGATTTTCAGAAGGTAACGGGTGATTTTCCCAATCTTTTAAATCAAATTTCAGCTTCTCAATCTTCATTGATTATTATTGGAACTGTTGGTACAAATTCGGTAATTGATGAATTGATCAAAAAGAAAAAAATTAATGAAAATGAACTAAAAGGTAAACGTGAAAAATTTATCATTCAGAATATAAAAGATTTCAACGGCGTTTCAGAAATGATCGTTATCGTAGGAAGTGACAAACGCGGAACTATTTACGGAATTTATGAATTTTCAAAGCAAATCGGTGTTTCTCCGTGGTATTATTGGGCGGACGTTCCCGTTAAGCAAAAGGAAAATCTCTATTTTAAAAAAGGAATTTACACAGATGACGAGCCTGTCGTAGAATATCGCGGAATTTTCCTAAATGATGAAGAACCGTCATTGGGAAGCTGGGCGAGAGCAACTTTTGGAGGAATTAATTCTCAATTTTACGAAAAAGTTTTTGAATTAATTCTTCGCTTAAAAGGAAATTACATTTGGCCTGCAATGTGGGGAAAAGCTTTCTATGACGATGATCCCGAAAATGGAGTATTGGCTGATGAAATGGGAATTATCATGGGAACTTCACACCACGAACCAATGGCTTTGGCACAAACGGATTGGCATCGATACATCAAAAAGAATAATTTACCGAATATTTGGGATTACACTAAAAATTCAGACGTTCTTCAACAATTCTGGAAATCAGGAATCGAACGAAGCAAAAACTGGGAAAAGCTTGTCACTGTTGGAATGCGTGGTGACGGAGATGAAGCAATGGGAGATAAAACCAATATTTCGCTTTTGGAAAATATTGTAAAGGATCAACGAAAAATAATAGAAAAAGTTACAGGAAAAAAAGCAGAAAAAACACCTCAGGTTTGGGCTTTATACAAAGAAGTTCAGGATTATTATGATGAAGGAATGCGCGTTCCGGATGATGTTATTTTATTATTCTGTGATGACAATTGGGGGAATGTCCGAAAGCTCCCGAACCTATCTAAACCTTTACACAAAGGCGGTTACGGGATGTATTATCATTTTGACTATGTGGGTGGACCGAGAAATTCGAAATGGATCAATATCAGTCCAATCCAAAGAGTTTGGGAGCAGATGAATTTAACATATGAACATAAAGTAAATAAGCTCTGGGTGGTAAATGTAGGAGATTTAAAGCCAATGGAATTTCCCATCAATTTCTTTATGGATATGGCTTGGAATCCAAAGCAATTCAATGCTGACAATCTTTTAGAATACACTGAAAAATGGAGTTCAGAACAGTTTGGCGAAAAATATTCTAAAGAAATCGCAAGAATGATTAATTTATACGCAAAGTATAATCGTCGTGTAACTCCCGAAACCTTAAATTCTGAAACCTACAGCCTCGAAAATTACAATGAATTTGAAACGGTTGTGAATGATTATCAAAAATTATCTCTTGATGCAAACAGGCTGTACAACGAGATTCCTGATGAATATAAAGACGCTTATTTTCAATTGGTTCTTTATCCGATCGATGCCTGTAGTAATTTGTATGAACTTTATTTTAATGTGGCAAAAAATCATCAATTAGCCTCTAAAAAAGATATAAAAGCTAACGATTTTGCAGATAAAGTGAAGAAAAACTTTGAATATGATTCTATTTTACAGGATAAATACAACAATAAAATTTCTGGTGGAAAATGGCAACACATGATGGATCAAACAAGAATTGGTTACACAAATTGGCAACAGCCGGATAAAAATACGATGCCTGAAGTAGTGTATGTTTCCAAAAACGAAAAAAATAAAGTGTTTAAGGAAAAAGACGGATATATTTCCATTGAAGCTGAAAATTTTTCACGTCAGAATAATTCAGATAGAATTCAGTGGAAAATCATTCCCGATTTTGGAAAAACGTTGTCCGGAATTACCACTTTTCCTCAAAATATTAATCCAAAAGAAAATGAAAATATCTATCTGGAATATGATGTTGATTTCTCTTCAACAGGAACTTTTGAGGTTCAATTATTACTCGCTCCAACACTCAATTTTAATAATAACAAAGGACTTCGATATGAAATTTCGTTTAATGGAGAAAAACCACAGATTGTCAATTTTAATGAACATTATCGTGGCGAATTGGGACAATGGCAGTCAGAGCATATTATAAAATCTGCTACGAAACATAATATAACGAAATCGGGTAGACATACTTTGCGTTTTAAGGTCTTAGAAGCTGGAATTGTTTTAGAAAAAATCCTGATTAATACGGGTGGATTGAAACCTTCATATTTGGGACCTCCTGAAAGTAGCAATTAAAATAAAATGCAATATTCAAATAAAAAATTACCAAGAATCACTCAAAAAATGGAAAATATTAAAGTTTCAGATTTTGGAATAACAAAAAATGGCGACCAAATAAAGAAATACACTTTGACCAATAAAAATGGAATGAAAGTCGAGATCATCAATTACGGTGGAATCGTCCTTTCACTTACAGCTCCTGACAGAAAAGGAAATTATGAAGATGTAGTTTTAGGTTTTGTAAATCCTGAAGATTATTTTAATGAAAATTCTTACTTTTTCGGAGCAATTATCGGAAGATTTGCCAACAGAATTGCGCACGGAAAATTTAGTTTAAATGGAAAAATTTTTAATCTAAATAAAAATAATGGCGAAAATCATCTTCATGGCGGAGATGAAGGATTTTTCTCGAAAATTTGGAATATAGAAATAGTTCCAAATTCTCAAACACTCAAACTTTCATACACCAGTAAAGACGGCGAAGAAGGGTATCCGGGAGAACTTATGACGACTGTTTTTTACACTTTAACAGATCAAAATGCACTGGAAATTTCTTATGAAGCAATGACTGATCTGTCTACGATTATTAATTTGACTCATCATTCTTATTTCAATCTTTCGGGTGATTTTTCACGAGAAATTTTGGATCATGAGCTTCAGCTTGATGCCGATCAATTCATTCCCATTAACAAATCGTCTATTCCGGAAAATGATTTAAAAAATGTTGTAGAAACTCCTTTTGACTTCAAAAATTTTAAAACAATCGGAAAAGATATTAATGATAATAATGAGCAGTTGCAACGGGCAAATGGCTACGATCATTGCTGGGTTTTGAACGGAAATGGAATGAGATCGGCAGGCTCGCTTTATCATCCCGAAACAGGCAGAAAGCTGGATATATTGACGGATCAGCCGGGAATTCAGGTTTATTCAGGTAATTTTTTGGATGGAAAATTTGAAACAAAAACGGGCGGAAAAAACAACCCACGAACAGGAATTTGTCTGGAAACACAGCATTTTCCGGACTCTCCAAACAGGAATTCTTTTCCCTCTGTTGAGCTTAAACCGGGAGAAATATATTCAACAAAAACTGTTTATCAATTTTCAGTAAAATAATATAATATGAAACCTCTGAATTTCGGACTTGCAGTATCGGTTTTCAGGGATTTTTAACAGAACGATTAATGAAAATTTTGCTTGAAATCGATTAAAATGACATGAAGTAAATGTTAAATTAATGTTAAAATTTTATTTCACAAATTAATCTGCTTTAAGCTCCAAATTTATGACGGTTATTGTTAAAAATATGATAAGCTATTCTATTAAATTTTGAAGCATAAGTTTAAAATATTTGTGAATGTATTTTCTAATGCAGAATTAGGGTTTTTCATTGTTTGGTCTAATCTTATTTTTAATGATAAGTCAGATGTTATTTATGTTTTTTTTTGATGATTTATTTTTAAAATTTGATCGCAAAAATATTTACGAGATAAAAACAGTTTTATATATAGATACTTTCTTTTATTTTTAAAAAACTTGAAATATTTATTTAATTAAAATGAATTCTAGAAAATATTTTTAAGTATTATTTAATTTTTTGATGAATTTGATAAAAACGTTATTAAGATCAAATATGCCTATTATGAATATAAATAAAGCATTTATCCTTTCCGGAATTTTTCTTTCGTTTTTCACACAGGCGCAGGAAATTCCTCGTTTGCAGAAAAAAGGAACGGCGACACAGCTTGTCGTGGATAAAAAACCATTTTTGATTTTAGGTGGCGAGTTGGGAAACTCTTCTGCGTCATCTTTTCAGGATATTGAAAGGGATTTTCCAAAGCTTCAACAAATGGAACTGAACACGGTTTTAGTCCCTGCTTACTGGGATTTGATTGAGCCGGAAGAAGGAAAATTTGATTTTAGTTTAATTGATAAAACAATCGATCAGGCAAGAAAGAATAATCTTAAAGTTGTCTTTTTATGGTTTGGTTCTTATAAAAATTCGATGAGCTGTTATGCTCCGCTTTGGTTTAAAAAAGACTACAAAAAATACCCGAGAGCCTATTCAAAAGCAGGAAAACCAATGGAAATTGCGAGTTCTTTTTCTGAAAATGTTTTGAAAGCTGATAACAACGTTTTTGGTGAATTAATGAAACATATTTCTGTAGTTGATAAAACGCAGGGAACGGTAATTATGGTTCAGGTTGAAAACGAAATAGGAATGTTAGACGGTGCTCGCGATTATTCTAAAGAAGCTGATAAAATATTTAATTCGCAGGTTTCTGAAAATCTGATAAAATTTTTAACTAAAAATAAAAAAGAACTTCATTCTTCACTGCTTGAAAAATGGGGTAAACAAGGTTTTAAAACCAAAGGAAACTGGCAGGAAATCTTCGGAAATGATGTGTACACAGATGAACTGTTTACCGCTTATTCTTACGCCCAATATGTAGAAAATTTAGCAAAAATGGCTCGTTCCATTCATAATATTCCGTTGTATGTCAACGCGGCAATGAATAGCAGAAATAGGCTTCCTGGTGAATATCCTGCAGGTGGCCCGTTGGCTCATTTAATTGATATTTGGCATGCCGGAGCACCGAGTATAGATATGCTTTCACCAGATTTATATGATGGAGATTTTACGAGCTGGTCTGCAAAATACAGGCTTCACAACAATCCGTTGTTTGTTCCTGAGATCAAAATGACTCAAAATAATGGGGTGCAGGCTTTCTATGCTTTTGGTGAACATGATGCGGTTGGATACAGTCCGTTTTCGATCGAAAATAATTCTGAATCAGGAAGCAAAAGACTTTCTGAAGCCTATTCAAAACTAAAACAATTGATGCCGATTCTGACGAAATATCAAGGGCAAGGACAGTCAAAAGGATTGTTGTTTGATCAAAAAAATACAGAACGTATCATCAATTATGATGACTTAAAAATTACAGCAAAACATTTCTTTAGTCTTCCGTGGGATGCCCGAGCAAAAGATGGAAGCAACTGGCCGGAAGGTGGAGGGCTAATTTTAAGATTGGCAAAAGATGAATACATCATTGCAGGAAGTGGAATTGTCGTGGAATTTGAAAAGGAAAACGAGAAAAAAGAAATTCAAACTAAAGATTTGGGTGAAGATGGTTTTGCGGCTCAAGGCGGAAAAAATCAGACTCAAAATATTTGGGGTGGCGGAAAAAGAGTAGGAATTGGCCCTGTAGACGAAATCAGCATTGATGAAAACGGAAAATTGGGTCCAATAAGAAGATTAAACGGTGATCAAACACACCAAGGGAGACATGTCCGTATCGGAGTCGATGATTTCCAAATTCTTCATGTGAAATTGTATGAATATCAATAAAGAGTCCCAACGGGACGATTTAACAAAGAATAGGATAAAATCCTATTAAAAAGAAAAAACAATGAATAAGATTAAACTTTTCAACATCATATTATTCTTCATCAGCATTTGTTTCGTTGATGCTAAAATAAAACTTCCCACCTTAGTTTCAGACGGAATGGTTTTACAGCGCGACCAAAAACTAAAGATCTGGGGAACAGCTGATATTGGAGAAAAAGTTGAAGTCAATTTTCAAAATAAAAAATACAATACCATTACCGACAATTCAGGAAACTGGAAAATCATGCTTCCTGAAATGAAATTCGGTGGTCCTTTTACCATGACGATCAATGAAATTATATTGAAAAATATTTTAATCGGTGATGTGTATCTGTGTTCCGGTCAGTCAAATATGGAACTTCCGATGCGAAGAGTAAAAACGTTATATCCGCAGGAATTACAGAATGCCAATAACAGCAATATTCGCTTTTTTACGGTTCCTCAAAAGTATGATTTTAAAATCGCTCAGAATGATTTAGACGGCGGGATTTGGGAAGAAACCAATCCTCAAACCATTCAGAATTTTTCTGCGGTTGCCTATTTTTTCGCAAAAGAGATGTATCAGTATAATAAAATCCCAGTGGGAATTATTAATTCAAGTTTGGGCGGTTCTCCGATTCAGGCTTGGATGGATGAAGCTTCACTTAAAAAATATCCCGAATATCTTGCAGAAGCTCAAAAATGGAAAAATGATGAACTAATTTCTCAAACCGAATTTTCTGAAAAAAGCTTGAGTAATAATTGGTATGCAGAATTAGATCAACTTGATACCGGAATTGTCAATCATTGGGAAAAATCTGAATTGAATGATTTCGATTGGAAAAAAATGAATGTCCCAGGATCTTGGGAAGATATGGAAAAATCATTTGATGGAAGTATTTGGTTCAGAAAAGAAATATTTCTTCCAAAAGGAGCTGAAAAAAACACAGCATTTCTGAATTTAGGAAGAATCAAAGATGCTGATGTAACTTATATTAATGGCAAAAAAGTAGGAAATGTTACCTACGAATATCCTCCACGCTGGTATGATATTCCGGCTGGAGTTTTAAAAGAAGGTAAAAACATCATTGCAGTTCGAGTTACCAACGGAAGCGGGAAAGGAGAATTTATAAAAGAAAAAGATTACTTTTTACAAATCGGCTCAGAAAAAATTGATTTAAAAGGAGAGTGGAAATATAAAATTGGAGCCATCATGAACCGATCGGCTCCGAGACAAACCTTCATCAGATGGAAACCAACGGGATTATACAATGCGATGTTGAACCCTTTAATTCAATATCCAATAAAGGCAGTTTTGTGGTATCAGGGCGAGAGCAATACGGCAAAACCTCAGGAATATCAGGATTTATTATCAACCATGATTTTAGATTGGCGAAACAAATGGAATCAGAAAAATTTACCTTTTTTCATTGTTCAATTAGCCAATTTTATGGAATCAAAATCTGAACCTACAGAAAGTAATTGGGCAGAATTAAGGGAACAGCAAAGAAAAGTTTCTCAAACCATTCCAAAGACCGGACTTGCCGTTACCATCGATATCGGCGAATGGAATGACATCCATCCTTTAAACAAAAAAGAGGTCGGAAAAAGATTATCATTACAAGCTCAGAAAACACTTTTCAACAGCAATATCATCTCAGACGGTCCTGTTTATGAATCCATGAAAATTGATGGAAATAAAATCATTCTTTCATTCAAAAAAACAACAGATGACTTTTCTAATGTTTCAGAATTAAAAGGTTTTGCTATTAAAGGAAAAGACGGAATTTTCAAATGGGCACAAGCAAAAGTAAAAGGTAACAAAATCATCGTTTGGAATGATGAAATAAAAGATCCAATTGCCGTTAGATATGCCTGGTCAGACAATCCGGAAGGAAATCTGAAAAATAAAAACAGTTTACCCGCATCTCCTTTCACAACAGAATAATTAGCAGAAATAAAATCGAATCAATAAAATATATAAACAAAATAGACTTTAGATTTTAACGGACTATTTTTTAGTCTAATATCTAACTTCTATTGTCTAAAATCTAAATTTATATGAACAATTCACAAAAAATATCAGTCGCCGAAAAAATAGGATACAGCTTAGGTGATCTGGCTGCCAACCTTGTGTTTCAGACCTTGGTAACTTATCTGGCGTATTTTTATACTGATATTTATGGCTTAAAACCTGAAGATGCTTCTGTTATTACATTGATTGTAGGATTGGTTGCGGGCTTTGGTTTCAATCCGCTGATTGGTGCGTTGGCAGACCGAACACAGACAAAATGGGGGAAATTCCGTCCGTGGATCTTGTTTACGGCTGTTCCGCTTGGCGTGGCGGCAATGTTGGCTTTCAGTACACCGGATTTCTCGTATAAAGGAAAAATCATTTATGCTGCGGTTACGTATTCCATATTATTGCTTTTGTATGCTTCAAATAATTTGCCTTATTCGGCGTTAAGTGGCGTTATTACAGGCGATATGAGCGAAAGAAACAGTATTTCTTCTTATCGTTTTGTAGCGGTGATGTTTTCACAGTTTTTTGTTCAGGTTTTTATGTTGCCGATTATTTTATCAATTGGAAATGGCGATAAAGCAGCAGGAATTGAGGTTGTGATGACATGGTTGGCCATTATCGGAAGTGTGATGTTATTGATTACATTTTTCACGACAAAAGAAAGAGTAGTTCCGAATGCTGATCAGAAATCAAACTTAAAAGACGATTTAAAAGATTTATCTAAAAATAAACCGTGGATAATTATGCTAACGGTTACGGCTTTGATATTCATTACATTAGCGATGAAAGGAGGTTCGTATGTCTATTACTTTAATAATTATGTGGATGAAGCGAGTTTGAAGAATTTTATTTCTCCGATTACTTCATTTTTTGATTCTATTGGAATGAACTTTTTTGGTGAAAATGCAAAATCAGCAGGATTTGGTCTATTCAACGCAGGCGGAATCATTATGATGATCGTGGGAATTACATTTTCCAAAAGATTTGCCGATAAATACGGGAAAAGAGATGTGTTTATGGCATCTCTGTTTATCTCAACATTATTTGTTTTGATATTTATTTTATTTCCGCCAAAAGCAGTTGGAATGATGTTTTTATCACAAATCGTACACGGCTTCTTCTACGGAATCAGTACGCCTATTTTATGGGCAATGATTGCCGATGTAGCCGATTATTCGGAATGGAAAAATAAAAGAAGAGCAACCGCCATTATTTTTTCTGCGATGATGGTTGGATTAAAAGTTGGATTAAGCATCGGAAGCTCATTAGTCGCTTTAATTATAGGGAAATACGGTTATATTTCAACGAAAGGAAATCAAAATATCATTCAACCTGAAACAGTTGCAACAGGTGCTAAAATGTTGGTGAGTATATTCCCCGCTATTCCTTTTTTCCTTGCATGTGGATTACTTTTCTTTTATAAGATCAACAAAAAAATGGAGGTTCAGATTGAACACGATTTGGCTGAAAGACGAAATAAAAATTAAAAATATGAAACGTATTATTTTATTTAGCATAATGGCTTTGGCAGTTTCAAATTTCAACGCCCAAAAGTCAGACAACTCTTTAAAAAAAGCATTCCAGGACAAATTCTATATCGGAACGGCAATGAATTTGGAACAGATTCACGGAACGGATCAAAAATCAGTAGAAATCATCAGAAATCAATTCAGTTCTATTGTGGCTGAAAACTGCATGAAAAGTATGTATCTACAACCTCAAGAAGGACAATTCTTCTTCAATGATGCAGATAAATTTGTTGAATTTGGAGAGAAAAACAATATGTTCATTATCGGGCATACTCTGATTTGGCATTCTCAGGTTCCGGATTGGTTTTTTGTAGATAAAAAAGGTAAAAATGTTTCTCCTGAAGTTTTAAAACAGAGAATGAAAAACCACATTACAACCATCGTTTCCCGATATAAAGGAAAAGTAAAAGGCTGGGATGTGGTGAATGAAGCCATAATGGAAGATGGTTCTTACCGAAAATCTAAGTTTTACGAAATTTTAGGTGAAGAATTTATTCCGTTGGCTTTTAAATATGCTCAGGAAGCTGATCCACAGGCAGAATTATATTACAATGATTATAATGAATGGCATCCTGAAAAAGTAAAAACAGTCACTCAATTGGTGAAAAATTTAAAATCAAAAGGAATTCGAATCGATGGAGTAGGAATGCAAGCTCATATTGGATTGGATTCTCCTACGATTGATGAATATGAAAAAGCAATTATTGCCTATTCCGAAAGTGGAGTAAAAGTCAATATTACCGAGTTAGACATCAGTGCGCTCCCTTCACCTTGGGGAACTTCCGCAAATATTGCCGATAAAGTAGAGTATGATGAAAAAATGAATCCCTACAAAAAAGGTCTTCCTGTCAATGTACAGACAAAATGGGAAAACCGATATCTGGATTTCTTCCAATTATTTCTAAAACACAAAAAAGACATTAGAAGAGTAACATTATGGGGCTTGACAGATGCTCAATCCTGGAAAAATGATTTCCCCATAAAAGGCAGAACAGATTACCCATTATTATTCGACCGTCAATACAAAGCAAAACCTATTGTCGAAAAAATAATAAAACTATCAACGGAAATTAAATAGAATTAAAATTTGCGCTCTTAGCTAAGTGAAACGTCTTTGCGAACTTAAAATATTCTCAATATTAATAAAAAAATCTTTGCGCTCTTTGCGTTTAAAAACAAATTAAATAATGAACAAATCAAAATACCTATTCCCAAAAGACTTCATGGCAGACCCATCCGTTCATGTTTTTGAAGGAAAACTCTACATTTATCCATCCCACGACCGAGAAAGCGGAATTGAAGAAAACGACAACGGCGATCATTTCGATATGAGCGATTATCATGTTTTTTCTTTAGATGATGTCGAAAATGGAGAAATCACAGATCATGGCGTTGCCCTTTCAGTGAAAGATATTCCCTGGTCAGGTCGACAGTTGTGGGATTGTGATGTAGCTTTTAAAAACGGGAAATATTATATGTATTTTCCATTAAAAGATAAAAATGATATTTTTCGAATCGGAGTAGCGGTGAGTGATACACCTTACGGACCTTTCATTCCTGAAAAACATCCGATGATGGGAAGTTACAGCATTGATCCGTGTATTTTTGAAGAAGGCGGGAAACACTATATGTATTTCGGTGGAATCTGGGGCGGACAACTACAACGCTACAGAAATAACAAAGCATTAGAATCTGCAGTAATTCCGAATGAAAACGAATCTGCAATTCCCTCAAAAATAGCTTTATTAAGTGATAATATGTTAGAATTTGGTGAAGAACCAAAAGATGTTTTAATTCTTGACAAAAATGGAAATCCGTTACTTCACGGCGATGAAAATCGCTTTTTTGAAGCGTCTTGGATGCATAAATACAATGACAAATATTACTTTTCCTATTCCACGGGAGACACTCATCTTTTATGTTATGCAATTGGAGATAATCTTTATGGTCCGTTTACGTACCAAGGAGTAATTCTGACTCCGGTTGTTGGTTGGACAACCCATCACAGCATTGTTGAGTTTAAAGGAAAATGGTATTTGTTTTTCCACGACTCTGTTCCAAGTGGCGGAAGAACATGGCTTCGAAGCATGAAAGTTGTCGAACTAGAATATAACGAAGACGGAACTTTCAAAACAATTGAAGGCTTAGATAATAATTATCAATAGAAACGGGCTTTAGCCCGTTTAAACAAATCAAGACATTCAAATGGCTTTAGCCAAAACTTAAATTTGATACCCAAATAATAATTTAAACAATTTCAAACATTCATCAATGCGAAATTTCCGAGCTCACATCCTAATGTTTTTATTATTTCCATTAATTCTTTTCGCAGAAGACGGCAGTCAATTATGGCTTCGCTTTCCAAATGTTAAAAACGGAATTTCATCGGATAAAATTATTTCAAAAGGTAAAAATCCAACACTTGAAATTGCTAAAAAGGAATTAACAATGTATTGGCAAGGTCAAACAATAGAACTTCGTACGGAAAAATCCTTGAAACATTTGAAAGACGGTTATATCATTAAATCAAATTCAGATAAAATCATTATTTCTGCGGGTAAAGAAAGTGGTTTATTGTACGGGGTGTATCATATTCTCCGACTTCAACAGACAAAATCCAATATCAATAATTTAAACATAACAGAAAAACCTTCTTATGATGTAAGAAATCTGAATCATTGGGATAATCTGGATGGAAGTGTGGAACGTGGTTACGCGGGAAAGTCGCTTTGGAAATGGGAAGATTTACCGAATAAAATTTCGCCTAGATACGAAGAATATGCAAGAGCAAATGCTTCAATTGGGATTAATTCTGTTGTTTTAAATAATGTCAATGCTTCTCCAAATATGCTCAGAACAGATTATCTTCAAAAGGTAAAAGTTCTGGCAGACCTATTCAGACCTTATGGAATTAAAGTATATTTATCGGTTAACTTTTCTTCTCCAAAGGTATTGGGTGGACTGGAAAATTCAGATCCTTTAAATAAAAATGTTCAAAATTGGTGGAAAGATAAAACATCAGAAATCTATAAATTAATTCCAGATTTTGGAGGTTTTTTGGTGAAAGCCAATTCGGAAGGGCAACCCGGGCCACAGGATTATGGAAGAACCCATGCGGATGGCGCCAATATGATGGCGGATGTGTTGAAACCTTTTGGAGGAATCGTGATGTGGCGCGCTTTTGTGTACAGTCCGAGTAAAGAAGATCGGGCAAAACAGGCCTATTTGGAGTTCCTACCTTTAGACGGAAAATTCAGAGATAATGTCATTGTTCAAATCAAAAACGGGCCGATTGATTTTCAACCTCGTGAACCATTTAATCCTTTATTTGGAGCGTTGAAAAAGACTTCAGAAATGGTTGAATTTCAAATCACTCAGGAATATTTAGGATTTTCAAATCACTTGGTTTTTCTGGCACCTTTGTTTAAAGAAACGTTGGAAAGCGATACCTATGCTGATGGAAAAGGCTCAACCGTAGCCAAAATTACAGACGGAAGTTTAAGGAATAATAAAATAACGGCCATTGCAGGTGTTGCTAACATCGGGGAAGATACGAATTGGACAGGAAATATCTTCGCTCAGGCCAATTGGTATGCGTTCGGAAGATTAGCATGGAATCATGAATTAAGTTCAGAACAAATCGCGGATGAATGGCTTACAATGACTTTCACAGATGATCAAAAATTTGTAAATCCTGTCAAAGAAATGATGCTTTCGTCAAGAGAAACTGCGGTAGATTATATGATGCCGCTCGGTTTGCACCATATTTTTGCGTTCGATCATCATTACGGACCTGAACCGTGGGGAAATATTCCGGGGGGAAGACCAGATTGGATGCCGGTTTATTATCACAAAGCTGATGAAAATGGAGTAGGATTCGACAGAACAAAATCAGGTAGCAACGCCGTTTCACAATATTTTTCACCATTAAATAATACGTTCGAAAATATAGAAACCTGTCCTGAAAATCTTCTTCTTTGGTTTCATCATGTTCCGTGGAGTTATCGAATGAAAGACGGAAAAACGTTGTGGGAAGAGTTATGTTTTAAATATGATTCAGGCGTGAAAAATGTTCGAGAATATCAGAAAATTTGGGATAAAATGGAACCTTTTGTTGATGCTGAACGATTTAAACAGGTTCAGTCAAAACTAAAAATTCAGTCGAAAGATGCTGTTTGGTGGAAAGATGCTTGTCTGCTATATTTTCAGACATTTTCAAAAATGCCGATTCCGTACGATATTGAAAGACCGGTTCATGAATTGGATGATTTGAAAAAGATAAAACTAGATCTTAAACATCATAATTAAAAAAATTGAGGCAACTCTTTCTTCGTGATTTAAAAAAGAAAAGTTGCCTCAATAAATTGAATTGTACGTAAAATTTTAATTCCAATATAAATACGAAAAATAAAGGAATCCTCTTAATTTTAGTTAAGAGTAACTATTTTGTTAAAAACATTCCCCTTTTCCTCAACACTGATGATGTATCTGTCAGAAGTTTTAGGATCAAGATCAAAGGTCATATTAAGTTCTCCGTTAGCTGCATTTTTTGTTACATTGTAATAAACATTTCCTGAAAAATCAGATACAGAAATAGTTGCACTGTTTTTCAAACCCGAAAGATGAAGTTGTGCCATATTTCCTGAAATTGTGTATTCAGGTTTATTAATTTCTGAAAATGGAGTCTTTTCAATCTCCACCGTGTTGTTATAACTGATGTTTATTTTATATTTTTCAATTTTCTGATCAGATTCTGCAACCAGATAATAAGTTCCGGATTCCAGATCTTTCAGATCATAAGATTTTGTTACGTTATTTTCACTCTCCAATTTTTCAGAAAATAATTCTCCGTAAGCATCATTATAGATAACTAAGGATATGTTTTTTCCATTCAGAACATCAAAACTGATAGTTTTTGCTTCTGTTGTTTTAATTGAAAGAGAAAAATCCCTGTCTTTACTCATCAAGCTAGCTGAGATAAATAGAGACCCTACGAGAAAAGCAGATTTTAATAATTTATTCATAATGATAAGTTTTATAGTGCAAATGTATAACAGGCAATTGGCTTAATCTACAATACAATTTTCATATTTATATGCTATATTAACCTTAAAATTATTTAATTAAAAATTAATTGTTAATTTTGTGCATGAATTAATTTGTTAAAATGAAACATTCACATCCAGCCTTTGAAGCGGTGAAACCCAATATTGGAAGCAGTTTCACAAGTTTGAAGTTTTTTCAGAACGAAAATATCAAATCTCACGTATGGCATTATCATCCTGAGGTTGAGTTAATTTTTGTTTGCGGAGGTTCCGGAAAAAGGCAGATCGGGAGTAATATTTCCTACTTTTCGGATGGTGATCTTGTGTTGATGGGAAGCAATTTGCCGCACTGTGGAATGACCAATGAAAATACGAATAATGATTACGAAATGGTGATTCAGTTTAAACCTGATTTTTTAGGTGAAACGATTTGGGAACTGCCTGAAATGCACAGGATTACTCAATTACTCGAAAGGTCAAAAGCCGGCATTGTTTTTTCTGAAAATATCAAAAAAACCATCGGAAAAAAGATCGTGGAAATGCACAAATCTTCTTCTTTGGAAAGGCTTGTAAAGTTTATAGAAATATTAGATGCATTAGCTTCCACACAGGATTACAGAATTTTAAATGCAGGAAAATATTATCTTCAAACACAAGTTGAAGACAATGAAAGGATCAACCTTATTTTCAATTACGTGAAAGATCATTTTAAGGAACAAATTACTTTGGAAGAAATTTCTGAACTGGCGAATATGAGAGTCCCGTCTTTCTGCCGTTATTTTAAAAAGATCACTAATAAAACTTTTACTCAGTTTGTTAATGAATACAGGATTACTCATTCATTAAAATTGTTGGCGGAAAAGCCGATGAGCATTACTGAAGTTTGTTTTGAATCGGGTTTTAATAATTTCAGTTATTTTAATAAAACATTTAAGGAATATATTCAAAAAAGCCCGTCACAATATAGAAAAGAGTTTAATTTTTTTATGGAATAAATTTTGGTTGGAGAATCGCAAAGGCGCAAAGAATGAAAAAATTGATGTAAAATTTAAGGCGCAAGAAAATCGAAGATTTTCAGCAAACGTTTAGTATAGACATTGCAAATTTTATCGCAGATAAAATCCTTGCGCCTTAAAAATAGTATTTTAAATACTCTTTGCGCCTTTGCGATTAACCAACTATGTAACTCGAAATTTTATCATAAAAAAAGAATAAAAGCGCTTAGAAATTAAAATTTTAAAAATGAATTCAGTAGTTTTATACCTGAAATCTGCCGATAGATTAGCATTATGAAAGATATTAAATTAATTGTAACCGATATGGACGGAACGTTCCTGAACTCTTCACACGAAGTAAGTCCGGAATTTCCTGAAATTTATGAAGAACTGAAAAAAAGAAATATTTTATTCGTTCCTGCGAGTGGAAGACAGATGTTGGGAATCACCAAATATTTTGGAGATATCGAGAACGAGATGGCCTTTATTGCAGAAAACGGAGGCTATATGGTCTACAAAAATGAAGAATTATTTGCAGATAAATTAGGTTCGGAATATGTTGCTGAAATAATCAGTACGATCCGTACTATTCCTGGTGCAACAGCTGTGCTGTCTGGGAAGAAAAGAGCATATTACGAAACAGATAATCAAGGTTTTATAGATTATATTTCACAATTTTACACAGGAAATCAAAGGGTTGAGGATTTAACGCAGGCTTTGGATGACAGTATTTTTAAAATCGCCGTTTATCATCCTGAAGGTTCAGAAGAGCATTTATATCCTTATTTAAAGCAATTTGAAAAGTATAATCTTGAAGTCGTGGTATCAGGTCAATATTGGCTGGATATTATGAATAAAAATATCAACAAAGGAAATGCTTTAGAGCAACTTCAGAAAGTATTGAATATTACTCCCGAACAAACCATGGTTTTTGGAGATTATATGAATGATATTGAGATGCTTAAAAAAGCACATTATTCCTATGCAATGAAAAATGCGCATCCTTCCGTGAAAGAAGTGGCAAGTTTTGAAGCGTGTTCTAATGATAATTTTGGAGTTTTAAAGGCAATTAAAAGTTATTTGAATAATAATTAAAATTTTTAAGTAATTTTTAAATATAAATAAAAAACAGGATGTCTCTGCATCCTGTTTTTTTGTTATTTCATATTAGCTTTAATCCTTTCTTCAACGATTCGCCAATCGTAAATATGGAAAACTCTGCCGTTGCTCATCGCAACAAACATTCCTTTTGGAAATTTTGATCCAAGATTTACATTGGTAACTTCCGAACCGTCACTTTCGCTTGTCGAAACAGGTATTTCAGAGATTTTCCCTTTCGATGGATTTTCTCTTAAATATACATTAAAAGTATCCTTCTGCTGATTGGAAACCAAGATATATCCGGTGTTTACAGAAGTAGGGTAGATGGAAATGCCTTCTACATCAGATTTGAAATCGCCTTTTCCGAAAACCGAAAGTTCTTCATTTCCTTTTGCCGGATCAGCGTAATATTGATGAACACCAAACATTTCATCGGAATAATAAATGTAGCCCATTTCATCATCCACAGCGATGCTTTCAATTTCTTTTAAACCACTGTATTTTCCGAATTTTCTGACAACTTCACCTGTGATTTTTCCATCTTTTTCAGATAATTTATATTGCCAAAGATAGCCGTCGCTCGGTCCGGATTTTCTTCCTGCAATCACGAAAATTTCTTCTGTTTGCGGGTTTTTATAAATTGAAATTCCCATCGGTCCGCGCTCTGTTTCGCCATCAAAAACGGTGAATTCTCCAACTTCTTTTAAATCGGGAAGTGAGTATAATTTTACCTTGTTGGTTTCTCTTTCAGTTACGGCAGCAAAATCGATTTTTTTTCCGTTTAGATTAAATCCATATTCCAGATCGACATTGTTCGGACGTTTTAAACCTAAAACTTTATTGATAATTTTTCCATTTAAATCGAAAGCGTACAGACCGCCATTCGTATCTTTATCTGTTCCGATGATGATACTTTTTGAAGCATCCTGAGGATTGATCCAGATTGCGGGATCGTCGGTGTCATACAAAACCGTTTCTGTAATCGCAGTCGGTTGTAATTTTTTTCCTAATTGATGTTGCCCGACACAATTTACCACAAACGGTAAAATGGAAAGAGCTATGATGTAATTTATTTTTTTCATTGAATTGATATAATTTATTTTCAACCACAAAAGTTTTTATTAAACACTTTAGAACACTTAAGTTTTAAAAAGCTCATTACTTTGAAAATACAAAATATCACATAAGATGAAAATCTATGATTTTCAAAAAACTTAAGTGTTCTTCTATGCATAATTTTATTAACTTAAATAAACTTAAGTGTTAAAAAACTTTTGTGGTTAATATTTTTCTTTAAAGCTTAATTAAAAATCAAACTTCACTCCCATATTAAATTTCGGTCTGTAATATTCAACCTGTGCGGTTCTGTCCTGAATTCCCTGATAATATCTCAACGGTTGATTCGTCAAATTATTAGCTTCAGCAAAAATTCTCAACTGGCTCGTAATTTTGAAAGAAGCATTCGCATCAAGGAATAATTGATTGTCATAATAGCGGTCTTCAAAAGCATTTCCGCCCAATTCATCAATATAATGAGAAGCATAATTCATAGAAACTCTTGCCGAAAAGCGCTTGTTTTCCCAAGAAAGCGATCCGTTGAACATATGCGGAGCAGTTCCCGGAAGTCCGACATCGGTTCTTTCAACGCCGTCTTCATTCGTGATTCCTTTAGCTTTTGAATGTGTGTAGGTGTAATTTACATATACTCCCAAACCTTTCCAAAATGCTCCCGGAATGAAATCCAATTGTCTTTGCAAAGCAACTTCAAAACCGAAAAGATTTACATTATCTCCATTTCTCTGTTGGGTAAAACTCCAGTTATTTTCGCCTGCCGGAATCGGGTTGTTTTGTCCTGCAAAGTCGTTGTTAAAATCTGTCGCAGAATAATTTCTTCTTGAATAAGTGTAAATAAAATCCTTTAAATTTTTATAAAATACACCTCCGGAAAGGATTCCGACTGATTTAAAATATTTTTCAACCATAAAATCGAAATTGTAAGCGTACGTTGCCTTCAAATTCGGATTTCCTGCAGAAATGGCTTCATCACCTGAAATTACATTTAAATAAGGAACCAATGCGTAATAATTCGGACGCGCCAAAGCGGTTGTAAACGCTGCACGAAGCACCAAATTCTGAACCGGAACATATTTAAATGATAAATTCGGAAGGACATTCGTATAAGTATTGGTATTGGTGATTTTTCCTACCAAATCTTCTTCATCCAGCACGTAATTTCCTGTATAATCGATTTTTGTGCTTTCGATACGGGCACCAACGATCATTGAAAATTTATCGCTGAAATCCTGATCCCAACGGATATACCCTGCGTAAATATTTTCTTTTGCCCTGTAATTTCCGGAAAGAAATTCTTCAGGTTTTGATTCTGAATTAAATAAATTTGGATTAAATAAATCCAATCCACCCAAATACGGAGCTGCCGCGAAAGTTCCCGGAACATAATTTCCCGGTTGAAAATTGTGTCCGTCAAAATAAGTTGTCGGAACAGACAGCAAACTTCCCATATCATTGATCGGTTCGAAAGCAAAATAATCATTTTCTCGTTCTTTTTCCTTCAAACGCAAACGCGCACCTACACGAATTCTACCTTTTTGATCTTCAATTACAGAAAACGGAAAACGTACATTAACTTTTCCGCCAAATTCCTTTTCCTGAGTGAAGCTATTTGAGTCAGAAAGATCACTTAACTCATAATTTCCAAGATTGTCGGCAGTAAGTGGCGTGATCATCGGTCTTCTCGGATCGCTGAAATTTGAAGAAAAGGTAAGACCGTCATTTTCAAATTCGATATAACGTTCGTGAGGCTTCTTTTCGCTTGCCGTCGCGTAGTTCATTGACCAGTCCAAATCGATCTTAGTTCCCAAAAGATGTTCTCCTCTCAAGGCATAATTTTGGACTTTTTGTCTTTCAAGACGGGTGTTGTTATTGTTGAAATCTCCACCTTTATTTTGTCTTGTAATACTGCCTTTCCAACCTGTAATTTCACTTTCATCATCGCTGTAAATTGGTTTTATTTTATAACCTAAAGCATAGCGATTTTCCTTATCATTTCTGAAATTATACATTGCAGAAGCGTAGATTTTGTTTTTAGAATTAAATTCATAATCCAAATTCAAATCAAAACTGTGTCTGATACGATGCTCGTTGTAATAACGAACTCCCATTTTGCTGATGTAAGCAGTTTTTGCAGCATCATCAGCAATTGCCCATGTCGGCTCGATATTATCTGAACCAAAATTGTTATTATTATATGAAAAACTGAATACAGCTCCTAGTTTTTTGTTTAAAAATCGGTCTCCATAGACCAATCCGGCTGTATAATTTCCTTTTTCACGAATCGGACTGTAACCTCCCGCCAATGTTGCTGAAATTCTCTGTCCATTTGGGGAAGCTCTAGTGATCAAATTAACGGAACCTCCGATGGCATCTGCATCCATATCGGGTGTCAACGTTTTATTCACCTCAATCGTGGCGATCATATCGGAAGGAATCAAATCCATCTGAACATTACGGTTATCACCTTCAGCAGACGGAATTCTGTCGCCATTCAACGTTACGGAATTCAAGTTTGGAGCAAGACCTCGAATAATTAAATTTCTCGCTTCACCCTGATCATTTTGAATCGTAATTCCCGGAACACGCTTCAAAGCATCACCAATATTGGCATCCGGGAAACGCCCGATCTGATCGGATGAAATAACGTTAGTGATATTTGAGTTATTCTTTTGTTTATTTAAAGCTCTTGCCTGATTTTTAAGCGTTGCTCCTGCAACCACAACTTCTTCAATTGTCGTTTCTTTTCTTGCAAAAACTATATTTTGCTGGGTATTTTTATCGGATTCTACAGAAACGGTATATTCATGAATTCCATAACCTAAATAATCTATTTTCATAGAATAATTTCCTGCGGGAACATTTAGAAAAACAAAGTTTCCGTGTTCATCGGAAGTGGTATAGATATTTCCCGGTGACAGAGAAATTTTCGCTCCTGGCAATGCAATTTTAGAATCATCATTGATATTTCCTGAAACGGTACCTGATTGAGCATAAAAATAAATTGATGCACAAAACAAAACGGATGTAAAAATTTTCTTCACTTTCTTTTCTTAGATTTAAATTCGAGCAAAATTAAAGGCTTCGAAAGAAAATGCTTTGAAGTGAAGGTTACGATTGTTTTAATAAATTATGAACGGAAAGGTAATGTTCATCATAGGTTAACTTATAATTTGTCCATTAAGTTTATACTAATTTTTTGAAATTCTGTAAAGTTTCGATAATACCTTTTGGTTTTTCATTTTCAAAAATGTTTGATTGATACACTCTTTCGAATGTTTCGGCGGTTCCTGAGGCAATAATGTTGGGTAAATTTTCACTTTTTAGCATTTCGGTCAGACCTTTCATTTCATCAATTCTCCTGAAAATATGCTGTGGATAAGTTGGGGTAGTTTTTATAAGATCCTGATACGTTCCGGGAAGAAATTCCTGAAGACTTTCATTCAGTTCATCAAGGATTCCGAAATGGGCGGCAGCGGTCATCGTTTCAAAAAATAAGGCATTAATTCCTTTATTCACCATAGAAAATAATAATTTGTAAGCTGATGCAGCTTCTGTTTTTTCACCGGCATCTTTTATTTTGAAAACTTTTTCAAAAAGATCTATGAAAAGCTGTCTATGAGTTCCGCTTATAACCAAAACTCCAGTTTCAGGAATATCTTTGGAAGCTCCCATGACAGCACCGTTAACAAATTGGATGTTCATTGATGAAAGTAACTCTTCAACGGACAAAGCCATTGCAGGTGTGTTAGAGTTTAAATCAACATAAAGCGGACGGTTTGAAATATTTTTTAAACATAAAACAATGTTTTCAGCAAGTTTTATACTTCCTTCCGGACTTGTAAGGGAAAGAATTACATCAGCTTGTTCGATTGTATTTTGAAGTGAACCAGCATCTTCGATCCCTGCATCCTGAATGTTTTGTAACGTTTTTTGAGATCTTCCTTCTCCGGCAGTAATTACTTTAAAATTATTTTTTATAAGCGCTTTTGCTATTTGAGTTCCCATATCTCCGGGGGAAAGTAGGGCAATTACCGGCTGAATCTGCATCATTGTTGATTTTTATTTGTTTCAAAACTATTGATAACACAAATTTCTTTATTTTTTTTTAATCTGTAAAACGTTTTGTTTCGATGGGATTGATTGTTTAAACCGATGGATGAGTTTGATATCTAAATTTAAAACGATCCTGTTAAAATCTATGAAAATATCAATGTTTTAGACCTTCTAATAACTTTTTCTTTTTAATAATCTATAGTTGAGCTTAATTTTATTGGTCTACCTTTAACATCGAAATAATATTTTAATAAGCAACACCACATCATTTTTATATATTCAAATTTATACCTTATTATAATTTATTTTCCGTTCCCCTGTTTTTGGGGAATTTTTTTATTCTCCCTTTTCTAATTTTTTTAATGAAAATTTCACACAGTATGTAAGGTAAGCAATTTATTTAGTTGTACCTTAGAAAAATATTTACGTTACGTGAAGCTGCTGATATTTGATTATTAAGTTGTTGTTGCCATTCGCTTCGCTTTATTATATTGTTGTATAGATGGCATGCAGCGCTAAATTTCAAATCTATTATGAATGGATCCGCATCTGAAACACCTTATTCGGAGTTTCTCAACGGTTTTTCAACTTCTCTTCACAATCTTTTTCAAAAAGAAAATATTGATAAGCTAAGCCTTTCAAGAGGTCTTCCACCACATGTTTGGAAAGAAATAATGAATCTGAAACCATTATCTGTAGCCATTCCGAAAGAATTTGGAGGGAGAGGAGTAAAGGTGAAAGAGTGTTTGGGTATTTTATCCGCTGCTTCTTATGAATCGCTTTCATTATCATTAACATTTGGGATTAATATTGCCCTTTTCCTGGAACCTGTAGCCAAATACGGAAACGATCTTGTAAAAGCCGATATCTTTAAAAATTTCCTTGATCATGGTGCAATGGGAGGTTTAATGATCACCGAGCCGGAATACGGAAGTGATGCCTTAAATATGAAAACCCAGAATACATTAATAGATAATGAATACCATATAAAAGGAACAAAACACTGGCAGGGGTTGACTGGATTGGCAAATTATTGGTTAATCACCTCAAGAAATGCAAATGCTGAAGGAAAATTGTCCAGAGATGTAGATTTTTTCATTGCTAATACGCATTATAGAGAACAAAATATTGAAGTTTTAGAATATTACGACAATCCGGGATTGTATATGATTCCTTATGGATTGAATAAAATTGACATTCGAGTTCCGGAATACAATAAATTAACTCCCGAAACAACAGGCCTGAAAATGATGCTCGACACGCTTCACCGTAGTCGACTACAATTTCCGGGAATGGGAATGGGGTTCCTGAAAAGAATGTTGGATGAAGCTACAAAACACTGTCAGGAAAGGGTAGTGGGTGCTTCTAATCTTTATGCTTTAGATCAGGTTCAATATCAATTGACAAGAATGCAGGCGTTTTTCACGCTTTGTTCTGCAATGTGTGCGAAAAGTTGTAAAGTAAGCGGAATTGATCATGATGTTTCGGGAAGCGGTGCTCATGCGAACAGTATGAAAGCTTTGGTTACCGATATGATGCAGGAGTCTGCTCAAGTTCTTGTTCAGCTTTCGGGCGGAAAAGGATACAGAACGACTCACATCGGAGGACGCGGAATTATGGATAGCCGACCTTTTCAGATCTTTGAAGGCTCTAATGAGATGCTTTACACTCAAATTTCGGAAGGAATTTTAAAAGATATGAAAAAGAAAAAGGTTGAAAATTTTGCCGAATATCTTGCTATTAATGAATTGACGAATAATTCAGTTAAATTATACGCTAAAGAACTGGATTTCAATATCAATACAGCGCTTTCTCAGCGTAAAATGATCGATCTTGGAAAAGTTCTGGCGAGAGTAGTTACTGTGAATGATTTGTTGGAATTAAATAACTCAGGATTCAGTCAGGAACTTACAGATAGTGCTGTAGAGGTTGTGAGACAGGATATTGTAACACTTCTTAGCTCGATGAATCAGCACCAGAACTTAAATATTGTAGAACATAATAACGATAAAAGTGATTGGATGAAGTTTTCATAAATAAGTCGGATAACTGGAAGATAAGTATTAAGGTTTAATATATTTTTGATAATCAATTAATTAAAATAGCAGTTATTCAGTTTATTTATTGTATATTTGTACAATAATTAATAATTAGGCCTTTGCCTTTGCTTTCTGTTACAGATTAGAATTAACCATTTTCTTCTTTCAGTTTTTGCTCTTTCAGCCGCAGGTTTTATAACTTGCCAACTGAATTCAAACTACCGAAAACAATTAGGAAACCATTCCTTAAAGCTTTATCCTTTTTAAAAATTATTACAAACAGATTAATCAATTTTAAAAATTGAGAATTTGTAGAAGTGCCCGATGAAAAGGACATAGAAAGTTATTGCAGAATTCAATAGTATTGATGAACGCAAAAAAATGGATGAATAAAAGAAAGTTGATTTTTCTCTTCCAATTATTCTCAAAAAAGATGATAATTTTAAATTCCTTAAAACGTATTTGATTTTATATAACGTCGGGAGATCCGGCAAAACCCCATGAATGAATTTTAAAAATTTAAATTTAATAAATCCAATAATTCGTGCCGTTACAGAAACGGGATATTCACAACCTACAGAGATACAAAGTAGTGCTATTCCACATATTTTGGCAGGTAAAGATATCATGGGCTGTTCACCGTCAGGAACAGGGAAAACTGCAGCTTTTGCAATGCCTGTTCTTCAATTATTAAAAAAAAGAGCTCCGGAACATAAAGAAATCCGAACTTTAATATTAACACCGACTCGTGAGTTGGTAACGGAAATCGAAGAAAATCTTAAATTGCACAGCAAATATCTTCCATTATCTCAGCTTTCTATTTATGAAGGCGTTTCATTGGGAGGACAGCTAGCAGCTTTGAGAAAGACAGTAGATGTTCTTGTTGCAACACCGGGAAGATTATTGGAGTTAACGAGTCAGAGACATATTGATCTTTCCAAAATCGAGATATTGATCTTGGATGATACAGACACAATGCTTGAAATGGGTTTTGTAAATGATGTGAAAAAAGTAGTTAAACTGATTTCTCAGAAAAGACAAACCTTATTATTTTCAGCAACCATGTCGGATAATATCCGAAGCTTTGCAAGTACTATTCTAAACAATCCTGTTGAGATCATAGTATCAGCAAAAGCAGGAGTGAAAGGGAAAACAAGTTCATTTGAAGAAAATGAACGTATGGATCTTAAAAACATCCAAAAGCAGACAGGTTTTACATTGCCGGTAAGTAAGCAAGGTAAACAGACATTTCAGTACAGTAATTAAAATATTAAAAAAATTTATGGCAGATTCTTTCTCTAAAAAGGAAAATTTCAAGAAAAAAATTCAAAAACAAAAAGAAAAAGCGTTAAGACGCGAAGATCGTAAGACAAATAATAACAAAGGAAAAGGTCTTGACGATATGCTTACTTATGTTGATTCATATGGTAGACTTACTACCACACCTCCAGAAGAAAGAATGGAGATTAACCCTGAAGATATTCAGTTAGGAGCAGCTCCTATTCCTGTAGAGGAGTTAAGAAAAACAGGTATCGTTACGTTTTTCAGTGAAAAAGGTTACGGATTTATTACCGAAGACAATAGTAAAGAGAATGTATTTTTCCACAGTAACAACTGTATACATCAAGTAAAAAAAGGAAATAAAGTTTCGTTTGAAAAAGAAAGATCTCCAAAAGGATTTTCGGCTATCAATATCGAACTTGTAAAATAAATAATAAAACAACAATTTTTAATACAAATACAATGCAACAAGGCACAGTAAAATTTTTTAACGAAACAAAAGGTTTCGGATTTATCTCTCCAGCAGACGGAGGACAAGACATTTTTGTACACTCTTCAGGATTAAAGACAAGAACAATTCGTGAGAATGACAAAGTGGTTTTTGATGTACAAAAAGGTGAAAAAGGACTAAATGCAGTAAATGTAACTTTAGCTTAATTTTCAATTAATATATCGATTCAGGTAAAGCCCCTTTTTGGGGCTTTATTTTTGTTTTCAGGTGAAAATTATTATTTTTTTAATTTTATCTTGAAAATATTTTGTCAGAATCAAAAAACATTATATATTTGCACCACCAAAAACAACGATATAATCGGAGTTTAAAGGAGAGATGGCAGAGTGGTCGATTGCGATAGTCTTGAAAACTATTGACTGTAACAGGTCCGGGGGTTCGAATCCCTCTCTCTCCGCAACTATTGAATCAAAATAGTATAAAATGCTGTAAAATATATGTTTTACAGCATTTTTTGTTTATGCAGGTTCCAAAAAGAGCTAAATCATCACAATCTGAAAGTGACCTATTCAGTGACCTATTAAAAAAGGTGAAAACAGGTCACTGAAAAGTTTGAAAATAGCCTGTTTGGACTTGTTCAAAAATTGAACATCTTGTGACAGGTTTTTAATTAGATTAATTTAGAAATCATAAAAACCGGCACATCATGAATAAAATATTCAATTTGATTTTTTTATCTCAAAAAATCAAATATTAACTCTCAGGGAAAGGTACCTATCTATATGAGAATTACGATTGATGATAAAATCTCAGAGATAAGTACAAAGCACATCGTATTACCTTCGAAATGGAATATCCAAGCCCAAAGTGTAAAAGGATCTTCAGAAGAATCTAAATCTGTTAATTTTTATCTTAAAACATTCGAGCAAAAGGTTTATAATACTTATCACCAACTCATAAGAGAAAATGAAGCAGTGAGCTGTGAAATGCTTAAGAATAAACTGCTAGGAAAAGATCAAGAGAATCGAATGATAATTCCAATATTTAAAGATCATAATGATAGAATGGAAAAATTAGTAGGTAAGGAGCTTACAGAACTAGAAAAATATCCAGAGAAGTTCCACATACACCAATTACACAAAGTGTATCCTGATCAAAAATTTGATATTGCTGCAGAACAAAAACTGATCGAAGAGCACGATCATATTATTTTCCAATTCCCATACTATTGGTATTACGCTCCCGCATTGTTAAAAAAGTGGCTGGACGAAGTTCTTACTCACGGTTGGGCATACGGAAGCTCAAGTGGTTTTAAATTTGGAGGAAAGAAAGTGGCTTTGGCTATTTCATTAGGTTTAAAAGAAGAACATCTACAACGCGGAACACCATTAAAATTTAATCTTGAAGATCTTACCAATCCTTTTGAAGCAATGTTCGATTGGATAAAAGCAGATTACCAACCTTATTTTGCGTATTATGGAATGACATTTGAGCCGTCGGAAGAATGGATAGAAAGAAGCATACCGTTATATTTGGAGTTTTTGGATCGTTTTAATGCTGAGAATGAAGATATAAATGTTGCTTAGGGTAAATTAGTAAAAAGGAGATGTTTGAAAAAGCATCTCTTTTTATGCTTATAGCAAAGTATAAAATTTTGTCCATCACAAAAACAAAATTGTCCATTTTTTATCAGATTCAAATTCATCAATTTTATAGGTCACAGCAAGAAAATTATTGAACGATGAACAATCTCAATTGTAGTAAAATTATCAAAGAAAATCCCAAGGTTTTATCGTGGAACGATGATATTCAGGTGATGCATTATCAGACTCATCAGGAAATTATCAGAGCCAATATGTGCGTTCATATGAATATGATCAACATACTTTTGCACGGTAAAAAAGAGATTTTAGGTTGGGGAATGAAGAGAATTGTTCCTGCAGGTTCAGGTTTTTTTATGAAAAAAGGTTCTTATCTGGTTTCCGAAAAAATTGGAAATGAAGAAAATGGTTATGAATCAATAATTATCTTTTTCTCAGATACTTGGCTTCAGTCCCAAATCGATACCATTTTCGACTGTAAAAATACTTCTCAGATACAAATTGAAGATTGTCTCAACGGAGATATCGCTTTGCTCGAGGAAGATGAATTAATGAATTCTATTATTACTCAATTTAAATCTTATTTTGAATTAAATCAGGATAAAGAACGGTTACAGGTTCTATTACCATTTAAAATCAGAGAATTATTTCAGGTTCTGATTTCGGCTCCCAATGGTTATCATTTCGAAAAAAGATTGCGCAGTCTTGATACTCATCAAAATCCTGATTTGGTGGTACTGATGCAGAACAATTACAAAGAAAATATTTCCTTGGAGGAATATGCTTTTCTTGCCAACTGCAGTCTGTCGACGTTTAAACGAAAATTTGTGCAGACCTTCAAAACAAATCCCGGAAAATGGATTATGCAACGCCGATTGGAGGAGTCTTACGAATTATTAAAAAACTCAGAGAAGAACGTCACAGAAATTGCTTATGAAGTAGGTTTTGAAACTCCTGCCCATTTTATAGCATCTTTCAAACAGAAATATAGAAACACACCGAAACAGTTGCAGCAGCAACTTTAGCACAAAATAACACTAAACTTTTCACGATAGTTTTTGAACTTTTTACGAAATCAATTCATTCAAAACAAAACGAACTTTGTCTTAGAAATTTAAAACAATTAAAATTTAAAATTATGAAATTGTATTATTTTACAGACCCGATGTGTTCGTGGTGTTATGGTTTCAGTCCGGTGATGAAGAAACTAAAGGAAAGCTATCCGAATATAGATTTACAGATTATTTCAGGTGGTTTTGCGCCGGGAAGCAAACAAAAAGTGACCAAAGAATATAAAGATTTCCTTGAATATCACTGGAGAAATGTAAACCTTCGCAGCGGTCAATATTTTGACCATTCGATGAAATTTGTCTCTGACAGCTTTCATTATGATACAGAGCCTTCCAGTAGGGCATTAGCTGTAGTTCAAAGAATTTTACCGACGAAAGATTTTGAATTTTTAAATTTAATGCAGAAAGCATTTTATGTGGAAGGACGAGACATTACCAATGATGTGGTTTTGGCAGATTTAGCAGAAGAAATAGGCCTTGAAAAGAATGCTTTTTTAGAAAGTTTCCATTCGGAAGAGATGAAATTGAAAACAGCACAAGGATTCCAATTCAGTAAACAGTTAGGTGTAAAAGGATTTCCAACTTTACTGACTTTGGAAAATGGAGTAGTTAAAGTTCTTACCCACGGTTTTCAGCCTTTTGAAAGTTTAAAAGAAATTGTTGAGGAAAGTTTGACAACAATGTTCATCCCTGAATCTGCTAACGGAGAATCCTGTTCGGATGTTTCCTGTGGATTCTGAGATGACGAGCCGATTATTATCTACTAACAGTGGATTTAGCGGACTTTTTTAATCAGTAAACTGCAATTATGAAAAAGCAAAACTTTTCATCATCAATTGAAAAGATTCGAAAAAATCTTAAAAAAGAACTTCCGGGAGAAAAAGCACATCACATAATGGAAGCTCTTTCTGCAAAATATCTGACTTTAAAGCCTACTGAGAAAACACGAAAAAGTGCTGTACTGGTTCTTTTATATCCAATTGATAATAAAATTTATTTTCCTTTGATTCTGAGAAATTCTTACGATGGCTTTCATTCCAATGAGATTGGTTTTCCGGGAGGAAGATTTGAAATTTCAGATGAAAATCTTATCCAAACGGCACTTCGTGAAGCGAAGGAAGAAATCGGAATAAATCCTGATGAGGTTAAAATTTTAGGAACACTTACCGAAATTTATATTGGTCCAAGTGATTTCAATGTTTTACCTGTGGTTGGATATCTTCCGTATCAACCGGATTTTATTCCGGATTCTCGTGAAGTTCAGCAAATTTTTGAATTAAAGCTGGATTATTTTTTAGACCCGAGTATTGTCGGCTGCAGTGAAATCAGTATTCCCGGAGATTTGGTGACGACTCCTTATTATGAAGTGAATGGTCATAAAGTTTGGGGAGCAACAGCTAAAATAATTATTGAGTTATTATTTGTTATAAATAATAATCTATCATCCAAAAAAGATAGATTTTAAACATCAAAAAATAACATTAACCTTTATTAGGAGCGAACTTTTTTGTGATTATTTCCTTAAAATATTCTTTCTGATACGGCTTAAAGTTTCCGGTGAAATTCCTAAGTAAGAAGCAATCATAGTTTGTGGAAAACGGTTTAAAAATTCAGGATAAGATTTTATCAAATTGTCATAACGTTCTTCTGCGCTCAGACTAATGGAAGAATGGATACGTTTTTGAGTGGCAGCGATCCCTTTTTTGTCAATTTCTTTTACCATTACGTCAATTGCAGGTATCGCAACTCTAAGTTCCTGCAATTTGTTTTGCTCAATCATCAGAACTTCAGAATCTTCAAGAACTTCGATATTGTAAAGAGATGTTGTATTGAAGTTATAACTTTCATAATCTCCCAGCCACCAATTTTCAATGGCAAACCGAATAGTGTGTTCCTGTCCTTTTTCATTTACAGAATACATCCGTCCTGAACCTTTTACAATGAAAGACATATACTTACAAACATCTCCTTCCTCTAAAAGATATTGCTTTTTGCGTAAATGTTTTGACTTAAATGTGTTTTGTATAAGAATTTTCTCTTCACCACTCAGTGTAAGTGCTGATTTAAATTCAATGTAAATAAAAAGAGGTTCAAATGGTACGGAAGCCAATGGAAAAGGTATTTAACATTAATAATTATGTGAAAATACAGAATATTTATCAAACCTCTTGATAAATGTCAAGAATAAGTTACTGCATTTGTCAATGTGTATGTTTTTGAACTGTCGCAACTTTGTCACATCAAAATGTTTAACCAAAATCTAAAAAAATGGAGAAAAGTAATGAAACTGCAGTTATACGAATAAGCAGACAAGGTTCGCCTGCAGTTCTGGAATATGGCTTAGAAACAATTGGAACACCAAACGCAAATCAAGTGATACTTAACCAAAAAGCAATTGCTTTAAATTTTGTAGATGTAATGTTCCGAAACGGTACTTTTCCAGTCAATAATTTTCCGGTGACCATTGGGGTAGAAGCGGCAGGTACTGTAGAATCTGTTGGAGAAAATGTAAAAGATCTTGTTGTAGGAGATAGGGTAGGATATTTTTTCGCTCTTGGAGCTTATGCGGAGCGTAGATTGATAAATGCTTCCGAATTGATAAAAGTTCCGGATGATGTTTCTTTTGATCAGGCAGCAGCAATTATGGCGAAAGGTCTTACTGCAAGAATGCTTATTAAACAAGCGTATTCTGTGAAAAAGGGAGATACAATTTTAGTTCACGCAACGGCGGGAGGTGTTGGTTCATTGGTGAGCAGATGGGCGAAAGCTTTAGGTGCGATAGTGATTGGAACAGTAGGAAACAGCATTAAGAAATCTTATGCTCTTAGCCACGGAATTGACCTTGTTGTTGCTTTGGATAATGAAGATTTAACTGAATCTGTAAATAATTTCACAGAAGGAAAAGGAGTTGATGCTGTTTTTGATGGTGTTGGAAAAGCAACTTTCAATGATTCTCTTAATGTTCTTAAAACTGGGGGGACATATTTGTTGTTCGGAAACTCTTCCGGAGTTCCTGATATTGATAATAAAGTTTTAAATGACAGAAAAATTAATTTCATCCGTCCGAATTTAGGAAGTTATTTTCCTGATAAAGCAAGCGTTCAATTCGCTGCGACAGAAATGTTTGATGCTTTGCGAAACGGAATATTAGGAGAGATTAATCCTACAATTTATTCTTTATCAGATGTGTCAAAAGCTCATCAGGATCTTGAGTCAAGTAGTACAAAAGGTTCAATCATATTTCATATTTAATCATAAAAAAAATCATTACAGTTATGTCAAAATTAAAAAACAAAACAGCATTTGTAACAGGTGGAAGTCGTGGAATCGGAGCAGGAATTGTAAGACAACTTGCTTTAGAGGGAGCAAATATTATTTTCACGTATGTAAATTCAAAACAGAAAGCAGAAGATCTGGTTGCAGAGATAGAAGCCTTGGGTGTAAAAAGTATGGCAATAAAAGCAGATACCGCAAATTTAGAAGAAATAAATACTGCTATCCAAAAAGCTTCAGAATGGGGAATTGATATTTTAGTGAATAGTGCAGGATTATTTGTAACAGGAGAGATTGACAATAAAGATAACGATTTATCTGCGTTACAGCAGCAATGGGATGTCAATGTTCACGGTGTCGTAAATACAGTGCGATATGTATTGCCATTTATGAAAAATGGGAGTCGAATTATTTCAATCGGTTCTACCGGAGCGACACGTTCTCCCTATCCAGGAATTGGTGATTATGCCGCAACTAAAGCAGCTTTGGCAGCTTATACAAGAAGTTGGGCAAGAGATTTGGGAAGCAAAAATATTACCGTAAATATTATTCAGCCAGGACTTATTGATACAGATATGAATCCTTCTGATGGACCCTTCAGCTCACATATGCTACAATCCGTTGCATTGGGGCATTACGGAGAACCGAAAGATATTGGAATGGCTGTCTCTTTTTTAGCAAGTGATGAGGCGCGCTATATCACAGGTGTTACTCTAAATGTTGATGGAGGACAAACAACATAATCTAAGATTAATTTCATTATTAAAATTGATATTAAAACGAAAGCCTTTCAAATCTGAGAGGCTTTTATTTTTTATTAAATAATTTTTGCTTAGAAAGATATTCAGCAAATTGTTCATTCAATATCTCACATTCATGTTGTAAAATTCCCGACTCAATTTTAGGTTTATTTCCCCATTTCGGAACATTTTCAGTTTCCAGAATTTTAAATTCAGAAGATTGTCCGCCAACAAAAGGAACAGAAACTCCGAAGACCAATTTCGCAACTTGATGATGTCTGATAAGATAGGAACACATAATGCAAGGTTCGTGCGTAGAAAACATCACAGACTTTTCTAAAACATTTCTGTAACCATTTGCTAAAGCATCTTTCACCGCTAAAATTTCGGCGTGTTGCGTAATATCACCGCTTGATTTTCCAGATTCGATTCCTCTGCCAATAATTTTATCTTCAAAAACCAGAATAGAACCAACTGGCGGATTTCCCTTTTCCAAAGCTTGTTTTGCTAGTTCGATGCATTCAAGCATATATTGATTGTAATTATCCATTTTTATTTTTAATTAGATTCTGCACCTCTGTTAAAACCAATCGTATTTCTGTAAATCTGAGGTGAAATATCCGTTTTATTCTTAAAAAGCCGACTAAAATAATATTCATCTTCATAACCCAATTCGTAGGCAATTTCCTTAATCGTTTTGTCTGTAAGATACAGTTCTCTTTTGGCTTCAATAATGATTCGTTCCGTAATCAAATCGGAAAGCGTTTTATTAAAGTGATTCTTTGTAATCCTTGCAAGCGAAGAAGGTGTCTGATTCAATAAATCCGCATAATCACTCGCTGAATGTTTGGTTCGGAAGTTATCTTCAATCGCATTTTTAAGATTTTGAATAACAAACTGTTGCTTAATATTCACCGATTCAGAATTTTGAATGGTTTGTTGTTCTAATTTTATTCTTGTCGCAGTAACCAATAAAATTTTTAAGTAAGAAATCAAAACCTCATCCTTTCTGAAAGCATCATTTTTAAGTTCATTGGCGAGTCCATTAATCAAATTTAAAATCGAACTTTTACTGAATTCATTTAATCCAATAAAAGGTTGTTGATAGACATTATTAAACAAGATTCCATTGGCTGCAATTTCCTTATGATGCCTGTAAATACAGAAAAAATCGTGATGAAACTGAATCGAAATTCCCATAATCGGTTTCGCAGACTGCAACATAAAAGGCTGATAAGGATAAAACGCAAACAAAGTATTTTCTTTGAAAGAATAATCACAAAGGTCAACCGTCGCAACGCCATCTCCCGAAGTTATCAGGATTAATGTAAAATAGTTATTCCGCTGGATATGGTCAAAATAGCTGTTGTTATCAAACTCAAAAAGTTTGAAAGCCAGATTCCCGTTTTGTTCATTAACGAGCGTATAGACAGATTGTGATAACATTATTACTGCAATTTAATTATTATTTTTAAATCAAAACTGCCCTCTGAAAATTTTTCAAGGGGGCAGTTTCAAAACAAGATTAGATTAGAAAATCAAAATATCGTAACCCTCATTTCTCAGGTTAAGGAAACTTGGTAAGCCTGGAGTTCCCGGAACTTCGTTTTCGTTCAACAGCTCATACCCTGAAACTTCCGTTCCAAATACCGCTACGCATCCTTTGGAAAGACCGTGAACATAATCTTTCACCTCATTGTAAAGCCCGTGAACAGGGTGGTCTGTTTTTTCCAATTGTTCCGGCCATCTGATTCCCGTTCCCTGAAAAATGATTTTCACATCTTCACCCGCGTGCTTGAATTCATAAGCCGATGCTAAAGCGTTAAAAACTCTTCCCAAAGCTTCTTCTGAACCAGCTTTTGGGTCAGAAAGAATAATAATTGCTGTTTTTTTCATTGTATAAAAATTTAAGATAATAATATACTAGTTAATACCAAATTAATTAAACAACATTTCAAAACTTAGACAGCATCAATCTTTTGATGCTGTTTTTTTGTATCTGAAATCAATAAACAACAACTTGTAATCAATTGACAATCAAACTAAAAACAAGATAAAAATCATGAAAATTTGTTCATCAGCATTGTTCAGCCTCGATCTTTTTTATTAATTTTATATATAACTAATAAATATGAGATATATCGGCATAACAAAAATTTTTCATCTTGGAATTTCTTCAGATAATTCTTCTATAACCAACATGATGGAGTCATTGAATACAGAACAAAAATGCAGAGAATATCTTGAAGAATTGCTTTGGAATGGTGACCCAATATGTATTAATTGTGGCAGTGAACGAGAAGATCATTACAAATTAAAAAAGGACGGTGAATTCAATGGTATTTATAAATGTAAAGATTGTAGAAGAAATTTCAATGTGAAAATTGGAACTATGTTTGAAAACTCTGCAATCTCACTTAGAAAATGGTTTTACGCAATCTATATTTTTACATCACACAAAAAAGGTATTAGTAGTCATCAACTTGCAAGAGATATTGGTGTAACTCAAAAAACTGCATGGTTCATGCTTTCAAGAATAAGACATTCTTTAAGTTCTGAAAAAATAAATAAATTTGATGGAGTTACACAGGTGGACGAAACATTCGTAGGAGGAAAAAATCATAAAAAATCATGGCAAAAAAGAGTAGAAAATACTCAGGGAAGAAGTACTAAAACAAAAGCTGTTGTATTTGGCTTACTTAGTAATGGAAAAGTATCTACAGAAATCGTTCCCAACACAAAAGGGAAAACTCTTACAACGATTATTAAAAACATGGTCAAAAGAGGTTCTATTGTGGTTAGTGATGGTTGGAAAGGTTATTCACAAGTACACAAACATTACGAACATAAAAGTATACCTCATACTAAAGGTCAATATGTCAAAGACAATTATCATACTAATAGCATTGAAGGATTTTGGAGTTTACTAAAACGAGGAATTCTTGGCATCTATCATTCGGTTAGTCCAAAACATTTACAACTTTACTGTGATGAATTTTCCTTTAGATATAATACCAAAGATTTTGATGAAGGTAATAGATTTAACTTTGCTTTATATTGTGCATTTGAGGGACGACTTACGTATGAGGAACTGATAGCTTAACTTTTGATTGACGAATATTTATTTTAGTTCTTGTAGTTGTATTAAACAATCAAAATTAACTACTATGTCTAATTTTTTATTGTTTTGTAAGTTAACAAGAGTATTGTTAAAATTTAGATTTCTTACGTATAAATTTCGTCTGTTAAAATTTTTGGGTAAATTTAGCTCATATTTTAAGCAAATGTACTTTAATTATATAAATGAAAAAAAACTATTAGATGCGTTTAATTTAATTCTTAATAACTATCTTAAAGAATCAGATATTTATAAGAATTGTAAAATAAATTGTTTTGATATAGTTGAAAAAACTATAGTAACAAAATCATTAATTATACAATATGATGTAAAATTAGAAAATAATGATTTTTACATTCTAATGATTTGTAAAAAGTCTAAATTTAATTTTAAATTTACACTCCATTCAATGAATAAAGATTATTCAAAAATTATATTGGGTGAAAATGATTTATTTTTAATTTTCGGTCTTATTAAATATTTGAATGAAATTAATCAAATACCATTATTGAAATACTTCATGTCTTTTGATGAGTTTTTTGAAAAAAAATAAATCCGGCATTGCCGGATTATCTTACCTATATTCCTAAAACTCCTGTAGAAGCACTTAGATAATCTATAAATTCAGATGAATATTTGTGGTAATTTTCTGTTGAATTCTGCAATTCTAATAATCCCCATAATTTATCTGTTAAATCAACTTCTTTTTTATTTAAAAGATTAGCAGATTTTGTTAAAGTTGTCCATGACAAAATATCCGCCTTAGACATTCTATTTCTTTGTACTCTATATAATCTTGCATAATGATCAAATTTAGGAATGGTTGCTATAATTTGTTTTCTTATAGCTTCTCGCTGTTCAAACCAAGAATCAACTTTTTTCAAGTAGTCTTTATCTTTTTGTAAAACATCAACTGTTGATAGGTTACATAAAATTCGATAATATTTAGTTTTAACATATATTGCTCCATCTATTTGAGAGGTTTTATATCCCATGGATTGCATAAATCCATCTATCATTTTTAGTTCTGCATCATCTTTTTTAATCTTTTCTTTTTCTTCATTCATACTTTTAAGAAAATCTGAATACATCATGTAAAGTTTCTTAGTATTTTCATTTTCTATCAATAGTACATTGGTTTTATTAATTTCATAATATTTTATAACCTCTTCACATAATTCATTTTTAAGAAAATGTCCTGGAACGTCTTTATCATTAATACCCATTTTGTCTGAAATGATAATAAATGAACCTTTTAATTCATCTGAGGAAATAGGGATTTGATTATCATCAGAAATCATGTAAGCATTTCTTGTTACAGAACCATCAGTTATTTGCTTATATTCAACTGGAAATAATTTCTGATAATAAAACTTTTTTAGTGTTTGGTCATCAAAAGAAAACTTTGTTTGTCCTGATAAAGAGAGATTTGTTAACATCAATATAGAACATGATGCTACTTTTTTGAATGTAGATAATTCAAATTTCATTGTGTGGTAATTTAAGGTTTAACATAAAAATAAAGCGTGGACATTGTATCATGTCAACCTTAGGATTACCACACCCCAAAAAACAATGATACAAGCCACGCCAAAACAGGCGTACCTCATATACATTATTTGTCTTTTAAAGATGAAGTCCGAAAACTTCATTGTGGTAATTTAAGGTTGACAATAATGCAAAAAGCACGATTTATTTTACATTCCTTTTTTAGGAATGGTTTTTATTTTTAATAATACAAATATAATAAAAATTATCTAGGCTAAAAAACGTAAAACCCTCTAAAATAGAGGGTTTATGAAAATATCAACTTTATCCTATAACTACTAAATCTATTAATCTTCTAATTAATTAATACAGAGATAAAATTTATGGTAATAAAAACGGTTTTTTAACCATATAATATTATAAGTAACTAACAATATGTTAACAACTGTTGTATTCTGGTTTTTAAATTTCTTATCTTTGCTAAAGGACGATACAAATGTGGACATTATTCCATAGGCGATAACGCTGAGATTTTAAGCAGAACAACTCAGGTTGCAGCCTGAGTTGTTCGGTAATTGGTTTAATTCAAAAAATCCGTAACAATGGAAACTTTTGAAAAAAATGGAAAAACTTATAAAAAAGTTTTTACCAGATCGATTAAAAAGAACGGTAAAACTATTTACCATCCGAAAGGAGGACTATTTGTTTTCTATATAGAAATAAAATAATCAACTTTTAAAGCTCCCTGTTCAAGCAGGGAGTTTTTTATTTTACAAAATTGTTGTCTCAGAAGAGATACAATTATTGTATAAATGTACGTACAAATGTACAATAATTGTTGAACAATGTATAGCAAATGTTACATATTGTAACGCTATTATTTCAATTTTCGAAAGTAAGACGTTACAAAAACCCTTTATTTATAGGACTTAACACACATTTTTGTTGTTATAGATAACAACAACTTTTATATAACTTTGTTATATAACCTCAAAAAGCTTATTCTTGTTACCACACAGTATAAATAGAGCAAACAATATTTGCCCTATTTAAAAAATGAAATCACTTATAGACTAATTTATTTTTCTTCTGAAGGAGTTTGTTCAGGATTTGGTTGTTCAGCTTCTTGAATATTTGTTTGAGTAGTTTCAGCAATTTGTTGTTCTTCCTGTATAGGTTTTTCTATTGAATTTTCTAATTGCTCGTTGATAAATTCTGTTAAAGATTTCATATTATTTAATTTGATATATGTATACAGCTCTATGAAAAATTAACTATTAGATATGCAGATGTGAAAAATTATATCAATAATTTTTAATTGACAGTAAATAGTTTTTGTTTATTTCACATTAATTTATATTTTTATCCAATACAATGTTTAGAATATCAATAAACAAATCTAAATATATTTATTATGGTATTCCATAAATGAACATTAATGTTATTTTATAAATTTGATACTTTATGTAATTCATTTTTTATGATTGAATGGTTTGAAAATCTTCCAGAGCAATGTCCACCAAAAGATGCACAAGAGCCAAATGGGGAAAAATATTATAGATTGGTTTCGAATATCGAAAACCCAATAGAAGAATTGATTTCTCAAAGATTAGAGTTTCCAACTAAATTATTTAAAGTTGATGAATGTACTTGTTGTGCTGTATCTGTTTATTCTAACATAAAAGATTGTGAAGATATCATAAAATTTCCACGTCATAAACATAAAAAAATTTATGAACTCAATTTAGAAAAAGGTGACGGATTAATTAAACAAACTTTTAAGCCAAGTCATCATTCTTGGTGGAGAAGTACTAATTTTGCAAAAAATAATGAATAGGGTTTTTAACATATCTCAAATTTTGGTATATTATGATATACCTGAGTTATTTATTTCAGTAGATGAAATAAAAACTCATTATTTGTGCTTATTGGTTGAACCTGAAAATGATATTTATAGGTATTTAACTATTCCAATTTCTGAAAAGAGAATTGCTCAATTTATTAGTGGAAAAATTGATTTATATGAAGTCTATGTTAATCCAGAAATTAATTCTTATTTCTTTCTTAGCATCAACGATGAAGATGAACTAATCATTGATTCTTTTCAAATTCAAGGTTTAAAAGAAGAGTGGTTACCAAGTGAAGGCTTTTTCTTAAATACACCTTTTCAAGATGATACAATAATTATTGAGGAGGTTGTAAATAAAGACAATGCCGTAATACATTTAGCATTATCTGACAGTAGGGACGATTTTGGAATTGATACTGATGATTTGGGTGATATAGTTAAATTATATTCAGTATTACTTGAAAATAGCTATAAAAAAGCTTTGACTGAACATAATGTTAATAATAAGAAACAATTTATAATTCCTGAAAATTATAAAGTTCGTGCTTTTTTATCTTCTGCTGCATCATTTAATCTCCACTTGTATTCAGAATCACAGAAGGATATATTTGGCAATTGTATGATTGAATATGGTTTAGAAAAAATCGACGAAATATTTTCTGAATATGAAACAGAAGAAGATTTAATAAAAAAACTAAGAACTGTAAAAGGTCATGCTGTAAGTAGCTTTACTAAAATTTTAAAAAAGATTAGTTCTGATAATCTAAAATTAAAACATAAATGGTATGCACCTAATAGAGAATCAATTAAATACAAAATTATAGATAAGAATAAGGCTGACGAAATATTAGAAATATTGCAGAAAACTGAAGAATTAACAGAAGAAGTAAAAGAATTTGTTGGCTTTTTCGTTCAAGTTGATATTGTACGACGAACATGGAAGTTAAGGACAGATGAAGGAAAAGATATTTTTGGAGAAGCATCTAATGAAGAACAATTAAAAGGTTTAACAATAGAAACAATTCAATATAAATTAGTATGTGAAGAAATTATTGAAGAATTCAAAGTATCAGAAAAAGAAAAAACAAAATATATTGTCAAAACGATATCAATAATAGAGTAATTACAAAAACATAATATACTAGAAAACAAAAACAGCATCAATATTGATTGATGCTGTTTTTGTTTTCTAGTATTGTTTAATTATTTGGTATTAACTAGTATATCATTATCAAAGTTTTTTAAAATGTTTGACTCGTTAACATGTTAATAAAATTTCAATTTTAATAAATTTTTTAATATTTTATTCCAATTAAAGGCTAAATCATTCTATCAGTTACTCCAAGCCTTAAACAAATTTTACTGTTATTCACTTCAATGACGATAAGATGCACCAATGAAATAATGTTTTGTTGCGGTAGCTTGTATCCCATAATTAATCCCGGCATCCAATTTAAAATCATTTGCCACTTCTATTTGAATAGCTGCATTGATATAATTAGAGAATTGGTGGGCCTTAAAATTGTAAGTGTAATACGTTTCTGCTATCCCGTCAATCCCTTTAAATAATGGATGACTGATAGTTAGCGTCTGTAAAAACTCAGTATGCATTGCCGGTTGATCCAGATCTTTCAGCCTATCAACTTCCACTTGAAATCCAAGTTTCCACTCACCAGGCAATTTGTAAGACATGGGTACAATCAAGCCCCCTTCAAAGCGACTTTCTTTATCATATTTCGAAGAAGGAAATTTGACATAGGGTAATATAGCCATTGCAAAGTTTCCGCGGTTATTTCCTATTAGGTTCTGTTTAATTCTCAACGTTACATCACCAATTCCATTACTCTTTTCTATATCACCTGACCCAATCTCTGTTTCCTTTTGCCAGCCATAGGATTGAAAACCAATTTGTATCGCTGTACTACCCGTAATTCCGATTTTGAGATTGGCCTGATTGATGAGTACTGTACTAATCTCCTGTACATCAGATTTTTCCTTGATTAGTCTTACTAAGTCCGTTTCATACTGGAAATGTCCTGCATCTACCGTATAAGGAGATTCAGTCACATCAGGGCGGTCAGTTTCCATTTCTCTCATAAGAGCGCGCGGAACAGGATTAAGAAGAGAGTATTTTTGATTGGTTTCTTTTTGCCCAGCGCAAAGAAGGGGCACAAACATACCAACGAAAGCTAATTTAAAAAGGCTTTGAAAGTTATTCATGGTTTTGATAAATTAATACCCGCAAAGCATCCTCCTACGGCAACAAGATGTCTTTTCATAAAAGGATATTTTTTGTGATTGATGTACTCAAGATAATTCAATAATAAGACCAATTTGACTGAAAAATAGTTTTGTGGTACTTTTTATAAGATATTTAAAAGAAGGTGTTTTTTCACACATTTATTTGTCACTTAAAAAAGATATTTATTAAATCTTAAATACAATTAGTTTGTATAAATATTATGTTCGAAGGTGTTTGTATTATTTCAATATCAACTTGTAAAAGGCAGCTAAGGTGTTGCCGACAACTACTGCTTAGGCTACCAAAAGACTACGGCATAAACGGTTTCCTCCCTAAAGGTACCCTCCAATTATTCCGTTTCCTTTTGGTTTTCCTCATTGTCGGCTAAGATTATCTGCTTTCTTTTTTCCGGTTTTTCTTTTGAAAAATATTCAGCGATGCAGGGCTTCAGTGAAAGGACGGTAAAGAGATTGAGAACAATTTAAATTGTACAATCTTAAGCACAACGATTATGAACATTATCGAAACCAACAGGAGATGGAAATATCGGAATTGATATTGAAAATATCAGTGAATATTCTCCATTTGAAATAAAAATAAAATGGAAATCAAAAAGGAATTGTTATTTTGGAGACAATATTTACCGAAATAAAAGAATAAATGGGAAATATCCTAATATTAATACGAAGAGAGTAAAGGAATTATGCTTCAGGCTATTAAAAGAATAGCTTTGAAGAATTTTCATTGTGTATAAATTGTATAGAAGGGAGTGATGACAATTGGAACGTAGCAGAAGTTTATATCTATTTTGAAATAAGATATCTATTTTAGGAGTTTTAAACTTAATCACAAAAAAAGAAATAGATATTGAATTTATTTTTGAAAAAAGTTTAAATTAGCTTTAGTTAAAACAAACGCTCTTAATAGCTTATAAAAAGTGACCTATTCTGTGACCTATAAAATAATAGAACAGCATAAAGCCGATGGAGAGTACTTTTCTTAAAAAGATACAAGTTCCTCTCTCTCCGCAGAGTAGGTAAAGGAAACTTTTCAAAACACTCGAAAATTTAAAAAAAGATGTGATTAATTAAATTACATCTTTTTTTTGATTTAATATACTCAAAGTTTTTAAAAATATACATGACAATTGTAGTAAAAAGAGTAGCACATTTTGTTTCACATAAAAGCATTTAATAATCTTAACATCTTAACTAATAAGATTTATCTATTCATCTGGTTATAAATTTAGAAGAAATCAACCAGTAATCCACAGAAAAAGTGCCGCTTCCTTTAAGGACAATAATTAATAGAATCGCTAACAGTAACACAAAATATTCGATACCTTCGCCTTTCTTTTTTTTGAGCCAGTTCAGTGTCCAGCCATCTGGAAGATGCATGAATAATGCACCCGAAAAAATAATAAAATTACCCATTGCTGCAATTCTGCCAAAACAACCAATTATTAAAGCAATGCTACCCAAAGACTGTCCGATTATAATCATCCAGGTAATAAAAACGGGGATTTTTTTTGCCTTCATCTGCAAAAGGGTTTCTTTAATACCAATACCTCCGCCCAGATCATCAAACCAACCAAGCAATTTTTGCATTCCGTAAGGAAAAATGATTATCCCTGCAGCAAGTCTAAGAATAAGATACACGTAATTATTCTCAGTTTGAATTATATCAAATAAAATATTCATTTGTAATGGTTTATATTAAAATTTTACCTAAAAGAAACAATTCAAACTCTTTTAAATATTTTAATTTATTATCAGTAAAATTCCTCTAATTTTCTTCAATTATATCTGAATCCTCCTTTTGTTTAAAATTATCAATTTCTTCATTGTTCTCTGAAATTACTGGTGGTTCTTCCATAGAAAAATCATCAATTCCTTCATCGCCTTCAGTGGTGTCTTCTGTATGTTTTAATTCTGGAGTATGGTTGTTCCAAGAAAAAATATCATTTATTTTTGAAAAAAATGTTTTCATAATATTAAGTTTTAAGATAGATTTATTAATTTTTCGCTGATTCATAAATTTTCGCAACAATTTGATTTTCTTCAATTTCACTTTCTCGGTTTCCGGATCTGAAAATCATTCGCAATGCCTGATCTCGGGTTAAGTACGCAATCAGCCAATTGTATAAAGTTTTAATGATATTGTTATAATTCACAAGCGACATTACATGAATAAAAAGCCAAGCCAGTAAACCTGCTAAACCACCAATATGAAGCTTATGCTTGAAAAGATCGACTACAGCAAATTTTCTTCCTATGATGGCCATATCACCTCGGTCAAAATATATAAATTCCTTCATTGGTTTTGCTTTTGCCAAAGCCAAGAGATTTCTTGCCAACATTTTTCCCTGTTGTATTGCCGGTTGGGCAAGTTGTGGATGTCCATTTGGATAATTGCTGTCGTTGGTTTGCAGGCAAATATCACCAATCGCGTAAATATTTTTGAATCCTTTCACCAAATTATATTCATTTGTAAGCATTCTTTTTCCTCTGCCAAGACTTTCTGAGGGAATACCTCTGAATGTATTTGCTGTAACTCCGGCAGCCCAAATAAGGGTTTTTGCTTCTATAATTTCTCCATTTGACAACACAACTTGATCATCGATATAATTTTCTACAAGCGTATTTAGTTTTACTTTAATGCCCAATCGATCCAGTTCTTTACAGGCTGCGACATGGGTTTTGTCACTCATAGGTTCAAGTAAATTTCCGGCTCCGTCAACAACATATATTTCTGCAGTTTTAATATCTAAATCAGGATATTCTTTACCAATAATATAATGTTTCATTTCGGCGAGCATTCCGGCAACTTCAACACCTGTAGGTCCACCTCCGGCGATGACAATTGTTAAAAGTTTTTGTCTTTCTTGAGGATCTTTTTCAATGGAAGCTTTTTCCAGAGTTTTTATTAATTCATTTCGCATATATAAAGCATCATCGATACCTTTTAACGAATGAGATTTTTTCTGAATAGATTCATTTCCAAAGAAATTTGTTTTAGATCCTGCTGCAAAAACCAGATAATCATAAGGTAATGTACCGCCATCATTCAGATATAAGTCATTATTTTTGGTATCAATAAAATCAACACCCGACATTCTGAAATTTATATTTTTACCTCGAAATAACTTTCGAAAAGGATAGCTTATATTTCCAGCTTCCAGAAATCCTGTGGCAACCTGATATAAAAGTGGAGTAAAATAATTGTAATTGTTTTTATCAACAATAGTAATAGTATAGAATTTGTTGTTGAAAAGTTTTCTTGCAAAATTTAATCCTGCAAAACCACCACCAATTACTACGATATTTTTTTTAGTTGTATTCATTTTTGTAATTTTTATCGGCTGTATATAGATCATCACTCCAATTAGCCAGATTTGAACCTAATTTATATGCACTTTTCAAAAAATCAAGCAGTAATTCATTAGGATGATCAGATTCTTGTACCGCTGAATATGGTAGTAAAAACTGTCCGATTTCTTTATTGTAATAAGCTTGTTCAGGTAAAATTTCTCCAGCATGAAAAAGCTCAGGTTCAGGATAAATATAACAGTAAAATGAAGGTTCCTGTACTGTTTCTGTACCGCTCCAAAATCCGAAATCCATTAATTCGTGACTGAAAGCATCCTGAAGAACCCAATCCGGAAGTCCCGGTATTTTTCCTGGATGATGAGGTGCTTTTTCTCCTGAAAAAAATGCCATTGACAAATCAAATCCGCCCCAAAAAAAGTGAATTGGACTTGCTTTTCCGGTAAAATCTTTTCTAAAGATCATCAAAACCGATTGTATACAAAGAAGCGCGTGATGTAGGTTGTTCGCATGAATAGGATTATAGGTAGCATGAATTTCATCTTTTTCAAACGGAATCGGGTTTTCAATTTCCGATGGAGTTGTCATGATATTTACATCAATATTTAATTCATGAAGCAAATCAAAAACTTGTTTGTAAAAGTCTGATACAGAAAGATTGTAAAGTGCAAATTGCATAGTTTCTCCTTTGCTTGTAGAGATTCTCAATTGGTGCGCAACAAAATCCAGATCTATTTGAAAATTAAAATCTTGATAAGGAATTGTTTGCGTACTAAGACCAAAAGTGGTAATGTGCAAAGTGGTATTCCTTGAATGATTTGCCCAGGGAAGTATTGCCAGTTTAATTTTTCCTAAAACCTGTGTGTACAATTGCAGTGTTTCGTATGTTGCTTTTCCATCTTTGTAAGACAGCTCGGGCCAAATGTTTTTCATAAGTAAGTTTTTAATGTATTAATCTGAATTTTTTGCAGCTAATTCTGTAATTGCTTTGGTAAAGAGACCGTTTTCTGAAAATTCTTCGAGAATATTAAAGTGGTGTGCTTTCTCAACAATCAGTTTTTGACCGTTATTACCAACTTTTAGCCATGCATCAATAAAATTGGAAGATTGCTTTACAAAAGCTTTGGTTTCTAAACCTCCCCAAGAAACTATTATGGGAATATTGCTCGGACGAATAAGACGAATCGGACTTAAATATAAAATTTGCTCTGCTGTAATTCTTACTGTTGGCTGAACAAAAGTCTGCGATACCGGTTCCAGATCATACAATCCGCTGATGGCTAGAATTCCTTTAACTGTATTTTTCCCAAGCCCATATTCCTGCCAATCTGTAAAAGCTGCCATCGTGGCGAGATGTGCACCAGCCGAATGTCCGGCAATAAAAATACGATTGGGGTTTCCATTAAAATCAAGAATGTTCTTAGAAGTCCATGCAATAGAATCTCTAATCTGGCGAACCATTTCCGGAATGCTGATTTTTGGTGCAAGTCCATAAGAAATGACAACAACTGTAAATCCTGCTTTGTGTAAACCGGAAGCGACAAAATCATAATCTTCACCAACACCTAATTTCCAATAACCGCCGTGTACAAATATCAAAACGGGGGCGTCCGGTTGTTCAGCAGCATAGACATTTAATCTTTCCATTAATGTTTGCCCATATTGAACGTTTTCATAAACCGAAATTTCGTTGCGCGTTTTTAAACTTTCAGATTGATAGAGGTCTATATATTTAGGAAATTCAAGAACTGCTTTTTCAACATCATATTCTGGATCTAATTCTTCCTGAGTTTGGAATTCTCCAAAAGCGTAGCTAAGAGGAAAATAATTTCCGTCTGAATTTTCATTCTGTATTGTCATAATTTTTGTTTTTTGGCTGATTGTATAAAGAATCTGAGAAATTTCTTTAAAAGCTCATCATTTTAGGCTATAATAATTTAGAAATGAGTCTATGAAATAATATCATGCTGAGGTTTCAACATAGGCGGAAGATTTTTTTCGCCTATCATTTCACGCAAATCAATCTCTATAATACGGGAAATATGAGAAATGGGAACATCATTAGCATTGCCTTCAAAAGGATTTTCGGTGCTTTCGCCAACTTGCCCTAAAGCTTTATAAATCCATGCAATCAGGATACTGAAGGGGATGAGCAGCCATACCATATTGCCTTTCATTATTCCGTCAATATTTTCGTTTAGTTTGTCGAATTCTTTAAGCATTCCAAAAGGAAGCAAAATGCAGAAAAAGTTAACGAGTAACGAGTTGATGATTGCATATTGTCTTGGGTAAGGAAAGTTTTTAATCTGTTCACTTTTCCCCTGCAATACAAAAAATTCTTTCATACTACGTTCCATATCAACGAATTGTAAAATGGCGATTTGCTGAGTTTTATACAATTTTGAAATCGTATCTCCCTGTAAAGACATGATCTGCGCAGGCTTGCTTTGAACGGACATAATGTATTGAAGTTCTTCATCATTCAGATATTTTGATAATTCCTTCTCCAACGGTATTTCTCGTTCCGGAATGGTATAGAACCTCTGATATTCTTTATTATGACGTTTATTTGATGACTCCCAAATCTGGAATTCCCGCATTTCGTAACGTAAAGCCGTCAACCAAGCCAAATGTCTGTATATTAAAATATTGAGTATCTCTTTATCTTCTATAAAATCTTTACAAGTTCCGCCCCAAGATCTGCTGGCATTTAAAATCGAGATCCAAATCTGTTGTGCTTCTAGTGTTCGGTTATACGTTTGCGTATTTTTGAAACCTACAATAAATGCAGCAGCTGTTCCTAAAAGACTAACGATCGTCCATGAAATTGCAATCCATTTAAGCCCGACTATTTCGTAAAGAACTACCGGAATAATATTAATAATCAGTAGTAAATAGATGCTTTTTCTAGTCCAGACTACGAATTCTAAGAGTTTATATGATTTTCCGATGTACATAATTTATTTTCTAAATTATTCAAATTCAGGCTCCATTTTTAGACCGACACCAATGCGGTTCCATGCATTAATTACCGTTGCAGCCATGATGATTTGAGCCGTAAGCGATTCCCCGAACATGGTAATACTTTTTTCAAATAACTTATTTGAAAGTCCGGATTTACCGATATTTGTAATCTGTTCAGTGATTTCTAAAATTAATTGTTCCTCTTTTGTAAAATGGCTTAAAGCTTCTTTCCATACGTTCACCAAGGCAATTTTTCTTGGCTCAATACCCAGTTTCAATGCATCTTGTGTATGTTTATCTAAGCAAAATGCACAGCCATTTAAATGGGAAGCCCGTATTTTGATTAATTCTTGATGCCATTTGTCTATATCCGAATCTTTGATGGTTTGATCAAGTGCGTTGAGAGCCTGAAAACCTTTTGGATATACTTTTCCGATTAAAAGTCTTGTTTTCATAATTTGAATATTTATAGTTTTTTGTTTTTAAATTTGAATAAAATTGTAGCGTTTTATTTAAGCCATCCTACATAAATTGAGATCGGCATCATCATCAAAACCAAGGGAACCGTAACAGAAAAAATATTACATAAAAGTGATAGGAGAGGGTTCCATCCTGAATGATAAATGCCTAGTGATACAAGGGCACTTTTAAATCCATGATACAAGTGCCAGAATAAGGTAAAGCATCCAAAAGTATAAATGATTACTTCCAAAGGGTTTTGAAACTTTTCGATCATCATTTCGTACAATGGTAATTCTTCTCCTGTTTGGAACTGATTGATTCTGTTGGGAATCCAAAAATTTGAAGTATGTATCACTAAAAATAATAGCAGTAGAGTTCCCAAAAGAGTCATACTACGGCTGTACCAGGTTACATTTGGTGTTTCAGTTTTATAAGCATATTGTATAGGTCTCGCATTTCGGTTCTTTTTCCATATTAATAATCCCTGAATAATATGAACTAGAAAACCCACAATCAGCAAAATTTCTATTGTTCTAATGACTGGATTTGTGGCCATAAAATGTGCACCTATGGTAAATGTTTTCCCACCGTCATTGACGAAAATTAATGCGTTTATGGTCATATGAACCAACAGAAAACTGATAAGAAAAAGTCCTGTAAGTGACATTGTAATTTTTCTGCCAATAGAACTTGTGAAAAAACTGGTAGACCATTTCATAATAATTGAGTTTATAATTAAAAAGTTTTTTTGTAATAAAAACAGGCTTTCTCTCATAAAAACAGAAAGCCTGTTTATTAAATTAAGCTACCGGAATAGCCATACGAACCTCAACTGTTGCTCCATATTTAATGATCGGGCAACCTTGTGCCAAAGCAACGGCTTCCTCATAATTTTCAGATTTGATAAGGAATAATCCTCCTATAGAATCTGTACCTGTTCCAAAAGGTCCATTTGTAACCTCTGTACTTGTAATAACCCTTCCATCAGCATCCCAACGTTTTGGGGTACCAACCAATTTGTCCTGACCAGCGATTCCTGCTACCCATTCTTGGTAAGGTTCCATCGCTTCTTTCATTTGATCAGCTGTTGGAGTTGGGCTTGCGCTTGTAATATCCCTACGGATTACTAATAAAAAATCTTGCATAATAATTGTTTTTAATTGTTTATAAAAAATTGAAATTGTTCTCAAAAAATTGTTTGATTGTTTTTAAATGGGAGCTACTACAATACGATTGTCACCTTCCATCTTAATAAAGCCCATTTTACCTGAATTATAATCTTCTAGTGCAGCATTTAAGGATTCATTACTTTCCATAGCCATCGCACCTTTTGTGAAAACTTCCTCATAAAGCGGTTTTCCGGAAATAAAAAGTAGCTGACTGTTAGCTATTCCCTTAAAAGTAATGGTCTCATCGTGGTCTGACTGTCCCATAGCAAGGGCACTGCCTTCTTCCAGTTCTGTGGTTTGCTCATTAGTGATCAGGTCAAAATGTCCTTCAATAGCGAAGACCGTACCCGACCATCCAACCGGAATTGTGTGGGAAAATTCTTTCTCAGCTTCAATAAAAATGTGAAGTAAAGTAAGTGGCTCTGGCGTTGTTATGGGATTTATAACATTTTCTGTTTCTCCGCAAACAACTCTTACCAATACACCGTCTTTTTTAATTTCAGGCATTTGAGATTGATCTATGAATACACTTTGTGGTTTAAGATGTTTTTTGCTGCCGGGAATATTTACAAATAATTGCAATCCTTCTACAGAAGCACCATCCGGTACAGGATATTCTGAATGAACAACACCGCTACCTGCCCAAGTCCAGAGAAGACTTCCGGGTGTTACCGTAATATTGTTACCAAGAGAATCTATACTTTGGTAGGGTGCAGAATCTTCAAACACATAGCTTAAAGCTGCCATTCCTGCGTGTGGATGAGGTCCAAATATATCTTTAGTGAGCTCAAAATGGTCAAAACCAATGATAGGATCCATTAAACCATTAAAATCTTTTGCTCTAACTTTTCTTGCAAAAAATTCATCATTGCCCTGAACAGGAGGCGTAATGACCTCTGATAATTGTAGTTTTTTCATGATGATTAATTTTAAATATTGTTTGGATGACAGTTATGCTTTAGGCTGAGGACGGTTAGGAAACCATTCTTCAAAAGTTAATGTTCCCAGTCTTGCATCATCTTTAGGGACAAGAGTAAGATCTTCGAGTGGAGAACCGAAATACAATGCCTCATTATCTTCTATTACTTCAAGTGAATCTTTGGTTTTAGAAAGGTAGTTTTGTACAAGACCAGATAAGCTGAATCTTTCCGGACCACCAATTTCTACAATAGTGTTGATTGGTTCAGCAAGAGCAATTTCTGCAACGATAGCAGCAACGTCTTCGGCTGCAATGGGCTGAATTTTTGCGGTAGATAATTTAACACTTCCTTCTGCATGTGCTGAGGCAACGATACCACCAAGAAATTCCATGAACTGAGTAGAGTGGATGATGGTATAAGGAACTCCTGATTTTTTTATTAAATCTTCCTGAACTTGTTTAGCTCTGAAATACCCACTTTTTTGTAAACGATCTGTACCTACTACAGATAAAGCGATATGATGCTTAATACTTGCATTGATTTCGGCAGCCAATAAGTTACGGCCTGAAGTTTCAAAAAATTCCATCACGTCATTATCTGCGAATGATGGAGAGTTTGCTAAATCTATAACAACATCACATCCTGATACCGCTTCGGCAAGCCCTTCGCCGGTAATTGTGTTAATACCTGTTGAAGGTGAAGCTGAAATGACATTGTGTCCAAGTTGACGAAGATTATTTACTGTTTTTGTACCAATCAATCCTGATCCTCCAATTACTAAAATTTTCATATTGTAAAGTTTTAATGTTATAATGAAACGATAGTGTTTCTTACTATCTATAAGTCAATTGGCTTGCCATTGATGTATTTGCTTGATTATTAAAACTTTATGTTGATTTATTGAAATTAAATTTCACTGTATTTAGTGAATTCATTTTAGCATTCATTTTATTTAGTGAAACATCATTGAATTTTAAATATTGATTGCTATTGCATAATTCCTTTTTAAACAATAAAAATCCCACTGCTTTTTAGAACAATGGGATTATATATTAAGTCTGTTTAAACTTTTGATTTTAACCACAAAAGAGACAAAAGTAATGATTGAGCCATTTAAAATTGAGCCATTTTTAAAGCAAAAGCCCTCAAAAGAATAATATTTCGACTCCGCTCAATACAAGAAGATTTTTAAAAACTTATGTGTTCTTATTTACTGTTAATTATGAACTTAAATAAAATAATATGTTTAATCTTTTGCTTCTTTTGTGGTTAAAATAAAAAGTTTAGACAAGTTTATTTTTAAAGTTTAATGATCAGCTAAAATAATCAGCTTTACCGATATTAAGTTTTTTCATTTTAGAATGGAGGGTATTACCGGGAATTTCTAATACCTCGGCAGCACCGCCAACACCAGATATTTTTCCTTTGCATCGCTTGAGAGCGTTGATAATAAAACTACGTTCCATTTCTTCAAGAGATTGACCGGATATATTCTCGTTTGCAGCTGAAGCTGTTTCTGATTTTTTAGGAAGATAAACTTCGCGCAATAGATTTCCTGTAGTCATCAATACACTTCGTTCAATAAGATGTTCGAGTTCACGTATATTTCCTGGCCATAAATAACTTTGTAGCTGCTGCATCGCTTTGGGAGAAATTCGTGTGATATTTTTCCCTGTATTTTTGTTGTATTTGGCTACGAAAAAGTTGGCAAGTGCTTCCAGATCTTCCATTCTTTCTCTAAGTGATGGGAGGGTAATTGGGAAAACATTCAATCTATAAAAAAGATCTGAACGAAAACGTCCCGCATTTACCTCTTCTTCCAAATCACGATTTGTAGCTGTGATAATGCGCACATTTACTTTTATAGTTTCTTTACCACCAATACGTTCTAACTCTCGTTCCTGCAAGACACGCAATAACTTGACCTGTGCTTCGAGTGGCATTTCACCAATTTCATCTAAAAATAAGGTACTGTTATTGGCCAGTTCAAATTTCCCGATTCGTCTTTCTGTAGCTCCGGTAAAAGCTCCTTTTTCATGCCCGAAGAGTTCGCTTTCTATAAGATTTGCAGGCATTGCAGCACAGTTTACCTTTATCATAAGTTTTTCTTTTCTGGATGAAGCATTGTGTAAAGCACGTGCGATAAGTTCTTTACCTGTCCCTGTCTCACCTAATATCAAAACGGTAGAATTTGAATCGGCAACCAGTGACATGAGTTGATACACTTTCTGCATTTGAGGACCATTACCTATGATTTCAGAGAAATTGTAAATATTGGTGATCTGTTCTTTCAGATAGGTGTTTTCCTGCTCAAGCTGTTGTTTGTATAGAAATAATTTTTCATTAGCCTGAATATTTGCGATTGCGACAGAAACTTGTGAACAGATACCTTTTACGATAGCTATATTTAAAGAATCTGCCAGTAACCATAACGTACCTATTTTTGTATTCCCAACTTTCAGTAAAGCTGCATAAGTATTCTTGAAACCTACTTTCTTCCATAATTGTGCAAATAAAGAATTGGTGGTTTGTAATTCTTCTTCCACATTAAAAACCACAGGTTCAGTGCTGTTGACTACTTTTGCTGTATAAGGTTCTTCTACAGTCAGTTTTATAGAAATACGTTCGTCATGACTTGGCATTGCATCTTTAAAAAGGCTGGTGTCTGACATGTAAGGAGTCAAGCCAATTCCGTCATCATCAAAAGTATGTATCATTGCCAGTTTGGTATCCAAAGCATCTCGTAAAACATTAATGATAGCATCCTGTAAATCAGTTTTAGTTCTGGCACCTGCAATTTCATTACTAAATTGAAGAAGTACGGATTGTTCGTGATTTCTTTTTTCCAATGCATCATTTGCCATGATATTTGCCATGGCAGTGGATATTTGGGCGCATATACCCTGTAGTAGAGAAATATTGATTTCGTCGATGCCCAGCCATAAAATACCCAGATTTGTCTCGCCGTTTCGCAATGCGATACCTGCCATCATTTTATAACCAATGCGTTTCCAAAAATGCAAATAAGCTGATGTGACACCTCTTTCTATTTCAATGTCTACACTAAATAATAGAGGAATATAGCTGTCGAGTACCCGACTTTGCAGACCGTCATTGATAGGGAAGGTTTCACTGCCGACACCAATCAATATAGGATCATCGGGTGGAATGATACTATCATCATGGATGTAAGTGCTCATTGTTGTACCGTCATCATTTATTTTCCGTACTACAAAACCATTAATGTTGTTTATTTTTTTTAGAGCTGCCTTAACGATCTGTTCAAGCTCATTTTTACTTCTTACAGTTGCTATTTCATAACCAAAGTCTAACAGGAATGATTTTTCAATTTCCTTTTTTTCAAGCTCTTCATTTTTTATAATATTAGAAACTGCTACAGATAGTTGTGGAGTGATTCCCTTTATAATTTCCCTAAATTGTTGCGTAAAACTTTCAGATTTATCAGAATAAATATGTAAAAAACCAATAGGCTTATCCGCATTCCATAACGTAGTCATAAGAACTTCCTTTATACCACCTTCATAATTTATTCGTAAAAAAACCGGACTTTCAGGCAAATCCATCACATCCTTCAGAATAAAAGATTTTGGACCGTCATTAGCGATTATACAATCAATAAAAGGTTCGTGTAATTTAAAACGGGATGCTACTAAATTATCATAAAAAGAATGCTCTCTGATGGGCGAAGCATCCGTATTCAAAAGAAATGGCCAGTACGTATTATCTTTTTCATCAATAAGCGTAACAATAGTATGAGTGAAATAAAATAAACTTTTTACCCGTTTAGAAAAAAGCATGATGAGGTCATTCTTTTCTCTTACTTTGGTAAGGTCTTTACCTAATTCAAGGAGGATCTGTCTTTCATTTTTAAAAAAATCATTGTTGATTTCTTCAGCAATAAGATCAAATTGTTCAATATTCGAATCTAGATTCTTTACTTTTTTCATTTAGATAAATCGACGAAATAAAGGTTATTAACAGTTGCCAAGAAATAAAAAAGTATCTATTTAAATTATTCCTTTAATGTAAATTTAAATAATATTTGGAAGAATAAATAATTGTGAAGAGTCTAAAATTTTTTAGACCTTATTTTGTGACCTTTTCTGGATATTCAAGTTTAAAAATTAAAGCTTTCAGATTTATTTTTGGTTAAAATGAGTTTACGAAACGACGTTACTGCCTGTAAAATTATTTAATAATTTAAGAGATGAATTTTAATATTAATATGCTGTTTTAGGCTATTCATTCAAATCAATAAAAAATAAGATATTTATAGTATAATTACTTAATTAACAACTAAATATTAATACTTGTTAGAAGATATAATTGTAATTGGTTTAAATTAAATATACCCCATTTAAGAATATTTTTCATACAAATTCAAATAGTATTTTCAGATCAACGATAAAAATAATCCCTAAGACAAAATCTTAGGGATTATATATTTAATGATATAAATTTTCTTACTTCAGAAGTTTGAAAACATTACTGAACGATTAAATAAGTTGCATTTTCCGAAGGAATATAAAACCAAAATGCATCAGTTAAACTTCCGTCAACAAAATCTGAGCCCGATAGCGGACAAGCAGCAAATGCAGATGGATCGGCCATATTGAAATCGACATCAGGCGTTGAATTGGTTGTGCCCGGATATGTTGTATGAAACCAAAGAAATTTCCAACGGGTAAGATTTGATACTGTAGTAAGTAATCCCGAAGGAACTGATTGGGAGAGCGGATTTCCCGTGGGAGACAATCTCACAGACCAATTATTTGTATAGGGAGCCGAATCATTAAAGTTGTCGATCACATCTTGCGTATTCGCTGGAAAATTCATACTTGCAACCACTTCTGGTAAGCAATTGTTTGTATTACCAGCTATAACACGCATTACAAGGTCATAATTGGAGTAATTCTGAAGATATAATTTCCCTTGTGAAAAAGATAACGAGAATATAAAAACTGTTAAGAGTATTAGTATTTTTTTCATAATTTTTAAGGTTGTATTATAAAGTATGTGTCGTTTCCTACGTCAAACCAAAATGCATTAAATGGAAATGGCTGTGTTGGTGTAGGTGATAAAGTAGAAATTATAGGTGTATTACAACCAATCATTCCTATAGATGCACCGCTGTAATACAGTGGGGCACCGCTGGGATCCTCTACATAGAATTTATTCATCTGCCATTTGGTTACCGGGCCTAAAGCAATAAGTAATGAAGATGTTGCAACCTGTGGCGGAAGAGTAGTGGTTGGGTTAATTTGTACCGTCCAGGTATTAATTGGCGGACTTTGAAGATGACTGTTGTAATACCCATTATAAGTTACTGCGCCACCTGGAGGAACCATAATCGGATAATTGGTTCCGCTGATATTAGGAATACAATTGTTTGTCTGATCCGATCCTACCAAGAAATTTGATAAATTATATGAGGTATAATTAAATATGTTCATCTTGTTTTGAGCCTGCAGACCAATTGCACTCATTGCAAAGAGTGATAAGAATATTTTTTTCATGATCTTGGATTTTAGTTTTCCGCTTTTTGGTTAGCTTTTAAAGTGTTCAGCTTAGAAAAATAAAGATTAGTTGCTTGTACGATTACTTTTTCTTTTTCCACTCTGCTGGCTTGGCTAGGGTTGCTGTTGCTTTTTCCTACCAATTGTAAAGAGGCATTAAATAAAATATCCAGTGATCTGTCATTCAATTGTGCGCCTAGGCGAGCCTTTTCTTCAGGTGTTGATCTGTTTTCAGGTTTCATTATTTCCTTAAGAGCTTTGTCGAAAGATGTCATTTCTGTAGACTTCATTTCTTCGGTAGAAGCTAGAGTTGCTCGTTCAGTTGAACATGAGAATACTACACACAAAATGCCGGCATAGAATGCCGAAAGAAGAGTTTTTTTCATAGTTATTAATTTTTAGAATTAATTTTAGTTTGACGAATATATAAAATATTTCACTATATAGTTACTTTTAATGAAAAATTTTAACATAATAACTTGAAAAGATGGGCGATTCAGTTAAAAATAAAAAATACAAGTCTTGTTTTAGTGATTAATTTTAGGATTAAACATGAATTCCAACAATTATCCTATATCGAATATTTTCTCTAATATTTTTAAAAATTAAAACAAAAAAGCCCTTGAATATTGCTATTCAAAGGCTTTCTATTCATTTATAAGAAGAAATTATGACTGTATAAATTCTAAAAGATCTTTATTAATGACATCAGCATGAGTAGTCGGCATTCCGTGAGGGAAACCAGGATAAGTAATTAATGTTCCGTTTTTCAATAATTTTATTGATTTCAGGGCTGCATTTTGGTAAGGTACGATCTGGTCATCTTCTCCGTGAAGAACCAAAACAGGAATATCAACCGCTTGTAAATCTTCTCTGAAATCCGTTTCAGAAAACGCTTTAATTCCGTCGTAATGAGCAACGATTCCACCCATCATTCCTTGTCTCCACCAGTTTCTCTGAACGCCTTCTTTTACGTCAGCACCTTCTCTGTTATACCCGTAGAAAGGGAAAGTAAGGTCAATGTAAAATTGTTGTCTGTTGTTAAGAGTTTGGTCTCTGATTCCGTCAAAAACAGACATCGGAACACCATCAGGATTGCTGTCGCTTTGAACCATAATTGGTGGAACTGCGCTGATTAAAACCGCTTTTTTAGCTCTTCCATTCGCATATTTGTTAACATAACGAATTACTTCACCACCACCTGTAGAGTGTCCGATGTGAACAACGTCTTTCAGGTCAAGAAATTCTACCAATTCTGCAGCATCAGCAGCATATTGTTCAATAGTATGGTCATAAATATCCTGGCTAGAACGTCCGTGACCTCTTCTGTCATGAGTGATTACTCTGTATCCTTTCTGTAAAAAGAAAATTACCTGTGCATCCCAATCATCGGATGATAAAGGCCATCCGTGGTGAAACATTAATGTTTGTCCTTTTCCTTGATCTTTGTAAAAAATTTCTGTTCCGTCTTTTAATTTTAGTGTGCTCATTGTTATTGTATTTAATTGTTATTATTGATTTATATTAAAATTATTTTCTTGTCTTAATTCTTTAGCAAATGTAGTACAGTGAAATTCAATCTCTGTTAATCTAGTTTAATATCGTTCGATTTTGATAAAAAAAAATTAAAAACTTGATTTTGTAATATATTTTTTATTTTGGCAGCTATTTCCGCCTTCCGTTCCCAATCTTTTTTGCTGGCGCAAAAAAGGATTTCCACTCAAGTCGGGCTGCGTGAGATTCGATGTTTTTTAAGAAGCCGTATTTTCGTTCAACAACTGAAACAAATCTTCCGCACCACCATCGAATTTTTTTCCATTGACAAAAAATGAAGGAGTTCCATTCACTCCGCTGATGATTCCGCTTTCGAAATCTGCATCAACCTTTTCGGCCAATTCCGGTTTTTCAAGATCTGTTTTGAACTGATCAATATTTAAATGTAATTTTTGTGCCAATTCTAACAATAAATTTTCATTCAAATATCTCTGATTTTCATAGATCGCATCATGCATTTCCCAAAATTTTCCTTGTAAATTGGCCGCTTCTGCTGCGAGTGCCGCCGGTCTTGCATATTGATGCATTTCGGATAACGGGAAGTTTCTAAAAACAAACTTGATCTGATTTCCGAACTGACTCATCAATTCTTTTAAAACAGGATAAGCTGCTCCACAGTATGGACATTGATAATCTCCATATTCAACGATAACTAAATCGGCATCTTGATTGCCTTGTGTGTGGTCAGTATTGCTGACAGCTGGTTTTAATGACATAATTATTGTGTTTTAAGTGATTCTAATGCTTCTAAAATTCCATCTGCACCAGGGTTTATTGCCATTGGTGAGAGGTAACTCCATTCGATGATGCCTTCTTTATTGATGACAAAAAGAGCTCGGTTGCATTCTCCTTCTTCTTCATTATAAACTCCATATTTTCTGGCTGTTTCGCCTTTAGATTCAAAATCTGCCAACAATGGAAAATGTAAATTTCTGGATTGCGAAAATGCTAAATGACACCATTTGCTGTCCACCGAAATACCAAAGATCTCAGCGTCATATTTTTTGAAATATTTTAAAGTTTCGTTATATAAAGCCATTTGGTCACTGCAAACAGGGCTCCAGTCGGCTGGATAAAATGCAAGAATCACATTCTGTCCTTTAAACTCTGACAGGGTGATTTTTTGATCCGGTGTTGCAAATAATGTAAAATCCGGGGCAATATCATTTTTTTGTAACATGTTATTAGTTTTTTTTAAGTTTAATATTAAAAATTGAAATCCATAATCCGCAAATCAGTAATAAGAGTGCAGGAAAACCCAAAGACCAATTCCCTAAAAAAGAGAGTAGGAAAGGAGCCGCAAACGCACCTGATAAAAAGCCAATCCATAACAGTAAAAGATGAATTGCGTTGGCTTTATATTGCTTTTTTTCCGTTCTGTCATTGGTCATACTCAACATTGCGGTGTTTCTTGCCAGGCTGTTTAATGTTCCGGTCACAAAATCTGTATTTACTTTTTGGTTCCCGACAGAAGTTACGATTGTATTCATAATTCCCATTGAAAAACCGATAATTGAAATAGAGGATATGGTATTAATATTATAAAAATAAGCAATTATTGTATAGAAAATCAAAATTCCGGAAACTATGTAAAATGTTAATATTTGGTTCTTAATTCTTTTATATAGTGATAAACAGGTTCCTGTATAAATTCCCAATAGAAAACTGGCAATAACTGTAACCGATGTGATGATAACTCCATATTTGTCGGTAGAAAGTGCGGCGCCTAACTGTGTGGTGTTTCCACTCATAAAAGACACGTATGTTTTCCATTTGATAAGACCTGTTGCATCGATGTATCCTGCAATCAAAGCAAGAAATATGGCCAATCTCTCCTGTATCCTGATCTGATTATCTGAAAGAGAAGCGCTTTCTGAAATTATAGACTTATCCATTTATGATAGATTTAAATAGAAAGTCCTTATTTTTTAGGCTGAATAAAAACCTTCTCTGTCGGGAATTTTTCTATTTCACCTTCTTTCAATCCAAAATTAGTTATCACTACATCTTTCGGGTTTCCTGCCAACCATTCGCTTAGATCAATGGACTGATAGGTTCCACTATTAAATCCAATCAAAATTTTACAAACCGTATCTCCTGTATTTTTAATATAGTGTCCGGCTCCCATTGGAACGTAACCAACATCTCCTGCATTAAATTCCTCAGTCACCACCGTACTTTCCGCTAAGAAAACCGACATCTGTGCCTGACCGGAAATATAATATTGCCATTCGTCAGCGTTAGGATGCCAGTGCATTTCTCTTAAAGCGCCCGGCTGTAATTCTATAATTGAACCCGACATGGTACTGCTGATAGGAAATTCTTTGCTGGTAACCAATCTTTGTAAGCCTCCTCCTGGAACGATTCTGGGTTGTTGTGCGTGTAAAGGATAACGGTGAAAACTGGTTAATTCTATATCTGATTCTTCCGGACGGGCAGTTGCATTAAATGATAATTCATCCGGAACAATTCCTGCCGCGAAATAAGCTTCTTTTTGAGGTAATGCTGCAACTTCTTCAAGAGTTAATCCTAAGTTTTGAGCAACAATTTCCGGTGGCATGCATGAAACAAAATCTGTAACACTGAATGTATGGTCTTCAGAAAAATTACCATTGTCAAAAATTAAAATAAAATGACATTCTTCTGTTCCCGTTGCCTGTATTGAGTGTCCGTAACCTTTTGGAAAATACCAAACATCACCCGGTTCAAAATTATCAACATAACTGTGACCGTCAGGATGAATGATCGTTGTACGAACAGTTCCTGAAATCACGTAAGCCCATTCTGCAGCGTTGGCGTGCCAGTGCAATTCTCTCATGCTTCCCGGCTGTAGTCTCATAGAAACTCCGGCAATGCCTATAGAAGCAGGGAAATCTGTAACAGAAGCTCCTCTTGTTGTTCCGCCATCATTGGTGCGGGGTTCTTTTTTTTCTAGTTCGTATCTGAAACTTAATGATTCGTTTTTCATAATAGTAGTTTTTATTGATTAATGAGTGTTTGTCTTTATTTCTATTGTAAAGCTACCAAGGAATCATCATATTTTTAAGTGTCATTCGGTGAAAAGGCAAAATGAGTCGGTGAGAATTTAAAAGGAATAGATAATGAAGTTATTTATGTTTTAAAATGAAAGAATTGAATGTAGGATTGGTTTAAGCATGATTCTAAATACATATAGTTTGTCATTTCGCAGAAATCTGAATTGTAATCTAAATTTCTAGTTGATAATCCTTCAAAATGAAAAAAAATAAAATTGAAGATCATTTTAAATAAAAAAATCACCAAGATTTCTCGGTGACTTATGTTTATTAATTTATATAAGTTTTAATTATCAAAAAGATAAAGAAATTTTTCTTGAAAAAACGGTATAATAAACAGTTATTAAAATTCCCGGAATCAACATAGAAACCAAACCAAACCTAGATGAAATCAAAGCTCCTAAAATGCAGCCTATCAAAAAGTTCGTTAAAAGAACAAGTGATTTTTTTAGTTCTATCAGTTTTTCAAAAGTATGTTGCGTAGAAATATAAGAGAAAAAATCCAGTATTGCTTTGGTCACATTACCTGTCATAACAGTCGTTGGTCCAAATGCTGAATTTGCATATAATCTATTCACAGTATTCTGTATTCCCATAGAAAATACAATTAACATGAGCATAAAATGATACACAAAACCTGTCGTTATATGATTTTGTTTCAGAAAAAAAGCAAGAATACCGGCTATGATGAGATATATGCCGATCCAAGCAAATATTCCTCTTTCATTTTTGTACCAGCTGTCAACTTTTCTGGTCAAAATTACTGCTAAGATAAAAACAGGAAAGCTTACAAGATTTATAAAATCACTCATAGCAGGATGATTAGACAATTTATAAGCAAAAACAACAAAATTCCCGGTAATATGCGCCGAAAACAAACCATCCGCAACAGTAAAGGTACTTGTATCTACAAATCCTGCACTGAAAGCCATGATAATGGATGAATAAAAAATGGCATCTCTTTTCATTGGTTTATATTGTTATTTTTTTAATTAAATGCAATTTCCAACTCTTTTCCATGTCAGTTTATGGATCACTAATCGGGAATTGCTTGTAAATGGTTTCTCACTTTCAAGGTGTAGAAATCCGTCTTTAAAAAGTACGATGCGATTTTGTGTCTGTCCTGTCCAGTTTGGAAAAAGTGACACATACATCGTATGACTTACGATCTGTTTTTCATCATCAGTTTTAAATGGACCGGAATAGGCAAGGTAAGTTGAACCTTCCTGTGTATATTCCTCTGGTGTTGCGTTTGTCCAATGTTCCTGATGAAAATCTTTTCGTTGAGCATTCATAATTTGTGCCGACATATAACCATCAGAACTATAAATAATCAATCCTTTTGGATTTTCACCCATGGGATGGGTAATTTCTCCGCCGTTTACAGGGACTTCAATTAATTCTACTAAAGTCCATGTTCCTACTATTTTTTTAAACAAAGTATCTTCCATAATCTTTATAAATAAAATGAGCGTACCTCAATACGCTCATTATCTTTTTTTATTAGAAAGGTTGATTATATTTTCCTGTCAACGCTTTATTTTCGATACTTTTCGCGAAGTTTGGCGTTTCTTCGTGATTGTGAGCGTCGGAAGCGGCTTGTCTGGAAGCTGCGGCATCTGCAAGGTTTACGTTGTGTTCTTTCAGATATTCAAACATTTCCGGCGTTGCGGTTGCGTGAATTTCGTTGGTGTAAAGACAAGTGTTGTCGTCAATTTTTGTGACTTTCAATTCCCATAAAACCTGAACTTTTGTACGACCGCCTTTTGTAATAGAATCCGAGATGGATAACATACGGCAGTAATCAGGGCGGTGCTCAACGGCAACGTAATGTTGTACCATTAAAGCGTCTCCAATTGTTTCAACATTCAATGATACTGGTTCGCCATCGTAAGTTGATGAAATCGCAGCTCCGATGTGCTGAGTTGAACAACGCTGATATTCTGCGTCCGGAAGGTTTAGCAACCAATCTGCAATGTTAACTTTTTCGATGGGTGCATTGATAACTGCAGTTACAGTTGAGTGAGATAATGCGTTTTCTGTTGTTTGTAGAATTTCCATGATGTTTGAATTTTAATTGTTAATATTATTGTTTGTATTATTTAATGATGTAAATCTACCATCAAGTCGTTTCAAAATCAGTCGGCATTCGATGAATAGGCAGAAAATGTCGTTGAATAGGGATATAAAACTCAATGAAATTAACATGATTACTTCAATCTTTGTTGAGAATAAAATTTGATGTAATTTATTTTAAAGGAACAAAGAGTCCCGAAGGGACGATTTAACAGAGGATTGGATAAAATCCAATCAAACAAAAACAAAAAAATCATCAGAAAATTCTAATGATTTTGTATGGGTTGAAAAAATTAACTCGAAAACTTTAAGATTTGATTTTTATAATGATTTCACAAAAATTTTCGCTTCTTCAAGTGCTAAATTGATGATCTTCTTAACCTCTTCCAAAGCCTGTTGCAATGTTGTATTTTGTTCTGTAGCCATTTCCAAAATATTCAGTTTTTCTTCTAATAAAGGGAGAATTCCCATAATAGCTGTGCTGGATTTAAGATCGTGCGCTCTGAGTTTTACTGTTGTAAATTCATTGTTCTGATAAGCTGTCGTAAGCTGTTGCAAATGTTGCGGAATATTTTCGATAAACTGTTGGGTAACTGTTTTCTCAAACGTTTTATCGCCACCGCTTATGGACTGCATGTAGGTCAAATTTATGTATTGAAAACTGGGAATTATTTCTTCAATTTTTATTTCCGTTTGTGGAATTTCTTCTAAGCCGAAATTTGATATTAATTTAAAAAGTTCTTCCTCTTTTATAGGTTTAGAAATGTATTCATTCATCCCTCGGCTCAGGCATTTTTCTCTTTCGCCAGCGAGTGCGTGTGCGGTCATTGCGATAATTGGAACGTCTAATTTCAGAACTTCACGGATCTGTTGGGTTGCGGCATAACCGTCCATCTGGGGCATTTGAATATCCATCAAAACCAAATCATAGGTTTGATTTATGAGTTGTTGAACGGCTTCTAAACCATTAGAAACAACATCAAAATCAATATTCCATTGTAATAAAAGATGTTTCATCAGACTTTGATTGATGGTATTATCATCAACCACCAAAACACGCAAAGGCGCATTTGATTTATCTTTAAAATAATCAGTATTTGCAGAAGTTATTGTGTTAAGCTGTTCTTCCGAAATACCGTAAGGAATGTAAAAACTGAAAGTCGTCCCTTTTCCCTGTTCGCTTTCTACATCGATGTCACCGTCTTGTAACAGGATTAATTTTTTAACAATAGACAATCCTAAACCTGTCCCACCATAATTTCTTGTGGTAGATTCTTCTCCTTGGTTAAATCTTTCAAAAACTTCGCTCAATTTTTCTTTATCGATTCCTATTCCGGTATCGGAGATCTTAAATCCAAGAACAATTTCTGTTTCAGTTTGAGATTTTTTATAAACTTCAATATCTACTTTTCCATGATGGGTAAATTTTATCGCATTCCCAATGAGATTGACCAAAATTTGGGTAAGTCGTGTTGCATCGCCCGTCAGCGTATCCGGAATTGTTGTATCCACTTTGCTGAAAATCGTCAGTTCTTTTTCTTTTGCGCGCTCAAGGAAAAATGTTTCTACAGAATTTACTAATCCATTAATACTGAAGGTTCCGGGTGTGATGCGCATCATTCCTGCTTCAATTTTAGATAAATCAAGAATGTCATTAATGATCGCCATTAAATTCTCTCCCGACCGCTGAATTGATGATACAAATTCTGTAGAAGTCGCATCCAAAGGTCTTTTTTGAAGTAAATTGGTAAAACCTAAAATTCCACTTAGCGGAGTCCGTATTTCGTGGCTCATATTGGCGAGGAAATTTTCCTTAGTCTGCGCGGCGACGGAAGCTTTCTTTTCTGCAATATCCAAATCTTCTATCAATAATCGTTGTCTTTTGAACTGACGAAGGATGTGGTAACCGACAACAGCGCCACTCAATATCAATAAAATCAATAAAGAAATATCGTAAAGTCTGGCCTTTCTTCCCATTTCTTCGCTTCGTTTACTAAGTTCCACCATATGTAATCGGCGGCTTTCGTAAATTTTTGCTGTGATCGTTGTGATTTCGTTGGAAATTATTCGTGCACGTGGATTCGCAATCGATGTATTATCATTCATATTTCCCAAAGAAAGATATCGATGTAATAATTTTTCCTTGGTTGTTTTTTTCTCCATCGCAAGAACGCTGAGCCTGTGTATCAAACGTTCTTCTTCGGCATCTGTATTGTCTTTAGATAAAGAATCTAGAAAGTTTTCAATTTGATTGATTTTCTGATTGATACCTTCCAAATGTGTAGTGTCATTGGTGGCGATAGAAGCTCGTATTCTGCTTTCCACACCTAAAATATCACGGTCTATTTCTCTTAAATGATTGCTGGAACGCAGTTCGTTGAGAAGCGTGTTATTATTTTGGATAAGTGCTTTCGTATTTTTAGCTGAATTGATCTGAACAGCTATCAATAATATAGTTCCTGCAATAAATGTAAGAATTATAAAATAGCTAAATCGTTTGTTTTCCATTATAGAAAATGTATTGATCATAATTAAATAGTAATAACGATTGATGGCTTGTTCAATCAAATTTAGAATTCAGAATCAAAAAGGTAAATAATGGTTTTAAAAAACATTCATTCTTGTGTTGAGTGCTTTTCGGTAAGCATCGGCCACGGGAATAAATTTACCGTTGATCATAATTCCGCCATCCTGAAGGGTATCAATTTTTCCGACTGCAATAATATAGGAGCGATGAACTCTTATAAAATGGTCTTTTGGTAAGCGTTCTTCCGCAGACTTCATGGTTCCGTGTATGGCAAACATTTTTTCTTTGGTATAAAATTTTACGTAATCGCCCATTGCTTCGGCATAAAAAATATCATCCAGCTTCAATCTTCTTGTAATATTTGAATCTCTGACGAATAAAAACTCATCTTTATTCACCTGAATATTCTCTTTTTTACTCTCAAAAATTGCCTGTGCTTTACTCATTGCCTGCAAAAACCTTGCGGGAGTGATTGGTTTTAGGATATAATCGGCAATATTCAATTCAAAAGCCTCCAAGGCATATTCTTTATTTGAAGACGTAAAAATGATGATGGTATCCTTGCCTGAAAGAGTTTTCGTTAATTCAATTCCCGTCATTTCAGGCATTTCGATATCCAAAAATATCAGATCTACCGGATTGGTCTGTAAATAATGGTAAGCTTCAATAGCATTAGAGTATTCGTTTACGATGGTAAGATCCGGAATCTGTTTTGCGAGATGAGCCAAAGTCGTTCTTGCTATATCATTGTCATCAACGATCAAAGCTTTCATGATAGTAAGTTTATAGTTTACACAAATATACTTATTCCTTTTTATTTTTTCCTTTGGCTTTTAATTTTATCTGAAGTAAGAACGGATCATCCAAGCCATTTCTTCATGAGTTTCCATCAGGCCTGTAATAAAATCACTGGTTCCGAAATCTTTGTATTCCTCTGCAAAAGGAGTGATGTTTCCTCTAAGAAATTCAATGATACTTTCGTGATCGCTCAATAGATCTTTCATGAAGCCTAAACCGTCATTTGTTCTGTTGCTGTATTCTGTAAGATGGGTAAGTTCCAGATAGATTTTCATTGTTGCAGGAGCGTAATGTCCGATTTTACGCATGCGTTCGGCAACGCTATCAATCAACTCATCCAATTGTTTGTACTGATTTTCAAAGAAGATATGCATCGCATGAAAATTATCACCCGTAACGTTCCAGTGTGCATTTCTTGTTTTGGTATACAATACAAATTCATCAGCTAATAGTTTGGATAATTGTTCTGCAACTGCTTCAGTGTTTTTTTCTGTGATACCAATTTTTGCTTTCATAATAATAAGGTTTAAAGTTTTTTAAGCAATAGTGCTTGTTTTATGATGTAAAGGTCTGGAACAATCTTTCTGAAATTGTTTCATTTTCGGTGAACAGGCAAAAACAGTCGGTGAATGAAAGGTAAAATTCTTCGAATTATGACTCTAAAAAATATATTTAAACTGAGAATTTGTGAAATCTATGCGGAAAAAGGAAATTTATTCTTACAAATAAGGCTTTAATACTAGGAATAAGATGAAAAATGATGTTTATAGTTTAATTTTTAGAAACGATTATGTGAATAAAGTGATATTGTGGAAAAGTATTTTATTAATCTTAAAATTTAGTTAATATTCATTAAATGAAATGATTATGCTAGGAATTGAATATGTATCAATAATCAATTATGTTAATCGAATATTAAATAATAAAAATATTTAATTATTTTTTTCAAAATTATTTGAGTGTATTATAATTATTCATATATTCGTGAAGTATTAATCAAATAAATATTTAATTCATGAAAAACTTAAAAAAATTAAACAGAAACGAATTGAAAACAATTTCTGGTAACGGACTACTTGATAACATCGGAGGCTTAGTTGGAGGTCTAGGTGGAGCAGTTGGCGGTGCAATTGGTGGCGTTGGCGGAGTAGTAGGTGGTGTTGTTGGAAGTGTTGGTGGTGCAGTAGGTGGTTTAGGTGGTGTTGTAAGCGGTACATTGTGTCAAGTACAGTGTGCGGTTAACGGCGTAATTCACATTCAACTTCTTGCTTGCGGATCTACTTGTTAAGATAGTCTGTATTATAAGGTATACCGCTCTTTTTAGAGCGGTTTTTTTATGGGTTAAAATTTTTTTCAGTCATATCAGAAGTAATAATATTCATAGGTTTATACAAATGTCTTTTTAGTTTTATAATGGGAAGATAGGTGAAAAGAATTGAGAGTAAACCCGCCAAAATCCCAACAACAATGGCCATCGCAGTGGCATCAAGTTTATAATATTTGGATAGGGCCAATTGTGCAAATAGTAAACTTGAAAAAACCAATAATCCTGTTATAATCCCGTGCAAAATACTCAGTTTGGTCATCATTTTTTTTAAATTAAGTTGATCATCAACGGCAAATTCAATAGCATTTTGACCGGCGGCATCGGTTACTCTTTTTATAATGTCAATTGTAAGAACTACAGGTAAAAATATCGCCATCGGCAACGTTAATCGAGCCAGACATTGACTTCCTGCAAAAAAATGAGTGTAACCCAATTCATTAAAACTCGCATAAGCAATAATGAAATTAAAAAACACATTCGGGAGGACATAAATAATCATCCGCTTCCTGAGAAAACGATTCAGCGTGGTTTTTTTGATAGGTTTTGGTGGAGCCTTTTTTATTTTAAATTTCATGAAGTCAACAGTTCAATAGCTTTATCTTTTATTTTTATTGCTTCTTCTTTTGGGAGAAAATTTTCATTAGACATGAAGGTAAAATCCATTTCCTGATTATAAGTCGTTGTAACCAAAGTGTTTGAATTCAACCACGGAAAAGCAACAGTCGGACTGAAAATGGTTTCAACCTTAAAATTTTTATACGCATTCGGAATATCAATTCTTCCCATGTTGGATAAAGTAATATCATGACCACCTTTGCTTGATTTTAACATTGAAATCATGCGATCAACGACAGGATGCATATTTTCGCCCATCCACAAAAGTTCTCTTGCTTCCATTTTTTCAATTTTTTGAAGAAGTTCTTTTTTAATGTGTCTGGAGTTTTCAAATAAATCCTGATTTCCTTTTTTCATTGACAGTTCAACAGTCGGAGCAAACGCAAAAATATGATCCTGTTTAATTTCCGGAATAAAATGACGAACATCCACCGGACTGATCACTTTTCCTTTCGCATTTTTACCCTGAACCTCTTGAAAAGCCTGCATAAAAGCCGAACACAGCAAAGAATGAACAGAAATTTCATTCGCTTTACATCTTTCAACTATTTGTTTTGAAACAATGACGTCCAATTTTCGGTGAAGTGCGTAATTTTTTCCTTGATTCCTGTTTTTGCTTTTTAATTGAATTAAAAAGAACAGTTTTGCCATCATTAAATAAAATCTGGCTTTTCGTTTCTTCTTTTTTAAATTAAAATCAGTAGGCAGAAAATCATTAACAGAATCAAAGCCTTCGTAAGAATTTAAATCAGCGTTAGGGTCGTCCAGCAAAGCTAAAAGTTCACGTATCAAAGTAACGCCCGTTGTTCCGTCACACAGGCAATGAGGCATTACCCAAAGAAGTTCGGATGTCTTTTCTCCTTTCACCCAAACGAGCTGAGCCATTGGTTTTTTCTTATCCTCAAAAATTCTGTACCATTCATTTTCAGATTCTGAAAGCCAATCCTGATCGGTTTTTCTTTCAACAATGCGAAGCGGAATCGGCGAAATCTCTTTTTCTTCAACAAAAAAAGGATATTTTGCACTTTTATGATCAATTGAAACCCTCAACAAAGGATGTTTCTGCTGAATTTTATCTAAAGCAATTTTGAAATTCTCTTCCAGAATTTCACCGTTGATTCTTGCGGTGTAAACAACATTTAAAGGTGTTTCAGAATCAACATACATGATTCTTTCTACCAACATTAATTTGCGTTTCATCATGATATGGCTAAAGATTGTAGTTGTTTTATGGTTTTAATTACCTCATCACGAATCGACAATGCCTCAGCATAAGGCAAATAACCTTCGCTTCCCATGAAAGCAAAATCCATTTCTCCACGGAAAGTAGAAGTTACCATCGTCGTCGTATTTCCCAAAGGCCCGATGACGGACGGACTGAAAATATTTTCCAGGGTAAACTCTTTGTATTCATGAGCAATCGGGATTCGTCCCAAGTTAGAAAACATACAGTCGTTGGAAGATTTTCCGTTCTTCAATAATTTGGTGAAATTCGTCAGCGCATCATGAGCAGATTCCATCACCATCATCGTGATGTATGGATTGAGCTTTGATGTTTTTTTCTCTACAGATTCCTGCATCAGTTTTAAATTTTCTTCAAAACCAAATTTCTTGTTTAAAGAAACCACAATCATCAATCCAAAAGCGAAAATATGATCGGTCTTTATCTGATTGGCAAAACGACGGATATCCACGGGACAAGAAACTTTATTAAATGCTTTTTCTTTCCTGATTTTTTCAAATGCCTTTAAAACCGTAGCACACAGAAAAGTATTGACTGTCACTTTCTGAGATTTACAGTAAGAAATCAATTCCTGACTTGTCTCTTTATCGAATCTCCAGTTGAGTAAATAATCGCTTTGTCGGTCAGTTGTTTTTTTATTGACAGGAATGACTTTGATGGCTGTTGCCGCCAGTCTTCCAATCATTTTTGCTTTAAATTTTTGTCCGCTGCTGTTCAGGATTTTGCTTGGAACAACATCGTGAATTCCCAAAATGGGATGTTCAATACCAATATCGTAATTCGGATTGTCCAGTAATTTTAAAAATTCGTCCAGAACAGCCATTGCAGAGCCTCCATCACATAAACAATGGTGGAACACAAACATCATATCTGAGGTTTCTTCGCCTTTGATCCAGACAAATCGCATAAGCGGTTGTTCTTTGTAATTGAATAGTTTATACCACTCTTTTTTTGATTCTTCCAACCAGTCGTTTTCTTCTTTTTTAGCTAAAATTCGAATTGGAATTTTTACTTTTTCTGAAACTTCAAACCACGGAGTATTTTTTTCATCATGATGAATGACAGCCTTTAACCAAGGATGTTTTTCCTGAATTTTTTCCAAAGCATGCTGAATATCTTTCAATACAAATGTTCCCTTTAATCTAAAAGGAATTACGGTGTTGAAAGGTTCTGTTCCGTCGCCAAGCAACATTCTCTCACCAAATAACAATCTTCTTTTCATATGTAATTGTTTATTGTTTTTTAATGGTCATATGGAATCGCTTATCATTATTAGTCTTTGTTTCTAAATTAGTTAAGAGCGATTTCATAGGCTTACACAGGAACTAAAGTGGATTGTTCAACAAAATTTTCCAGCAATTCAACCGCACGATCATTTCCCCCTGCATTAATTAAACTCGATTGAACTTCTTTGGCTGCATTTCTGTACGTTGGGTTTTCCAATAGTTCAAAAACAGTCTGACGAAGGGCATCTACACGTAATCTTTTATATCGAATGCTAATTCCGCAACCTGCTTTTTCAATCAGTTTTGCAATATGAAAATGGTCGTAAGCAATTGGTGTAATCAGCATCGGTAATCCGTTGGTAAACGTATCATTCACGGTATTGAAACCGCCATGACAAATCACAGCATCCATGTGCGGCATCAATGCTGATTGTGGAACAAAGCTACTCACAATAAAGTTCGATGGCCATTCCTCAAAAATTTCCGGTGGAGTAGCAGCGATTACCGTTACAGGCTGATCTGCAAACGCAGCAATTACTTTTTCGAAAAATGCTTTTCGGATATCTACCAATAATGTTCCCAACGAAACAAATATTTTCGGAGTTGTCGAAGCATTTAATTTATCCCAGTCAAAAGGTGCAGGATTTGGACGACCTTTTACAGGCCCTACGAATTTCATGTGCGTTGGAACTTCTTCAAAATCCGCAAATTTTTGAGAAGTAAAAATTAAATTCAAATGATGAGAATGAATGAAAATTCCGTCATCTTCAATTCCGACTTCTTGTTGAAGCTGTTTGATTAAATTCTGCTGCCATTCGAAAATTTTCGGAGCACTGTTTTCGGTATCGCCCATCACATCGGGTGGAACAGGTGTTGTTGTCACACACGGAATATTATTTTTATGAGCAAAAAGCGCTCCTCCGAAAGTGATACAATCGTTCACAATAACATCAGGCTGCCATTCTTTGGTCAATGTTTCCAAACCAGGCATCATCATTTTAGCGAAAGGAACGTAGGTTTCTTCCAAAGCCAGTTTCATCACTTCTGGACCTGAACAGGCAGGACCATCATCCTGTCTTTTTAAAATTTTTGCAATTTCATCCTGATACGGAATTAAATCCTGTTCAGGATAAAAATAACTTCCGCCTTCCGGAATATGTTTGTTGTCTAAAGGCGTAATTCCGAACCATTTTACTTCATGACCACGGGCAATTAAACTCGCTCCAACACTCAAAGTTGGACTGATATGTCCAAAAAATGGGGGAACAACAAATAAAAATTTAGACTTCGGTTTTTCCATAATTGAATTTGAAATGGCATTTTCTAATAAATTGGCTGCTGTTGCGCTTCCTCCAGCTTCGATGAAAGATTCGCGGACAATTTCGGCTGCTTTTTTATATTCAGGATTGGTTAAAATATTCTGTACGGCTTCGTTTAAATGATGAGCTTTAAACCGGTTGAAATTCAGACGTTCACCCGCTCCGGTACGCACAACACGTCCTGCAACATGCGACTGGTCATACGCAATCGGAATCACCACCAACGGCAAACCATTTGATAACGTTTCGGAAACCGTATTGTGACCGCCATGAGAAACAACGCCATCCAAATGAGGTAACAAATCCAACTGAGGAACTTGCTGGTACACCATGAAATTCTCCGGCCATTCTTCAAAAAGCTGAGGGTCTGAAACTACAACAACCGTTAAGTTTTCATCTTTAAAAGCATCAACAACCTTTTGGAAAAATGCTTTTTTATGTTCGTGATCGAAAGTTGTTCCGATGCTTACTAAAATCTTTTTTCTTGGAGTGTTGTTGAATTTCTCCCAATCAAATTCACTGGAAACACGACGTTCCGTAAGAACCGGACCTGTAAATTGGAAATTCGATTCCAAATCCATTTCGCCAAAGAAATATTGTGATGTTAAAACTAACGTCAATAAATCCGAACAATCTAATGCGCGGTTCTCTTCAACACCCAATTCCTGCTGTAAAGCGATGATTTGTTTTTCTTCCCACTCATGAACTTTCGGTAGTTCACTCATGATTTTAATCGCAGCCGGAGCGGTAACTGTTGTAGCATAAGGCAAACCTAATTTTTTCGCAGCAATGGAAGCCGCAAATAATTGATGGTCGCCAATCACCAAATTGGGTTGATAAGCTTTTAACAAAGGAATAATCCCGTTATAGCAATGTCTGTTTAAAGGAATCAGCACATCTTCGTACAGAAATTTGATGCTGTCGATTCCGTAAACGACTTTTTTAGAAATAATATCGAGATAGTTTTCGCTTTCTCTTTTTTCTTCGTCCGTCTGGTCGTACTGAATCAATAATAATTCTCCGCCTTCCGGAAGTTTATGTTGTAATTGTTGGTCGAGACTTATCCATGCAACCTGGTGTCCTCTTTCCAGAAGAGTGGCACCGATGCTTAGTGTGGGATTGACATGACCAGTTAAGGGTGGAACTATAAATACAAATTTAGCCATGGTTTTGTGATAAGGTTTTTAATGATTTTGATAAAAAATGGGCGATGGTTTCCGCAATTAAAACAGGTTCCTGAATCGGGATGTTGTGATCTCCATGAATTAATTGTAATTCAGAATTTCCGATTTGAGTATTCAGCCATTCTCCTGTCGGTCTGCAGTTGGAATCTTCACCATACATCAGCATTGTCGAAGGTTTTAATTCCGAAAAATCAACTTCGCTCAGGAAATGTTTTTCTTTAATCATATCCGCTTTAATGCTGGTCTGATTAAACAGAAATTCATACATACGATGATTTTTTTCCATCTGTCTTTTGCCCATTTGTACTTTCGTGGTGTCGGTAAAATTGGCTACATAATGTTCCAGAAACTCTTTGCTGTATTCATCAATAATATTTCTTGCTTTTTCGTCCTGAGGGTCTGGAGCTTCGATAACAACCAGCTGCTCAATGCGATTGGGAGCTTTTAAAGCGGTTTTTAAAGAAATTAATCCCCCAAAACTGTAACCGACAAGATGTGCTTTTTCAATATGTAAAGCATCCATTAAAGCCAGAACATCGGAAGACATATTTTCCAGATCGTAACCGTCTGTAAAACGTTCGCTCATGCCGTGACTTTTCAAATCAAACATCACAACATGGAAGTGTTTTGCCAGAATCGGAGCAATATTAAAATAATAAGTAGACAGGTTGCTGAACATCCCGTGGATCAGTACCACAGTTTGTTCAGCACCTTTGTTGAGTTCCTGAATATGAACCTTTTTATCGTTAACAGAGATTATTGGCATTCGTAGATGTAATTGATAATCATACTTAAATCAAGGTTAATCAACTCGTCCAAATCCATTGAAGACAGCCATCCTGTAAAGTCGATCTGGTCGCCAAAATGCTCTTTGATTTTTTCTGAAAATGAAACGATTTCGATGCTGTCCATTTCCAGATCTTTCGTAAAAGAACTTTCAGGCGTAATGTCCATTTCCTCTACAAATTCTTCACCGATAACTTCTGTGATGAAACCTTTTAAAAGAGTGAATAATTCTTCGTGATTTAATTTTGCTGTAGTGTTTATAGTGTCCATCCTATGATATAATTTTTATGTTTAATTGTTTTGATTTCTGTTTGATTGATCCATAAAGAATCTTCTGTTATTTTCTCAACTTCGAAATTTTTCGGATTTCCTTTTAGTCCTGTTCCTACGAATTTTCCGTAGGCTTCTTTGGCTACCCAGAATTTGGTTGTCCATTCTGCCTGATCTTTTCCTTTTAATAATACTAATTCGTTATCGGTAAAGACCAAATCATAGAATCCTGAACTTCTTTCTTCCATGATTTCCATATCGATTCCGACAGGTTTTCCGCTTTTTGCAATTCCGACGGCATCTTTTCCTTTATGTGCTAAAGAAATGTGAATATCCTTCGTGGAATCTCCAATTAAGAACGGTTTTCCAACCTCATCTTTCCCAACTTCAAAAGTAATGGGGAAGCAAGGGTGATTTTTTTCCTTTTTAAGAAGATTTCTCACTGCATCTTTCACTGCAACACGGCTTACCATATAATTTTTTCTCTTGTTGGGAAGTAAGGTTTGGTGATGCTGTTTTTCGGTCTGATTGAAATATCTTTTCAGAATAAAATCCCACGATGCCACTCTGGTATACGCCTGATGGAAGAAAAATACTTCAGGCGCAATTTCCTCCGAGAGACGGTTGTGTAAAGGCGACATCGAAACATTCCAAAGCGCGGCATCGATTTCCAGACGGCGGTTTTGCCAGCCTGAAATTTTGCACCAGACTTTTCCGTTTTGGGTTAAAAGAATATCACCGATCGCAAATTCGTCATTCATTTCAGTCAGACTGCAGGTACATTCGAAAATACCGTCCTGATCCTGTAAATCTCCAAAAAATTCAATGTCTTTGATTTTTACAGGGAAAGCAATTCTGTCTTTTGTTAAGGTTAATTGCAGCCAAAGTCCAAATAACTGTCCTGCATTATCCAACAACGAACCTTTTCCGCCGTTTCCTTTGATTTTTCCGATAATTCCTTTCGTTCCGACCTTTGAAACTTCTGTAATTCCCTGATATTTTTCACCGTGAAACATGTGCATTTCATACACTTCTTCGGGAGTTCGTTCGATGGGTAATATTTCTCCGATGGAAAGATTGAAGGTAGGATTTGGTCTTGCTGTTGAGGTTAATAAAACTTCAGCATTTGCAAAATTTTCAATATCCAAATACGCATGATTGGTCGATTTCCATTCTCCTTTTACTGTTTTTTCGAAAGGTTTTGCTACATTCATCCATTGAAAAACGCTTACATTCATGATTTTATGAATCTGGCTTCCTTCAATTTCTGCCTGTGCGATTTCCGCTAGCTGTTCGAAAATCATCGTCATCGGAATCACAGGTTCCATATCGGCAACTTCTGTCCAGTCTTTTGGCTGTCTCAATAAGCTGTGGTCGATGAGGTAAGGGTGAGTTTCCAACGTTACGTATAATGTTTTCTCAAAATTCTTGCTTATCGGAGCCTGAGCTTTTGGCAACACAACATTCGGAATTGAAACTTTCGGACGATCCTGAAATAAAGTCAAAACTTCTTCCTGCATTTTGATCATGTCCGAAATATTATCCTGAAATGCCTGAACCAACGGATGTCCTGTTTTTGCAACGGTCGCAGTAGCTTTTTGCTTCGGCGTATCGATTGATTTGGCTAAATTTTTAATCTCTGCAAAATCACGGATAATGGGTGAACCTAATTCCAGTTTAATGCCTTTTCCGGATGATTTTTTGGCTTGATTTTGAATATCTAAAAAGTCCAAAGCGACTGTTTTTCCTTCCACGAATAACGCCGCAACGACTCTCTGAAATTGAGCCAATGCAGAACGCGTCGCAACACTGGAAGCAATGGTACTGAAAGCTTTTCCTTTCAATGTATCATCAATAAATCCAATTAAACCGCCTGTTCCGATCTGAATGAAAAATCTTGCGCCTTCTTCGTATAATTTGTCCGTCAGCTCACGGAAACGAACGGGTTCTACAAGATGTTCTGCACTCAGTTTTCTGATCGCGTCCTGATCAGCCGGATAGGGTTCCAAAGTCGTTGCCGACCATAACGGAATTTTCGTCTGCTGAAACTGTGCTTTTTCCATTCCTGCCAAAATCACATCTAATTTATCAGCGATAAAAGGCGAGTGAAATCCTGATTGGAAGGGCAGTATCTGATGAAAGATCTGTTTTGATTTTAAAACTGGAACCAATTCCTCCAAAGCCGAATTACTTCCACAAAGAATCACCTGATTTGGGCAATTGTCATTAGAAATATAAACATTCTGAATTTCTTCAATAATAGGTTTAATGATTTCAATTCCGGCTCCGATGGCGATAAATTTAGAATCTTTTAACTCAAAAGTTTCAGGATTTAAAACATCAATGAGAGCTTTTACAGAATTTACTTCTGCCAATTCAGAAGAGTAGCCCGCGAGCCATTCTCCCAAACTGTGTCCTGCATTCATATCGGGAATAATTCCCAGTTTCTTTAATGAATTATCGAGAATACTGCAGTTATTGAAGATATTTAAAGCGTCATTTAACAATCCTTCGCCTTCCGTTTCAATCGGTGCGTTGATGTTGAAATAACGGCTTACACTTTCTACTTCACCTTTCGCTAATCCATCTAATCCGGGAAAAACAAAAGCTACTTTTTCTCCGTTTTGCAATAGAGGAGTATTGGTGTACCAAATATCCTGTTTGTTGCGCCACGGATTATTTTTAGCAACAATTTTAGTCGCTTTTTCAATTCTCGCAGGAGTTGGTTCGAAAATCGCGACTCGGAAATTTCCTTCTCCTATCGTTGTTTCATTATTTTGTAAAGCGGTTAATAATTCTTTATGCGTGGGTCTGGCCAAGATTAAAACTTTATCTTTTTTAGGCATATCATAGCCTTCCAATACCACATGTGCATTGATTCCTCCGAATCCGAAAGCATTCACCGCCGCTACTTTTGGTAAGCCTGTTTTCGACCAGTTTTTTGCTTCCTGAACAGGTTCGAATCTTGTTTTCTGCATTTCCGAAGTCGGATTTTCGCAATACAATGTCGGTGGCAATGTATCGTGATGCAAAGCCAGACAAGTTTTAATTAAACCGGCAATTCCAGCAGCAGGCATTGCGTGACCGATATTCGATTTTACAGAACCGATTCCGGCAATTTTACCCCCTTCTTCTTTTCCGAAAAACTGAGCTAAAGTCTGCAATTCGGTCTTGTCACCAAGTGGCGTTCCTGTTCCGTGAGCTTCTAAATAACCGATTTGATTTTCATCTAAATCTGCATTAGCCCAAGCCTGTTGTAGAGCCTTCAATTGACCTTTTACCGCAGGGCTCATCACACTGGTTCCGTTTCCGTCACTGCTGATTCCGACGCCTTTAATGACCGCATAAATTTTATCCTGATCACGAACGGCATCTTCCAATCTTTTTAAAACGACAAAACCACAGCCTTCACCAATCAATAACCCATCTGCATCACTGCTGAAAGGCTTGATTTGTTGTTGACGGGACATGGCACCCAATTGAGCAAAAATACTCCAAAAAGCAGCGTTTTGTCCGGTGTGAACGCCTCCTGCAATCATAATATCAGAACGACCTCGTTGAAGTTCCTGAACAGCATGATCAACGGCTAATAAAGCACTTGCGCAGGCTGCGTCAACGGTAAAAGCGGCGCCTCCCAAATTGAATCGGTTGGCTACCAATGAAGCTACTAAATTTGGGATTAATCCCATGGCAGTATCGGCTGCGAAACGACCTTTTCTTTCCTGAAAAGCGTGTTTCACTTTTTCGATATCGGCAGAAGAAACTTCGGGTAACAATTCTTTTAATAAGGAAGAAATTTGTTCCCCAGTTCTTACAATTTCGATAGCACGGGTAGCGCCCGGCCCTGTGTAATTTCCTTTCCCGATGATGATTCCTGTTTTTTCGAGCGAAATATTTTTCTTGAAAATTCCGGCATCGTCTAAGGCTTTTTGAACCAAATCCAGCGTTAATAAATGATCGGGTTCAGTTCCTTCAACAGCCAATGGTAAAATTCCGAAAGCTGTTGGATCGAATTCATAATCAGAGATAAATCCACCACGCTGACAATAAAAACGGTCAACCGGATTCGTACTGTCACTGAAATGAACAGGATCGATTCGGTCGGCTGGAGCCAGCTGGGTAGAATCTACTTTATTGACAATATTTTGCCAAAAAGTATCGGCGTCCTGCGCCCCCGGAAAGACGCAGGACAGACCAATTACTGCAACATCTGTTTTTTTCATATATTCAATTAAAACAGAGATTACCAGTTAGTTCCAGACATGATTAATACCTGACTTTCAGTTCCGTATTTTATTTCGTTCAGGAAAATTTCCTTGCCTTGTTCCAATGGAATTAAAGAAATTCCTCTTCTTTCATATTCTGTTTCCAGGGTTGCTGAAACCATTCCGGCTCCTTTCCAAGGCCCCCAGTTGATGGAGATTACTTTTCCTTTTAATTTTTTATTTAAAGCATTCGCATAATCGTCTAAAACTGAGTTTGCGGCTGCGTAGTCGGTTTGACCTTTATTTCCGTACACTGAAGCGATGCTTGAAAATAGCACCACAAACTGACAATCCGTACGAAGCTGTTCTGCCAATACACGAAGCGGTTTCACTTTAGTATCGAAAACACGTCCGAAAGAACTTGTTGTTTTTTGTTTGAATAATTTATCTTCCAATAATCCGGCACCGTGAATAACGCCGTCTAAACGATTGTATTTTTCGTAAATAGAATTAATTAATTCAGACAAACCATTTTCATCGCAAAGGTCTAATGACTGGTAAACAATTGTATTTCCCAATTGCTCCATATCACGGATGGTGCGCAGAATCTGGTTATTTTTGAAAACTTTTATCGTTTCTTTTTCGATTTCAGAAGGCGAAGTGAATGTTCCGGATTTGATAAGATAGGCTCTTATTTCTTCCTTGGTTTTCATGACTTCTAATTCTCTATTTGTTGCCTGATTTCTAGGGTCTTCGGATCTTCCCACCAAAATATACGTACAAGGATAGGCCTGTGACATATGTTTTGCGAGTTCGGACGTAATTCCCTGTGCACCTCCAAGAACCAAAACAACAGAATCTTTATCGAGTTGAATTTGTGCTTCACTCAGACCAGTTGATAACGGCGATGGAATAATATCCACTTTATGTCTCTGATCATTTTTATAAATTACTTCAGAAGGTTTATCGGTTGATAAAATTTCTTTTAAAGCAATTTCTGCGATCTGATCGATTTGTTGAGGAGAAGTTAAGCTGATCAGTCTGCAATTCGTCTGTTCAAATTCACGAGCCAGACTTTTGAAAAGTCCCGGATGTCCTTTATAATGACGCAAAAGAGTAGTGTCCGTCAGTTCCTGAACATGAGCCGGAGTATCGGAAATCAAATAGATCCATTTTGCTTTATCAAGATCCATTTTTTTGATTAAATCAACGTGATCGATGATATTGTGCTTTACAGAAGATGAAAACAGATCAAGGATAATTAATCCGTCAAAATCCGACAGATCTTTGTCTGTATCTACCAGTTCTGCAATCGCGCCATGTTTTTCAAGCTCTTTTTTGATAGCTAATGTCTGATTGCTTTCATTTTGAGTGATGGCAAAACGTTTTCCCTGTAATATTTCATTATTTTCAATTAACGAAACGTTAGTGGGAGTCAAGTCGAAACGAAGACGCGACAAAGAGCTTTGCTCAGGTTCTGGCGTGCTGTTTCCGCTCATTTCGTTGATCCATGAAGCCAGTCCGTTCAATGTTTTGATCGCAGCTAACTTTTCCATTAAATCATCTGCCTGTTCCATATCGCCACCGAAACCGATTTTTGTTTTAAGATCACCGATAATTTCCATACGTTTGATGGAATCGATGCTTAAATCTGCTTCTAAATCAAGGTCTAACCCTAACATTTCTTTCGGATAACCCGTTTTATCACTTACGATATTTAAAATAGCCGTTTGAAGGTCTTCAAGAGAAAATCCAGCTTGTGCTTGAGAAGTTGAAGCCTGAGTTTCGATAACTCCAACTTTTTCTGTTGTATTTGATGCGCCTGAATATTCTGTTAACCAAGAAACTAAACCACTTAATGTTTTAATTCCGGCTAATTGTTCCATAATAGTATCTTCATTGGCATTATTTGAGGAGAAAGAACCTAACTCAGCTTTCAGAGTACCGATGATTTCAACTCTTTTAATGGAATCAATACTTAAATCAGCTTCCAAGTCCATTTCCATCCCCAACATTTCGTGAGGATAGCCTGTTTTATCACTTACAACCTGAAGCAATAATGTTTTGATATCCTTTGTTGGAGCTTGTTTTACCGGGATGATAATCGTTTTTTCAACACCGTCATTTAAAGGAGCAGAAATGATTGGCGCATGGCTGTTTGAATGAGCCGGAACTTGTGAAACATAAACAGGAGCAGGGCTTACTTGAGGATTTTGTCCCAAGAACGTAAGCATTACATCGCGTTGCGCCTGTATCATAAGTTGCATGCTGTTTAAATATTCCTGCAACATACGTTCAGTATTAGATTGAGATTCAATCACAGGAGCTTGGTTATTTGTAAAGTTGTTCATTTGAATTGGAGTTATGATTGGTAATGCACCATTGGCAGGCAATGATCCGTTTGTTGGATGTGCAGCTTGTCCGTTTACACGCCAGATGGCAGGACTTTTCTTGTATAATTCAGGTTGATCGATTTGAATTAACTGAACATTACGACCTTCGAAAAGTTTAGCAATATTAAAATGACGACCCGTCCCTAAATATTGAGCCAACATAGAAAGTAGATAAGTCAATTTATTCCCATTACTGTCTTCTACCGATAGCGTTAAATGTTCTTTATCCAAACAAGATTTGGTTAATCCTGCTAACACTTTACCAGGGCCAACTTCGATAAAGATTCTTGCGCCGTCTTCGTACATTGCTTGAAGCTCTTCTACAAATCTTACAGGCTGTACCAAATGGTTGGTTAACCTTTCTTTTATTTCTGAAACTGAGGTCGGATAGGTTGTGGCTGTTGTATTCGACCAAACCGGAATCTGCATTTCTTCGAAAGAAATATCTTGTAAAACGGTTTGGTATAAATTTTTAGATTTAGCCAATAACGGACTGTGGAAGGCACATGCAACTTCCAGTTTTTTAGCAGAAATACGTTCCTGTTTAAGGATTTCCATTAATTTGTTGATCGCTTCTGTACTTCCTGCTACCACACATTGCGTTGGTGCATTGTAATTGACAGGATAGCAACCTTCAACGGTATCTAAAATAGGCTGTAGATTTTCTCTTGTTGAGCTTACTGCGATCATTGTTCCGTGATCACCGCCTTCTACTGAGTCTAAAATGGATTGCGCTCTCTTGATACTTAAATCAACTAATTTTTCTTCTTCAAAAACGCCTGCAAAACATAAAGCAGGCAATTCGCCATAACTGTGACCCGCCAACATATCCGGAACAATCCCAATAGATTGTAGAAGTTTTGCTAAGGCAAGATCAACAATTCCCACAAGAGGTTGTGCTAATCGGGTATCTTTAATGGTTTCTTTTTGCTGTTTTAATGTTGCTTCGTTAAAAGTGGTTGAAGGGAAAACTACTTTTTCCAATTCAGGATATGAATTGATTAGTTTTCGCATTTCAGGAAAAGCAACGAACAGATCACGAGCCATGTTGATTCTCTGGCTGCCTTGTCCAGGGAATAAAAATGCTACTTTACCGTCTTTTTTACTAACAGTGAAAGTGTCTTTGCTTTCAATTCCGGAAAGTGCCAGTTCGATATTCATCATCAAATGTTCGGTGGTGTCTGCAACAATGCTTAACTGAACTTGTTTTTCTGAGCTAACGGCTAAACTGTAAGCAATATTCTTTAATGAAATAGTATCGTTTACTTCAAGTAAAGATTTAATTTGATTTAATTGAATCTTAGCCTCATCATACGTATCTCCACGGAATACAAATAATTCCGAAGGCCAAGATTGCAATACCGCAGAATCGTCTTGTTTAGGATGATTGGCAATGACAGCGTGGAAATTAGTTCCCCCAAATCCAAAAGCACTGATTCCTGCATAACGGTTTTTCTCACTCCATAATCCACTTTCCGAGTAGAAAGCAAACGGACTGGTTTGAACATTATAATAAGCATTAGGTTGTTGTAAATGAAGGGTAGGAGGTTTTACTCCGTGATAAACTGCTAAAGAAGCTTTAATTAATCCTGCTAATCCGGCAGCACATTTTGTATGTCCGATCTGAGTTTTAACTGAACCTAAATGCGTCTGTCCCGGCAATGCACCTGAACGGCTGAATAAATTAGTAAGAGCACTTAATTCGGTTTTATCTCCAACAACAGTTCCTGTACCATGAGCTTCAACCAATCCAACAGAAGAAGGACTAATACCAGCTTGGGCGTATGCGCGCTCCAAAGCTCTTACCTGACCGATTTTTCTCGGAGCAGTAAGACCTAAAGCTTTACCATCACTAGATCCTCCAACTCCTTTAATGACAGAGTAAATACGGTCACCATCGCGTACCGCATCATCATATCGTTTTAAAACTATGATGGCAACGCCTTCACCAAGGGCAATTCCGTCTGCATCACTGTCGAAGGTTGCACATCTTCCTTTTCTGGAAAGGGCATGAGTGCTGGAGAACATGAGATAATCATTGATTCCGTTATGTAAATCTGCTCCGCCCGCAAGAACCATGTCTGATTTATTTAAGATCAATTCCTGACATGCCAATTCAAGAGCTGCCAAAGAAGAAGCACACGCGGCATCTACGGTATAATTTCTTCCGCCTAAATCTAAACGGTTGGTAATTCTTCCTGCGATAACATTTGCTAAAATACCAGGGAAAGAATCTTCTGTGGTATGCGGAAATGCTTCTTTAACTTCTTGATGAAGCTCTCCGAAAACCTGTTTATAAAATCCTCTGAAACTGTAGCTGTTGGCAAGGTCATTTCCACCTTCGGCACCAATAATTACAGAAATATTTTCTCTGTTTGTATGTTTGTCACCGTAGCCTGCATTTTCCATTGCACGTTTGGCAACCAATAAGGTTAACAATTGAGTAGGTTCAATGGAAGCAAGAGACTGTGGTGGAATTCCAAATTCTAAAGGATCGAAATCAATTTTAGGAATAAATCCGCCCCATTTTGAGTGTGATACATCTGATTCATTGGAGTCCGGGTGATAATATAGTTCTTTATTCCATCTTTCGTCCGGAACTTCTGTTACGCTGTCTTTTCCTAAAATAATATTACGCCAATATTCTTCTAAATTTTTTGCATCAGGGAAAATACATTCCATACCAACAATGGCAATATCCAATGCTTTTTCGTTGGATGTCGGCTCTTCCGGTAATGCGGCGTTTTGAATATATTGATGATTATCTATGCTTACATTTTGATGAAGTTCATCAAGAGTGATAACTTTTTCATGCATGGTAGCAACCTGTCCGATCATGTACATGCCTAAATCCAGTTGCTCTTCTTTAGGAATGGTAACCAAATGATCGCCTTGACGTTCTACACCTTTTGCTGCAATTCTTAATCGACCTACATTTAATTTTTCGAGCTTTTCCCAAACCTCTTTTTTATCTGTTCCGGCTGCGATCAGTTTTGCTTTTTCATTATTAAAATGTTGAGCAAATGTAGTGTCTAAACATCTGGTTTCGTGCCCAGGAGCAGTTTCTAATAAAACGGTTTCTTCTGCCTGTAAAGCCTGTACCTGGAATTCTTCCTGAATGGCTCCACAAGTAACTGCTTCTTGAGTATATAGATAAGCCGTTCCTATTAATACGCCAACTTTTACACCTCTTGCTGCTAATGGAGCCGCCATGATGGAAACGAAAGCTGTAGAAAAATCATTATGAATCCCTCCTGCAAAAAATACGCTGATGTTTTCAGGATGTTCTTCTTTTAAAATACGTTCTATTTGTTTTTCCCAAAGAACGGTACTTGAAAGTGGACCCACATGGCCGCCGCATTCACGACCTTCGAAGATGAAGTTAGTGGCACCTTCTTTCAGGAAAATATCTAATAAAGCGGGAGAAGGAACATGTAAAAATGTTTTTATTCCTGCTTTTTCAAATACTTTTGCTTGGGCTGGCCTTCCTCCAGCAATCAATACAACGGGAGGTTTAGCTTCTAATATATAAGATGTTTGTTCTTCTCTTAATTCCTGAGGGGCAAATCCTAAAATTCCCACACCCCATGTTTTTTCGCCTGCTAATTTTTTAGTATCCATTACCAAGGCTTTTGCCTGTTGACCTTTTAATAAAGATAAAGCAACAAAAGGTAAAGCACCTGCTTCTGCAACAGCATTGGCAAATGCCGGAACATCACTCACACGGGTCATTGGTCCTTGAGCAATCGGATATTTTAAACCTAAATCTTTAGCCAAAATATTATCTTGAGCAATAATCTGAAGGGCTTTTGCTTGTCTCAAATGGCCGTACATTGCTTCTTTAAATCCAAAAACCATTTTCTTTAGATTTTTGAAATCTTCATACAAGTCTGTTGCCAATGAAATGTCCTGACCCATTGGGATATAACTCTTAGTGATATCAAGATCTGTAAAGTATTTTTTTAGATCTTCAGCGGTTGTATTTTCAGGTAATGCAGGAGAGTTAGGTCTCACCAATACGCGATGATTGGCGATGATTTTAGTTTCTGTTCCATTGAGTTTTGAACAGAGATCTTTGATGTCTTTTGGAACGGAACTTTCCGGGAATAAAGCAAGTTGACTATCCAGTACAATTCCGGTTGCTCCCAACGCTTTTACCGCTGCTGCAGTATGAAGTCCGATTCCTCCTTGTACCCAAACAGGAATGTTTTTGATTTCTTTAATGATGCGTTGAAACAAGATAAAAGTTGATTCGTAGCCGACAAGCCCGCCCGCTTCATTTCCTTTTATGATAATTCCTTTTGCTCCTGATTGTTCGGCTTGTCTGGCTTCCTGTAAGCTGGTTACCTGATAAATAATTGATACTTCTGAGTTGGAATTGAACGTAGATCCAAACGGAAGAATTGCAAATTTCACCTTCTCTGATAGTTGAATTGAGGTAAGTTTATCATTAGAAAAGCAAATACCATAAGAAGGTATATCTGCCTGTTCAAGCTGATTTAGTGCTTGCTGTGCGGTCGTTAATTCGTGCCCTAAACTTAGGATGGGAAATGCACCTGCCTGATGCATTGCAAGCATTAGGTTGGCATCCGGTTTTTCAAAAGGCGTTAGTCCAAAAATGGTTAAGTTTTTCATTGTGTTGATATATTGAAATGGTAGCAGATTTTACATAGTAAAACGTTAAAAATTCAGGTCTTTAAAAACAGTTTTTGCTGTGCTAAAGTAAAGTGTCTGATTATTATATTTTTAAATATTATGTTAATTTAACAGTGATATTTTAATACGGAGAATGTTAAAATTGCTATCAACCAAGAGGTTGTTGCATACGAGGTTGTTTTCAGGTCTTATAAAAGAAATTAATCCAAAGTTTTTCATTTCGTTGATGTTTATTGAATGTTAACAATATGCTTCATGACAAGACGCGTATACTTTGAGTATAAAAAGCGTTTGTCTTTTACGACAGAATAAAAAGTTCAACTCCTGTTTTATTTTTAATAAAATAGATAATTTAATATTAATTCTTAAATAAGAACTTGAAATTATCTAAATACTGTTAAAATCAGTTATTTATATTTTTATTCTCAAAAAAAAGCGGATACAATCGGTATAATTACATAATTATAATCGTTTATAATTGTGTAATGTTGAACAAATATATAAATAAAATAATAAAATATTTCATTTAATGGAGATTTGTTTTTTTATGTTACATAAATATAATCTACCAATAAGTAAGAGTTAATAAATTGCAAAAATCTATATGGAATTGTTATCTTTTATAAGTCAAAAGGTTATAATTTCAAATTTTAAAGTAAAAGATCAATGCAGAATAGTTATTTATTAATTAAAATTCAATTAATAAAATGATTAAAAAGTTTTTTAAGGTAAATAATTGACTGAAAATTCTATGCAATATTGTATGATTTGATCTAAAACAACCACTGTTTTTTAATAAATTAGGCTTATATTTAATCTGGTAATATTGTAGAGGAGTGTAAATTTTATTAAGAGTGATGTTGACGGCAAGATAGTTGTAGTTACCTAAAAACCACACAAAATATAAAATATGAACTTAAGGTTACATACAGATTCTCAGGTAGAAAATGATCATATAGATGGTTTTCGGTCTGATGTCTTAGAAGGCTTACAAGGCAACCCTAAAAAGTTATCTTCAAAATATTTTTACAATAAAAAAGGAGATCATCTTTTTCAGAAAATTATGGCAATGCCGGAATATTATCTCACAAAATCTGAGTTGGATATATTCAAAAATAAAACGGCAGATCTCGCGAATTTAATTACTCCTGACAACGAGCCTTTTGATTTAATTGAATTGGGAGCAGGTGACGCCATGAAATCTACTTTTTTACTTAAATATCTCGTAGAAAAAGGAACCGATTTTAGCTATATGCCGATTGATATTTCAGGAAATATTCTTTCGATATTAAATGAAAAATTGAGCCAGGAAATTCCGACTTTAAATATCCTTCCATTGGAAGGAGAGTATTTTGAAATGCTTCAAAAAGCAGCTTCTTTATCTTCCCGAAGAAAGGTTATTTTATTTTTAGGAAGCAATATCGGAAATATGAGTCTTGAAGAAGCTGAAAATTTCTGTAAAGATTTAAACCAAAATTTAGCTTCAAATGATGTCGTTTTAATAGGTTTTGATTTAAAGAAAAATCCTCACACTATTTTAAACGCTTATAACGATAAAGAAGGCATCACCGCCGCATTTAATCTTAATCTTTTGACTCGTATTAATACTGAGCTTGATGCAGATTTTGATTTGAAAGAATTTCAGCATTATCAAACTTACGATCCGGTAAGTGGAGCCTGTAAAAGCTATTTGGTAAGCTTAAAAGATCAAAATGTAACCATTGGAAATGACTTAATTTCATTTAAAGAAAACGAACTCATCGATATGGAAATTTCACAAAAATTTTCACCCGAAAAAATACAGGAATTGAGTGAAAAATCCGGTTTTAAAATGATCGGAGAAATTAAAGATTCCAAAAAATGGTTTGTAGATACCGTCTGGCAAGTAAAATAACGAACTAAAAGCTAAAAAACATGACACCAAATACCATCACAACAGATTTATTAAAAAAATATACAGATATTCGCAAGCATTCTGAGGAAATATGCGCGCCTTTGGAAATCGAAGATTACGTCGTACAGCCTATTGTAGACGTTAGTCCACCCAAATGGCATCTTGGTCACACGACTTGGTTTTTCGAAACTTTTATACTTCAACCCAATTTTCCGGATTATAAAGTTTTCGATGCTCAGTATAATTTTGTTTTTAATAGTTATTATGAAACGATAGGAGCGAGGGTGATTCGTACCGATCGTGGAAATTTGAGCCGTCCGTCTGTTTCTGATATTTATAAGTATCGAAAATATGTTGATGAGCATATGGAAGCTTTTCTTCAAAGTGCATTTATGACGGAAGCTGTTGAGCCTTTGTTGGAGCTTGGACTTAATCACGAACAGCAACATCAGGAATTATTAATAACTGATATTAAGTATATTTTAGGTCACAATCCACTTTTTCCACCTTATAAAAAAGAGAATATTGCTAAAAAAGAACATTCAGAACATGTAGAAATGCTCAGTTTTTCAGAAGGAATTTATGAAATTGGCTTTCAAGGAAAAGGTTTCTGTTTTGATAATGAATTAGGAAGACACAAAGTTTTTCTGAATGATTTTGAAATTAGTAATCAGCTAGTTACTAATCAAGAATATTTACAATTTATAGAAGCAGGAGGATATTCCGATTTTAAACACTGGCACGCCGAAGGTTGGGATTGGGTGAAACAAAATCATGCAAAATCCCCATTATATTGGCATTTTATTGATGATAAATGGATGCATTATATTTTAAATGGTTTGCGGGAATTAGACCTTAATGAAGCAGTTTGTCACATCAATTTCTTTGAAGCCTCAGCTTTTGCATCTTGGAAAGGAATGCGTTTGCCAACCGAAGCAGAATGGGAAATAGCTTCCAATCATTTCAATTGGGGTAGTCGTTGGGAATGGACAAATTCTGCTTACTTACCTTATCCTGATTTTAAAAAAGAAGCAGGTGCAGTTGGCGAATACAACGGAAAATTTATGGTCAATCAAATGGTTTTACGTGGTGCTTCCGAAGCGACGCCTTTGGGACACAGCCGAAATACATACCGTAATTTTTTCCAGACCAGTTTACAATGGCAGTTCACGGGAATCAGACTTGCCCAATAATTTTTGCCAATGATTACAGTAGAATCAGTTTCAAAGAATTTTAACGGAAAACCGGCAGTTGATAATATTTCTTTTCATGTAAATGATAGGGAAGTTTTGGTGCTTCTCGGAACCAGCGGTTGTGGCAAAACGACAACCCTGAAAATGATCAATCGTCTCATAGAATCAGATTCCGGGAATATTTTGATTGATGGCAAAAATATCCGTGATCAAAAAGTAGAAGAGTTGAGGATGGGTATCGGTTTTGTGATGCAGCATTCCGGATTATTTCCTCATTATACGATTAAACAAAATATCGCTGTAGTTCCCGAATTATTAAAATGGGACAAAAAAAAGACAGAAAACAGAACTGAAGAATTGTTGAATAAACTTCATCTTTCCGAAGACATTCTTTCCCGTTTTCCGAGCGAATTAAGCGGTGGTCAGCAGCAAAGAGTAGGAATTGCCCGAGCGTTGATCGCCAACTCACCGATTTTGTTGATGGATGAACCTTTCGGAGCATTGGATAATATCACGAAAGCGGATATTCATTCAGAATTTAAATCGTTGGAAGAGCTTAAAAATAAAACCATTATTTTAGTCACACACGATGTGCAGGAAGCTTTTGAATTGGGAGATCGGATATGTTTAATGGATAAAGGAAAGATTATTCAGATCGGAACACCGAAAGAAATGCTTTATCAGCCTAAAAATGAGTTTGTCGCAGATTTTTTTGCTGAAAACAGGCTTTTGCTTGAATATAAGGTTGCGACTTTAAAAGATGTTGATGATTTTAGTTCAGAAAAATTATTTGATGAATTTAATTTTAATGAAAATACAAGTGTCTGGAATGCTTTACAAAAATTAAGCTCGAATCATAAAAATACAACGCAGTACGAAATGTTGATCAAAGCATTTAATGAATATAGAAAATTACAGATCGTATGACGCAGCAAAGTCTTTGGCAGTTTATCATTGAACAGCACGAAAAATTATTAACCCAGATTACACAACATCTTGGGCTGACTTTTCTATCATTACTTTTAGCGATTGTAGTCGGTGTGCCTTTAGGAATATTGATCGCCCGAAAAAGAAAACTTTCCAGTTCTGTTCTTGGTGTTGCGGGGATTTTGCAGACGATTCCGAGTATTGCCTTATTAGGTTTTATGATTCCTGCTTTTGGAATTGGCGCTACACCGGCCATTGCAGCCTTATTGATTTACGCTCTTTTACCGATCATTCGAAATACATATACAGGAATTACAGAAGTAAATCCGACCGTTATTGAAGCCGCAAAAGCAATGGGAATGAATAAAACCCAGCTTCTTTTTAAAGTTGAAATTCCTCTGGCGATGCCCGTTATCATTGCGGGAATAAGAACAGCAGCCGTCATTAATGTCGGAGTTGCGACTTTGGCTTCATTTGTTGCCGCAGGCGGATTAGGTGAATTTATTTTTGGAGGAATTTCATTAAACAATACCAATATGATTTTGGCAGGTGCGATTCCGGCAGCGTTATTGGCTGTTTTGTTGGATCAGGCGATTGCTGTTTTACAAAAATCGGGGTATCGATTATTTCAAAAATTAAAATATATTGTTCCTGCAATTTTGATTATTGTCGGAGCAATTTATCTTCTGACTTCTGTTTCAGAAAATAAACTAAAAGCCGGTTTTACTCCCGAATTTATGGGAAGACAAGACGGCGATCTCGGTCTTCGTTCTGTGTATAGATTGAATGTAAATCCTGTCGTAGTAAGCGATGCGATCATGTACAAAGCAGCCTATGAAAAGGAATTGGATCTTATCAGCGGATATTCTACAGATGGAAGAATCAAAGCTTTTGATTTGTATGTTTTGAATGATGATAAAAAAATATTTCCACCTTATTTTGCTGCGCCGATTATTAAAACCAAAACATTAGAAAAATTCCCTGAATTAGAGAAAACATTGAATTTATTGTCAGGTAAATTTAATGATTCGATTATGACAGATTTAAATTATAAATCAGATTATTTACATCAAACTCCAGAAAAAATTGCTAAAGATTTTTTGGTTAAAAACAATTTATATAAAATTCCAAGAAACGGAAATTCGGGAACGGTACGAATCGGGTCAAAGATTTTCGGAGAACAATATATTCTCACAGAAATGTATAAAATGCTGATTGAAGGCAATACCAATTATAAAGTAGAAACAAAAACAGGATTGGGAGGAACTAAAATCTGTTTTGATGCTTTGATGAACGACGCCATCGATTTTTACCCTGAATATACAGGAACCGGACTTTTGGTATTATTAAAACCAACCGAACAAACGATAAAAAAGGTAAGTCAAAGTCCTGATGAAACATATAATTATGTCAACTCAGAATTTCAAAAACAATACGGAATTCAATGGCTGAAACCCCTTGGATTCAATAATTCTTATGCATTAATAATGCGCAGAAAACAATCTAAAGAATTGAATATTAAAAGTATATCGGATTTAAAAAATTATATAAATTCGAAATAATTATTTTTCTTTTAACCACAAAAGGGACAAAAGATTAACACATTAGTATTTTAAGTTTATCAATAAACCGCAAAACAAGAGCACATTAGTTTTAAAAATCTTTGATTTTTATTCTTTTGAGAAACTTTGTCTTCTAATAATACAAAAATTAGGTATGCAAATAGCTTTTGTTTCTTTTGTGGTTAAAATAAAAAGTTATATTTATAATGAATGTAATAGAATCATTTTCAAAGTTGTCTTATAACTAAAACTAACTATGAAATTTTGTTTTCTATTGATCTTATCTGTGTTTTCTTCCTATTTATCGGCTCAAAAAGAATCAGATATTGATGCTATCATTAAAAGAGAAATGAGTGAGCGAAGAATTCCGGGATTGCAGATTGCTGTGGTTCAAAACGGGAAAATTATTTTGAAAAAATCATACGGAATGGCCAGTATTCAGAATAATATTCCTGTTATTGATGCAACTATTTTTCCAATTAATTCATGTACTAAAGTTTTTACGGGTGTTGCTGTAATGCAATTGGTAGAAGAGGGGAAAATAGAATTGTCTGCTCCAATATCAAAATATTTAAGTGATCTTCCTGAAAAATGGCAGTCGGTGACGGTTGAGCAGATGATGACGCATATTTCAGGCTTTCCTGATATTGTAAGATTGTTTGATCCTCTTACCGGAGCTGCGTTGAAGCCGGAAAAGCAAATTTGGGAAGAGCTTAAGGTGCTTCCAATGGATTTTAAGACCGGAGAACAATTCAGATATAATCAAACCAACTATTATTTATTAGGAAAAATAATTGAAAAAGTAAGCGGACAGCCTTTTGATCTGTTTTTTAAAACTAAACAATTTCAAACTGTTGGGATGAAAAATACAGTATTTGGAGATTCAAGAGATGTTATTCATGATTTTGCACCTACTTATTCAAATAGAAGCTTCATGGATGGAAAAAAATTAGATAAAGAAAAACTTTTCAATGAATACCATGTATTTCCTGATTACAGCAGAACGGGATCCGGCCTTAACACAACTGCCGAAGACATGGCAAAGTGGATCATTTCCTTACAAAAACAAGAACTGTTTAAAAATAAAGGAACCTTAACGAAAATGTGGTCACCTATCAAAATGAATGACGGAATGCCAACATCTTGGGCATTGGGATGGGGAATAACAAAATTCCGAGCCAAGCATAAAGCTTTGGGCATGTCGGGTGGTGGAAGATCAGCGTTTTTGGTTTATCCTGATGATAATTTGGCTGTAATTGTCTTCACGAACTTGATGGGAAGTACTCCCGAAGATTTTCTGGAAGAACTTGCCGGAGTTTATAATCCTGATATTGTTAAATCTGATCCTATAACCTATCTCAGAACAAATCTTAAAAAACAGGGTTTCAATAAAGCGATTGATGTAGTAAATTCAGAAAAGAAAAATAATCCTGACTTCAATCCCGGAGAAGCTGAACTGAATGATTGGGCTTACCGATTGATGTCGCGACCTAATCAACTTAATGATGCCTACGAGATTTTCAAATTGTACGTTTATTTATATCCAAACAGCTCAAACGCCTATGACAGCTACGGAGAAGTATTATTAAAAATGGGAAATAAAGCTGAAGCCCGTAAAATGTATGAAAAATCAGTAAAGCTAAATCCCGATAACGAAAACGGGAAAACGATCTTGAAACAGTTGAGCGAATAATTATTTTAACCACAAAAGGCACAAAAGATTAAACACATTAGTATTTTAAGTTTACCAATAAACCGTAAATAAGAACACATTAGTTTTAAAAATCTTTGATTTTTATTCTTTTGAGGGCTTCTGTTTTCAAAACAACTAAATTTAGAATCCTTTAATCCTTGCTTTTGTATCTTTTGTGGTTAAAATAAAAAAAATAAACAGATTTTCTATAAAAAACAAGTATTTAATAACTTTTTTCAGCGATCAATTTATAAAATTACAATTATGATATACATCATCAGACGTAGTCAATAATTTTTTGTTCTTTTGCAAAACGTAATTTTTTAAATAATGATATGAAGAAGTTTGATGATATAAGGCCTTTTTATGACCATGAAGTAAATGATGCGCTGCTAAGTATTGCCAGGCATCCGATGATGAAGGCGTTAATGAATTTTACTTTCCCTGATAAAGATGAGAAATTTTGGATTGAACAGTTTAAAGATATTCATTCCATAAGTGATTTTCAGCATCAATATATATCGCAGACCGTTCGTCAGATTCTTAAACAGAGTTCTGAAGGATTAACGACGTCAGGATTTGATCATTTAGATAAAAATGTATCCTATTTATTCATATCCAATCACAGAGATATTGTTTTAGATACTTGTCTGCTTAATTTAGTGCTGTTGGATCGTGGATTGATCATGACTTCTTCTGCAATCGGAGATAATCTTGTTCAGAAAACATTTCTGCATGTATTGGCAAAACTGAACCGTAACTTTTTGGTTCAGAGAGGACTTCCTCTTCGTGAGCAATTGAGCAGTTCAAAGATCATGTCCGAATATATTTACGATTTATTAACCAAAGAAAACCGTTCTGTCTGGATCGCACAGCGTGAAGGCCGTACTAAAGATGGGAACGATGCCACTCAACAAGGCGTATTAAAAATGCTTGCGATGGCAGGAGATCAGTCATTAACTGATTTCTTCAAAACACTGAAAATTGTTCCGTTGTCTATTTCATATGAATATGATCCTACCGATGTTCTTAAAATGCCACATCTTATGGCAAAATCAAGAAACGAGGAATACATTAAAGATCCTGGTGAAGATTTTAAAACAATGCTGAGTGGAGTATTGGGACAGAAAAAACGCATTCACATACACGCCGGTGATGTTCTTGAGACTGAATTTGATGATATTGTAGCGAAAATAGACAACAAAAATAAACAGTTGCAGGCTATTTCACAGATTATAGATGGTTCTATTATTCAGAATTATAAGCTTTGGCCAACGAATTTTATTGCGTATGATTTACTTCATGAAACCGATCAATACTCAGAAAATTATTCAGGAAATGAAAAAATGCTGTTTGAGAGAAGAATGGAAATGCGTATCGATATTTCTGATGCAGATATGAAAAAGAGTTTTCTGGCCATGTACGCCAATCCGGTGATCAATAAAATTAACCATCAGAATAACCTTTCGATGTAAAAAATGTGGTATCCATAAGGTATTGACGTCTAATATTCATTTTTAATGGCAGGCTATTTGTTTATTTCAAAGCAAATAATTAATATGAATAATAAAGTAAAAATAGCATTGGGATTAATCGCAACAGGAACGTTGGTTCTTATTAATCTTAAAAGAAAAAGACGTGAAAGATTAAAAATGTTCACTGCACCGGATGGGAATACCTATCAAGAAAATCAAACTTACAGAACAATTGATAATCAATTTTATAAAAATGGGAAACGTCTGCGTTTTAATAAGTTAGAATCTGAACAGGAAAATCATTCCTCAATTAATCACTATGAGGAAAATGCAGTAAATATTTCTAAAAACAGTCAGAATAAAAATATTACCTATCATCAAAAAGGAAATCGACATCAATAAACTGATTATATAACTATTTTGATATAAATTATTATGAAATTCCCTGCATTTGTCTGATATTTACTATTATAAAAAGACAAAAATTACTTTAACTTTGCGAATTGAATGATGTACACCAATTACTATGTTTTTGGAGAAATTATTATTCAGGTTAAAATCAATATCAAGCAAACTTAAGTAATCGGGGAAATTAATTTAGCTGATAAATAGATATGAAATATAAATTCTTAAATTTTAAGTTGAGGAAGATTGTTCATTACTCATTGATTCTGTGTATTTTATTAATACAGGTCATTATCGCTGTATTTTTTTACAATGAATTTATCAATGAGAAAAAACTGAAATTTATCGAAAATCAATTGAAGGAAAGTCGTGAATTGGAGGGGATAACCGATAATTCAAGAAAAGATTTCATGAACGCTCAGAATCATCTTCAGAGATATATGATCAGTGAGGATGATAAAGACTTAAAATTATACTTTGAATCTCTTACAAAGCTTAAAAATAATTTCAGTAAGATCAATGAAAATGAAAATATTGCTCCAAAACTGAAAAGCAAATTTAATTTACAGAAAAAAGACACGCTGAAAATTACGAAACTAAAAACATTGATAGATTCTGTATACCAATATGCCCAAAATCCGCCGCCGAAGATTGAAGATAAACAGTATACTATTGAAAAATTTAAAGTCAAAAATAACTTTGATGATATTGATATTGAGACGCATACTTATTCTGATACGATAAAGAAAAAAGGTTTTGTAGGACGTTTACGGGATGCAATCGCGGGTAAAGTGGATGTGCAAAAAGAAAGCACGGTTATTACTTTAAAGAATAAAAAAGCTGCGGATCTGTCTAGCTTAAAATCAGAAATGAAGGATGCCATAAAATCTATGGAAAAACATTATACAACTGAAATTAAGAAGATTCAATTGTCTACAGTTAGAGATCAGCATGATAGCAGACAGTTTTATGGTAGTTTTAATAAATTACTGATTTACAGCAACGGATTGATAGATGTCTATGGAAATGCGATCAAAGAATTCAAATCAGATTTAGAAAAAGAATACAATAAACAGAAATTGATTAATAATGAGATCCGAACCTATCTGGTGCTTGGATTAATGATCCTGATGTTCATTGTTTCGATTTTGATCATGTATTTTACAAGAGTCGCATTTATCTACGAATGGAAATTAAACGCTGCAAACAAGGAAATTAAAAACAACCTTAACTTCAAAAACAGAATCTTAGGAATGTTGAGTCATGAATTAAGATCTCCATTAAAAATAATCAATATTTTCATTGATAAAATCAACAGAACAACAAAAGATGAGACGATAAAAGAGTATCTTAAATCGATAAAATTCACTAACAGTACGTTGTTGATCCAGTCTAATCAGATTTTAGAGTATACAAAAAATCAGAATGCAGATCAGAAATTGGTGAAGAATGTTTTTAATCTTAAAGATGAGATCAATTCTATCGTAACGGCCATCAAACCTTATATAGAAACCAGAAATAATGAATTTGTCGTAAATGATAGCATACCTGAGGATTTGGTTGTATATTCAGATAATATAAAAATCAATCAGGTATTTATGAATATCTTAGGAAATGCCAACAAGTTTACGGAAAACGGACAAATAGATCTTACCATGTCAACCGAAACTATTGATAAAAATAGAATTTCACTGCTGACGACAGTAGGAGATACGGGCGCAGGAATTTCAGAATCTGATCTTAAAAATATTTTTGAACCTTATTATCAAGGAATGGTTTCTAACGAAATTGATAACCTTGGTGCAGGGCTTGGATTGAATTTATGCAAGGAAATTATAGAACTTTTTAATGGCGAAATATCTATCGCAAGCAAGTTAGGTGAGGGGGCAAAAGTGACATTCAGGATCAATTTAAATATAGATAACAATGGAAATACCAATTGAAAATAAAGAAATTACGTTCCTTTTAGCAGACGATCACAGCATCGTGCGACACGGGATGGCACTTACAATCAATGAAATTTTTCCAAATGCTACCATTCATCATACTTCCTCTTTACAGAAAGTAGTGGAAGAAGTGACTTCAAAAGAAATAGAAATTGCTATTATTGATGCCCATTTTCCGGATGGAAACAGCATTCATATTTTACCTGATATCAAAAATGCAAAACCGGATATTAAAATCTTAATCTTTTCCGGTCTTGAAGAAGAGCTCCATGCCCTTAAATTCATCAATGCAGGAGCCAATGGCTTTCTCAGCAAATTAAGCGAAGAAGAAGACGTTCAAAAAGCTATCATTAGCATTGTAAATAAAGGTGAATATATTTCTGCCGTTTCTCAGAATTTGTTGGTGAAATTTGCCAATGATCCGAATTCAATGAATCCTCTTCATCATCTAACGAAAAGAGAATTACAAATCGCTGAAATGTATGCGGATGGATTTGGTAACCTCGAAATCGCCAATAACCTTGATATAAAGCAGAATACAGTAAGTACGATCAAGAAAAATATATTTGATAAACTGAAAATAGAAAATCTTGTTGAGCTTATTGATATCATCAAAACCCATCACAAAATATAGGATTTCAACCCTCCATTCTTCACTTTCTTTACTTCTAAAATCATTTTTATCGATAAATATCTATAGGCTTATCGATATATATCGATGTGTTTTATAGATAACTTTATTCTCCATTGTTGTTACTTTGTACCAGAGAAAAATACTAAACGAAAACAAGGATTATTAATTGAAAAGGTTTACTGGCTTTTTAATTTTAATTCAAACTTTCAAAAAAGTAAATTTTTTAAACACAAATAAATTTCGACACAAATAATAAACTTGAATTATATTCGAGCACAAGTGATGAGATTAAATTATCGAGCAAGTGATGAAATTAAATAGGGTATATGATAACCTTTAACCGCCTTCTTGAAAACTGATTTATTAAAAAAACACAAAGATTATATAAAGAAGTGAGATGGTCATCTAAGGTTAGTATACAGTAAAAAAAGGAGGCGAGAGTCTCCTTTTTTCGTGGAGTAAACTTTGGAAAAAACCTGTTAATCATAAGATTAGCAGGTTTTTTTTGTTTCAATTCAAAAGAAATGATGAACAATTAATTTTAAATAATAAAAAAGTATAATTAAATTTAGTTTATAAATAAATTATTATAAACGTATTTTAGTATATTTGTATTCTAATTTTATTATTATGAATTTCTCTCTTGTCAAAGACGTTGTAGGATTACTGGAGCAGTTTGAGTCTGAAAACAAAAATTCTCAGTATTCTTCTGATGTTGATGGATTCAAATCTTGGGTCTATAACAAAGAATCTATGACTAATAACGATGAAGCAGAAGCTCCTTATTGGGAAGGAAAAGAAAGTGGAAGAAGTCCGGAAAGTGCGATCAGTACTTTGTTGGTTCATCTTAACAGATATGCAAAAACCTATTCTAAATCAGCTATTTCGGGTTCTGATTTTGCCACGCAGGAAGATTTTATTTATCTGATCAATTTAAAAGCCTTTGGTGAAATGACCAAAATGGAACTCATCAAAAAAAATATTCAGGACAAACCTGTAGGAATGCTGATTATTACCCGATTGATCAAGCAAGGTTGGGTACATCAGGCAGATTCAAACGATGACAAAAGAACGAAACTCATAAAAATTACAGATCAGGGAATTGAAGCGCTGGAAAACCAAATGAAAAATATCCGAAGCGCAACACATATTGTATCAGGCAATCTAAATTATTCTGAAAAAATGGATCTCATTCGTATTCTGAACAAATTAGATAAGTTTCACTATCCCATTTTTAATCGAAATATAGACAGTAAAGATTTGATCAGCACTGTTTATCAGGAATATTCATTTGAAAAAAATTAAGAATGAGAAAGAAAATAGCCATCATTGGTTCAGGGTTTTCGGGATTGTCGGCTGCCGCCTATTCTGCAAAAGAAGGTCATGAAGTTCATGTCTTTGAGAAGAATAGTGAAGCAGGTGGCAGAGCCAGAAAATTTGTCACAGATAATGGTTATACCTTCGACATGGGCCCGAGTTGGTATTGGATGCCGGATATTATTGAATCTTTTTTTGAAGATTTCGGTAAAAAAACATCTGATTTTTTTCAGCTTGTACCGCTTGATCCTCAATTTGAAATGGTATTTTCAGACAGCAACATGAATATCCCTCACAGCTACAGTGAAATGCGGGATTTGTTTGAAAAAATAGAAAAGGGTTCCGGGAAAAAGCTGGATGAATTCATGGAAGATGCCCGATACAAATATGAAGTGGGAATGAAAGAATTCGTAAATAAACCCTGTCATTCATGGTTTGAATTTGTTTCTCCAAAAATTGTAAAAAGTGCATTGAAGCTTGATCTTTTAACCAATTTTAAAAAATTTTTAAGAAAATATTTCAACGATCCGAAGTTGATCACGTTGATGGAGTTTCCGGTTATTTTTCTTGGAGCAGCACCGAAAGATATTCCGGCTTTATACAGTTTAATGAATTATGGAGGATATAAATTGGGAACCTGGTATCCGATGGGTGGTTTTTCAAAAGTGATAGACGCGATGAAAAATATTGCAGAAAGTCAAGGAGTTAAATTTCATTTTAATTCAAATGTAGAACAAATTATTGTTAAAAATAGTAAAGCTACTTCTCTGTTAGTCAATGGAAAAGAAATCGATTTTGATATAATTATCGCTTCCTCAGATTACCATCATACAGAAAGCAAATTGTTGCCTGAAGAATTCAGAAATTATAAAGAAACCTATTGGGAAAAGCTCACTTTTGCGCCTTCCTGTTTGATTTATTATTTAGGTTTTAAAGAAAAAATTCCAAATCTGAAACATCATACACTGTTTTTTGAAAATGACTTAGACCTTCACACCACAGAAATTTATGAAAATAAAAAATGGCCTACAAAACCATTATTTTATGCTTGTTGTCCTTCAAAAACAGATCCGAATGTAGCACCGGAACATTGCGAAAATGTATTTCTCCTGATGCCTGTTGCGACGGGAATAGAAGATTCTGAAATGGAAAGGGAAAAATATTTTCTCGAAATGATTGTAAGACTTGAAAAACATACAGGAATTTCGAATTTATTACCAAAAATCGATTATAAAAAAAGTTATTGTATTAAAGATTTTAAAGAAGATTATAATGCCTATGAAGGCAATGCATACGGGCTTGCCAATACCTTATCACAAACTGCAGTTTTGAAACCGTCACTCAGGAACAAAAAAGTGAAAAATCTTTTTTATACCGGACAGCTTACTGTTCCTGGCCCAGGAGTTCCGCCGTCGATTATTTCAGGGAAAATTGCATCTATCGAAGCCACCAAAACTAATTAATTATGAAAAAATTATTTGATGAACTTTCTTATCGGGTAAGTAAAGAAACAACCAAACAGTACAGCACAAGCTTTTCTTTGGGGATTTTGGCGTTGTCTCCGAAAATCAGAAACCCGATTTATGCAGTATATGGATATGTGCGTTTGGCCGATGAAATTGTAGACAGTTTTCATGGATATGATAAAGAAAAACTGCTTGCCAAATTCAGGGAAGAAACCGCTCAGGCTTTGCAGGATGGAATTTCATTAAATCCTATTTTACAGTCGTTTCAGGACACGGTTCATCGTTTTGATATTGATCAGAAATTAATCAATCAGTTTTTGGATAGTATGCAGATGGATCTTCAGAAAGTAGATTATAATTCAGATCTTTATAAACAATATATTTTAGGTTCTGCAGAAGTGGTGGGCTTGATGTGTCTTCAGATATTTGTGGAAGGAAATGTTGCTGAATTTGAAAGACTTAAACCTTTTGCAATGAAGTTGGGATCAGCCTTTCAGAAGGTGAATTTTTTAAGAGATATGAAAGATGATTATCAGATCTTGGGGCGAAGTTATTTTCCGGATGTAGATATTTCTTTGTTTGATAATAAAATTAAAGCAGATATTGAAAAAGACATCGAAAAAGAATTTAATGAAGCGTTAATTGGAATTAAAAAACTTCCCAATTCATCAAGATTTGGAGTGTATTTGGCTTACCGTTATTATATTTCACTTTTCAGAAAGATCAAAAGAACCTCGGCTCATAAAATCATTAATCAAAGGATAAGAATCTCAAACAGTAAAAAGATTTCTTTAATGATGAGCAGTTATTTACAGTATAAAACTTCATTTTTATAAAAAATTAAAATGGTACACAGACTTTATAAAGAACAGGAATTGAATTGTGATTTAGCAACCGCTTGGAAATTTTTCTCCTCGGCCAATAATCTGTCTAAGATAACTCCGGAAGACATGAAATTTGTTGTTTTGACTAAAACAGATGATGATGAAATTTATGAAGGAATGATCATTGATTACCATGTTTCGCCTTTGTTAGGCATTAAAATGAACTGGACAACAGAGATCAAACAGGTCAATTTTCAGAAAAGTTTCACCGATTTTCAGCAAAAAGGACCGTATAAATTATGGAATCATTTTCATGAATTTATTCCTAATGATAAAGGTGTTTTAATGAAAGATACCGTTGATTACGAGCTTCCAATGGGATTTTTAGGTGAAATTGCTCACAACCTTTTTGTAAAAGATAAGTTAGAACATATTTTCAGCTATCGGAATAAAGTTTTAGACAAAATGTTTAATAGTAAAATCTAACCACAAAAGCTACAAAAGATGATAACACTTAAGATTTATTAAGTTAATCAGTAAACTGCAAAATAAGAACACTTAAGTTTCATAAAAATCTTTGATTTTCTTCTTATGTGGACTTTTTATAAACTAAAGTCTTCTAAAGTGTCAAAAAGCTTTTGTCCCTTTTGTGGTTAAAATAAAAAATTAAATAAATAAAAAAAATGAATTTTCTAATTGTCATAAGTACATTTTTCATCATGGAAGGCATGACGTGGCTGATTCATAAATACATCATGCACGGTTTTTTATGGTCGCTTCACAGAGATCATCATGACCACAGCAACGAAGGACATGTTGAAAAAAACGATTACTTTTTCCTGATTTTTGCTCTTCCAACCATCGCTTTGATGTATTATGGAACAGTTAATAATTACAACATCTACTTTTATATCGCCGTAGGAATTGCGTTGTATGGGATGGCGTATTTTTTTGTTCATGATATTTTCATACATCAAAGAATCAGGTTTTTAAGAGATACCAAAAATCCTTATTTATTGTCGATCAGACGCGCTCATAAACAGCACCACAAGCATACAGGAAAAGAAAGAGGAGAGTGCTTTGGATTTTTATGGGTTCCGATTAAATATTTCAAAATGTATTTTAATAAAAATAAATGATGAAATCTACAATTTGATATTATTCAAAAAACTTCGTGACCTTAGCTGAGTAGAACGCCTTTGCGAACCTTAAAAACATTTAGTTGTCAAAAAAAACTTTGCGGGCTTTGCGTTAAAAAAGATAATAAACAGAAAAACAACAAATAAGTAATAAAAATGCATAACTATACCTATCTGTTAATCAATTTTTTTACAGTATTTATCTGTTTTATTTTTTCGTTTCATCATAAGATAAAATTCAACAGGCATTTCGGAGCTTTTTTCTCTGCTTCCTTTTTGGTGGCTTTGGTTTTTATAGTTTGGGATGCGTGGTTTACGAAAATAGGCGTGTGGTGGTTTAACGATCATTATCTTTTGGGAATCAGGATTTTAAACCTGCCAATTGAAGAGATATTATTCTTTATTTGCATTCCTTTTTCATGTGTATTTACGTATTTCTGTTTAGATAAATTTTTCAACCTCAATTGGAAACCGATTCCGGAAAAAATATTTGTGATTATCAGTATCGTTTTAGCATTAATCATTGCGATTTATTTTCACGATAAGATCTATACATTCATGACGTTTCTTACAACGGCTGTGAGTATGTTTGTGCTATATTTCGTGTTGAAAGCAAGGTGGATCGGCAAAGCATCTTTCATTTATTTGATTTTAATGCCCGGTTTTTTAGCCGTAAATGGAATCCTGACAGGAACAGGTTTAGAATCTCCAATCGTGAATTATAACCCCCAAAATTTCATGGGAATAAGAATGTTGACCATTCCGTTAGAAGACACGGTGTATGGCTATGAAATGATATTATGGAACCTGTTTTTATTTCAAAAATTCAAAAAAAATGAACAAAATTAATATATTCTGGTTCAGACGTGATCTGAGACTGGAAGATAATTATGGCTTATACGAAGCTTTGCAATCGGGTGTGAAAGTACTTCCGATTTTTATTTTTGACCGTGAGATTTTAGATCAACTCAGTGACAAGAAGGACAAAAGGGTAGACTATATTCATCAGGCTTTAACTGAAATCAATCAGAAATTAAAAGAACATGGAAGTGGTTTAAAAACATTTTATGGAAAACCTTCTGATATTTTCGAAAAACTGACTGAAGAATTTGATATTGATACCGTTTTCTGTAACCGTGATTACGAACCTCAAGCCATCAAAAGAGACAAAAAAATAGCTGAATTTTTAACTAAAAAAGAAATAAAATTTTCTTCACATAAAGATCAGGTTATTTTTGAAGAAAACGATATTCTTAAAAGTGACCAAACTCCGTACACTATTTTTACCCCGTATTCCAAAAAATGGAAAGAAAATATTAATAAAATTGAGATTGAAAATTTTAAAATTGATTTTAAAAACTTTCTTCCTGTAAAAACTCCCGAAAATATTCTAAGTCTTAAAGAAATAGGCTTTGAAAAAACTGAATTTGAATTTTCAAAACCATCTTTAGATTCAAAAATTATAGATACTTACGATAAAAATCGTGATTTTCCGGCTTTAGATCATACAACTCATTTGGGAATTGCATTAAGATTCGGAACTATTTCAGTACGAAAATGTGTGAAATTTGCCCAAAAACATAATGAAGTTTGGCTGAGCGAATTGATCTGGAGAGAATTTTTCATGCAGATCTTGTTCCATTTTCCGCATGTTGTGACTCAATGTTTTAAAAAGAAGTATGAAAATATCCAATGGAGAAATAATGAAGATGAATTCAAAGCCTGGTGCGAAGGAAATACAGGATATCCAATTGTAGATGCAGGAATGCGACAGTTGAATCAGACCGGTTTTATGCACAATCGGGTGAGAATGGTTGTCGCGAGTTTTCTTACTAAACATTTATTGATCGATTGGAGATGGGGCGAAGCTTATTTTGCCGAAAAATTATTAGATTATGACCTTTCAGCCAACAATGGAAATTGGCAGTGGGCGGCGGGTTGTGGTTGCGATGCTGCACCTTATTTTAGAATCTTCAATCCTGAAGAACAGACTAAGAAATTTGATAAAGATCTCAAATATATCAAAAAATGGCTTCCTCAGGATGCTTTGTTGAACAGACCGATTGTGGATCACAAACAAGCTAGAGAAAGAGCTTTAAAAACCTATAAAGAGGGTTTGATTGTCGAATAATTTCAAGAAAAAGTTCGTTATTTTCTATCTAAGTTTTACGTAGAAGTAAAATAAGGTAATGTTAATAATTTTAAGAATACAATAAACAAAAGGCTTTATTATGGAGCCTTTTTTCTTTTAAATATTAATGATTTTTGATTTACATTTAATAATTATGTGAAAATACGTTAAGGTTATTTATTTTTCTTGAAAATTATCTATTAAAACCTTATTTTTATAATGATAAAATGAAAGTTTCAACTGTTAGTTTCTAAGGTTACTTTAAACAATTCTGCATTTTTGCTTGATTTTATTTTATACAAACACGCTATTATGACAAAAAATAAATTTGTTCTTTTGATTTCGGTGATATTATTATCATGTGGCGAAAAGAAAACAAAGACAAAGGATACTTCTATCCAAAGTTATCAGGTTTTAACACTTGCTCCCAGACAGGTTACAGTTTACAACGATTATCCTGCATCCATACAGGGCGAAAATGTTGTTGAAATAAAGCCTATGGTTTCTGGCTATCTTCAGGATATTTATGTGGCAGAAGGTGCAACCGTAACTAAAGGACAATTATTATTTCGAATTAAAAATCCTCAGTACGAACAGGATATTGTTACCGCCAAAGGTGCCATAAAAATCGCCGAAGCCAACGTAAATACAGCCCGTATGAATGTTGAAAAAGCAAGACCTTTGGTAGAACAGGAAATTGTTAGCAAATACCAATTAAGTTCAGCACAATATGCCTTACAATCAGAACAGGCGGCTTTGTCACAGGCGAAGGCAACTCTTGCCAATGCAATGACTAATCAAGGATATACTTATATAAAAAGTCCACAAAGCGGAACAATTGGTTTGATTCCGTTTAAAATCGGTGCTTTAGTAAGCAGTACAGCAACTGAACCATTGACGACTTTATCCAATACAACCAATGTATTTGCTTATTTTTCTTTGAATGAAAAGCAATTATTGGAATTTCTTGGAACAATGAAGGGTAGTACAACCACTGAAAAATTAAAAAACATGCCTCTTGTAACATTAGTAATGGCAGACGGAACCGTTTTCCCTGAAAAAGGAAGATTGGAAACCGCCAGTGGAGGTATTGACAGCAGTACAGGAACGGCTGTTTTCAAGGCAATATTTAGTAACAAATTAGGTCTTATTCAAAATGGGGCAAGTGCAACGATCAGAATACCTGTAAATATGGATAACACGTTATTGGTTCCCCAAATAGCTATTTACCAAATGCAGGATAAATCATTTGTATATAAGCTAACGAAAGGAAATATGGTCATGAGTACAGCAGTAACAACCTCGCCGACAGATGATGGTAATTTTGTGGTCATAAAAGACGGAATTCAAGCTGGAGATAAATTAGTTCTGAATGGATTAAATATCAATGACAGTACAGTCATAAAGCCAACACCTGCTAATTCGGCAGCTATTTATCGTGCGATGAAAACTAAAAACCCATAGGTCATGCTAAAATTATTTATAAGAAGACCGGTATTGAGTACAGTAATTTCTGTAATCATTATGGTATTGGGTATTTTGGGAATTAGTAGTTTACCTGTAGCACAGTATCCGAATATTGCCCCACCAACAATTCAGGTTTCGGCTTCGTATCCCGGAGCGAATACAACGACGTTGATTAACAGTGTAGTTTATCCATTAGAACAGCAAATAAACGGAGTAGAGGGCATGAGTTACATGACTTCCTCGGCAAGTAATACAGGTTCTGCAAGTATAAGTGTCTATTTTTCGGTAGGTGTAGACCCAAATCAGGCTGCAGTAGATGTTCAGAACAGAATAAGTACCGTATTGTCTAAACTTCCGCAAGCCGTAACACAGGCTGGTGTAACGGTAAGAAAACAACAGAGCAGTAACGTTTTGATTGTTGGATTATTCAGTGATCGGGCGCAATATGATCAGAAATTTTTACAAAACTATGCTGCAATAAATATTGTTCCACAGTTACAAAGAGCAAAAGGAGTCGGTGGAGCCAATGTTTTTGGGGGAGCGATGACCTATGCGATGCGTATTTGGTTACAGCCTGATAAAATGGCAGCTTATGGTTTGGTTCCTTCAGATGTTACTACTGCATTAAATGCTCAGAGTTTCAATGCGGCTCCCGGCAAGATCGGTGATAATATGGGACAGGCTTTTCAGTATGATCTTACGTATTCCGGGACGTTGGTTTCGTTGGATCAGTTTCAAAAAGTGATTGTTAAATCCATTGGAAACGGACAATATTTATACCTAAAAGATATTGCCCGAATCGATCTTGGAACTCAGACTTACACAAGTGCAACTTCTATTAATGGTAAACCCGGAGTCGCTATTTCTATCAGTCAGACCCCAGGTTCTAATGCGCAGGAAGTAATTTTGGGCGCTCAAAAAGTAATGGCAGATGCTTCGAAAAATTTTCCATCCGGCATTAAAATGTTGGAGTTGGTAAATATCAATAATTTTTTAAATGAAAGTATTTCCAAGGTACTTCATACTCTTGTCGAATGTTTTTTATTGGTATTTTTAGTAATATTAATCTTTTTACAGGACGTTCGGTCTACGATTATTCATGGAGTTTCGGTTCCGGTGTCTATTATTGGGACATTTTTCTTTCTGTATTTATTTGGATATAGCCTTAATTTATTGACGTTATTTGCTTTGGTATTGGCGATTGGTATTGTGGTGGATGATGCCGTAGTTGTTGTAGAAGCAGTTCACAGTAAGCTGGAAAACGGCTATACGTCTCCACGTAAAGCTGCCATTGATGCGATGGGAGAAATTGCACCTGCAATCGTCTCTATCACCCTTGTTATGGCTTCCGTATTTCTTCCTGTTACTTTTTTGGGAGGCTCTGCAGGAGTATTTTATCAGCAATTTGGGATTACATTAGCGATTGCGATTATGATTTCGGCAGTGAATGCATTAACATTAAGTCCGGCCTTGGCAGCCATGTTTTTACGGGCTCCAAAACATGAAGAGGAAGGAGCTAAAAAAGGATTTTTCCAGAAAATTAAAAATGGATTTAATTCAAACTATGAAAAAGTAATTCATAAATATACAGATGCTGTCAGTTTTTTAATGAAAAGGAAATGGCTCACGGCAATTATTGTCATTGCTTTTGGAGGTCTCTTTTATTTTACGATAAAAAGTGTGGCATCCAGTTTTGTTCCTGCAGAAGATATGGGAACTGTTTTCGTGAATGTAACGCTGCCCGCTGCGTCTACAAAAGAGAGAGTACAGCTCATTAATAAACAGATCGATAGTATTGCTCATACGATTCCTCAGGTAAAGGCTACGATGACAACACTAGGTCAGAATCAATTGGGAGGAAGCGGAAGTTCTTACGGAATGTTGATTTTACGACTCATTCCATGGAGCGAACGTCCCGGAATTACCGATAAAGATATTATTCAGCAACTTACGGAGAAAACAAAAAATATCCGTGGAGCTTCTATTAATTTCATGCAACAGCCTACAATCAGTGGTTTTGGAACGAGTGGAGGTTTTACTTTTCAGATCGAAGACAGAGGCGGGCACAGTATCAGCGATTTCTATGCTGTCTCACAAAATTTCCTGGCTGCTCTTACCAAAAGACCTGAAATTCAATATGCTGCAACCTCATTTAATCCTAATTTCCCACAATATGAAGTAGATATTAATATCGCTAAATGTGAAGATAACGGAATACAACCGTCAGAAATTTTAAATCTGATGAATGTATATTATGGAAGTTCGTATGTGAGCAATTTTACAGAATTCGGACAGCAGTATCAGATTATTCTTCAGGCTGATAATCCTTATAGAGGAACGATTGAACAGATGAATAATATTAAAATTCGCACCGCAAGCGGAACAATGAGTCCTATTTCAGAATATGTTACGATGAAAAAAGTATTTGGCCCTTCATCTATATCCCGATTCAACATGTATAATGCAATTTCCATCAACGGTTCACCAAATAACGGATACAGTACGGGGCAATCTATGGAAGCTATCAACGAAGTAGCAGCACAGGTTTTACCGCCGGGTTACAGTTTTGAATACAGCGGAATGAGTAAAGAAGAGCAAAGTTCGGGTTCTCAGGCGAGTATCATATTTTTATTGAGTCTTTGTTTTGTATATTTTTTGTTAAGTGCTTTATATGAAAGTTATATTCTTCCTTTAGCCGTAATTCTTTCATTACCGGTTGGATTAAGCGGAATATTTGTCTTTGCTAAATTATTTGGAATTGATAATAATATTTACGTTCAGATCTGTATGATTATGCTGATTGGACTTTTGGCTAAAAATGCCATTCTGATGGTAGAATTTTCCCTTGAAAAAAGACATGAAGGAATGGGATTATTAGAAAGCGCATTGGAAGGCGCAAAAATCAGAATCCGACCAATTTTAATGACGTCGTTGGCTTTTATTTTTGGTTTGATGCCTTTAATGTTTTCAACAGGAGTTGGAGCAAACGGGAACAGATCTATTGGTATCGGTTCGATTGGCGGAATGCTATTCGGAACCTTGCTCGGAATCTTTGTAATCCCCGGATTGTATGTGATTTTCCAAGGATTACAGGAGAAAATCAAGTCTAATAAATATGACGAAAACGACGAACTGATTGTTGATGATAAAAAATAATCTTACAGTGAAAAGCATGACACATTTGAAAAAGAAATATAAATCAATTTTATATATTACAGCTTGTTCTGCAGTGCTTTACAGTTGTGATGTCACGAAACCGTATGCCAATAAACAGTCGGCTCCGGACAATTTATATGGAGATTCGGTTAAGGGAGCGGACAAAACAAGTATGGCTGTCCTTTCCTGGAAAGAAATTTTTAAAGATCCTTTATTGCAACAGCTTATTTCTGAGGGGATTGAAAATAATTTAGATCTAAAAACTGCAACCGCCAATCTCAAAGCCGCAGAAGCCAATTTTGTTCAAAGTAAACAGGCATTTTTACCGTCACTTTCAGGGAATGCTTCGGCTGGAGCGTATCATCCGGCTAATAATCAGGCAACTAATTCGCAGGTGTATCAGTTGTATGCACTTTCGTCATGGCAGGCAGATATTTGGGGCAAGCTGAAAAGTACCAAACGATCAATGTACGCAAGTTATCTTGCGAGTGATGCCTACAGACAGGCGGTTCAGACGCAGCTTGTTGCTAATATTGCGGTTACTTACTATCAGTTGCTTGCTTATGATGAGCAGTTGAATATTGTTAATCAGTCCTTAGAAGTCTATTCAAAAGATACCGAAACAATGAAAGTTTTGAAAAACAGCGATGTCGTTACAGGTGCAGCAGTAGTACAAAGTGCCGCGAATTATTTTGCGGTAAAATCTACAGTTCCGGATATAAAAAACAACATTCGTCAGGCAGAAAATACATTGTCATTATTATTGGGAAGAACGCCGGGAACGATAAAACGGGATTCCTTTTTTAATGAACAGACTTACAGTGAATTATCAGCTGGATTGCCTTTGGAATTGCTTTCCAACAGACCGGATGTAAAAGAAGCCGAATTACAGCTTCAATCTTATTTTGAGCAGGTGAATGTTGCTAAAACTTCATTTTACCCAGCCTTAACAATTACAGGACAAGCAGGATTGTACGCGACACAGTTGAAATCTTTTTTCAGTGCGGGGGCTTTTCTTGCTAATATTGTGGGAGGTTTAACGCAGCCGATTTTTAATAATGGTCTTAATAAACAAAAGCTAAAAGTAGCAGAGGCCAATTACGAGGCTGCAGAATATAATTACAGCAAAGTATTGCTTACGGCAGGGCAGGAGGTCTCTAATGCGCTGTATCAATACCAAATGGTGGATGAAAAATCTTCTTCCCGCAAAGAGCAAATTGCAAATCTTGAAAAGGCAGTTCATTTTACAAAAGAATTATTAAAATACACAAGTGCAACCAATTATACGGATGTTCTTACTTCGGAGCAGAGTCTTTTAACGGCGAGACAAAGTGCGGTTACAGATAAATTACAGCAACTTCAGGCTGTAGTGAATCTTTACGCAGCTTTAGGCGGTGGCTGGAAGTAAGAAGATGCCTTTTAGTAAAGAGATTTTAATATGAAATTTGTTTAAACTTTTTATTTTAACCACAAAAGATACAAAAGCCATGATTGAATGATCTATAATTTAGCTGTTTTGAAAACAAAAGCTCTCAAAAGAATAAAAAATCAAAGATTTTTAAAGCTAATGTGGTCTTATTTGTAGTTCATTGGTTACTTTAAAATACTAAGGTGCTAATCTTTTGTTGCTTTTGTGGTTAAAATAAAAAGTTTAAACAAATTCTATAATTAAATACTTTTCACAAAAAAATAATAAAAGCAAGTATGGCATAGATATTACTTATACTATGGTATAAAAACTCACAAGATGATCGACCACACAGAAAATAAGTATCTTGTTTATGAATATCTAGTTTTAAGTATTAAAAAGAATTTTAATTTAGAAATAAACCTCTTTAACGAATATATTTTAGCTAAAAATATTGTTTCAAAAACGAGAATAATTGTTCCTACATTTTCAGATAAAATTATAAGTAATCCAAGAATAAAAATGTTTTTAACGGCTCTTATTTTGAACCTTAATCATATGAATTATAATATTACCGATCTGAAGAAAGAAATAGAATATTTAAAAGGTTCAGACTCAAAAACTGAAGCTTAAAATAGCAAAACTCTAAAAAATAATAAAGTCCCTCACTTCATAAGTAGGGACTTTATTATTGTATTGAGTGGTTTTGAAGAGGATTTTTTAATCTAAATATTTAGCCACTTTTCCTTCCAGATCATCCAGATTAAATGGTTTTCCAACATAATCATCAGCCTGAGCTTCCTTGGCCAAAGCCACGATATCATTGTTCGCCGTTACATAAATGACAGGAATATGCTTGAATTCTTCATGACTTTTCAAAAGTTTTGTAGCTTCAACACCGCCGATTCTCGGAATCCAATTATCCATCAGAATAACATCCGGCTGAAATTTTGTTACTTTTTCTACAATATCATGAGAGGTTTCTGAAATTTCGACTTCATATCCATTCTCCTCAAAGATGATGGTAATTACCTCTAAAATAGTGGTATCATCATCGAAAATCAAAATTTTCTTTTTACTCATATTAGTTATATTTAAATCCTAAATTTTTTCTTTTAATTTTTATAATTGATTGATATAATTCGCCAGATTTTCTGGAGTAATAATCAAATCATAATCAACTTCATCAACCGCATGTTTCGGCATATAATTTACTTCAGCCGTTTCAGGATCCTGAACCCAGACTTTTCCACCATTTTTTTTGATGTATCCTAAACCTTCAACACCGTCTGCATTGGCTCCTGACAGCAAAATTCCGATCACATTTTCGCCGTAAATTTCCGCAGCAGATTTAAACGTTACATCAATGGACGGTCGCGAATAATTCATCTTTTCTGAACTGTCCAGTGACATCATTTTTTTATTTTCAAACAACAAATGATAATCTGCGGGAACGATATATAATGTATTGTTTTTAATTTCTGTTTTATCCTCAATTTCAACGACTTCCATTGATGAAAACTGCTGTAACAAAACAGGAAGTATACTTGTAGAATGCGCCTTTCGGTGAACTACGAGCACGATTGAGAATTGTAATTCAATATTTAATTTTTTTATCATTTCCAGAATGACCTGCAAACTGCCTGCAGATCCTCCGATAACGATTAATTCTGTATTTGTGCTTTTCATAATCAATGTATTTAATTATGATCCAGTTTTTTCCAGATTTTTTGATCTTCAACCTGATGATAAGATTTGTCTAAATTAGAAAATCTCAGCGTCTCTTTCGATCCTAAAGCCAAATAACCCAAATTTTCCAAACTGTTATCAAAAAGACGGAAAACACGTTCCTGTAAACCTCGGTCAAAATAGATCAACACATTTCGGCAGATAATCAACTGAAAGCTGTTAAAAGAACTGTCTGAAACTAAATTATGAGTAGATAAAATCAGTTTTTCCTGTAAACTTTTATCAAATCTTACGCTGTCGTAATTGGCTGTATAATACTCTGAAAAGTCTTTTTTACCGCCTGATAACATGTAATTTTCAGAATATAATTTCATTTGTTGTAACGGGAAAACGCCTGATCTGGCTGTTTCCAAGACTGACGGATTAAGATCTGTTCCGTAGATCAATGATTTATGATAAAGATTCGCTTCTTTAAGTAAAATCGCCATCGAATACGCTTCTTCACCCGTGGAACAACCTGCAACCCAGATTCTGATCAGCGGATAAGTTCCTAACTGGGGAAGTATTTTTTCCCTTAATGTTTTAAAAAATACAGGATCACGGAACATTTCCGTTACATTCACTGTAATTTCTTCTACAAAACGCTTCAGATATTCCGGATCATTCATGAGAGTATATCTCAATTCTGCAAAACTTGTAAATCTTTCAATAAGACAGATGCGATTTACTCTGCGCTTGAAAGACGCTCTGCTATATTCGGAAAAATCGTATCCGTACATGCCGTAAACATCTTTAATTAAATGTTCTACTTCTTCGTCTTTTACGATACTTGGTTCCAGCATTTACGATAATTTTTCAATGGCAGTTATCAGTTGATCAACATCAATCGGTTTTGATACATAATCCTGAGCGCCGGCATCCAGACATTTCTGGCGGTCTTCCGGCATCGCCTGTGCAGTCACGGAAATAATATCTATTTTGCTGATTGATGGAGTATTACGAATGATTTTGATGGCTTCATATCCGTCCATTTCGGGCATCATCATATCCATCAATACCACATTGATTCCGTCATCTTTTTGTAAGATCTGAATAGCTTCTTGAGCCATCGTAGAGCTTTCAATCTGATAACCTCTTGACTTTAAGGTCAGTTTCAGTGCAAATATATTACGTGGATCATCGTCCACAATTAAAATTTTCTTATTCATCAGAATTTATTCTGTTTAACTTTCATATAACCAAACACGCAGCAACGATAACAATTGGTCAATATCCACAGGTTTCGAGATATAATCTGAAGCACCTGCAGCGATACATTTTTCACGGTCACCGATCATCGATTTTGCAGTGATCGCAATAATCGGAAGACGCATATGTGCTGGTATTTTTCTTATTTCTTTAATCGTTTCATATCCATCCATTTCCGGCATCATCATATCCATCAAAACAACATCGATATCAGGATTTTCCTTCATCTTTTCTAAGGCCTGCTTGCCATCCATCGCTAAAACTACGTCTACTTTATATTTTTCCAACGATTTTGTTAGAGAAAAGATATTTCGAACGTCATCATCGGTGATCAGTATCTTTTTGCCTTTCAGAACTTCCGTTAATGAGCCTAAGACTTTATTTTTAATGGTTTCTGAATTGCTTTTTTCCTCAACCAAATGCAAAAACAAACCGACTTCATCTAGAATTCTTTGGTAAGAATGTGCCGTTTTTACAACGATAGAATCAGCGTACTGCTTGATTTTAAGCTCTTCTGATTGGGTTAAATTATGTCCGGTAAAAATAATGATCGGCAGATTTTCCAACCCTTCATAGCTTTTGATTGATTCTATGATTTGGTATTGATTTCCTTTCGCTGCTCCGATATCTAAAATAACACAGTCTGAATTACCTTCCGTTAAAGCTTTAACACAATCTTCAACGTTGTTTTCAACTGATAATGAGATATTAAAGTTGCTTAAATAGTAGGAAAGTGCACTTGCATGTTTCGCATTTTCTTCAACGATTAAAACCTTTTGTGGAGATTTTTTTAGGGCTTCTTCAATCTTTCTGAAAACTTCGGTCATTTGGTCCAAAGCCACAGGTTTATTAATGAAATCAATAGCTCCTTTCATCAGGCTTTCCTTTTTTACATGCAAAACAGACATCATATGAACCGGGATGTGCTTCGTCTGAGGATTTGATTTTAATTCGTCCATAACCTGCCATCCATCTTTTACTGGCAACTGAACGTCCAGCAAAATTGCCGCCGGATGATACTGAATAGCAGTAGATAAGGCATGATCTCCTCTTACGGAAACGATACCTTTATAATCCTGCAAGCGGGCATATTTCAATAATGCTTTGGCAAAATTAATATCATCTTCAACGATTAAAATAACTTTGTCGCCCTCAGTAATGGTTTCGCGGTCATCAGCTACGTTTTCTGGAATTTCCAAGGTATTGACAGGAAGTGTATATTGAACTTCGCCATCCTCCAGAATATTTTGAATTTCTTCAACATCTTCACGGATGGTTTCCATTAAATGTTGATCTGTTTCAGGGTGAATGGGTTCAGAAATTGCTTTAATCGGAATGATTAAGCTAAACTCACTTCCTTCATTTACTTTGCTTGTAAGCATTAATTCACCGCCTAATAATCTCGCGATTTCACGGCTTATTGACAGACCTAAACCTGTTCCTCCAAATTTTCTTCTTGTAGATCCGTCTGCTTGCTGAAAGGCTTCAAAAATGATTTTCTGTTTATCTTCTGCAATTCCGATTCCGGTATCTTTTACACTGAAAATGATGAAATCGTTGTTCTTCGGATCTTTTTTGATATTTAAATTGATACTTCCTTCTGTTGTAAATTTTGTAGCATTTGAAAGTAAATTTCTCATCACTTGATCGACACGCAAACGGTCTGTTTCAATAGCTTTTTCTACATCATTTTCTATTTCGATATTAAATTCAATTCCTTTTTCACGGAGAATTGGTTTGAATAAACTTTTTAAATCTTTTAGAATATCATCGATGATTACTTCCTCATATTCCAACGTCATTTTACCTGATTCGATTTTAGCAAGATCTAAAATTTCATCAATCAAGGTTAATAAACTGCTTCCTGAACTTTGGATTACTTTCGCTGATTCTACTTGATCTTCATTTAGGTTTTCATCAGGATTTTCAGCCATTAAACGAGAGAGAAGCAGGATTGAATTCAAAGGTGTACGAAGTTCGTGCGACATATTCGCCAAAAATTCTGACTTATATTTTGTGCTTAAAGCGAGTTCTTCTACTTTTTTCTGAATTTCATTGTTGCGTTCGGCGATCAGGTGATTTTTATCTTCCAATAATCTTGAACGTTCTTCCAATTCGGCATTTGCCTGCATCAGTTCTTCCTGCTGAACTTTCAATTCTTCTTCCGAAGCCTGTAGTTTTTGAGTCTGAGCTTCTAACTCTGTGTTAAGATTCTCCAATTCAGAATGTTGAACCTGTAATTCTTCTGATTGAGCCTGAGTTTCTTCCAATAATTGCTGTTCTTTTTCACGGCTTTTTGCAGCGCTTAAAGCAATTCCGATGTTTCGGCTGCATTCTGAGAAATAATCTACGCGTTCGTCTTCAAAATTAGATGTTGAGCCTAATTCTAAAACTCCGATTGTATGCCCGTCCGCTGAGATTGGCAACAATATTATTCCGTAGATTGTAATTTTACTGCTGGCAAAAGTTACTGTAAAATCTTCTTCGTGAAGATTATTATAAACCTGTGTTTTTTCATTAACAAAGGCTTGTCCAACCATTCCTTCTCCCAATTCAAAGGTCTTTTTCATATTGTCTTCCAATCCGAAAGCTGTATTTAATTTTAATACTCCCTCGTCAAAAAGATATAACGAACCATTGATGCAATTTCCGTATTCAATTAATTGATGTAAAGATTTTTTTGAAACTTCGTTTACGGATTTATTTCCTACTAAAGATTCATTTAAAATAGCAAGACCTTTCTGGCGCCAATCACTTTTATTGATTTCGTCGAAAGATTTTTTAAGAGAATCCGTCATATTGTTAAGAGATCCAACCAAATCTCCAAGGTCATCTTGGGAAGTATCAGAAGCTTTTTGGCTGTAATCACCATTGGCAACCCTGTTCGCTACTTGCTGAATGGCACTTACACGTCTGCTGATTTCCAGATCTTTAGCTTTCAACTGCTTTTCAAGCTTGTCTCTGCGGATAAGGTCTGCACGTAATTTTATGTAGAAAAATGTAGTAACAACAACGGCTGCTATTGCAGAAAACAGGATAAATAATACCGTTGTATCTGAAGAACGGTTAAGATCTTTATTTTTTATAGCAAGCTGATTTTCTTCATATTGCACAAAATCTTTAACGATCTGGCGACACTTATCCATATAAGTTTTGCTCATCAAAACCTGCTGCTGGGTCATTACGATGCCTTTTCGTCTGTTTTCTACAAAATGCTTTAGATTGTTGATGTTGCTGTTGACGTTTTGCTGTAAAATTTTCAAACGTTCAAGCTGATTTTTATCTTTAATATCTAATGCTTTTGCACGTTCGAAAGCTTTTGGATAATCTGCTAAACTACGTTTGTAAGGTTCTAAGAAATTTTCTTTTCCCGTTAACTGATATCCTCTGTTTCCCGTTTCTGCATCAAGAAGAGCAACTAGAACGTCTTTTACAGCCGTAATTGAACGACGGCTTTGGGATAAGCTTTCCCTATGTTCCATCTGTCTTTGAATGCTGATGTAAGAGGCAATTGAACTTGCAATTAAGATCAATAAAGATAAACCAACTCCAAACTGAAGATTTCTTATGATTTTTTTCGGCATGAAAATTAATTTAAAGGTAATGTGAAATAAAATGTAGAGCCTTCGTCCACTTTACTTGATACTCCGATGTTTCCGTGGTGCTGTTTGATGATCTCGGAACAGATGAACAGGCCGATTCCCATTCCCTGAAACTGTAGCGAAGATTCTTCTACACGGTAAAATTTATGAAATACGGCATCTTGTTTAAAATCCGGAATTCCGATCCCGAAATCGGTGATATTTACTTTAACTTCCTGTTCTTCTTCGTCAACGAAAGTCGTAACAATCACCTGATTATTTTGTGGAGAATATTTGATGGCGTTGGTTAGGAAATTGATCAAAACCTGTTCGATGCGGATTTCATCCAAAGGAATTAAGATATCGGGTTTCATTCCGTGCCAGTCGATTTTTACCTGACGATCTTCGTGTGTCTGCAATATCGTGTCAATTGCATTTTGGATGACGTTTCCAATATTGGTAGATTTTCTGTTGATTTTCAGTTTCCCATTTTCAATTTTTGAAACATCTAACAAGTCGGTAATTAATGTGTTAAGCTTTTCTATTTGATCCTGAACTTTAACCATGAATCCAGCTTCTGCACCTTCTTTATCTAATTTTAACTTACGATCTAAGAGTTGAACATAGGCTTTAATGCTTGTCAGAGGCGTTTTTAGCTCATGACTGGCGATACTTAGGAATTCGTCTTTTTCTTTTTCAACTTTTTTCTGATCCTCAATATCAGTAAATGTTCCGACCCAATTCTTTATAGTATTTTCTTCATGAACGGGTGTAACTCGCAGTAAATGATAACGATAGTTTCCAGATTCTATGTTTTTTATTCTGACTTCCAATTCAAGAGCTTTACCTTTCTTTTTGCAACGCTCAAATTCTTCTTTGATATTGTGATCGTCGAAATGAGTTTCGGGAAATTCGTGTTCAGAATCCGAATATTCATGCCATTTTCTGTTGACAAAATCTACAATTCCGTCTTCATTTAATGTAAAAGCGATTTGTGGTAAAGATTCCAGCATCAGGTGAAAATGATCGATCTGAGATTTCATAATGACCTGAGATTCTCTTCTTCCTTTTACTTCCAATTCCAGGCCTTGCTGTGCTTTTTTCATCGCAAGATTCTGCTCCTGAAGATTGTAGAAAGTTTTTACTTTCAATAAAAGAATTTCGGGATCTATAGGTTTTGTTACATAATCTTTTCCGCCTGAAGCGTATCCACGGGTAATGAATTTTTTTTCAGTATTTACGGCAGATAAGAATATGATAGGAATTTCTTTGGTTTTGCTGTAATCAGCTAATGTTTCCGCAACTTCGAAACCATCCATGTCGGGCATTTGCACGTCCAGGATAATCAAAGCGTAATCATTTTTTAATGCTTTTCCCAATGCTTCTTCACCGGAACTGGCTATATCAACCTGAAAATCTTTAGATTCTAATAATTTTTTTAATGAATAAAGATTGTTTTGGTTATCATCAACAATTAAGATCATAGGAATGAAAAATCAATAATTAATTATGTTTACTCTTGCATCAAAAATACTCACAAAAATCCGAAAAACATTTATTTTTTTAACCATTTATGCTTACATACCACATGTTTGAAAATTTAAATCTAATTTTTAGAAAAATTTTCATTAATGATTATTTGAAGAATAATTTAATTATGTTTTATATTCCTAAAAATTAGATAATAAATGAGAATATCATTTAGTTTTAGAATAATTAAAATGTGATGTCTTAATTTTCTTTTTCTTCCTCTTTTCTGAAACTTACGACTTCATAATCATCGTTGGAACAGAATTTTTTACAGCTTTCATCGTCAAATTTTTCAGGATTTTTTGTAAAAGCTTCAATGTGCTTTTGGCTTTCATCTGTTTTGGATGGAGTGATTATGATGTGATAATCTTTTAATACAGACTCGTCTGCATTTTTTAAAGATTCTTTTTTGTGTTGTACTGCTTCGTTGTATTTCATATAGTTTTTTTAGTTATTTATCAAAAATTAGCCCGTTATCAACTAATTACCTTGTTTTAATGAAAATATTTCTATGTTGAATTCTGTAATGTTGAATTTTTTAAACAGGTAACAAAGAAATATCCTGTAATATTATGAAGTGAATCATAGTATTGCAGGATATTTTTTGGATTGGAATTAATTAATAATTTATGCAGATTATCAGTTGTTTTTTCTATTTTTTCAAATATTTCATCTAATGTATCCTGCATATCTTTTGCGGTATTTTCACCACTTTAAGTTGGTAATAATAAATAGATTCAGATTAAGGAGTGATCCGCTATTATGTGTCACTAAATTCTCTATGGCAAAGGATGATTGTAAAATTAAAAACTACTGTCTATTTTAGTTTATTTTTATGTCGTCATACAAGTTATCAACTACTTTTTCTAAGATTTTTCCTGTTTCATTAAAGCTGGTGTTTGTCAATATGGATATTCCTATATTTTGTTTGGGATAAATCACAAACCAGTTTTGCATCCCATATATACCTCCGTGATGCCTATACACTAATTTATTATCGTTTTTTATGATGTACCAATGATAGCCTTCCCAAAAATCAGAACCTTCTTTATATAATTTTTTATGAGATTCGTTTACAATAAGATTTGATTGGTCAAGTTGCAATTTCATATATTTTACTAAATCTGTAGTTGTAGAGTGCAATCCTGAAATTCCACCCCATAAAGTTCTGTTGAAGTTGGGCATTAACTCGTTTTTATCGTTATATCCTTTTACCAATCTTTTTCTATCATTTTCATTGAGTGTAAATTTAGTTTGTTTCATTTTATTTGGTTTCAAAATAAATTCAATGACCAATTCCTCAAAAGATTTTTGGTATACTTTTTCAAGAATATATGCTGTCAACTCTGGAGCTGTGTTTGAATAGGAATAAAGTTCTCCAGGTTTCGTTTCAATTTTGATGAGTTTTAATCCTTCGAAAAAAGCCTTTTTATTTTCGCTTTTTAGAGGCATATTAGGAAATCCGCTTGTATGGGTGATAAGATGTTTGATTCTTATAGGTTCACCTTTAAATTCCAAATTTGGATAAGCTTCATCAAGATAGATTCTAATATCATCATCTAAATTTATTTTTTTATCAAGTACGGCTTTAGCGGCTATATAGCCTGTAAACGTTTTAGTTACAGATGCTAATTCATAAAGTGTAGAATCGTTTGGTTTGTTTCCTTTTCCAATAGTTAATTCTCCAAAATGTTTTATTGTAGATTTTCCATCTTTAAACACTGCAATAGAAACAGAATGAAATCTTTTATCTTTTAATAACTGATTGGCATTTTTTGTAATCGCACTTTCAACATTTTGTTTATTGACTGGCTGAACATTTTTACAACCAAGTAGGGCAAGAAATAAAATAAGGGTTAAATATTTCATTGTCATAATTTATAGTTTAATGGGAATTGTATTTAATCTAATGTTTGAATGATTGTATTTTGAAATTTTTCTGCTTCATCTTTATGAATTTGATGACCTGAATTTTCAAATAAAAATAAATCTTTTTTAGGCGCTTTCACTTTTTCAAAATATTGTTTTGTAATGCTCGTCAAGGTTTGAATATCATTTTTTCCGACGAAAAAATAAATTTGACAGTCGACTTTCTTTAACGTTTTTGGAAGGTCAATTTTCATGACTTCGTTCCATGCAGGTGACCATGTTTTTGACCATTGAAGAAATCCTTTTTTGAAATCATCAGTCGTTACATATTCTTTACCATCTTTGTAAAAAAGCCATTTTCTTAAATAAAACATTTCTTCATCATTGGTAAAAGGAAAATGTACTTTTTCCAATTCTTCCATGGCAACAGGGTTATCTTTAAAATGAATTTGTAATGTTTTAAGCAATTCTTTTTCGCTCGCTAATTGGCTGATCACAGGATTTACAGCAAAATAAGCATGTAATAATTCCGGATGATCTCTAACAATGTAAAAACCCAAAGCATTTCCCCAAGAGCTGCCTAATAAGTAAAGTTTTTTCTGATTCAATCTCTTTAATAGAAAATTGATCACCTCATAAGTATCCTTTCCCATTAGCTCAACTGACGGCTGCACAGGCGAAGGATTTAAGGCTAAAGTTTTTCCTGCATCTCTCTGATCCCATTGAACTATGGTGAATTTATTTTTTAAAATATTGGTATAAGAGTCTGCATTTTTCATCATTGAGCTTCCCGGACCGCCCGATAAAAATAAAAGGATGGGTTTGTTGGCATTATCAGTTTTAATTTCTATGACTTGTTTTATTCCGCCAATTTCGGTGGTTAAAAGGGTATCAATTTTTACGGGATTTGATTGTGCGAAACAAAATATAGATAATAGAATTAGGATAAAAAGGCTTATTTTTTTCATAGTTTCTAAGTATTAATTTGACTTTGAATTTTCTGATACAAATATGCTGTAGAAAGTTTTGAGATAAGTCCATATAAAAAAAGTCGGACTCATTTTTCCAGTTGAAATGAGTCCGACTTTCTACAAACCGAAGTTTGAGTATTTACAATTAGTTAAATATCAGTTGTTTCTGAAAGCTGTCGGCGTTTGGTTCGTGTATTTTTTGAATGAGGTATGAAACGAAGATTTAGAATTAAAACCCACTTCATATAAAATTTCCAGCACGGTATATTCTTTTTTTGAAGGGTCTTTTAGAATAGTCATTGCTTTTTTCACGCGATATTCATTCACAAAATCGAAAAAATGCTGATTGATGTGATGGTTAATTAAAACAGACAAATCACGAACCGGAATTTTCACCTGATCTGCCAATTCCTGAATCGTTAGTGAAGGTTCTAAAAAAGGCTCCTTTTCAGTCATGAAATTTTTAAGTTGCTCAATCTGAAAACTTTTTGTTTCGTCGATTTTATTTTCAGTTTCGAGAGTTTCAGTAAAATCTTCTGTCGGTTGTAAGGTAGAATCAATTCTTCGAAAAAGCTCAGGATAATTTAATGCCTTTAATATAAACCAGCAGGCAGCCAATAAAAAGGAAGTTCCCGCCACAATATGTATCCAGATAAACAGGTCGTTGTATGCTGTATATCGTATTGTATTTTTAAAAATAATAAATACATGGATGAATAGTAAAATCATTGTAAGCTGAAACAGCCATTTGTATAACAAAGTGTTGGGATTCGTGTAATTCTCAAGATAAATTTTCTTGTATTTTTTGAGTATCATGAATACGCCAATGATATAAAAGAAATACTGTAGTTCTGCAATAGCTTGATAAAAAAACATTTCAGGAGAGTCCCACATATGCTTGAAAAAATATTCTTTTGGAGAACCTTCTGCAAGATAAAGTCTTGGAACTAAAAGTAAATTGACAACAATGAAAGGGATAAGATGCAGTAAATGCTTTCTTTTTAATCTAAAATCTGAATAACAGACAGCATTAACGTACAAAAAGAAAAGAGGCATTACTAATAAGTAAGCAGATATTTTGAACGTTTTCAGGTTGTAACTATCAGTAAAGTAATGCATAAAAATTCCGCTCATATCAATTGCATTAATGATAAGGAATGCTGCAAATAATCTGTTTTCTAGTTTCCTTTCTGTTTTTACCGTTAATAAAAATACGGCAAGTAACAGCGATATAAAAACGGAAATCGCTGCAATAACTTCCAGAAAATTCAATTTGTCCATTGGTTTTTTTGCAAAAATAGGATATATGTTGTGAAGAAAACAGACTGATAAAGAACAAATTTTTAAAATATCTTATTTTTTAATCAAAAGTCCGTCAATCTTCTTGATCATCTCTTTGGCATTGGTGTTTTCTGGATTTAATTCAAGTGATTTTTGATACATTTTCAGAGCTTCTTCTTTTTTATTTGATTGAAGTAATGCTTCTCCATAACTATCAAATATATTCGCGCTTTTTGGGAAAATCAATGATGCTGAATAGAAGGTCTGCAAAGAATTTTCATTTTTTTTAAGCCTTAGAAATTGATAGCCTAATCGATTAAAATCATTTTCACTGGCTTCATAGCTGCTTGGTTTTTTTAGATATTCTTGAATCAGCTGATCTGCTTTTTCTTTATTTTCGCTTTCAAGCAGGTCTCCATAGATCCTTGATAGATTTTGTGCAGGAATTGTATAAGGTTTATTACCAATTATGTGTAAAATAGCATTGGATATAGGAAAAACAGGGCTGTTTCCGATGCTGGATAACAATATTACGGTTTCATTTTTAGTGATGTTGTGTAATAAGATACTGGTAAGTCCGGTAATAAAGCCATCATGAAAAACAATTTTCCCGTTACTTTCATCGGTGTACATTGCCCAGCCTAAACCGTAGCTTACTTCTTTTCCGTCTATTTGATAGTTTACTTTTTTTCCATCATTCAAGATCGTTGCTGTAAGAGCTTCGTCTAATTCTTTCTTGGCTAAAATTTTATAGCTAAACAATGCCTTTTGATATTTTTGTAAGTCTGCGGCTGTGCTTACGATGCCTCCGTTTCCGTAAAAGTTACTTTTTTCATCAATTAAAAAAGGATTTTTTTGAGTAGTGATATTCACAAGTTGAGTGGAATAGAAGTTAGGATACGTGTATAATTCTACCTGATTTTCTTTCTTGATTTTCCTGTTAATCGGAACAAATGAATCTTTCATTTTTGCAGGATTGAAAATATTTTTCTCCAAATAATTGGCATAACTCATTCCGGATATTTTCTCGATGATCATGGCAGCAAGACAAAAATTAACGTTGTTGTATTCCCATTTGCTTCCCGGAACAAATGAAAGCGGTGTTTTGAAACGAATAAATGTTGGTATAATATCCTGATTAGAAATTAATTTTTCTGGTTGTTCTTTTATGACAGTGTCAAACAAATTATAATATTGAGCCAATCCCGAAGTGTTATTAAGTAATTGTTTAACAGTGATATTTGGATAAGGAAAATCCGGAAGATATTTCTGAACCGAATCATCAATATTGAGTTTTCCTTTCTGTTTAAGTTGAAGGATTGCTGTTGCGGTAAATGTTTTTGTTATAGAAGCAATAGTAAACTGAGATTCACTATTAATTTTCTCTTTCTTTTCAATATTTGAAAACCCGTACGAATTGGAAAAAACGGTTTCTCCTGATTTGGAAATGATAACGCTACCGTTAAATAAATTATTTTTAGAAAGTGTAGAAAATAGATTATTAAATTCCTGTCCCGAAAGAGTAGTAGTGAAAAATGAAGTCAGTAAGATTAGAAAAAATATTTTTCTCATTTTGTTTTATTGTTATTAATTTTAGCTTAGTAATAAGACAATTCTGAAAATGATTTTATTACATTTAAAAAATTGATGATAAATTAATAAGATGTTAATTCAATCGTAATTTTTTTCACCTTTGGTCTCATAATTGTTAGAGCTACAAGACAAATTCTACAATTAATCACTAAATTATATCAATTATGAAAACTAAAACACCAGTTAAGAAAGCGACGGTTAAAAAAACGGCACCTTCAAAAACTCAAGCGAAAATTCCTGCTAAGAAAAATGCAGCTAAAGAATTAAAAGACTTATTTGAAGATTCTTTAAAAGATATTTATTGGGCAGAAAAAGCGCTTACGAAAGCTCTTCCAAAAATGCATAAAAATGCAACTGATAAAAAGTTACAATCAGCGATTGAGCTGCATCTTGCCGAAACTCATATACACGTAAAAAGACTCGAAGAATGTTTTGCTTCATTGGGTAAAAAAGCTCAGGCTAAAAAATGCGATGCAATGCAAGGGCTATTAGACGAAGGCAAAGGCATCATGGAAGAAACCGAGCCCGGAGCTGTAAGAGATGCAGGAATCATCGCTGCGGCACAAAAAGTAGAACATTACGAGATCGCAACTTACGGGACACTCGCAGCTTATGCTAAGGTTCTTAAAGAGAAAACTTGCTTGAAAAATCTTCTGGCAACGTTAAATGAAGAGAAAATATGCGATAAATTATTATCAAAAGTCGCTGATGTTACTTTAAACAGTAAGGCGATTAAAAAATAGAAAAAATTCCTCTTTATGAGGAGAATTTAGATAGAGAAACCTTGTTAGTAACAGTACCAACGAGGTTTTTTGTTTTTGAATATTACCGAATTAATGAGATTTCATCATCACAATCATTTCGTTTGGTGAGTTTTTCAGCTTTATTTTGCTGATTTTAAAGGAATTGTTTTTATCAGATTTCTTTATGATATATAAATCATAGATTTTATTTCAAACGAGTTTAGAAAAATAAGAAATTAACGTACCATATTATCAAATAATGAATGATTAAAAGTGTAGCTTTGAGTAGATTATACATCATTATTTAAAATGTTTGATTAATAAATTCGTGTAAATACTCAATTCGTTATGAAATCAATATTTGACAACTATTTCAAATGATTATGATCTTTTTTAAATAGTAAAATCACACACCAATTATACACACTTAACTACTAAAATATATACTATGAAAGACCCAAAAACGCCGCCTAACGAAAAGGTAGATCAGCTTCAAAATCACACTACAGACAATGCTGATCAGAAACTGACGACCAATCAGGGCTTAAAAATCAACAACAATCAGGATTCTTTAAAAGCGGAAGAAAGAGGTCCAAGTTTATTGGAAGATTTTATTCTTCGTGAGAAAATCACTCATTTTGATCATGAAAGAATTCCGGAAAGAATCGTTCATGCCCGTGGATCAGGAGCTCATGGAACTTTTAAGCTAAATAAAAGCCTGAAAGAATTCACCAAAGCAAAATTTTTATCTGAAGAAGGCAAAGAAACGCCTGTTTTTGTGCGTTTTTCTACAGTTGCAGGCAGCGCGGGAAGTACCGATCTGGCTCGTGATGTAAGAGGTTTTGCTATTAAATTTTACACAGAAGAAGGCAATTATGATTTAGTAGGAAACAATATTCCTGTCTTTTTCATTCAGGATGCAATGAAATTTCCTGATTTGGTACATGCCGTAAAACCTGAACCGGATAATGCCATTCCGCAAGCTGCTTCCGCGCACGATACTTTTTGGGATTTTATTTCATTAATGCCCGAAAGTATGCACATGATTATGTGGGCGATGAGCGACAGAGCGATTCCGAGAAGTTTTAGAATGATGGAAGGGTTTGGAGTTCATACCTTTAAATTTATTAATGATGAAGGAGTTGTTCATTTTGTAAAATTCCATTTTAAACCAAAATTGGGAGTGCATTCTGTAGCTTGGGATGAAGCGACTAAAATTTCAGGTAAAGATTCAGATTTTCACAGAAGAGATCTTTGGGAAGCCATTGAAAATGGGGCTTTTCCGGAATGGGATTTCGGAGTGCAGATTATTCCTGAAGAAGATGAGCATAAATTTGATTTCGATTTGCTCGATCCTACCAAATTAATTCCGGAAGAAGAAGTTCCTGTTCAAATGGTCGGAACTTTAACATTAAATAGAAATCCCGACAACTTTTTCGCTGAAACAGAGCAGATTGCATTCCACCCCGGACATTTGGTTCCCGGAATAGATTTTACGAATGATCCGTTGTTGCAGGGAAGATTATTTTCTTATACAGACACTCAATTATCCCGTTTAGGATCTCCAAATTTCCATGAGATCCCGATCAACCGTTCTTTAAATGATGTTCATAATAACCAACGTGACGGGCACATGCGTCAGCAGATTGTAAAAGGAAAAGTAAGCTATGAACCCAATTCTATTGGTGGCGGATGTCCTTTTCAGGCGATGATGAAAGATGGCGGATTTTCTTCTCATAATGAAAGAATTGACGGTAAAAAAATCCGCGCAAGAAGCGAAAGTTTTGTAGACCATTATTCTCAGGCTAAATTGTTTTTTAACAGTCAGTCAACTCCGGAAAGACAGCATTTACAGAACGCGCTTATTTTTGAACTTTCAAAAGTGACAATTCCAGCAATTCGAGAAAGAGTAGTAGGTCAGTTGGCTTTCATTAATAAAGATTTGGCAGCAACAGTTGCTAAAAAAGTAGGCGTAAAAGTAGTTGAATTAAAGCAACCAAACGGAAGTATTCCCGCAGATGCTGATCCTTCAACATTACAAAGTCCTGAAAAAGAACCTTCAACAAAAAGTTCAGAAGCATTAAGCATGGCCAATACGGTTAAAGATAAAATTGAAAGCAGAATTATTGGTTTTATCATGGAAAACGGAGTAAAAGCTGTCGATGTAAAATCTTTGCAGTCTAAATTAGAAGCGAAAGGTGCTGTGGTACAGGTTATTGCCGGAAGTTTAGCACCTGTTAAAGCTGATGATGGAACGGTTTTCGAACCTAAACATTCTCTGACAAGTACGGCAAGTGTTTGTTTTGATGCACTTTATCTCTGTAGCGGAAAACAGTCTTCAGACAATTTAATGAATGAAGATAACAAGCCCGGAACGCTTCTATTTGTAAATGAAGCCTACAAACATTGTAAAGCAATCTATTTCGGAAATGAAACGGATGACATCTTTAAAGCCAGTCATGTAAACGATAAAAAGCATGATGATCCGGCAATTATTACTTCTGATGGTAAAGATTCCGATGCTGCTTTTATTAAAGCTGTCGCCAATCACAGAGTTTGGGAGTTTGAAAAAGAGAGAAATAATCCTGCTTAATATTTTTAAGTAAAGAGTGATTTTGAAAGCTATTTTTAACTTTTAAATTCATCAATAAATACAAACAAAGCCATTGAATAACTTTTGTCGAAGGACATTCGTGAAAGATGGTTTTGTTTTTTTAGGTTAAATAATCCTTGACCGACTTTCTAACAGTTTTAATCATTAAATATTAATTATGAAACCTAAACAGATTCCCGGAATTCCGTTGCAGAAAAAAGGTGGTTTTCATGATACTGAAAGCATAAAACAATATGATAATCCGGAAAAAACAATTGCACAATATGCTATTTTAAAAGAAAGATTTTTGTCTGTTAATCAATGGAAAAACTATTGTGGAGAAGGCTTTGCCGATTTCAGACTTCATGATTCTCTAGGGAATTATGTGGAGAGACTTCCAAAAGTTGGAAATTTTATCAGAATTGATATTCCCGGACCGGGAGGTTTTGAAGCAAAAGGTTACGATTGGGTCGAGATTATAGAAATAAGTGAAAATTATATCAATAAAAATGAACTTGAAAATTTATTGATTATTTGCAGACCTTCGATAATTCCAGGAAAAAAAAGTAATCATATTGCTCATTTTTATTCCAATGAAGCTACTTCAAGTTTCATGATCTCAAGAAGTGAAAATTATATTAAAGCAGCTGTTTATGGCAGAAATGAAAGCCCGAATTGGAACGCCAATTTTTTAGATAAAATAAGAAACTTCTCAATCGCCGTTGGCGGAATGTTTGGTGTTTCAAAAATTCAATGGAAAAGACTTTCTGATCAGTTTTTGGATTTTTAAATTTTGTTTAAACTTTTATTTTGTTGGAGAATCGCAAAGGCGCAAGGTATTTACATGATTGTGTTTTAAGGCGCAAGGATTTTATCTTCGATAAAATTTACAGCTTTTTATTCTGAATGATTATTGAAAATCTTTGATTTTCTTGCGCCTTAAAAACAGTATGAAGATTAAAATCTTTGTGTCTTTGCGAATTTCCAACAAAATTTTACAGCATTTACCAAAAAAGACTGTCATTTTCAGACAGTCTTTTTTTATTTTTTCTTTAGATCTTTAGTGATCTGTTTTTCTGCTTTTTTAGCTTTTTGCTCTTGAGCTTCCTGATCTTTACGGTGCTGACGTTTCGTTTTTTTCTCTGCACGTTTTTCTGCGCGAATCAGCTTGTTTGATTTTTTATTATACAAAGCCGCTATAATTCCCTGACCTTTTTTGCTAAAAATCTTGATTTTCGGTTTTTCATGAGTTCCTGTTACAACAATCGGAAAACCAATCCATCCACCAGGTGGAAGTCCAACTCTGATTTGGAGATCCAATAATCCGTTGAAGCTTGTAGTTCCACTGATTGAAGGTCTTAAAACAGAAACTTTAAACGTGAATTTATCAACATGAATCAAATTATTTTTAATATGAGTTTCAATGTTTACCCCTTTCATATCAGGATTGTCAAAACCTTTGGAGCCAATATTATCGCCAACAGCTGAAAGCATTTTTAGGTTTTTAACTTCAACATCACGAAGGTTTACAATTCCACCACCTTCTAATGACGGATAAATTGGGCTCATATTTTTATCAAAATCGCCTTTTAATTTATAATCCAACGATACAATTCCTTTTACGTCCTTTGCTGCGGTAGCCATTTCACGAACCATATCGATTTCTTTGTATGCTCTCTGAACATCAAAATCCTGAACTTTAAGCGCCACATCATAATTGGCAGTCAACGGAGATTCATCCTGATAACGCGCATCAATATTCATACGGCTTCCGATAATGTCGAAAGAGGTATTTTTAAGATAAACCTGACCTTTGGTTACAGAAGCTAATCCTTTAAGATGATTTAAACCTAATCCTTTAAATTCAACTTTTTTAGCATTTGCTTCGAGAGAAACATCAAGGTTTTTCGGAACGATCACAACACCACTGCTTTTCGGGTTTTCTACTTTTGCATATTCTACTTCGATTGATTTGTCGGTATTGTCACCACTTTTCAAGGCCATAAATTCATCAACCAAAATATAATTGGAATTCATTACAAATTTTCCGTGAAGGGTTCCTTTTCTTTCAATGAAATAATTAATGGTGTTTAAAAGATAGCCATTTAAAGCAAAATCTGATTTTCCATAAGTTGCAAAAAACTTTCTGAACCACATTTTTTCATTCTCAAACTGAAAATTTCCTTCTTTTATGTAGAATGATTTCGGAAGATATTCTGTTGTGGCTTTTATATTTTTAAGAATTAAAGTTCCTTTGTTGTCGAGTTTGCTGTATTGACCAGTTGTTGCGTAACTTTGTCGACCGTTCAATGAAAGATCGGCCATGATCAATCCGCTGATGTCTAAGCCTTTTTTAGCAAAAACTTTGTAAATTCTGCCGACATTTAAAACTCCTTTTGCTTTCACTTTATACAGCAAATCTTCAAAATTTTGCAGGTCAGCATTAATGAAAACCGGATTTCCCTCAAAATCAAACTTAAAAGGATCCAATTTTACTCGAAGACTCTTGAAAGTTCCATCAGTATTGATAATATTAGCCACCAAATTGATATTTTGAATAGGGTTAGGGTAATACTTAGTCTTCACAAAACCATCTTTAAGATTGATATATCCATTGGTTTTTGGAAACAGTTTTTTATCCATACTAAAAATTCCGTTGGCTTTGATGTTGGTATCCATCAAACCGCGTACTTCAATATCCTTTAATCCTAATGCCTGTTGCAGTGTCTGAAGGTTTACAGCACCTCTGATGTTGGCATTTACATTCATTTCTTTGAGACCTTTTGTTCTTACATAGGCAAGAAATTTATTATTCGGACCAAGGTCGAAACTTAATTTTTTAAGATCTATTCCCAATTGATCAGTATCTAATGATGGAAGATCAATATTCAAATCCATATTCAGATTATTCATTGGAACAGGCGCTTTTCCGTTAGAGATAAATCCGTTTTTAACTAAAAGTCGAACTTTGACTCTTGGTTTAAGGTTTTTTGGCTCGCTAAATCTTCCTTTTACATTAAAATATAGATCACTATTTCCTTCAATTTTGGTGTCTTTTGCCCAATCCAGATATTGCGGTGGTAAAACAGAGATCATTTCACGAATGGTTGTTTTTTCGGAAGCAGCTTTAATGTCGAGATCGTATCCGTCTTTCAGAATACTTGCGGAACCAATGAATTTTAATGGTAAATCATTCACCCTTAATTCGTTCTTTCTTAAAACAAAAGTTAAGGCATTGGTATTGATTCTTGTAATAAGATCTGCATGTAATTTCTTTTGTTTTGCGTAATAGATTCTGTTAAGACTGAAATCTACTTTGTCAATATCAAGATTGGTTTCGAGGTCAAAAATGTCTTCACTTAATCCACCTTTTCCTGTGTAATTCAATCCTTTAGCATCAACTAAAATTCTGGCAGCATGATCAATATATTTTACATGGCTATTTTTAATTTTTATAAGATCCAGTTTTATAGAGGTACCAGCTTCTGTGGTGTCTTTCGGTGCCGATGAAGGTTTTGAAATGTAAACGTTGTAATTTGCTTCACCTTTTGTGTTTACAAAAACATTGGCGTAAGCATCTGTTACGTATATTTCATCGATCTTAACTTCACGATTAAAGATCAGATTTTTTAAATTAATTCCTACAGCAACTTCTTTTGCGGCCAATAAAGTATCGTTCTGAAAAGGTTTTGAACCCTGTAAAATAAGGTCATCCACAGAAACTGTAAGCGAAGGAAAGTGTCTGAAAAATGTAAGATGTGTTTTTTTATAATCTAGTTTTCCGGCAAGATGTTGATTGGCAAATATTTTTACCTGCTCAGAAATAGTTCCGGGAAACAGAATAGGAATAATAAACATCAAAAATAGAATTGAGGCTATTGAAATTCCCGTCCATTTTAGAATTTTCAAAATTATTTTTTTAAACTTTTCCATAAATCGATAATTTTGATTTTATCAATGTTTTTTAGATATAAGTAGCGATAATAAGTTAATGCTTATCTAAAATCAAGCCATTTTTCATGGAAAATTCTAAAATGATATCTAATGTATTTAAAAGGTTAAAATTTTAAAAATATTGTAGAAATTTTTGATATTTATGGAGTCATAATTGATCTATTTAATAATTAAATTCAGCATCTTGAAGAATAGATTTCTTATTATATCTTATTAGGCTTGCTCACATATTTATTGCCTTTAACGAAAAATCGCCATGGCAAAAAAGCATCTTCCTGAGCGTACGCGACGCCAACACGTGGAGTTGCAACAATGTCATCGGAATTATACCTAATGTTATGATCTTCAATCCAGATCTCTTCTCTGGTAAGTTCTTTTTTGTTGAAAGAACGGTCAATTCCCAAAGCTTTTGCCGCAGAACCCGGACCGGATGAAATTATCGCTTTTGTGGAAGGCATATTTCTTCTGAGTTCCATTATTTCCTGACCAAGTAACGGCTCAACGGCTCTTATCAGTACAGCATGAGGCTCATTTTCAACGGAAGTTACAACGTTGAAAAGGTGATGAATGCCGTAGCATAAATAAACATAAGAAATCCCACCTTGAGCATACATTATTTCGGTTCTGTCAGTTCGTTTTCCAGCGTACGCGTGGGAAGCTTTATCGTGAATCCCAAAATACGCTTCTGTTTCTACAATTATCCCTGCTGTAATTTTACCATCAATGTCGGTGAAAAGTACTTTGCCCAAAAGGTCTTTTGCCAGAAAAAGTACATCTGGATTTTGGTAATAAGAAAAAGGTAATTTCAAATTAATTTGGTTATTATTTTAAGAGAAATAAAGATAATTAAAAATTGTTTTATTTGAATTTTGAAAATGGTTTGTTTCTAATTAAAACTATTTTGCAATCAACAGTTTTTTTGCTTCTAAAGTTGCTGTCAGTTCTTTTTTTAATTGTTGAATGTAAGCGTCTTTGCCTTTTTCAATTTTCGGAGCAACATTTAAAGTGTCTTCTGTACATTCAAAATCTGATCCCCAGATCGCCAATTCAATAACAACGGGAATTAGACTTATTCCTTTTTCTGTAAGGCAATATCCTGTACGGGCTTTTCCGGCGAGCGGATATTTTATTACAAAACCGTATTTCTCCAGCATTTTTAACCGGTCGGTCAATATATTCGTAGCGATACCTTCATCGGATTGCTGAAAATCTCCAAAAGTTGTATATCCTTTTAAGATCATATCTCTTACAATAAGCAAAGTCCATTTGTCACCAAAAAAATCAAGTGAAAAGCTGACAGGGCATGTTGAGCGTTGTGATATATCTTTCATTTATGAAATCAATTAAAAATTACTTGCAAATTGAAAGTAATTGTATTTATATTTGCACTTGCAATTTGCAACTACAAAATTATGCTTTTGAAAGCATTAATGCAAATCATAACAACAATAGAATTAAAAGGATTAACAATTAAATTAAAAAAATGGCAAAAGTATTTTAATAACAGGTGCATCAAGAGGATTTGGAAAAATCTGGGCTGAAAAATTTTTAAAAAGAGGTGATAAAGTTGTCGCAACAGCGAGAAATACAAATGATCTTAAAGATTTGGTAGATCAATACGGAGAAAATATATTTCCGTTGCAATTAGACGTAACAGATCGTAACGCAGCCTTTGAAACTGTAAAAAAAGCAAACGAACATTTCGGAAGAATTGATGTTTTAATTAATAATGCGGGTTATGGGCTTTTCGGAGCGGTTGAAGAAACAACAGAAGAGCAGGCGAGAGGTCAGATGGAGACAAACTTTTTTGGAACTTTATGGATGACGCAGGCTATTCTTCCGATCATGAGAGCGCAGAAATCGGGTCATATTATTCAGGTTTCAAGTTATTTAGGGTTGATAACATTGCCGATTTTAGGTTTGTACAATGCTTCAAAATTTGCTGTAGAAGGTTTTAGCGAAACATTAGCAACAGAAGTTTCAGGATTTGGGATTAAAATTTCTCTGGTAGAACCCAACGGTTTTGCTACAGATTGGTCGGGTGCTTCGGCTGCTCAGACAGAATCTATTGATGTTTATAATCCGATCAAAGAAGCGTTTATGGCAAGTGCGACTCCTGATATTTTCGGAGATCCTGAAGCTACTGCCGATGCTATCGTAAAATTGGTAGACGCAGAAAATCCTCCATTGAGATTATTGCTCGGGAAAATGGCTTATCCAAGTGTGAAAAAGATTTATGAGGAACGTCTTGCCGGATTTGAAGAGTGGAAAGAGGTTTCGGTAGCTGCGCATGGGAAGTAATTTCATATAATTTTTCTTTATATTTTAATGTAAAAGCCTTTAAATCTTGTATTTGGAGGCTTTTTTTAGGGAATAAAATTCACTTTAATTTCATTATTAAAATCTTAACAAATAAGAAATTATGTGAGAATTATATTGTTATTATGCTTTATTACTGAATTTAAAATGTAATTAATAAATTATTTTTAAAATATTCATTAATATTTAATTTTTTTGACTTAAATTTATCACTTAAACGAGAGTATTTATATTGTGCTGATTGTGTCAAACCTATTGTTTGAAAATTTTTCAATTTTTTCCAATTAAATATGATTAATTAATATAATAAAGTGTTTGATTTGGAGCATATTAAAACAGAAAAAACTCTAATTATTTAAACAAAAGCAAAACAATTAATCATGAATTTATTATGTCATATTTCAAGAAATATTGTTTGAGTAGGGAATTGTACTTTAATAATTTACCGATCAAAAACTTTTCACTTTTCACAAAATATAATTTAGAATATCATAGAATTCAATTAGTTAAGGTCATTAGTTAGACAGCCTTGAAGTCGATGATTTGGAGGCTGTTTTTATTTTTAAAATTCAAATAAAATTAATATACCATTATGAAAAATCTTTTTAAGTATGTCCTGTTTTTATCGGTCACATTGTTGTCAGTTTCTTGTAGTTCTGATAGAGACGAAGTTGTTGATGAAACGGGAGGTGTTACCCATGTATTCTACAAAAATGCGGATGAATTTGCATTAACGTATGACACTGGCGGAACGGTAAGTCAGCCCATAAGGAACCAAGCATTTGATCTGTACAAGCTAGGTAAATGGAGTGAACTAGAAACTTTATTTAAAACTAATAACTTAAATGGGGGATGGCCTCCTGCAAACGGCGGATACAATATCGTGGATGAAGTTCCTCTTACAATGGGTCAAAAATTCGACAGATACAGCGGAGCAATCGGTAGCTACACTGGAACCGGAATTCCTAATTTGGGAGGAAGTTTTACAAGTCCGATCGTAAACGGATATGTGTATACTTTTAGTCAAAGAGCTTTGAATCAAGAAGAAAATAAATATGATTTCTATTATGAGATTGATGTTTTGAATAATTTATTACCTTTCAAATCTCAAACGGCAGATATTATTCCTTGGTTCGGCCAGGTGGGAAAAGGGAAACAAACGATGTGGAAAATTTCAATAGATCCTGCAACCGGTTATCAGAAAACATGGAATAAACTGGCGCAGGAAGGTTATATAAAAGTTACCATCAAAAAAAGTCCGAGTGGAAAATACAATAACTTAGCAGGGACGGTTATTCAGTAATAAATAAATTGAAATGTATTCAATATCAAAAAAAATAAATATTCTTGAAAAAGCTCTTGTCGCAAAGAGCTTTTTTAGCAATGATGAAATTATTCCATCCGCTGTAACAAAATTTACGTGTTGCAGTTGCGGTTCCGAAAATTCAATCGAAATAAAACCTTACGAATCCGGGTTTCCGATTCTTCAAATTTACAGCGAAGACAAAGTTTTATCTAAAAGTGAATTATTAAATAACAAAATTGTCTCCGAAACTTCAAGCAGAATGCAACATTTTGGAGAGTTGACGGTACATGATCTGCCAACGCTTTATTTTGGGACAGATTGTTCTTCTTGTCATTCAAAATACATCTGTGTTTTCAGCTATGGTGAAAAACAGCCGGGATTGACTTTATTAGAAATTTCGGGCGTTTGGAAGTATGAATAATAAATTTTTGGTTTAAAAATATTCAATACAAAATAAAAAAATCTGTCTCACAACTGAGACAGATTTTTTTATTTAAAGCAATAAATTATTTTAAAATTTGGTTATCAAAAAGAATATTGTCGTCTTCATCGAAGCTTATGATAAGCACTTTATACTGTTTTGCACTGTCGTTATTATAGAATTTAATTCTTGGAGGAACGTAGTCGCTATCAAATAAATTCGGATTCCAATATAGGGTTTCTCGAGTATCATTTTCGACTTTGGCTGTAGAATCGTCTAACATTTCAATAGGAAATTCAGACGGCTTATCATAACCTTTTACTATAGCTAAGTTATTTTTTTTGGTTTCTTTTTCGGTATTTTTAGATTTCAAATCCCCCCTCATGGTATAGATTAGTACCGCATTACCTATTAATCCTGATTCTTTTATGACTTTCACCATCGCAATATTGCTGATAGGAATACTTGCAATCATACTAGCGTCAGAAGGCATTTCATCTAAATATAACTTAGCTTGACTGCCTCGAATGTAAGGAACATTCTCACCTGAGCCATTTCTTTGAAATGTTAATCCGGCAGCTCTTCCTTGCAACCAATCTAATATATTGGTTGATAAAGCAGCATTTTGGTTTTCATTTACAAAATCAAATATAGTAGAATTCATAGAATTAAACATTCCGGTAGAAAGTTGCTTGTTTAATTCTTCTTTTGGATCTTGTTTTTTTCCTACTAATTTTACTTCTTCAATTTGTACATCAACATTCTCTGTTTTTCTATTGTTTTTCTGAGTATTGATGGCTCTGGAGATCGTTGTAGAAAGCTTTTTATTCTCAGTAGCTTTTACCAGCTTATATTTTGTACTAGGGAAATTGCCTTTAAATTGTGTGGGATTTACTAAAGGCTCCACTGTGACGAATAAATTATCAGTACTTGATTCTTTATCTTTTTCCTGATTTACAAATAATGAAATACCCAAAGGTTCATTGAAGTTAAGGTTGTCTAAATAAACATATCCATTTTGATCGGTTTTAAATAGACTCACAGTCGGTTGGCCTTCCCCTAATCTTAATGCTAAAGTTACAGCGGCATCTCTCACTATAGAATTATCCTTAATTGGTTTTACTTTATAAGAAAGAAATTTTTGAGAACTGGTTTTAATGGTGGGTGTAACTCCGCTAAGGACGGAATTCCAATCAAATCTTTTCCAAGTTTCAGAAATAAGCAAAGCATCCAAAGCTTCACTATTGGCATTTTTAGAAAAATATTGTGCCGGTGAGTCTATTTTAGTAGTAAAATCTCCTGTTAGCCAAAGACTGCTCAAAATATTTTCATCTTCCGTGTTGTTGCTTCCGTCATCATCACTTACCACAACCGTATAATTTTTAAAATACGACTCTGGAGAAAGATCAATACTATTGAAAGATCTTGGTGTTTCCTTTAAATTTTTACCGATAATTTCTGCTTTCTCAACCTTTAAATTATTGGGTTTGATAAAACAAAGTCTTTTTGCAACTAAATTATCCTGTTCATCAAAAATGGCTAACTGTAAAACAACATTAGCTCCATTACTAATTTTAGTAGGAATAAGACTTGAAGCTTCGGTAGTTAGCTGATTGATATTTGCCTTATAAGCAAGATGATTATTGATGGTTCCAACAATTTTATAATTTTGGAGCTGTTGTTTTAAATTGACTCCTTTTAAACTGTATTTAACACCATCTTTAGAGCTTACAACTTCTAAATTAAGACCGCTGCTTGCAACTTCCGGTAGATCAATTGTCTGTTTTTTTCCTGTATTATCCTGAATGATGGCTTGATATTTTTTGCCTAAAGTTGGAGTTATTTTAAAAGAAGCAACATTTTTATCAAACGATGTAAAAGTTGTGATCGCTACATTTGGATTTTGTGAATCGATTATTTTTCCTGTCCAGCTTTCGGGTAAAGAAGTATCGCTAGATAATCTTACGGCAAATTTTGTAGGGATTCCATTAATGAAATTTCCACCTTCTGGAAAGGCTTTAGCAGACCAATTAGAATTTTTAGAGATCTCTAATGATTCAGCAGAATTGGGATTATAAATTGGCAGAGTTTTAACAACCTGAAAATCTTCACTAAAATTGGTCATATAAGGCGTATAAGCTCTCACGAAATAAACCTGCTCCGGAAGATCCGCTTTCAGTTTAAAATCTCCGCTGCCTTCACCGTTGGTTAGAAGAATGGTTTTCCAGTCTATTAATTTTTTATCAGAATCGTACAGCTCAACAAATAGAGTGGTAGATAATGCTGTTCGGTTGTAACCATCAAATACGAAGCTTTTAAACCAAATTTGATCACCCGCTGCATATTGTGATTTGTCGGTAAGTAAGTATACCTTTTCCTGTTCGTAATTATTCTCAAGATTGGTAATTGCTTTTTCCAGTTTGGTTTGTGACAGTACAGGTTGCATACCGGAAATAAGCAATAAAAAGAATATATTTTTCATAGAGATATTAGCGCATTCTTTAATGCAATGCTAAATTACTTACCAAAATTGATATTTACCTTGTAATTTTAAAATTTAAGGAGATTTTAACTATTTGAGACGGGAAAACAAGAAATTTGTCACTTTATTTTGGCCGTGCTGTTAATTCTGTAGCATTCTGATTCAATTTTTAATAAAAATAAAGAGACTCAGATTATAAAAACCCGAGCCCCTTCTTTATAGACAACTAATTTACTTTCTGTTTCTGGATTTTAAGTCATCCGTTAATGATCCTTCTTTTTTGATCTCTTTTAATTTTTGATTTCCAAAAGTCCAATATAAACCGAGTCTGATACCTCGTGAATCATTATAAGTTTGGTTTATGTAAGTTACATCGTACATTGCTTGATCATAATTTTTCTGGCCTTTTAAAATATCCGTGAACATCACATAAGTCGTTAAGTTAAGATGAGGAATTTTCTTCTGAATCGTTAAACTTAAATTATTTGTACTTCCGTGTTTGAAGAATCCGTCATAAAAATCTGTGGAAAACGAATAGGAAGCTTCTGCGGCATATCCTTTCTTAAATATAACTCCTAAAACGGTTCTGTTATTAAAAGCTAAATTGGTTTTTCCTTTTTCAAATCCTTCAAACTCCATGATGGGTAAATAATTTACGTTCATGTAATTTTTAACGATATATTTTTCTTTGAATACTTTATTTAAAGCAAGACTTGCATACAAAGTCATCATTTTAAAGTTATTGTATTCCTGAACAAGATAATCTCCTCTTTTTACGATCAGTGTACTGATGTAGTTCGGAGAATAATTCATCCCGACAGATAACATTTGGTTTTTATAATACATCGTAAAATCTACTTCATGCTCGATCTGAGGTCTTAAATTGATATTTCCTGAAGTGTAAAGTGTACTGTCGTCACTGTTTTTTCTTCTTAATTGGTTCAATAAGAAATAATCAGGTCTTATCAATGTTTTTTTGTAGCTCATTTCTGTCTGGAAATTCTCCGAAAAATTGTGCTGAACTAAAATATTAGGGTAAAAACCATCAATTTTAAATGAACTTGATTTTAAATCATTATCAAAGAAATTGGTTACATTTCCTTCATATCTCATCCCAACCCTTACATATGTTTTTTCTCCGAATTCTTTATTTCCTTCTAAAAATAAGGCATATTGTTCTTCACTGTAATTTTGTGTAGCTTCCTGAGACAGCATATCATTTACTGTGATGTTGATCGGATTATTGATGTCACTGTATGATAATCTTCCACCTACAGACCATGTACCTAATTTTTTAGTTTGAAGGGTATAATTGGCATTGGCAATAATCATGTTGATATTTCTTGAAGAAGAATCATCGATCTGGTTTCCGTCTACATATTCCGGGTGTACATAATAAAGGTTTTTGAAACGGTTATTGGTTCTTTTATTTGTATTTAAATATTCAAATTGTACGTTAAGTTTTTGGGTTGCGGAATCATTTTGAAACTGATAATTTGCCTGAAGATTCGTACTTCTCCCACTGTCTTCATAATTTGAGTTATATTTAAAAATCGAGTCTTTTTTGATGAGCCTGTCGCTTGTTGGAAGTCCGTTGTCTGCATTCAACTTGCTTGTCGTGTTTGCAGGGTTGTATTCCGCGTATAGACTGAATTTGTTTTTCTTATTAGCAAAATAATTGACTAAAAAAGAGTAGATGTTTGAATGTCTCTGAACATCCGAGGTCTGGTTGATATCCCAGATATTGTTTTTGTATTCTCTTTGTGAGTTTACGGTGTTTAAAACGTTGGTGTGAGTACTGCTTATCAGCGTGTTAAATTCGAATTTTTTTGATTTGAAATTGACGTTGATATTCTCCGCCATGTTCATTTTTTTAGTGAAACCTAGGCTTGATCCGATTCCCAGTTTTAAACCTTCAATACTGCTGCTGATTAAATTTATTTTGATGATTGATTGTTCATCTGCCGGATAAGAAGAGTCGGGAGTGCCGATTACTTCTATGTTTTTGATAAGCTTGCTTGGAATAGATTCAAGGTAGCTTTTAAGTTCCATGCTGGAAAGACGAATTTTTCTGTCATTAATATACACTGTTGTATATTTTTGTTTGATCTTGATCATTCCGTCTTCTGAAGCATCTGCATATCCTGAATTTTTTATAAATTCCCAAGTGTTTTTAGAATCATTTACCGGTGTATTTTCTGCTGAAATAATTATTTTTCCGTTCTTGAATTTTACTGCAGAACGAGTGATTTTAACTTCCTCAATTTTCTTTTCATTTTTTACCGTGTCTTTTTGTTGAGCGGAGGTTAATATTACTATCGTTGAAGATAGTAATATTAATGCTCTGCTTGTTTTATTTTGAAAATGATTCATAATGTTGTTATGCTATTACTGGAACCTTTTTTGTAGATTCCTCAAGGTTTAGGAATGCGCTTAGGTTGAGAAGGATCATTAAAGCTCCGAAGAAATATAAATTCATTGCGATGATTATTCCTACGTGTAGAGATACTACCATCCATATAAAGTATTTTCTTGTGCTTGCTTTCCACATAAAGTATGGGTAAAACAATTCTACAGCGATGGTTGAGATTCCGATGATTGTTGGAATGATAGGAAAGTGAACAAATAGGTCATAATTATTATCTAAGATATATGACTGAAATCCTGGCAGATGTAGTGCTTTCCAGATAGATTCTCCGTTCCACCAATTGATTCCGAAAGCTTTGTCTAATCCTGAAGTAAAATAAACAATGCATAAGTGTATTCTCAACAAATTCCTGAATGGTGTAGGGTTGAATTCTTTAGTTTTAAATATTTTAGAATCAACAGAATAGAAACTTCCCAGTGGAAAAAGGATGCAATAAAACATTGCAATCGATTTAAAGAAATCTATTCCGTACATAAAAGTACTTGAAGACTGAAATACAATTAAATGAAGAACTAAAATAATAACTGCCGATACTCTGCTCATAAATCCTACTGTCAGAGATACGCAGGCAACGATATAAAGTATAATATAAGACATTACTACCGTGCTTTCCTGAACATTCATCGTGCCGAAAAGTTTCATTATAAAATTGAAAGACGGCATATGGTCTGAACCTAGGAACTCTATTATTTCCAGGGGAATTAAGCCCTGATTGGTAAATAATAAGTTAAAATCTGTAAGCGTTGACAAAAGGTGCACTAAGAAGAATAATCCCATTGAGATTCTAAAAAATGCAAAGAACAATTTGTCGTCCTGTCTGTATTCATTGAAGAATTGATAAAATTGTACAGGAAGTGATCTAGTTTTTCTTAAGAGGTTTAGCATCGATGTCAAGTAATTTAATTAGTACTGGTTTAGTTTTGTTAGCTGTTGTGATTTCTTGTAAAAGCGGGTGATGGTGCAGATATAATGTACAAGAGATGTTGTATTTGTTAGAATCATAATCTTTGTAATAATATCTTCCGATACTTTTGATGAAGATGTCTAAGAATTCACCGTATTTATCAGATTCATTAAAATCTGTAGATGTTTTCTTCTGCATTTTATTTTCAAGGATCGTTAATCTGTCCTGAAAATATCCTAGTAAAGTATGGTATCTGTTTAATCCCTCCTTAGATTTGAATGGCGGGAAATAAGATTCTTTCACCAGTTTTTTATTTTTATCATAAACTGATACTTTTAAAATGTAAGAACTTGCAACGTTCGGTGCGAAGAATCCATAGCCTGCATTGATTCCTGCAAAAGCCTGGTATTCCTGAATGATCGGTAGAGAATTGAATTCTCTGATGTTTTCTTTAGTGTCTTTTAATCCGTCTGTGAAAGAGTTTTTCACAAAAGATGTAGATTTTTCATAAGAGTCGATGGTACTGGATGTACATACAATAAGTATCAATGCAATGTGTACCATACTGAATATGAAAAAGAGTTTTGAGTTTTTCATGGTAAATTAGTTGTATCAAAAAATTAATAATTAAATATTACAGACATTATCGTCACAGTGGATCGGTATTATTTTTCTGTTTACAGCAAGCTGTATGTATAATGCCTGACCAATTTTCGTAACCTGCATGAGCCAAAGAACAGGGAAGAAGAGCCATAATAATGGTAATCTTGATAATATTCTGAAGATAGACTCATAACCGTATGCCCAGGAATTGCTATAAGAGGCCATTTGTTTTTCGGCCAGTGCAAAATCAATCCCTTTCATTGATCCTCTGTCCCGGAGAGAATGAAAATCAATTGCCTGCAGCCAATCTATTTTTTTTACGGTTTTCATAAATTTGGTACATCGTGGGCACCAACCGTCATAATAAACTACTAGTGATTTCATAATGCTAATTTTTGGAACTTGGTTTTTTTAAAAAAGCCTTTATTCTTCCACTATTGTTCAATATTTTTATTTTGAAAACACTTTCCTTGTCAGAATTATTGACAACATAAAATTCATTCGCAAAATTGATCTTCGTTTTAATAGAATCATTCTTCGGTAGCCTCTTGATCTCGTTGTTATCTGTAATATATGTTAGATCATCTGTAAGCGAAGGATTATATAAAACGACCTCTAATTTTTCTTTTGAAGAATTTTTAATCTTTAGATTTTTTTCAGCCGGAATATTCCAATGGTTTCGGTAAGTATGTCTACCTCTTTCTATTGTAAATGAATAGGAAAAGAAAAGGATTCCGCAAATAATTGATAGTGGGTAAAAATAAAGGCTTTTCATGGCTATAGTTATTTATAGTTTGTAATAAGTCTGTTGATATCTAAAGTTGGTTCTTCCATAGCAGAAACAATTTTAGTTTCGAAAATGCTTACCGCATCTCTCTTTACGCATACATCTACAGAACATTCTTTCTTGAAGCTTTTGTTGGTGATCACTGTGCTTTTGATGAAAGCTCCCAATTCGTCATCCATTGATGCAGTTTTGCCGATTGTATCGTATTTTACAGTTTGTACTTCATCATCTGATTTGTTGAATGACAATAAAGAGATTGTAGTTAATAAAGCGATTGGTAAGATTAAGATAGATTTTTTCATGGTTTTAAAAGTTTTTTAAAACACATTCAGTTGAGAACTTCAACTGAATGTGTGAGTTGAATAATATTATTTATAATTTTCGATAGCTTTGTCAAACGTAAGGATTGGGTCAAGAGATGTTGCTACTTTAGTTTCAACAACATTCGTTTCCTGGATGCTTGATTTTTCAAAAACATGTTTTTTAGTTTTAGAAGTCACCACGCTGCTTGCTGCAGTATCACCAATAAGATTGATAGTAGATACTTGGTTCTGATCTCCGTTTCCGTATTTCGTATCATTTCCTGTAGAAGTCCAAGAAGAAAGAGCCATAGGAACGATTGCTAATCCTGCGAATAATAGTTTTCTGTAGTTTTGCATAATAATTTATTGTTTAATGGTTATTTGTAATTTTGGATAACGTCATCGAAAGAAATAGTCTTTCCAAGAGAAGTACTGATTGCTTTTTCGCTTACAACATCTTTAGTATCTATTGTTTCTTTAGCAAAAACTTTTTTCTTAGTACTTACTGTTACAGAGCTGCTTACAGCGGTGTCACCGATGATCTCAATAGAAGAATCTGCTAATTTGCTAGCGTCTCCGTTTCCGTATTTCGTATCATTTCCTGTAGAAGTCCAAGAAGAAAGAGCTAAAGGAACAATCGCCAATCCTGCGAATAATAATTTTCTGTAGTTTTGCATAATATTTTATTGTTTATATGGTTATTTATAATTTTTTACCATGTCTTCAAAAGAAAGAGTAGGGTTTGTTGGTGTTGTAACGATAGCTACTTTAGTTTCAGCAACGTTTGTTTGTTCAATACTTGATACCGAAAAAACGTGCTTTTTAGTTTTAGAAGTTACCACGCTGCTTGCTGCAGTATCACCGATCAAATCGATAGAAGCAACTTGGTTTTGATCACCATTTCCGTATTTAATGTCATTTCCTGTAGAAGTCCAAGAAGAAAGAGCCATTGGAACGATCGCTAATCCTGCGAATAATAGTTTTTTGTAGTTTTGCATAATATTTTATTGTTTTTAAATGTTATTTGTAATTGTTTACAATCTCATTGAAAGAAAGTGTAGTGTCGATAGACGATACGCTGATTGCCTTTTTCTCAGCTACGCTCACTTCTTCGATAGTAGATACGGAAAGAACTTTCTTTTTAGTTTTTACTGTCACAGAGCTGCTTACAGCTGTATCTCCGATGATTTCGATTGAAGAATCTGCCAATTTGCCTGCATCTCCGTTTCCGTATTTCGTATCGTTTCCTGTAGAAGTCCACGAAGAAAGTGCTAGAGGAACGATCGCCAGTCCCGCGAATAATAGTTTTCTGTAGTTTTGCATGATTTTTATTGTTTTTAAATATTATTTGTAATCGTTTAAGATACTTTCGATTGAAAGAGTAGGATTTTCGATCGTTGTGCTTTTCACTTTAGATTCAGCGATCTCTACAGTTTCCATGTTTGAAACATTAATTACTGTTTTCTTAGATTTTACAGTGAAAATACTTTGTAAAAATCCGGCTCCCATTTCCTCTTGTTTAGAAGTAAGCATTGAATAAGGATAATCCTTAATGTTTTGCATTTTTGCAGTGGGATCTTCCGATGATGTCCAAGAAGATAATGCCAATGGAACAATTGCCAGCCCTGCTAATAATAGCTTTTTGTAGTTTTGCATAAGTTATTTGTTTTAAGGTTTTATTGATAATTTTTTACAATTTCCTGAATCGTAGGAACGGGTTCCAGAGTTTTGATGAGATTTTGTCCTGTTCTGAGGAGCGATTGTCTTTCTGTAACTCTTTGTTTGTCTGTAATCAGTATTTCTCCTGATACATCTGCCTGACCAATTGTTCCGATTGAAGTTTTGGTATCATAATTCCCGATTTTCTGATAGTTGGCATCGGGTGGATCTCCTGAGGTCCAGGAGGAAAGTGCCAGCGGAACTATTGCAAGACCCGCGAGTAGCAGCTTTTTGTAGTTTTTCATGGTTAATATTTATTTTAAGGTTTTTATTTATAATTTTTTAGAACATCATCAAATGACAGAGAAGGTTCCAGATCGGTTGCCAATTTTGAGCTTGCACCAATATCTCTTGGCCCTACTATTGCATCATCATGTTGAGCTGTTACTTTTTTACTAAAAACAAAATTTTTAGAAACAGTTGCGGTACCAATATCTCCGATAGAAGATTTCACATTTTGGCTTTCAATATTTCTGTAATTGGCATCCGGATCTTCCGATGTCCATGATGAAAGTGCCAAAGGAGCAATTGCAGATGCTGCCAAAAGTAGTTTTCTGTAGTTTTTCATGGTTAATTATTTAGTTTTATTGATAAACTTTGACGATCTCATCAAATGATGTTATGGTAGGATCCAACGTTCTATCTGTTGTTACAATTTTGTCAGGATTAAGACCGTAATCGGTTCTGTCGAGTTTACTGGTTTTAGTTTTAACAATAATTACGTTCTGAACATCTGTAGTACCAATTATTTCGTTAGAAGACTTTGAATTCTGATTCTCAATGTTTTGGTATTGAGTGTTTGGCTCTTCAGAAGTCCAAGAAGATAATGTGAGGGGCACAACTGCAAAACCTGCCAAGAGAAGTTTTTTGTAGTTTTTCATGGTTATTAGTTTGGTTTTAAATTATTGATAAGCTTTTACAATACTTTCTATAGATGTGGTTGGTTCCAGTGTTTTTGTTGTTGTAACAACTTTACTCGGAGCGTCGGTTTTATCTATAAAAGCGATAACATTTTTTTTGTTTTTCTCTGAAACATCTACAACAACATCTGTTGCTCCAATCTTGTCAATAGAAGAAATTGAATTTTGATTTTCAATAGTTCTAATTTTTGAAACAGGATCTTCAGAAGTCCAGGAAGAAAGTGCCAAAGGAACAATCGCAACACCTGCCAGTAATAGTTTTCTGTTGTTTTTCATGATTAATACTTTTTTATTGATAATCCTTTAAAATATCTTCAAATGATGTCTGAGGTTCCAGTGTTCTTGTTGTTGCAATAGCTTTGTCAATGGTAATGTCTGAGTTATTTAACTTAACAGCATTTTTTTTACTTTGTACAACATTATCTTCTTGCGTATCAAAAGTTCCAATTCGTTCAATAGAAGATAATTGACTGTGATCATCTGTATTTTGATAGTTCATTTTAGGTTCCTCAGAAGTCCATGAAGAAAGGGCTAAAGGAACAATTGCAAATCCTGCCAATAATAGTTTTCTGTGGTTTTTCATGGGACTACTATTTGTAAGTTTTTACGATATCCTCAAAAGAAGGGTTGGAAGGAGTTAGTGTATCATCTGAAAATACAATTTTGGTTTTTACAGTTTCTATATCTAGTCTGCTCATTGAAGGACCAGGTTTGTCTGTGTTAACTCTTGTAAGCTTCCCAACAATTACAGTACCCATATCTTCTGTAATATATGTATTGCTATTTTCCTGATGTGTAGTATTTGCAAGATCATTTTTTGATCCGTCAGAAGTCCATGAAGAAAGAGCTAAAGGAACAATTGCAAATCCTGCCAATAAAAGTTTTTTGTTGTTTTTCATAATCTCTATTATTTGTAAGTTTTTACGATATCCTCAAAAGAAGGATTGGTTGGAGTTGGGGTGTCTGCGGATACAACTTTAGTGTTAAGATCGTCTTTGACATTTTTTACCGTTGCTCCTTTCGGACCTCTTATTACTTTATCCGTTTTTACTAAACCTGTGCCTATTATCTCAATATCAGAAACAGTAGTAGCTTGATTATTTTCAATGCTTTTAAGCTCATTTCCCAATTCTTCGGAAGTCCAAGAAGATAGTGCGAGGGGTACAACCGCAAAACCTGCCAAGAGAAGTTTTTTGTAGTTTTTCATGTATAAATTGTTTAAAATGGTTATTAGTTTTTGGATAAAGTTTTCCCTGTCTCTCTAATTTATGTGAAGAGAAATATGAAGTTTTGCTTTAAAAGTTGTAGTTTTTTTAGATGAAGACTATCTTTCCACCAACCAGAATAAACGGTCTTTTGGAGTTGATTTTTTCTTCTTTTTCAGGAGCTGCAAGATAAATTCCGTCCTGATATTTACTAGAAAATGACAATGTATTATTGGCAACAGGCTTAGTTTCCTGTTTTTCCCAACTGCTGTCGGTTAACTTATACAAAGTATATGATTTTCCGTTTTCCAGCTTAGAATTGATTGTATTTTGCGCCAATGCAGCCATATTAGAAGCATTTCTGTTATTTGCAGCCATATTTTTCATTCTTGTAGCTGTAGATTCGGTCTGTGTAATATTGATCGCTGAGGTTTTAGCTTTATCAAAGAATAGAAGTTTTCCGGTTTTATCTACATAGAACAGAGATTTTTTACCCGAATTATCCGGTGTGTGTACGAGATATAATGCGCCTACACCCACTTTATCGAAAACCATTTGCTTACGTTTCGGGCTGATAGCTGCTATCGGAAGCCATTTGTTGTAACTGAAAACAGAAAGCAAGGCAAGCTCGGTTTTATCATTATAGAAGCCATTTACATTATATTTGATAGTTTTAGCATAAAGATCCGTAACATCAATATCAGAATACGTTGAAGTGAATCCCAGTTTGCTCAATGTTTTGTAATATTTTAAATAAACTGAAGCTGTATCAGGTACAAAACCTCTTCTGTAAACTTTTGTTGCGGTGTAAGTATTGTTAAGCGTATCCTTTATACTTTGAATAATTCTTGTAGGATTGTATGAACCGATATTATCAGAACCTCCTGCAAAGGCAAATGATTTTTTATCATTAAGAACCAATGCGTTCCAGGCTTTTCCGCCGTCTACATTTCCCCAAACCGGTGCATAGTCTATAGTTACAGGTATTCCGTTGGCTTTGTTGATGAAAGTTGATAAATTGACCAAAGCAATGTCAGAACCTTTCTTTTCTTTTAATAAATCATTGAACGACCAATAATCTTCCTGTGGAAATGGATCAGAGTAAGGAAGATTCAAACCTTTAATTTTATTGTTTAAATAATTCGAAGATTCGATCACAGATTTCTCAGTAGTTAAACTATAGTTTTTTGGAAGCTCGTAATTTTTAAGAACGTTTTTTCTCCAGTTGAAGTCATTTGAGAAATTAACTTTATAAGGAAGAACAAAATTTACAAAACTATAATCTGATATTACATTAGAGTTGATCATTTCTTTAGATCTGTCATAAGAAAGCTCAATGTTCTCGCGAATATCCTCATCATTGATGAATTTTGAATCCTGCTCCTGAACTCCCGCCGCACTCACATGGAAATTTAAAATAGCATTTTTCTTAATGAAATCAAAAGCACTTTTAGAATTGATACTTTTATCGCTGTTTAAAATTCCGTAGCTATTGTTTTTATCTGAGCATGATGCCAGTGAAGCAGCAGCAAGTATATATAAGAATCTCTTTTTGTTAAATATTAATAATTTTGAAGTTTTCATTTTTGGTTGGTTATTTGTTCTTGTTTTACATTACAATATTACTGAGTCCGAGAGATAAAAACACTACACTATAGTTTAGTTTGATACTACACAAAGGTGTAGTTTTTACGCCGTTTTCTTCAGTATAGCTCCTTTTTGTACAGTTGTTAAACCTTCGTGTAGTAAATTTTTATTTTTATCTAGAAAAGACTTTAATCCTGCATAAGAGATAAGTACAGGAATCGTTTCAGATCCCAGATATTCTATAGACTCGGAAAGTGTTGTACATTCTATTCCCAAAAGAATTAATGTTTTTAAAAGTTTTGCATCACATTCAGCCAAAGCAACAGAGTTTTCATTCTTACAAACTTCATTAATTGCTGAGGTCATTAAAGCTTTAAAAGTTTTAAATCCGGATCTGTCTTTTTTTACTGCAAACCTTCCGATGTGCCAGATATCTATATTTTGATTTTCTATAACTTGGTAAGGGTGGATGCTGAACAATTTCTCGATAGGCAATATGTCTTTCTTGTTCCAACGTACAACTCTTATAGATCCAGTAATAGAATTACTGAAATCTTTTGAGAAGAAAATTTTAGAGTCATTAAGAGAAGCTTCCTCTTTATAAACTGCTGTAATTTCGTTTCTCAGATCCTCATTAGAATCTGCATTATGGTGATTAAAATTTTCTTCAACAACAAATTTTGCAAGATTGTAAAGTTCATTATTGTAAATCGGATTAAATTGTGATTTGTGCATGGTTTTGATTAATTTTTTTCTAAAATTATCGTTGTTCGCTTTGGAAATCGCTACACTTTTGTGTAGATTTGTTAAAAAGTCATAAAAAACTACACTTTGGGGTAGTGGAATTTTTTTACTGGGATTATGGATGAAATAAAAAAGTTTTTTACAGAAAAAAACGAGATCGAAGGCAATGCAGATATCGATCTTATGCAGACGGGTGATTACTTAGAAATTGTGAAAGCTTTTGCAAGAATAACTTATCAAAGTTTATATATAATTGATTATCAGAAGCAATCATTTGAGTATGTTTCAGATAATCCTTTATTCTTATGTGGATTATCTCCTGAAGAAGTAAGAGATCTCGGATATGCTTTCTATTTTAGAAATGTAATAAGCGATGATCAACAGCTTTTACTTAAAATAAATGATGTAGGATTTGAGTTTTACGAAAAACTACCTATTAACGAAAGAAAACTGTATACAATTTCTTATGATTTTCATATTATAAATGATAAGAAAAATGTCATATTAATCAATCATAAACTTACGCCGATGTTTCTTACAAGAAATGGGAAAATTTGGAAGGCGATGTGTATTGTTTCACTTTCTCCTACCAATTCGTCAGGGAATATTTTGATCAATAAAGAAGGCTCTGATGACATCTGGAAATATGATCTCTCGGAAAACAGATGGATAAAAGAGGAAAAGAAAAAACTCTCACAAAGAGAGCTTGAAATATTAAGTTTATATGCCAGCGGGCTTACAATAAACGAGATTGCAGGAAAGATATTTGTATCTGCGGATACTGTGAAATTTCACAGAAGAAAGCTTTTCGAGAAAATTGGGGTGAATAACATCACGGAAGCTCTGGCTTATGCCAAAAATAACAAATTATTATAAAAATGTAAGACAATGAAAATTGTCTTACATTACTGAACTTAGATAAAATTCAGGGAATCTTTTGTATTCTTTTTGTGTTGCGATATTAAACATGATATTCGTACATATTCCTGCTACGATCCAAGATCCTACAGCAAGTTGAGGTGGAGGAAGGTTACCTTCTTCCTGTTTGTAATCTTCAATAATCTTTTCCAGCCATTCATTACGTTTTTCCCAGAATCTAAGGTACCCGACAACGTATTCTACCATTTTCAGTTCGTTAAAGCTGTCGTTATGGCTAATGCTGCTTAAAGTAGGGCCTGTAGGAGAAATAACGGTAACTAAACCTGCCCAGCCCAAATTATAAGGGTGAAGAACCGGAATTCCGCTTTTTTTACATAAATCATCAAAGAAAAGTGGAATATTACTTGTGAAATCGAGTGCATTCACAGCAATTGTATGTCCATTTACAATTTCTTCAATATTGTCAAACGTTATAAATTCCTGAATATGTTTAATATTAGCATTTGGATTGATAGATTTCAGGCGGTCATACAGCGCTTTAGATTTATATTCTGAAACTTCCTTCTCTGTGTAATTTTGTCTGTTCAGATTGGTTACTTCAATAACATCTCCATCTACAACTGTAATGTTTTCAAAGCCGATTCGCAGGGCGCATTCTGCGATATTGCTTCCGATTCCGCTACCTGCAAAAAGGATGGGAGTGGCTTTAATGATTTCCTGTTCCTCCGAATTTATGTAAAGTCGGTTTCTGGAATATCTCTCTTCCATAATATGATTTTTTATTTCTTCAAAAGTATTTCATTTAAAGTATTTTCCTGCTACACAAAGTAGTAGTTTTCCTTATTATCAGACAATTTTTAAAGATTCAAAACAAAAAAGTTCATTAAGTTTTGTCGGGAATATATTTCGTTAAAAAATGTTCGGTTTTTAATCGAACATTGCTTCTAATTTATGGCTAACCGTAAAAAATGTCAAATTATTATTAGTATTATTGCGATGACTAATAATTAAAAACTAATTTATAATCTAACCATGGGAATTGTACTAATCATTATTTTCTTTTGTTTAATGATGTTTGCTTTCATTAAATCAGGTAATCTTAAGAAAGAAATAACTAAAAAAGATGCTCAGATTGCTCGTTTGAACTTGGAAATTAATCAGTTAAAAAATGAAATAACCAATCATCAAACAGATAAAAAATCATTAAATGACAAAATTCAGAGATTGCGAGCGGAATTATCTAACCTTCAAATCGATAAAAAATCTGTCGAAGAAAAAAATATTCAGCTTAAAAATAATAACGATGCTTTAAGCAAATATCAGGATATCCTTAATATTCAGGTGGAATGTGAATATCTTTTAAAGAAAGCTGAAAAAGACAGTATAAAATTAAAAGAAAAAGCACAGTTAGAATTAGATACAGCTCAGCAACAATCTAGAGAATCTCGTAGAATTACAAGAGAATACACAGAAAAAAGAACCAGAGAAGTGGAATTATTGTATGAAAATGCAGTAAGAGAAACTCAAAGAATCATCGAAAATGCAGAAAATAAAGCAGAATCAATAGGAGGTGACGCTTACCGAAGTCTGAGAGAAGCGGATCTTATTGCAGATCGAATTAAAGCCATGAAAAATGTAATTAAAGGATACGGAAATGAATATATCATTCCAACGTATACTTTATTAGATGAACTTGCAGACGATTTCGGTCATAAAGAAGCCGGAGAAAATCTTAAAAAACTTCGTTTGAACAATAAATTAATGATCACAAACAGGCAGGCAGGTCTTTGTGAATATGTTGATGAATATAGAAAAAATATCGCCATCGATTTTGTAATTGATGCTTACAACGGAAAAGTAGAAAGTATCTTATCTACCGTAAAAAAAGATAATTATGGAATTCTTAAACAAAAAATAAATGATGCTTTTCAATTGGTTAATTTTAATGGAGAAGCATTCAGAAAAGCAAGAATATCCAATGTTTATCATGAAGCGAGACTTGAAGAGTTGAAATGGGCTGTCGTAGCGCAAGAGCTAAGATGGCAGGAGCAGGAAGAACAAAGGCAGATCCGTGAGCAGATAAGAGAAGAAGAAAAAGCTCGTAAAGAATTTGAAAAGGCAATAAAAGATGCTGAAAAAGAAGAGCAAACCTTAAAAAGACTGATCGAAAAGGCTGAATCTCAGGTTTCCAGAGCAAATGAAGAGGAAAAATTGCTTTTCCAACAAAAGTTAGAAGAGTTACAGAATAAGCTTGAGCAGGCTGAAGAGAAAAACCAGAGAGCAATTTCAATGGCTCAACAGACAAGATCGGGGAATGTGTATATTATTTCAAATATCGGATCATTTGGCGAAGATATTTATAAAATAGGAATGACAAGACGTTTGGAACCGTTGGATCGAGTAAGAGAGCTTGGAGACGCAAGTGTTCCGTTTGAGTTTGATGTGCATGCCATGATTTATTCTGATGATGCTCCAACGTTGGAAAGACAGCTTCATAAGAAGTTTATGAAAAGTCAACTTAATAAAATCAATCCTAGAAAAGAGTTTTTTAAATTAGGAATCAATGATATTAAGAATTACATCGAGACTATCGGAATCGGCTGTAAATGGACAATGGCTGCCGAAGCAAAACAATACAGAGAAACTCTGAAATTGGAAGAAGAAATGCAAACCAACAAGCAACTTGAATCAGAATGGGAACAGTATCAGGAAGAAGTTGATCCTGTAAGCTATGAAGAAGTTTTGGTTGAAGAATAAAATTCGCTTAAACATAAAAAATCCACAACTAAAAAGCTGTGGATTTTTTTGTGATAATATATTAAACTAAGATTCGGTCTTCAATAGGCCATAGTTCACAGGAGCAGGTTCTTTTCCGAATAAACACGAAAAAATGTTCTGGAACTCATGGATATATTTACATTTAATAGAATTTCCGTAGATTTTTAAACCTTCTACGATCTTTCTTGGATTCAGGTCGATATCATATTTAATGAACGTTTCCGGTCTTTCATATCTGATACGCTGCTCTGAGCTGTATGTTCTTGAAAAACCGAATTTCTCTAACCATTCTTCAGTAATCTGAATAGGTGTAATAGATTCTGCTGAAACAGAAAAACTGTGAATATCATTCTCTATTTTTACAAAATAATCTTTTTCATTATCCTGGAATATCTCAGTTATTGTAAATATCTGATTTCTGTATTCCACTAAATTTTTAATTTTAAGATCTACAACGTTCATAATATTTTGTGTTAAGGTTAAAAGTATATTGAATGTGCGTGTTGGTACAGTTATGTTTACAAATATTATGCCTTACACGGTAAATTTATTTAATCTTTTTAATAATTAATAATTAATATTTTTCTTAAATAATTAATTATATGTTGATTACATTAACGTGAGGTCATTTTTAAACTCAAATAATGTGGTATATGTGTGGTATGTAATATTCTTTATTGACGGGAAATTTTATCAATAGTGAGTGAAAAAGCAATGATAATAGAGAAAATAAGGAAGAAAATAAAGAATTTCCAGGAAGTTGCATGGAGGATATAGCCCGTACCACTTCCCAAAATGCTTGAGCCAAAATAATAAAAAAGCCAGTAAATAGACGTTGCAGAAGATTTTCCTTCCTTTGCACGCAAAGCCGTCATCTGACTTGCCATAGTATGCGCCGCAAAAAACGAAAGCGTAAATAATCCAAGTCCGAAAATCACAATATAAATATTTTCAGAAAGTAAAAATAAAATTCCGCCAAGCATAAATAGAATAGAGCCTTTCAGAATATTTTTCCGGTCTGTTTTCTTTGATATCCTGCTTGTGATCATCGTCCCGAAAACCCCGAAAGTATACATCAGAAATATAAAAGCAATCCAAAAATGATTTAATGAAAATGGTGCAGATTCCAATCGAAACGTAAGATAATTATAAACGCTCACAAAACTTCCCATCAGAAGTGCTGCAATTAAGTATAGACGAAGCATATAAGAGTCCGTAAGAAACTTCATCATTTGCTTCAATTTCAGAGAATAATCTGTTTTTTGAGAATTAAAAAACTTTGAATCGGGGAAAAATTTCCAAAAGAGTAAACCTAATATCAAACTTTCAATTCCGATGATCAAAACGGCATTTCTCCATCCCAATTCTCCGGCGATTATTGTCGCTGAAATTCTCCCGCTCATCCCGCCGATGGTATTTCCGCTGAGATACATGCTGATGGCCAAGGCAACTACAGAAAGCTCAACTTCTTCCGTCAGATAGGCGAGCGCAACCGAAGAAACTCCTGAAATCACAAAACCTTTTAAAACACCAATTGCGATTAATAAAGGTAAACTTTGAACCCAACTTGAAATAATTGTCAGTACAGCGGAGGAAAGCAATGAAAAGATCATCAGTTTTTTCCTTGAATAACTGTCTGCTTTAAAGGTAAAAAAGAATAAACCCAAAGCCATTCCTATTGTAGCGGACGAAACGAGTAGGGAACTATCGCCAACAGTCGTGTGAAAATGCTCTGCAACCATCGGTAACAAAGGCTGAAAAAGATAAAGCTGTGCAAATACAGAAAGCCCTGAAAGAAAGATACAAAGTTTTATATATCGGAAACGTTTACTGCTTTTGTATGCTTTTTCAGGTGTGATCATGATTTTTTAGAATTAAAACCATTCTAGAACTATATTCTTGATGAGTTTTATAATCTGTAAATTTCCTGATATTTTTTTAATTTCTAAAACGCTTTATTTCGATAATATTCATCGCTGAAACCGATTTAGAATTAAATATTGATCGTCTGCAAAGTATTGATGTATTCCGAAGGTGTAATTTTTTCAATTTGCTTAAAAACACGATTAAATGTTGACTGATTCGAAAATCCGGCCTCCGTGTAAATGTACATCAAGGTTACTTTTTCAAGATCGTTTTCGTTCAATAGTTTTTTCACACAATTGATGCGGTGAATATTCAAATAATTATTAAAATTTGGAAAGCCGTGTTGTCTTATCGCTTTTGAGATATAAGTGCTGTTAACCTCCAGCTCTGTAGACAGTTTTGAGATATTAAAATTAATATCTTTATAAGACAGTTTTTCTGTCATCATATTTTCTATTTTCTCAAATAGCTCATCTCCAAACGCAGTATCTTTTTCTACAGATACGGTTATTCTCGGTTCAGACTGTTGTTTTTGTTCAATCTCATGATAAATTTCTTCTCGTCTGATCTTGTCTTTAAAATAAATAATCAGCGCGAATACTGCAACATTGGAGATCACCAAAAAAGTATCCGTCAGTTTCACATCTTCTTTGGTATGCTCTTGAAAATTAAAATCAAAATTTTTAGAAATCAAATAGCCTAAAATGATATTAATTAAGATAAATACACTGTAAATAATCACATATTTCCGGTTAAAAAACACATAGGCAGCCAATGGAATAGGCATCAACCAGACGAAACTTGCCACAGAATTATTCCAAAAGGCAAGCATGATGTAGAAATTATATAAAGACGCAAGAATAATATACGTATGAACCAGAATATTGATAGAATAATTTTTACGAATCATAAAATAAGAATATGACAGAAAAAATGCCCCGCCATAAAGATACCATGAGATCGTTTTATCCGGAATAAGAAACGTAAAAATAAGAGCATACACAAAAAGCACAGCCGACATTAAGATGACATAATAATGCACGAGATCTTTTTTGTGTTTCTCTATTTTTTGAAGTTTTATAGGATCGGTAATTATCATTTGTTGTTTAAAATATTACTTCATAATAGTCATAATTATCTTTTTCATCAGTCAAATCTAGGAATTAATTGTATTAAATCATTGATTTTAAATGAAATAAATAATGTAAGCTATTTTCAGGGTTTCATTGATGTGTTTAAAATTTGATTTATCGACGCCAATAACTTTGCACCAGTTCTTAATCAGAAATTTTATTAGTACAAAGATAAAAAAGAGTTAATAAAATAAAATGATATCTCTGAAATTGTACTCATTATAAATTAGACACAAATAATATATTATAAAACATGAAGAAATTAAAATTATCTCTTTTAGGTTTAGCATTGAGTTTTTTTTCAACGGAAACTTACGCTCAAATAGGTATCAATACAGAGTCTCCTAAAGCGACATTAGACGTTATAGGAAAACCTGACGTGGCAACTTCGGCAGATGGAGTAATCGCTCCCCGAATGACAGGAGATCAGCTTAAAGCTAAGGATTTGGTTTATCTTGCAGATCAGACCGGAGCATTGGTTTATGTAACGCAGGCAGTGGGAACGCCTTCTGTAAAAACAGCAAAGGTTGATAAACCAGGATATTACATGTTCAACGGTGAAACCTGGAAGTTTGCTTTCGGAGGAAACGATAATGATATTCTGATTGGCGAACTGGTTTATTATCACGGAAGTATTCCCGCAAATACCTCAGGAATAAATATTCTGGCAAGTACTTATCTTACAGACCTTCCTGTGTTGGGAGGTGTTTTAAGGCTTGATGCTCAGTTTGACGGTAATTCTTCAGGAACCGGAGCTGCAACTACTTTTAATCCACGTCTTTACAATGTCGGAACTTCTGATATGAAAATCTGGGTTTCGGAAATGTCTACCCACACAGGTGATTCGGACAATGGAAATATAAAGCTGTCACCGGGAGCTTACAGACAATTTGACGACGGAGTTTATCTTACACAAACTCATAATGAAACGGTAACTTTTGACATCACGATTCAGGAGCCGGAGCCAAGATGGTACAGAGTGTATTATGCTTTCAGAGTGGATAATAAATCTACAACAGGAACAAGTAATAATACAACATCAGATTCCAGTACAGCTGACAATACAAGAGAACTGTTTTTATCAGTACAAAGATTATATTAATTAATTTGATTGATTTTAAACAGGTTTCGATTCTATAAACACACAAGAAAAATTATATAAATTGAGAGGCGTTTGTCCTCTCTTTTTTTGCTATAAAGTTTTACTATAGATTTTTAAAATTTGTGAAAAGTTTTAATTCTTTTTAAATCTAAATATGTTTGAGCTATTTTTTGATTAAAAGTGATAATTCATTATCATTGCATTAATAAAAAAACATACACAAATGATAGAAGATTTTCCATTCTATTTATCCCTTATTGTGGCAATTGTATTGCTCATTATGTTAGCCAATAAAATAAAGGTTGCTTATCCTGTATTGCTTGTAATTGCTGGGCTTGGCATTAGTTTTATTCCCGGCATTCCGATGATTCATATTGATCCGGAACTTATTTTTATAATATTTCTTCCGCCTCTATTATATGAAGCAGCTTGGGCGATTTCATGGAAAGAGTTATGGAAATGGAGACGCATCATAAGCAGTTTTGCTTTTGTAGTGGTTTTTCTTACGGCTATTTCTGTAGCATTTTTTGCGAATTATTTTATACCCGGATTTTCTTTAGCACTTGGATTCTTATTAGGAGGAATCGTTTCTCCACCAGATGCAGTAAGTGCAAGTGCAATCTTAAAATTTGTAAATGTCCCAAAAAGAATGTCATCCATTTTGGAAGGAGAAAGTTTACTGAATGATGCTTCTTCATTAATAATTTTCCGTTTTGCGATGATCGCGGTTGCAACAGGGCAATTTATTTGGTCTGATGCAGCTTTAAGTTTCTCTTGGATGCTCGTCGGAGGTATTGGAATCGGATTATTAATCGGCTTTATCTTCATGAAAGGCCATAAATATCTTCCCACCGACGCCAATATGGATACCATTTTAACCATTGTTGCTCCTTATGTAATGTATATCGCGGCAGAAGAAGTTCACAGCTCGGGAGTTTTGGCTGTTGTAAGTGGTGGATTACTTTTATCGAATAACAGGCATCGTTTTTTAAGTACTTCATCTCGTTTGCGAGGTCTCAATGTTTGGGAAAGTCTTGCATTTGTTTTGAATGGATTGGTATTTCTTATAATAGGTTTAGCCTTACCGGAAATTACTTCAGGTCTTGAAGGAGTCGGACTTTCTGATGCTATCATTTATGGATTAATGGTAACAGGAGTATTGGTTGTTGTAAGGATTTTATCGGCTTACGGTGCAGTCTTGATCACATTAGTTGCCAGAAATTATATTCCCGTTGCAGATACAAGAAGTCCGGGACTGAAAGCTCCAATTGTACTGGGCTGGACGGGAATGCGCGGAGTGGTTTCTCTCGCTGCAGCATTGTCAATACCAACCCATTTATATGCTGGTGGACCTGCTTTTCCGCAGAGAAATTTAATCTTATTTATCACTTTCATTGTTATTTTAACCACGCTTTTGGTACAGGGACTTACGCTTCCTTATCTGATCAAAAAAATTAAACTTCCCACTTTCAATGATTATTTGCCTGATGAAGAAGCAGAAGATTTAATCAAAAGACAAATTGCAAAACATACCGCAGATCATATCACGAATAATCACTCCGAAATATTGGGAAGAAGTGCTTTTTTAAAACAAATTCATGAAAATTTGAAAGGAAAAGCGGATGTTGAGACTGAAGTAAAACTAACTTCAGAGGTAAAAGATGTTTATCTTGATGTTTTAAGCACACAGAGAGCATGGCTTCTAGACCAGAAACATAATGACGATGTAAATGAAGATGTTATCAAAAAATATCTCATGAAAATCGATCTGGAAGAAGCCAGAATACTTCTGATTCATTAAATTTTAATCATTGATAATCGTTAAAAGCCTCTGTAAATATTCATTTTCTTTTACAACCTTATTATAAGACTGTCTCACATAAGCTGGTGAAAGCTCATAGTTTTCCGGCTTTGAATTAAGATCTTCATTTTCAATATATTGATTGAGATGAAGCGTGTAATCTTTAATATATTTATTGATTAATTTTCGTTTGATTTTACAGATCGTATTATTTTTTATTTTATGTAAAGAGTTTAGAATGAAAGATTTATCTCCATGGAAATTAATAACGTTTGCTACAAACGAAAGATTATGTGTATCCTGTAAAACAGAATGTTGTTCATTTTCAAAAATCATGATGTGGTGAGAGTTTTAGTGAGTCTGTAATATTTTTAAAACACGTTTAGTGGATCTGTAAAAGATCAACAGACGGGAATTGAAAATGATTTTTTCAATATCAGAATAATCTTTTTTCGTGATGAAGTAAAGTTCGAAGGTTTCATGATATTAATATTTAAATGATTAAAAAAATAAGTGACTAGCTTAATTTTATATAAAATATTTCACTTCAAAAACCTAACCAAAATACTTACATTGTTTCAAAAATATTGAAAATTTGTAATAAAACCTCTTATTTATGTATTATTTTTCCTGAAACTTTAATTATTGTTGTCATTTTTGTGGTATGTAGATGTTATTATTCGATAAATAATATTTTTTAATATTAAATCATCACTGTGGAGCCACTAAAACTTAAAAATATATGGGTAAAAGTGGAAATATCTTTTAGAATATTATTTTAATTAACTCTAAATTAATTACTTGTAACAACTGATAAATACAGATTTTAACATTTTGGTACTTATTTTGATAATAAAAATAAAACACACAAAATGAAAAAAGAAAATTTTAACCACTTGTTGGGTAAATCGCGCAATGAAATTATCCAAGAACTAGGACATGGGTTTAATTATTTTAATAATGAAATCTGGACTTATGAAGTCGGAAAAGCCTTGTTCTTCAGGAAAATTATTCTCTCATTGACCTTTAAAAATGAAAATGTTTCTGAAATAAAACTGTCAAAAGTTTTTGGTAAAAGCTAAATTTTTCAAAAAAAGCACAACAATCATTTTTTCAATACTAAATATTTTCTTTTTACCTTATATTTTATTGATTTACGAAAGAGGGAGTAGAGGTGTAGTAGATATTTTATTAATTATTGATGATAGTTTTGCACTTTAAATATTTTCAATAAAATTATTATAACACACAAGATGAAAAAAGAAAATTTCAACCATTTGGTTGGTAAATCCCGCAATCAAATCAAGCAAGAACTAGGAGATGGATTTAATTATTTTAATAATGAAACCTGGACTTATGAATTAGAAAAAACATGGTTTGGCAGAAGAACTATTTTTGCCATTACATTTAAAGATGGAAAAGCTTCCGAAATAGATATTTTTAAAAGCTTTAATCGTTGCTAAATTTTCTAAATTTGTAAAACGTGTTATTTCGACAATATTCATTGTTAAAACCGATTTACAACTATGGAACTCAGACAAATTCGTTATTTTCTTAAAGCTAAGGAACTGCTTAATTTTACGGAAGCAGCTAATCATTTATTTATAAGTCAGAGCACGCTTTCACAACAGATCAAACAGCTTGAAGATGAATTGGGCATTCCATTATTTAATAGGATAGGGAAACGAATTACATTAACGGAAGCTGGAGCTGTTTTCTCAGAATACGCAGAAAAAAGCCTTCTAAAATCACAGGAAGGTTTTTTGGCTTTAAGAGATTTGAAAGATCTTAAAACCGGGGAGCTTACAATCGGAGTTACTTATGGAATGCGTTCCACATTAATCGAAGCACTCATTAGGTTCTCAGTGCAATATCCGGGAGTGAAGGTAAATATCGTTTTTGGAACTACTTCAGAATTAATTGAAAAATTAACCCATCTAGAACTCGATTTTGCCCTTACTTTTGCTGAAGGGAATAAGGAGAAAATATTCAATTACACTCCGCTTTTTACTTCTCCAATGACTTTGGTAGCTTCAAAAAAATCTGATTTTAAGAATAAAGAGAGTATCACTTTAAAAGAAATTACAGATTTACCATTGGCATTACCAACAAAAGGTTACAGCACAACAAAATTTGTAACAGAAGCCTTTGAAAGCAACAATTTATCACCAAATATTTTAATTGAAATTAATGATATTCCAACTTTGCTTGAGTTAACGAAAAGCGGAAATTGGTTTACCATTCTCGCACAAACTACAGTTACAGAAAAAGACGACCTGATTACTGTTCCAATCAAAGGGAAAAATATGATTCGTACTGCAATGCTAATTTCCTTAAAGGATGCTTATGAAAAGAAAGCGATGACTGTTTTTTATACTTTTCTCGTTACTCAGTAAAATATTCTTTCTCTTTAAATTAACCTGAGTAAAGTCAGTTTAAATATTCACTAATTATTGATATAATGAATATTTAATACTACCTTTTGGATAGTTTTGTGAAATATTTATAGGAAGTAGATCAAATCTACACTTGATCAGATTTTAAAAATTAATCAAATCTTCATTATATATTAAAAATATCATATTGTTATTAATATTTACTTAACAAATGATTATTTGATTAATAATAGTATTCAATTTTTAATATTATTGTTGAATTTATAAATTAAAATTTGTATTTTCACAAAACCAAAACAAAAAAAACTTGTAACATATGAAAAAAACAGTATTAACTATTGTAATGACTATTTCAGTTTTTGCTATTCAGATTAACGCTCAGGTTGGGATTAATACACCTTCACCAACTGCTACTATTGATATTCTCGCTAAAAATGCCACAGGCCCTGCAACCAATGTAGATGGTATGCTTGTGCCTAGAGTGGACAGGCAGAGAGCTCAGGTTATGACAGGTGTTCCTACTTCTACTTTAATCTATGTAAATGATGCAGCTACAGGATTGCAAACAGGAGCTGCTGCCAATATAGATGCTGTAGGTTACTATTATTATAACGGTACGGCATGGGTAAAAATGCATAATCCAAGTAATGCGATATTTTCTAATCTTAACATTTATAACTCTAACGGTGCATTAGATGGGAATAGAATTGTAACTCAGGCTGCCAATACTTTGGCATTTACAGCAAGTGCAACAAATGCATTTTCAGTAGATGGAGCTACCTTTTCTATAGATGCCGCGAATGATAGAGTAGGCATTGGAACTGCTGCTCCTACAAGAAAGTTACATGTAGAAGGAGGACAGTTTCTTAATGCTGCAGTGACAACAGCTTTAAGTAAAGATGCTTTAGATATTAATGTCGGCCAAGACGGTTTTGGTTACGGTAACCGTACAGATAATTTTGGAATTAATATGAAGTCTTCATCATCTATTTTTCCGGGACCTATTTCTCGTATTAATTTTGGGGATACTTCTACAGGTACTGCAGTAGGTCCTCGTTATCTATCTTTTAGTGTTGGTATTACTCCTAATGAGCTTATGTATCTTACAGACGCCAATACCGGAAGAGTGGGAATTGGCAATACAGCACCCGCTGCAAAACTGGATATCGTAGGAACTACTTTTGGTATGAAAAGCTCTACGGGTAGTGGAAGTTGGGATAATATTTGGTTTAATGTTACTCCAAGTATTCCTTCTATTAACGTTTCTGGAGCAGAATCTGGTTTGCAGTTTAATGTAGGATCAAACTCTGTGGGAACTTACGGTGATGGGCAGACATTAACAACTGTAGCTACTATGCTATCCAACGGGAATATGGGAGTTGGAACTACAACACCAGCCTCCAAACTTCATGTAGAAGGAGCGGAAGTTAGACTTAGTAATGCTACTTCCTTGTGGGGGCTTGATCCTGAAGGAACTTCACCTACTTCTCAATTCAGTATTATCGATCGTACCAACAGTGTGCGTCGTTTAATATTAACCGAAGGCGGGAATGCATTTTTGGGTGGAGCCCTTGGCACTTCTGGAGCAAATGCTACTATCAGTGCTGTTGGAGGAAGTGTTGGGATTGGTAACAATACCGCGCCAACAAATACTTTAGATGTAAACGGTACCACAAGAGTAAGAACAGTTAACCAAGCTGCAGGTGCTACTTTGATATCACCCGTTTATGTTGATCCTAATGGTGTTTTAGTAAAAGGTTCGCCATCAAGTACCTATGGAGGGTTTAGATCAAATTCAATAACTGTAGCAGCTGGTGGTTCAGCATCTTTGATTACTGGCTTGCCGGAAGGTGCGTATAGAGTAACGGTTTTAATAATTAACGGTTGTAACGATATTGCAACAGTTGATTTTCTTGTTCATAATGTTAGTTTAAATAGTTTTTTTGCTCTTAATGGACAGGATGGTTTAGTAAGTAGTAGTGGAGTTCACCCAACATTTACGCAAGCAGTAAGAAACACAGTTGCTGTTACATGGTCAAGCGTTGCAGTGTGTGCTGATGGAGGTAATGCAAATGCCTTTAATTATACTATTACAATGCCTTCCGCAGGAACAATTAACGTTACAAATAATGGAAACGTTACCAGAGCTTACAGAATATCACTTACCAGAATTGACTAATAATTTTGCTTTTAAGAAATTATTTTCCCTCAAAATAGTTTCTTGATAAACACACAATCAGATTCTAAAACACACAAATACAAACCGGATACAATTATCCGGTTTTTTCTATTTAAAATTTTAAAAAATAAAAACCTCCCAAAAAAATGAGAGGTTAATAAAAATTGACTGTATATTGAAGTGTAATTCAATCGTTATTTATGGTTTTCAAGCCATTGTAAGCGTCTTTCATCTGCAAGATGTTTCACTTTGAAATTTTCAAAAGTTGCATTGAATCCATTTCCATCCGGACACGCAGCCATTAAACCAACCATGACAGGGGTGTTATCCTGTAAATGAGCATTACGCATCATGATATAATTTTTATCATCAAAAGAATAAAAAATTTCTACCGCATCAAGCCTTCTTACTGCTTTTATCCAGACTGCGGGAGGTGTTTTGTCTAATGTGATCACGCTCCAGTCACTTGTTATATGAGTAACAACGGTACTGAGGTTGTACTTACCATCCACAAATTCAACGCCGGCTTTGATGTAATGGTCTTTATCAATTCTAAGCATCAATCCCATTTGATCAAATCTTGCCTTATAGTTTCCTGTAATTTTTACTTTCGCTTCAAATTCTCCGCCGTAAGTTGTATAATAAAATGGCGCATCATCCACGGTGAATCCATAATGTGAAATTCTCCAATAATCACTTTGAGGAGTGATGAACATTGATAAAGCATTGTTTTTAATTTCCCATTTTTCAGGTTCGTTGAACCATGTCATTTTTTCCAATGTCTGAGCAAAACTTTTCTGAGCCAACAGAAGCACACAGAAACTTAAAATTATTCTCTTCATTCTCTTTCTTTATCGGTATAACTGAGTGTAAAGTATTAATTTAGCAAAAGTAAAATTTTACCTTAGTATCATCAATACTTATAAATAACCATTTATGGAGATCTTAGACACGCTTAACAAAACACTGCTTAACAAAAATGGAAGCAATTGTCTGTTGGATATTGAGATATATAAACAACAGGCATCAATGTATTCTCAAATTGAAAATGTTATTTCGGTGTTGAGTGATATGCAGGCCAATAAAAGCTACGTCTACACTTCAAAATCTGCGTTGGAATTAGGTTTGAATTTTAAGGAAAATCCAGCCATTATAGATTCAATTTGGGAAGAAGAGATCTTAAAAAAAATTCATCCTGATGATAAGTTGAAGAAATACATCCATGAATTACGCTTTTTTAAATTAATGGATTCGCTTAAACCTGAAGACCGCGTTAATTACAATGTCGTATCCAGAATTCGCATAAAAGATAAAAATGACGAATACAGATTTGTGCAGCATCGTATGTTTTACACCTATTCGCCTTACAATAATAAGCTGAGGTTTGCACTTTGTCTGTACAGCATTGCTTTGGATCAGTCAATTATTTTGCCTTCTGATTTTTTAATTATAAATTCTACGAAGGGGGAAGTGGTGGTTGAGGATAAATTAAACTATAAAAATATCTTATCTCAAAGAGAATTGGAAGTCTTGAAATTCGTAGGCGAAGGTTTCACAAGTAAAGAAATTGCAGAATTTCTTTTTATAAGCGTAAATACCGTCAGCCGTCACCGCCAAAATATCCTTGAAAAACTGAATGTAAAAAACTCAATCAAAGCATTTAATGACAGTTTTTATTAAGTCTAAAATAAAATTTTTATTAATTGACTTTTTCGTTGAATAAATGTGGAGTTATCTAGTAAATAGTTAAATATTTCATATTTAAGTGAGATGGTTGCGAAAGTGGCCATTTTTTTTTGTTTTTGATGAGGTTTTGTGTTATTTTTTTCATTAATTTTATTTAAATGAAAAGGTTTTTAGATATGTTAATAAATATTAAAATGGTCTAATAAGTGTGAAATATGTTGATTTTCAAACCATATGATTGAAATATTATATGCATAATAAATTTTAATTGAAAATTCAAAGTCAGCCATGTTAAATAATCATATATTTGTTCTTTAAACAGCTAACAAAATTAAGGATGAACATTAACTTTACAACAGCCACATTTAAGGATTTTGAGAATATTCCGGACTATAATATATCTCAAAGAGCAGAGATTTTTTATGAATTTTTAGAGTTCATGAAGTCCAACGGACACATGAATTACAGATTAAAAAATACAACAGGAACTAACTCTTTAGTTCATGTAAATATTGCCAATAATGATAGAGAATATGTAAGTTTTGTTTCCAGTGATTATTTAGGATTTACACAACATCCGAAAGTAAAGCAGGCAGCAATTGACGGAATTGAGAAATATGGAACTGGAACAGGTGCTACACCGCTTATCGGAGGATATTTCGATTACCATAATGATCTTGAAAAAAAGATCTCTTCCTTTTTTGGAAGAAAGGAGGAGGAAGCAGTAGTTTTTACTACAGGATATACGGCTAATAGCGCTACATTGCAGTGCTTAATGCAGAAAGAGGATATCGCTATTTTAGACATGGCAGTACATGCAAGTGTGCATGAAGGTTGTGCTTACACAAATAAAAAAACGTTTCCTCACAACAATTTAGAAGCTTTGGAACACATTTTGAAGACTTCAGAAAACCTTTATCGCACAAAACTCGTAGTTATAGATGGAGTGTATTCACAAGATGGGGATACGTCGCATGTAAAAGAGATTTATGCGTTAGTAAAAAAGTATAATGCTTTTTTAATGGTGGACGATGTACATGGGGTAGGAATTTTAGGAGAAACGGGAAGAGGAACGCTTGAAGAAGCCGATCTATTGGATAAAGTAGACATTATTACAGGAACGTTTAGTAAGACTTTCGGTAATTTGGGAGGATATGTAATTGCAGATAAGAAAATAGCAGCAATTTTAAGATTCCAGTCTAAACAACAGATTTTTTCTGCAACGGCACCGCCTTCTTCTGCAGGAATTATTAAGGCTATTGAATTAATTGATGAAGAGCCTATCTGGAGACAGAAGCTTTGGGATAATATTAATTATTTCAAAAAAGGGTTGGATGATTTAGGATTAGATACAGGAGTTACGCGCTCTGCGATCGTTCCGGTAAAAATTGGAGATCCTTATGTAACAGGAGACGTCGGAAGACTACTTATTGAAAGAGGGATTTATACAAACCCGATTTTATATCCTGCCGTTCCTAGAAAAGATGCGCGTATCAGAATGAGTGTAATGGCGAGGCATGAAAGAGAACATCTTGATAAAACGTTGAATGCGTTTGAAGATATAAACAAAAAATTGCATATTGCAAAAAAATAAAATAATACTAGTATTATGCCCAGAAAAGTTGTGCAAGGTCCCATCAGGGACAAAGAAAAAACTAAACAGAAATTACTTGCCGCAGTTGGTAAAATTTTAAGAGTAAAAGGTTACTCAGGTTTAAAAGTAAGTAAGATCGCTGCCGTTGCAGGTTTCGACAAAAAACTTATCTATGAATATTTTGGAAGCACTGATAAGTTGATCGATGAGTATATCAAATCTCAGGATTATTGGACGAAATTCAATCAAAATGTAGAAGTTGATATCTCAGACGGAGGTAAAGAATTGTCAAAAATGGCTTTGCTTAACCAGTTTGATAACTTGAAAAAGAACAAAGAACTTCAGAAGATCATTCTTTGGGAGCTTTCAGAAAGTAAACCGATTCTTAGGAAATTAGTAGAGCAGCGTGAAGAAGTGGGAGATATGTTATTCCAGCATATTACAGACCCTCACTTTGGAGAAAATGCTACTAGATACAGGGCAATTATGGCGTTAATTATTTCTGGAGCATATTACTTAAATCTTTATACAGGATACAATGCAAACAAGTTTTGTGGTATCGATATGAAAACTGACGAAGGTAGAGCAGAAATTGAAAAAGCTATTGTTGAGTTGATCGACTTTGCTTACGAAGATAAAAAATAAGATGTTTGAAGTTTTCCATTTGTAGAAAAGTAAGATTTACATGAAATTTTGAAAATTTAAATTTTCAAATTAGAACAATATTTCTTATTTTTGACCAATGGAAAATTTCATCGTATCTGCAAGAAAATATCGCCCACAAGAGTTTGACACGGTTGTTGGGCAATCTCATATTACGGATACTTTAGAACATGCAATTGAAGAAAATCAGTTAGCACAGGCTTTACTGTTTTGTGGACCCCGAGGCGTTGGTAAAACGACTTGTGCCAGAATTTTGGCCAGAAAGATCAACGAAAAAGACGGTTCCGTTTCAGAAGATGGTTTCGCATACAACATTTATGAACTAGATGCTGCTTCCAACAACTCTGTTGATGATATCAGAGAGTTGATAGATCAGGTGCGCTTTGCTCCTCAGGTTGGTAAATACAAGGTATATATCATCGATGAGGTACACATGCTGTCTTCTGCTGCCTTCAATGCTTTTCTTAAAACGCTGGAAGAACCTCCTGCACATGCAATATTTATTTTGGCAACCACAGAAAAGCATAAAATCATCCCAACGATTTTATCACGTTGTCAGATCTACGATTTCAAAAGAATTGTGATTGAAGATATTCAGTCGCACCTTAGAAATATTGCTCAGAAAGAAAATATTCAATATGAAGATGATGCTTTATATTTAATCGCTCAAAAAGCCGATGGGGCTTTAAGAGATGCGCTTTCTATATTCGACAGACTATCTACATTTTCTCAGAAAAATATTACGCTGGCAAAAGCTGCCGAAGTGCTTAATATTTTAGATTACGATCAATATCTAAATATTGTTGATCTTGCCAAAGAAAATAAAATTCCCGAAGTACTTTTTGCTTTTAATGAAATTGTAAAAAAAGGTTTCGATTCTCATATTTTCATTGCAGGATTAGGAAATCATTTCAGAGATTTAATGATGGCTCAAAACGCTTCTACAATTGATTTAATTGAAGTAGGAGAGAAAACAAAAACCAAATTTGTAGAGCAAGGCCAAAAATGGAACGCTCAACAGTTAATAGATGGTATTGAGATTTGTAATCATGCCGATATCAATTATAAGAACTCAAAGAATCCAAGACTTACGGTAGAAATTGCGTTAATGCAATTATCCTCACTGACGGCTAATGCTGACCTTGCTAAAAAAAAAAGTTCTTAATACTAGCGCCCTTCCTTCATGAAAAGATTGAAGTAGCAATTCCGCAAAAAATAGAGGTAAAAAAAGAAGAAAAGGTTGAAAAACCTGTGATTTCTAATGAACCACAGGAAATTGTTATTAAAAAAACTTCCAAGCCTTTATCTAAACAGGGATCTTCTTCCGGTTTCAGTATCAATTCTTTTATGAATAAAGAAGAGAAGGTTGAAAAAAAGGAAGATAGTACACTTGCAACAAAAACTGAAGACCTTCCACAAAACCATTTTACAGAAACCGATTTACAAATGGAATGGAATTTGCTATTGAAACAATTGCAATCTAAGAATACATTTGTTTTTAATGCTATTAAAGCTTTTAAATTAGTTAAAATAGACGAACATAATATTCAGGTTTCTTATCCTTCAGACTCTGCAAAAGTGGAATTTGATAAAATAAGCGGAGAATTTTTTAATCATTTCAAAAGAAAAGTACATAATTATTCTATTGAAATTGAATACAAAAGAGACTTTGAAAGCCTTAAAATTGAGGTTGTTACGACTAAGAAGATATTTGAAAAGTTTATTGAGAAAAATCCTTTGCTGAAAGATCTTGATGATTTAATGAAGTTTGATTTGTCATAATTTTATATATTTGTCAAATAATTTTGTTTTAAATAACTTTTTGACAAACACAAATTATAAATTTAATAGCTGAAAATAGAAGATTCACAACTTAAAAGTGGAACAAACAATTTTACATAAACCTAATTCTAAAAACCTTTTTGGTTTTGCAACTGCTGATTTCTTTAGCAGTTATTTTGGTTTATCTTTTAGCTATCTTAGAAATTTTGGGACGTATTATCGATTTTATTGGTATTGCTAACTAAATTTCTTTCTCAAAAAAATACAAGGAATAGATTGATTTTCTATCACAATTCCTAATCCCACTTAATTTTTTTAACGGCATTTTTTGAAAGAAATTATAAATTAAATTTTATAATCATTTTCCTATTGATGTAAACAGTAAAATAAAAATATATAAATTAACGATATGAATTTAAGTGACTTAAAAAACGACTGGATCAACGAATTCCCTCAACCAATGATGATTGCAGGGCCATGTAGCGCGGAAAGTGAAGCTCAAATGTTGGAAACAGCGAAGAGAATTAAAGAAACAGGTGCGCAGGTTCCTATTTTCCGTGCAGGAATTTGGAAGCCCCGTACAAAACCGAACGGATTTGAAGGAGTAGGAGTGATCGGGCTAAACTGGCTAAAGAAAGTAAAAGAAGAATACGGTTTCAAAACTGCTACAGAAGTTGCCAATGCTCACCACGTTTTCGCTGCATTGGAAGCTGATGTTGATATTCTTTGGATCGGAGCGCGTTCTACCGTGAACCCGTTTACCGTTCAGGAAATTGCAATGGCTTTGAGAGGAACGAATAAAACGGTTTTGGTTAAAAACCCTGTAAACCCAGATTTAGCTTTGTGGATCGGAGCTTTAGAAAGGCTTTTAGGACAAGGAATTGAAAACCTTGGAGCAATACACAGAGGTTTTTCTACGTACCAAAAAACAAAATACAGAAACAATCCGAACTGGCAGATTGCATTAGACTTCAAAAGTCAGTTTCCGAATATTCCAATGTTGATCGACCCTTCTCACATCTGTGGTAACAGAACTGGTTTGGCAGATATTACGCAGGAAGCAATGAACGTTGGTTACCAGGGTGCAATCATAGAATCTCACTGCAATCCTGATGAAGCTTGGAGTGATGCATCTCAACAGATCACGCCGGAAGTTTTAGCTGAATTAATCGGAAATTTAAAAATCAGAAACTCCGGATTGGCAGGTTTTGACGGTGAAATGGGAAGACACAGAACATTGATTTCTGATCTGGATTTCCAATTGATTGAGCTTCTTTCTCAAAGAATGAAAATTTCAGAAAAAATTGGTAAGCTTAAAAAGGAGAATGATATCGCTATCTTCCAACCGGAACGTTGGAAAGTGATTACAGAATACGCTACTCAAAAAGCTAGGGAAACAGGTATGTCTCAGGATTTTATCGAGAAAGTTTTTAAAGCGATTCACGAAGAATCTATTGAGGTGCAGAACAGCATTATGATTGACAGAAAGTAATTTTATCTAGGGCTTAGGGTTTAGGTTTCAGGAATTAGTAGGATCGCGTAAAATTTTTCTAATATCTGAAACCTAAACCCTAAGCCCTATTTCCTAATTCCTTATATTTGCAACCAGTAATATATATGAAAGGAAAAATCATTAAATCTACAGGAAGTTGGTATCAGGTTTTAGAAATGGAAACTGGTAAAATTTTCGAGGCCAGAATTCGTGGCAAATTCAAATTAATTAAAACAAGACTTACCAATCCGCTTGCTGTAGGAGATTTTGTGGAATTTCAGTTGGAACAGGATGATGTTGCTTGGATCACAAAAATAGAACAACGACGAAATTATCTGATCAGAAAATCCGTTAACCTTTCAAAAGAAGCACACATTATTGCCTCCAATATCGATGTAGCTTGCTTTATTTTTACCTTAAAACATCCTGAAACATCTCTTGGTTTCCTAGACCGATTTTTGGCATGCTGTGAAGCATACAATATCGAGCCTTTACTTTTGTTCAATAAAATGGATGTTTTAAATGAACCTGAAATCGAATTGGTAAAAGATATCGAGTTTGTTTATCAGGACATCGGATACAATACTTTGGAAATATCCTCTTATTCTCAATTAAATTTGAACGATTTGCAGGAACTTCTAAAAGACAGAACTTCTGTTTTCTTCGGCCATTCCGGATGTGGAAAATCAACCTTGGTGAATGCTTTACAGCCAGGTTTGAATATCAAAACTTCTGAAATATCAGACACCCACCTTAAAGGAAAGCACACAACCACTTTTGCCCAGATGCATTTCTGGAATTTTGGTGGAAATGTGATTGATACTCCCGGAGTCCGCGAGTTTGCAATGATTGATATTGAAAAAGAAGAAGTACAGCATTATTTCCCTGAGATTTTTAGAAAGAGAAAAGAATGCAAATTTCACAATTGCATGCATATCAATGAGCCAAAATGTGCCGTTCTTGACGCATTGGAAACGGGCGAAATTCAAGAAACCAGATATTCGACTTACATCAAGTTGATGGAAGAAGCGGAAGAATTGTTTCAAAAATAAATTTACTTAATAATAACAAAATATAATATATCCTGTTTAAAAATAATTAAACAGGAGTTTAACTATGTAATAATGTTTGAGTTGGATGATCTTTTTGGGGAATATTAGGCAATAAAAAACCCAGCCGAGGCTGGGTAAAAACTAATAACCATGAAAACTCAAATTAAACATGAGAATCGGAATAAAATAAACAATTACTGTGCCAACTTTTGTTCATCATTTCTTAATAAAAGTTATTTTTATGTTAAAAAAAATTAAAATTAAAATCAAAAATATTTTTCGTAATTTCGCGGCATTAAAAAAATATACATTTATGTCTAACATTACATTCACTATGATTAAGCCTGATGCTGTTGCAGACGGACATATCGGTGCTATATTAGGTAAAATTGCAGAAGGTGGTTTTAAAATCAAAGCTTTGAAATTAACTCAACTTACTGTTGCTGATGCAAAAAAATTCTACGAAGTTCACGCTGAAAGACCTTTCTACGGAGAATTGGTAGATTTCATGAGTTCTGGACCAATCGTTGCTGCTGTTCTTGAAAAAGATAACGCTGTTGAAGATTTCAGAACTTTGATCGGAGCTACAAACCCGGCTGAAGCTGCGGAAGGTACGATCAGAAAGATGTTTGCAAGAAGCATCGGAGAGAATGCTGTTCACGGTTCAGATTCTAACGAGAACGCTCTTATTGAAGCTCAATTCCATTTTTCTGGAAGAGAGATTTTCTAAATAAGAATTTTCTTATTTAAAATAAAAAATCCAGAAATTTTTTCTGGATTTTTGTTTTTTTACGCCATACTGTCATATTGTTGGCAGGTTTTACAGATTATTTTCAACAGCGCCTACCTTTTCTCGGTATAATTCGATCGGTTTGTCCAGTAAAACGGCAATTACTGTCATATTTTTGTCAAGTCTTTCTTTTGGAATGTCAATATAAACGATTCCTGGCTTGTCACTCCAATATAATTTATTGTAAGATCTATAATTCACCAAAGAGCCATCACCAACAATCCTGATTCTTGCAATACCATTTTTTATCCCTTTCAAAGCAATTGGCCCGGTTGGAGTTCCTTCAACAAAAAGAAAAATCGTCTGTTTGTCTTTCGAGAGAACACTATTGCCAGAATAATGTCCGTTTGGCAGACCTTTTTCAGTTTCAAATAAAGCTTCTGCATGTTTACTGATCCAATTAATGGTTTCAGTATTTGTTTTTGATGATTTTGGAAACTTCATATCCAATCCGTCAATTGTTAATCCTGATTTATTAAAAATATTATTTCCGTCATGAAGCTGTTCTGCAATTTGATACGCAGCCAATTTAGTATTTTTAGTTTCTAAAATTTGAGTAATGGAAGGATTATCTTTTTGAATATCTTTTTGAATTAAAATTTCCGGAAAATCAAGTTCTACAACCGTAACATCTTGGTCAAACTGTACATTCGAAAGATCCAATGTTATTGTTTGATTTACTTCTTTTGTAAAATTGACTTTTTGATTCGTTCCCACAACTTTCACGGATGTTGGCGTTGATAATAATCCGTAAACCTTTGTGAAACTTTTCGCTTCTTCCAGATAAAGGAATAATTTTTTCCCGTCTTTTGACATGGCAGATTTTCCTTTATAATTCTCGAAGGGGATTCCGTGTCTGGTTCCGTAGATGGCATCAGGATATTTTGAAGTCCATCTTGCCAGATTTTTCAAAATTTCAACTTGTTCACTTGGAATTGTTCCGTCAGCCTTTGGACCAATATCAAGTAATAAATTTCCGCCCATACTGATTACGTCTGCCAATGTTCTCACGATCATGTTGGGCGTTTTATAATTCTTATCAAAAGGCTGATAACCCCACGCATCATTCATCGTGTAGCACAATTCCCAATAATCACTTTGAGGATTAATAACAGGAATTCCCTGCTCGGGAGTTTCGTAATCTCCGTGTGTATTTAATCTTGAATTAATGATAATATTCGGATTGTATTTTCTTAAATTTTCTAATGTTTTCGGTGCCTGCCATTCTTCCGATGAATGCTCCCAATCACCATCAAACCATAATAAATCCGGCTTAAATTGACTGGAAAGATCATTCAGTTGACTTTGGTAATAATTGATAAAATTTGCCCAACGTTTGGGATCATTTTTAATATCGTATCGTTTTTTTGTCCTGGTATTATTGTCGTAATAAGGATGGCTCCAATCGGGAAGAGAGTAGTAGAGTCCTGTTTTTAGGCCTGACTTTTTAAGCTCAGAAACAAAAGGTACCAAAACATCTTTTTTAGCCAAAGAGTTTTTAGGAATTGTGGTTGCTTTTTCAGCTTTAGAATCCCAAAGAGAAACCCCGTCGTGGTGTTTTGTGGTGATGACAGCATATTTTGCCCCGGAATCTTTAATTAATTTCACCCATTCATCAGGTTTATATTGTGAAGCAGAAAATCCGTCGAGCTGTTTCATATAATTTTCATGATTAATGTAATTATTGAAAAAAGACCATGATTCTGCAATTCCGTCAACGGAATAAATTCCCCAATGAATAAAAATTCCCAGTTTGGCATCTTGAAACCATTTCATTTTTTTATTATCAGGCGTTTTATCTTGTGCATTAAGACTGCTGGTTGATAAAATTAATCCCAATAAAAATGTTCTGGTAATTTTACTTTTCATCTTTCTCTGTTTTGTGGACTAAAATAAGAAAAGTTGATAAAAATTCCTTTATAATCACTGATTAATTGCGCGAAATAAGAAAGTATTGTGAATCTGTAATTAAATATTAAAAATTATTAAACTTAAAATTGTTTTTAATGTATTATTTTTATGTTTCAGCAAAAAACTAAATCATCAAATTAAATATATGAAAATGACAACAATACTTTTAATTGTCACAGCCGTCCTCACAGCATTGATAGCCGGACTTTTTTATGCTTATTCCTGTTCTGTCGTATTGGGATTGGGGAAATTATCAGACACAGAATATTTAAAAGCAATGCAGTCGATCAACCGTGAGATCCTGAATCCTGTATTCTTTGTGAGTTTTATGGGAACTGCGGTTTTACTTCCGATTTCCACCTTTTTATATCGCGCGCAAAATCCTGTTTTTATTTTGCTTCTTTTGGCTACATTGGCTTATTTGATCGGTGTATTTGGAGTGACAATAGTTGGAAATGTTCCGCTTAATGATCAATTAGACAAGTTTGATATTGTAAATTCTACAAAAGAAGGAATCAGGCAAATGCGTGATAATTTTGAAAACAGATGGAACTTTTTAAACAATGTAAGAACTGTTTTTTCTGTAATCAGCATACTTTTAGTCGTTTGCGCCTGTGTTTGGAATAAAGTTGAATAAGAATTTTTCTTTCGTTAAAATCTCTATTAAGTATAAATACTTAACGAAAATTCAGTGTTTTTACGGATGTTTTTAATGAAATTAATATAGATCTTTACATCAGAATTACAACAGGAAGTTTAAACACTAAGCTTTAAAAACGAAAACTAATAACCATCATAAGCTCAGATTACAGAGTAAGAAAGGCAGCCCAAAAGCTGCCTTTTTCCTTATTTAAAAGCTAAAATAATTAAATTTTTAAAAGCTCAATGGTTCTTTCAGGGCTTTCTGATGAGAAAACTGCATTTCCGGCAACTAAGACATCTGCTCCGGCTTCGAAAAGTTTTGAAGCGTTGTCTAGATTTACACCTCCATCAATTTCAATAAGAGCGGTTGAGTTATTGCTTAAAATTAAATCTTTCGTTTCAGCAATTTTCTTGTAAGTGTTTTCAATGAATTTCTGTCCGCCAAATCCGGGATTTACGCTCATTAATAAAACAAGATCTACATCAGCGATAATATCTTCCAACATTAAAACCGGAGTAGAAGGGTTCAAAACAACCCCAGCTTTCGCTCCCAAACTCTGAATATGATGAATCGTTCTGTGAAGATGCGTACAAGCTTCATAATGAACAGAAATAAGATCAGCACCGTGATTAATGAATTCTTCAACATACTTTTCAGGTTCTAAGATCATCAAATGTACATCTACAAATTTCTTGGCATGTTGTTGAACAGTTTTCATCACAGGAAAACCAAATGAAATGTTGGGTACAAACCTTCCGTCCATCACATCAATGTGTAGCCAGTCGGCCTGAGAATTGTTTAACATTTCAATGTCTCTTTGCAGATTCCCAAAGTCTGCAGATAAAAGGGAAGGAGCAATAAGCTTCGTTTTCATTTTACTTATATTTAGATTTTAGAAGTTAGAAATTAGAGGTTAGATTAAAACTAACTTCTAAAATCTAATTTCTAGTTTCTTTAATTAATGATATTTCAACTTCATTTCCGGTGTTATCTTTAGAAGCGTTTCGTAGATCAGTTTAATTACATTTCCTACGTCTTCTTTAGAAACCATTTCCACGGTCGTGTGCATGTAACGCAAAGGTAACGAAATTAATGCACTCGGAACCCCGCCGTTGGAGTGCGCAAAAGCATCAGTATCAGTACCGGTAGCTCTGCTTGCGGCGGCTCTCTGGAAAGGAATTTTCTTCGTTTTTGCAGTATCAATAATCAACTCTCTGATCACGTGATGTACGCTTGGAGCAAAGAAAACTACAGGCCCATCACCGCATTTTTGATCGCCTTCTTTTTTCTTTTCGATCATTGGAGTCGTTGTGTCGTGGGTAACATCTGTAACGATGGCGATATTAGGCTTGATCGTATCTGCAATCATATCAGCTCCATACAATCCAACTTCTTCCTGAACGGAATTGGTGATATACAATCCAAAAGGAATCGTTTTTTTGTTTTCTTTTAAAAGTCTTGCCACTTCCGCGATCATAAAACCACCGATTCTGTTATCTAAAGCTCTGCAAACGAAGTATCGATCGTTCATTTCGAAGAATTCGTCTGGGTAAGTGATCATACAGCCAACGTAAATTCCCATTTCTTCAACCTCTTTTTTGGTGGTTGCTCCACAGTCGATAAAAATATTTTCGATCTTTGGAATTGGTTCATTTTGATTGGTTCTTGTATGAATCGCCGGCCATCCGAAAACTCCTTTTACAATTCCGTTTTCTCCGTGAATGTGAACGACTTTTGATGGTGCAATGGTCTGATCTGAGCCTCCATTTCGGATTACATAGATTAATCCTTCATCTGTAATGTAATTTACATACCATGAGATCTCATCGGCGTGCGCTTCAATTACTACTTTAAATGGAGCGTCGGGATTAATTATCCCATAGCAAGTTCCGTAATGATCTACTTCGATTTTGTCAACATAAGGTCGGATATAGTCCATCCAGACTTCCTGTCCCTTATGTTCGTATCCTGTTGGCGATGAAGTATTTAAGTATTTTTCTAAAAATTTCAAAGATTTCTTCTCAAATTTCATAAAAAGGAATGATTTTTGCGTTTAATTTTTGTTCTAATACGTGTAAAAATAATGAATTTTACTAAGATTGTTTATCTTTTTCTTTTCTTTTTTGGGATCTCTGTTTTCGGACAAAGGGATTCTGTGATTGCAAAGCCTTTAAGCCAATATCCACAAGAGCTATTGAAAGTAGATGAATTTGGCAACAAATATTACTACGATGAAAACCAAAAAGCCAGAATCTATGAGATCAACGGAGAAACTGTGGTGGCCATGGATGAGCTGGTTTTAGTGAATAAACCGAAATTCAATAATCAGCTAGATAAAAATTATTATTATTTCCTTAATAAGAAATTATACAGAGTTTATCCTTTATTTGTGACTGCTCTTCAGCAGTACAGAGATATTCAAAAGGAAATGACAGATCTGGACAGTAAGGCAAAAAGAAAATATGTAAGAGACAGACAAAGTATGCTGGCTGATCAATATGAAAAGCAATTAAGAGATTTAACAACCACGGAAGGTCAGGTTTTTGCAAAATTAATGAATAGAGCAACCGACAAAAGCGTATTTGAAATTATTAAGGAATTAAGAGGAGGGTTTAATGCTTTCTGGTGGAATTTAAAAGGAAAAATGGCAGATATTGATTTGAAAGACCGATATAATCCACGTAAAAATAGAACAGACGAATTTTTAGAATCTCTTCTGCAATCCAATTGGAATTCTGGTTATCTGCAGCCTTATCCTGGTGCAAGTACTTTTAAATCCCCGAAATAACAAAATATAACAATAAAAAAAATACCTGTAAATTTTACAGGTATTTTTCTTTTAATTTATCGAACACTACTTTATCTACAGGCAAAGGAAACGGATTATCCGGTCTGTCGATAGAGATCCATTCTGTTTTTTCAATACAAGGATCAAGGATGATGAAATCCTCTTCGTTGGTAATATTTACTATATAATATATGGTAAGAAGTTGTTCGTTCTCTCTGAAACGCGAAACTAGAAAATTTTCCTGTGTGTAGAAATGTTCTACGATTTCTATTTTTACATTAAGCTCTTCATCAAACTCGCGGTGTAAACATTCAATAAGCCCTTCTCCGTATTCTAATCCGCCTCCCGGAAATTTCATTAAAGGTTCTCCTGCATATTCCTCAAATAGTGTCAGAACTTTTTTGTCTTTTACAGCACAGGCATAAACTCTGACGTTGATCTTATCTATCATATATAATAATTTGTATAGCTAATTTAGGAATTTTATAGAGATGTTAGAAGTTAGAAACTAGAAATTAGTATTAATAAACAAAATAAGTTCTCTAATCCATATTTAAATACTAATCTCTAACTTCTAATCTCTAATCTCTATAATTTAATAGCATTAATCATTTCCCTTTTTCCCGGTGGGCCCTGTTTCTTCTCAACTTTAAAATTAAGCTCCTGAAGAATCCTTCTTACGCTTCCTTTAGAAGAGTAGGTTGTTAATAAGCCGTTAATACTCATTTTATCCGAAACTAATTCAAATAATGGCTTTTCCCACAGATCGGGCTGAACTCTGGCGCCAAAACAGTCGAAATAAACAAGGTTAATTTTAGGTAACTCAATGTCTTTCAGGTCAAAGAAGTCGCATTGAATCTTTTTTAAATTAAATCCATTAATAATTTCAACCGATTTCCCCCATTCTGCTTGATGAATTTTTTGATAAATTTCTTTGAATTCTGGGTTATCAAAATGTTCAAAGTAGGCTAAATCTTCAATTTCTGATTCATTTATGGGATACTTTTCAAGGGTAAAATAGTTGATGATATGATTTTTGTCAGTTTTTAAATATTCATTAATTGTAACCAAAACATTCAAACCTGTTCCAAAACCGAGTTCTAAAATATTAATTTCGCAATCATTTATTAAATTTAATCCATTTTTAATAAACACGTGTTCTGCTTCCTGCAGTGCTCCGTGGTGTGAGTGGTAGTTTTCATTTAAATCATTGATAAACAAAGTTTTACTACCGTCATTTGTGGTCTTAATTTCTCGTTTCAAGCTTTTTTTTGTCAAATTTAATGTAAAATTTTTATATTTAGAAAATTATGTTAAATTTGTAGAACATCATAAAAAATTTTAGAAATGATAATTCAAAAAACTGAAAACTCCAGAATTTCTACATTCGACCCAAACAATTTTTCTTTCGGAAATACTTTTATAGATCATATGATAATATGTGAGTATGAGGACGGAAAATGGGGGGATGTAAAATTAGTTCCTTATGGTCCTTTAATGTTTACACCAGCGATGATGGGGGTAAACTACGGACAGGCTTGTTTTGAGGGTATGAAAGCCTATAAAGACAAAGACGGGCAGGTTTTCCTTTTCAGGCCTGAAAAGAATTTTGAGCGTATCAACAAGTCGGCTACGCGTCTTGCAATGCCGGAAGTTACGGAAGAAATGTTTCTAGATGGTTTAAAGGCATTGGTAGATTTGGATAGAGGTTGGATTCCTTCTGGAGAGGGAATGTCACTGTATATCAGACCATTGATCTTCGCTACGGAAGAAGCATTGAAAGCTAGAGTTTCTAATAAATATATGTTCGCTATCGTTGCAACACCTGCAAAGAGCTATTATACAGAGCCGGTTTCTGTTAAAATTTCAGACCATTATTCAAGAGCGGCAAGCGGTGGTGTAGGTTCTGCTAAAGCAGCAGGAAACTATGCGGCATCTTTTTACCCGACTCAATTGGCAATGGATGAAGGATATGAGCAGATTATCTGGACTGATGATGCTACACACGAATATTTCGAAGAAAGTGGAACAATGAATGTTTTCGTTAGAATTAACGATACAATTTATACTCCTCCAACTTCTGAGAAAATTTTAGATGGTGTTACAAGAGACAGTTTTATTCAGTTAGCTAAGAAAAGAGGAATTGAAGTAAAGGTTGAACCAATTCCTGTAAAAGCTGTTGTAGAAGCTCAGAAGAACGGAACATTGAAAGAAGTTTGGGGCGTTGGAACTGCGGTTGTAACTACAGTTTTCCAAGCTTTAGGGTATAACGGTGATAAATTACAGTTACCTGTACTTTCTGATGATGAAAGTTTTGCAGCTACACTTAAAAATGATTTAGTTAATATTCAGACGAACGTTGCAGAAGATACTTTCGGATGGAGAGTAGTGGTTGAGAAAAATGTTCTTGAAACAGTTTAATTCAACACAGAAAAATTATATAAAAGCCAAGAGATTCTTGGCTTTTTTTGTTTTTTATATCCTGTGAAATGCGTATTTTCGCAAAAGTTTATGAAAAAAATTCTCTTCATATCGATATTAGGCTTACTGAGCTGTAACAGAAATACACAGGTTCATCCTCCCGTGGGCGGGGTTTTGAGTAAAAAAGATCTTGATGTCTCTAAAGACAGAATGAAAAATCTTAATTCAATAGAAAGAAACCAGATTAAACAGTGGATTGGGATGCAGTCTGTAAAATTCTATCCTACACAGCTTAATTATTGGGTAACTGCCGAAGGTTTTGATCAAAGAGAAAGAAGACAGGATAATTCCCTTATTTCTTATTCTTATGATCTGTATGATTTTGATGATACAAAGATCTATGACGAACCTGTTGCAAGAAGAGATGCCAAATTCGGACACTTTGATGAATTAAAAGCTGTAGAAAATGCACTGCGTTTTATACATGATGGGGAAGAAGTTACGCTTTTGGTGCCGTCTGCACTGGCATATGGAACCTATGGAGACGAGAAAAAAATAGATAATGATATCCCATTAATCATAAAATTAAAAGCATTATAATGAAATTGTTTAACAAGAATATAATTCTGGCAGCGGCTAGTGTTTCGCTGATGAGTTGTACACCAATTTATAAAAAAATGAACGTAGACAAAGAAACTTACGAAGGGCTTAAAGACGGACTTTATGCTAATCTTCAAACAACGAAAGGGAACCTTATTGTAAAGTTTGAAGACAAAAAATCGCCTGTAACTGTGGCTAACTTTGTTGGTCTTGCAGAAGGTAAAATTGATAACAAAGCTAAGGCTAAAGGAGTTCCTTTCTATGACGGAACTATTTTCCACAGAGTAATCAAAGATTTCATGATCCAAGGGGGAGATCCTAAAGGAACTGGAGCTGGAGATCCTGGATATAAATTCGAAGACGAAAGAAACGATCTTCACCACACAGGAAAAGGTATTTTATCAATGGCGAACTCTGGACCAAACACAAACGGTTCTCAGTTTTTCATCACTGAAGTAGCTACACCTTGGTTAGACGGAAAACATACGATCTTCGGAGCAGTAGTAAAAGGTAACGATGTTATTGATGCTATCGCTAATGTAGACAAAGGAGCTCAGGATAAGCCTAAAACTGATATTGTACTTGAAAAAGTATCTATTTTCAGCAAAGGAGATGAGTACAAAAACTACGACGCAGCAAAAACTTTCACAGAAGGAAAAGCTAAGATCGCTGAAAATAATAAAGCTTATATCGCAAAAGAAGAAGCTGACAGAAAGAAAAAAGAAGAGGAATTCAAAGCGAATCAGTTGAAAATGGTTGAGGATTTACAGGCAGGAATGCAAAAAACTGAATCAGGATTATACTACAAGATCACAAAAACAACTACCGGAAAAGCTCCAAAAGCAGGTGACAATATTTCTGTACACTACGCTGGAAAATTGGTAGATGGAACTGAGTTCGACTCTTCATTCAAGAGAAACGAGCCTATCGAAATTCCTATCGGAATGGGTAGAGTGATTAAAGGATGGGACGAAGGTATCTTATTATTAAAAGAAGGTGAAACTGCTACTTTATTGATCCCACCAGCATTGGGTTACGGAGAAAGAGGTGCAGGAGGAGTGATCCCGCCAAACGCATGGTTAGTTTTCGATGTTGAGCTTGTGAAAGTTCAGTAATTGAATTTTTATGATATTGAAAGCCGTCCGAAAGGATGGCTTTTTTTGTTGATTTTATATGAAATTCAGGGTTTTTACGGTTATCCGTAATAATTTATCTATTTATATTTGTAAAATTGCTTAAAAATTAATTAATTTAATAACAAATATATAGATATGATAAAAATTTATTTTAGTGATTTCTTTGGAGTGGATAAAACTGTTTTAGAAGATTATGGAGCTTTTAATGTATCGCTTATTAATGATTTGCCATTATTTATAGATCCTTTCTTATTGTTTGGAAGTAAAAAAACTGAATATCAAGAATTACACAGAACAATTATAAATTATTTAGTGTTCTTGAAGAATAAGTCTGAAGAAGGACAAATCAATTTAGCAGCAACTAAAGCTTGGTATTTATTTCCTGAAGTTAAACAGAATTGGTTAGGGTATAGTAAATTAGGAAATAATGGAAGTGGCTTGGGTAAAAAATTTGGAACCTCAATGTCTTCATCAATGCATGTTGTATTTGATGATTTGGGAATTGAAAGAGTAACACAAACCTCACATTTAGAAAAAGCAGGTTTATTTGAAATTGGGGTAGGTAGAGATAATATTAGTGATTTTACAACTAATCTGATTAAAGACTATTTACTTAGCTATACTGAAAAATTTGCTTTAAATTCTTTAGATAAAACTTTAATAAAAAAAGTACATGTTGAAAAAGTTTATTTTGACTACGAGCTTGAGCGCTGGATGCCTAAAGAGTTTTCACTACCTTATATTTTCAATGATTATGTCATATTAACACCACGCGATTTATTGACTAAAGATGATAATTGGATTAATAGTAATGATTTACGAGGAAACTTCTCACGTATTTGCTCAGGTATACCAAACGATCAGCTTAGAGTTGAAATAATGAATTATTTTAGGAAACAACTCCCTAAGCACCCCGAAAATAAGAAAAATACAATAAAAGAAATGAATGAAGCTGTTCAAGCAGCAATTCGAAAATATCCTGATTTGATTAAGTGGTATATAAAGCTAAAAGAAGAGAATAAAGAAGGTGCAAAAAATGTTTCTAAACAAAAAGTAGAACAAGTTGAAAGTATATTTATTAATCAAATAACTTCTTTTGTAGAAAAGCTTTTTGATACAACAGATTTCTATAAAATATCTCCAAAATCTTCTTACGAAGAATCATTACAGAGAATTGAATTTTTAAAACATGTAATAGAAGACAATGATGGTTATAGACTTTTTTATGTTGATGGGTATCCGATAAAAAGAGAAGAAGATTTACAAATTATTTATAGATTAACTTGGTTTGCATCTGATTTTGATATAAATAGAGAAGCAAATAATGGAAGAGGACCTGTTGATTATGCTATTTCAAAAGGTGCAGGAAATAAGACTTTAATAGAATTTAAATTGGCTTCCAATTCTAAATTAAAGCAAAATCTTGAAAATCAAGTTGAAGTCTATGAAAAGGCTAATAATACAAAAGACTCTATTAAAGTAATATTGTATTTTGATGAGAAAGAATTTGTAAAAATTAATAAGATTTTAAAAGAATTAAAGTTAGACAATAATAGAAATATAATCTTAATAGATGCAGGCAAAAAGCAATCTGCTTCAAATGTCAAATAAAAACTAGCTGTCTTTACAAGAAGTTTTTTATATTTCCATTCAAATCAGAAATTTCCCTACTTTAGCCCAAAATAATCCCAATGCAAAAGATCCTCCAACTATTTTTAATATTCTTCACAATCCTCATTTCCGCGCAGGGCAAAAGATTCTTCGAAGACGGAGAGGTACAATTAAAAAATCCAGTTGAGAAGATCAATCTAACGTATACAAGCGATCTCCCTTTTGTAAAGGTCAATATCAATGGAAAAATCTACAATTTTCTGTTTGATTCTGGTGCGCCGACTGTGATTTCCAACGCCATCTACAGCGAACTGAATCTTGAGAAAAAGCACTCAAGCAAAGTAAAAGATTCACAGAAAAACAAACAGGAACAGATTTTCACGCAGTTACCGGAAATGACGGTTGACAATGTGATTTTCAAAAACATCGGAGTTGTTGTTATGGACTTAAATGGTTCAGAATTAGGTTGTTTCAAAATTGATGGAATTTTGGGAGCGAACCAAATGGCAAAACTGTTTTGGAGAATCAATTATTCAGAAAGTTCAATTGAAACGACAAAAGATCTGGCGAATTTTGATCTGAAAGATTATGAAATGGTGATTCCATTTGATGCAAAGACGCAGAAAACTCCAACCGTTCTGGCGAAAATTTTAGATAAAAAAATTGAACTGACTTTCGATACAGGATTTACGGGCAGGTTGAAGATATCGGACAGCAATTATAATTCAAAAAAGGTAAAACAAGCAGTTGAAACGTACGGAACAAATTCCGTCGGAGCTTTTGGAGCAGGGAAACCGGTTCCGGGATATATTTTCAGAACGGAGGAAATGACGTTAGGAAACCAAACTTTTCAGAATGAATTGGTGATGACCGGAAGTACAAGCCTGATCGGAAATGAATTCTTTAAAGACTTTATTTTCATCATGGACTGGAAAAACAACAAAATCTACATGAAACGCATCAAAAACAATCCTCCAAAACTGGAATCTTTCGGTTTCGGATATCGTTTTATAGATGCAAAACCTGTTGTGGTTTTTGTATTTAAAGATAGTGGTTCGCCCGTTCAGATCGGTGATTCTATTTTGAGTATCAATACCATTGATCTCGATCATTTAAATAAAGAATCTGCCTGTAACTATATGATCAATAGAGTAGAAAAGGATTATAAAACCATTGAAGTCAAGGTAAAAAGAGATGGGAAAATCCTTGATTTTAAACTTGATAAAAATGAGTATTTGAAATAAAATGTTTTTATTATGAGAAATATTATTAAAGCAATAGAACTAATATATAGTTTCCATTGGATTAAAGAAGAAACATCATCATTCTTAAAAGAAAAAATATTTAAAAATCATATTCTTGCAATTATTGAAGAATTAAAACATGAAAAATTAACATCACAAGAATATAAAAATGTTGAATACGCAATCAATTCTGATATCTTTAAAAATGGAATTTTTGATTTTTTTCTAAACCCTAATGATTATAAGATAAATATCAGAGATTTATCAGTTGTATTGAATATGGCAATCTATGGTCATTCAGATAATACATTAAATATAAATAAATTAGTAGACATTTCAGTTTACATAATTAAGAAGTTAAGGGTGAGATCAATTTCTTGTGAATATTTTAAATTATTTCTAGAAAAAATTGGTAAGACTACTGATTTTATTGAAAGAGCTTGTGATACAATTGAAATAAGAGAAATTCATAAGAGTAAAAGATTAACTATCCAAACTTATTTCAATATATATTCTTCAGATAATTACTTCGAAGAAATAACAATTTATTACCCTGGTGAAGGGAAAAGTTGGCTAGATTGGACCGAAGAAAATTCTCTGAAAGTACATGTTTTTAAATACGATATTCCGAAAGGATTCTTTCTATATGGTTTTGATTATTATTCTGATATCAGAGGTAAAATAAGATTTGCTACAAGAACAAATGAAAAGAATTTTTCAATCCTGAAAAATATCAGAGCGAAGAGATTATTTGGCTTCAATAGAAAATATGCTGAAAGCTATCAATAGGAATTATAATGCATAAAAAAACCGTCCTTTTTAAAAAGACGGTTTTTTTATGTAGAGATTGTTGTCCAATATGTGTCTATTTTCTTTTCATATTTCTTAGCAAAGAGCTTATAAATAGCAGGGAAAAACCTACGTAAGCGAGAAAAGCAGTTATATATACCAGTAAGCTGGTTAAATGGATTTTTGCCGTAAAAATGAACAGGCAAAAAAGGCCGAAGCCAATCAATAAGAAAATGCTTAAAACCTGTACTTTGGTGGAATCTTCCCGTGTTCTGAATATCATTTCAAATAAATCTTTCATCATTAATAAATTTTTAAAGTTGTGTTTCTGTTTTGTTTGCGGTTCTTCTGGCAAGAACTGTTTTTGAGAAATAGTTTCTTCCGTTGTTCAGGATTGCCAGCAGGTCGGTGTAGAACGGATCTTCCTTTACATTCGCCAATGTCACAATATAGTTGGCCATCTGCTTATAATCGTGAGTTAAAACTTTTCTTAAAGCTTTAACATCAAAGTTCTGCTTCTGAAAATTTCCTGAAAACCGGGAAGAAAAGATCGTATTAAATGTAGCATTGGAATCCGATAAATGATTGGTGAATTTTACAATCCCCAATGAAGAAACAGCAGAACTGTATTCCGAAGAAAGGAGCTTTCCAACCAGTGTCGTAAGTCTGTTGGTTTCTTCCTCGTAAGAAGCATGCTGTACGTTTTTATATTGATTCAATAATAATTTTATTGTAACGTAAGCATCTTTTTCGGTCTGCGTTTTTGCGTTTCTGTAAGGCCTTACGGCGTCTCTCAATGCTTGAAGATCTGCATCACGAACAGCGTCTGCGGCTGCAATTTTTGTTGTTTCTTCACTTCCTCTTATCTGATCTAAAGAACTGTTGTAGATCGGGATTTGTGTCTGAATAGCATCAAACATCTTCTTAAAATCAGTATCGGTATTGGCATCGAGAGAAGAACTGTTGAAGTCTTCAAGAAAGCGTACGATAAACTGCCCGAATTCGGCATGATGGAGCCGTTGAAGATCCACCGGAGATAATTTTTTCATCATGTGTATAATTTTATTTGTGTCTTAAGAACTTGATGCAGCGATTTTTATGCCAAAACCCTCTATTTATCATCTTTAATAAGTAAAAGTTAAAAATTTAATATACGAATTGAATTTAGGTTCGTCCTGAAATGGGAAAATCTGAATCAATATAAGTTTAAACTTTCCCACATTGGGACGAGGAGAATCTATTTATGGTTAAGTCGTCCCATCGTGGGACGACCTAAAACTATTTGAGTTTGAATATTCCCACGATGGGAGGGACTGAACTTAAATTTATTTGCATTATGGTGTAATGTTGACACTTATTTTTAGCTTTGTAAAAAACAAATTAAGTGAGTCTGAAGAAATTTGAACTAGATATTAGAGATACTATATCATCATTAATAAATTTAATTAATGATTATTGTTGGAATAAAATTTCTCCTAATTATTCATTTATTTTATCTGATATTGTTGATATTAAAGATTGTAATAGAAAAGAGAAAAAAATAATTAATGATGAAAAAATTCCTGTAAATTTTAAACATGCTCTTGAATTTTTAGAAAAAGAACATTCAGATCTTCATGATATTAATTTTTATGTTTTTAAAGTGAAAAAGGGACGCACAGTTATTGAAATTCAATATTATAGAAAGTCAAATTTAGATAAAGCTTTTTTTGAAATGGTAAAGAATAATCTGCCCATGTTACATGCAAAAATATCAATGCCAATATATGCTAAAAATGGGAAGAGGTTTGATGCTAATTGGGAATCAGAAGGATTGATCCATCAATGGAAAACTTTTATGTACAATTTTAAGAATAGAAAATTTATTAGAGATTAAAAACAAAAACCGCTGACCCAATCAGCGGTTTTCCTATATTTTACCAGTTCTTATCAATCATATAAATAATCTGCGTCATGGCGACGGCTCCTAAAAGCAACTCTCGTCGGTTAACCTTTTCGAAAGTATCTTCTTCGGTGTGATGAATATCAAAATACCTTTGAGAATCAGGAACCAGCTCCGCCGTTGGAACTCCCATATCATGAAGCGGATAGATGTCCGTCCCTGAGTATTTTCCTTCAAAATTATACACTCCGTAAGGGAAGAATAAAGCTGACCAGCCTTTGATCTGATTTCTTTTGGTATCATCCATTTCAAGGGCGATTCCTCTTGGAGTAAAACCTCCGGCATCAGATTCTAATGCAAAAAGATGTTTTTCATTGTTTTCTTTTGCTGTTTTTCCGTACTGAATTCCGCCTTTTACACCGTTTTCTTCGTTGGCAAAACAGACAACCCGTATCGTATGATTATTTTTGATTCCTAATTTTTTGAAAGTTCTTAAAACCTCAATACTCTGTACAATTCCGGCTCCGTCGTCATGGGCACCTTCACCAACGTCCCAAGAATCTAAGTGTCCGCCAACAACGATGACACTTTTATCTTTCTTCCCTGTGATTTCACCGATAACAGAGTGGGAGAGTTTCTCGCCTTTCATCCCGCAATTAGAATTAAGTTTTGCAGTGATTTTTTGAGATTTTAATAGATTTTCCAGTTCGTCTGCCGTTGTATTTCCAATTGCAACCGCCGGAATTTTATTGACTTTATCCTCGTAACGCATAGCTCCCGTGTGGGGAAAATCATCAAAAGCAGAAGAAAGCGAACGGATAATCGCGAATTTTCCACCTTTTTTAGCAGTTAAAGAAGCGGCTGTTGTTCTATATTTTGCGGCATCACCATATCCTCTGAAAGTCTCAACAAAAGACTGGCTGAAAGGGTAGTTGAAGAAAATTATTTTATCTTTTACTTTTTCGGCAGGAAGTTTTTCATATTCTTCCATGGATTTAACCATGATAATTTCTCCCGAAATATCTTTTCCGCCTGTACCTTCAGAATTTCCTAAAGAAAGCATTTTTAAGCCTTTCCATGATCCGCTGGAGGTTTTGATTTGTAAAGATTCTTTTCCTCTTTCCCAAACCGGAATCATTACTTCCTGAAGCCAGACTTTATCAGCTCCGGCATCTTTAAGTTTCTGTTCAGCCCATTTTACGGACTTTTCGTAAGCTTCGGAACCGCTTAAACGGTGGCCAATATTTTTAGTTAAATCTTTTAATTCTGTGTAACCTTTTCCGTTATTTAAAATCTCTGCTGAAATTTTACTGAATTGTATTGAATCTTCTTTAACCTGACCAAAAACCGTCAAGCTTAGAACTAATAATGATGTTCCTAATATCTTTTTCATTTTACCAATTTTTATCGATCATAAAAATCATTTGCGTCATGGCAACTGCGCCTAAAAGAAGTTCTCTTTTGCTTACTTTATCATAAGTATCTTCAACCGAATGATGATAATCGAAATATCTTTGAGTGTCCACAACCATTTCAGCCAAAGGAATATCCAGTTTTTTCAAAGGAGAAATATCCTGAATGGCATCGGTTTGATCAAAATCATAAATGCCGTATGGAAGAAAGTAGCTTTTCCAGTCAAATATTAACCTTCTTCTCTGAGGAGACATATCTAATGAAAAACCTCTCGGAGAATAACCTCCTGCATCTGTTCCTAAAGCAAAAATATGCTTTTCATCTCTCTTTTTAACGTAAGCTGCATACATGTCACGACCTTGTCCGCCATTTTCACTATTCGCGTACAAAACAACTCTGATGGTATGATTATTTTCGATGCCAAGTGCTTTTAAAGTTCTTAAAACTTCAATACACTGAACGACTCCTGTTCCATCATCATGAGCACCTTCGGCGAAATCCCAAGAGTCTAACTGAGCTCCCAAAACGATAACTTTAGAATCTTTTTTACCTTGAATTTCAGCAATGATATTCGGATTGGTTGTGTCACCTTTTGATTCGGCAGACATGTTTAATTTAGCTGTAACTTTTTGTTTTTTTAATAATTTTTCAAGTTCATCTGCAGATCTTACTCCGATTGATAATGCGGGAATTTTAACTTTGTCCTCCGGTTCATAATACACCATTTTTGCATGCGGTGTATCGTCTGTTGCCGTTGTTAATGATCTTATAATTAAAGCTTTCGCTCCAGTTTTTGCAATAACAGAAGCAGATATTAATTTCGATTTTGCTGTAATTAAATAAGAATCACTTGTATTAATGATTTTCGGATCCATCGGAAGATTGACGAAAACTATTTTGTCTTTTAATTGTCCGATTGATAGAGCATTAAGCTCAGAAGTGGTATTAATTAAAACAATTTCAGCTGTAAGATCTTTTCCGCCTGTTCCTTCGGAATTTCCGAAAGATAGCATTTTGATGTTTTTCCAATCTCCATTGCTGGCTTTAATTTGTAAAGATTCCTTTCCGCGTATCCAAACAGGAACTTTTACTTCCTGTCTCCAGATCATTTCGACACCGGCATCTTTAAACTTCTTTTCAGCCCATTCCACAGCTTTCATATAGCCCGGAGTTGCACTGAAACGAGATCCAACGCCTTTGGTTAATTCACCAAGGTTTTCGTAAGCAGTACCATTAGTCATGATTTCGTCTGAGATTTTCTTAAACTCATCATGATAGTTCATCTTGGTGACGATTCCTTTTTTTACCGGCTTTTTTTGAGGTTTTTTCTGAGAAAATAAAAATCCACTCAAAAAGAGTGGAAGTATGATAATGAATATTTTTTTCATTTTTTTTATTTACCTTTTCTTTTCCGTGCATAAAAGTAGGAAAAAAATAAGAATATTTTATTGTTTCATGTCGTACATTAGCAAGGCTGTAACCAATTTAGGTTCAATGAATGTACATTTTGGAGGCATGCTTAATTTCAGATCAGAAATTTTGATCATATCATTAAAACTCACAGGGAAAATTCCGAATCCGACTCTTCCTTCTCCGCTGTCTATTTTTTCTTTTAAAAGATTGATTCCTTCAAGATTTGAAGTTCCTTTTACATAAGAAATTTTATCTGAACTGTCCGGATCGTCAATTTTTAAAATATCCTTAAATATGTATTTATCAATAAGATGGTGATCCAGATTATCCAGAGACATCTCCTGAGAACGAAGCTCATGCTTTACGTGAAGAGAGTAGAATTTACCATCCAAATACATAGAAATGTGGAATTTTTGAGAAGGATAATATGCCGTACCTTCTTTCTCATGAATCAGAAAATATTTTTCTAATTGCTTTAAAAAATCCGCAGTTTCTAAATTATTGAGATCAGTTACAATTCTATTATAATCATGAATTTTAATAGACTGGTTGGAAACTATAAAACTGTACACAAAGTTATAAGCCTCAGTACCGTTGTGCCTTTTGTTTTTGTCTTTATGATACTTTGCATTCAATGCTGTAGAACCAATTCTGTGGTGCCCGTCCGCAATATAAAATGCATCAATCTGATCAATAACTTCTTTAAACTGTTGTAATTTCAATCGGTTATCAATTCTCCAGATTTTATGTCTAATCCCTTTTGTATCAACATGATTGAAGATCGGAACATTCTTTTCCTCATGATTCATTAATAATTCAATCTTTGAATTGGAAGGGTAGGTCAACAATACAGGTTCTGCCTGCAAGTTTACTTTTTCAAGATAATGAGCCAGTTTTTCCTTTTTCTGAGGAATGGTACTTTCGTGCCTTTTGATCTTTCCGCTCCAGAAATCTTCGATACTTGCCAAACCCAGCAAACCTCTGAAAATCTGTTTACTCGGATAGATCTGCTCATAAAGATAATACGCCGAACTGTCCTGAACGAGTTTTTTCTCTTCCACTAATTCTTCAAAAGTAGAACGGATCTTCCTTAAATTTCGGTCAATATCTTTGGATTTACTTACAACATATGGCTTAATCATATTGATGTAAGTATTTTCAACTTGAGCTTTCTCCGCGATCTCTTCCTGAGTAAAATTATCAAGAGGATGCGTAGGGAAAGTACTCTCAAAGTCTTTGTGAGGTCTTATTCCGCGAAAAGGTTTAAAAATAGGCATATTTTATAGTATAGTTTCTTTTTGTAGCTTAATAATTTGTTCTGCAAGTTCTAATCCGATTTTTTCCTGAGCATCAACCGTATTTCCACCTACATGTGGAGAAAGGGATAAAGCAGGATTCATTAATAATGGAAGTTCCGGAGTCGGTTCGTTTTCAAAAACGTCTAAAGCTGCTCCAGCCACTTTTCCTGACTCAATAAAATCAATTAAAGTAACTTCATTAATAACGCCGCCTCTTGCAGTGTTGACAATATAAACACCGTCTTTCATTTTTTCAAACTGAGCGGTATCTATGATATATTCGTTTGTTTTTGGAGTGTTAATGCTAATGAAATCAACGTCTTTAAGGAATTCATCTGAATCATTAGTTGAAGTGATTTCAAAATTTATAGTCTGTCCGTCAAAAAAGTCTAAAGTAAGAACCTTTGTTTTAGGCTTTCTTGTTAAGACTTTAATTTTCATTCCTAAAGCAATTCCCATCTTCACAACTTCCTGACCTATACCTCCAAAACCTATAACACCTAAAGTTTTACCTGAAAGTTCATAAGCATTGCTGAAAGATTTTTTCATCGCATTAAAATGCGTTTCACCTTCCAAAGGCATCAGTCTGTTTGATTCGTGAAGGAATCTTGCCAGAGCAAAGAAGTGTCCAAAAACCAATTCAGCAACCGATTTTGACGATGCATTTGGAGTATTGATCACTTTTAAGCCTTTCGTTTTAGCATAGTCAACATCAATATTATCCATACCGATTCCGCCTCTTCCTACAATTCTAAGAGTCGGGCAGGCATCAATAATATCTTGTCTTACTTTCGTTGCGCTTCTTACCAAAAGTACATCCACGTTATTTTCATTAATGAAATTAATAACGTGATCCTGAGCAACTCGGTTGTCAAGTACTTCGATTCCTGCATCTTGCAATGCTTTTCGTCCTGCTTCGGAAATTCCGTCGTTTGCTAAAACTTTCATGGTTTTATATTTTTCTGAAATCTTTAATATTTCAATTTTTTCAGTCGCCTAATATAGTTATTTTATAGATTTCATTACATCTACCAAAACTTGCACGCTTTCAATAGGTAAAGCATTGTACAAACTAGCTCTGTAACCACCTAAACTTCTGTGACCATTTAGTCCGCTGATTCCTGCAGCTTTCCAAGCGGCGTCAAATTCTTCTTTTTTGCTGTCATCGATCAATTTGAACGAAACATTCATCAAAGAACGGTCTTCTTTTACACAAAACGTCTCAAATAACGGATTACTATCAATTTCGTCATATAAAAGTTTTGCTTTTGCTTCATTTCTTGCTTCAGCAGCAGCAATTCCTCCGTTGTTTTCTAGATGTTGCAAAGTCAATAAAGATGCATACACAGGGAAAACCGGTGGAGTATTGTACATAGATTCTTTTGAAATATGCTGAGAATAATCTAAAATCGATAACATATTTTCTCTTCCTGTTTTTCCAAGAATTTCCTTTTTAATTACGATCAAAGTAACTCCTGCAGGTCCCATATTTTTTTGAGCTCCGGCATAGATTAGATCAAATTTAGAGAAATCCAATTGTCTAGAGAAAATATCAGAACTCATATCACAAACCATCAAAGTATCAACTTCAGGGAAAGATTTCATTTGAGTTCCATAAATCGTATTGTTTGAAGTACAGTGGAAATAATCGTATTCTGAACCTATCGTATAATCTTTAGGAATGAAAGAATAGTTTTCTTCTTTTGAAGAACCTACAACATCCACATTACCTAATTTTTTTGCTTCCTTGATTGCTCCTGCAGCCCAAGTTCCCGTATCTAAATAAGCAGCTTTTCCGCCAACTTTTAGCAAGTTGTAAGGAACCATTGCAAACTGCAGACTAGCACCGCCTCCTAAATATAAAACTTCATAATCATCCCCAAGATTCATTAATCTTTTTACAATCGCACGCGCTTCGTCCATTACTGCAACGAAATCTTTGCTTCTATGAGAGATCTCAAGAAGAGAAAGACCAATACCGTTAAAATCTAAAATCGCTTCTGCCGATTTTTCGAATACCTCTTGTGGTAAAATACATGGTCCTGCGCTGAAGTTGTGCTTTTTGCTCATATTTTTATTTTTTTGGTTTTGGTAAGAACTTTCGGGCTTACCGTTTCATTTTTAATATTTTACTTAGATCCTTTGAAATATTTGGTTAAAAAAACCGTCTCATACTGGCTGAGACGGCGTTTTTTATTCACCGTGTAAAAATGCTTTCTTGTTAAGCAATGCTTCTTCAGATTCTACATGATCTTCATCAGGAACACAGCAATCTACCGGGCAAACCGCTGCACACTGTGGTTCTTCATGGAATCCCTTACATTCTGTACACTTATCTGTTACAATAAAATAAACATCATCATTTACAGGCTCTTGCGGTGCATCTGCATCCACTGTAAGTCCTGATGGCAATGTGACAGTACCTTTAAGCTCAGTACCCTCGGAAGCTTTCCAGTCTACTGCTCCTTCATATATTGCATTGTTGGGACACTCTGGTTCGCAGGCACCGCAATTAATGCATTCATCAGTTATTTTAATAGCCATCGCTAATTTTTTTTAAATTTGCACAAAATTACAAAATATTCCCCAATTTTACAGTAATTATGAATATCGAAAATCAAGTTTTAGGACTTATTAACCTAAGTGATTATATAAAAGAGTTTTTAGCAAAAGATATTGCTGAATATAACGAGAATGATTCTGATTTTGAATTATTGTTAAGAAAGTCTGAAATGGAAAACCCGTGGTTTACCATTGATAATCAGAAATTTGCTTTAAAACAATGGTCGGATCTGCTGACGGAAGAAAATATTAAGGATTGGATTAAGCAATATTCTATCTCTAAAATCACAAAAAGAGTAGGATTGATCCTTGCAGGAAATATTCCTTTAGTTGGATTGCATGATGTGATTTCTGTGGTGTTGAGCAATCATATTCCAGTGATTAAATTATCTTCAAAAGACAGATATATGGTTCCGTTTTTATTAAAAAAATGGAAAGAATTTTCTAGTGATAATGTTGAATATGAGTTTGTTGAAAGGTTGGAAAGCTATGACGCAGTGATTGCAACAGGAAGTAATAATACAGCAAGATATTTAGAATATTATTTTAAAAATCATCTGAATATTATTCGTAAAAACAGAACTTCAGTTGCTATTTTAAAAGGTGACGAAACTGTTGAAGAATTAAAACTTTTAGCGAATGATATTTTCCAATATTTTGGATTGGGTTGCAGAAATGTAACGAGAATTTTAATTCCGCAGGATTTTGTGCTTGACAGATTATTTGAAAGCTTTGTAGGCTATCAGGATATTATCAATCATAATAAATATGCGAATAATTATGAATATAACAGAGCAGTTTATCTTTTAAATCTTGATAAATTCTGGGATAATAATTTTGTGATGATGAAAGAAGATGATAAATTATTCAGTTCGCTTTCTGTGATTAATTTCAGCAGATATTCTTCTTTGGATGAAGTTAAAAGTTTTATTGCTGAAAATGAAGAAGATATTCAATGTATTGTTGCTAAAGAAGAACTTGGTCTGGATTCTGTATGTTTTGGAGAAGCGCAAAATCCAGGTTTGGATACTTATGCGGATAATGTGGATACGATGAAATTTTTAGAATTAATTTAATTTTACGTATCTTCAATTGCAAATTTATATCCGAAATTACTAAAATGAAAAAAATATTTTTAATACTTTCAATCTTATCTGTACAGCTTTTCTTTTCGCAGGAAGTTGTTGATTTAAAGGTAGAAAACAATAGAAAGACAGAAACTCCTTTAGATCTGAACAAAAAACAGATTGATCTATACAACGGGAAATTTCTGCAATTTATCACTGCCCTGAAATCATCTGACAGAAAAGGAATGGAAGCTTTACTTTCCGACAAGGCAAAGCAAGTGGTTACCGATAAAGTGTTTACAAAACTGTCGGCAGATATCAATACCAGCAAAAAGCTTACGATCATTAAAACAGGTTATAAGCCTTTGATAGACGGTAATAGTTATCCGATGATTCAATATAAATACGCTGATGATAAGTCTGCTGAACCAAAAGAAGTGATTACGGCAGTTTTTGAAAATAATGGTAAGATTCTTGGAGTTAAGCCATTCAAAAAATAATTTATTTTTAATTATATTTAAATAAAAAATATAAACTATGATGACAGATGTTTTAGTGGCGAATTCTACAGACGTAGAAAAGGCCAGTTTTTACAAGAAAACGTATTTGCATGTTGCTTTGGCGATTCTTGGATTTATTGGAGTTGAAACCGTTTTATTAAAAGTGGTTCCAGAGCAATTAATCGTTGCAATGTTCGCGCAAAGATTCGCTTGGCTATTGATTATCGGTGTGTTTTGGTTAGCTTCAGTTTTAGCTGCAAAATGGTCGCTTTCACAAAGTAAATCAACGCAATATATGGGACTTGGATTTTATATCTTGCTTGAAGCGGTTATTTTCTTGCCGTTAATTTACATTGCGATGGTGTATTCCGGAGCGCAAGTGATTTTCCAAGCAGCGACATTAACAGTTGCTATGTTTGCAGGAATTTCAGCGGTAGCTTTTACTTCTAAAAGAGACTTTTCTTTTTTAAGAAATATTATTGTTATCGGTGGATTTATTTCTCTTGGATTGATCGTTGGCGGAATGCTTTTCGGTTTTAACCTTGGACTTTGGTTCTCTGTAGGAATGGTAATTCTGGCTTCTGCAACAATTTTATATCAGACAAGTAAGCTTAAAGATTCTTACGCAACCAATCAGTATGTTGGAGCTTCGTTACAGCTTTTTGCTTCTATCATGTTGTTGTTCTGGTATATCTTGAGTATTTTGATGAGCAGAAGAAGCTAATATAAAGTAAAGAAATTTTATAAACCCAAAAAATCCTGATGTCTTTTCATCGGGATTTTATTTTTGGTGGTTTAAACACAAATGACACTAATTTTATCACAAATAAACACTAAATTTTTATAAGCTTATTTGTGTAGATTCGTGAAATATTTGTGGTATTAGTGTTTAAGTTTTATTTATCAATCGATCCTAAAACCTTTTGAGCAAAAGAATTTAAAGCATCTTTTTCGCTCATTCCGTTTTGTACGTTGGCGTGAACTTCCAGTGCTCCACAGATGTTTGTAATTAACTCACCTGCAACGTTTAAGTCTTCTTCGCTTGTTCCTCTGAATTCACTGAAGCTTTCTAAAACTTCTAATGTTTTTTCAAGATTTTCAGGAGTTTGATTTTGGTAAAACTGTCTTATTACGGGTAACTTCATTATGCTAATTCATTAAAAAGGTTAATTAAACTTTCAGCTTGATTAGATTGAACCTGATTTACCAATTCACCATTTTTGAAGATCGCGAAAGTCGGTAAATTGTCAACTTTAGCTAATTTTCTGCTTTCCGGTAATTTTTCTGCATCTACATAAAGGAAAGGAATACTGTCATTTTCAGAAGCTAATTTCTTGAATTTAGGCTTCATGATTCTGCAGTTTCCGCACCATGTTGCTCCATATTGAACAACTACTTTTTCATTGTCTGTTACGATATTTTGTAACGTATCTTCGGTTAATTCTGTGTACATAATTGATTTGTTGATTAATAATTTAATTAAAAAAGGAATGAGATAATTTGAAAATGCTCCTAAGAATCATCAGCAAACTATCTCATTGCCATATTAACACATTAAATTAATTCTTTGATAAATATTCAGCAGTTGAATTTCTGTCAGCTTTCATTGCATCTTTTCCTTCTTCCCAGTTTGCAGGACAAACTTCACCGTGCTTCTGAACGTGCGTGTAAGCATCGATCAATCTTAAATATTCTTTTACGTTTCTTCCTAAAGGCATATCGTTTACAGACTCATGGAATACTTTTCCGGTTTCGTCGATTAGGTAAGTTGCTCTGTAAGTTACGTTAGAACCTGTGAAAACTTCTTCTCCCTCATCGTTATATTCGAAATCCTGATCTACAATTCCCAGCATGTTTGCCAATTGTCTGTGAGTATCAGCTAAAAGTGGGTAAGTTACCCCTTCGATACCTCCGTTATCTTTTGAAACGTTCAACCAAGCGAAGTGTACTTCGTTTGTGTCGCAAGAAGCACCGATTACCTTAGTGTTTCTTTTTTCGAATTCACCTAAAGCCTCCTGAAAAGCGTGAAGCTCAGTTGGACATACGAAAGTGAAATCTTTTGGATACCAGAATAAAATTACTTTCTGTTGGTTTTTAGTTGTTTCTTCGAAGATGTTGATTCTAAGATCATCACCCATTTCAGACATTGCATCAATTGCTACATTCGGGAATTTTTTTCCTACTAAAGACATAATTTTCTCGTTTTTATAATTAAATTTTCTGTGGCAAAGATAAGAGTATTTCATCTATCGAACAAGTTGATTTCGATAAATAAAATCTATAATTGTTTTTGATGTAGTACAAAGAAAAAAGCCCTGTTTCCAGAGCTTTTTCATTTATTTTAATAACCGAATATTTCGTTTAAGTTAAGTTTTTTTACTTCGCCTAATTTCTTCATATCGGCTTCATTTACTTTGTCTTGCGATGCGACTAAACAGTAAGTGAAGTTTTTGCCTTTCATTTCCTTATCGTGGAAACTGTTAATGTCTGTAAAGGCTAATTTCGGAGCCTGATCGTAGACATTCTTTCTCATGTCAAAGTTATTTCCAAGCTTTTGGGATCTTAAATAAGAGAAGATAATTCCGTCCTGAGTTATTCTTTCGGAAGCAATAGATTTTTTCAATCCATTTTTCGCTGTTTCGAATAATTGATCAGATTTTGGAAGTGTTGTCAGAAGTTCATTCATCGCTAGAGTAGAATCATTGAACTTATCAGCCTGCGTTCCTACGTAAGCCATAACGATATCCTTATCTTCTTTTTTGCTCGGAAGAGAGAAATAAGAATAGGTAGAATATGCTAAAGCCTTAGATTCTCTGATTGTCTGGAAAACAATAGATCCCATTCCACCTCCAAAATAGTTGTTGAATAAACTTACAGTCGGCGTTATAGAAGCATTGTACTGATCAGAATTTCTCACCCAGAAGATCTCGGCCTGAACCATATCATAATGAGCAAATAATACTTTGTTTTTATCTGTTGGAACCTGCGTAAAAGTCTTAGACTTCGGCAATTCTTTCAATGTAGCAGGAAGCTTGTGAACCGGAGTTAAAGAAGCAACAACTTCATTCCCTGCTTTCGGTCCGTAATACAATACTCTATGCCTGAAATTGAATAAATCATGAAGAACATTGATTAAATCTTCCGCTTTTAAAGCATCTAATTCAGCATCACTTAAAACATTATTGAAAGGATTCTGAGCGCCATACTGTGCGTAACTTCTCAAACCAGCCATAATGGTAGATTTGTTCTGTTTTGCATTGTCTCTGGATTTTTTCAGTCTTATTTTATAAGCATCCAATGCTTTTTGATCTGCCTGAGAATTTTTAATTAAATCTTCAAATAAAGCGATTGTTTTATCGAAGTTTTCATTTAAACCTTCCAAAGAAACATAGGTTTCTTCATTTCCTGCGCTTACATTAAAGCTTGAAGCTAATTTGTAAAATTCTTTACTGATTGTCTCAGAAGATTTATCTTTTGTACCTAAATACTGTAAATATTCTGCTGCCAAAGGAAGAATTTTGTTATTCCATTTTCCGGAATCGAAATGATAATATAATCTGAAAAGCGCATTATCTGTATTTTTTACAGAAAGTACATCTACATTTCCAAGCTTGTTTTTAGTGATGTCTTTATCAAAATTCAACCAAACCGGAGCAATTGCATTTTCCGGCATTTCCTCAACTTTTTTCAGGAACTCTGACTGATCTTCTCTGTTTACAGAAATCGGAGTAATGGTAGGTTTGTCAACTTTTACGATACTTTTATCTTCGCCTTTTCTTTTATAAACAGCAACATAGTTGTTAGCCTGAAGATATTTTGAAGCGAAATCCATAATATCTTTCTTGGTAAGCTTTGAAATCTCTTCTACATATTCAAGAGAAGTTTTGTGATCGATATCAGACGTAAATTCATCCATCAAAATACCAGCTCTTGACGAATATTTTTCATCTTTCTGAATGATGCTTTTCTTCTCATTATTGACAATAGATTGGATAAGGTCATCCGAAAATTCACCTTTTCTTAATTTATCAATTTCCTGAAGCAATAAATTTTTAACTTCATCCAAAGATTGTCCCTCAGTAGGTTTTCCCTGTAACAAAAGAACAGAATAATCTTTTAAAACATACGGAAAAGCATAAGCTCCCAATAATTTTTGCTTTTTAACAAGATCAAGATCAATCAATCCTGCCTGTCCGTTGGTAAGCATGTTTCCAACAAGAGTTAATAATCTCGCATCTTTCGTTGTAGCACCCGGAAATCTGAATCCCATCATCAAACTTTCAGGATTTGGACCTAAAACTTCTTTTGTGATCGGAGCCGTAATTGCTTTTTCCTGACCAATATTGTAAGTTGGGATTGGCTTAGATTTCATATAAGAAAAAGCCTTGTCAATTTTTGCAATTATTTCATCAGGATTAAAATCTCCCGACATAATAATTCCCATATTATTAGGAACATAATAATTGTTGAAATATTCTCTGATCGCTGTAAGAGACGGGTTTTTCAAATGTTCGATAGTTCCAATTGTTGTCTGTTTTCCATAATTGTTGTTTGGAAAAAGACTTTCAAACATTTTATCGTAAACTTTGTCGCCATCATCATCAAGAGATCTGTTTTTCTCTTCGTAAACAGCCTCCAATTCAGTATGGAAAAGTCTTAAAACAGGTTGTCTGAATCTTTCTGCCTGAACCGTTAAAAATTTATCTACAACATTTGAAGGAATATCTTCTGTATAAACAGTTTGCTCAAAAGAAGTGAAAGCGTTGGTTCCATCTGCGCCCATATCTGCCATTAATTTGTCATACTCGTTAGCGATGGCAAATTTTGCGGCTTCTCCGGAAGTTTTGTCGATTTCTTTATAAATTTCTTTTCTTTTGGCTTCATCTTTAGTTTGATTATACTTTTCGTAAAGCGCATCAATTTTGTCTAAAAGAGGTTTTTCTTTTGCCCAATCTTTAGAACCGAATTTATCTGTTCCTTTAAAAAGCATATGTTCCAGATAATGCGCAAGACCTGTATGATCTGCCGGATCTGTTTTGCTTCCTGCTTTTGTTGCAATATAAGTCTGGATTCTCGGATCTTTATTTGTTGGACTTAAAATGACCGTTAGCCCATTTTTAAGTGTATAATATCTCGCCGAAGTAGGATCATTCGTTACATATTTGTAGGAATATCCATTGGATTTGGCTTCTTTCCACTGGAAATCCTGCCCAAAAGCATATCCTGTGAAACTTGCCGCAGCAATACTTGTGGCAATGGTTATTTTTTTGAAAAAATTCATTCTTCTATTATTGGTTATGTTTTTTATCTGATTTAATTAATTGAATTTGCTTAATAATTCTTTAATTCTTCTCATCGCTTCTCTTAAATCATCCTCCGAAGCTGCATAAGAAAATCGTATACATTCCGGGCTTCCGAATGAAACTCCGCCAACACATCCAACATGAGCTTTTTCTAAAATAAACATCGCGAAATCATCAGCATCTTTAATTTCTGTTCCATCTAAAGTTTTACCGATGTAATGAGAAATATCCGGGAAGAAATAGAATGCAGCTTTAGGCAAAAGAACTTTAAAACCTGGAATTTCTTTCATCAGATCAAACACAAGGTCTCTTCTTATTTTAAAAGCATCGATCATGTATTTATATTCAGAAGGATCGGTTTGTAAAGCAACAATTGAAGCTCTCTGAGCAACGGTATTCGCACCGCTCGTCATTTGTCCCTGAATTTTTTCACATGCTTTTGCCAGCCATTCCGGACATGCAGAATAACCGATTCTCCAACCTGTCATTGCGAAAGCTTTAGACATACCATTAATTACCGCAGTTTGCTCATACACTTCTGGAAACTGAGCGATAGAAGTCGTTTTTGTCTCGTAATTGATATATTCGTAGATCTCGTCAGAAATCACCGTGATTTGAGGATATTTAGCAATAACTTTAGCTAAAGATTTCAATTCGTCATATGTGTAATATCCACCTGACGGATTACAAGGCGAACTGAATAAAACAGCCTTAGTTTTCTCTGTAATTGCTTCTTCTAATTGCTCTGCAGTAATTTTAAAATCATTAACATATGAAGTAGCAATCATGACAGAGTTTCCTCCCATCATTTTTACCATTTCATCATAACTTACCCAATAAGGAGCAGGAAGTAAAACTTCATCACCATCATTGATAATGGCTGCTAAAACGTTAATGATAGCTTGTTTAGCACCATTAGAAACACAGATTTGTGTTGGTTTATAGTCTAAATTATTATCTCTTTTTAATTTATTAGAAATTGCTTCACGAAGTTCTAAAAATCCCGGAACGGGAGAGTAGTGACTGTAGTTTTGATTAATTGCATCAAAAGCGGCTTGTTTTATATTGTCCGGAACATCGAAATCAGGTTCTCCCAATGTTAAACTGATGACATCTATTCCGTTAGCTTTCATTTCTCTTGCTTTGTTAGACATTACAAAAGTTTGAGAAAAGCCTAGTCTTGTTACTCTATCTGAAAGTTTGCTCATGTAGTATTTTTGTATTGTAACAAATATATAATAAAAACTTAACGTGAATAATGTCTGGCTGAAAAAAATGGTAATTCAAAGTATAGATTTCTTATATTTACAATACTCTCGTAAAATCACATTTGTTATGAAATATTCTCTTTTCTTATTATTTGCTCCTTTCTTTATTTATTCACAGGTTCCTCCAAAAGATGATGAAGTGAAAAAGTATGTTTCTGAAGTAAATTCTGATTCTTTAAAATCATACATCAATAAGTTGGTTGGTTTTCATACCAGACACACTTTAAGCTCAACTGATGATAAAAGTAAAGGAATAGGAGCGGCGAGAAATTGGGTGCTGAAAAAATTTAAAGATTATTCAAAAAACTCCAATGGAAGAATGGAGGTTTATATGCAGCAGCAAGACATTCAGGCTGATGGAAAGAGGGTAGACCAAGTAACTAGTTTAGGAAATCCAATTGCTTATCTTAAAGGAACCGATCCAAATGATAAAAGAATTTTTCTTATTTCCGCACATCTGGATTCCCGTGTCACCAATATAATGGACAGAAGCTCTTTCGCTCCCGGTGCAAACGACGATGGCAGTGGAGTAAGCGCAGTTATAGAAGCTACAAGAATTTTGAGTAAATCTTCATTTCCCGCATCTGTAATTTTTGTTACGTTTTCCGGTGAGGAACAGTCGCTGTTAGGTTCTAAATTATTGGCGGAAAAAGCCAAAAATGAAAATATGCAGATAGAAGCTGTTTTAAATAATGACATGATCGGCAACAATAAAGCTGGAGAAACTGGTGAAATAAATGATCACGTTCTCAGAGTTTTCAGTGAGGGAATTCCTTACATGGATTTAGATAAAAAAGCAATGAGCATAAGAAATATCGGACTGGAAAATGATGGAGATTCCAGACAATTGGCTCGTTATATAAAAGAAATTGCAGAAAAATACGTAGATAAAATTGAGGTGAAATTAATATATAGAAACGACAGATTTCTACGTGGTGGAGATCATTCCAGCTTCGTTAATTATGGATTTCCCTCAGTAAGACTTACCGAATATTATGAAAATTATGACCATCAACATCAGGATGTAAGAACAGAAAAAAATATCAAATACGGAGATCTTCCGGAATTTATAGATTACAATTACCTCAAGAAAAATGTTGCCGTAAATATTGCTGCACTTGCTAATCTCGCCAAATCAACTTCGAAACCCGAGCGCGTAGAAATAGAAGTGAAAGAACTTACTAATTCTACCGTTTTGCATTGGGAAAAACCGAAATTCGGGACTGTTGCGGGATATTATGTTTTGGTAAGAGAAACGGATAGCCCGACATGGCAGAAAAAGATATTTACAACTGAACTTTCTATTAAAATTCCGCTTTCTAAGGATAATTATATTTTTGCGGTACAGGCTGTTAATCAATCGGGAAATTTGAGTTTACCCGTTATTCCGAGCATTGCGAAATGATTTTTGGTGGATCAAAATTCATTTAATTTGAATAAAAGTGAAATAAAACATATTTTTGCAATATAATAATTCACATGTCTATATCGTTACTATTAAAATATTTTCCGGATCTTACAGAAATTCAGATTGAACAGTTCACAAAATTGGAAGCACTTTACAACGAGTGGAACGAAAAAATCAACGTAATTTCCAGAAAAGATATGGAATCTCTATATGAAAAGCATATTTTACATTCTTTAGGAATCGTAAAAGTGATGGAATTTGCTCCCGGAACCAAAGTTTTGGATATCGGAACAGGAGGCGGTTTTCCCGGGATTCCTTTAGCGATTATGTTTCCTGAAGTACAGTTTACTTTAGTTGATTCTATCGGAAAGAAAATAAGTGTAGTAAATGCTGTTGCAGAAGGAGTTGGATTGAAAAACGTAACTGCAATTCACGGAAGAGCGGAAAAAGTAAAAGAAAAATTCCATTTTGTAGTAAGCCGAGCGGTTACTCAAATGCCCGAATTTTTAAGATGGTTGAAAGGTAAATTTGAAAAAGAACAATTCAACGCAAAACACAATGGAATCTTATATTTAAAAGGCGGCGACCTTGCAGAAGAGCTTGCCGGACTTAGATGTGAGATCTCCAACCTTAAAAACTATTTTGATGAAGAATTTTTTGATACTAAAAGAGTGGTTTATGTATCAAAAGGTAATTTTAATTCTTAATTTATTATAATTAGGGAATAATTTTTGCTGTTTATTTAATAATAATCAAAAATTGTAAAATGTTATGAAAAAACTTTTAAATATTGGATTTTCGGCAATAGTTTTAGGGTTATTTTTTACTTCGTGTAATGATGATGACGATTATCAAACCATCGAATCGGTCGATAAAATAAAGATCGACAGTGTGAAGATTCTTAATGATACGATGGATGTTTTCACGGTGCAAAGTATTAAGACGTATTCAATCTATTCATCTCAGTGTGAAGGGTTTTACGGGTATGATTATATTCACAACAGCAATTTAACAAGAACAATTACAGCTTACAAATATATCAGCAACGGGCCATGTGTGCAGGGAAATCATGTTGGGGCAAGCCAAATTAATTTTAGTCCGCAACAGATTGGGACCTATACTTTTAAATTCTGGAATGGTGGCAGCAACTGGATCACCAAAACAATTGTAGTAGAATAAATAATGAAATGGATTTTTTTAGTTTGTTTATTGATAACCAATGTCTTATTTGCTCAAAAAATAGTTTGGCAGGAAGGATTAAAACTGAATTGGAGCAATTTTAAAAGTAATATAAATAACCAACGCGGAACCAATGTTGTAGCCTATACAAACTGCGGCTGGGTATATTCTGTCGTAAAATCTTCAAATCCAAAATCTCCTGTAAAAATTAAGATTGAAACCATTTTTAACGAAGATAAATCGTGGAAAGATGTAAAAAAGATCAATGATTATGTTTTAGGACATGAGCAGAAACATTTTGACATTGCAGAAGTATTTGCCCGAAAACTTCGAAAAGAGGTTCAGGAAAAAATAAAGACTTCAGGCGATTTCAATAAAAATTTTCAAGCTATCTACAACAGGCTTTTAAATGATTACAGAAACTTTCAGGTTTTGTATGATAAAGACACAAAGCATGGGATGGACGAAGCTAAACAGACTGAATACGACAAAAAAATCTCTGAAGAATTAGAAAATTTAAAAAGTTATAAAGCCTCTTGAAATTCCTCAATAAAATAATCAACGAATTATTAGCTCAAAATACAGACCTTTCTGCGTTTAACATTGTTTTGCCGGGGAAGCGTCCAATCGTTTTTATTCGACAGATTTTAGAGGAAAATAATTATTCGGGATTTCTTCCCAACTTTTTTACAATCGAAGAATTAATAGATCAAATTGCCGATAAACAACCAATCCAAGGAATTTCTGTCTGGCTTTTTGCATTTGATGTTTATAAAAGTCTTAATCTTATTCCAAACGATGATTTTGCGGATTTCTTGAAATGGTTTCCGACATTGCTGAAGGATTGGGATGATATTTTGAAATTTTCTGAAAGTGATCAGGCAGTTTTGCAATATATGTTTGATGAAGAAAGAATCAAGGAATGGGCTCAGGATCTTGGAGAAGATGATGATGTTCCAAGAAAAAAATTCCTTAATTTCTGGCGAAACATGAATGTTTTTCTTCCTGTTTTAAAGCAAAAACTACAAAAGAAAAACTGGGCAACATCAGGAATGATTCACGAAACCGCAAAATCTAAGATCATTGATTTTGCTAAAAATACACCTAACAAATTCGTTTTTTGTGGATTTAATGCCTTTACTCCGGTTGAAGAAAAATTGGTGAGAAGTCTTTTACAATGGGATAAAGGACAATGTTTTTTCCAAGGTGATCATTATTATTTTGATGATGAAAGACAGGAAGCCGGAAAGTTTTTGAGAAACCATAAAACATGGAAAGAATTCAATGACAGCAGAGCTTTTCAATGGATTGAAGATGATTTTAATCAACCCAAAAATATAAAAGTTTACGAAGTTTCAGGAAATGTTACCCAAACAAAGATTCTTCCTGAAATTTTCAAAGAAATTGAAAATAAAACCTTTTCAAATACGGCAGTCGTTCTATTGGATGAAAATTTGCTTCCTGCAAGTTTAGACGTAATGTACGCCGTTGAAAACCTTAATATTACCATGGGTTTTCCTTTGAAGAATTTATCGTTTTCTAATGCGATAAAGCAACTGTTTTATTTGCAGAAACAATTGGAAAAGAACAAATCTTCTTATTATTACCGAGATATTTTTCCTATCCTTGAAGAACTCCCGAAATCTGTTGAAGATGAGCAGATTATCATTCAATTTAAATCTAAAATAGAGGAGAGGAATATCGTTTATATTTCAAGAAAGCTGTTGAATGAGCTTTTAAGCGAACTATCTTATTTTAATTTGCTTCAAAAAGCAGGTTCTACAAATGTCTATCTTGATATGTTGATCGACTTTTGTAAGCAGATCAAATGGCTGGAAATAGATGATATTCAGTATGAAAACGTTTCTCATTTTGAAAACGCATTCAGAATTATAAAAAATCAGGTTGCTCCATATGATTTCCAAATTAAAATGGAAACATTGGAAATCTTGATCAATCAGCATGTGAATACAGAAAGTATTGATTTTCAAGGCGAACCTTTGCGTGGGTTACAAATTATGGGGCTTTTGGAAACCCGTCTTTTGAATTTTGAAAACGTGATCATGCTTTCCGTGAACGAAGGAAAATTACCGTTGGGAAATTCTCAAAACACCTATATTCCTTTTGATATCAGACGATTTTTTGACCTTCATACTTTCCTTGAAAATGACAGTATTTATGCCTATCACTTTTACCGATTGATACAGGATTCTAAGAATGTCCATTTATTGTTTAATGCATTAAGTTCAGGGGTAAATACAGGAGAAAAAAGTAGATTTATCACCCAAATTGAAATGGAAAGCTCTCATCATATTGAACACCTAATTATTGAGAATTCTTCCGAGCCAATTACCACTCAGCCTATCGAAATTCCAAAGACAGAAATTGTCTTGGAACGTCTTGAAAAATGGAAAGAAAAAGTATCGGCTTCTCACCTTACAAGCTATCTTTATAATCCTATTGATTTTTATCTTTCGAAGATTTTGAAGACTTCAGAAACCGATGAAATTGAAGAAGAATTATCCGTGAAAAACTACGGAAATTTAGTTCATTATTCACTTCAAGAAGTTTATGAAGTATTAAAGGGTAAAGTGTTAAAGGAAAATGATTTAAAAGAATTAATTAAAGCAGTTGATAAATATATTGATGTCGCTATTGAAAAGCTTAAACATCAGCCTGAGTTCTACGAAAAGGGGATGAATTTCATCCATAAGGCAATTGCTAAAAAGGTTATTGAAAGTGTGTTGAATGTTGATTTAGAATTAGTAAAAAACGGAAATAAATTAGAAATTCTTGACATCGAAAAAAGGTTTGAAAATGTAGATTTTTATTTAGATGAAAATACTAAAGACCGAATTTCATTCTTTGGATTTATTGACAGAATCGATCGCCTAAACGGAACATTAAGAATCATTGATTATAAGACAGCGAAAATTAAGAATCTTACGGTAAAAATCGATGAAAATAATGTAGATGAATATTTTCTTAACAGTGAAAGAAAACAGGCTTTACAGCTGTGTATCTACCAGTATGTGGTACAAAATCTTCCGGAGTTCTGGGGATTGCCAATCGAAACTGGAATCTGGAGCTTTGCTGAAGCGAGAAAAGGCGTTGTTTCATTGCAATTTGAAAAAGGGAATATAGATGATGCGATGAAATCCATCAAAAGTTTAATTCTGGAAATTTTAGATCCAAATCTTACCTTTATTGAAGATATTAAATCGTATTAAATAAAAATGCACTCCATTTCTGAAGTGCATTCATTTAATTATAAAAATCTGTTATTGAGAATGTTAAATGCTAAAGTTTTATTTTTTTATTAGTTATCTTTCCATTGTTTTGAGTGATTTGTACAACATAAATTCCTGATTCCAAGCTTCTTGATTCAAATTGTGACTGATTGATTTCTTGGTTTAAAATTAAAGCTCCCGAAATACTATAAATACTGATATTTTTCAAATCATTTTTAGCTTTAACAATGATTTGGCGGTTTTTTGTAAAAATTTCCGGACTGTCAGATAATGTTACATCTCCAACTTGCTTTTTGAATTGAAGATTATAAAATTGAGTTACAATTTCAAAAGTATAGTTTTGACTATCAATATCATTTAAATTAATTCCGCCATCTTTAAGATATTGCTCCTGAGATATTGTTTTTACTAAATTTTTATTCTCATCAAAAATATTAACAAACGATAATTCTTCCGGATTGATTTTTAAACTTAAAATATTATTGTTATTTGACTTTACGATCTCATCTTCAGTAACTTCCGTTGGTGTATTCTTAATATAAGGGATTAATTTATTTTCGTTGTTTTCAGATACTTTTAATAAATAAACTCCATCTTTTAAGGTGCTTAGATTGTTATTAGCCATTGATTTACGTTCAGATTTTTCTTTATTGAAATCTGTAACTTCAACCAATTTCATACCGTGTAAATCTGGTTTTATTTGAGAAGAAAGTAGTGAACTTGTTTTTGGCTGGTTATCAGCATTTTTTGAAGTTAAAAATGCCCATTCATTGAAAAGTCCGCCACTTCTTAATGTATTAAACTTTGCATTAGATGCCAAAACAAAAGGTAAAATTCCACCTGCATGGCCTAAAGGTCCCCAATAGAAAGGTTCTAATTTGTATTTATTCAAATCCCACCACGGATAGTAACCTCTCTGTACATCGATGGTTTTTGAGGTATTTTCGGGATGAATAGCAAGGTCTACCGTAGAATGTCCCAAAGTCATCGGCGTTTTGTTATACCAATCGTAAACATCACTTACTCTAAGACATTGTCTTAATTTATTATTGTTGTTATTAGTGACATCATTTATGAAGTTTTGGGTAAATAATTTTCTCCAAATGAATGGCCCCCAAAGAAGTCCGCCATGTTCCTGAATAACATTTTCATTATATTTAGCAAGGTATTCCTGTGAAATAACCTCTGAAATATTGTTGGTGTATGTTTTATAACCTGTATTATTACAAGTGTTTACAACATTCGCCAAAAATGCAGTAAACGGATAAATTTCTTTTTCTATCACTCCTTTTTGAAGAGTAACTCCAGAAAAATCATAAGGTCCGTCGCCCATGTAAGCGTACTTGAAATTCAGGTTGGTTGGGTTTGAAATATTTAACTTTTTTAAAGTCGACATGGCTGCGTGAGCGCCTTGAGAATAACCGGTTAAGAAATATTCGTTGTAACGTTTTATATTTAATTGTGTTAAAACTTTGTTGGCTGCCGTTACAAAATCAATCGTAGCAGAAGCTTCGGTAGGATAATGGACGTATGGATGAACGCCGTCACCGCTCCCCATCCCTACATAATCAGGCGCCATGACAATATATCCGTTGAGAGCGTAAGAAAGCTCAACTACAAAACCACCGTACAATGTACCTCTTAAATTAGAAGGTACATTGTCTCTTGTATCTGTTGTACCATGTTCAGAAACTACCGTGGAAAGCTTATAATTAACATTAGGGTACATTACAAGTCCAGTAGCTTTTACTAGTGTATTATTTTCATTTTTAGTATAATAGGTTATTTTGTAAGCTTTTAAACCTACATTAAAACCATTAAGATAAGAAACAAAATCCGGTGTACTTTCTTCCCCAAAACTGTTTGCAATGAAATTAACTGCTCCTTGTGGCGTTAAATCCAGCTTTTGTTCAAAGTTGACAACATCACCTGCCTGTTGTGAAAAGTAAAATGGAGCCGATAGCCCCAAAAATAAAATACTAATTTTTTTCATAATTCATATTTTTAGTTCCTGTTAAATTAATTTTTTTAAATAAAACAAGCAGTATGTTGTATAATCAATAATTATTCATTGAATACAAGTTCTATGAATTATGTCCAAAATAAAAGAGCCTGATCGATCGACCAGACTCTTATTTATCTATTTTTTTTAATTTTTAGAAAGCGTTGATACCTGTAATATCCATTCCTGTAATTAATAAATGAACATCGTGAGTTCCTTCGTAAGTAATTACAGATTCTAAATTGGCAGCGTGTCTCATCATTGGGAATTCGCCCATGATGCCCATTCCGCCAAGGATTTGACGAGATTCTCTTGCAATGTCAATAGCCATTTTCACGTTATTTCTTTTTGCCATTGAGATCTGTGCCGGACTTGCTTTATGATCGTTTTTAAGATTTCCTAGCTGTAGACAAAGCAACTGAGCCTTAGTAATTTCAGTTAAAAATTCTGCTAATTTTTTCTGTTGTAGTTGATAAGATCCGATTGGCTTTCCGAATTGTTTTCTTTCTTTAGAATATTGAACAGCAGTGCAATAGCAATCAATTGCAGCACCAATTACACCCCAAGAAATACCATATCTTGCTGAATTTAAACAAGATAAAGGCCCTTTTAAGCCTGTAACTCCTGGAAGTAGATTTTCTTTCGGAATCTTAACATCATTAAATACCAATTCTCCTGTTTTTGAAGCTCTTAAACTCCATTTATTATGTGTTTCAGGAGTTGTGAAACCTTCCATTCCTCTTTCAACGATCAGTCCCTGAACTTTTCCTTCTTCATTTTTAGCCCAAATAACAGCGATGTCGCATAAAGGAGAGTTTGTGATCCACATTTTAGCTCCATTTAAAAGATAATGATCTCCCATATCTTTAAAATAAGTTTCCATAGACCCCGGATCTGAACCGTGGTTAGGCTCTGTTAATCCAAAAGAACCGATCATTTCACCAGAAGCTAATTTTGGTAAATATTTTCTTTTCTGCTCTTCAGAACCAAATTCGTTAATAGGAAACATCACCAAAGAACTCTGTACAGACGCCGCAGAACGAACTGCAGAATCACCTCTTTCCAACTCCTGCATGATAAGACCGTAAGAGATCTGATCTAAGCCTGAACCACCATACTCAACCGGAATATATGGGCCTAAAGCTCCAATTTTCCCTAATTCTCTCATCAAACCTGGGATGTCTGTATGATCTTGTGCAGCCTTATCAATTTGTGGCATTACAAAACTTTCAACCCAGTCTCTTATTGATTGACGAATCAGTTTATGTTCTTCGGTAAGTAAAGCATCAATTCCGTAATAGTCGGGAATGCTTGTAAGAGGATAATATGACATGTAATTTAATTTTTCTAAAAATAAGACTTTTCGCTATTCCTGAGAAATTTTTTTTGAATGTAGTTTTTAATGAAATTCTCAGATTTATTTAATAATTTTCTGAACCCGAATATTACAATTTTTCATCTTCATCATTAGAGATAGGATACTGATTAGTAGGATTGTAAATCCTTTCTTTGAATTTGTACAGGTAAGGAGCTTTGTTGGCAGAACCGTCATAAAGCTTCTCTAATCTTTCAAGAATATTTAAACTTAAAATTTTTCGCTGAAAATTATTTCTCCTGAATGTCTCACCCAAAATGGTTTCATACAAAGATTGAAGATCTTTCATTGTAAATTTTTCGGGAAGAAGGTTACTTGCAGCTACCTCGGTATTAATATTCATTCTTAAATATTCCAAACCAGTTTCTATAACTCTGTCATGATCGAAAGCCATTTTTGGTAACTTATTGACCTCGAACCACTCACACGTTTCATTGAAAGCGTCAGGAAAGGTGTTCGCAATAGAAAAATCGATCAAACTGCAATAGCCCACGGTGATAAATCTCTGGAAGATCCAGTGATCTTTTGGTACTTCAATTCCTTTATTATTAAGCAAGATTTGATGTACATTATTCTCTGTACGGTCAATTCTTCCGAAAGTATGAAACTGTTTTAAAAATAAATCTTTAAGATGTGTTCTTTCGTATAAAACACGGGCTGCTGCTTCACGAAGATCTTCGTCATTAAATACAAATCCACCCGGAAGAGACCACAAATCTAGGTCGTGATACTTCAAAAGAAGCACTTTTAAGATATTATTGTGAAAACCAAATATGGTACAATCCACGGACACATGTGCTACAAAGTCTTTTGTATCAATAAGTTCCCGTAAAGTTTCTTTGTTTTTTGTATCCTTGATTTCCATGACAGTAAAAATAAAATTATTTTCTATATCTTTTTATCAGCAACCCTAAAATAAATTAAACTTATCGTAAAAAGCACAGTTACAGCGAGTAAAATGTATAAGGGGTAAAAATTTAACATTTGTTTTCCAAATAGTAAAGACATGATAATTGAGCTTACCGAGCTTCCCAATGATGAAAATATAACGATAAGGGAAGTGAATAGATTTGCCTGTTCTTTATCGATCTGAGCAATCATTTTAGAATTAATAACAGGATAAAGCGGCGACAGGAAAAGACCAATCACAGGAAATAAAAATAAGAGCGCGATAGAATTATCGGAATGAAAATATTGCAGTCCTACAATAATAATTAAGACTAGAATAATTAGTGATAAACATAAAACATAATATTTTGATAATGAGAATCTTTGGATAATATTTGCTGTAATTGTTCTGCCTACATAAGAAAAAAGAGCTAGAAAAGAAGATGCCTGTAAAGCAAAAAAAGAATTAACCTTCAAATGGTTTTTATAAAAAGAAGGCAGCCATGAATTAAAACTCTGCTCAATAAAAACAATGGAAAATATAACCCCTAAAAACAGAATAATTAAAGGATTAATTAATTTTGATAGCTCAGAAACAATTCCCTGATTATCAGATTGTACAGGTTCTGCAATTTTTATTTTTGAAAATAAAAATATGGTAATTATCGAAAGAACTGAAATTGATAAAAACCCAAATTTCCAGTATTCAGAAAACTGACTGGAAATCAACCACCCAAAACCTGTATTCACAACAAAAATCCCGATCATAAAAGAGGCTTCAACATTATTCATTGTTTTGGCTAAAGATTTTTCGTCTGAAACATTATTTCTGATAATTCCAAAAACACAAATTTTTCCGATGGCAAAACAAGTCCCAATGATGGCAAACCACAATTTATAAAACCAAAAAACTTCCACAAAAGGCAAAATTGTGGAGCAAATACCAACAATTGTTAATGCTAAGATCAATGATTTTTTAGTTCCGATTTTACTGATAAAGTTAACGGCGAAAAGAGAAATAAACGCGATCGGAAGATCTTTAAAAGACTCTAGAAAACCTAGCTTTTCATAGGTGATATTTGCCTCCGAAAGTTGAAGAATTACAATGCCCATGCAGTTCAAAACCATAGAGAAAATTAGAAATGTAAGTTTTAATGGAAGTGAAATATTAGGAAGCTTGGTATTCATTTTGGGGATTTATTTTATTAACTTTTTATGAATTTTTATGAATTATGGCACCAAATATAGGGCTTTAAACCCCCAAAAATAAAAGGAAAATTAAAATATTTATTAATATAATGTTAATTATTTAAAAAAAAATATATTTTTATTGTCTCAATTTGAGAATTAAAAAACTAACTGTATATGAATGTAAGAATATCAAGAAGTTTGGGAATGGTTGCAGTGCTTTATTTTACTGCAAATTTCAGTGCCCAAAACAAAACGAATGACACCATTCCTAAAGAGCAAAAAATCGAGGAAGTGGTAATGATCGGTTACGGTACTCAGAAGAAGAGTAACGTGACGGGAGCAATATCAAGTATTAAAGCTTCGGATATTGATGAAATTCCTTCGGGAAGAGCTGAGCAGGTTCTACAAGGTAGGGCTGCCGGAGTTTCTGTAATTTCGAATTCAGGGCAACCAGGATCTACTGCTACAGTAAGAGTTCGTGGAATTACCAGTTTTGGGGCTGGAAGTAACGATCCTCTTTGGGTAGTTGATGGAATTGTTGTTGATAATATCGGATGGCTAAATCAATCTGATATTGAAGGAATGGAAATTCTTAAAGATGGTGCGTCTGCTGCTATTTATGGAGTTTCTGCTGCAAAGGGTGTTGTTTTGATTACTACCAAAAAAGGTGCAAAAGGAAAACTGGGTATTTCTTACAACGGATTTTTTGGGGTTGGTAGTGCTGCTAACAAGCTTGATCTTCTGAATGGAAATCAGTATGCAACAATTCGAAATGAAGCAAATACCAATGATGGCCGCGCACCTATATTTGCAAATGCTGGATCATATGGAAATGGAACAGATTGGCAAAAAGCAATTTTTAATAGTGCACAGCGTCAGTCTCATGAATTCAGCATCAATGGTGGAAGTGAGAAATCAACGTATTATGCATCTTTTGGTTATTATGATCAGGAGGGTATTGTTTTAAGAGATATTTCAAATTACAAGAGAATCAATGCAAGATTGAACTCAAATCATAAAGTATTAGACTTTTTAACTGTAGGGCAGACTTTTGCTTATACACATACAAAATCTGCGGGGATCAATGCAAATGGTGAATTTGGAGGTCCATTAAGTTCTGCTATTAACCTTGATCCATTAACACCTTTAGTTGTTACAGATGGAGTTAATAATCAGCCTTTTCCAAGTGATTATCTAAATAACCCGAACATTGTAAGAGATCAAAATGGAAACCCATATGGAATCTCGCATTATGTGAGTAAAGAAATGTCTAACCCGTTGGCTTTTCAACAAACACAATTAGGAAAATACAATTGGACAGATGATATTATTGCCAACGTTTACGCTGATTTAAAAATTAATAAAAACATTAGCTTTAAATCTACAGTGAACGGAAAGCTTTCTTATTGGGGAAGTCAAGCTTTTACTCCTGTAAATTATTTAAGTTCTGCTACTAAAAATGATTTTAATACTTTATTCAGACAAATTGAGAAAAAATTTGAATGGAGTACAGAAAATACCATTACCTACCAAAACAAATTTGGTCAACATAGCTTAAATGTATTACTAGGACAAGGATATTACGAATATAATATTTCTTCAGGTCAAAATACTACCTATAAAAATCTTCCGACAAATGATTGGCAGGAGGCTTCATTTAACTTTGATATTCCACAGACTGACAGAGCTACCAATGCTTGGGATGGAAAGGAAACACATAAAACATCATATTTTGCAAGAGTAGTATATGATTATGCCAACAAATATCTTTTCACAGGTACTATCCGTAGAGATGGTTCTTCCAAATTCGCAAGAGATTATCACTGGGGTAATTTTCCGGCAATGTCTTTAGGATGGAATGTATCTAATGAAGATTTCTGGCCAGAAAATAATGTAGTAAACAGCTTTAAATTAAGAGGTGGATATGGAGTATTAGGAAATGATGCTATTGATAATTTTCAGTATGCCAATTTCTTAATTCCTGGAAGTAATTATACGTTTGGAGATGATGTTATTCACATAGGATATGCTCCAAGTACATTAGAAAACCCTAATTTGAAATGGGAAAGAACTTCTCAGTTGAATATTGCTGCCGATCTTAAGATCTTTAAAAATTTCGATTTATCAGTAGATGTCTACAGAAAAAAGAGTACGGATATTTTAAGAAGAATTGATCTTCCTGGTTACATTGGTTTAATCAATAACCCATGGAGAAACATTGGAGACATGAATAATGATGGGGTAGAAGTAAGCTTAGGATACAAAAAGAATTGGGGAGATTTTGGATTCTCAGCGAATGGTAACTTTGCTTATCTGAAAAATGAGATTACAAGATTGGAAGATGATAAACCATATGTAAATTTTGCATCATTTCAGTCAATGGGAGCAGTTTCAAGATTACAGGTTGGGTCTTCTTATGGTTCTTTCTACGGATTCCAGAATTTAGGTGTTTTCCAGAATCAAGCAGAAATTGATGCTTATAAAAATGCTAACGGTGGATTAATTCAGGGCAATGCTAAACCAGGTGATTTTAAAAGACTGGATGCGAATGGAGATGGTAAAATTGATGAAAATGACTATGTAAATCTGGGTAATTCTGTGCCAAAATATACTTTTGGATTAACATTGAATATGAATTACAAAAACTTTGATCTAATGATATTTGCTCAGGGGCAGGCCGGAAACAAAATTTTCCAAGGTCTGAGAAGATTGGATATCCCGGAAGCCAATTATCAGACTTCAATTTTAGATCGTTGGACAGGTGAAGGAACTTCCAATACTATAGCAAGAGTAAGTCAGGATGACCCAAATCAAAACTATACAAGAATGTCTGACTATTATCTACAAAAAGGAGATTATTTACGTCTAAAATTGGTACAGGTAGGATATACACTTCCAAAAGAAGTATCTCAGGCGATTGGTGCAAGCAAAGTTAGATTCTATATTACAGGAGAGAATTTGGTTACTTTCACAAAATATACAGGATATGACCCTGAAATTGCAGGTGGTGATACTTTTGGTATTGATAGAGCTTATTATCCACAATCCAGAACCTTCCTTTTCGGAGCTAATGTTCAATTTTAATTAAGAAAATATGAAAAATAAAAGATTTATATATAAAAGTTTATCCGTTCTATTATTAACAGGAATTAGTTTTGGAGCAGTATCTTGTAATAATAGTAACCTGGAAGATGTACAAAACTCAGGTACATTTGAGCCGGATAATTATTTTAGAAATGAAGAACAGTCTTTCAGCGGTTTAGTAGCTGTATACGATATGTTGAGAAAGTACTCTGGAGGATTTGAAAATGATGTTACTTTCTTTAATGGAGCATCTGATGATTTTTATTCTGGTGGAGGTAGTTCTACTGATGGGGCAGGAATTCAAGGGTTTTCTAATTATACAATCAATCCTATTATCATGCCTTTAAGTTATTGGAAAGATTATTATCAGGGTATTGCAAAAGCGAATCTTTTATTCGAAAGAATTCCAAATGCAGATATGAATGATCAAACCAGAAAAAGATTTATAGCGGAAGCAAAAGTTTTAAGATCATTATATTATTTTGAATTATTAAGAATGTTCAAAAATATACCTTTGATTTTAAAGCCTATAAAATATGATGATGACTATTATAATATTCCTCAGGCAAAACCTGCAGATGTTTATGCACAGATAGAATCAGACATTCTTTCTGCCATTAATGATCTTCCTGCAACAACTTCAACAGCATCAGAAAAAGGACGTATTACACAAGGAACGGCACATGCAATCTTGGGTAAAATTTATCTGTATGATAAAAAAAATACCGACGCTGCTGCACAGTTTGAAATGGTTAATGGTACACCTGGAGGAACAAGTCAATATGGATATAAGCTGGTAGCTAATTTTGCTGACTTATGGAAAGTGAATAACAAATTTACAACTGAGTCTATCTTGGAAGTAATGCATACGGACAAAAGTAATGCAGAATGGGATTTCTGGGGAACAGGGAAAGATGAAGGTAATTCTATTAATCAAATGATTGCTATTATATCATATGGGCGTGTTACAACAACTCCTAATAATGATGCACCGGATATTTATAAAGGATGGGGCTTTAATCCTGCAACGGACGATCTGTTTAATTTTATGCAGGGAGATCCTCGTTTGGATGCTACAATATTTAATGCCAAAAAATTTGTCACTGAAAATAAAATCACTTATTCTTCAGGATTTAGAGATACTGGATATTTCTTAAATAAATTTTTGCCAAGAAATGCCGATAAAAGTGGGCTTCCAGGAGCTACAGAATTAAATTTCCATCAAAATTATATGGCTATTAGACTTGCTGATACTTATCTTATGGAGGCAGAAGCTTTAGGAGGTTCGGGCTCAAGAGCTCAGGCTTTATTAGATGCTGTAAGAGCACGAGTAGGTTTGGCGCCAGTGACAGTTTCCATGCAGGCAATCAAGGATGAAAGAAGAAGAGAGTTAGCAGGTGAAGGCCACAGATGGTTTGATTTAGTAAGATGGGGTGATGCTCCGGCTAAATTGGGTTCAAGAGGCTTTGTTGCAGGTAAAAATGAAATACTACCAATTCCTTTTAATGAATTAGTAAATACAGCTTTAACGCAAAATCCTGGCTATTAAAACATGAAGTTTCACAATTTATATAGTTTCTTTTTAAAAAGTACTACACTGCTAATTGGCGGTGTGGTACTTTTGCCTTTAACATCATGTAAATCAACTGTAAGTACGAAAGATCAAATTCAGATTTGGCTTACAAAAGGAGATGAAAGTGTAAAATTAGAGCAACAGCTACCTTTAGTTTTTGTAAAAACATCCAACAACATTCAAAATATTGACATTGATGATTCTCAAAAGTTTCAATATGTTGACGGTTTCGGATATACATTAACGGGCGGAAGTGTTGAAGTGATTAATCGACTTTCACGATCCAAAAGAAAAGCATTACTGAATGAACTTTTCGGAAAAGATAAAAATTCAATTTCTATAAGTTATTTAAGATTAAGTATTGGCGCATCCGATTTGGACAGCGAAGTTTTTTCTTACGATGATTTACCGGAAGGTCAAACAGATCCTTCTCTTTCAAAATTCAGTTTGACAAGAGATAAAGATTTGATTTCTATGTTAAAAGAAATTTTAACGATCAATCCAAAAATCAAGATCATTGCAGCACCTTGGTCGGCTCCGGTTTGGATGAAAGATAATGGAAAATCAAAAGGAGGAAGCTTAAAACCTGAATTTTACGATGTTTATGCTAAATATTTCGTAAAATACATTCAGGGAATGCAGAAAGAAGGAATTACGATTGACGCAATAACTCCTCAAAACGAGCCTTTACATCCCGGAAATAATCCGAGCTTGTATATGCCTTCAGATCAGCAAAAAGATTTCATTAAGAAAAGTTTAGGTCCAATTTTTAAATCCAATACTATTAAAACTAAAATTGTGGTTTATGATCACAATTGCAACAAACCAGAATACGTTACCAATATTTTAGGTGATTCTGAAGCATCAAAATATATTAATGGTTCTGCTTTTCATTTATATGAGGGCGAAATTTCAGCTTTAGGTACTGTTCATGCTGCTTTTCCAAATAAAAATTTGTATTTTACGGAGCAATGGACAGGCGCGAAGGGAACTTTTAATGAAGATTTAAATTGGCATACCAAAAACGTGGTCATCGGTTCTATGAGAAACTGGAGCAAAATCGCTCTGGAATGGAATTTAGCCAATGATCCTCAATACAAACCTCACACAGACGGAGGTTGTACAGAATGTAAAGGAGCAATTACGGTTTCAGACAGTGAAAATTTCACGAGAAACGTTGCATATTATATCATTGCTCATGCTTCAAAATTTATTCCTGCTGATTCAAGAAGAATAGCTTCTACTCAAACCGACAATCTTTCTACTGCAGCTTTTATTACGCCTGCAGGAAAGAGAATTTTGGTTGTGCAAAACGGAGCAAAAAATGAAGAAACATTTAATATAAAATATAACGGAAAAACGGCAACAGTCAATCTTTCGGGAAATTCGGTTGCAACATACGTTTTTTAAAAAAAGAACAACATGAAGAAGAAATGCCTTTTATTACTATTCGTAGCACTCGGAGTTGGTGCTTCTGCACAGAAATCTATAGATCAAAGAGTTTCGGAGATCTTATCTAAAATGACTTTAGAGGAAAAAGTAGGTCAGTTAGTTCAGTACAGCGGTTTCGAGTATGCAACAGGCCCTCAAAACTCTAATTCGGCAAGTGTTTTAGATGAAATAAAAAAAGGTAAAGTAGGCTCAATGCTGAATGTAGCAGGAGCAGAGGAAACCAGAAAATTTCAGGAATTAGCTTTAAAATCAAGGTTAAAAATTCCTTTGTTATTTGGACAAGACGTTATTCATGGGTACAGAACAACTTTTCCTGTGAATTTAGGTCAAGCTGCGAGTTGGGATTTAAATTTAATTGAAAAATCTGAAAGAATTGCCGCAACAGAAGCTTCGGCTTACGGAATTCACTGGACGTTTGCACCAATGGTCGATGTTGCCAGAGATCCGAGATGGGGTAGAGTAATGGAAGGTTCGGGTGAAGATACTTATCTGGGAACTCAAATTGGTTTAGCAAGAATCAAAGGTTTCCAAGGAAAAGGTCTGGGAAATATTGATGCAATTATGGCCTGTGCAAAGCATTTCGCAGCGTATGGAGCAGCCGTTGGAGGAAGAGATTACAATTCTGTTGACATGAGTTTGAGACAGTTAAATGAAACTTATCTGCCACCATTCAAAGCAGCTGCAGAAGCAGGAGTTGCAACTTTTATGAATTCTTTTAATGATATCAACGGAATCCCGGCAACGGCAAACAAATATATTTTAAGAGATTTATTAAAGGGCAAATGGAACTATCAAGGTTTTGTGGTTTCAGACTGGGGAAGTATCGGCGAAATGGTTCCTCACGGGTACGCAAAAGACAATAAAGAAGCTGCTGAAAAAGCAATCATTGCAGGAAGCGATATGGATATGGAAAGCCGTGCTTATATGGCTGAACTTCCAAAATTGGTTCAGGAAGGAAAGGTTGATCCAAAGTTGATCGATGATGCTGCAAGAAGAATTTTGGTTAAAAAATTCGAAATGGGATTATTCGATGATCCTTATAGATTCAGCAATGAAAAAAGACAGAAAGAGCAATTAAATAATCAGGAAAATAGAAAATTCGGAAGAGAATTTGGTTCAAAAAGTATTGTTTTATTAAAGAATGAAAAAAGTATTCTTCCGCTTTCAAAAACTACGAAAACGATTGCATTAATTGGCCCTTTTGGAAAAGAAACAACTGCAAATCACGGTTTTTGGTCGATTGCTTTTAAAGATGATAATCAAAGAATTATCACTCAGTTTGACGGAATTAAAAACCAATTAGACAAAAACTCAACTTTATTATACGCAAAAGGTGCTAACGTTGATGATAAGGACAAATCGATGTTTGCTGAAGCGGTGGAAACGGCAAAAAAGGCAGACGTTGTTATCATGACTTTAGGCGAAGGTTCAGCAATGAGCGGTGAAGCAAAAAGTAGAAGTAATTTACATTTCACGGGAGTTCAGGAAGATTTATTGAAAGAAATTGCAAAAACAGGAAAACCGATCGTTTTAATGATCAACGCAGGAAGACCTTTGGTTTTTGATTGGGCAGCAGACAATATTCCGACAATTGTTTATATTTGGTGGCTGGGAACGGAAGCCGGAAATTCTATCGCAGACGTACTTTTCGGAACGGTAAATCCTGGTGGAAAATTACCAATGACATTCCCAAAAACAGAAGGACAAATCCCGGTTTACTACAATCATTACAACACAGGAAGACCAGCTAAAAATGATACGGACAGAAACTATGTCTCCGCTTACATCGATCTGGATAATGATCCGAAATTTCCGTTTGGTTACGGTTTAAGCTATACTCAATTTAAATATTCTGATATGAATTTAAGTTCGACAAATCTTAAAGGAAATCAGACGTTGAATATCAGTGTAAATGTTTCCAATACCGGAAATTATGACGGGGAAGAAGTGGTGCAGTTGTACATCAGAGATTTGTTCGGAAAAGTGGTAAGACCAGTGAAAGAATTGAAAAACTTCCAAAAAGTGTTCATCAAAAAAGGAGAAAGTAAAACAGTAAACTTTACGCTGACTCCGGAAAACTTAAAGTTTTATGATGATGAGTTAAATTACGATTGGGAAGCCGGAGAATTCGATATTATGGTGGGAACTAACTCCAAAGATGTTCAGACAAAAAGGATCAATTGGTCAAAATAAATATTAGTTTACAAAAACTGAGAGCGGGATGAAACCCGCTTTTGGTGGTAAAAGACGTGAGTTTTTAAGTAAGGTAATCTTTGTCATTCTGAAAAGAATCTAGATAATCTTTGTAGAGATGCTTCCAACATGACAAACTTTGAAAATAAATTAAACTTAATCTTAATTGAAGAGTTTTTAACGCAAAGATTGAATATTGAGATTACATATTTTAAGGAGCAAAGAATTAATCAATGAAATTGATTGTAAGAAGAGAGCTTAATCAGCGACTTTGTCGCAACTCTTTGCTCCTTAAAATCAAAATATTTTTAAAATAAAACTTTGCGTTTAAAAACAAGATATTAAAAATTAGATAGAAAACTTTGAACATAAAATTTCAATATATTATCACCATTTTAGTCGGAGGAGCTTTAGCTTTCTGTGTTGAAAGTTGTGTTTCAAACAAGCTCGATTCCAACAGAAAATTAATCTGGAATGATGAATTTAAAGGAAAAGGATTGCCAGATTCTACAAAATGGAATTATGAAGTCGGTGGCGATGGTTATGGAAATAATGAAGCTCAATTTTATACCAAAAACCGTTTAGAAAATGCAAGAGTTGAAAACGGAAATTTAGTGATTGAAGCTAAAAAAGAAAGCTGGGAAAAGAATAAATACACGTCGGCAAAACTTTTAACGATAGGGAAATTTTCCTTTCAATATGGAACAGTTGAAGTCAGAGCAAAACTTCCAAAAGGTCGCGGAACGTGGCCAGCAATTTGGATGATGAGCGAAAATATGAAAGAATGGCCGGATGACGGTGAGCTTGATATTATGGAGCATGTTGGTTTTAATCAAGGATATATTCATTCGTCGGTTCATACGAAAAAGTATAATCATATTATCGGAACACAGAAAACCGATACGTTGATTGTGAAAGACGCAAGCGAAAAATTTCATGTTTATAAAGCAGATTGGACGCCTCAAAAAATTGATGTTTATATTGATGATCAAAAGTTTTTTACCTATGAAAATAAAGAAAAAACTTATGAAGCGTGGCCTTTTGATCAACCATATTATATCATTTTAAATCTTGCAGTCGGTGGATTTTGGGGAGGAAAAGAAGGTATTGATGATGCTACTTTCCCTCAGAAATATTATATCGATTATGTAAGGGTTTATCAAAATAAATAATGAAGCGAGAGTGATTTTCTCTCCATAAAATAGAAAGAAATTATGAAGAAACTAGTAGTAAGTTGTTTTGTAGTGGGAGCTTTTTTTAATGCAAATGCTCAGAATTACTGGAAAAAAAATGCAGGAAAAACAGCAAAAGTAATTTTTACCAATTCTAAAACTAACGAAAAAATGGTTGATAAAGGAACGGTGAAATTCGAAAAGATGGATCAGCCAAAAGAAACAGATGCCTGTGTTTTTGTAGATCCTGATTTCAAATATCAAAAATTAATCGGAATCGGAGGTGCTATTACTGACGCGTCTGCCGAAACTTTTTATAAACTTCCAAAAAATAAGCAGAAAGAAATTCTTGAAGCTTATTATGGGAAAAATGGATTGGGATACACGGTTGTTCGTACTAATATGAACTCGTGTGACTTCTCAAGCGATTCTTATACGTATGTAACAGAAAATGATAATTCATTAAAATCATTCAACGTTGCGCATGATGAAAAGTATAAAATTCCATTAATTAAGGAAGCTCAAAAGGCAATTGGAAAAGATTTTACGTTCTATTTTTCTCCTTGGAGTCCACCCGCTTGGATGAAATCTAATAAAAGTATGTTGAAAGGAGGTAGACTGGAAAATAGCTTTTACCAAACTTGGGCAGATTATTACGTAAAATTCATCAAAGAATACGAAAAAAGAGGAATTAATGTTTGGGGATTGACCGTTCAAAATGAACCGATGGCGACGCAAAGCTGGGAATCTTGTATTTACACGGCTGAAGAAGAAGGGGAGTTCCTGAAAAATAATTTAGGTCCAACCCTTTGGAAAAATGGATTTAAAGATAAAAAAGTAATGATCTGGGATCATAACCGTGATTTGATTTACCAAAGAGCAACAACAACATTAAGCGATCCTGAAACGTCAAAATATGCATCAGGAATCGGCTACCACTGGTACGAAACATGGAATAACAAAACGCAGCTTTTTGATAATTTAATTGAAACTCAAAGAGCTTTTCCGGATAAATTTCTGGCATTTACAGAAGGTTGCAAAGAGCAGTTTGACATGTCTAAAATCTATGACGTAAGCTTAGGCGAATTGTACGGAAGAAATATGATCAATGATTTCAACAAAGGAACTGCTTTATGGACAGACTGGAACGTTCTTTTAGATGAAACCGGAGGGCCAAATCATGTTGGAAATTTCTGTTTTGCCCCAATCATCGCGGATACGAAAACAGGAGAAGTTCATTATACGTATGAATACTATTATGTTGGTCATGTTTCGAAATTCATTAAGCCAAATGCTCAAAGAATCGGAAGTTCATCCAACAGAGCTGCTTTAACATCAACAACTTTCATGAATGAAAATGGACAGCTAGTTACCGTTATCATGAATGATTCCGACAACGATATCAATACCAATCTTTGGATCGAAGGTATGTCTGCCAAGTTATCTGCACCTGCGCACTCTATACAGACCGTAATTTTATAACATCATATTAACATTTTTATTATGTTTCGGCGGCACCAAAGGTGCCGCCGAAACTGTTTTTGGAGTTCAAGAATTAGTTTTTACTCATATTTTCTTGTTTGGAAGAAATGATATTCCATTTGCTATTTTTTAATTGAAAAATAGTTGTTTCTATTTTACAGCAACCAATTGGTCCACTAATGGTTAAGGTATTATCCTTTTTATTAATTTCTTTTGGAAAAGATCCTTCATTCAATGGAAAATCTTTAAGTTCTTTAAATTCACCTTTTTTATTTTGAAAATAATACGAATAAACCGGACCTCCATTTCCTCCAGAATCATAAAGAATCGCAAAATCTTCTAAATCATCAAAATTAAAATCTGCTGTAATAAAATTATGATAGCTTTCTATACCTTCTTGTAACTGTAACCCTGTGTTAAAATAATTTATAGGTTTAAAATCAATATATGACCAAAAGCTTGGATTATATTTTATCTCTTGAACGATTTTATTATTTTGCTTAATTTCAATATTTATTGTTGTAGGCTTATTATCTGTGTCTTTCTCTAATATGGAAATAGAAAATGAATAATTCAGATTTTGAGAGCTTATCTTTTTATTAAATAAAATTTTAGAATAATTTTTAAATATTTTTTGTAATCCATCTTTTGTTTGTGGCGATGTAAGAAGATTCTCTTTTATTTGTGATTTTATTTTGGGGTTTGGATTAACATAAATTGGTTCCTCATATTTTAATGTAGTACATTCTCCAGTTTTTAGCTCTTTATTAAAAGTGAATTTATATATTAATTTACCTGTTTCTCCAAATATTTCACTTTCTATGATAGAATCTTTAGTCATTTTATTTATTGAAAATTTGACTTCTTCACCTTCAGAAGAATTGACAAAAAGCGTACTGTCTTTTATGAGTTCTACAGAATTTTTATTGATTTTATTTTCATTAAAATCTAGTTTTTCTTTTGAACAAGCTATAATAGTAAGTGCGATAATAGAAAAGGATAATATATTTTTCATCTTTAAATGTATTATTGTTATTTAAATCTATTCTGATTTTACTCTGCTTTTATGTACATATCCTTTTTTTCCTTCTATTGTTTTTACTAAAAACCAATCGCTAGAATTATCTAAAATTTCTATTTTCTCTCCAGATTTTACTTGTTGTAAAATTTCAGAAAAAGCATTTTTTTCTTTTCTTAAATTTGTATAACCATCAGGATCTTGTATAAATGCTTTTTTAATATTACTTTTTATAATATATTTTGATATAATTGAATATATTTTTTTTTCATAAAAATCTTTTTCTGATGAGTTCAGTTTATTTGATAAATCATTTCCTAGAATAGGGAAAATATTTACAAGAAAACTTTCCTGAGTTTTAAAATCAGTATAAAAAGAAGGCCCTAATTGTACCTCAACCTTCGGCATAGTTTGTAACTTCTTAACTAAAGGAGCATATTTCAATTCCAATTGACTTTTGGGTTCTAATAATAACAATTCATCTCTATTGTCTCCATTTTTTATAAATCCCAAATTCATATCTAGAAAGTCTTGATTGATAAAATATTGCTGCAACATCTTAATTACATAATCTATTAAAGAAGAATCACTATATTTTGTACTTTGTTGAATGAAAAAAAGAGGGTCTTCCAAAAATATTTCAATAAGAGTTTTTTCATAAAGCTCAATTCCATTATAAGAAACAATTTCATTTTTAGAAATTTCTGATAAAATATAGAAAGAATTGCTATCAGATAACTGAACTATTCTCATAAGCAATAGTTGACAAATTAAAGTAGACTTAGAATTGTCGTTTTCATTTTTAAGACTTTCTAAATTTTTAATGAAATTATTCCTATAATTTTTATCAAGAAGATCTTTAATTTTTAAGTCTTCTATATAATGTCCATCATATTTAAATGTTTTAAATTCTATCTCGTTATTATCAAACATAAAATTATTTTCAACATTGATATCATCAATTAAGCTTTTATTTTCGTTTAATTTTATAGAACTATTACTGTATTTGTTTTGTTTACAGGAAGTAGAAATCATTAAAACAAATAAAATCAGATACAGATTTTTCATTTAACTATCTTTTTTCAATTCCTGCCAGTCAGTATTTTTAAACCTTTTACTTTTAATATAATAGTTTCCATTTTCAAACTTTAAATAAAAATCATTAATATCATCTTGATCGCATATTCCTCTAGCATGTAAAATATTGTTTTCATTTTTTAGCTTATATTCTCCCTCACATTGGTAATCTTGTGGATAATCTGCATTAATACTTAATATGGCTTTAGAATTTGAATCAAATGCTAAAAAATATCCTATCACAAATTCTTTATTAGTAGAATAGCTGATTGCTTTTGTTTCTATAGAATATTCTCCTTTAAAATTTGGCAGAGCTATTTTTTCTTCAGTCTTTTTAGCTAGTAATTTTGGCTGTATTATTTTAGAAGATGTAGTTTGAATATTTCCATTATTGGTAAGAGTTTTCTGTTCTTCCTTAAAATATGTTGTTCCCTCTTCATCAGTTTTAAATTCTTTTGTATATAAAATTCCGCTTTTAGTAAAATATCCTAATTTTAATTCTACTGCAAAAGGATAACTTTTTTTAGAGTACACATTCAATTTTGTTTTAAATTTAGTATGATCAAACACAAGTATATTTATTTCTTTAATAGTTGGAGGGAAATCATAATTTTTAGAATTTACTGTTTTGTAAGATTTTAAATATATAAATGAATTATTTCCTACAGATAATGAGTCGATTAGAAATAGTGAATCAATTATTTGATCTTTTTCTAGAAGCAAATTTTGAAATCTTGAAATATTCGATATTCGTTTAGCTTTTACATTATCAAAATAGTCTAGACTGTTTAAATTTACCTCATTTAATGAATCTGATTCAGTTATAGGAGGCATTTCATTATATGGTCTAGTTTTCCATTGTTGAGGAAATTTTATACTTAATAAATTTTTGTCACCTATTTCTTTGAATGAAGAACTAGTAGATATTTCATTATCAAATTGTTTTTTCCCATCTTGACATGAAAATAGTACCCATAAAAATATTAGAAGATATTTTTTCATTTTTTCTCAATTTCTACCCATTCTATTGACATTGCTTCATTTCCCACACCTTGTATAAAATATTTATTTTTTGTTTTCTTGATAATAAAGTTTGGATAATCATAAACACAGGCTGAATCTTTTTCATTATAATAAAGCTCAAGCATATGATTCTTTTCCTTTGTTAAATATTTTCCATTGCATCTAATGGGTTCGTGATAAGTATTTGTTTTTAAATAAGCACTATTTTTGTTAATCGTAAAATAATACGTGATTGAAGCCATTCCTGTTGTTGTAACTTCAGTTTCAGTAGATACTTCAAAATTACCATTGTATTTAGAAGAAATATTTTCCTGGTTTAAAGCAAATATTTTGTTATTTTCTATGCTATTTTTTTTGCAAGAAATAATTAAACATATCGAAAAAACTATTAGTAAGCGAGCACTAAATTTTCTTTTATATTTTAACAAACTTTCCATCATTATCAATTTTATACTCAACAATTGTTTCAGTGATTTCAGGCTTTTGTTTCTTACCAATAATATCTCCACTTTCATTATATTCTAAATTATCAACAGAGTATTTCTTTATTTTTATAGTTCCGTCTTTATTAATTGTAAATGTTCTATAATATTCAGTTTCGAAAGTAAATCTATTATCAAGTAGTAGCTGATCTATTAATAAATTTCCTTTATAGCTATTAAGTTGCACATTTAATACTTGAATGTCGTTTTCTCCATAAGTATTGTATACTATTAATTTACAAGAATTGTTATTAGAAAAATTGAATGCTTCTATATTTAAGTATTTTGACTTTGTATTTGGCTTAATATCAAAATCATTTTCTTTAATAGGTATATTAATTTCATTTTGAGTGAAGTTTAAAAGATGATCTTTTATATCAAGAATATAAGCAGATTCATCATTATTGAATCTATAGTATTTTTTTATTTGCTCAGAAGTATATGGTAAATTATTTTCCATAATTTTAACGGTATTATTAATTTTAGCACTATTTTTAGTTTCTTTTTTTTGATCATTATTTTCTTTGCAAGAAAATAATATCGCTGTATAAGAGAGTATCAATAAAATATTTTTCATTCTTTTATTTCTTTAAAATTAGGTTTATAGCCTTGTAAATGAAGGTGATGATTATGATCATCAGTGTTTTTAGGTAAATGATGTAAATGATTAGTTTTACCGTTCCGTCTATATGTCCATCCTAACATACTTTTCCAACCGAATTTATATAATGCGTCTATCCATAAATTTTGTCTAACATCATCTAGCATATCAGGATTTTTACTTATATCTAAGCTGGTACCATCTCCAAACATCAATTTTTTATCTTTCCTTAAATATTTAAAATCCCCATTATTACCGTTTATGTGGCTGACACTCGGTCTTGATGATCCGTCTGAATGACTAAAGCCATTACAACTTATATCTAGATAATTTACATCTAACATGGCTCCAAGAAAACTTGCTAGAGTTTTTTCATTAACATAAGTTCTTGGAGAATCTACATTAAAGAGATACTGATATATTCCTTTTTTATAACTTTTCTTTACATTTTCAAGATTTATTAAATTAACTTTTAATCCCTTTGCACCATGATACAATTGTGTAGGAATGATATCATATGTTCCTAAATCGTGGAGATTACCTGAATTATCATGATAAATGTATTTATATTTTTTTTCGAATCCAGCTTTTATTTTTTTTGGAATATTTTTTTCTATTCTACCATCGATATATATATGATATGTAATTATATCGGTGGCTTGGGAATCTTCTTGTTTTTTATTATCAATACCACAAGTAAAAGTTAAAGTTTTGTTTCCTAAACCTTCATTTCTACTTTTATGAAATCTAGCTAAAATTTCACTTCTTTGAATTCCATTATTATTTTTATCTACACTTGCATTACTGCTGTATTCTACAGTTCCTTTTGAATAAAGTAAATAATTATCATCCTTTCCAACACCATTAGGTGCAAATACATGAAGATATATATCTTCTGGGGTTTTAATTTTATTTTTTGCAGGTGTAAAGTATTTTTTGACTTTATCAAGTTGTCTTATTTCTCCCATTTGAGCATAGCTTAACTTTAGCTTATTTAAGGAATCGTATCTTGCTTGAGTTCCCCTTGTTGCAGAGGTTGATGGAGGAAATTCACTCATGCCTTCTAAAGCATCTTGGGTAAATTGAATTAATCCAATTGCTCTTGATGATTTTGAATTTCCTTCTTTATAAAGACTACTTATTGTTAATTCTTTTGGATTGTCATCTGCGGATTTGTAACCTTCTCTATGATGAGCTTTAAATGTTCCCCAAGTTTCTACATTCATCACTGCCATTAATCCATTTGCCATTTCCATTTTTCGGCTTTCTCCCCAAAGTTCGGCACATATTTCCACAACTTTTTTCCTAAACTCACAACTTACTTTTCCTCCCCAAATTAAGTCTTTATATTGCTCTTGACAAATACAGGTTCCTTGTTGTTTTTGCACTGTCTTCTGCTTAACACCTGAAGTACTCACCCCAGTCTCCACTTTAATCTTCGGCGCAGAATCATTCACATTAATCACCTCAGAATCCACACTTTGCCCTGCATATTCTATCTCTAAAAAATATTCCTGTTCACTGCCTTCTTTAAAATCATCACCTTTTTTGCGCATCTCATTGGTGAGATTAAGCGTTGCATAACTTTCATCTCCAGCTAGAACATAATTATTCTCATAAACCAATTGATCTGAAATATCATCTTCCCATATTTTCAGTTTTATGGTTTTTCCTTTCATATCTTTGGAAAGGATTTTGGCTTTTACCTGTGTTCCAAACTTCATGTTTTGGTAAGGTTTTCCCAAAAAGTCTACGAACTCAACACTTATAATTTTTCCTTTTGGATCAGGAGCCTTAGTTTTTGCTTTTGGAGTTATAGGTATTTTGTAAGTATCCTTCTTAGGCGCAGGTAGCGGTGGAGTAAGACGTTTGTTTACTTTTGGTTTTTGTTGCTTTTTTTCTGGATATTTAAGATCATAGGCTTTTTGTATAGGATTCTCGAAAGCAGGATTTGTGATATTTATATTATTACTGGCTTCAAGTTTCCCATAATAATTTGCTGTTACATAATATTCGTGATTTTTGCCCTCACTTTTATCACCTTTGGCTAATTGCATATTGGCAATCATCGACGCCTGCGTGTAAAAAGCCATATTGAATCTTGCTTCTGCCTTACCTCTTTTTACGGTTGCAGAAATTGGGATCGGATTTATTTTATTGATCTCATTAATTTTGTTGTGCCCCTCTTTTAAGGCATCATCTTCCCAAAGTGTAAAATGAAGCTTTTCACCTTCCATATCTGTGCACTGAGCTTTTGCAATCAGGGTATCAAAATAATGCAAAGGTTTTGTGACTTTATTATAATTAACATCCAGAAGATCTACTTTTAGGATTTTAGGTTGTCCTGCTCTTTTAGTTTTGATAATTAATTCTCCTTTATCGTTTCCTTTCGTAACAACAAGCTTTATTCCTTCTCTTGAAAGACTGCTTTGTTTGAAAGTATAAGATACGCTTTCACCCTGTTTGGTATTTTCAGATGTTTTGCGCCATTTTCCATGTTCCAGAACGAGAATTTGCCATTGTGGAATTTCTGAAATTGGATTAAAAACATTGATATTATTCGATAAACCTCCAAAATTGACAAGAGAAATTGTATATTTTGTTTCCTTTCCTATTTCGGGATTATTGTCTCCTATGATTAATAACTGTGACATAAATAGTAAGTTTTAAATATAAAAATTTTCTCCGTCTAACTCATCTGTAAACTCCTCCAAATCCACCAAAGGATTAATATAACTATGCACTTTAGCATCAGCATTTTTGAAATTCTGTTTGCTAAGCTGGGCTTTCTGTCCGTGATCCATAACTTTTATTTTTCCACCGACAGAACATTGTAGTTCGGAAATCTCTGTGAGTAAGGCGTTATCCAAAACTTTTACGTCTTTATAAAACTTTTTCCATTTTCCGGCGGGGGCAAAACTACAGGGCTGCCCGTTTTTTACGGAACAGTTTCCGAAAGGAACAGCAGGAGGGTTGAATTGCAGGTCATTTTCTGTTACGGCAAGATAATCGTCCACGCCGTCTTTATCGTTGATGTATAATTTTTTATGACTGCTTACCTTAAACTGTGGAAACTTAGTTCCTTTATCACAAATAGCCTTTCCTTTTTGGGCAACGAAAAGTTTTCCGTCATTTTCTCCGGCAGGTTTTTGTTTTGATTCTTTCTCTTGTTCCTTTTCTTTTTGCGTTTCGGAAGATTGTTGAGATTCTTGGGACGAAGATCCTAAGCTTTGATTTTCAGTAGATCGTTGAGTGTTCTCTTCAACCTTTTTATTTTGTCTTTCAGCAATGTTTTTGTGTATGGTTTCCACTTCATGCGGTTCGGGAATTGTAAGAATCATTCCCGCTTTGATCTCGTTTCCGATTCCTCTTTCAATGGGACCTTTGAAATTGTGAAATGATTTCAGGGAGTAGGCGCTGGGTAAACCTAATTTTTCGGCAAGGCTCAACAAAGTGTCGCCTTTTTTGACTTCATATTCTATCATTTGTGTAATTTTTTGTGTTAATTCAAATTTATAAAATTATTTCCTATCTATTTGTATCTGTTTTGTTTCTTGAACGTTATATAGATATAAATCTATTTTAACATCAGCTTTCTGTAGAAATTTATATTGTTTATCAAGAATAAAATGGGCAGATATTTCAGATTCAAGCAATTCAGAATCCTCGGAATTTTCATAAGAATTTTCTAGATAAAGAATTATTTCTTCCTGACTTCTCGGATCAACGGATCGGGAAGATTGGCTGATATGAATTTCATGGTCTAAATTAATTTCATAATGATTTTCATACAGAATCTTATATTGTGAAAATCTTCCTGTATTTTCTGCTTTTCCATTAGAAAACGTTTTAAAATAAGTTGAAAAATAGAATTGTATAAACAATTCACTTCTCAAATTTTTCAATAATAATTCTCTGCTTTCCATTCTGATATCTACTTTATCAATATATTGGCGAGAATTTTCGTCACTATATTTTTGAAGGAGCCTTTGTTTATTTTCTTTCCATTTATTCAAAATCACTCTATAGTTATGAATATCTGCAATTTTTCCGTTAAAATCTATCCCTAGTTCTACAGGAAATAAGACAGAAGAACAATCCAAAGCCAATTCGTACGCTTTCATGTCCGGTATTTCACCATTAATTAAAATTGAATTTTTATTAAATTTAAAAATATGATATTGTTCATTTTTTCCATGATATTGTACATCAACTTCAAACTCGGTTTCATTTTCCGTGTTGCCTTCATTAAAATCAGTTATTTTAACCTTGTAAGAATGATCAATTCCTATGAAATTAGGAAGGAAAGAACTGTTCTTTATTAATGAATTAGAGTGTTCTAATCTGTTTTGTGAAGCTTGTTTTCTTTCTAATAAGATTTGTTCTATATCATGGCTTTCGGGCACGAAAATTTCCTGACCTTCAAATAGAGTATGACCTAAATGGTTGCTGTCTTTGGGAACATTTTGATAATGATAATATTTCAGAATTTCCACAGTCGGGACATTATAAAGTGCTGCGATCTGCTCCAATGTTTCTCCTTTTTTCGCAATATGATGCTGCAAAAATAATTTCATAGAAAATCAGTTTTAGATCAAATTGAAATTAAATGTAGAAAGCATGAAGTAATACGAGATAGGAGGGATCGACAAAGAGTTTGTCTTTTGTAAGATATTTTGTTTCATTTGTTTGTGTTCTACTTCTCAAAAATAAAAAAATAAATCACATAACGGTTTAGTTTTTCAAAAAAAGTAAAAATAATTTGAAATTTGAGCACAAAAAAAGCCAAAGTAAAATAGTCTACTTTGGCTTTTAATATTATTTAATAATTTGTATTAACTACAATTTATTCAAGATCATATTTTTGGATAACCTTTTGAGAAACTCCAGTATTACTGAAACCTCCATCGTGGAATAAGTTCTGCATCGTTACTTTTTTAGTAAGATCAGAGAATAAAGTTACACAGTAATCTGCACACTCAAGAGCTGATGCATTTCCTAGTGGAGACATATCTTCAGCATATCCTAAGAAACCTCCGAAACCTTTTACTCCGCTTCCCGCAGTCGTAACGGTAGGAGACTGAGAAACCGTATTTACACGTACTTTTCTCTCACCCCAATAGTATCCGAAAGTTCTTGCGATGCTTTCCAAATACGCTTTGTTGTCAGACATATCGTTGTAGTCCGGGAATGTTCTCTGAGCTGCGATATAAGAAAGCGCCAAAATACTTCCCCATTCGTTCATACAGTCTTTTTCCCATGCCGTACGCATTACTTTATGGAAAGAAACCGCTGAGATATCCCAACCTTTTTCTGTCCAGTCGTAATTCATTTCTGTATAATGTTTCCCTTTTCTTACATTTACGGACATTCCTATAGAGTGAAGGATAAAATCTATTTTACCGAATTTTGCGATTGCAGCATCAAAAAGTTTTCCAAGATCTTCTGTAGAAGTAGCATCTGCACCAATAACTTCAGAACCTGTTTTTTCTGCTAAACCATTAAGTTCTCCCATTCTCAAAGCAATAGGAGCGTTTGATAAGATAAATTCAGCACCTTCTTCATGACATCTTTCAGCAACTTTCCATGCGATAGATTGTTCATTAAGGGCTCCAAAAATAATTCCCTTCTTGCCTTTAAGTAAACCGTATGACATAATTTTTTAATGTTTATTAATATACAAATGTAGCAATAATTTGTGTTTAGAGCATAATAAAAAAACGGAGCCTTTGTAAAAAGCTCCGTTTTTCTTGAAAATATTTATATGACTGAAATTTTTAGTTGGTTTTCTTGTTCCATTCTGCCTTCACATCTTCTGCGGCATCTTTGGTTTTCTCCCAAGCATCATTCGCATGATCTTTTACGCTATCCCAAGCGTCAGAAGCGTTATTTTTCACTTTATCAAGCCAGTCTTCCTGAGTTGCTTCCTCGTCGTTTGCTCTTTTTTCATTGATGTAATCTTTGGCTTTATCTGCCAATTCATTCACTTTCCATTTTGCTTTTTCAGCTGCATTCTCTAAAGAGTTTTTTGTGTCGTCTACTGCATTTTCTGCTTTGTTGTAATCTGAATTATTCATAATAGTAAATATTTTTGTGTGTTAATAGTAAATAATCAATAACCATTCCTAAAATCGGGAGTCTTTGTTAAAATTTTCATAATCTTTTGTTATACTTTTTCAAATCGGATTTTGTTTTAATCTGAAATAAATAATTATGGATTAAAACTTTAAAAGGTGGTCTTACAACCAATCGAAATTTCAGATGTTTTATTAAGAAATCTAAGGATAAAAAAGTTTGAAATTTATGACTCAACGCATATTTAAAAGACGATAATTGGGATTAATTGTCTCGAAATTCGTATCATCAAACAGTGAATAAAATTATATTATTCACAATTTTGTGTTATTTTATTCATTAATTGATAATATTAAATCTGCTTTTTATTAGACGGATTTTTTTATATGCCTATGGATAAAGGCTTTATTAAGATAATAGAAACTATTATTTTATCATTAAATAGTGAGTAACAGGTACATTTATCACTGTAGAGTATAGTTATTGCGAAATATTTAAAATAATAGTGTTTTTATTGAAAAATTCATATATTTGTGGTTCAAATAATTGTCTATTACTAAATAACTATAACTCAAGTGAAAAATTTAATCTTAAGTGTAGGACTATTTTTAGTCTCTCATGGTTTTATTTATGCTCAAGTTGGGATCGGAACCTCCTCTCCGAAGACCTCAGCAATGTTGGAAATCAATTCCAATAATAAAGGATTGTTAATTCCAAGCATAGCCTTAAACTCGTCAACGGATGCTACTACGATCGCATCTCCGGCAACAGGTTTATTGGTTTGGAATAACGGAACAGGCAGTTTAACAACAGCCGGATTCTTTTACTGGAATAATACCCAATGGAATTTAATTTCCAGTGCGTCTGGCAACAATATCAATAATGGTAACAACGGAACCAACAGTTTCAACGGATGGAATACTACCGGAACCAACGTCGGTAACTACGGAGCTGCCAACACTCCTTTATCTCTAGGAACATCTACTTTAGACGATTTAATCTTTAAAGTAAATGGCGCTACCATGGGAAGATTAGGAACAAACAATTCCATAAGTTTTGGTTCTGCAGCAAGTGCGGCTCAAAACGGGATTGCTTTAGGAAACTCAAGCAGTTCATATCAGGGAATTGCAATAGGAACAAACGCTTCTGTAACAGCCAACGAATCTGTTGCAGTGGGGGCAAATACACAAATTTCAGGTTATCAATCGACTGCTTTGGGCTACGGTGCCAAAGTGACGGTGAACGAAGCTAGCGCCATTGGATATGGTTCTGAAGCTAATGGTTATCAATCAACAGCGATAGGACATAATGCCAAAACAACAACGAATGAAGCTACTGCGATCGGAAAAAATTCTGTTGCGGGAGGTTATCAGTCGATTGCGTTGGGACATAATGCAAAAACTACATCCAATGGTGAGACGGCTTTGGGAATCAATTCTCAGACGAATAATCAGAATTCTACAGCATTGGGTTCAGGAACCTCAGCAATGGGGCAAAACTCAACGGTAATAGGGTATGGAGCGACTACATCACAAGCCAATGCTATTATTTTAGGTGATAACAATGCTTCTGTAGGCATAGGAACTAGTTCTCCGATTGCAACAACTAAAATTGATGTAAACGGACAATATAAACTGGGTGAAAAGGGTAGTGTGCAGAAAAATCAGATCACTTTTGAGGTTTGGCCGAATCCTTCTATTAATAATCTGCCAGCAGGAAAAACGACAACATTAAGTATTACAATTCCAGCGGCTTATCAACCGACTTCAACAAGAGCGTCTGTGGTTGTATCTCCAGCGAATGATTTTGCGGGTATTGCGGATTTTGGAGTTTTAAATCCAAGACTTTCTTCAACCTCAACAATTACAATAGCTTTAAATAATATCTCAGGCAACGCTGCAAGTCTTTATTCGGGACATTTTTATGTAACGATTAATGAATTTTAGTTTTCAATATGGTTAAAAAGGAAGGATCTCAATAATTTGAGATCCTTTTTTGTTTTTTATGATGGAAAAATTACTTAATAATTCTATCCAAAACCCAAGTAATAAGGTTTTTTTCAGAAGCATGATGATCTGCTGAGAATTCTCCACGTCTTCTGTTGGCAATCACGTTATTTACGGTAATCGCTTTATGTCCTAATAATTTTGATAAGGCATAAATTGCAGAAGTTTCCATTTCGAAATTGGTAACACCAAGATCATTTAATGTCTCTAAAAATTTATCATCTAAAGCTTTTAAACGAAGCTGTCTTCCTTGTGGAGCATAGAATCCAGGGAAAGTAGCTGTATTTCCGTGGTATTTGGCATCTTTATACAATTCTCCCAATTCTTCTGACCAATCAGCGAAATAAAGCATCGGTTTGATCTTCGCATAAGGAAATTTTGCCATGAAGTTTCTGGAAAAATCATTTTCAAATTCGTAATCTTGGTAGAAATGCATTAATCCGTCCAATCCGACAACATTTTGGGTAACCAGCATGTTATCAACCTGAACATCAGGATTTACACTTCCACAAGTTCCCATACGGAATAATTGAAGTGATTTATGTTCTTTTTTGAATTCTTTTTCCTTTAAATCAATATTCACCAAAGCATCAAGCTCGTTCATGACGATATCGATGTTTTCTGTACCGATTCCCGTTGACATTACAGAAATTCTTTCTCCACGCAATGTTCCCGTGTGCGTGTAGAATTCTCTTTTGTTCTTTTTAACCTCAACTTTATCGAAATATTGAGACACTTTTGGTACTCTGTCAGGATCTCCGACAAGGATTACTTTATCGGCAATATCTTCGGGTAAAAGGTTTAAGTGGTATACACTTCCGTCATCATTCAGAACCAATTCTGAAGCTGCAAGTTTATTTAGCATATTGTATATTTATTTTTTTATATCAATGAAAATAGCGTCTTTATATGGGGACATCACAAGTTCCATTATAGATCCGTATTCTTCTACAATTCTTTTTTGTCCGTTTGAAACCTCGTAAACGGTAACGGTTGTTTTTTCAAAATTATTAGGATCTTTTCTTTGAGAAGTGATCTCGTAAAAATGATTGTCTTTATTAAGAATAGAAACCAATTCTTCTTTTGTAGACTTGTTAGACGTTATAATTCCCGGAAAATCCATGGCAACATCTTTTAAATCTTTGTAATCCTTGTAAACTTTCGTTTGCCCGTTGGAATAAACGTAAACTTTAGGTACAGGTTTATCTTGTTCAAGACGGAGCAGATAATAATCATTACCTCTTTTTTCCGCATAAACAGCCATTTCCTGACCTAATTTCTGAGCAAAAGCAGAAAATGAAAAAAGCCCTGCCACAAAAGCCAGCAATAGTTTTGTTTTCATAGTAATATTTTAGTTTGATTTGTTTTAAATCTTTAAAATCCTCGCCCAATATCCTTTCTTCATCATTTTAAAATAGGTCTTTAAAGTGTAACGACCATTTTGAGTATCATGAATTTGATTTCGGGGTTTAAAATTAATAAAAAATCCCGAAGTAAAATATAAACATTATTTAATCCTGAATTAAAGTTGTGGTAACGTACGAATCATAGCTTTGCCGTTAAAAATTTCATGAGATCTTATCCGATAGTTATCATCATTTTGTTGATGGGTTTTGCAATAATGTCATTTAATCCTACTTACACAGGTACAGAAAATGAAAATACCGTTGTAAATAAAGGTTTAACTGATTTTAAGAGCAAGCTTGAGCAACTAAAATCTGATGTTCATCTATTTTCTGAGGATAAAATCTCTCTTGAAGATTTACGAAAATCATTAAGTAACACCCGAAATTCATACAAAGAAATTGAATTTTACATTGCGTATCATTACCCTGAATTTTCTAAAACACATCTTAATGCCGCGCCATTATTTCACATCGAGGCAGCGGGAACTTCAGCTTATACGCTTCCTCCGGAGGGTTTGCAGGTTTTGGATGAATTGATATTTTCTGATGAAGCAGGAGAGCAAAAAGAGGAAATCAAAACGATAACCAATTTTCTTTATAACAGTTATGCAAGTTTCTATTTAAGTTCTGTGAAAAACGGCTTGAGCAAAGGGAATAATAAAACTTTGCCTTTAAGAATTGAATTAATCAGAATTTATACATTGGGAGTAACAGGTTTTGATACTCCGGGTTCATTAAATATTTCCGAAGAAGCAAGTCACGCCTTATTAGGAATGAAAAAATACATTAATAATGATGCTTACTTTAAAAATTATTCAGTTCAGAAAGCAAATGGAATTTTAACTGAAAGCATCGATTATCTATCAAAAAATAAAGACTTTGAAACTTTTGACAGAATAGAATTTTACAAAAAATATATTCAACCGTTATATGAAGAATTTGGAAACTGGGACGGAAATTCTGATGATTTAAAAGAATTTTCAGGTTGGAATGTGAAGAGTAAAAACCTTTTCAGCAGTGATTTCCTCGATCCTTATTTCTTTACCTTATTAAAATCTTCCGAAGATAATCCAGACTTGAGAAAGCTAGGAAAAGATATTTTCTACGATCAAAATTTGAGTGAGAACAACAAAATGAGCTGTGCAACCTGCCATTTACCTGAAAATGCTTTTACAGATTTAAAAACAAGATCTCAAAGCAATGTTGAAGGGAAAACGGTTTTGAGAAATTCACCTTCTTTATATAATGCAGTTTTTGCAAAAAGGTTTTTTTATGATTTAAGAGCTTTTTATCTTGAGCAACAGGCTGAACACGTAATTTATAATCAAGATGAATTCAATACAAGTTACGAAAGCATCATTAAAAAATTAAAGACAAAACCGGAATATAAGAAAGCGTTCCGTTCAGCTTTTAAAAATGGAGAAATAAATAAAGAGAATTTTTCTAAAGCATTAAGTTCTTACGTTGCTTCTCTGTATTCTTTTGAAAGTGATTTCGATAAATTCATGAGAAATGAAAAAGAAATTTCTGATGATGCCAAAAAAGGCTATAATCTCTTTATGGGAAAGGCAAATTGCGCGACTTGTCACTTCGCACCGCATTTTTCAGGATTGGTTCCGCCATTCTTTAATGAAAATGAATCTGAAGTGTTGGGTGTTACTAAAAAACCTTTAAATCAGCTTCCAATCGAGCTTGATACCGATAAAGGAAGAGTAAACAGTCCTGTGAAAAAGGAAAATTCTTGGATCTATGAGAATTCATTCAAAACCGTTACCGTTAGAAACATTGCGCTTACAAAACCGTATTTCCATAACGGAGCTTTCAATACATTGGAAGAGGTTATGGATTTCTACAACGAAGGCGGCGGTGAAGGAGCGGGTTTAAAAATGAAAAATCAAACATTACCAGCCGATAAATTAAATCTTACTCCAACCGAAATCAAGCAGGTAATTGCTTTCCTAAATACATTAACCGATATCAGTCAGACCAAAAAATATTATTAGTGAAAGGGTGGTTTAACGAATGTAAAAGTCAAAACTTGCATTTCCTTATCCACTCTTCGCTTTTTAATATTTTTTTAATTTAACATAAAATTAATCTAATTAACATTAGGTTCCTGATTTATTAATATTCAGCAAGATTTATTTAAAGTCTTATTAATAGAGGGATAGCGATAATAAAATAGTTTTGCAGTGTCTAATAAATCAAATTTAAAATGAAGAAAAAACTACTAACAGTTGCAGGCCTTATATTAGTGACAAGTTCTCTATTTCAGGCGCAGACTTACGTATTCGACAAAAATTCGTCGTGGAGCTACAAAGATAATAATCAGGCACAGGTTGCTCAATGGAAAGACAAGACTTTTGATATTTCAACTTGGACTACCGGAGTTGGTCCTCTGGGATACGGTGATCCTGTTACAACGACTATTAATTCAGGTCTTATGACGGCTTATTTTGCTAAAGATATCACGGTAAATTTATCTACTTTAAGTGATACTATGGAATTAGGCGTAATGAGAGACGACGGTATCGTTGTTTACCTAAACGGTGAAGAAGTGGTAAGAGATAATATGCCGGCTGGTACTATTGATTTCAATACATTATCAAGCACTACAATTGACGGAGCTGCAGAAAGTGTGTATAATATTTTCTCAATTCCAAAATCAAAATTCGTTAACGGAACCAACAGAATTTCTATCGAATTGCACAACAGAGGAGCTTCAAGTTCAGATTTAAGAATTGATGCTTATCTAAAAACAACGACAAATACAACAAATCCGACGACTTGTAATTCAATGCACATCAGTTGTTTTACATCTATCGTTCCGACGGCACAAACAGCAAAATTAATCATTCCAACTGAACATAAATATCAGCTTATTTTAAAAGAAGGTGATAATTACACAGAAGGAGGTGGATTAGTTGGAGGTCAAAATGACTTTACGGCTTATGTTGCTAAAAATGCAAGCAGCACAAACGGTTATCTTTCTGTAAACCACGAGACAAATCCGGGTGGTGTTACCATGGCGGAAATCAATTATAACGCTACAACAAAACTTTGGCAATTAACAAAATCTAGAGCCGTAAGTTTCTCAGCACCAAGTTTAGTACAAACGATCAGAAACTGTTCTGGTGGGGTTACACCTTGGGGAACTGTAGTTACAGCTGAAGAGCAGACAACTGCAAGTGACGTAAATGCTGATGGAATGAAGGATTACGGATGGTTGGTAGAAATTGACCCTGCAACAGCTCAGGTTATTTCTCAAAACGCTGACGGATCTAAAGGAAAACTATGGCAGATGGGTATCATGAACCACGAAAATGTTGTGGTGAATAATGCAGGAACTACAGCATATTACGGTGAAGATGGTGGAACTCACATGGTTTATAAATATATCATGGATACTCCAAACAACCTTGCTTCAGGAAACTTATATGTTTTAAAATTAGATCAGGGATTAAGCAATGGAGATCCTGTAGGAACAACAGCTACATGGATTCAGATTCCTAATAAAACTAAAGCAGATCAAAATAATACAGCTTCTTTAGCTCAATCATTAGGCGGAACTTCTTTCAATGGAGTAGAAGATGTAGACATTAGCCCGTTAGACGGAAAAATCTATTTTACGGCTAAAGGTTTAAATAAGGTATACCGTTTACAGGATAATGGAACTACCGCTTCCCAAGTAGAAACTTTCGTAGGAGGTCTTTCTACTGTATATTCTTTCACAACTGCACAGGGAACGAAATCTGAAGCTTGGGGAGATGGTAATGACAATCTTACTTTCGATGAATTAGGAAATCTTTGGGTACTTCAGGATGGTGGTAAAAACTACATCTGGGTAATTGCTCCGGATCATACTCAGGCAAATCCAAAAGTGAAATTGTTTGCTTCTATGCCGGCAGGATCAGAGCCTACAGGTCTTACATTTACACCGGATCATAAATTTGGATTCTTCTCAATTCAACACCCTGATTCTACAATTCTTACAGACGAAGATGCTACAGGAAATACAATTGACTACAGAGGGAAATCGGCAACGATCGTTGTGGCTCTTAAAGATAATTTAGGAACAACAGGAGCTTTAGGAACGGTTGATCATGCTGCAGAAAATACAGTAACAGTGGCTCCAAATCCAACTTCCGGAATGGTTAAAATTAACTCTCCAAAAGGATTAAAAGACATTTCAGTAACAGCTTACAGCATGGACGGTAAAATTGTTTTCACGAAGAAATATGCAGGTTCAAACAAATCATTAGATCTTGATTTCACTTCACAACTTGAAGCTTCAAGAGTATTGATCTTGAATATTGAAGCAGAAGGTTTCCAGAAAACAGTGAAACTTTTAAAGAAATAGTTATTAATAATTTTAGCTGCCGGTAATTTATTATCGGTGGCTTTTTATCTTTTTTATGAAAAAACTTTTCGTTCTTATTTCCATTATCTCACTTGGTCAGGCAAAAGCTCAGATTGATCCTGTAAAATATCCTACTTATACGAATGTTGATGATGCTTTAAAAAGCGGAAAAACCATTTATAGCATGAGTTTCAGAGATAAAGGACTGTTTAATCTTCCTCCTGAAATTAAAAAGCTCAGTGCTATATTTTTCCTGAATATCATGGGAAATAAATTAGAAAAAATGGATGACGAAATTTTTTCATTAAAAGAACTGGAAATATTAAACTTGAATGAAAACAGCATTAAATTCATTCCAGACGAAATAGGAAATTTAACAAAATTGACCTCATTTTCTATCAATCTTAATAGTTTAACTAGCATTAATCCAAACTTAGCAAAGCTTCAAAATCTTAAAGTAATTCACCTTGATGCCAATAGTTTAAATGTTTTTCCTGAAGCGTTAATGAAAATTCCAACGCTGGAAGAAATTAATTTACAGGGAAACCAGATCAGTTTTATTGCTGATGATTTAGATGAAATCAAAAATTTAAAGTCTTTAAATCTTTCAGGAAATCAGATCAATGACTTAGGCAATTTAAAGTTTCCGAAAGACATTAAATATTTAGAATTACAACAAAATGCGATCGCAAAACTGCCGGAAAAATTATTTAGTTCAAAAAATCTAGAGTTTCTGAACGTAAGCGACAACAATATTCAGGAGATTTCTCCTAAAATAAAAGGTTTGAAGAATGTTGTGAGTATGAATTTAGCGAACAATAATTTAAAAGACCTTCCAACAGAAATTAAACACTTGAAAAATCTTAAAACATTGATTCTAACAGGAAATCCAATGACAAAAAATAAAATTGAGGAGTTAAAAACCTTACTTCCTCAGGCGCAGATCTATTTCTAATTTATCCGCCGACTCTTTTGGTTTTATACCCCATTTCTTTAAGGATATCCATTATTTTATCACGATTATCCCCTTGAATAATAATCGTTCCATCCTTTTCAGAACCACCTATTCCCAGTGTGGTTTTTATTTTTTTTGAGATTTTCTTTAAATCTTCCTCGCTTCCTTCCCAACCTTCAACGATTGTTACAGGTTTTCCGTTTCTTCCTTTTTTCTCAAACTTACATACCAAAGGCTCTTTTTGCTTAAATTGCTCTTCGGGCATCTCAAAATCCTGCTCCTCATGAGTAGGAAAAAGGTTTTTCAATTGATCTCGTAAATCCATAAAGCAAAATTAAAAATAAATTAATTACTAACCATAAACATCTGTGCAAATCTGTGTAATCTGTGGGAAATATTTTAAACACAAATTTCACAAATGTAAAGATTAGGTCTCGAATTAATGATTTTTTCTCCCACAGATTACACAGATTTGCACAGATGATTGCGTTTTTATATGAAAATATTTTAATAAAAATTTAAGTCTTTCAAATTCTTCAATTCATTCTAAAATAGATAAATTTGTAGTACAAAAGTTATAAAATAATGTCAAAAAAAGCAATATTAGCGATCCTTGACGGATGGGGATTAGGTCTTAATCCAGACGTTTCAGCATTAGACAAAGCAAATACACCATTTATAGATAGTTGTTATACGAAATTTCCTCACACAACGCTTGAGGCGAGTGGTTTGGCGGTTGGACTTCCTTTCGGACAGATGGGGAATTCTGAAGTTGGACATATGAATTTAGGAGCAGGTAGAGTAGTATACCAAAACCTTGTTAAACTGAATATGGCCGTTGAAAACGGAACATTAGGTCACGAAAAAGCTATTCAGGAAGCATTTGAATACGCTAAAAGAGAAAATAAAAAAGTACACTTCATCGGATTGGTTTCTAATGGAGGAGTGCATTCACATATCAATCACCTGAAAGGTCTTTTAACAGCTGCAGGGGAATTTGGTTTACATGATAACGTTTTTGTTCATGCTTTTACAGACGGTAGAGACTGCGATCCTCATTCAGGGTTTGGCTTTATTGATGAGCTTCAAAAGCATATGACTCATACAACCGGAAAACTGGCAACTGTTATTGGCCGTTATTATGCGATGGACAGAGATAAAAGATGGGAGCGTGTAAAACTGGCTTACGATGCAATGGTTGATGGAGTTGGTTTGCAATCAACGGATGCTTTAGCTTCAATCAAAGAATCTTACGATAATAATGTAACGGATGAATTCTTGAAACCGATCATCATGATCGATCAAAAACAAACCGGAAACATTGTTCCTGTGGCTAAAATTACAGATAATGATGTGGTAATTTCTTTCAATTTCCGTACAGACAGAGGTCGTGAGATTACAGAAGTGCTTTCTCAGCAGGATTATCCTGATTACTCTATGCGTAAGTTGAATTTATATTACGTTACACTGACGAATTACGACAAAACCTACCAAAATGTACATGTAGTTTTTGATGAAAATGTTCTTCAGGATACAATGGGAGAGGTTTTAGAAAGAAATAATAAAACGCAGATCAGAATTGCGGAAACAGAGAAATATCCTCACGTTACATTCTTCTTTTCAGGAGGTCGAGAAGAGGAATTTGTTGGAGAGAGAAGATTGCTTTGTCCAAGCCCGAAAGATGTTCCGACTTACGATTTAAAACCAGAAATGTCAGCTTACGATATCACCAACGCTATCGTTCCCGAATTAGAAAATGGAACGGCTGATTTCATTTGTTTAAATTTCGCAAATACAGATATGGTTGGTCATACAGGAGTTTTTGAAGCTGCAGTAAAAGCTGCCGAAACAGTTGATAAATGTATCGAGAAAGTAGCAACTACAGCTTATGAAAATGGTTACGCAGTTTTCATTTTGGCGGATCACGGAAACTCAGATGTAATGATCAATCCGGATGGAACTCCAAACACACAGCATTCAACGAATTTGGTTCCATTTATTGTGATGGATAAAGATCATACCTGGAATTTAAAACCAGGAAAATTAGGAGATGTTGCTCCAACAATTCTTAAAGTAATGGGAATAGAAACCCCTGAAATTATGACTGGAGATATTTTAGTTAGCTAAAATCAATAATAATGTTAAAAAAATACCGTTCTATCTTTAGAATGGTATTTTTTATGATTTATGTCAGACATATTATGAGTTACATATGTTATTATGCGCCAAATAATAAATAAATCCTATCTTTGTAAATTAAAATCTAAATAGTTAAAATGTATCACAGTCTTGTAAGGAAAGAAGTAATGGGAATATTGGAAAAGGAAGTAGGTTCTTTTCTAGAAAAATTTTTGACGCCAATTGAGAAAATTTGGCAGCCCTCAGACTATCTTCCGGATCCGTCAAGTGATGATTTTAAGCATGATTTAGAAGAAATTCAGACTTTCGCCCGTGAAATGCCTTACGATCTTTTCGTAACATTAATTGGAGACTGTATTACGGAAGAAGCTCTTCCATCATACGAGTCTTGGTTAATGGGTGTTGATGGAATCAATCAGGAAGAAAACAAAGTTGGCTGGGCAAACTGGATCAGATCTTGGACAGGTGAAGAAAACAGACACGGAGATTTATTAAACAAATATCTTTATCTGTGTGGAAGAGTAAATATGAGACAGGTCGAGATCACAACTCAATATTTAATCAGTGACGGTTTCGATATCGGTACAAGTATGGACCCATACAGAAACTTCGTATATACAAGTTTTCAGGAAACAGCGACCAATATTTCTCACAGAAGAGTAGGAACATTGGCAAAGCAGTCCGGAAACGGAAAACTAGCTAAAATGTGTGGCGTAATTGCTGCCGATGAAGCGAGACACGCTAAAGCTTACAAACATTTCGTAGCAAAAATTTTAGAATTAGATCCATCAGAAATGATCTTGGCATTTGAAGATATGATGCGTAAGAAAATTGTTATGCCTGCGCATTTGATGAGACAATCTGGTCAGAAAGCCGGTGAACTTTGGGGACATTTCTCAGATGCAGCGCAAAGATGTATGGTGTATACAGGTCAGGATTACATCAATATTATGAAAGACTTATTGGATGAATGGAAGATTGAGCATGTAACAGGTCTTACTGAAAAAGCAGAAAAAGCTCAGGAATATCTAATGAAATTGCCGGGAAGATTACAGAAAATCACAGACAGAGTTTCTACTCCGGATCTACAGTTTCAGTTTAGCTGGGTAAAAAGTTAGTTCCATATTATCATTAAATTATAAAGTAAGAGTGTCAAGTTTTTTGGCACTCTTTATTATTTCTTATCTTTGCACTTCTAAATCATAAGGTAAATGATGAATAATAAAAAAATTGCTGTGGATTTTGACGGAACAATCGTTGATGATGCATATCCGGCAATTGGAAAAGCGAAGATTTTTGCTTTCGAAACATTAAAAAAATTACAAGGTCAGGGATTCAGATTAATCCTTTGGACATACAGACACGGAAAAACGTTGGATGAAGCAGTAGAATTCTGCAAACAAAACGGAATAGAATTCTATGCCGTAAATTCAAGTTTTGAAGGCGAGGTTTTTGATCATGAAACACAATCAAGAAAGCTGGATGCCGATTGGTTCATTGATGACAGAAATCTAGGTGGATTCCCAGGTTGGGGTGAAATCTACAATATCATTAATGAAAGAATAGAATTCCGTGTAGAAGGAAAAGAGGTTTTAGCCTATTCTAAACTTAAAAAAGAAAAGAAAAAAGGACTTTTCTGGTAGATTTTTATAAGAAATTAGAAGTTAGATGTTAGAAATTAGTTTTTAAATCAGCTTTTAATTTTAAATTTTAATCAGAAAATATTAGATGTTATGAAAAAAGGCATAAGCTTTTAATCTAGTTTCTATCATCTAATTTCTAATATCTAAACAAAAAAATGATTCAATTAAAAACAATAGACGAGCTTCGTCTTATGAAAGAAAGTGCTCAGTTGGTTTCAAGAACATTAGGAATGTTGGCGAAAGAGATCAAACCAGGGATTACTACTTTATATTTAGATAAATTAGCACATGATTTTATTAAAGACCACGGTGCTGAACCTGCATTTTTAGGATATGGAGGTTTTCCAAACTCTTTATGTATCTCTCCAAATGATCAGGTTGTACACGGTTTTCCAAACAATGATATTGTGAAAGAAGGTGACGTGCTTTCTGTAGATTGTGGAGCTGTTTTAAACGGTTTCGTTGGAGATCATGCCTATACTTTCGAGATCGGAGAAGTAAAACCTGAAGTTAAAAAATTGTTGAAAGTTGCTAAAGAATCTTTGTATAAAGGAATCGCGCAATGTGTAAGAGGAAAAAGAATTGGTGATATTTCTCACGCAATCCAAGCTCACTGTGAAAAAGAGGGGTATGGAGTTGTAAAAGAGCTTGTTGGTCATGGTTTAGGAAGAAAAATGCACGAAGATCCTCAGGTTCCTAACTACGGAAAACAAGGAAGTGGAAAAGTGATTAAAGACGGTTTGGCAATTGCTATCGAGCCGATGATCAACCTTGGTACAGAGAAAGTTAAATTCCATAATGATGGTTGGACGGTTACTACTTTAGATAACTTACCTTCTGCACATTTCGAACATGATGTAGCGGTAATCAACGGGAAACCGGTATTACTTTCTACATTTAAGTATGTTTACGAAGCTTTAGGAATCGTAAGCAATGAAGAGGAGCCTTTCCAAATGGATTTTTAATGAAAAAAGTAACGAAACTTTTATTAAATAAAATTCCGCGTCCGATGCTTATTAAAATGAGTATCTGGGCGAGACCTCTTATTTATCAGTTTTTTAAAGGAGAAAATTTCTTTGATCCTATCGACGGGAGATCTTACCGAAAGTTTCTTCCTTACGGTTATGGAAATCAGAGAGAAAATGCTTTGTCTCCGGGAACTTTAAGTTTGGAAAGACACCGCCAGATGTGGCTGTATCTTCAAAATGAAACTGATTTTTTCATTAAAAATGCTAAAGTTTTACATATTGCTCCCGAGCAGGAATTTTTAAGGAAATTCAAGAGAATGAAGAATCTGGATTATATTTCAGCAGATTTATTTTCTCCGATCGTAGATGTAAAAGCTGATATTCTGGATCTTCCTTTTGCTGATGAAAGTTTTGATATTGTCTTTTGTAATCATGTTTTAGAACATATCGAAGACGATGCAAAAGCAATCAGTGAATTATATAGAGTTATGAAACCAGGCGGGTGGGGTATTTTTCAGGTTCCGATGAGAAATTCATTGGAGAAAACCTATGAAGATTTCACGATTAAAGACCCAAAAGAACGTCAAAAACATTTCGGACAATACGACCACGTCCGTTGGTACGGAATGGATTATTTTGACCGCTTAAGAAAAGCCGGTTTTGAAACAGAACCTAATTTCTATTCTCAAGAGTTTACAGAAGAAGAAATCAAAAAATACGGGTTAAGACAAAATGAAATCTTACCTGTTGTTTATAAAAAATAAAAAAACGTCTTCAAATATTTTTGAAGACGTTTTGCTTTTATCAATAGAGAAATTTATTCTTTTGTAAATTTATAAGGTGCATAATTTTCTATAGCTAAAATATATTGACCATTTTGTAAGTTACTTGTTTCAATTTTCACTTTTTTGTCATCCGTTTTAGTCTCAAAAACCAATTTTCCAGACATATCATAAATTTTTACAGGAAGATTTCTTTCAATATTTTCGATATTTAAAACATCTTTCACAGGGTTAGGATACGCTGTAAAAACTTTCTTGGCAGCCTCACTTTCTTTGGTACCCAATTGGGAAGTATTATTATAATATACAATATTTCCTGAAGGGTCTGTAATAGCTAATGTTTTTAAATTACCATTTGTTGTTATCTGATAACTATAAACCGATGCATACGCCCCATTACCATAAATGTTACAGTTTCTCAGGTCATAATTTCTAGCGGCTATGGCATTTCCTCCATCATATACTGCCAATGTACATGTGCTGGCGGTTTTTATAAGATTTGTAGTGCCAGGCATAATTCCAAAACTCATAATAGATGTATTGTAATATTTAGAATTGAATACATAGCTTGTTCCACCCGCTGAATTAAATGTAGAAGCAGGAACACCATAATCTATGAAAGGAGTATTTGTTGTCTGTCCGGTACTTGTTACCATCTTGGAGATATACCAGTTGTTAGAAAGTAATTCAGAAGTTTGGGCAGCTAGTAAACCGCTGGTTAATAAAAGAAATAGAGTTTTTTTCATAGGATAATAAGTTTTGATAAAGATACAAAAAAGATTCAATTCTTAATGAGAAACAGCTTTCAACCCAATCACAGAACCAACTAAAGTCACAATAAAAAATATTCTCCAAAAACTTATAGGATCTTTAAAAAAGAAAATTCCCATTAGTACTGTACCTACTGCACCAATTCCGGTCCAAACTGCGTAAGCTGTTCCGATCGGTAAGGTTTGCGTAGCTTTGATCAATAAAAGCATACTTACGGTTAACGAAACCAAAAATCCTGCAAACCAAAAATACATGGTTGTTCCCGTTGTTTCCTTTACTTTTCCCAGACAAGATGCAAAAGCAACTTCAAATAATCCTGCGATGATTAAGATGATCCAATTCATTTTTTAAAATTTTTCTGCTGCAAAGTTCTGTATTTATCAGCAATTAAAATTTTACAAATGTTAAAAAATAAAAGTAAAGCTAAAAATAATCCCACTCAAACTCAAACACTAAAACCCTCAAACCCTCAAACTCTACAACTCTCACACCCTCAGGTCCTCTCACTTAATCTCCGCCCGAATCCTACTCAAACTCACCTGTGTAATTCCCAAATACGAAGCAATATGACCTAATTGAACTCTTTTCAAAAGATCAGATTTATCGCGCATTAGATCCTTATACCGTTCCAAAGCTGTTTTAAACTGTCTTGAAATAATAAGTTCTTCGGTTTTTATCAGTTCTCGTTCGGCAAATTTCCTTCCCCAATTCGCAATATGTATATCTTCACTGAATAATTTTCTTAAACTTTCTGTTTCAAGTTTATATAATTCGCAATCTTCCAGTAACTCAATGCTTTCATAACCGGGTTTATCTTCAACATAACTTCTCATTGAAATCACGGTCTGACCTTCACTTCCAAACCAGAAAGTAATATCATTTTCGGCCGTAGAAGCATAAGCACGGACAATTCCTTTCTTTATAAAATAGATATAGGGAACTATTTTTTCGGCCTCCATTAAGCAGAAATTTTTAGGATGTGAAATCTCAGTTATATATTTCTTTAAACTTAACTTTGAGCTTTCCGGCAGAGGGTAGATATTATCAAGGATTTCGTCTATATTCATAAAAATGAATTGTAATATTTCAAAAATATTGGTTTTACAAGGTTAAATAAAAGGATATTTTTATCAAGTTTTAAATTATTTTCAAAATATATTAAAATTTAATAAGCTAAACGTTTAACCAAAAGTATAACTAAATTAACATCAAAAGATTTCATTTTTGGTTAACATTAAATTAATATTAATAATATTTTTATTTAACTTATTGATAATTAGTATTTTGTATTTTATTTGATTCTAAAATTTAAAAAGGCGCGAAAATACAATAATTTTCCAAATGACCAAAAAAATACAGCTATTGTTTTGTTTATATTTTATAAGATACTTTTGCATCGTAAACTGATAAAATAGTATGAAGAGAGCTTCCATTAAAGACATAGCGAGAATTGCAGGAGTTTCTGTTGCAACCGTTTCCTATGTTTTAAATAAAAAAGAAGGAAGCAGAATAAGTGAAGCCACAAAAGTAAAAATTCTTGAAGTGGCTGAAACGATTAATTATACTCCCAATAAGATTGCAAAAAGTCTTAAAATGAGTAAAAGTAAGCTGATAGGGCTTATTTTGGCAGATATTTCGAATGATTTTTATTCTAATATTGCTAGAAATATTGAAGATGAAGCCATGAAATTTGGTTATACTTTGCTTATCGGAAGTTCTGATGAAAATCCCGAAAAATTCAGGAAATTAACAGAGCTTTTCTCTGAACAGCAGGTAGATGGGATGATTCTGGCACCAGTTGTGGATTCTGATGAAGCAGTTTTAAAACTTTTAAAAGAAGAATATCCAATCGTAACCATCGACCGTTACCTGAAAAATGTAAATATTCCCGGAATTATGATCAATAATTCTGAGATTTCGGAAAGTATTTGCGAATTTTTAGTTGAGAAAAATTTTGAAGAAATCATTTATATCGGTTACGATACCAAGCTTCCACATCTACTAGACAGACAGGAAGGATTTGATAAACGTATTTCTACAGCTGATATTCAGTATAAAAAAGTATTGATTGGTATTGATAATATAACGGAAGATATCTATAAAGGTCTTGATGAAACTTTAGATCTTTCAAAGAAAACAGCTTTGTATTTTTCAAGCAACAAACTTGGAATTGCAGGATTAAGCTATTTAAATCAGAAAAATATTAAAGTTCCGCAAGATGTATCAGTAATTGCTTTTGATCAGACAGAAGCGTACAGTCTTTTTCCAACAGAGATTAGTTTTGTACAACAACCTTTGATAGAAATGGCAAGAGAAGCAGTGAAAGTTCTTGATGCTCAGATTGATAATTATTCAGTCGACGGTAGAAAAATAACCTTTCCTGCAAAATTGATTAATAAAAAATCGGTGAAATAAAAAATTTAACGAATAACTTAAACGTTTAACCTTATGATAAAAGAAAATCCTTATGTAGTTTGTTTTGGTGAAGTTCTTTGGGATATATTCCCTGAAGGTACCAGAGCAGGAGGAGCGCCGTTCAATGCTGCATATAATGTGCACAAAATGGGAACTGATGTTAAAATGCTAAGCAGAATCGGAAACGATGAGCTTGGAAAAAAATTAACAGATCAAATTAAGGGATGGGGACTGACCACAGAATACATCCAGATTGATAATGAGCATCCAACAAGCACCGTAATTGCAAAAATTGATGAACATAACGAAGCAACGTACGACATTGTAAATCATGTAGCTTGGGATTATATTGATTTTTTACCTGAGCATAAAGAATTGATATCCAATGCTGAAGCTTTTGTTTTTGGAAGTCTTTCTGCAAGAAACCCAAAGTCTAAAGAAACACTTTTAAAGCTTATAGAATTCGCTAGACTTAAAATTTTCGATGTTAATTTCAGGCCGCCATTCATTGATATTGATTTGATTAAAGAGCTTTTACACAAAGCCGATATCGTAAAAATGAACAAAGCTGAAATGAGACAAATCATGGAATTCTTAAGCGAAGAATATATCAGCGAAGACGAGAGCGTAACTTTCATTCAAAATCACTTTAATATCAAAGAAATTGTACTTACGAAAGGAAGTAAAGGTGCCAGATATTTTATTGGAGATAGGAATTATGGATTTGGCGCTGTTCCGATTAAAATTGCAGATACGGTAGGAAGTGGTGATGCCTTTCTTTCAGGATTTATTTCTAAAAGAATTCAGGGGAAAAGTCCGGAAGAAATCATGACGGAAGCAATTTCGCTTGGTGCTTTTATTACTTCAAAATCAGGTGCTTGCCCGGATTATGAGTATGAAGAATTTCAAAAATTTAAAAATTAGAATTTATCAATAAACTTTTAACACTTTAAAAAACACACTTATGAATTCAGCTAAATTTACTGAAAAGAAGTACCTTGTTGTATTCTCTTTCGTGATCTCCCTGTTCTTTTTCTGGGCAATTGCCCTGACGATGGGAGATGTATTGAACAAGCATTTCCAAAATGTGCTTAGTATTTCCAAATCAAAATCCGGACTGGTACAGCTTTCAATCTTTGGAGCGTATGCTTTAATGGGAATTCCAGCGGGACTTTTCATGAAAAAATTTGGGTATAAATTAGGCGTTATTTTGGGATTGTCATTGTTCGCAGGCGGATGTTTTCTTTTTATTCCTGCTGCGAATAATATGTCTTTTGATTTCTTTAGAGTAGCTTTATTTATCCTTGCGATGGGGATGGCGACTTTAGAAACTGTAGCACACCCTTTCGTTGCGGCTTTAGGAGATGAGAGAACGAGTGATCAGAGAGTGAATTTCGCTCAGTCTTTCAACGGATTAGGAGCGATTATCGGGCCTTTATTGGGTGGTTTTTTCATCTTTGGAGCAGGTCAGGAAGATAATTCTCTGGATTCTGTAAAAAGCTTGTATGCATGGATCGGAATTGTAATTTTAGTGATCACTATTATTTTTATGTTCATTAAAGTTCCAAGTTTAAAAGATCCTCACGCGGAAGAAATTGAAATGTTGGAACATGCAACTGGCGAAGATCACCACCACGACAGCGATCCAAATGCACCGCTTTGGAAACAAAGACACTTTATTTTTGCAGTTGTTGCTCAGTTTTTCAATATTGCAGCACAAGGTGGAACATGGGCATTCTTCATTAATTACGGAGTAGAAAAAATGCATCTTCAGGAAACTCAGGCTTCATATTATTTCTCTTTAAGTATGGCAATGATGATGATCGGACGTTTCGTTGGAACATTTTTAATGAAATATATTGCGCCTAATAAGCTTTTAGCCATCTTTACTGCTTGTAATATTGTGCTTTGTCTTATTATTTCTCAAAGTTTTGGATGGGTTTCATTCATCAGTTTAATTATGTTGAATTTATTCTTAAGCGTAATGTACCCAACAATTTTCAGTCTTGGTCTTAAAAGATTGGGTAATAAAGTTCAACAGGCATCTTCTTTCTTGGTAATGGCGATGTTCGGAGGAGCACTTTTCCCGCCAATTATGGGTAAAATTGCAGAAACAGATGTTGCTCATGCTTATTTATTGCCAATTATCTGTTATGTGATCATTATTGTTTTTGCTTTAAAATTCTACAAACCGAAAACTTTTAAATAATAAATATGAACACAAATGTTTTTAAATATAGTTTTTGGCTTTTACTAATTGCTAGTCAAATTTCAAACGCACAGATCGTTATTACCAATAAAAAGTTCTCTTTTGGAACAACGGGTAGGATCGGAGCAGCGTATTCTCCAAATGCAGATGGGCGCACAGGTAGGCAATTAAACCTTAATAATCAAGGTTCTTTGGGAGGAAGAATGGATCAGGGAGATTATGTAGATTTTCTACCGGCTTTTCATTTCACTCCTGTTGTGGGTAGTGACAGTACGAAAGGGACTAAAATTGATATGCAGGCGAGATTAAGTTTCTATTCTGGAGGAACATTTTTAGGAAACGTAGATTCTAAATCGGATCACGGAATGATCGTTGCTTTACCTGAAGCTTTCGTTGAAGCAAGAAATATCATGGGAAGCGATTGGGATGTTTGGGCAGGATCCAGATGGTTGAGATTTAATGATGTACATATTGCAGATTATTTTTATTTTGATGATCACTCGGCTACAGGCTGGGGAGTGAAACATAAAAATACAAGCTTCTCTATGTTCTTTCCAGCAGCAATAGACACGGCAGCGAGCAATTCTACACCCTATTCTTATACGAATGTAATCAGCGGGACAAAAAGTTTGATCTACAGACAAAGAGAAGTATTTGTTTTGGAGCATACGATTCCGTTTAAAAATGGCGATCACAAACTGAAGCTGCTTGCAGAATTTCATAATGTAGATAAATCAGGAAAAAATGCTATGCAACAGTACCCATCAGATAAAGGTTGGGTTTTGGGAGCAAAATTAAATACAGATTTAAAAACAAAACTTCCGGGATCTTTTAACCAAATTTCATTGAGATACGGAGGCGGAATTGCCAACGGTGGAGATGGTGGTAATACCCAGACATGGCGAACTTACGGAGCTCCGGATGAAGTTACAAAGACTTATAAAGGTGCGTACTCTTTAACTGCGGTTGAACATATTTTGTTAAATCTTTCTGATAGATGGTCTGTAAATGCTTATGCTGTTTACACTCAAAGTAAGGGTGGAGCAAACAGTGATAATAAAGCAATGGATTATTATAACCGTGAAATTTTTAATAAAAAATCTGAATTTAATACAGGTTTAAGAGCAACTTATTATTTCAACAATTGGTTCCATATTGTTTCCGAATTGCATTTTGCTACAAGAAAAGACGGAATTCAGGATCCTGCATCAATGACAAAATTGGTTTTAGCTCCAACATTGGTTCCTACAGCTGAAAGAAGCGTTTGGGCAAGACCACACATTAGATTAATTGCTGAATTATCAAGATACAACGATCAGGCAATGAACAGTCTTTATTCACCATTTTTGCAACAATCGGGAGCGAAAAGATTCGGAACTTACTTTGGCGTAAGAACAGAATGGTGGGTATTTTAAATGAATAATTAAAAATCAATAATTATAATGAATGTAAAATTTGGAGCTTCACTTCTTTCATGGATCACCCCAAACTGGAATCCTGAAGCCGGAAAATATGCAATAGAAAAAACGGCAAAAGCAGGTTTTGATTTAATTGAAATTTTGCTTCCTCCGTCAATGGAATTTAATACCAAAGAAGTAAAGCAGCAGCTTAAAGATAATAATCTGGATGTTGTTTGTTCATTAAATCTTCCAAAAGAAGCTCATATTGCTTTCTATCCTGAGGATGCCGAAAAGTTAATGAAACAGGCTGTAGACAAGACCTCAGAACTAGAAACTAATTTTTTAGGAGGCGTTCTTCATGGCGGAATCGGAGCGTTTTCAGGGAATCCTTTAACTGAAAATGAAGCTGGAACTATTGTTGAAGTTTGGAGTAAAGTTGCAGATTATGCTAAAGAAAAAGGCGTAAACATCGCAATTGAACCGATCAATCGTTACGAAACTTATGTTTGTAATACAGCAAAAAATGTTTTAGATCTGATTTCAAAAACAGGAAAAGATAATTTATTCCTTCATTTAGATACTTTTCATATGAATATTGAGGAGAATAATTTTTACGACCCGATTATTCTTGCAGGAAGTAAGCTAAAGCACGTTCACATGACAGAATCTCACCGCGGAATGCTTGGTGAAGGTACTGTAAATTGGAACGAACTTTTTAAAGCTTTAAAAGAAATCAATTTTGAAGGGAATTTAGTTCTTGAAAATTTTTCATCGTCGATTCCCGGAATGCAACAGATGGTTTCTTTATGGCAGAAATCTCCACACGATGCCGAGGAATTGGCTCGTGGCAGTTTAGAATTTATGAAAAAACATATCATTTAGTTCAATTTCATTTCCAGAGAAAGTCTTTCCTTAATTGGGAAGGCTTTTTTATTTTAAATCTTTTAACATTAGCCGTAAAGACCAGTTTTGTTTTAGTAACTTTGCATTTTGTAATATTATTTTTATGCACAAAGCAGGATTTGTAAATATAGTTGGGAAACCAAATGCCGGAAAATCTACCCTATTAAATCAATTAATGGGCGAGAAACTGGCAATTGTAACTCAAAAAGCACAGACAACACGTCACAGAATTTTTGGAATTTATAACGAAGAAGACCTACAGATCGTATTTTCAGATACGCCTGGGGTTTTAGATCCTAAATACGGCCTTCAGGAGAAAATGATGGATTTTGTAAAGGATTCTTTACAGGATGCCGATGTTTTCCTTTTCATTGTAGATGTAACGGATAAATCCGAACCATCAGCATTTTTGATTGAAAAATTAAATAAAATCCCGGTTCCTGTTTTACTTTTATTGAATAAAGTAGACCAGACAGACCAGGCTGGTTTGGAAAAGCTGGTAGAGGAGTGGCATGAAAGAATTCCTAAAGCTGAAATTCTTCCTATTTCTGCATTAAATGCATTCAACACTGATATTATTCTTCCTAAGTTGAAGTCGATGCTTCCTGAAAGCCCGGCTTATTATGATAAAGATCAATATACTGATAAACCCGAAAGATTTTTCGTGAATGAAGCTATTCGTGAGAAAATTCTTTTGAATTATGAAAAAGAAATTCCATATTCTGTGGAAGTTGTTACAGAACAGTTTAAGGAACAAGAAGGAATTATTTTCATTGATTCAATTATTTATGTTGAAAGAGATACCCAAAAAGGGATTATTATCGGACATAAAGGAGAAGCAATTAAGAAAGTTGGAACGGAAGCAAGATTAGATCTTGAAAAGTTCTTCTCAAAAAAAATTCACTTGAATTTATTCGTTAAAGTGAAAAAAGATTGGAGAAAAAATGATAGAGATTTAAAAAATTTCGGATACAGATAGACTAAAAAGTCAATATTCATCGTTGTATTAAGGAGATTTTTTATTAACTTTATCTTTAAATTTTCAATGAATGAACTATTTAAGCTCAAAGTCTAACCCGATTTATGTAGATATTATCCTGTTAATCGTAAGAGTATTTATAGGATTTGCGATGCTTTCTCACGGTTTTCCGAAACTTCAAATGTTATTAGAAGGTGGAGATATTAAATTCTTTGATTTTCTGGGATTAGGTCCTACAATATCTTTGGTATTAACTGTTATCGCAGAATTTGCATGTTCAATTCTTCTTATTTTGGGACTTTTTACAAGAATCTCATTGGGATTTCTAATATTCACGATGATTATTGCAGGCTTTGTTGTTCACGGAGCTGATGCATTTGATAAAAAAGAATTAAGCCTGATTTATTTATCAGTTTACCTTCTTTTAATGGCTTACGGAGCAGGAAAATTCTCAATAGATTATATGATTGAAAAGAGAAGAAGAGCCTCTGAATGGTAAAATTTAGTTAAAAATAAACTTTTTTCTATTTTTAGTGATTTTTTTTAAAAATAGGATTGTTATAAATCAATAGATATAATTTTTTATTATATCTATTTTTATTTTAGCCTTGTTTTGTTAAATTGTTTAATCAGAATAGTGCATTCATAAAAAATATTCACTCATTATTAATGTATTCTATTTGTAAATTTAATATAATATCTATTTGAATTATATTTATCAATATTTTGTTATTAGTATTTTTTAATTATTAAATTCTCTTAATTCGGCTGTTTTTATTAATTATAATTTAAATTTAGATCTTTTTATTTGTCTATATTTGTTGAAAATACATAAATAATGAAAAAAATACTATTACTAGTATCTGGACTACTGTTCGGATTAATCAACGCGCAAGTTGGTATAGGAACATCAACCCCTGCTACCTCTTCTATTTTAGATGTAAATGTGAATAATCTTCCGGCAAATGGGAAAAAAGGATTATTAATTCCTCAAGTTGCTCTCAAAAATACGTCTGATGTAACTACAATACCTAATCCTGCTAATGGGTTGTTGGTACTGAATACTGCTGATGCGGGAACAGCACCTGATAATGTTCATTTAGATACCTTTTACAAATTCAATTTGGCTAAAAATAAATGGTCAAGAATTTATGATGAGGACATGGAACTTAAAGTTCCTGTATTAGGTGCCATATTAGGGTTCAAAAAAACAGGAAATGATACGACTTATCTGGGACCGGATATTTCTACTGGAAATCAGATTAGACAGATCTTATTTGATGATATAAAATTAGCCAGTCCATCGATTGCTACTTTTAATCCTACTACAAAAGAATTTATTGCAAACCGATCAGGATATTATAATTTTCAGATCAATGTTGTACTGAAAGGACCGTTTGACGGATATGCTAGAATTGGAGTTTCAAAACCTTATACAGGATCTATTCCCCCACAAGGAAATGGCTCGGTTTCATTCTTCACTCAGTTTTATTTTTCAAATATTACGAGCTCCCTTCCAGTTACTTTGTCTACAAACGGAATTATCCATATTGATGCGGGACAAAAGGTGATTTTCATGACGAGATATATTGATCCGGCAGTCACTACACTGAACGTAGAGTCAATTGCTTATGACAGAACGCAGGTAAGCTCTGTTAATGTAATTTTTATTCCAGATTAAAAATAATAAAATATCTAGACTTAACAAGCAGCAGTTTTTGCTGCTTGTTTTTTTTGTTTAATAATCACTTATTTTTTATGTATTTAAAATTCCTTAATTTCGTGAAAAATGAAATATATTATGAAGATAAAGCTAACGATCTGTTTACTTGCGTTTCTTAATTTTTACGAAGCTCAGGAAAATATTACCTATCAAAAGCCATCTGCAGAAATTCTTAAACTTGCAGACTATGAAAGACCGCCAAGCGTTTTAATGAACAGCAAAAAAGATTGGATAGTTTTCACTTATCGTCCGACCTATAAAACTTTGGAAGATCTTAGTCAGCAGGAAATGAAGTTGGGGGGACTTAGAATCAATCCTGTAACCAATATTTCAAGTACAGCAACCTATTCAAACAATTTGAAGGTTAGAAAGCTGAATGATAAAAATGAAGTTCAGGTTAAAAATTTACCATCAAATCCTAAAATCACTTATACATCTTTCTCACCAGACGAAAAAAAGCTGGCTTTTACCAATACAACTGCAAAAGGAGTAGAACTTTGGATCATAGATCTGGAAACCGCTACTGCAAAGAAAATAACTGCCGATAATCTGAATGCGAATTTAGGAAGTCCGTATGTTTGGTATAAAGATTCTCAGAATATTTTAATTAAAACACTTCCTCAAAACAGGGGAACTTTAATAGATTCAAGCAAAGATCTTCCAACGGGACCGATCGTTTTTACCTCAGACGGAAAAGTTTCTCAAAACAGAACGTATCAGGATTTGCTTAAAAATCCACAGGATGAAAAAAACTTTGAAATCCTTACAGCTTCTGATATTTACAACGTTGACTTAAATGGAAGCTTGAAGAAAGTAAAAGAACAAGATCTGTATTCAGGATTAAGTTTTTCACCGGATGGAAATTATATGATGGCAACAACCATCAAAAAGCCATTTTCCTACATTGTTCCTTTGAACAGATTTCCAACAACTACAACAGTCTATGACATCAACGGAAATGTTGTAAAAGTTGTAAATGAAGTTCCGCTAAACGAAATAATGCCAAAAGGTTTTTCTTCTGTACGAACAGGAAAAAGAGATATGGGCTGGAGAAGCGATATGCCTGCAACATTGGTTTATTCTGAAGCATTGGATGGAGGAGATCAGGCAAAAACAGTTGATTACAGAGATGAGATATTTACTTGGGAAGCACCATTCAGTGCTGCTCCAAAATCATTTTTTAAAACAAAACAAAGATACGAGGGTACAAGTTGGACAAACGATCATTTTGCTATCGTTTATGAAGGTTGGTACGATACGAGAAATACAAAATCTTATTTGGTTGATTTAAATAATAACGAGTCTAAAGTAATTGATGACAGAAATTATCAGGATGTTTACAGCGATCCCGGAAATTTCAACACGACAAAAAACCAATTCGGAAGAACAGTTGTTGATATGAAAGGTGGAAAATCTTATCTTATCGGAGACGGATTCACGAAAGACGGTCAACATCCATTCATTGATGAAATGGATATGAAAACCCTGAAAAAGAAAAGACTTTACACCTCAAATATAAAGAATGCTAAAGAGGAAATTATTGATATTCTGAATCCGTCAAAAGGAGAGGTGTTGACTATTCAGCAATCTGCAAGTCAGTATCCAAATTATTTTAAGAAAAATATTAAGTCTAATAAAACTGAAACGGTAACCAATTTCGCCAATCCATTTGAAAGCATTAAAGATGTTTACAAAGAAGTCATCACGTATAAAAGAAACGATGGAGTTACATTAACAGGAACGCTTTATCTTCCTGCCAACTACGACAGAAAAGCGAAAAAAGAAAAACTTCCTTTATTAATTTGGGCGTATCCAACAGAATATAAAGATAAAAATACGGCGGGACAAAATACCCAAAATCCAAACGACTTTACGTTCCCATACTACGGTTCTTTCGTGTATTGGACGACGAAGGGATATGCAGTTTTGGATGATGCCGCTTTCCCAATCATTGGAGAAGGGAAAACGGAGCCGAACGATACATTTATCACTCAGTTAGTTGCCAACGGTAAGGCTGCAATTGATGCTGTGGATCAGTTAGGATATATCGACAGAACGAAAGTTGCGGTTGGAGGTCACTCTTACGGTGCTTTTATGACTGCCAATCTTTTAACGCATTCCAAAGATTACGCATGTGGAATTGCAAGAAGTGGAGCATATAACAGAACGTTAACGCCTTTTGGTTTCCAGAGTGAACAAAGAAATTATTGGGACATTCCGGAAATTTACAATGCAATGTCACCGTTTATGAATGCTGATAAAATGAAAACTCCATTGCTTCTGATTCATGGTGATGCAGACAATAATCCCGGAACTTTCACTTTGCAGACGGAAAGATATTTCCAGGCATTGAAAAACCTTGGAGCACCTGTGAAAATGGTTCTTTTACCAAAAGAAGCTCACGGTTATCAGGCTAAAGAAAATATTCTTCACCTTCTTTGGGAACAGGATCAGTTTCTTGAGAAATGTTTGAAAAAATAACAATTGATTGTAAAACTCGTTCTGTTTAGAGCGAGTTTTTTTATTACTTTTAAACATTATTTTTAATACTATTTATTAATGCCTATAATTCGTTGCTCTGCGCAAAAAAGTCAAACTTTGGAAGAGTTTTACACAGAATTTATTCCTAAACCAGAAGATAAATTTGAAGATATTGGAACATCGATGTTGAAAGTTTTAGAATTGTTTAATAGAATATTTAAAGAAACGACAATCTTTGGCTTAACATCACATGCAACATTACTTTTATTTGAAAAAGATGATTATACATCGGATTGGTTTGTCGCTATCAATGGATTCAGAGATACATTTTATATTGAATATATAATTCCAGAAGAAAAAAGTCCATGGGAAAATGCGATTGTAAAAGGAGCTACTAACTCATTAAAAGAATTTGAAGAAATGATTATCATTTCAATGAAAGAATCTGCTGGCTGGAAAGGCAATGTTGAAATAGATAATTTATATCAAAAGTTAAAAAAATAAGTCATTAAAAATGGAAGAATTAAAATTCAGGAATGCAAACCCTGAAGACCTGCCAAGAATAGTAGAAATCTATAACTCAACCATCCCATCAAGAATGGTAACTGCCGATACGGAAAACGTTTCCGTAGAAAGCAGACAACAATGGTTTAATGAACACAATCCTGAAACCCGACCACTTTGGATGATTGAAGATCTTCAAAACAATACGATTGGTTGGGTGAGTTTTTCATCATTTTACGGAAGACCGGCTTACAACGGAACAGTTGAAATCAGCATTTATATGGATGAAAGCTGTCGCGGAAAAGGCTTCGGGAAGAAAGTTCTTCAATATTGTATTGATAATGCAGGAAAATTTGGCGTTAAAACATTATTAGGCTTTATCTTTTTACATAATGAACCGAGCCTGAAACTTTTCAGACATTTCGGATTTGAAGATTGGGGTACCTTTCCTAATGTTGCTGTTTTGGATGGTGTAGAAAGGAGTTTGGTGATTTTGGGGAAGAGAATCGGATAGCCTTTTGTATCATTGCGACGAAGCAATCTCTAAAATAACTCATTATTTACTTTCAGAAGCTATTTCCCGCTTTCCGCACTCGCTATTTTGAGGGTTTCGGCGGCGGCTTTGCCGCCGCCGAAACCCTCAAAATGAGCTCAAACAAAGTTGCAATCGGGGCTAGGGATTTTGCCTTTTCTTTCAAAATTAGTTTAGAGTCAAACAATCCAATCAATCTTCTTCAATTCAAAAAAAACTCTGCATCAAAAGCGATTATTGTTATATCATTGTTCATATTCTGTTTACTTTAGTTTTTGTATTTTTCGGTCGACAAAATTCAGTATAAAAATTAAAAAAGAAGAGGACAACTGTCCCAAACAAGGATATGCTACGTACAAACCCACTATTTTTAGACTATCTGGAAGAGCTTTACAATAAGCAGGAAAATAAAGAAGATATTACCTTGAAATCTTTTGAAAAAGGAGATAGAATATTAACACAGAATGAAGTTTCCACGAAAATAATGCTCATCAAAAGCGGAATTACGAAATGTTATTTTGTTGAAGAAAATGACAAAGAATACATCGTAGAATTTTTGGGAAAAGGTGAGATTATAGGCGAAATCGAAGTTATTAAAAATGTTTCCTGTCTTTGTAGCATCGAAGCTATGACGGAAGTAAGTGTTTATTCGATGTCAATTCCTTATTTTCAAGCATTAATTAAGAGTGATTTGACTTTGAATAATTTACTGCTCGATGTTTTCGCAGAACGTATCGTTAATACTTCAAGCAGAGCATCTTACCAGCAACTTCGTACCACAGAACACACCTTGTCTCAACTTCTTGAGTTGAAATCCAAAGAAATGGAAATCTCAAAAGAAGATATGGCAGCTTATTTGGGAATTACGGTTAAGAGCTTGAACAGGGCTTTGAAGGAAATAAAAGAAAATAACAGCGAAGAATAATTAATGTAATGAACTTGTTTAAACTTTTTATTTTAACCACAAAAGATACAAAAGATACAAAAGATTAAACATGTTATTTATTTAAGATCATAATGAACAGCAAATAAGAACACATAAGTTTTAAAAAAAATCTTTGATTTTTATTCTTTTGAGAGCTTTTGTTTTCAAAACAGTTAAATTTTGAATTTTTCAATCATTGCTTTTGCTTCTTTTGTGGTTAAAATAAAAAGTTTAAACAGGCTTAATAATAAAAAATCTGCATGAAGTCTTCTTCATGCAGATTTTTTAATTAATTGCTTTTAAATAAAGGTTCTTTATCCTTTTCAATATAAATATAACGGGTTTTTATTCCATTTTGAAGCATTCCTCTTTTTTTATTGAGTTCTTCAATAGATTCTATACTTTCATTTTTAAATGTAGCTTTCTGTCCGTTTTTTATACCTTCTGAAAGCATTCTTGTTGGATTCTCGTAAATATCTTCAACGTAGGTATTGAATTTTTTATTGGAAATAGGAATCGCTGGTTTACCATAATGAGTTTCTAGAAATTGATGGGTATCATAATTGGTGTCTAGCTTTTTATTACTAACTAGCTTATAGATGAAATTCTTATCAGTGTCTTCCAGAATAAAAATAAGCCCGGGAAGTCCTCTGAATTTATAAGGTCCTTCTTTGATATTAACTTCATTGGAAAACCATGCATCCCATGTTCTTCCACCAAAATCGGTTGTTGCCTTTTGCAGTTTGTATCCGTTATATTCTTTGGTTTCCTGAAGAAGTTTCCACTTCATTTCATCATTGGTTTTTACAACGAAATATTCGAAAAAATCTCGGTACCATTTATTTTGAAAAGAATTGGGAGCCCTTTCGATGACCTGATCTGTTTTTGTACTATAATGAGAAATTTCTTGGTTTTTTGCTTTGTTTATGGAATCATACTCTGCAAATTTCGTATCGTAAAATTTCACTGATTTCGGACTAATATCAAGATTCATGAAGGTTTTTCTATACTCTTCAGAAGTCTCTTTTCTGGACTGAAGCTCATAAATAAATCGGTTGGTTTGTGATTGGTACAATGAACCTGCATATAAAGCCAGCAGGAATATCAATTTTTTCATTTTTTATTAATTGTAATAAGTGGACAAAAATAAAAAAAGCTACGGAAAGTCTTAGACCTTGCGTAGCTCTTTTAGCAATTTATTATTTAATTATGCATTCTGCTTCACTCTTTTTGCAGACATATTTAAAAATCGTTTAACAAGCATCACGGCAGAAACAGTTAATCCCAATCCTAAAGCTATCCACATTCCGAAAGCTCCCATTTCCATCGTTACACAAAGGAAATAGCCTAACGGAATGGTAATCACCCAATACGCAATAAACGTATAAATAGACGGAATCTTAACATCCTGCAAACCTCTCAACATTCCTAATGCCGTTACCTGAACTCCATCTGAAAGTTGGAATAAAGCAGCAATGATCATTAATTTTGAAGCTAACTGAATCACTTCAACTTCTTCTTTTTTAGTGAAGAAAGTTGGAAGTACATCTTTACCAATAATGAAAATTACTCCACAGATACACATGAAAATAAAAGCAATTTTCAGGTTATTGATTCCGACTTTTCTTAGTTCAACAAAGTTTTGTTCACCCAGTTTTTTACCGATCATCACGGTTGATGCAACACTGAATCCGATACATAAATTAAAGGTAAAGGAAGCCATGCTCAACGCGATCTGGTGAGAAGCAATATCATGAGCCGAAATCAATCCGCAAATAAAAGCTGCTCCTGCAAAAGCCGTCACTTCAAAGAACATTTGTAAAGCAGTTGGGAAGCCCAATCTTATCATTTTTTCAAACATCGCTTTCGTAAAGACCTGAATTTTTAGCGAAAAATCTTTGATATATTGTCTTGTTTTCTTCTCTTTTAAAAGCACATAATACAAGAAAACCACCATGAAAATTCTGGCAATTAAACTCGCTAATGCGGAACCTTTTACACCCATTTCAGGGAAAATCCAAAGTCCTTTAATGAAAACATAATTCAAAACAATATTAATGACATTCGCAATGATGGTAGCTTTTGTAACTCCAATCGTGTAAGATAATCCTTCTGAAACCTCTCTCAATGTCTGAAAAGCCATAAAAGGAACAATACTGATTGCCATAATTCCTAAGAAGTCTACTGTATCAGGAACAATTTTTGTCGGCTGACCAGAATGATAGAGTAGAGGAAGTCCCAAAAGCAGGACACCCATCAAAATAATTCCAACCGTCATATTAATAACAAATCCGTGACTGAAAACAGAATTAATCGTTTTGTGATCGCCTCTGGACTGCGCTTCCGAAACCAATGGCGGAATCGCAAAAGAAAACCCCAACGCCAATACAAACATTGAGAAAAACACCGCATTTCCTAAAGATACAGAGGCCAATGCGTCGGCTCCTAATAATTTTCCAACAATAATATTGTCGAAGAGATTCACCGAGACTTGCCCCACCTGCGTCAACATGACAGGAAGAGCCAGAGTCAGGCATTCTTTTGTGTATTTTTTATCTAAAAAGTTCATAATAGTTTATAATTCATATAGTTTTAATCAAATTGTCTTGTGGTTCAAAACAAAAAAAATTGCAGTAACAAACGATACTGCAATTTTTAATATATTTAAAATAATAATTAAATTATTTCCTTACAAAACTTGCAACATCCTCTTCGGAAACAGTAGCTCCACCAAGAATAATTAATCTTTCCACAACATTTCTCAATTCTCTGATATTCCCAGTCCAAGAAAGGGCTTTTAATGCTTCAATAGCTTTATCATCGAATTTTTTCAAAGCAGTACCGTGCTCTTCAGATATCATAGCCGAAAAATGATCTACCAATAATTTGATATCTTCTTTTCTCTCATCCAATGGCGGAACATAGATCTCGATCACAGAAAGCCTGTGGTAAAGATCTTCTCTGAATTTCCCTTCTTCAATTTCCTTCTGCATATTTTTATTCGTTGCTGCAAGAACTCTTACATCAACTTTTATTTCCTTGTCGCTTCCAACAGGAGAAACTTTACTTTCCTGTAAAGCTCTTAAAACCTTGGCCTGAGCGATCAAACTCATATCTCCGATCTCATCTAAGAAAATCGTACCGCCAGTAGCTTGTTCAAATTTTCCCTGCTTATCTTTAATAGCGCCTGTAAACGAACCTTTAACGTGTCCGAAAAGTTCAGATTCAATTAATTCTGAAGGGATTGCAGCACAGTTAACTTCAATCATTGGCCCTCTTGCTCTTTCACTTTGATTGTGAATAGCGTGAGCTACCAATTCTTTTCCGGCACCGTTTGGGCCTGTAATCAATACTCTCGCATCAGATACAGCTACCTTTTCGATCATATCCTGGATCTTCTGTAATCCGGCAGACTGACCGATCATTTGGTACTTTTTGTTAACTTTTTTCTTTAAAGTTTTATTTTCAGTTTGAAGATTTTTATTTTCTTTCTTCAAAGTTTCTTTAACCAAGGCATTTTTAACGCTTGTAATCAAACGGTTGATGTCAATGGGTTTAGAAATGAAGTCGTATGCACCATCCCTTAAACAAGAAACCGCAGAATCAATGTCTGCGTGTCCTGAGATCATGATAAAAGTAGTTTCAGGTTTTAAAGCCAGACTTTGCTTTAAAAGTTCTGTACCTGAGAGTTTTGGCATTTTAATATCCGAGATCACCAGCGCGAAATCTTCTTTTTCTACTTGCTTATAGCCTTCTAAACCATCTTCGGCGATTACAAATTCATAATTGGTAAGTTCATCCGAAAGAATACTGTGAAGTACTCCGGAGATTGCTTTTTCGTCTTCTACAATAAGGATTTTTTGCATAGTTGCAAATTTAATTTTTTTGATTGAATTATTAGCAAAAACTGTACCTAAATGTTCTATTTTGAATAATCTCTTCTTCCGAAAATAGCCGATCCAACCCTTACGGAATTGGCACCGCATTCAATGGCTGTCGGGAAATCATCACTCATTCCCATTGATAATGTTTCGAGATTTTTTAGTTGATTTAATTCATCAAAAACTTTTTTCAGTATTAAAAATTCCTTTTTTACCTGATCTTGGTCGTCTGTGAAAGTTGCCATTCCCATTAAACCTGTAATTTCGATATTTGGAAAATCTCCGTTGATATATTTTTTGAATAAATCTTCAGCCTCAGTAATTTCAAGCCCAAATTTGGTGTCTTCTGCCGCAATTTTCACTTGTAAAAGAACTTTGATTTTACGTTCGTGTTTTCCTGCTTCTTTATTAATTTCTGCTAATAACTTCTCAGAATCAACACTTTGAATAGTATCGATAAATTCAGCAATATATTTTACTTTATTAGTCTGTAAATGCCCGATCAGATGCCATTCAATATCTTTTGAAAGTAGGGGATATTTCTCCAATAATTCCTGAACTTTATTTTCTCCAAAAACTCTTTGTCCAAGATCATAAACTTCCTGAATTGCTGAAACAGGGTGTGTCTTTGAAACTGCAACCAACTGCACATTTTCTGGAAGTTGATTTTTTATAATATGATAGTTTTCTGTAATGCTCATAATTGCAAATTTCTGAATTTTAAAAGCAAAAAACTAGCGAATATTGAATTTAAAATTAAAATCTCACTGATTACACAGATTTTCACAGATGATTGTGTATAATTCAATTCTTAAATTAAAAAATATAACATAAACATCTGTGAAAATCTGTGTAATCAGTGGGAAAATAAAAGGATTAATTCAAAATCTCATTAATCTTCGGATAAGCAGATATTTTCCTGAAAACAAATCTATTAGTTTTTTGAAGCTTTTCAATGAAAAGATCAAGTTCGTCAATAGAATCCGCATCAGTTAAATACTGATCATGCGTCAGAAAAACCAAATGTCTTGATGTTTTTTCAAGATCATTAAAGAAAATACTGTCTACTTTTTTCAACATGGCCTGATGGTTTCCTTTCAAAGCCATTTTATTGGTAGGTTTCCATTCCAAATCCCAACCGATGACTTTATATCCTGCTTTTTGCAGACTGTTTGCAGCTAGAGTAGAGCTTTTTAGATCTGTAGCGGTAATATTATTAAGTCTCCAGATATTTCTTCCGGGAGTTCTTGCAATTTTATCGGTTAGTCTTAAACTGTCTTTTGCAATGTCAAAATCACGAACTACAGCCTCAGGATTTTTGTAGAAATCTGTGTATTTATTGTGGGCGTGGGTATAACTGTGATTGGCTAATTCAATCAAAGGATCTTTTCTTAGTAATTCAAGACCGTCCTTTTGTTTTTTACTTCCATAAGCGTGCTGTCCAACGAGAAAAGCCGTGGCGCATACGTTTCTTTTATTTAAAATTCTCAGAAGATTTTCGGTTCCCTGATTGGGGCCATCATCGAAAGTAAGGTAAATAACCCTTTTGTCTGACGGAACTTCTTCATCATCAATTTGGGGGACTATCTTTGCGACGGGATGGACGGTGGAAATCGTTTTTTCAGATTTTTTCTTGTCATTTTGCTGATCACAGCTGTTAAATAAAAACGAAGTTGCACTCATCAATGCAAGCATCCCAAGAAAAGTCCCGTTTTTAGACTTTTCCGCAAAGTTTTTTTTCATAAAAGTAAATGGAAATTAAATTGTTAAAAATCGTTAAAATTTTCAAAATAATGTTAACAAATTACATGCCACATTTGCTTAAAATTTCACTTTTTAAGGATTTTTTAATTTAATTTTTTTTACTGATTTTTATTCCAGAATTTTCTTCAAATACAGGGAATTATGTATTGCAGCAGTTCCCCAAGTATTATTGAAAAATATAAATATTTTATGTTGCGATTTTTTAATTTTTTCAGCTAAATTATTAAGAAATTCTTCTGAGTATTCTGACTTATAAAGGATAGGTTTTCCGTGAAGTCGGTAATATAATATTTCAGAATGATTTATAATAAAATCTTCCGGCAGATTTCCAGGAAAACTTACTCCGGAAAAAATGATGTCTTTTTCTTTTAACATCTCAAAAATTTCCTTTGTCCACCAAGATTCATGACGGAATTCGATGACATTTAAAAAGTTGAAATCGATAGTTTTTAAAATTAAATCAATATTTTCCTGAGTATTTTTAAATGATGGAGGAAACTGATACAAAAATCCTGAAAGTTTTTCCTTTAAATTGGTTTGAATATGACTGCAAAATTCTGAAATTTCTTCTTTACAATCTTTTAATCGTTTTTCGTGAGAAATCACTTTTGGAATTTTAATGAAAAATTTAAAGTTATCAGGCGTTTCATCAAACCATCTGATAAGTGTTTTTGCAGTTGGTTTTCTATAAAAAGTAGAATTGATTTCAACACAATTAAAGGTTTGAGAATATAGGGTAAGAAAGTCTTTATTTTTGGCATCTTCAGGATATAAAGATCCTTTCCAATCTGTATTGTAAAACCCCGAACAACCGATATAAAGATTTTCTTTTTTCATATTCAAAAGTGTATTAAGTGTTTTATGTTTTGGCTAAAGCCAATTGACTGAATATTTTCCAAAAATGGGCTAAAGCCCATTCCTATTGATATGAAAACTTTATTTCCCCCGCAGATTATTATATTCAATTCTTTATAAATTAATATTAATAAAAATCTGCGAAAGAATTAAAAATCTATTTAATATTCAAATCAACAGAATTCAATCGTAATGAATTTAAAATCACAGATAATGAACTGAAGCTCATCGCTGCAGCCGCAATCATCGGAGATAATAAAATTCCAAAAAATGGATACAATAATCCTGCCGCAATCGGAACTCCTAACACGTTATAAATAAAAGCAAAAAATAGATTTTCTTTAATATTTTTCAATAATTTTTCACTTAATAATTTTGCCTGTGCAACGCCAAGAAGATCTCCTTTTAGTAAGGTAATTTCAGAACTTTCAATCGCAACATCTGTTCCGGTTCCCATGGCGATCCCGATGTTGGCCTGTGCTAAAGCAGGGGAGTCGTTGATCCCATCGCCAGTCATTGCTACAATTTTACCTTCTTTTTGCAGTTTTTTTACTTCATTTAATTTATCTTCAGGAAGACAGTTTGCTTTAAAATGTTTGATTCCCAATTCATCAGCAACAGCTTTTGCAGTGTGTTCATTATCGCCTGTCATCATCATAACATCAATGCCTTCAATTATTAATTGATGAACGGCTTTTTTAGAACTTTCTTTAATTTTATCGGTAAAACTAATGAAGCCTAGCACTAAATTATCTTCAGCAACATAAGAAATTGTATGAGCTTTTGACTGAACTTCAACAGCTTTTCGTTTAAGGTTTTCAGGAATTGCAATTTGATTTGAAGTTAGTAGTGTTTCATTTCCGAGATAAATCGTTTTTCCATTGATGTTTCCCTTTACGCCTTTTCCAGAAATATTTTCAAATTGTTGTACTTTTTCAGTATTAATATTTTGCTCTTTTGCCTTTTTGATCACTGCATTCGAAAGCGGATGTTCTGAATTTTGATTCAATGAAAAAGCCAATTTCAAGAGTTGATTTTTATCTTCATTGTTCACGGTTTCAATATATTCTACAGATGGTTTTCCTTCCGTTAAAGTTCCTGTTTTATCGGTAATTAAAACGTTTACTTTATTCATTTGTTCAAGTGCTTCGGCATTTTTAATTAAGATACCGTTCTTGGCACCTTTTCCAATTCCGACCATTAAAGACATTGGTGTTGCAAGACCTAAAGCACACGGACAAGCCACAATTAAAACGGCAACAGCATTCACAAAAGCAAACAATGTTTTTTGACCTTCCGGACCGAAAAATTGCCATAAAATGAACGTAAGAACTGCAATCAAAATAACAGTAGGAACAAAAATTTTAGCTACTTTATCCGTCAATTTTTGAATGGGAGCTTTACTTCGGCTGGCATCATTAACCATTTTTATGATCTGTGAAAGTAACGTTTCATCACCCACTTTTTCGGCTTTCATGATGAAAACCTGATTTCCGTTAATGGTTCCCGAAGATACTCTGTCGTTTGCCATTTTCTCAACAGGAATCGGTTCTCCCGTGATCATACTTTCGTCTACAATAGAATTTCCTTCCGTTATTTTTCCGTCAACAGGAATTTTTTCACCCGGTTTCACTTTTAATAAATCTCCAATTTTCACCTGAGAAAGAAGTACTTTTTTATCTTCACCATTCACCATCAAATTGGCTTCATCAGGAGAAAGATTCATTAATTCACGTATGGCATTTCCTGTCTTTTTGTGAGCGGCAGCTTCCATTAACTGTCCTAAAATAACAAGCGTTAAAATCACAGTAACCGCCTCAAAATATAACGGAATTTCATGATTGTGACCTCGTATTTCATGAGGCATAATGTCAGGGAAAACTAAAGCTATAATGCTGAAAATAAATGCTGCAGCAACACCTAAAACGATTAAACTGAACATATTTAAATTCCATGTTTTTAATGAAATGTAACCTCTTTTCATTAAAAACCAACCTGAATAAAATAGAACGGGAAGCGTTAAAATTAGTTCAATAATTCCCTGAATTTGATGAGAAAAGGGGAAATTAATGAACATTCCACCCATAGAAAGAATGAAAACAGGAATGGTAAAAGCCAGAGAAATAATGAATTTTCGTTTTAAAATATTGTAAGTTTTATCCTCTTCTTCATCATCTGTATCGGGAATTCTTACCAAATCCATTCCACAAATCGGGCAATCTCCCGGTTCGTCACGGATAATTTCAGGATGCATCGGACAGGTATATTTTGCCACTTTTTTCTCTGGATATTTAACTAAATCCATTCCGCAAACAGGGCAGCCAACGTTGCTGTCATAAACCTTGTCGCCCTCACAATACATCGGACAGAAATATTTTCCTGCCATTTCATCCGTAACTTTCGGAGCTTCATGATTATTGATGTGACTATGGGAATGAGAATGTGTATGCGAAGTTGAATTTTTAACTAAATCTTCCGTAATTTCCTCTAAATGCATGTTGCAAACAGGGCAATCAACTTTTTCGTCATAGACTTTATCACTTTCGCAGAACATTGGGCAATAGTATTTTCCAATATTGTCTTTGAAATTTTCAGGTAAGTTGGTAGAAGAGTAGGTTGGTTTATAATTCGGGTCTTTTGCTAATTTCTCTTCGATCGGAACGAGATACATATTGCAATCTGGACATCTTTGTCCTTGCTTGAAATACACTTTATCGCCTTCACATTCCATCGGACAATAGTATACCGAAGATGGAGAAACTCGGTCTTGAGGTTTTATAAAAGCTTTGTCAGGGCTGTTTGGATCTTCTAGTTTATAGTTTCCAATTTCTTCTAATGCTTTATTTAAGGCAGAAATTTCGATTTCTTTATCGGAAATAATGGCTGCTGTGCTGTTTTCCAAATTAATATCAGCTTTAATATCTTCCAGGCTGTTAAGCTTTTCAGATATTTTTTTCTGACAACCGGAACACGTCATCCCGAGTATTTTATATTGTTGTTGCATGATCCTAAATTTATACTACAAATTTCCAAAATGAAAGTGGAAGCTTGTTATAAATTTAAGGATAATGTTTATAGAATTAAGCCTGAGAGTTTGAGTGTCGGAGTGTATTAGAGTTTTTTGTGTAAACTAACTTTCCATTCTCAAACTCTAATACACTCCGACACTCAAACACTCAAACAAAATCCAGGGGTTTTCTAGTGTGAATTTTCAATTTTTTGAACTCAGTAGGAGTGAAGCCTGTGCTGTTTCGGAATTGGGATGATAAATGCTGAACACTTTTGTAGCCTAATTTTCCTGCGATTTCTGTTAATGTGAATTCATTATATAGAAGAAGTTCTTTCACTTTTTCAATTTTTTGAAGAATAAAAAACTGTTCCAGCGTAATATTTTCGTTTTGGGAAAAAGTTTTTGAAAGTGAACTGTAATCTTTGTGAAGTTTCGAGCTTAAAAATTCGGAAATTAAGAAATTTTCATCAATATCAAGTTCACTGATCTTTTCTATAATCAGTGTTTTTATTTTATCGATAAGTTGATGCGCGGAGTCTTTTATTCGCTCAAAACCTGTTTCTTCTAAACGTTTTTCAAGCAATTCCAGAGTAGTTTTTGAAACTTCAGATTCGGATTCGACTTCGCCAAGATTAATTGATGTAATCTTTATATTAAAATCATTAAAAATATTCTCAACGGCAGAAATACACCTGCCACAAACCATATTTTTTATGAAAATTTTCATAACTGACTATTTAATCTGTCTTTTACAAACTCAACTTTCGTTTTTCCGTGTGGTAAAGGATTTCCATCTTCCCCAAGGTTTACCATTACGATTTTGTCTACTGTAATGATGGTTTGGTGCGTCATTTTATTTCTTACATCACATTTCAACGTAATAGAACTTGAACCGAATGTTGAAACTTCAATTCCAATTTCTATGATATCTCCTTGTTTTGCAGAACTTACGAAATTGATCTCAGATATAAATTTGGTAACGACTTTTGTATTTTCCAATTGAATAATGGCGTAAAGTGCTGCTTCTTCATCGATCCATTGCAATAATCTTCCTCCAAAAAGTGAATGATTAGGATTAAGATCTTCCGGTTTTACCCATTTTCTAGTGTGGTAATTCATGTTTCTTTTGTTTGTGATGCAAATTTAGTGTTTAAAACTGGCTTTATCAAAGGAATGAGATTTAGTTATTAAAAGAGAATTATTTATTTTCTCAATCATTTTCTTTTTGATCGCATGGCTTTTACTTTAGTTATTGAATCATCATTTAAGAATGTCTGATAATCTTTGCTTTCTACAGGAAATAAGGCTACTTTACCTTCTGAATCATGATGAATTCCAAAACCATATCTTTTTGATAATGGTGAAGTACGAAGACATGGCTGACCTTTTGAAAAGAACTTGATTCTTTCTTCTTGTTCTTCACTTTTTGAAATATCATTTTTAATCGTGTAACAAGTGAAAATAATATCGTCAGAAGAATATTTGTAAGGATTTTTTACTATTTCATCATATTGTAGATTGGCTAAAGATTTTTCCTTCTTTTCCGGCGGTATCTGTGCTTCTGAAACAGGGCAGTCTTCCGCCACTTCAATAAAGGTATTGATGTAGTTAGTGGTATGTTCTTTCATATTAATGTGATTAAATATATTGCAATTTGCATTATTCCTTATATTCTAATAGGTCACCAGGCTGGCAATCTAAAGCTTTACAAATAGCTTCAAGTGTGCTGAAACGAATGGCTTTTGCTTTTCCGGTTTTTAAAATCGAAAGATTAGATAAGGTAATATCTACTTTTTCTGACAATTCGTTAAGAGATACCTTCTTTTTAGCCATTATTACATCTAAATTTACTATTATTGGCATATAATTTTCAGAATTAATGATTGTTTTTTATGTTAAATAATTCTTAATTTTAATACAAATATCAATGAATATTTATTGAAAAACAATAAATATTTGCCTTTTTTTAATATACAGGCCTTGTGAGCTTTAAAATTGTAGAAAATACGGATAAAAAAAACTTTGATTTGAAATTTTTAATTGTATCTTGCATACGTTTATATTTGGAATCAATATTTGTTCATTAATTTATGTTGCTTTTCTTTTATATACCAAATTTTTATTAATTTTTTAATTTTATTCAAAATGAACATTTTTGTTTCAAACATTAATTACTCAACTAAAGAGTACGAGTTACACGATTTATTTGCAGCTTATGGTGAAGTATCATCTGCTAAAATAGTTACAGACAGAGAAACTGGTCGTTCTAGAGGTTTCGGTTTTGTAGAAATGGGTGATGAAGAAGGAAAACAAGCAATTGAGGCTCTTAACCAGTACGAACTAAACGGAAAAACGCTTAACGTTTCTGAAGCTAAGCCAAGAGAAGAGAAGCCAAGAAGAAGTTTCGACAACAACAGAAGCGGCGGAGGCGGCTATGGTGGTGGTGGAAACAGCCGTGGCGGAAGTGGTTACGGTGGTGGTGGAAACAACCGTGGCGGTGGTAACGGTGGTGGAAATCGTTGGTAAAAAAATATAAGCGGCTTTTTTTAAGCCGCTTTTTTTATGCACTATTGTGATGGAATATTAATTATAGCGCATTTTTTCATACTACTTTCCATTTTTATTTTGAAAACTGACATGAAATTTGTAAGTTAACGTTCAATTTAAAAATAAGGTTATGAAAAAACAACTACTTTTGGCATTGTTCGCAATTCCAATTATTGCGAATGCTCAATTTTTCCAGAATTTTGAAGCCTCTACTGCGCTTCCTACAGGATGGACGGCTCTTAATGGAGGAGATACAAACACTTGGGAAATCATAGATTATACAGGCGGAAGTATTACAGCATACAGCGGTGCGAGAACAGCGTCATTAAGATTCAATTCTGCTGCTCATGATGATTATTTGGTTACACCGGCTATCACGGTTACTGCGGCGGTAAGCGATTACCTTTCCTTTTATGCAAGAAGCCGCGATCCTTTGTATCCGGAAACAATCAGTCTGAAAATCTCTACAACAACACCTACTGCTGGAGCATTTACAAATACGTTATCTGCTACAGTTGCTCCTTCGAGTGGACCAAACTTTTACAGATATTCTTATGATCTTTCTGCTTATATAGGACAGACGATCTATATCGGATTCTATTCTTCAACTACGGATCTTTTCTATTTTGACGTTGATGATGTTTTTGTTGGCCCGAAACCGGCATGTGATATTCCATCTTCTATTGTTGTAAATGGGGTTACATCAAACTCAGCGAATATCAGTTGGACAGCATCACCAACACCGAGCGCAACTTATCAAATCGAGTATGGTCCAACAGGATTTACTCAGGGAACAGGAACTATTGCAAATAGTTCAACTGCATCTGCAACGCTTCCATCTCTTACTCCGTCTACGGCTTATCAGTTTTATGTAAGATCAAATTGTGCAGCCAACGGATTCAGTACTTGGTCTACTGCTCAATCATTTACGACTACTTGTGCTCCTTTAGCAACATTCCCATATGTACAAAACTTTGACAACGCTACAATCCCTTCATGTTGGGGGAATGAAGCAGTTTCAGGCGCTGGTGTAGCTACATGGACGTATGTTACGACTAACGGAAACTCTTCCATTATGCCTAAATCAGCACCAAGAATGGCTGAATTCAGAACAGAAGAACCTGGTGAAAAAGCAAAATTATTATTACCTCCATTGAATATCTCTGCACTTGCAAATCCTGAACTTAGATTTAGTTTAGCAAACGTAAACTGGTTTGGCGATATTGATGAATTGAGAATTTTTTATAAGGCAAACCCATCTGATGCATGGACTCAGGTAGGAAGTTCTTATACTACTGAAAATGCAGCTTGGCTGGATGTAAGTATTCCTCTTCCGAACAAATCTGCAAACTATCTGATTGCTTTAGAAGGTACTTCTAACTGGGCGAGAGGAATTGATGTTGATAATGTTTCTGTGGTTGATGCTTCTGCAACATTAGCAGTTAATGATGTTGCTAAAAAAAGTGGTGTGAAAGTTTATCCAAATCCTGTAAAAGATGTTTTAAATATTAATACTGATAAAAAAGTTAGCAGTATTGAAATATTCTCTTTGACAGGCCAATTGGTAAGAAAATTAGATAATAATTCTAAACAGCTAAATGTATCTGATCTGAAAAAAGGAGTTTACTTACTTCGAGTAAAATCTGAAGGAAAAGATGAATCATTTAAAATTGTTAAGGACTAAATATAATGAAAGCGGCTTTTAAGCCGCTTTTTTTATGCCTTTTATTTCTCTTTTATCAGCAGTACCGCATTGTCATAGTAGATGGCGCCTGCTTTATTGTATGGTGATTTATCATTCGAAATATTAAGAAAAACTACTTTGATATGATATTTACCTAGATCCTTTTCCAGAGAGATTTCGGGTAATTTTATGACTCCTTTTCTGCCTGAATATTCTTTAAATAAATTATTAATGCCAGGAGTGAAGTCTACTTCCTCTTTCGAATTAAGGTCTACTTTTAATGTAATTCCTTTGTCGGATCTTTCAATTATATTGAATTTGTCACCATTTATTTCTTTAGTATCATCATTATAATTTCTTAAATTAAAGAAATATTGATAGTTATCTATCGTGATATATTGTTTTTTAGATTCTAAGCTAAGTCTTTCGTAATCAGAAGTTATCGTTCTGTTTGTATTGGTAAATTCACTTTGAACACTATATCTTAATGATAAAAATGGATTTACTTTAATCTCATTTTCTAAGGTGTGATTCTTTTTTGAATCCACTAGATCTAAAAGAAAATCTTCTTGTTTTCTTTCTGCTAAAAATTCAAATTTATCTCCAATTTCATTAACGATTGTGTCGGTTACTTTCTTTTGAAAATCTATTTTGTTGTTGCTTAATAATTGTTTTTCATTTAATAATTTAAGTAATTCAGATTTTTGACTTCTTTTTGCAACACTGAAGGCATTTAGATAAGGAAATATCAACGCAAAAACTCCAAAAGCAAATAAGCTGATCGGAATAAATTTTATACTAGAATTCTTCTTAAACACAAAATAAATTACAATACTTAAAAGCCACAAAGCTAAAAGAAGCACAAAATATCTCGGCTCAGTATATCCGTACTCTAAAATCCTTGTAAAAATCGCGGTAAACAAAAGAATAATAAGCGGAATAATTGTGAAATAAAATACTTTTGAAAATATTTTGACCCAAGATTTTGTATTATTTTCTTTCAATGGATGAACCAGCAATAAAGCCAGAATTCCTACAATACTGTATGCTAAAACAAGGTAAGAAACCCAACCTCTCGGAAGCTGCCAATTGATCAGTATTTTAAATGAATAGAAATACAAAATGATCACGTAAATAAACAATAATGGAATTAAAATAAATTGCGTGAAAAATTTTAATATTACAGGATATTTCCCGTCTTTTTCAAGGTAATTGAGCCCTATTTCATTAAATAAAAGAAATATAAAACAGCTCCCGAAAATAGCCAGAACAAAGAAAAGATCTGCATAAAGTTTATCATTAAAATCAAAATCAAAAAGCTTATCGACAGCTAAAACAGCCAATTCTACACCTCCCGTCAATACACCCGTAAAAATAACCGTAAGGAAAATATTGACGAAAAGATTCTTGTTATACTGCCAGAAATTAAGCTCTCTATTTTTATCTAAAAAAGGAATAAAAGAAACCAGCAAATGGGAGAGTAGGAAAGTGATGGCGATAATATATCCATAAGTTTCTATGAACTCTTTTTTTTCATCAGGAAAGACAAAATAGAAGCCAATCAGGAAAATAACTCCAAAAATTTCCAATAAAAAAGCCTTACCAATTCTTTGGGAAAGCATTTTTAAAGCAAACAGTAAAGAGATTCCAAGGCCGCAACACATGGTGATTTTGGAATAGGTGAACAGCAATTTATCACTATAATTGGTTTCAGCCATGTAAATAGCTCCGACCGAAGTAAGCAGAGCAATGACCAAAACCATCGGATAGAGAAATACCACATTGCCGGCTTTCCCGATGATTTCCCGGAATTTTGTTTTCATGATTTTAGGTGTTTTTTTGTGTTAATCTTTTTTATTCTTCTTTTTCTTGTCTTTGCCTTTTTTGTCTTTTTTGTCTTTTTTTGGATTTAAAATTTCGTTGGCAATTTCCAATTTCGGCGCTTTTACTTTTGTTTGTTTAAGTTCCATTTTAAGATCAAAATAGGCTCTTAAATCATCCTGAGAAATTAATTTTTCAACCATCAAAAACTCTAAGATCTCTTTTCCTGAATCATGAAAGAAATTATGCGAAAGCTCTTTTAATAAGAATTTTTTATAGTCTTCAAAAGGAACAATTACAGTATATTTAAAAATTCTGCCTTCTTTTTCAGTTGATAAATAGCCTTTTTCAACCAATATTTTTAAGTAAGTGGAAACTGTATTTTGGTGCGGTTTAGGTTCCGGATGCTGCTCCATAACCTCTTTTAAATAAAATGAATTCATTGCCCAAAAAAGTTTCATTAAGTTTTCTTCAGCAGAAGTAAGATGATTTATTTTCATATAATATGATTAATGTTGAAATTGTATATTGCAATAAAGATAAATAAAAGATACCAGAAATGCTATTCCGGCGCCCATAAATACTTCTTTTACGGTGTGTCTCTTTAAAATAATTCTCGTAATTCCTACCAAAGCGGCAACTCCAAGCCAGAGAATTCCCATTTTCCAGTTTATTGCAAAAAATAATGCTGCTACAAACACATTAAAGGCTGTGTGCATCGAACTTTTAATGAAAAAATTACTGATTTGTAAAGAAAAAAGAAGAATTAATATAAAAAGCATGATAAAATCAATGTATCCGTTTTTGATATAATTGAAAACCATGTAACCGATAACACAAACTGCAATAAAAATGTATAAAGTTTTTCTCTGAACCCGATTCGAAACATCCATATTTGTATATCTTCCGGTCTTCACATTCCATACAAGCCAGATCACCACAGGTAAAATCACAATTAATAATATAGGAAGAAAGTGCGCAACGGATTCCTCAAAAGAATACTCCCGAACGCTCATATAGATGAAAAATATAAACAGAGAAGTCAGAGGATTAAAAAAATCTGAGATGATTTTTGAGATTTTATGTATGAGTGAAGGCTGTTTTTCTTCCATATTTAAGTTTGATAATGTAAATATAATACTATAACTAAAAAAACAATTGGTATGTATACAATAAAAATGAAGTTTTTTTTATAATTTTGCTCAACTATTTCATAATAAATAAGCAAGAGCTAACACATGAAAGAATTTTCTAAAGAGGTATACCTGAAGTGGTATGAAGATATGACAATGTGGAGAAGGTTTGAAGACAAATGCCGTTCTCTTTATTTAAAACAAAAAATCAGAGGTTTTTTACATTTGTATAATGGTCAGGAGGCTATACCTGCTGGTTTCACGCATGCAATGGATTTAACTAAAGATAGTATGATCACGGCTTACAGATGTCACATCCATCCAATGGCAATGGGAGTAGACCCTAAGAGAATCATGGCAGAACTTTGTGGTAAAGCTACAGGGACGTCAGGAGGTATGGGTGGTTCTATGCACATTTTCAGTAAAGAACACCGTTTTTATGGTGGTCACGGGATTGTGGGAGGTCAGATTCCTTTAGGTGCTGGTATTGCTTTCGCGGATAAGTTTTTTGACAGAAAAGCGGTAAATATCTGTTTCTTCGGAGATGGAGCGGCTAGACAGGGTTCATTACATGAAACGTTTAACATGGCGATGAACTGGAAACTTCCGGTAGTATTCGTTGTAGAAAACAACCAGTATGCAATGGGAACTTCTGTTAAAAGAACGGCTAACCACGAAGATATCTATAAATTAGGTTTAGGATACGAAATGCCTTGTCTTCCTGTAGATGCAATGGATCCTGTAAAAGTGGCAGAAGCTGCTTACGAGGCTATTGAAAGAGCAAGAAGAGGAGACGGACCAACTTTCATCGAAGCTAGAACTTACCGTTACAGAGGTCACTCTATGTCTGATGCTGAACCTTACAGATCTAAGGATGAAGTAGCTATTCATAAAAATGATGACCCTATCGAATTGGTAAAATCAAGAATTTTATCAAATAACTGGGCAACTGAGCAGGAATTAGAAGTTATCGATAACAAATCAAGAGATTTTGTTGACGAGTGTATCGAGTTCATGGAAAATTCTCCATACCCGGATGTTGATAAAGTATATGAGTATGTTTATTCTCAGGAAAACTATCCATTCTTAGATAAATTTGAAAATCAATAATAATTTGCTGATAGGATGATATGGTGTGTTATTTTTTAACTTTCACTTTTATTATCATCACTTCATCACATTAACAAATTAATAAATTAAATTATGGCAGAAGTTATTACAATGCCGCGTCTTTCCGACACTATGACGGAAGGTAAAGTGGCGAAATGGCATAAAAAAGTAGGAGATACAGTAAAGGAAGGAGATATTTTAGCTGAAATTGAAACAGATAAAGCTGTTCAGGATTTCGAATCTGAATTAAATGGTACTCTTCTATACGTTGGTGTGGAAGAAGGAAATGCTGCTGCTGTAGATTCTGTTTTGGCTATTATTGGTAATGCAGGAGAAGATATTTCAGGATTAACGGGCGGAGCTGCTGCTCCTGCTGCCGGAGGTTCTGAAGAAAAAAAATCTGAAGAAGAAGCAAAAACAGAAAATAATTCTACAAGCGTAGAGCAAACTTCTGCGGAAGTTCCTGCAGGAGTAGAAGTAATTACAATGCCAAGACTTTCTGATACAATGACAGAAGGTAAAGTAGCTAAATGGCACAAAAATGTTGGCGATACAGTAAAAGAAGGAGATCTTCTTGCTGAGATCGAAACAGATAAAGCGGTCCAGGATTTCGAATCTGAATTCAATGGAGTATTATTGAAGCAAGGTGTTGAAGAAGGCGGTGCTGCTCCTGTTGATTCAGTTTTAGCAATTATTGGCCCTGAAGGAACTGATGTTTCTAGTGTTGGTGCTGCAAAACCTGCTGCTCAATCATCAGAAAAGCCTGCAGAACAAAAAGCTGAAGCTAAAACAGAGGAAAAACCTGCGGCTCAGGCTGTAAGTTCTTCATCTACCGACAGAGTTGCAATTTCTCCTTTGGCTAAAAAAATGGCTCAGGATAAAGGAGTTGACATTCACGGTATTCAGGGTTCTGGAGAAAACGGAAGAATCGTTAAAAAAGATATTGAAAATTATCAGCCATCTCAGGCAAAACCAGCTGCATCTGTGGCGACTGCAAGTCCGGCAGCTCAGGTTGCATTAAGTTTTGTTCAGGGAGAAGATACAGAGACTCCAAACTCACAGGTAAGAAATATCATCGCGAAACGTCTTGCTGAAAGTAAATTCTCTGCTCCTCACTATTATTTAATGGTGGAGATTAATATGGATAAAGCAATTGAGGCTAGAAAAGAAATCAATTCTTTACCTGATACTAAAATTTCTTTCAACGATATGATTATTAAGGCGACTGCTGTTGCTTTAAGAAAACATCCACAAGTTAATTCTAGCTGGGCTGGAGATAAAGTGATCCACAGAGGAAACATCAACATCGGTGTAGCAGTTGCTATTCCTGACGGATTGGTAGTTCCTGTTCTTAAAAACACAGATCAGATGACGTATACTCAGATTTCTGCTGGTGTTAAGGATATGGCTGGAAGAGCTAAATCTAAAGGTCTTAAGGCAAACGAAATGGAGGGTTCTACTTTCTCAGTTTCTAACTTAGGAATGTTCGGAATTGAAACATTTACAAGTATCATCAATCAACCAAACTCTGCAATCCTATCAGTAGGAGCAATCATCGAGAAACCGATCGTAAAAGACGAACAGATCGTAGTTGGAAACATCATGAAGCTTTCATTAGCTTGTGATCACAGAGTAGTAGACGGTGCTACAGGTGCTCAGTTCTTACAAACTTTAAAAACATATTTAGAAAGTCCTTTAACTTTGTTACTGTAATTTTCTAAGTTTTGAAATACTAAAACCTCTCAATTTTTGGGAGGTTTTTTTATTTTTAATTTATTTTGTAGATTCAAACCATCAAGGTTTTTAAAAGCTTGATGGTTTAGTATAATAAACACAATTTCCACTCACAATTCACCTTAAATTTCTCTCATATTTCAAATCAAATCACTATTTTTGACTCATGATTAAAGCAAGAAATATCCATAAATCTTATGGGAATTTAGAAGTATTAAAAGGGGTTGATATTCATATCAAAACCGGAGAAGTTGTTTCTATTGTTGGAGAATCAGGTGCAGGAAAATCTACTTTACTGCAGATCTTGGGAACATTGGATTCGCCTTCGAATTCTAATAAATATGATACAGAGATCTCAATGGCAGGGGAGTCATTTATTAATATGAATGACAAGCAGCTTTCTAAATTCAGAAATCAGAATATTGGTTTTGTATTTCAGTTTCATCAGTTATTGCCAGAATTTACGGCACTGGAAAATGTATTATTGCCTACGAAAATCGCCGGAGCCAACGAAAAAGAATCATTGGAAAAGGCGTATGCTTTGTTTGAAGATCTAAAAATCGAACAAAGATTACAGCATAAACCCAACCAATTATCGGGTGGGGAAGCGCAAAGGGTAGCAGTTGCCAGAGCGTTGATTAACTCTCCTAAAATCATCTTTGCAGATGAACCTACAGGTAACTTAGATTCAAAAAATGCGGATGATTTACATAGATTATTCTTCGATTTAAGAGATAAATACAATCAGACATTTGTTATCGTAACGCATAACCCCAATCTTGCGGAAATTACTGACCGAAAATTAGTCATGAAAGACGGAATGATCATCGAGTAAATTCCTGTCAAATGATGAAACACTTTATTTTTTTATTCCTTTTTTTTATTTCCTGTTCTAAATTTGAATCTCAGGCCAATAATGTTGTTGATTATCTTCCAAAATCAAAAATTTCGGAAATTAAAAACTATATTAAAGGGAAAAATTATAATCAGGATTTGGCAGTTTTCATCAATTTTAAAATTCATTCAGGAAAATATAGATATTTCGTTTACGATTTAAAGAATGATAAAATAGTACAGAAAGCGGTTGTTGCACATGGTGAAGGTTCTGTAGTTTCTAACACAAATAATTTACAGTTCAGCAATATTGACGGCTCTCACCAATCATCTTTAGGCAAATACGAAATCCGCGAAAGCTATAACGGAAAATTCGGAAAAGCATATCGTTTAGATGGGCTTGATGAAACAAATAGTAACGCAAGGCAGAGAGCAATAGTTCTTCATTCCTATTATTGTGTTCCGGATAAAGAATCTATAAATCCAGCTTGTTTAAGTTTTGGCTGTCCAATGCTTTCAAAAGACGCATTCAACGAAACTGCAAAATACATCGATCAATCAAAACAACCCATTATTTTATACGCATTTTATTAAACTAATCCCCAAACCCTAATTCCTACCACCTAAAAGATATGTCCATAAAATTCCTTGCAGAAGACGACAGACCCAGAGAAAAGTTTTTGCTGAAAGGCAAAGGCTCACTTTCTGATTCTGAACTCCTTGCAATCATTATGGGAAGCGGAAGTAGGGATGAAACTGCTGTAGAATTGGCAAGAAAAATTTTAGCTTCTGTCAATAATAATTGGCATCAGTTGAGTTTATTATCTGTGAAAGATTTAACGAAATTCAAAGGAGTAGGCGAGGTGAAAGCTATTTCTATTGCAACAGCTTTGGAAATTGGGAGAAGAAGATCGAGTCAGGAAATTCCTGAAAAACCAATGATTTCCAACAGTAACGGAGCTTATCAGATTTTTAAAAATCATTTGGCAGATTTACGGACAGAAGAATTTTGGGCTATTTTTCTGAATCAAAGTAATAGAGTTATTCATATTTCACAATTAACGCAAGGTGGAATTAGTCAGTCGATTGTAGATATTAGGATTTTATTTAAAACTGCTTTGGATCATTTTGCAACCGGAGTTATTGTTGCTCACAACCATCCCTCAGGAAATTTAAAGCCAAGTAAAGAAGATATCGACATCACTCAAAAAATAAAAGAAGCGGGAAGTACCTTAACTATTCAGCTTTTGGATCATTTGATTATTACACAGAATTCATATTTTAGTTTCTCAGACGAAGGATTATTATGATTAGAAGATTGAAATACAACGAAATTGATTTCAAAAAATATACTGAATGTTTAGAAAATTCTGAACAGAGAAAATACTCTGCAACAAAAGATTTTTTGGATGTAACTTCAGGTAAAAACTGGGAAATTTTAGTTTATGGTGATTATGAGGCAATTATGCCGATTGCTTTTGAAAGGAAATTTGGTTGTATTAAGCTCGTTATTAATCCAAAACTTTGTCAGCAGTTGGGGATTTTTTCTAAGACCGATGTTACTGAAATAAATGATGCTTTTTTATCTTTTTTTGAAGCGAAATATAACATTTGGTATTATGCTTTTAATGATGTAAATAAATTTTCTAAGAACTTAAAAGAAAGAAAAAATTTCCTCATTTATCCTGCAGATTATAATGAAGTTAGGCAGAAATATTCTCCAAAAAGGAAGAGAAAACTAAGGCTTGATGCAGAAATTTTACAGAATTCTGAAGTGAGGGAGGTTACGATGAATGAAGCTATTGATTTTATTTCTCAAAATACAATCGGGGCTAAAGATGAAGAAGACAAGAAGGAGTTTTTGCAAACTTTTTCAGATTTTGAAAAAGCTCAACATTTAAAACTCACTGCATTTTTTTATCATAAAACCATTATTAACATCATTGCTGTTTATTCTGATGAAAAAGCATTGGCACTTTTGGGGACTTTTAATGCTAAAGAGCATATTAAACTTTCCGGGTCTTCGGTAATTATTGATCATATTATTTCAGAAAATATTCACAATAAAATCTTTGATTTTGAAGGAAGTGATGTTCCGGCTATTGAGGAGTTTTTTAGAGGTTTTCGTCCGGAATTACAGATGTATCCTACCATTTTAAATTCTAAAAAGCAGATTTTAAAGAAAATTTTTAAGTTTTAGTAATAAGGTAATACCTTTGATTTTCAAATACATAAATAAAGGCAGTTTCAAAAAAATGAAACTGCCTTTGTTATACATAAATTGTTGAATTTTAATCCCTGTTATTACTCCTTGATAAACTTTTTGTAATAATGAGATTTAGAATTATTATCAATAATATCAATATAATAAACTCCTTTTAACAAGCTTGAAATATTTAATGATGTACCATTGCTAATAGCCATGTTTTTTTCTAATACCAATCTATGGCTCATATCAAAAATTTTGATATTACTGCCTTTTAGATCCTTTTTAGTTTTAATAAATAAATTGTCTTTAGCAGGTATTGGATAAATACTTATTTCTTCATCCATTGCTTCAGAATATTTTGAAGAATTTATATTTTTTGCTAAATCTTTTACTTGGTTACTAGTTTTATTAATTACCTGAGGATCAAAAGTAGAACATGTATTTGTATTATCTACATAGAAATAATGGCTTTTTCCTGTACCGGGTTCAAGCACTGTGTTTACACCTAATGTAATCCCTTTTCTAGCTTTAAAGTTAATATTTGAATTTTCCGTGAAGCTTTCATTTTGAATCTTGATATACTCTGGAGCATTTACAAGTTCAAAATTCCAACGATTGAATTTTTTATTTTCAATTAAAACTTCTCCGCCGTTCGAAGAATTCATTTGCCAGGCCATTTTATTAGCTTTTCCTGCGTCTAATCTCCCAGCTCCTAAAAGTCCTGTAAATATTTGATTTTGAGGAATCTGATCTATGTTAGCAGCTGTAAGCTTTAAAATAGTTTCTGCTTCAATAGGTGATAAACAAGTATTAGAAGAAAATAAAAGAGAAAGTGCTCCCGAAACTATTGGAGAAGCTAAAGAAGTTCCTATCCACACTCTTCCCAGACATGTGTCACAACCACTGTATGGAAGACCTTCTATGTCGTATGCCGGAGCTACAATATCTACATCTTCATTATTCTGTAATTTATTTTCAAGAATTGCATAATTGGCATAGTGGACATCTTTAACATTAATTGTTACAGAAGTACCGATATCATTATAATGACCAACACCACTTACCGCAATTACATTTTGATATGATGCTGGGAAGACTTTTGCATAACTATTTCCACAAGATGAATTTCCTGCAGCAGCCACCAAAACTGTCCCATTATTATATATCTCATTTATTGCATCTTGCTCTGCTTGCAAAAAACTACAAGACGACAGCCAGCTCATATTTATTATTCTTGCTCCATTTTGTGATAATTGTTTAAGATAATTCCAACTACCATAGCCCAAATGATCTGTTACTAATAGATTATTGTTAAAGCCAATAGAGGATGAACCAAAATTATTATCCGTTTTAGAGCCTGTTAAACCAGCAACCACATTTCCGTGTAGATCACTACTTGCAACAGTTTGTCCGGGCAATGTAGAAATTTTTCCTGTGAATTCTTGATGGGTTAAAAGAAAAGCGGTGTCCGCAATACCTACAGTTACTCCATCTCCTTTGGAATAATCCCATGCTTCTCTTGCATTTACTAAATCTAAATGGCTATGAGCAATATCTTGTGGAAATAAATAATAATCATTAGGAGTATATAAATATGGAAGCGCAATGTTACTATTTGTATTATTTCCTAATTGAATTGGACTATTACTCAAATTTTGTAGCAAAATATCTTCATTTCGGATGTCTATTTTTTCAGATTTTACAATCTCATATCGGTTTAAAGCTGCAAAAGTCTCATAATCTTTTTCATTTCTAAATTCAATGAATGAAGTATTTTTCAATTTTTGAGAAGAGAAATTTGAAAACGCCTCTTCATATTGTATTACTTCAAGATTTTGATTATTAAATGATACTATTTTAGACCGCTCATTTTGCTGGATGGTCTTTGGCTTATTAGATGGATCTTTAAATTCAACGTAATATAAAAACTTATTTTGTTGAGAATAACATAAAACATTTAAAAATAAAAATCCCAAAGCATATTTTGTTATTTTCATTTTTTTGTATTTTGAATATTCTCAATTTTTTTATTTAGATCAATAACATGAAGAGTCAGTTCTTCTACTTTTTTTAGTAAAAGTATGTTCATCTCTTTCAGCTCAATACCTTCTTTTATTGCTTCGTCCGTAGATGGAACTTCGGGAAGGTGCTTGTTCTTTTTAATGTAGCTTTCAAGACTGTTCAGATCCATTAGTTTATAGTTCTCATCAAAAACATAATCAGCCCAACCGTTGTCTGCAGCAATTTCAACTTTTACCTTTTCAGTCTTAATACCTCCTTTTACAAATAATTTATAATTATTACAGTCACTACATGAAGTGAGTGCCTGATTATTCCAATTTATTCCGATTAATACCCTTCCGTTTGCTCTTACTGTGAATTTAGGGGTAGACCAATCCGTTGGGCTTGAAGGTGCAGAAAGCGTTAAAAGACCTACATCATTATTTTGATAATATTTGTGCGAAAGCCACATAATATCACCATCTTTTACTACATTTTGAGCTTCACTGAAAAAGTGAAATCCATCACCTGTAGATTCAGATATAAATTCTGTATTTCCGCGAAGATTTAATGTCAAAAAGGGATTTGGCGCGGTTCCTATGCCCACTTGCCCGTTAGAATTAATTCTTAATCTTTCAGCATTATTTGTTTTTAGGACTAAATCCTGAGCATCTGAAGTTCCAAGATAATTTGTAGTTGCATTGGTTCCGGAATTTCCGTTTAGGTTCCATGTTTGAGCATGGGAGATACCGTTAATTGCAAGTGCAATTAAAATAATAGTTTTTTTCATGGTTTTAAATTGTAAATTAATTTTTTCTAAAAGTAGTGAATAATTTTAAAATGATACAACTACATTTTATAAGTTTTACTAAAAAAAGAGAATAAAAAAAATGAATTAATGTTTTAAAATACTTCTATTCGTACTTCAAATTATTATTTTTGCAGCTAATTTTACTACATGAAAAAAAATATCCCTAAAATTATATTATCATTTTATTTATTGATAATGTCATATTATTTTTACACTCATCAATATTACAATGCTGATATAGAGGCATATATGGGTTTGGTGTATAAAGCAAATTTTCCGGATATGAAAATTGAAGAAATTCATAAAAAAGTCTATGATGAATTATTAGAAAAAAGACCTGAAATTAGTGAGGTAAATACTACCAGAGAAGAAGAGGCAATAGGGGACAACAGTTATTATAAAATCTTGTCAGAAAATCCTAAAGTTTATGAAGAAGAACTTCAATTATTTACAGTAAAACCACTATATAATTTCATTAATTCTATTTTTTTTAAGCTTGGATTTAAAGCTTCAACATCAACTTTTCTTATTACAATTATTTCATATGTCTTAATTGTAATCCTAATCTTCATCTTTCTATTACAAATTCTTAAGAACAACTATTTAGCTTTAATTTTAACCATATTAGTCTCAGTATTCAAACCACTTTTAGACACTTCTCGTCATGCAACACCAGATGGTTTGTCATGCTTGTTGTTATTGCTTAGTTTTTACTTCGCAGTAATGAAAAGAAACATGTTTGTAGCTACTATTTTCGGGATTTTATGCATCCTTACAAGACCAGAATATTTTATTTTTTACAGTTTCTCGCTACTTTTACTTTATATATTTAAGTCTGATTTTAGGTTTAAAACGAGAGAAATTATCTTCTCTTTTATTTATTTTGCTTTAACATTTGGTGTTATACAATATTTTAATCAAATCCCTTGGACAGTATTGTTTATGAACCAATTTACAAAAGTGCAGCTTTATCCAATTTCCAACCCTGATTCTTTTGACTTTCAGGCATATATTGCGTGTGTAAAAAGTAAATTATTATTTGAATTTAATACATCTTATTTTACATTATTAATAATTTTTATCATTCTAATTCTAGATTATAAATTAATAATAAATAGAAATAGAAAAAGTCTCATATATTTAAGCTTCTATGTTGTGTTGTTTATGGCTGTATCTGTACGTTTTATAATGTTTCCTAGCTTGGTTACTAGAATGATGGTAGGCTTTTACTTACTTATAATTTTATCTTTAATAGCCTATCAATCTTCAAAAAAACAAATATTGGAGCAGACGGACTAATAATTATAAAATTATCATTATTTTTGTACCTCAAATTATGACAAGTTTTTCAGGATACCTACCATATGCATTTGCATTGATCATCGCAATACCTTTTTTGGTTTTGCTGAGGCAGTTTGTACACAACTATATCAATCTTAAAAATCAGGAAATAAAGCTTCTTACCGTAAAATCGAATTCCGAAAATAAGACCCAGTCTTATGAAAGAATGACACTTTTTCTGGAAAGAATGAAGCCTTCCAACCTTATTCAGAGATTTGATAAAGATCTTGCCGCTCACGAATTCATTTTTCTTACGGAAAAAACGATTAATGAAGAGTTTGAGTATAATTCTTCACAACAGTTATACATCACAAAAAATTCGTGGAAAAATATTGTTGATTCCAAAAATGCAGTGATGGATTTACTTCACAAAACCTATGACGGATTAAGCGGAAATGCCAATCTTGATGAGTTTAAAACAGTTTTCATCATGAATTATATGGAAAATGAAGACTATATTTCGGCAACAATAGAAGACCTGAGAAGAGAAATTTTAATAATAGCTTAACTAAAAATAAAAATAAATAATGATTCCAAATTTTAAAGCACATCCATGGCATGGAGTTTCTGCAGGAGAAGATGCGCCAAATGTTGTTAATGTATTCGTGGAAATCGTTCCTTCAGATACTATTAAATATGAAGTAGATAAAGAAACAGGATATTTAAAGGTAGATAGACCTCAGAAATTCTCAAATATCATCCCGGCATTGTACGGATTTGTTCCAAGAACATACTGCGATAATGAAGTAATGAAATTGGCGGTTGAAAGAGGAGCTACAGACGTTACAATGGGAGATCATGACCCGTTGGATATCTGTGTTTTGAGTTCTCACAACATTCACGGAGGTGGATTGTTCATGGAAGCTATTCCAATCGGAGGTTTCAAAATGATCGACGGAGGTGAAGCAGATGACAAGATTGTTGCAGTAATGATCGGTGATCACGCTTTCGGACATTTCAGAGATATCACAGAATTGCCTGAAGCTGAAGTGAAACGATTAATGCACTATTTCTTAACATACAAAAACCTTCCCGATGAGCCTGCAAAGTGCAGAATTCAAGAGGTTTACGGTGCTGAACATGCTAGAACAGTGATCAAAGCATCTCAAAAAGATTACGCAGACAAATTCGGAGGATAAAATTCTCTTAATTAAATATATCAAAGGATAAATGAATTTTCGTTTATCCTTTTTTTATTGAAATTTAGACCACAAACGATAAAATTAATAATACATTTTTGGGCAGCTATTCCGCCTTCCGTTCCCGCAATTTTGTAGTTTTGCCACTACTTTTTCCCTTTCCAAAAACTACAAAATGTGCTCCACTCAAGTCGGGCTGCACCTTTCAACCTGTTTTAAAAATTCAACCCTTTCAGAATTTCAAATTCTGAAAAAGTTTTTATATCACGAATCATTTTCTACAATTTAAAACATAAAAATCATGAATATTCCCTCCATTAATATCCATAAACATCCGTGAAAATCCGTGAAATCTGTGGGAAAAGAAAAATCACAATAGCTTAAGCGTTTAAACACTTATTTTTAAATAGTTACAATTGTTTTTGTCAATTTCGTGAGAATTATTTGTTATATTTAATTTTCTATTACCAAAAAAATATTAAACTATGGATCTATTTGTGTTAGTACCAATTTTTGGTGTGATTGCCTTGCTCTATACTTTTTTCCAAAGTAATTGGGTGAGTAAGCAAAATGCCGGAAATGAAAAAATGAAAATTATCAGCGGACATATTGCTGACGGTGCCATGGCTTTTCTAAAGGCCGAGTACAAAGTTTTAACCTATTTCGTAGTTATTGTAGCCATTTTATTAGCCGTAATGGGAATGACGAACGCCAATTCGCATTGGAGTATCGGGTTCGCCTTTGTGGTTGGAGCAATATTTTCAGCATTGGCAGGCTTTATCGGAATGAAAATCGCTACGAAAGCCAATGTAAGAACAGCAGAAGCAGCAAGAACATCACTTTCAAAAGCGCTTAAAGTTTCATTTGCAGGAGGTTCTGTAATGGGAATGGGTGTTGCCGGATTGGCTGTATTAGGGTTGGGATCTTTGTATTTAATTATAAAACAAATTTTCGCGCCCGATGCAACCGTAGATTCCCGTGAAATGGAAACAACGATTGAAATTCTTACCGGATTTTCTCTCGGAGCCGAATCTATCGCACTTTTTGCAAGAGTTGGAGGAGGTATTTACACAAAAGCGGCCGACGTTGGAGCCGATTTAGTTGGAAAAGTAGAAGCAGGAATTCCGGAAGACGATCCCCGCAATCCAGCGACAATCGCAGATAACGTAGGTGATAACGTTGGAGATGTCGCCGGAATGGGAGCTGATTTATTTGGATCTTATGTCGCAACAGTTTTAGCAACGATGGTTTTAGGAAGAGAAACAATTTCTGATGATTCATTCGGAGGTTTTGCACCAATTCTTTTACCGATGTTGATAGCCGGAACAGGAATTATATTTTCAATGATAGGAACTTTATTTGTCAGAATTAATGATAATGAAGGTTCATCAACTTCAAGTGTTCAGAACGCTTTAAATCTAGGAAATTGGGGAAGTATTGTCATTACGGCAGTCGCTTCTTATTTCTTGGTTACTTATATTTTACCTGATAAAATGATTTTAAGAGGTCACGAATTCACTAAAATGGGTGTTTTCGGGGCTATCATGGTTGGATTAGTTGTGGGCACTTTAATGAGTATCATCACAGAATACTATACAGCAATGGGTAAAAGGCCTGTTTCAAGTATTGTGAGACAGTCATCTACAGGTCACGCTACAAATATCATTGGAGGACTTGCTGTTGGGATGGAATCTACTTTACTTCCCATCATTGTATTGGCAGGCGGAATTTACGGTTCATTTCTGTGTGCCGGATTGTACGGTGTTGCTATTGCCGCCGCAGGAATGATGGCTACAACAGCCATGCAGTTGGCAATTGATGCTTTCGGGCCAATCGCAGATAATGCGGGTGGAATTGCCGAAATGAGCGAATTACCCAAAGAAGTTCGTGAAAGAACAGATATTTTAGATGCTGTAGGAAATACGACAGCTGCATCAGGAAAAGGTTTTGCCATTGCTTCTGCAGCTTTAACGGCTTTAGCATTATTTGCAGCCTTTGTCGGAATTGCAGGTATCGATGGAATTGATATTTACAGAGCCGACGTTCTTGCAGGATTATTTGTCGGCGGAATGATTCCTTTTATCTTTTCTTCACTGGCAATCACAGCGGTTGGACAAGCCGCAATGGCAATGGTGGAGGAAGTAAGAAGACAGTTTCGTGAAATTCCGGGGATTTTGGAAGGAAAAGCAGAACCGGAATACGAAAAATGTGTGGCCATTTCTACAGATGCTTCCATTAAAAAAATGATGCTTCCCGGAGCAATCGCGATTATTTCTCCTCTTTTGATCGGATTTATTTTCGGGCCAGAAGTTTTAGGAGGATTCTTGGCAGGCGCTACAGTTTGCGGAGTTTTGATGGGAATGTTCCAGAATAATGCAGGGGGAGCTTGGGATAATGCTAAAAAATCATTCGAGAAAGGTGTTGATATTAATGGGCAAACCTATTATAAAGGTTCAGAGCCTCACAAAGCTTCAGTAACGGGTGATACGGTTGGAGATCCGTTCAAAGATACCTCAGGGCCATCAATGAATATTCTGATCAAATTAATGTCGATTGTGTCGTTGGTCATCGCGCCGACATTAGCAGTTTTACATAAAGATAAAATTGATGCCAACAGAAAAGCTAAAATCGAAAGCCTGATGGGAATGACAAACCATAATTCAACTTCTGAAATTAATGCGGGCGCAGTTGCTGTTCCGTTAACCAAAGAAGTAAAAGGTCATTTAAATGAAAACGGAGATTTTGTGTATGAAACAGGAAATATTGAAGAGATTAAACTAAAAGGTGGAAAATCTATTTCTATAGGTCATGAAAGTCGATTGTATCAAATGTACAATGACGTAAAATTGAAGAATAAAGCCGTTTTAGATCCAAATAATTGGTATACAATTGAAAATTTATATTTCCAGAGTGGATCAAGTGATTTGAAGCCAGGTTCAGAAGCTCAATTAAATAATTTAGCTGAAATCTTAAATGCTTATCCTGATTTGAAAGTAAAATTAGGAGGTTACACGGATAATATAGGAAATGAAGAAAGCAATCAAAGACTGTCTAATTTAAGAGCTCAAACAGCTAAACTTAAATTATTAGAATTAGGAATCTCAGCAGAAAGAGTAGAAGCCGAAGGTTACGGTTCACAACATCCTGTTTGTGAAGCTAATGATACTGATGAATGTAAAGCAAAAAACAGAAGAATCGATGTAAGAGTTCTTTCTCTGTAAATAAAGTTTAATATAATCAAAGCACTGCATCATGCGGTGCTTTTGTTTTATACGCAATCATCTGTGAAAATCTGCGAGATCCGTGGGAGATAAAATCATTATTAATGAAGAGATTGCTTCGTCGCTACGCTTCTCGCAATGACGGCAAACTATAAACTCTTTCTCAAATGCTCCAACGCCTGAATAATTACTTCATCTTTTTTAGCGAAACTAAATCTCACATAATCAGAATTTTGTCTCGAATTATAAAACGCAGAAAGCGGAAGACAAGAAACCTTTTTGTCAATAGTCAGCCATTTTGAAAATTCTACATCACTCATTGTTTTAGAAATATTCCTGAAATTAACCACCTGAAAAACACTTCCTTCTGTCTTTTGCTCAACTTCAAACGGAGTATCTTTAATCAATTCATTAAAAATATCTCTTTTATTCTGCATCAGTTTTTGGGTTTCAAAAGGATCAAAAATATCTAAATATTTAGCCAAAGCATATTGAGCCGGAGCATTCGCACTGTAAGAAATATATTGCTGATGGCATCTGAATTTTGAAGTCAATTCTTCTGGTGTCAACAAATAGCTGACTTTCCAGCCAGTGCAATGAAACATTTTACCCAAAGAAAAAATACAGAAAGTCCTTTTCTTTAATTCAGGATGAAGAAACGAACTGTAATGCTCAATTCCATCATAACAGTAAATATCATAGATTTCTTCTGAAATTAAATAAATTTCCTGATCTTTTATTAATTCGTAAAGTTGATTCCAGTCAGATTTCGACCATATTTTTCCGGTCGGATTTTGTGGAGAATTGATAATAATTGCTTTTGTTTTTTGAGATATACAATTTTGAAGTTTATCCCAGTTTATGGTGAAATCATTATCAAGATCATAATAGACAGGAATCCCGCCATTTAATACAATTGATGGGCCATAAGTATAATACGAAGGCTGAATAACAATAACTTCATCTCCTTGATTTAAAACAGATTTAAGTGAAGTATGTAAAGCAAAGGTTGCACAAGGAACGATAGTCACCTCATTATTTTTAAGCTGAATGCTGTTTTTCCGGTTTAAATTAAATTGAATAATATTTTCAATTAACAAAGGATTTCCCGCAAGTGGCTCATAATTATGATGGTTATAATCTGCAGATTCTTTTAAGTATTGTTTTAAACGAGCATCAATATCAAAATCAGGCAGGCCTAATGACAAATCAAAACTATTATGTTTTGAAGCGAGTTCGGCCATATCGGTGAAAAATGAGTAATGAGTAAATCTGTAAATTTTTTCCATCTATTTTGCATTTAAATCAAATATAAGAAAAATTGTAATTTGTCAAAGATTAAATAAATTTTGTTATTTTTAAACAAATTATTCTAGAATGAAAAAACTGCTTATTCCAATATTTTCTGTTGCTGTACTGGTAAGTTGCGGAACTTCAAAGGTTTCAAATAATACCTCAAAATCCACTGCACCAGTTGTTACTGTTGCAAAAGGAGATAAAGCTTTTCTTGCTGCTTACAAGACGATTACGGCTGACGATCTAAAGAAGAATTTATATGTAATTGCTTCTGATGAAATGGGAGGCAGAGATACCGGAAGTCCCGGACAGAAAAAGGCGGGAGAGTATATGATCAACTATTATAAAACTTTAGGAATTTCTTTTCCAAAAGCTTTAGGTTCTTATTATCAGAAGGTTCCGGCTGATTTTATGAAGAAGAGAGGTGGTGGAAATCTCCCTGATTCTGAAAATATTCTGGCTTTTATCGAAGGAAGTGAAAAACCTAACGAAATTGTTGTTGTTTCCGCACATTATGACCACGTGGGTACAAAAAATGGAGTAGTTTATAACGGAGCCGATGACGACGGAAGCGGAACAGTTGGCGTAATGGAGATTGCAAAAGCTTTTCAGAGTGCAAAAAAGGCTGGGAATGGCCCAAAACGATCGATCCTATTCCTTCATGTAACCGGAGAGGAGCACGGTCTGTTTGGATCTGAATATTACACTGATAATCCTGTTTTTCCTTTAGCGAATACGGTGGTTGATTTAAATATCGATATGATCGGTCGTGATGATCCCGAGAATAGAGGAAAACAGTACGTGTATGTGATTGGTTCTGAAATGTTAAGCTCTGAATTGAAAGTGATTAATGAAGCCGCAAATAAGCGTACCAACAATCTCGAACTGAATTACAGATACGACGATCCAAATGATTCTGAAAGATTGTATTACAGATCAGACCATTATAATTTTGCTAAAAACAATATTCCTGTAGCATTTTTCTTTGACGGAATTCATGAAGATTACCATAAACCGACGGATAAGCCAGATAAAATTGACTATTCTTTACTGGAAAAAAGAACTCAATTGGTATTTGCAACGGCTTGGGAAATTGCCAATCGAGCAGAGAGAATTGTAGTTGATAAAAAACAATAAGTTACATTAAAAATAATAGATAAGCCTATAGTAAATAAAACTTTATAGGCTTTTATTAAAGCTTTAATTAAAGAGTATGACCATTCGTGAAGCCAGAATTGAAGACATCCCACAGATTCAGATTGTAAGAAATTCTGTGAAAGAAAATATGTTGTCTGACCCTAATCTTGTAACAGATAAAGACTGTGAAGAATTTTTATTTGAAAGAGGAAAAGGCTGGGTTGGTGAAGTTGATCATCAGATCGTTGGATTTTCCATTGTTGATCTGAAAGAAAATAATATTTGGGCTTTGTTTCTGCATCCTGATTTCGAAAATCGAGGAATTGGCAGAAAACTTCATGACATTATGCTTGATTGGTATTTTGAGCAGACAAAAGATAACGTCTGGCTTGGAACTTCTCCCAATACAAGAGCGGAAACTTTTTACAGAAAATCCGGCTGGAACGAGATTGGAACACATGGAAAAGGAGAAATTAAGTTTGAAATGACTTACAACAATTGGAAAAACAGAAAATCATGAATCAAAATATAAAATCCATCAGACCTTTTATTGGCGCTAAGAATTTTGAGATCAGCAGGAATTTTTATAAAGATCTTGGTTTCGAAGAAATCGTTTTAGAGCATAATCTTTCTTTATTTAAAAAATGGGAAATCGGATTTTATCTGCAAAATGCCTACGTAAAGGATTGGATCGAAAACACAATGCTTTTTATTGAGGTTGAGAACGTTGACGATTTTTGGGAAGAACTTTTATCTTTAAACTTAACAGAAAAATATGAAGGTGTAAAGTTAATGGCAATCAGAACAATGGATTGGGGAAAAGAATGTTTCGTACACGATCCCTCAGGAATTTTATGGCATTTTGGAGAATTTTTTAATAAATAAATTTAAAATTCACTCGCGAAGCAATATTAACCATTCACCATTCACAACTAAAATTCAAGACCTAGACAAATGATTTACGCTTTCGATACGTATTATTACGATGATTATGCCAATACGATCTGTATTGCTTTTGAAGACTGGGCTTCCGAAAAAGAGACTGAAATTTTCAGCGAAAAAACAAATATCACTTCCGATTATGAAAGTGGGGCGTTCTACAAAAGAGAACTCCCGTGCATTGTAAGCTTATTGCAAAAAATTGATCTTAAAGAAGGCGATATAATCATTGTGGATGGATACGTAACACTGAATAATGACGGAAAAATAGGGTTGGGAGGCTATCTTTACGAAGCTTTAGATCAAAAATATCCAATCATTGGAATTGCAAAAAATGAATTCACAACACCGGATTCTCAAAGAAGAAATATTTACAGAGGAGAAAGCAAAACTCCTTTATTTCTTACTGCAATGGGAGTAAATGTAGATGAAATGGTTCCTAAAATCGAACAAATGCACGGTTCATACAGATTTCCCACTTTATTGAAAAAATTAGATCAATTAACAAGATTATAATCTGGTTTTCAATGAAATACCAATAACCTGACAAAAGTCATTATCTTTATTATTTTTATTAAGTCTAAATAAATATAAATTTGTCTCAATAAAAATAAGTAGTAATGAAGAAGACTTTTATCCTTTCTGCTATTGCTTTTTGCTCAATTATTGAAGCTCAATATTGTACACCGACTTTTCAATATGGAGTAGATGGCAATACTTCACAACTTCAATACGGATCTACACCAGTGCGTGTTCATGGAACTTATTTAATTAAAATTCAGACCAATAATCAAAAATAATTACAGAAAAAATTATTAAAAAGTAAAAACACATATCTAATCATATCCATATCAATTTTTGTTTTTTTCTAACTGACAGCTATAGCTGTCGGTTTTTTTGTTGAATGAAACTTAGGCTCTGGGCTATTCATAATTTTAAAATTGGTATATAAAACTGATTCTTCAAAGCTCTAATTTTGTTGAAGAAATAGGATTTAATTAGCTTTAAATTAATCATTTAATATAATTAAAATCAACAATTAAAACAAAATTAAAATTTCAATAAAATGACAAAAAGAATTAGAATTGACGAAGTGGAATCTGCAGGTTACAAAGCAGTATTGGGAATGGAAAAATTCATTGAAAGTACTCCATTAACGAAAATTCATAAAGATTTGATCAAGATCAGAGCTTCACAAATCAACGGATGCGCCTTTTGCATAGACATGCATACCAAAGATGCGCGTAAAGCCGGAGAAACGGAACAACGTATTTATGCTTTGAACGCTTGGAGAGACACTCCGTTTTTCACAAAAGAAGAGCGCGCAATCTTGGCTTTAACCGAAGAAGTAACGTTAATCAGCAATCATGTGAGTGATGAAACCTACAAAAATGCAGCTGAAGTTTTGGATGAAACTTATCTTGCACAGGTTATCTTGGCAATTATCACAATCAATATGTGGAATAGAATCGGGATTGCAACAGCTTTGATTCCAGCTTAAAAACTTAATATAAATAAAAAACAAAGCTCTCAAATTGAGAGCTTTGTCGCATTAAATAACAAGGAAATAACTGTGGTTTTAGTTATTTTTTCTTTTCATCAAATGATCTAAACTCCATTCATAAGATGATATTCTTGAAAGCAAAAAACTCGATGTACAAGTTACAAATACGGCATAATTGATTGGGGCTTTTATGCCTTTAAATACCGTCATCGATAAGATGAAGATCAATGTCAGGACACAACTTGAAATCGCGGCGTATTTCGTTTTGTAGCCTATAATTAAAAGTACTCCGATAATAAGTTCGGCTACCGTTGCAATGCCTCCCATTACATTTACCATCGGTCTGTCCATAAAAGGCATTAGAGTAGTGGTGTAATCTATGAAGTTTTCCCAATTGCCCCATTCGATGTTTCTCTCGCCCATTGGTCCCAGAATTCCCAATCGATCAGAAACTGGTGTTAAAAATGTAATTCCCAATGCAAAACGTAAAAGAAGTTGCGGGATTTTGAATGAATTTTTCATTTGATTTTATATTATTGTTATTATTTATGGTACAAAAGTAGGTTCGAATTGGGATGTTTATCTATGCCAGTTTTAATAATATAAATAGCCCAGATTATAAATTGTTATTCTTTTAATTAAAGCTTACTGATTCATTTTTAATTATTTATAAGCTTAATAATCAAGTGTGATACTTAATTAATTTTTGAATTTATATATTAATGCAGAAAATATTTGCGTTTTTAGACCGAACGGTTTAAATTTGCATTTTCAAAATCATTTATTATGAGTAAAGCCGAAAGAACCAGACAATTTATTATTGAAACTTCCGCTCCTATTATTAATAAAAAAGGAATGGCAGGAACTTCATTGACGGATATTATGGAAGCGACAAAGCTTGCAAAAGGAGGGATCTACGGTAATTTTGAGAGTAAAGATGAGATTTGCAAGGAAGCTTATTCTTATTTATCATCAAGTCTGGCTGAAAAGTTGAATCAAGCTGTAATTGAAGGAAAAACGGCAGGAGAAAAGCTCGATAATCTGCTTGATGTTTATGAAAATAAAAGCTTAAGCGGTGGCTGCCCAATATTAAATTTTGGGGTAGAAGCCGATGACACTCATCCTGAAATTAAGGAAAGAGTAATGAAATCCATTCTTTCTGCAAAGGGCAGAATTACCAGTATTGCACAATTTGGTATTGATAATAATGAAGTTTCGGCAGATATCAACCCTCCAATTTTTGGAACAAAAGCTTTCACAATGATCGAAGGAGCCATACTTTGCAGAAGAATAATGGATAATGATGAGATCATGCAGATCATTATAGAATCAATCAAAAAAGAATTTGAATCATATTTGATTTAAAATTTTTTACCCATTTTAAGACCGAACGGTCTTTTATTTAAAATTAAAAATAATATAAAATAATGCGAAATTTAGAAACAAATCACAAAGGTTTCAGTACCGTACTGGCTCTGGCTCTCATTCCCTTATCGGGATTTGCAACCGATATTTATTTACCCTCACTTCCAACCATGGCGAAAGATCTGCACGTTTCTACGGCTGCGATACAGTTGTCGTTGGTTTTGTACATGTTCAGTAACGGGATTAGCCAGATTTTCATTGGAAGCATCGTTGACAGTTTCGGGAGGTATAAAGTCGCAGCAATTTCTCTGGCGATATTTTCATTGACGAGTTTTGTGATTGCTTTGGTGCCCAATATCTTTGTCATCTATGCCATGAGGATCATTCAGGGGATCGCGATCGCCTTTATTGTGGTAGGAAAACGCGCTTATTTTGTTGACTTATATTCGGGGGATAAATTGAAAAGCTACATCAGTTTATTTTCTATAATTTGGGCTTCGGCTCCTATTTTAGCCCCATTTTTAGGCGGATATTTACAGGAATTTTTTGGATGGCGTTCTAACTTTTATTTCTTGGGAATTTTATCGTTTTTATTTCTGGTTTTAGAATTGATTTACAGTGGAGAATCGTTAAAACATTTTCATCCATTTAAATTAAAAACCATTGCACAAACCTATGCAGGGAAATTAAAAACACCTGATTTCACACTAGGTTTCATCATTCTTGGAGGTTGTTTTGGAATCGTTGTTGTGTACAGTTTGTCGAGTCCGTTTATTATTGAAAAAGTTTTGGGACATTCTTCAGTAACAACAGGATACAGTTCATTGATGTCTGGACTTTCGTTAATGACAGGGGGAATTATCGCAAAATCACTCATCAAAAAACCGTTGGCTCAAAAAGTAATTACAGCACTTTGTACACAAATTGTTTTAGCTTTATTGATGATTTTTACAGCGCCTTTGAAAACAAATATTTATACTTTGGTTGGTTTTACCATCGGAATTCACATGGCAGGAGGGTTTATGTTTAATATAATCTACGCTTACTGTCTGAGTCGTTTTTCAAAAAATGCAGGGATTGCAAGCGGATTGACAGGTGGGGCGTTGTATATGATCAGTTCAATCGTAAGTTATGGTTTTGCGAATTTATATGCTGTAAAAAGTCAGCTTTTACTGGGAATTGCTAATATTTCTTTAATAATAATCATTGCAATTCTGTTTTTCATCTTTAATAAATACAGAAAATTGGCAGTAATTCAGTTGGATAAATAATAAAAGGATAAGGTTTTTTGGGTTAAATTTGTTTATTAATTCTATAAAATAACCAGCCCAGATGTTACCCTATAAATCCCTGATTCAACTTGACAGAAACACGTCTGTACCGTTGTACATCCAAGTTTGCAATAATTTTATATCATTAATTACTAATGGTACTTTGCACCCTTCGGATGTACTTCCAAGTTCGCGGATATTGGCTGACCTCATCGGAATTAATAGAAATACCGTAAAATTAGCCTACGAAGAACTAATCAGTCAAGGTTGGGCAGAATCTGCCGAACGAAAAGGTGTTTTTGTACTTTCAAATCTGCCTGTAATTTCTAAGAATACAATTCTGGAGTTTAATGTAAATAATGATTCTCAGGAATCTTTTATCTGGACAAATCAGTTTAAAAATTCAACGCCCGGAAAAAACTTTCAAAAAATCGGGCTAACAATTGACGATGGTTTTCCGGATGTGCGTTTGGCGCCTGTTGATCAATTGATGCGCGAGTACAGAAGTCTTTCAAGAAAATTTTACGGTAAAAATTATCTGAAATATGGAAGTGCTAAAGGTTCTGAACATCTTCGAAATTCCATTTGTGATTATCTTTCGACGACAAGAGGTTTGACGGTTTCAAAAGATGATTTGCTTATCACAAAAGGCAGTCAAATGGGGATTTATCTTGCTTCAAAATTGCTGATCAATCCTTCAGATCTGGTTGCGGTTGGTGTTTCAAACTATACGTATGCTGATGAGACATTTAAACATCTAGGCGCAAAACTTCTCAGGATTCCCATCGATGAAAACGGTATGGATATTGATTTTTTGGAAGAAATTTTAAAAAAGAAAACCATAAAAGTTTTATATATAGTTCCTCATCATCATTTTCCGACAACGGTTACGACAAGTATGGAACGACGTTTAAAACTATTAAATCTCGCCAAAAAATACCGTTTTGCTATCATTGAAGACGATTATGACTTTGATTTCCATTACGATAACAAACCTTATCTTCCTTTGGCAAGTATCGACCATAATCATAATGTTATTTATATTGGTTCGATTTCTAAGACTTTTGCTCCGGCTTTACGAATTGGATTCATGTCTGGTCCACCAACATTCATTGATGCAACAGCTTCTTTGAGGGAACTGATAGATAAACAAGGAGATACACTCTTGGAAGATGCATTCGCCATGATGTTTGAAACCGGAGAGATGGAAAGGCATTTCAGAAAATCATTAAAGATCTACAAAGAACGAAGAAACCTTTTCTGTAACATATTACGAAATGATTTTAATGAAATAATTGAATTCAAAACTCCTGAAGGCGGGCTTGCCGTCTGGGCAACTTTTGAAGACAATATCAATTTGATTAAAATGTCTGAAAATGCATTAAAAAAAGGACTCTTCATCGATAACGGAAGTTTTTATAAGAATGAAGTTTTCAATACCAATTCAATGCGATTGGGTTTTGCTTCACTCAATGAAAATGAAATCGTAAAAGCCTTTTCAATACTTAAAGAAGTGATATCTTAAACTTTGGGCTGTATTATATTTTTTGACTGGCATATAATGCTCTGATCGGTCTGTTCTAGCTTTGTATTAAATAATTACAATATGCAGATTAAAGAAATTAAAACTGAGTTAGAAATACAAAAATGTTGGGAAGTTATTTCATTATTAAGACCCCATTTAGACAAAAATAATTGGCTTGAGATCATCTTAGAGATGATGAAGAATGAAAAATACAGCATTGCAGCCATCGAAGATAATGACAAATTTGTTGCGTTTGCAGGACATCGCATCATGAATTCTCTGCACAGCGGACGCATCATTTACATTGATGATCTGTGTACATTGGAATCTCACAGAGGAAAAGGTTTGGCAACACAATTATTAGACTATATTGAAGATATTTCCAGAAAAATGAATCTGGATGCCGTTGTTCTTGATACTGATTTTCATAATCATACAGCTCAAAAAGTATACTTTAAAAGCGGATTTAAGCTTGTGGCCGTTCATCTTGCGAATCGGTTGAAAAAATAATCTTACAATTAATTTTTCTTCATTTCCGTTTTGGCTACATCTTTATCCAATTTGGCAACTTCAGCCTTTCCCTGAATGTAGACCTTTGTCATGTAAAATTTAAACAAACAAAAAAAATGAAAACAATTTTTATAACAGGTGCCTCTACAGGATTAGGAAAAGCAACAGCAAAATTATTTCAAAACAATGGCTGGAACGTTATCGCAACAATGAGAAATCCGGAATCGGAAACAGAACTTACACAACTTGAAAATGTAACTATTCTTCCGTTAGATGTTACCAATTTAGGACAGATTCAGTCAACTGTAAAAAAAGCATTGGAAATCAGTGATATTGATTTGGTTTTCAATAATGCAGGGTATGGTTTGATTGGCCCGTTGGAAGCTTTAAACGATGATCAGATCGTAAAACAGTTGAATACCAATTTATTAGGTGTTATTCGTGTAACTCAGGCATTTATTCCTTATTTCAGAGAGAAAAGAAAAGGAATGTTCATCACAACGACTTCTATTGGTGGATTGATCGCATTTCCATTAGGATCAACCTATCACGCAACAAAATGGGCATTGGAAGGTTGGAGCGAGAGTTTAGCTTACGAACTGAATACGTTTGGAGTGGATATCAAAACCGTTTCTCCAGGCGGAATTAAAACTGATTTTATCAGCCGTTCTCTGGACATGGGAACTCAGCCGGAATATCAGGATATGATTGATACCATGTTCTCTAACACAGAAAGTATGATGGAAGGCGCATCGTCACCGGAACTTATTGCGGATGTGGTGTATGAAGCAGCAACAGATGGCAAAAAACAGTTGAGATATGTAGCAGGAGAGGACGCAAAAGCATTATTTGCACAACGTCTGGAATTGGGAGCCGAAGCTTTCAGAGAGCAGTTCGGGAAACAGTTTATTTAAGTGAATAGTGTGTGAGTGTTTAAGTGTATACGAGTTTTAGGGCTTGTTCTGATTCAATTCATGAGTAATTTACACTTAAACACTATTACCCCAAAACTCTCAAACATAATTTTGTAACTTTAAATTATGGAAAAGAAAGAAAATGCTCCGTTAAAAATTTCATCCATCTCGGAATTGCATCAGATATTACAGCTTCCGAAACCTTTGCATCCGATGATCAGTTTGATAGATAATACGCAAATGGTCATTAATAAAGACATGCTCAAACGTAATTTTATAATGGAATTTTATAAAATTTCTTACAAATTTTCTGAGAACGGAAAAATGGGATACGGGCAGGGTTATTACGATTTCAACGAGGGCGGAATGATGTTTACAGCTCCCAATCAGATCTTATCGACGGATGAAGAGGCGTATTATCATGGCTATACATTGCTAATTCATCCTGATTTTTTAAGAAATTATCCGTTAGCGAAAACCATTAAAAAATTTGGCTTCTTTTCTTATGACACCAATGAAGCCTTGCATTTATCAGACAAGGAAAAAACAATTGTTGTTGGATTATTAAACAATATTTTGGGTGAATTAAATACAGCCATCGACGAGATCAGTCAGGATGTAATTGTATCTTATGTCGAAGTTTTATTGAATTACAGCAACCGATTTTACAAGAGACAATTTATCACCAGAAAGAGTTTCAGTAATGATCTTCTTACTAAAATGGAGGATTTGTTGGATAACTATTTTAACCAACAAGAAACCTTAACAAAAGGTCTTCCAACGGTGGAATTTCTGGCTTCCGAGCTTAATCTTTCGCCACATTATCTGAGTGATATGCTTCGTAATTTGACAGGGCAAAATGCTCAGCAACATATTCATGAAAAACTGATCGAAAAAGCAAAAGAATATCTCACAACAACCAATTTCTCTGTTGCAGAAGTTGCTTATCAATTAGGTTTCGAACATTCGCAATCTTTCAATAAATTATTTAAAAAGAAAACGGATACAACGCCTTTGATTTACAGGCAGTCGTTTAATTAAAAAATATTCAGATTTAAAATCAAGTGCCTATAAATTGTATAGGCATTTTGCTTTTTATTGAGCTAAAATTTTATTTTTGCAGTTCAAAAAAAACAATTGCATGAAAAAAATTATAGCATTGGGATTACTTAATCTCTCAACTCTCGGTTTCGCACAAAAAATTTATACAAAAATTAGTGATTCTAAAATAAATCCTGAAAGACTTCAGGTTGCACAAAGTTTTATTAATCAGTACTTGGATAAATGTAAAAATAAAGATTATACAGAATTTAAAGGTTTTATTATTTCTAAAAGAATAGAAAAGGAGATAAACCAAGATAGAGAAAAAGCATGTTTAGATACAGAAAATATAAAAATTTTAGGATTAAACTCAGTCTATATTCAGGATTATACTAAAGATTATGATCCTGTTGAGCTGTTTGTTTACGATATCAGTGATGAAAAAATTCTCACCCACAAATATTTAAGCACTTGGGTATATCACGATAAAAATGTTATTGGCGGACTTTGGATTTCTCAAGAAAAACCAATCTATAAAAAGAAGAAAAAATCTGAATAAGCTACACCCATATTTATCTGTTTTGCAGCTCCACCAGGAATCGAAGCTGGATCTAAAGTTTAGGAAACTTCTATTCTATCCATTGAATTATGAGGCCTTTATATACTCAAAGTTATTAATTAATCATAAAAAAATAAAGTACAGCAGCAATACTGTACTTTATTTTTTTTAATTAATCAGTATTAATATTAAATTTCAAATTATTAATTGATAACTTAGATTTATTGTTATAAATGACAATAAAAGTATTAAATGTATATTATTTTTAATAATCCTCAAATGCAGAACTTTAAAATAAAATATTTTTTCATTATTGTCTTTTTGACCTTTAATGTGTATTCTTTTGCACAAACAGATCAGAAAAAAAAGATTGATAGTCTTTCTCATTTGATAATGAAAACGTATGTTGAGGGTAACTTCAATCAATATGCTATTTTACAGAATACGACAGAATTATATTATCTTTCTAAGGAAAATAAAAATGTAGATACTCAGCTTCTTTCTCTTTTTGAGGAAGCCAAAGTATATTATATTAATGGCAGCATTGACACAGCTCTTTTGAAAATAAGTGAAGGTATTGATCTGGCAAAATCAGAAAAGAAATATAATTTTCTTTGTCGTTTTCTGCTGATCTATCAAAGATTACTTTTAGAACTTGATCATCTTCAGGCATCAAAAGATATTTTATATAAAGCTATAGAATACAACGGTTTAGTAGAGTTGACGGAAGATAAAGTAACAAATAATGTTTATATTCTTCTGGCAAAAGCTGATATTCTTGCAATAAATGATGCCAAAAAAGATAAAAACCAGATCATTGCTCTAAAAAAACAAGCTTATATCGATGCTCAGAATCTTAAAAGTTCTAACATTTTAAAGACTATTACAGTAATTTTTTCATCAGAATCCTTCGCTTTATCACTTGTTTCTTATGGAATGACGGATGAGGCTAAAAAATATTCTAAAATTATTGATGATATTCTTATACATTATCCAAGTGATGCATTAAGGTTTCAAAATTTTATTATAAAGGGAAAAATAGCAAATGCTGAAAAAGAATATGTTGCGGCAATAGAAATTTATACTCAGGCAGCAGCAATTGCAAAGAAAAATAAAAACTATTTTAAATTATATGAAGCCTATCCCTTAATTTCTGAATCCTACAATGGATTAAAGGATTACGAAAGATCTTCATTTTATTCAAAATCATATAAAATCCTGGTTGACAGTATTAATATTGTGAAGAAAAATGCGGGAGATGTAACGGTGGTAAATAGAATTAATGCAAAAGTTTTAAATCCGGCAGACAGTAAAATCTCGATAAAATATATAATAATTTCAATTTTAGTCGTTTTGTTGGGTATAATTGTATTTATTTTTTTCAGAAAAAAAACTAAAAAGAAGGAAATTGATAGGGTAGAAACTCATGAAAAAAATATTATTTCTGAAAGCAACCCAAATGAATTGAATGATGATTCTGCGGTCACGAAAAAATTAGTTGAACTGGCAAAGGATGATATCAATACATTTCACGTAGAATTTAGAAAAGCGTATCCTACATTTTATAAGACCATTCAGGAGAAATACCCTGAGCTTAACATATCTGATATTAATTTTTGCTCGCTTATTAAAATGAATTTCGGAATTAAAGAGATCGCTCAGTTTACAAAATCAAGCGTAAGAGCCGTTGAAGCAAGGAAATACAGAATAAATAAAAAAATGCAGTTGAAAAATCAAAATGAACTCTTCATTATTCTTTCAATAATTAATTAAAAAAAGAAGCACAAATTTACACAAGTTCTTACCAAAATATCACATTTTCATGGTTGTATAAGCATATGGCATTGATAGTCAAATCTTTTCAAATTTGGAGTATAAATGCAGTAGCATAGTTTTTTTATGCTATCAATAATTTTGTACCAGAAGTTGCAGTGAATTATTCAAATGAAACATTATTTTTTCTACTGAATTTTTACTGTATTATTCAAAATACACACACACCAAAATTAGAAGAAATGAAAATTATTTGATCGGAAGCAAAATACCTGAAATCTAACCACCTGTATTCTTATCATTCTGTTATTACAGTTAAAAAAACGACTTTCTGCATATCTTCAAGAGAAATCAGATTCTATTTTTTTTGAATTCTTAGTTTAAAAAATTAATTAAAATTTTCCGTCGGCTTAAAAATCCTATGATGAAAAATACTTAGGATGAAAAATCATGTCTTTACATATCACAATTCAAAATTCCTTTTAAAAAGGAGTTTAATCACACACCACTTAAAAAAACAACTCAAATGCAAAGGATTAAAAGGGTAAAAAGAACATTTTTTACTATTATATTTTTTCTTTTTTACAATTGCTTTTATGCTCAGAAAGATTATAAAAAGAAAATTGACAGCATTAACGGTTTAATAGAAAAAAGTTATATAGAAGGTAACTTTGATGAGAATATTATTCTAAAAAATGTTACAGATCTTTATTATTTATCACGTGAAAATAGTTGTAAGGAAGGTCAGATCATTTCACTTTTTGAGCAGGCAAAGATATACTTCATTAATGGTGATCTAAATAAGACTTTAGTGAAAATTAATGAAGGTATCGATCTGGCAAAATCAAAGAAAGACTACAATTCACTGTGTCGTTTTCTGCTCATATATCAGGATTTGCTTTTTAAAATTGATTATTTAAACATTTCAAAACAAATCTTAGCAAAGGCGGAAGAATATAATGACCTTGTAAGTTCACCGGAAGAAAAAAGTATTAATGATATTTATATTCTTTTGGGAAAGGCAGATCTATTGGCATTGAATGAAAATATGATCAGCATTAATCAAATCATAAGATTAAAAAAACAGGCCTACGCAGAAGCTTTAAAAATTAAAGACTCCAATAAACTTAAAAGACTTACGCTGATCTATACCCTCGAATCTCTTACTGAATCTCTCGTGAAATTTGGGAAAACAAAAGAAGCCAAAAAGTATATAAATAGTACTGATATACTTTTAAAGGCTTATCCCAGTGAAGGTTTGGTGATTCAAAATTTAGTGATAAAGGGAAATGCCGAAAATACAGATGAAAATTATGATCAGGCTATAAAGTATTTTTCTCTTGCCATTTCAAAAGCAAAAGAAAGCAAAAATGCCTATATACTCTACGAGATCTATCCGCTGATTTCCGAGTCATATGAAGGTCTGAATTCTCCTGAAAAAGCAAAAATTTATTCTCATGCCTATGCCCAGATCCTTGACAGCGTTGATACTGTAAAAGATAAAACAAGTGAGATCAATTATATTGACAGCATACGATATAAAGTTCTCAATAAAAATAAACAAAAAATAACAGAAAGATGCTCTCTTATAATTTTCAGTGTTATTTTGGGAATCATATCGATAATTATTTTGTTGAAAATTAAGATCAAAAATAAACAGAATTTAAATCTCTCAATATCGAAAACTCTTCCCGAAACTGAAATTCCGTCTGAATATGGAGCAGAAGATACAAAAGAACTTGTTTTTCTTGCCAAAAAAGATATCAATACTTTTTATCTGGAATTTCAAAAGCAGTATCCTTCATTTTATAAAACCCTCAAAGACAATTATTCCGAACTTAATGTTTCCGATATCAATTTTTGCTCATTAATCAAGCTGAACTTTAGCATTAAAGAAATTTCACAGCTTACAAATTCAAGTTTAAGAGCTGCCGAAGCCAGGAAATATAGAATCAATAAAAAGATGCAGCTTAAAAGCCAAAACGAATTATTTATAATCCTTTCGATATTGAATAATTAGCATACACAAATTTACACAACCACAATAAAGGGAATAACCATTTTATCACAAATTAATTTTCAAATAACTAAAAATCAATCAGTTGAAAAATTAAAGTAGCATTGCAGTAGTTATAATCCGGCTATTTCGGGGCTAAATTTGCAAAGTAATTGATCAACTACAATCCGCAATCAGACTAGTCATTTGGGATACGATTCTAAGAACGCACTCAACAAAAAAAAATTAAAATTCACTTAAAAGAAAAGGAATGAAAAAAAACATGATCGCTTTACTAGCGTTGACCACATCATCACTAGTTTTTAGTCAAGTAGGTATTAATACCCCGACACCAACTTCAACAATGGATATTTCCGCCAAAAATGCAACAGGAAAATCAAATAATATAGATGGTCTATTAATTCCCCGAATAGACAGAGAGAGAGCACAGAGTATGACCGGCATACCGGTTTCCAATCTAGTTTACATAAATAATTTTGCTTCAGGAACACAAACAGGGCAAGCAATAAATATCGATGAAAATGGATATTATTATTTTGATGGCTCTGCATGGATGAAATTGAATTCCGGAGGGAGAAATATTAATCTATATAATTCAGACGGAATTCTTTCCGATAACAGAACTGTTGCCCAAAATGATAAAATACTTGCTTTCACAGGAAATAGCGTAGATGCTTTTTCTGTAGACGGCACTACATTTTCTGTAGATGCAAGAAATAACAGAATAGGATTTGGTACTAAAACACCACAGTCCCTATTTGAAATTGTAGCTGATAATAAAGGAAGCAATGCTGAAAATAATTTTTATTTTAAAGGATATGGAAACTCAAAAGAACCTGCGCTTATTTTAGCTTCGGCTAATGGTACAGCAGCAATTCCTTCTAATTTAGCGAATGGAGATAATATTGGTTCAATTTATTTTAGTCCGAGATCGAATGACATTTTTAATGTTGCCACTGGTTCTGCTATTAATTGTTATTATCGTGGAGATGGTAGTTCATTACTTACAGACCTTATATTTAAAACGTCAAATGCTGAAAGAATGCGAATTGACCCCAACGGAAATATAGGGATTGGAACAAATGCACCAGCAAATAAGCTTGATATTCGCTCTGCTACAGAAGGTGCTTTGAAAATTGTTGACGGAAGTCAGGGTGAAAACAAAGTCTTAACTTCAGATGCTGATGGTGTAGCTACCTGGAAGAATATACCGGCATTCGGTTCTACAAATATTTACAACTCAAACGGAACGCTTACAGGAAACCGTGTTGTAAATCAAGATGGTAATACATTAGCCTTTAATTCTACATCAGCAAACGGCTTCTCTGTGGGGGGCAATAATTTTTCTGTAGATGGTACCAACAACAGAGTGGGAATAGGCACCGTAAACCCGGCTTCCAAATTACATGTTGACGGCGGTGAATCCCGTTTCAGTTCAGGTACTTCTGTGTGGGCATTATCTCCGAGTTTAGGGGGAACAACAGGTGCCTCAAACTCTTTTGAGATTATAGATCGTGTAAAAAGTATCAGAAGAATGATATTTAATGATAATGGTGATGTAACATTAGGAGGCTCGATCAGTGCAAATTCTGCTGCCGGAGTAGTATCGGTAAGATCAGGAAATAATGTTGGTATTAATACAGGTGCCCCAAAATCTACTGTAGATATTGTAGGAAATACATTAGGTATCAGAAGACAGCTTGATTCTGGAAGTTGGGATAATATGTGGTTAGATGTAAGTAATACATTTGCTCCGTCAATCAATGCTGCAGGAGCAGAAAGAGGATTGCAATTTAAAGTAGGAGCTAATGCTTCCGGGACTTATGGAGATGCTGGCCAAGTTATAACAACTGTAGCTACAATGACACCTACAGGAAATGTAGGTATAGGTACGGAAACACCTGCTGCCACTGCAATATTAGATCTTAATTCTACAAATAAAGGTTTTCTTCCTCCAAGAATGACAACTGCACAGAGAGATGCTCTAAATCCTAAACCTGCAGGTTTGATGATTTATAATACCGATCTGAACTGTATGCAATACTGGAATACAAGCCAATGGAAAGGTGACTGTTCCGGCACAACTATTCCAGGAACTGTTTTAAGTTTAACCTGTGCATCAGCTACGAATACTGGTACTTTAGCCAACGGAACAGCTGCTTCAGGGGTAACTTCAACTATTCCTTATACGGGAGGAAATGGCGGCTCCCATGGAGGTCAGGCAGTATCTTCTACAGGAATAACCGGATTAACAGCCACATTATCGGCAGGAAGTTTTGTTAATGGTAATGGTACGCTTACCTATGCCATCACAGGAATTCCTTCAGGAATTGGGACGGCTAGTTTTGCAGTTAATATAGGGGGTAAAACATGTACTTTAACACGCCCTGTAGTTGCAGCAGAAGGAGTTATTTCAACTCTGAATTGTGCAGGTGCCACTCATGCTGGTACTTTAACAGGAGGAACGGCAGCTTCAGGAGCAACATCTACAATTTCTTACACAGGAGGAAACGCAGGTTCACATTCAGGACAGACGGTAACTTCAACGGGTGTTACCGGATTGACAGCAACTTTATCAGCAGGTAACTTTGCCAACGGAAACGGAACTGTTACGTATACCATTACAGGAACTCCTTCATCTGCCGGAACGGCTAATTTCGCCATCAATATTGGCGGAAAAATATGTAAACTTACAAGAAATGTGAATGCACCGGTCGGTTCTGTTTCAGGAATAAACTGTGCAGGAGCTATTACTACGGGTACATTATTAGCAGGAAGTTCAGCATCAGGAGTAGCATCCACGATATCTTATACAGGAGGAAACGGTGGTTCTCATGCTGGGCAGACAGTACTTTCTACAGGAGTTGCAGGATTAACCGCTACTGTAACAGGTGGAAGCTTTGCAAACGGAAACGGTACACTTACCTATACAATTACAGGAACTCCTACTTCGGCAGGACCTGCAAATTTTGCCATCAATATTGGTGGAAAAACATGTATACTTTCTGTACCGGTAGAAATCACATCATATGTTTGTAAAACTGAGGGTACTTTTATTGATCCTAATAATCCTCAAAACTATTACTTGTGTATAAGACAAAATGGTATAATGTATTATTATGTATTCACTTGTCCTCAAGGATCATTGTTTGATAATGTTTCAAAAAGATGTGTCATTCAATAGGAACAGTAAAATAGAAAAGCTTAACTGCAAATTTAGTTTTTGACAAATAATTTCATTAGTGTTTTGTGTTGAAGAATGCAGGGGCGAATAATTCCCAAGTCCCTGTTATTCTTTTTTATTTTTTAATTTAAATATTCAACATAAAAGAATCCGCTCTTTAGAAGCGGATTCAGTAGATAAATACATCTCATTTTTTTAATTAGACAACAATAAAAAAGCACAGCCGACAATGCTGTGCTTAAATTTTTATTTCAAATTTAATTGCAATTCCAAAGCTGAAAAAGGCAAAAAAAGAATTCATTTCAGTTTTATTACATAGTAAATTTAGCTATTATTTTAATACAAAGTGTAAATTTAATGTTAAAATTCACAAGTTATCAACAATTTTTTGTGGATAACTTGTTTGTTAGTTTTCATTAAGATACTTTATAATTAAATCTGATAATGTTTGCTTGTCATCGTCACTTCCCTTATCGTCCATTTTTCCATGGTTGATATTGGTAGATTGTACCGTAATATGATATTTTTCCTGTTCTTCTTTTGTAGGTAAAACGCCTTCATCAGCCGGGTAATCATTAGAACGCAACGTATAAACTATTGGAGTTGAAGTCCTGGGAAGATACATTCTTCTGTTATCCATCGTAATGATTTTATAGACCAGATCCGGATGTTTATTGGCGAATAAAGCAGTCATATCACCTCCGTTGGAGTGGCCAATTAAGGTTATATGTTGATAATCCAGTTCGGGTTTAGACTTCTTTAATTCATTCAAAACAAATAAAATATTACCGGCACCCCTTTCCCAGAAAGGCATTCTTACGATTTGTGGCTTCCCATCTGTCGGAATTAACTCATCGGTTGGTAATTCATGCTGAATACTAACGACAAAATATCCGGAATAAGCCAGTTTTTCGGTCAGATAAGAATAAACAAAATAGTCGCCGCCTTTGTTGGCTCCATAACCATGATTGAAAATTACAACCTGTTGATTTTTAATTCCTTTTTCAGGATGATAAAAAGCAACAGGAATTTTACGATTTCTATTTTTATCAAACATCGTCAAAGTATCTAGCTTTATTTCGTAATTCGAGAATGAATGTGTGGTCTTTTTTGTAGAACAGTTCAATAAAAATAAACTTAATAACAGAAAGGAGATGGCTTTATATTTCATGGTTAAGTTAAAAGATTATATAAATTCAAAGATAAAACTTTGTGCATCACAAAAAAAGGTCTAATTTTATTCCATTAATATCTCTTTATAAATATTACCATTTATTCAAGTGCAATTTCTTTTGCCTTGAGGTCTTAAGGTTCAAATTTTCTGAACCTAAATAATCTATTACATTAAAATCAAAAGGTAAAAGCACATCGCTGTTTTACGGCTTGCTATCTACCACAAATAAAGAGATCATTATGAAAACAAATAAAATTGCCGTTATTGGCGGAACCGGAAAATCAGGGAAATATCTTGTTCAAAGTCTTTTAGAAAAGGAATATCAGATCAAATTATTACTTCGAAATCCTGAAAATTTCACTTTAGAAAATCCTTTGATTGAAATCGTAAAAGGTGATGCAAGAGATTTTGATGCGGTTGATCGGCTAATCAAAGATTGCAGTGCTGTGATCAGTAAAATTGGACAGCCGGTAGGAGAGAAGTCAATATTTACGGATGCTACAAAAAATGTGATACAGTCGATGAATTCACACGGAATCACAAGATATATCGCCATCACAGGTTTGAATGTTGACACTCCTTTTGATCATAAAAATGACAGGGTAAAAATGGCAACAAACTGGATGTATGAAAACTATCCAAAAACAACAAAAGACAAACAGGACGAATACGAAATTCTTGTAAACTGTAATCTGGACTGGACGTTGGTAAGACTTCCATTAATCATCCCGACTTCTGAGAGTTTCCCTGTAGAAAAAAGTTTAGAAGATTGTAAAGGAGAAAAAATCAGTGCTACAGATTTGTCTGAGTTTTTGGTTTCTCAGATTGAGGATAAAACTTTTATTAAACAGAGTCCGTTTTTGTATAATATTTAAATTTTTTAAACACGAATTTCACGAATTCTTTCACAAATAACACAATTTTAAAGCTTTGAGGAAATGATTTTTATTTTTAAAACGCAATAATCAATTCGTGAATATTCGTGAAAAATATTTGCGCCATTAGTGTTTAAAACAAAAAAATAGAGCGTCAATTTCGACGCTCTATTTAATATTTACTGCTCCAGCTTTTCTTTAATATACTTCGCTGTATGAGATTTTTTATTTTTTGCCAATTCTTCCGGTGTTCCTGTGAAAACTACTTCACCACCGTATTTCCCGGCTTCCGGACCGATATCGATAATATGATCGGCCGATTTTATAATGTCTGGTTGATGTTCAATAACAATCACAGAATGTCCAAGATCGATCAAAGCCTGTAATGATTTCAATAATTTCTGAATATCATGAAAATGCAGACCTGTTGACGGTTCATCAAAAATAAATAAAGTCTTATCAGTTGTAACGCCTTTCACCAAGAAAGATGCTAATTTCACACGCTGCGCTTCACCTCCGGAAAGAGTAGAAGAGCTTTGTCCTAACTGCAAATATCCCAAACCAACTTCCTGTAAAGGTCTTAATTTGGTGACGATTTTTTCTTCTTTATTTTCTTTGAAAAATTCTAATGATTCATCAACTGTCATGTGAAGAATATCGGAAATGTTTTTCTCATCGAATCTTACTTCCAGGATTTCGTTTTTGAAACGGGTTCCTTTACAAACTTCACATTCAAGCTCAATATCTGCCATGAACTGCATCGAAACATTGATCACCCCTTCACCTTTACATTCGTCACATCTTCCGCCATCAACGTTGAAAGAGAAATGCTTAGGCTTGTAACCCATCATTTTTGACACCTTTTGTTTAGCAAAAAGATCTCTGATGTCGTCATAAGCCTTCAAATACGTTACAGGATTCGAACGGGATGATTTTCCGATAGGATTTTGATCAATTAATTCAATATTTTTGATCAGTTTTTTCGGAAATTCAACAGAATCGTAATCTCCTTTTTTACCGCCCATTCCAAGCTGGATCTGAATGTCATTCGTAAGAATTTCTTTCATCAAAGTAGATTTTCCACTTCCAGAAACTCCTGAAATTACAACCAGACTTTCCAACGGAACATCAACATCTATATTTTTAAGATTATTTTGTCTCGCACCTTTTATGTGAATCCATTCTTTTGCTTTTCTACGCTTTGCAGGAACTTCGATTTCTAATCTTCCTGTCAAATATTTAGAAGTAAGCGTGTCGGCATTTTTCAATTGCTTGTAATCTCCTGCAAATACCAATTCACCACCAAGATAACCTGCTTCCGGACCAATATCGATGATATAATCGGCTGCTCTCATCACATCTTCATCATGCTCAACAACGATTACGGTATTTCCAAGGTCACGAAGATTTTTTAAGACACCAATTAAGTTTTCAGTATCTCTTGAGTGTAATCCTATCGAAGGTTCATCCAAAATATAAATTGAACCAACCAAAGAACTTCCTAAGCTCGTTGCTAAGTTAATTCTCTGACTTTCACCACCGGAAAGCGTATTTGATGTTCTATTTGTCGTTAAATACCCCAAACCAACTTTCAGCAAAAATTCAATACGGGTCGTGATTTCGTATAATAATCTTTTTGCGACTTCTTTATCGTGATCAGACAGTTTAAAGCTTTCAATTAAAGGAAATAATTCATCCAAAGGAAGCTCAATAACGGATTGAATATTGTGCCCGTCAATCTTTACCCAGCTCGTTTCTTCACGCAATCTCAAGCCTTCACAAGTCGGACAAAGCGTTTTTCCTCTATAACGGGAAAGCATCACACGATACTGAATTTTATATAAATTTTCCTCAAGCATTTTGAAGAAATTATTAAGCGATGGAAAACTGCTGCTTCCGTCACCTTTCCAAAGGTAATTTTTCTGCTCCTTTGATAATTGATGATAAGGCTTATGAATAGGGAAGTCCTTTGCTTTTTTAATGAAATCTTTTTTCCATTCGCTCATGGTTTCACCTTTCCAGGAAGCAACTGTATCTTCAAAAATGGATAATGCCTTATTTGGAATTACTAAATCTTCATCAATCCCTATCACTTTTCCGTAACCTTCACAAGTCGGACAAGCGCCGTAAGGATTATTAAAACTGAAAAAATGAACGTTGGGTTCAAGAAATTCCATTCCATCCAATTCGAATTTGTTGGAGAATTCTTTTACGCTTTCTGTTTCAATATTTTTAAGGGCACAATGACCTCTGCCTTCGTAAAAAGCCATTTGGATAGAATCTGCCAATCTTTGAAGAAAACTTTCATCCTCCTCGTAAGAAAATCGGTCGATCACCAAATTGATGGCCATTCCTTTTTCTGGAACGAAACCGAAACTTTCCAGATCTTCAATTCCGGCAACATTTCCGTTGATCTCCAGTCTTGTAAAACCTGCAACTTTTAACACATTTAATGTGTCATTAAAGTTTGCAACGTCATATTCCAACGGGGCGATTAATAAGAAAGAAGTATCTTTTTTGGACGATTTAATAAAATCCACAACATCCGTCACCGAATCTTTTTTCACTTCTTCACCGGAAACCGGAGAAAATGTTTTCCCGATTCTTGCGAATAAAAGTTTCATATAATCGTAGATCTCCGTAGAAGTTCCTACTGTAGAACGCGGGTTGGAAGAAATTACTTTCTGCTGAATGGCGATGGATGGAGCCAAACCCTTAATATCGTCAACTTTTGGTTTTTCTAATTTACCCAAAAACTGACGTGCGTAAGAGCTCAAACTCTCGACATATCTTCTTTGCCCTTCAGCATAGATCGTATCGAAAGCCAAAGATGATTTTCCGCTTCCGGAAACTCCCGTAATAACAATAAGCTTGTTTTTTGGGATTAATACATCTATATGTTTCAGGTTGTTAAGGTGTGCGTTTTTAACAAAAACCTGTTTTTTTATATCTATTTCTGTTGTTGAAGCCATAGTAAATTTAAGACTAACAAAATTACGAATTTTAAACGGAAAATTTTACCAAGAAATGTTTCATTATCATTCAAAGAATCTATTTAAACATACTGATGATTTTTAGGGCTAAAATACTTTTACAAATTGAGGAGGAAAAATTAAACAATCATCAATTAAAAATTAATATTCATAGCATATCATTGAGCGCTAATGTTAAATTTTGCTGTTTTCATTCTATTTTTTCATTTTAGTATTGTTTTGTATATTAAAATTAATTAAAATTGTATTCATAAATATGTAATATAGAAATGAGAAAATTATTCAGAGATCTAGTTACACATTTAATGAGAAAAAGATAAAATTTACTTCCCAAAAAGTCTAAAGATGCAGTTTTCTGCATCTTTTTTTTATGACAACTATCATTTGTCTGTCTTGATTATCTCTGTTATTTTTGGGCTTGCTAATCTGCAAAAAACTAACTGAAGAATAATTCTGATAAGACATGATTAAAAAAGTAGGAAGTGTTTTTTTTCTTGGAACGATGCTTTTCGCTCAGGCACAGGAAAAAACAACCGATATTGATACCATCGCTGTACAAGGTAAATTTATTTCAACACCATATAAAAGTGCCAACCAAAATATTACCATTATTACAAAAGCAGATATTATAAATTCTCCTGCAAAAAGCATTGATGAAATTCTTCAGCAAATTCCCGGAATGGATATCAGAAGAAGAGGAGCGAACGGTGTACAGAGTGACATCGGTTTCCGTGGAAGCTCTTTTGAACAGGTACTTTTACTTTTAAACGGTATCAGAATGAATGACTCCCAAACAGGTCATAATTCTATGAATATTCCTGTAGATCTGGACGATGTTGAAAGAATTGAAGTGATAAAAGGCCCTGCAGCAAGGAGATTTGGTCAAAACGCTTATGCCGGAGCGATCAATATCATTACTAAAATAAATCCGGGAAAAAGAGTTAAAATTAGCGCTGAAGGTGGAGATTATGGATCGTATGGTTTAGGATTAAATGCAAGTATTGGAACAGAGAAATTCTCGAATTCAATTCAGGCTAATACGGCTTCATCAGAGGGATATATGCATAATACAGATTATGAAATCAGAAATGTTTTCTATCAGAGTAGATTGGCTATAAAAGACGGTGATATTAAGTTACAGGCAGGTTTTTCAGAGAAAAAATTTGGTGCTAATGGTTTTTATTCGTCTCCGCTCGCAACTGAGCAATATGAAGAAACTCAGGCTTCAGTTGTGAGTTTGGCTCATCAGCAAACGTTTGGGAAATTCAGACTAAACTCAAATGTATATTGGAGAAGAGGGCAGGATATGTACCTTTTTAACCGTGAAAAACCTGAAATCTACAGAAACATGCACATCGGAAATAATGTAGGTGGAGAAGTAAATTCAAGCTACCAATGGGGATTGGGAACAACAGGTATTGGTGTTGAATTAAGGAAAGAATTTTTGGCAAGTAATAATTTAGGAAACAGAAACCGTTTTGTTTCTCAGGTCTTTTTCGAACATCATTTTTCTTTATTAGATAAAAAATTAAATATTACTCCCGGAGTTTCTTGGGCAAATTATTCCAATGAAGGTAATTTCTTTTATCCTGGATTGGATGTAGGTTATAACTTCGATCCAAACAATAAAATCTACGGAAATATTTCAAAAGTTCACAGAGTTCCGACCTTTACGGATCTTTATTATGTAAGTAAAACGGAGCAGGGAAATGTCAATTTGATACCTGAAAGTGCTGTTTATTCAGAAATTGGATATCAGTTTCAAAATAAAAATATCTTAGCCAAAGTAAGTGGATTTTTAAGGGGAGCCAATAACTCTATCGATTGGGTTAAAGCTTCTTTAAATGATCCGATTTGGTATGCTCAAAATGTTGGAGATACAACTGTAAAAGGAGTAGAGGCAGAACTTAATCATCGAGTTTTAGATTGGTTGAAATACAGTGTTGGATATACTTATTTAGATAATAAATTTAATGCTTCCAATGAATTTGTTTCAAGATATGTTCTGGATAATTTAAAACATCAGTTTATTGCTAAATTAGAAACTAAATTCCTTAAAAACTTCACAAACGAACTCGTTTACAGATATAACGACAGGCTAAATCTAGGCAGTTATAATCTTTTAGATGAAAAATTAAGTTTCGTTAAAAAAGACTTTTCTGTGTACGTTTTAATTAATAATGTTACCAATACCAATTACACAGAAACGTTTGGCGTAGCAATGCCTCAAAGATGGTTCCATATTGGTTTTTCTTACAATATCAATATTAAATAATTGTTAAGTAAGAATGAATTAAAGTTAATATTACGAAATTGTTAATTCAATTACATTTGCAAAAAAAATTTTTAGATGAAACTCTTTTTAAGTCTTAGTTTACTTTTAAGTCTAACATTTTTTAAAGCTCAAGAACATGTTTCAAGCTTCAATGCTTTGACGCTGACTTATAAATTTCATCCAAAATTTTTCCTGTATGCGGAAGGTCAGATGAGAAGTATTGAAGACTATACTTATCCTGATTATTACGAAATAAAAGGTGGACTAGGGTATAATCTTACTAAAAATCACAAGCCTTTTGTTGGATTGGGAAGATATGCAACCTATAAAGATCACGCCATCAACAAAGAAGAATTCAGAGTTTGGTTACAGGATGTGATTGATATTAAAAAAGGTGTCGTAAAATTTGAAAACCGTTTTCGTGTTGAGAAATCTTGGTTCCACGAACCTCAAACGGATAAAAATTCCCAGAGAATGCGTTATCGTTATCGTTTGAATGTAAGTGTTCCTTTAAATTCAAAAGAGGTTAAAAAAGGAACGGTTTTCGCGAATATATACGACGAAATTTTCCTTGTAACACCTATGAAACCTACTTTCGCAAGAAACAGAGTGTATGCGGGAGGTGGTTATCAGATTGACAATAATTTAGGAATTGCAGCAGGATATCTTTGGCAGAGAGAATTTAATGCAGCCTCAAACCAAAATTTCCATTTTGTTTATCTTGCATTAAACATTAATATCGATGGAACAAACCATCCTGTGAAAACGTTTGATTATCCGGGAGCGGATTAAGAATAAATTTCTCTTTTTAGCTGAGAATAAAACAAACTCTCCTTATATTCAATAGAATGTAAGGAGTTTTTTATTTTAATATTTATCAATTAAATAATGATAAGCTTTTAAATATTTATTAAATCTTTTGATATCCTTAGGAAGAAGTTCGCGGTTTACTCTGCGAAGATCCATATTATCACGAAGATCGTTGAGTTTTACAGCTACAGCCAAAGGAGATCTTTCGGTTCTTTTTACAAAATCGTCATATTCTTCATCAGGATCGAATTTCGTAAGACAACTGATCGCGAAAATAATATATTCCGGAAAACCTTGATCTCGTAAATAATCCAAACTGAATTCTACGGGATGATCTTCAACAACGTCGTGAAGTACGCCTACGATCTTTTCATCCATTGTTTTACCGTACTCCATCACTCGCATGACGTGAGCAATGTAGGGAGCATGATATTTGTCTGTCTGACCTTTATGTGCCTTATCAGCTATTTTTATTGCTCTGTGAAGCAGTTCGTCTTTTGTCATTGTGTGTAAAGTAGAGTACAAAAATAGAAAATGCCTCAAAATTTGAGACATTTTTTTATTATTATTTTACAGAATATTTTTAATTAGTCTGATCTTCCACAGAAGCGCCTGGTGCATTGCTCTTTACGGATTCAATTCCGTTTTCCATACCATTTTCGGATTCATACATTTGGCTGGTTCCGATGATCTGTCCGTTTGAAGCTTTTAGATTGAAATAGCATCGACTGTCTTTTGCAGAATGTCTTTCAAACATATTATCATCCTGAGAATTTTTCTTTACAGATTCAATACCATTTTCGCATCGGGATTTTGAGTTATATCCCTGACTAGTCAGAATAACCTGTCCATTTGCTGCTTTTAAGTTAAATTGATAGTCGCCATTGGTTCTTTTAGAAATAATAAATTTTCCCATTGTTTATATTTTTGAGTTTGGTTATTTAGTTATTGTTCAATAAAAATAATGAAAATTTATGAAAAAATTAAAAACGTCTCAAAAAATTGAGACGTTTTCAAAATCAAATTTATATATAAAAGACTAATAAGCTCCTTTTTCAATATAATGGGCAGCCACTTTTTCAGTTAATGCCACTACATTTGGACTGTTTGTATATTTTGTAAATCTTCTTAGTCCTGAAAGCATCATTCTTTGTTCATCACCTTCAGCAAAAGAAACAATTCCTTCTTTTGCACCAGCAATGATTTTATCAATTGCTTTGTAAAGGTTTAATTGAGCCATTGCAGCTTCTACAGAATCAGCAGAGAAGTGTTTTTCAGCTCTTAAAACTGCAGATTCAGCCATATAGATTTGGTTAAGAATTTCAGAAGCATTTAATAATAAATGTTGCTGTTTCTCAATATCCATCATGAATTTTTGAAGAGCAGCTCCTGAAACCATTAAGAAAACTTTCTTAAGATTTGCAATAATTGCTTTTTCTTCGCTCATAAATGCAGAATAATCAGGAACTTCGAACGAAGGAATTCCCATCAATTCTTTGCTGATTGCCATTGCAGGAGAAAGTAAATCTAGTTCACCTTTCATTGCTCTTTTGATTAGCATTCCAACAGCTAAAAGTCTGTTGATTTCGTTGGTTCCTTCATAGATTCTTCCAATTCTTGCATCTCTCCATGCAGCTTCCATTGGTGTGTCTTCTGAGAATCCCATTCCACCATAGATTTGAATTCCTTCATCGGCAGTATTTTGAGTAAGATCTGATACGAAAACTTTAAGAATCGAAGCTTCTACCGCGAACTCTTCAACACCTTTTAATTCAGCTTGTTGATGATCCATTCCTCCAGCAACTAATTCTTCAATCTTATCTTCAACATTTTTTGCTAAACGGTAAGAACCCGCTTCACTTACGAAAACGCCAGTTGACATTTCAGCAATTTTCTTTCTGATTGCTCCGAAAGTTGAAATAGAAACTCCAAACTGTTTTCTCTCATTTGAATACTGAATAGAGTGGTTTAAGATTCTTCTTTGTCCATCAAGGTTTGCAGCAGCTAACTTAATTCTACCTACATTTAATGCATTCAAAGCGATTTTGAAACCATTATTTCTTTCACCCAACATATTCTCAACAGGAACTTTCATATCATTGAAGAAAACCTGACGAGTAGAAGACGAACGAATACCTAATTTATGTTCTTCCTCACCGAAAGTCAAGCTTTCAGGATTCTCCAATTCAGAACGATTGATTACAAAACCTGTGATGTTTTTATCATCATCAATTTTAGCGAACAAAGTGAAAGTATCTGCAAAACCTGCATTAGAAATCCACATTTTTTGTCCGTTGATGATGTAATGTTTTCCGTCTTCAGACAATTTTGCTCTTGTCTTTCCTGAGTTTGCATCAGAACCAGCATCCGGTTCAGTCAAGCAATAAGCTCCGAATTTTGTTCCTGTAGCTAAATCCGGAAGATATTTCTTTTTCAATTCTTCACTTCCGTAAAGAAGAGTTGGAAGTGTTCCGATTCCGGTATGTGCTCCGTAAGCTGTTGCTAATGAACCGTTTCCTCCTGAAACATAGTCACAAGCTAACATTGTACTTACGAATCCCATTCCAAGACCGCCGTATTCTTCAGGAACGGTAATTCCTAACAGTCCCATTTCTCCTAACTTACGCATTGTTTCTTCAGTCAATGCATAATCTTTTTTCTCAAAACGATCGTGGTGCGGAATAACTTCTCTATCAATAAATTCTTTCGCAGAATCACGAAGCATTTTTTGTTCTTCAGAAAGTTCTTCCAAAGAAAATATTTCATTAGCAGTAATTTCTTTAATTAAAAACTCACCGCCTTTTAATGTTTTATTAAGTGTATCACTCATTGTTTTTGTTTTTTCTTATTAAGGAAACCTTCAAGGTTTTTAAAACCTTGAAGGTTTAGTTTTTATTCTATTATAAAAGTTCAAAGATTGAAGCAGCACCTTGACCCGTTCCAACGCACATAGAAACCATTCCGTATTTGTTTCCGCGTTTTCTCATTTCGTCAAGAAGCTGAACGGTTAATTTTGTTCCTGTACATCCAAGTGGGTGACCCAATGCGATTGCACCTCCGTTTACATTTAAGATATCAGGATTTAAGTCTAATTCTTTTTTGATAGCAACAGATTGTGATGCGAATGCTTCATTCAATTCAATTAAATCGATATCCTTTAATTCTAAACCTGCTTGTTTCAAAGCTTTTGGAATTGCATAAATTGGTCCCATTCCCATAATTCTTGGCTCAAGACCTGCAGCTGCGTAAGCAACTAATCTTGCTTCTGGCTCCAATCCTAATTCTTTTACCATTTCTTCGCTCATTACGATTACGAAAGCTGCTCCGTCACTCATCTGAGAAGAGTTTCCGGCAGTTACGCTTCCTCCGTTTTTAAATACTGGTCTTAGTTTAGTCAAACCAGCTAGTGAAGTATCTGCTCTTGGACCTTCATCCACTGAAAAATCAAACTTTTTAGTCTGCATTTTCTGGTTTTCATCCAGGAAGTTATATTCAACAGGAATCGAAACAATCTGGTTGGCAAATTTACCTTCCTGATTGGCTTTTAAAGCCTTCATATGAGATTCAAAAGCGAACTGATCCTGTTCTTCTCTTGTGATATTGTATTGTTTTGCAACCTCTTCTGCAGTGTAACCCATTCCCCAATAATAATCAGGGTTTGTTTTTGCAATTTCCGTTTCAGGAACTGGTTTATAACCACCCATTGGAATGTAAGACATTGATTCTGTACCTCCTGCAATAATACAATCCGCCATTCCTGCCTGAATTTTGGCAGAAGCAATCGCAATCGCCTCACTTCCTGATGCACAATATCTGTTTACGGTAACTCCGGGAACTTTATCTGTATTCAATCCCATTAAAGAGATCAAACGAGCAACGTTTAAGCCTTGTTCTGCTTCTGGCATTGCATTTCCTACGATAAGATCATCGATTCTGTTTTTGTCTAATTGCGGAAGTTCAGCCATTAATTTTTCAATAACTGTAGCCGCCATTACGTCAGGACGAGTAAAACGAAGGGAGCCTTTTGGCGCTTTTCCTACCGCTGTTCTAAATCCTTTTACTATGTATGCTTGTTTTGACATTTGTTTATTTTATTAAGTTAAATATGCTGATTATGGGATTTACTGTAGATGCAAATTTTGAAGATATATCTAGAAATTTTGCCAATTTATCAGTGTTGCTTTTTTTGATTATTTCTTTTTCTTCTTCAGAAAGCTCGCCTAATTCATCGATTAATCTCTCAACATGGTTAATTCCATATGTAGTTAACCCTAAATAATTATATGAATTAAAAATACCTTCACTTAGTAAAAAATCTACGTTTTTTGTAAAATAATTTACATCAAAATCATCTTCAAGCAATTCTTTAATTGATTTTTTAATTGTCGTACATTCAGTTCCTTGATTTACATCTATATGTCCATTACTCAAAAAATAACTTTTTAAAAGAATTAAATTTCTATATAAATTATTTTTGTCTTTGAGTTCAACCCAAACATTTCCCATAATTTCTAATTCCTAAGCGGTTTTCCGTTTTGTAACATGTACTGAATTCTCTCCAATGTCTTTCTTTCACCACAAAGCTGTAAGAATGTTTCTCTTTCAAGATTCAATAAATATTGTTCAGTTACGATTGTTGGTTCAGAAAGATTTCCACCGACCATTACATTCGCTAATTTATCTGCAATTTTCTTGTCATGTTCAGAGATGAAGTTTCCTGTCAACATTTGGTCAGTTCCAACATAGAACATTCCCAATGCATCTTTACCCAAAACTTTTACTTTTTGTTCGATTGGTTGAGTGTAACCATGTTCGGCTAAACTTATTGCCAACATTTTTGCTGTTTTAATCTGTGTTCTTTTATCAACAGCAACGATATCTTTTCCTTTTTCAAGAATTCCCATGTCGTAAGCTTCATAAGCAGAAGTGGCTACTTTACCCATTGCGATATTCATGAAAGCTTCACGAAGTCTGTTGTTTTTAACATCATCGCTGTGGAATTCTCTTGAAGTTCTCAACGTTAATTCTTTCGTTCCGCCACCGCCAGGAATTACACCAACTCCGGTTTCAACCAATCCGATGTAAGTTTCTGCTGCTGCGACAACTCTGTCGGCGTGCATGGTCATTTCGCAACCACCACCAAGCGTCATTCCGTGAGGAGCAACTACGACAGGAATAGAAGAGTAACGAACTCTCATCATCGATTTCTGGAAATAAGCGATCGCCATGTTTAAATCATCCCAATCCTGTTCGATAGCCATCATTAAAATCATCGCTAAATTGGCTCCAACAGAGAAATTCGTGCCTTGATTTCCGATAACTAATCCATCATATTCTTTTTCAGCTAAATCAATCGCTCTGTTTAATCCATCTAAAACTTCGCCTCCAAGAGAGTTCATTTTAGAACGAATTTCGAAGTTGATAATTCCATCTCCAAGATCTTCAATCGAAGCTCCCGAATTACTCCAAAGCGTTTTATTTTTTCTGATATTATCTAAAATAATGAAAGAATCCTGACCCGGAATTTTGTTGTATTCTCCTGAATTTTTATCAACGAAAATAGTCTGTCCTTCATCATTAACTTTATAGAAAGTCTCTACATTTTTTACCCAGTCTGAAACTTCGTAACCGGCATCTTTAGCCAATTCGATACCTTTTTGAACGCCAACGGCATCCCAGATTTCAAATGGACCGTTTTCCCAACCGAAACCTGCTCTCATGGCATCGTCGATTTTGTAAACTTCATCAGAAATTTCAGGAACTTTATGCGAAACATAAGCGAATAATGCTCCTAAAGATTTTCTGTAAAGCTCTCCAGCTTTGTCTTTTCCGCCAATTAAAACTTTAAATCTTTCAATTGGCTTGTCAATATTTTTAGTTAATTCTAAAGTAGGGAAAGAAGATTTTCCTTGAAGTTCGTATTCTAAAGTATCAAGATTTAATCCGTGAATTTCAGATTTTCCTTCTGCATTTTTCACTTTTTTGTAGAAACCTTGTTCAGTTTTTGAACCTAACCATTTATTATCAACCATTTTCTGGATGTAACCTGGAAGTGCAAAAACGTCATTGAAATTATTAGCTTCAGCACCGCTGTTACGAACGCCGTTTGCAACCATCACCAACGTATCCAATCCAACAACATCAGCTGTTCTGAACGTTGCAGATTTTGGACGACCGATTACAGGACCTGTTAATTTATCAACTTCAGAAACAGTTAAACCTAATTTTTGAACATTGTGAAGTAAATCCATCATTGAGAAAACCCCGATTCTGTTCGCGATAAATGCAGGAGTATCTTTTGCTAAAACGGTTGTTTTACCTAAGAATTTTGCTCCATAATTCATATAGAAATCAATGATTTCCGGAGCTGTATCAGTTGTTGGAATAATCTCTAAAAGAGGGAGATATCTTACAGGATTAAAGAAGTGCGTTCCTGCAAAATAATGTTTGAAATCATCGCTTCTTCCTTCAACCAACATATTAATTGGAATACCGGAAGTATTTGAAGAAACTAAAGTTCCAGGTTTTCTGAACTGTTCGATTTTTTCGTAAACTGATTTTTTGATGTCGAGTCTTTCAACTACAACTTCAATAATCCAGTCTGTATTTTTTATTTTTGGTAAATCATCATCAAAATTTCCAACCTTGATTCTATCTGCGAATTTTGGAGAATAGAGTAGAGCCGGACTTGCTTTTTTCAGTTTTTCAAAGTTTTCAGAAGCGATTCTGTTTCTTACCGCTTTGTCATCTTTGGTCAAACCTTTTTTGTGTTCTGCTTCAGTTAATTCAAAAGGAACGATATCCAAAAGCGAAACCTCTACGCCAATATTAGCGAAGTGAGCCGCAATACCGCTTCCCATAATTCCTGAACCAAGAACCGTTACGTGTTTGATTCTTCTTTTCATTTGATTTATTGATTTGTTATATTATTTTTTATTGTTTAAATCGATCGCAATTTTCATGATCTCAACCATGACTTCTTTGAAGGTATCCAACTTTTCGGGAGCGATTTTTTCCATCACTCTTTTATTGAAGTTTACAACAACTTCTTTAGACATGTTTCTGGAATTCAAACCTTTATCTGTAAGTTTAATAATTACTTCACGTTTGTCTGTGGTTGTTTTTTCTTTATAGATGTATCCGTTGTCTTCAAGAAGTTTGATGATCCTTGTTAAAGAAGTGGGTTCGATAGCCATTTTAGGACCTAAATTCGTACTTCTAGTCCCTTCTTTTGGATCAATTTTAAGAAGAGTAAGCGCCTGAACAGCCGTGGAATCATGTTCCTGAGCAAGATCTGTATACATTTTAGAAACAGCCAACCAAGTCTGCTTTAAAATTAGATCTACATTTTCTATTTTATCTTTATTGTTGTCCATCATGTTTGTGGAAATGGTTTAATTCAAATGTAGTAAATATTATGCATGCATAGTATTTATTAACGTTAAATTTTGTTAATAACCTGATAGTTAGATGATTAAATTGTATGACTAGCATAATACTATGCATGCATAGTATATGAAGTTAATAAAGAAAAACGTGTATTAGTGAATGGTTTTTACGAAATTAACTATTTCTTCGAAGGATTCGCATTGTTGATTCATTGAATCATTGGAAATAACCCAAAAGTTGTTTTGAAACTCAAAATTTAATGAAGAGAGGTCTTTTTGGAAGTTTTTTTGGAGTAAAGAATACAACATTTCTTTATAAAAATCGGGTGCGATGATTTTTGGAGACACAAAATTTTCATTGACCTGAAATAAAGAAGCGTTTGTTAGCTCGTCATGTTGAAGCAAAAGATCTTCAACAATTCCGGAGTATAAATGGCTATCTTTTACGTACCATATTTTATCTGCAAACTCTTTAGCCAATCGCCAATCGTGGGACGAAAATAAGATTAATTTGTTCTGTTCTTTGGCTAATTTTCTAAGCGTTTTTAGAATGATAATTTTATTCTTTTCATCTAAATGAGTCGTAGGTTCATCAAGAATAATGATAGGAGAGTTCTGGGTTAAAGCTCTTCCAATAAAGGCTTTTTGAAGGTTTCCGTCTGATAGGTTTTTAAGAAGAGTATGTTTATATTGGTCTAAATCTAATGCTTTAATTATATCTAAAACCTCTTCTCTATCTTCTTTTTTAATCTCAAAATAGAAAGGATAGTAAATGTATTTTCCCAACGAAATAAGGTCTTCAACTGTATAGTTCTGTGGAATAATTGACTTTGAAAATACAACCGCAATATTTTCTGCAATTTCTTTAACGGAAAGATTCTTTATATTTTTATTATTAATAGAAATTTCTCCGCTTAATAAAGGATTTTGATGGAGAATAGATTTGATTAAAGTTGTTTTTCCAACCCCATTGTTACCAATCAATAAACATACGTCTCCTAAATTCAAATGGGCAGAAGCATTTGAAATTAAGGTTTTGTTATAGCCGATGTTTGCTTGTTTGATTTGTAGGTGCATTTTTACTTAATTTTTGTTTCCCACGGATTTCACAGATTTACACAGATTTCTTTTCTCGCAGATTTTATTTACTTTTAGTTTGTCATGCTGGAAGCATCTCTACAAAGAGAGTTTAGATTCCTACGGAATGACAATTATAACGTATTATTTTAAATTGACAATTGACTCATTCACAATTCACTTTTATACTTTATTCTGCTTCAAAAGCATCATCAATATCACAGGAATCCCAAATATAGAGCTTATCACATTTATTGGAACTTGCGTTTTCTCTGCAACGATTGAAAATAATAACATCATCAACATTCCCAAAAACATATTTAAAATCCATTGCTGCCAGAGTTTTGCGGGATTATAAACCAATCGGCAAAAATGAGGAACAATAATTCCAATAAACAAAATAGGCCCCAAAAACGCTGTAATAGAAGCCGAAAGTAGGGAAGAAGCTACAATGATTAATATTTTTAATCGATTCAAATTCACTCCTAAACTTTGTGCGTATGAAGTTCCTAAAGAATTTCCAATGAGAGGTTTTATGGTTTTAAAACAGATAAATAATCCTATCAAAACTAAAATTGATAAAACATAAATCTGATTTCTCGTCACCATATTATTAGCTCCAAAAGACCATAAAATATAGTTTTTCAGGCTTTGATTTTCAGCATAAAATTGAAGCAGTGAAACAATCGCTCCGGCAAATGCGGAAACCAAAAATCCAAAAATAATTAAGTAAGATTTATCCTGAAATTTATTCGACATTGATAATAAAACCAGCATCAAAAGTAAACTTCCACCAATGGCTGATAAGCTCAGAAAGCTGTTTTGAAGAAATTCAGGAAGGAGAATATTGTGAGAGAAAAAAATATAAAATGCAACAGATAAACTGGCGACAGAGGTTATACCTAAAATATCAGGTCCGGCTAATGGATTTTGAAAATATTCCTGCATTAAAAAACCGGAAGTCGGAATTGAAATTCCTGCCAAAAGCATTACTAAGACTCTATTAATACGAATTTCTGCAATTTGATTATTCTCAGAGCTCATGAAAAAATCCTGAACATTGAGACTTAAAAATCCTGTGTTCAGATTAATTATCGCTGTAATAATAATGGCGATTAATAACAGTAAACACAGGATTTTAAATTTATTTGACATCATTCAGAAAGAATTCTGTAAGATTTATTTTAGAAAAGATTTTATTTTAGAATCTAATAGCTCAGGAGTTATCATTCCCAAGTATTCATCGGTCTTATCACCCTTTCTCATAAAGGTAAAAGGAATAGCTCCTCCGTCCCATTTTGTAAAATTGCTTTTGAAAAAGTTGGCATCAAGAAGTTTTCCGTCAAGTAATAGCGTGTTTTCACTAATGCCTTGTTCGTTTACAAAACGAGGAACATCTGTATTCCAAACATCTTTATTATCAACGCTTACAAATGTAATTTTTACAGGTTTTCCTTTTAATTCCGTGATTTTTTCTTTAAAATGTGGAATTTCTCTTACACATGGTCCGCACCAGGTTGCAAAGAAATTGGTTACATATAAAGTGTCATTTTTAGTTTTTAAAAAGTCGGAAGCCTGTTGTGTAGTCAAAACTTTTAATGCTAAAGCAGGAGAAGCAGGTTCTGGATTTTGTGAAACAGTAACCGAATCTTCGGTAACAACATTTTCATCAGTTTTCTGGCTTTCTTTTTTACAGCTTGAAAGTGCAACTAGAACAAGCGTGGATAAAATTATCTTCCTCATAAATTATTTTTTAGCTATTTTTGAATTGAAGTATGGAACAACAAATCTATAAAGGGAAACTGACGCAGTTTCATTGGTTAAAAGTAGCAAAAAAGGAAGAACTTACCAAAAATACTTTTTCTCTGGAGTTTGAGATTCCCGAGAATTTGCAGGAAAATTTCGAATTTGAAGCGGGGCAGTTTGTAAGTGTAAAATTTCAATCTCATGGTAAAGATGTTATTAATGATTATTCGATGACCTCTGCTCCTTATGAGAAAAAAATAAGTTTAGGAATAAAAGTAAATTCGCCTGATGGAGAGACTTCCGAACTATTTAAAAATTATAAAGTAGGAGATGATTTGCTTGTGAGTGAGCCGGGCGGAAGATTTACACTGGTTTCCAAACCTCATGAATTCAGAACGATTGTTGCTTTTGCTGCGGGAATTGGAATTACTCCAATATTAAGTCACTTTAAAAATATTCTTCACACAGAACCAAGAACGAGATTGTTTTTATTCTTTGGAAATAAGAATTCTGAGGAATTGGTTTATAGAGATTTATTAGATAATCTTGCAAGAACTTGTGGCGACAGATTACAAATTTTCTATTTCTTTTCTCAGGAAAAAACCGCCGATCAATTCTTTTATGGAAGATTGGATGCCAAGAAATTGAATTTAATTATTAATCAAATCCTACATTTAGACGATACTGATGAAGAATCTACTATCTGGGATGCTGTAGATGAAGTATTGATCTGCGGAAAAGGAGAAATGATTAAAACCCTAGCAAATGCATGTTATCATCACGGGATTCCTAAGAAAAATATTCACTTTGAGCTTTTTGAAGAATTTAATGACGATATTTATCCGATAGAAAAAGAGTTTCCTTTAATTGAAAATGTGGAAGTTGATTTTACCATGTTCGGAAAAGAATATCATGCAGAATTGCCGGATAATAAGGATAAAATTCTTCAACAGTTATTGATTCAGAAGTTTTCTGTTCCTTATTCATGTAAATCAGGGATTTGCGGAAGTTGTGAATGTTATCTTGAAGAAGGGGAAGTTGAGCTGCTGGAAAATGAATATTTAACAGAAAAAGAAGAAGCACAAGGAAAAATTTTAGCCTGTATGTCTATTGCAAAAACTAAGAAAATAAAGCTTAACTTTGATTTCATTTGAGAATCGTAAAAAACATATTTAACCTTGCCTTTATATCCGTAGAAATTGGAATTCTGCTGATATGTCTTGCCAATGCCTGGGTGTTTGCTCTTACAGGAGGTCGTACGTATACGAAAATCTCAAAAATTCCGCCCCGTGAAATTGCCTTGGTTTTGGGAACATCGCCCAAAATGAGATCGGGAATGTCTAATCCTTATTTTACGAAAAGGATGGATGCAACGGCTCTCCTTTATCACCACGGAAAAATTAAGCAAATCATTGTAAGCGGTGAAAAAAGTAAAGGCTACAACGAGCCGGCTGCCATGAAAAAGTATCTGGTTTATCAGGAAGGTGTTCCAGAAGATATTATTACGGAAGATCCAAAAGGTTTCAATACTTATAAAAGCATTTTGCGTTGCAAAGATGTTTACAAAAAAGACAATGTGATTATTGTTTCACAAGGTTTTCATAATCTTCGTGCGTTGTTTTTTGCAAGAAATAATAATATGAATGCGTTAGGTTTTGATGCTCAGGATGTCAACAAACCTGAAAGCTTTTACAGAAATCAAGCCAGAGAAATTCTGGCTCGAGTAATTGCTGTAGTATATTTTGTATTGGGAATTTCTCCTGATTAGAAAGGATATCCGAATGCGATATTCAGAGTTGGTTTGAAGGGTTGGAAATCTTTAAATCTCCATCTGTCACCATCCGGTTTGTTTGGGTCATAGATTTTATAGGCAAGATCCAGTCTAAGCGTAATATAAGCTACATTTACCCTCAATCCGAAACCACTTCCGATACCGACCTGACCTAAGAATTTATTGAATTTAAATTCATCTCCATATCCGTCATTATAGTTTTTAAGACTCCAAGTGTTACCGATATCTGTAAAAATTGCCCCTTCATACATATCATTGAAAGGAATTCTATATTCGATATTCGTCGTCAGTTTTACGTTGTCTGTCATGTAAGTACGAACTCTTTCATCAACCTGAGAATCAGATGGTCCAAGACCTCCGTAAGCAACCCAGGCTCTGATATCGTTGGAACCACCATTGAAATAAGATCTGATCACCGGCATTGAAGACGAGTTCCCATAAGGAATACCCACCCCAATAAACTGGCGCAAAACTAAGGTCTGATTGCTATTAAATTTGAAATATTTTCTTACATCAACATCAAATTTTATAAACTGAGCATAAGGAATTCCAAAAATTGTTCTTTCAGGGCTCGTTACGATCCCTCCGTCATTTCTTTTTTGGTTAAATGCGCTCAAAATATTCCCTGCTAATTCTACTTTTCCATTAAAATAAAATGCGTTTGGATAGTCTTTTTTACCAATTTCATTATAAACAAAATTATAGATCATTGACGAAATAATAACATCCTGCGTCTGTCTGTCTTTATTTACTAAAGTTCCAAGAAATGCTGTCAATCTATCTCTTCCAGTTTGATCAAGAGTTCCTATATAATCGGTGTCATTAATAATTTCCTGAGAAATTTCATCAATTGTTTTCTGTCCGGAAGCAAATTCTTGCGCCGCATCTGTATTATGCTGAAAATAATCAGTGAAAATTTCATTTCTGATAATATTATCATTCACAAAATAATCATAATACGCATCTTTATTTTTTGTTAAACTCAACTGTGTGTTGAAAAGGGTAAGTCTGTGAGAAACCTTATCATTTACAGTTGCGAAATAATTTAAACCTGTATTAAAGTTAACTCTTCCCAAACCGATATTATTCTGAACGGCAGCTCCCAAAACAATAGAAGAGGTCGGACTGTATCTTTTTGGAAGGAATTTATAATAATCAAAAGGAAGCAATAACCTCGGGAAATTCAATGAAGCCTGCGCCGAAATTTCGTACGCCAAAACACGTTTGCTGATATCTTTCGTACTTCTTATAGAGCCAAAAGTTCCCGAAAGACTTGTTGAAAGGTTTTCTGCACCGTTGAAAACATTTCTTGTTGTTAAATCTATCGAAGGAGAAACTCCCAGGTTTAATAACTGAGAATAATTAACGTCAGTTCCTACCTTTAATTCATATTTTGGAAGTGGTTTCAGCAAATACATTACGTCAACAATACTGTCGTTGGGAGATGTTCCGCCACCATGTCTTAATGAGTCTTTTGCTTTTATGATGCTGAAGTTGTTCATCGATAAAAGATTTCTCTTCGTAAGATCTAATTTCTTCTGATCATAAGGTTGTTTACTTCCCACAATAATTGATCTCCAGATTGATCTTGTCTTATATTGATCATTTACCTTATGAAATCTGATGCCTCTTAAACTATCTTTCGTTGTATTTTTAGGATAATCTCCTGCTTCATCAACGATAGCAACGTCTATATTTCCTATTGTTGCAACCTTATAAGGTGTGTCAATAGAATCTTTATGAATTTCTAAAGTAAGAGGAATCTGTTTTCTGCTTTTTAAAGAATCTGCAACGAAATAAATTTCATCATTAAAGTTATTAAACTTATAATAACCGTATTCTCTCATGAGATCTGTAATTCTTGTCACCTCTTTTTCAAGAACGGTCTGATCAAGGATTTTCCCAGATCTTATAAGAGTTTCATGAATCTTTTGCTGATAGATATTTTTAACCTTCGGATCCGGAATGTTATAATAATATTCTTTTATAAGTGATGGATCTTTATGCGTAATAAAGTAGGTTACGGCCGCTTTTTTAGAAGCTGAATCTAAAACATGCTTAAATTTTACTTCTGCATCCCAATAACCACGATACGTCAATCTTTTCTCAATAGATTGCGCACTTTTCTCAGTTTTTGTCTGATCTAAAATTATCGGTGGTGATCCCCAGTTATGATATAATCTGTCAATCAAAAGGCTTTTCCCGACGCTACTTTTCATGTTATACTTAATAAAAAGAGAATCACGTAATTTCTGATTTCTCATTTCATTAGGATAGGTCATGTATTCGTTAAGAATCGTATCGTACTTAGGATTAGCAGAATTGTACAGCCATAAACTTAAAGGCATAAAGAGAAACTGCTTTTTATTAGGCTTTTGCTGAACGTAATTTTTCAGTTCACCATCAAAAAGCTCTTTCTTATCTTCAAACTCAAAATTGTTTTGCGTAAGCAGATATTCACCATCCGGAACTTTCTTTGTTGTACTACAAGCATAAAGAAGACCAACAAATGTTGCAAATGAGATAATTTTATAATATTTTTGAGGAGAATTCTTATAATGCTTACAGCTCATACAATAAAAATTTTACAGTCTTTAGATAAAAAGAAGTTCAGACAAAAATACAATTTGTTTTTGGTTGAAGGTAATAAAATCATTTGCGAACTTCCCAATTCTAATTTTAAAATTAAAGAAATATTTTCTACCGATCCGCAAAAATTGGACCGTACGGATGTTCCCATCACTCATGTGTCTGAAAATGAGTTGAAAAAAATTAGTTTCCTGAAAAATCCGAAAGATTCTGTGGCAGTTTGCCATTTAAAAACAGAAGAAATATTTGAGGATAAAAATGTTCAGCTTGTGTTGGACGGAATTCAGGATCCCGGAAATTTGGGTACGATCATTCGATTGGCAGATTGGTTTGGAATTGAACAAATTATTTGTAGTGAAGACACCGTAGATGTTTATAATCCAAAGGTTATTATGTCGACTATGGGCTCTTTTACGAGGGTAAATATGGTTTATACCGATTTGGTTGAATATCTTTCAAACACAAAAAATATAAATATCGGCACCGATATGGAAGGCGAAAATATCTATACTTTCAAAAAACCTGAAAAAATGAATTTGATTTTAGGTAACGAAGGCAACGGAATGCGCCCCGAAACAGAAAAACTCCTTCAAAAAAGCATAAGTATCCCAAGATTTGGTAAATCTCAATCCACAGAAAGCCTGAATGTATCAATGGCGGCGGGGATTATTTTAGGACAACTTTTCAGGTAGGAGAGAAATAGAGTTTTAGAGTGGGAGAGTTTGAGTTATTGCAAACCCTAAAATTCTCTGACTCTAAAACTCTACAAGATTATATAAGTTGTTCCAAGCTTGAAACACTTTTATTTTTCTGATAGCTTTCTAATTTTTTTCGTATAAATTTCAAAGCAATAGGAGCAACATAGATTAAAGCTGCACCCAAAAGTTTTTTCTTCCAATTAGAACTGCTCATGTTTTTCTTCGCATAATTCCCTACCAACGCAGTGATTCCTAGCTTGATAAGGCTATCCATTGCATTACCTTTCAATGCAGAACTTGCGATTCCCATGGCTGTATTTCTATTGACAAACATATCTTTAACCTCAGTGGTCAATTGTTTGGCAATCACATCTTTTCTGAGAACAATTTTTTCATCACCATCTTCATCTACCTTTTCCTGCAGATATTGATCTGTTAAACCATTAGTAAATGCGCTTAAACTTTCTTTTGTATTTTTAAAAGTCAGAAGATTTTCCAAATCATTGATTTCACCTTTCAACAAATCTTTCTTAATTCTTAATTCTTTTAAGCTGTCGTAGTTTCTGCCCATAGTTTAATGATTTAAAAATTTAATTACCTGATCTGCTACTGTATTTACGATTCTGGTTTTAAAGAGAATAACAAGAATCATAACCAAAAAATAAAAAGCAGCAACAATTAAAAATCCATAAGAAATATTATCTAAAGCTTTGCCAATAAGAAACGCTATCCCAAAATTAAAAAGGATGATAAAAAAAGCAAAAGCGGTAAGTAATATGGCAAGATAGGCAATGATACCGGCAGAAAGAGAAGACTTTTCTGTAGCTTCAATCTTCAGAAGATCTATTCTCTTAGATGCGTATTCTTTTATAGTTTCTATCATTGTTTTTTTTTAAAGTTACAAAAAAAGGAACTTTAGTGCACAAAGTTCCTTCTCATAATTTACTCAAAAAATAAATTATTTATTTTTTAAGATCATTCAATTCTGCTTCTACATTTTTCACTACATCTGTAGTTTTAGAAACAATTTGATCTTTATATTTATCGTAACCGTCTTTCATTGTATGAGCTACATTACTAGCTGTTTCCTTAAAAGTAGATGAAATGTTACCATATTGGTCTTTCACTTTTTCAGAAACTTCTCCATACTTTTCTTTAGCCTGATCTTTAAGATCGTTAGCTTTGGTTTTGATTTTTTTTCTAGTTTCTTTTCCCTCTTCCGGAGCATAAAGCATTCCTAAAATTACACCTGCTGCAGCACCTGCAAGAAGTCCCGCTAATATACCTGCTGAATTGTTTCCTTTTCTAGACATTTTTCGTTTTTTTAATAGTTAATAAATATTAGTTTTTTACGCTTTAAATCTTGCAATTAATGTACCAAAACAGGGCATTGTTTATTAAAAATTGTTAAAAGTTTTTAATATGGGAAAGAATACTTTCAATAGTTTCTTTTTTGGTAAGGTTGGTATTGTCGATAACAATGGCGTCGTCAGCCTGCTTCAATGGGGCAATTTCCCTCTCGCTGTCTATCTTATCGCGTATAATGAGGTTTTCCTTTACCTGCTGTTCTTCTGCTTCAATTCCCAGACTTAAAAGCTCATTGTATCTTCTTTTTGTTCTTTCGTCAATACTGGCAGTAAGGAAAAATTTGAAGTCCGCATTTGGCAGAACTACTGTCCCGATGTCACGTCCGTCCATAATAATCCCGCCTTTTTCTGCCAAAGAGCGTTGAGAATGAAGTAAAAAATCTCTTACTTCTTTTTGTTTTGCAATTAAACTTACATTAGAAGAAACCTCATTGCTTCTGATTTCTTTAGAAATATCAGTATGATTAAGATGAAGAACCAATTCGCCATCGTTATTTTTAAACTCAAGCTGAATTTGATCTAAAGAAGAAAATAATCCTTCCAAATTGATAGACCCATTATCATTAAGACAGTTTTGAAGCGCAAACCAGGTAATACCTCTGTAAAGCGCACCTGTATCCAGATGAACAATTCCTAATTTGTCGGCAATGACCTTAGATATTGAACTTTTTCCGGTAGACGAGTACCCATCGATAGCTATTACAGGTTTTTTCATACCGCAAATTTCAAAATTTTTTCTAAAAAACCAAGAAATACTAAGAAATTTTATTAATTAAAATAATAATTTCTTAATTGGTGAAAATTAATATCTGTGTCCGCTAAGATCCATTGAAACTCCTATTTGGTTGACGTTAGAAGAGTTATGATATCTTACGTGAGCATAATCTATCCTGAATTTTGCAATTTTGATCCCAAAACCTCCGGAAAGTCCAGAAAAATTTCTTTGATCTGCTACTGCCAATTCATTTCCTCTTTTTACGTTGTAACCCAATCTGATGTTAAAACTTTTTTCAGGGAATAATTCTGCTCCTATAGAGAAGTGATCGGCAATTTTTCGTCCGACATTTACTTCCTGACCATTTAAATTATAATCGGAAGAAATATCAAGCTGTTGCAAATCATGAGCAGTAATAGTAATCGCCAAAGGAATCGCTGTTAAAATTTTAGTATATCCTAAATCTACTCTGAACGGAAGATTTTCTCTCGTCCCGTTGAAAGATTTAAACTGATATCCAAAGTTTCTTGCAACTACGGAAACAACTTCTTTACGTTTCTTATTGTGATAAGTAACCCCGAAATTCCCTCCAATGGCAGAAGATGTATAAGTATCGATTTTTGAAGTGATGAAGTTTATCCCTCCACCGATCGTCCAGTTTTCTTCAAACTGATACGCATATCCGGCTCCCACAGCAACATCAGAGGCTGTGAAATTTCCGTTCTCAAAACCACTTTCATCCGTTCGCGGGATGTCTCCATAGCTCATATACCTTGCATTGATCGTGGCCATGTGACCATTATCAAAATCTTTGGCAAAAGCTATCGTTCCGTATTTTGAGTCGGCTAGATACGCAGCACCATTCACAGAGAGCTGTTTATCAGAATCTTTATTCAGTAACGCTGGGTTTGCAATAGCAAAAGAAACATCATAATCTCTTATGGTAATTGCGTCTCCACCCAAGGCCGCTTGTCTGGCAGATACAGGAATATTTAAAAATGGATAAACATTTGTTCCTGTTTGAGCAAAAGAAACAATTCCTGATAGAAACAATGAAAAAATGACAATTTTCTTCAATTCAATTTATAATTAATGCAAAAATAATCCTTTTTCGTACTTATCAAAATATTTCTAACATTATTTCTGATTAAATATTTTTCTTATTGCAATATTTTTAATGATTATATTTGCAAAATCAAATTTCTGGGAGCTATCCCTTCGTAAAAAAGTTATTAAAAATTAAAGATGAAATATAAAAGAATCCTTCTAAAACTTAGTGGTGAAGCCTTAATGGGGAACAGACAATATGGTATTGACACTGAAAGACTACAGGAGTATGCAGTGGAGATCAAAAAAGTAGTAGAAAAAGGCTGTGAAATTGCCATTGTAATTGGAGGAGGAAATATTTTCCGTGGAGTAGCAGGTGCTGCGAAAGGAATGGACAGAGTACAAGGAGATTACATGGGAATGCTTGCTACTGTAATCAACGGAATGGCTCTACAAGGTGCTTTGGAAGATGCAGGAATCAAAACAAGACTTCAATCTGCTATCGAAATGGATAAAGTGGCTGAACCTTTTATCAAAAGACGCGCTGTGAGACACCTTGAGAAAGGTAGAGTAGTGATCTTTGGTGCAGGAACAGGAAATCCTTATTTTACAACTGATACGGCTGCAACGTTGAGAGCAATCGAGATCGGAGCTGATGTTATCTTAAAAGGAACAAGAGTAGACGGTATCTACGACAGCGATCCTGAGACCAATGCAGATGCTGTAAAATATAACTCTTTGTCTTTCGACGAAGTTTTTGAAAAAAACCTTAAAGTAATGGATATGACTGCCTTCACTTTAAGTCACGAAAATAAATTGCCGATTATTGTATTCGATATGAACAAAGAAGGTAATTTAGTGAAGATTGTAGAAGGAGAAAATGTTGGAACTCTAGTTAATTTATAGGAAAGGGTTAAGGTAATAGGATTTAGGAATCAGGTGAGAGTTTTGATTTAAAAATTTAAATTATTTTTAAGATTTAGGCATTAAAAATTTACTCATTATTCATTACTCATTACTCATAAAAAAAATGTGTAACTATTCAAATTTTAGATATATAATGGAAGAATTAGATCTTATAGTAGAAACTGTAAAACAAGACATGGAGGCAGCTATTAAGCATTTGGATCATGCATTTCAAAGAATTAGAGCAGGACGTGCATCTACATCTATGGTTCAGGATGTTATGGTAGAATATTACGGAGCTCCGACTCCTATTAACCAAGTTGCAAACGTTTCTGTTCCTGATGCTATGACCATCTCTATTCAACCTTGGGATAGAACAGCGATTGGCGCGATAGAAAAAGCTATTATCAACTCTAACTTAGGTTTTGCACCTTCTAACAACGGGGAAAATATTATCCTTAATGTACCGCCTTTAACGGAGGAAAGAAGAAAAGAATTGGCAAAACAGGCTAAAGCAGAAACTGAAGATACAAAAATCGTTGTAAGAAACGCAAGACAAAACGGTTTGAAAGAACTTAAAAGACTTGAAGGTGTTTCTGAGGACGTTATAAAAGGAGTGGAAGAAGATATCCAGACTCTTACAGACAAGCATGTAAAGGCTTGTGATGACCATCTTAAAGTAAAAGAAGCTGAAATTATGAAAGTATAATTTTCAGTTTTTGAAAATAAAAAAGAGGTTCCAAATTTTTGGAGCCTCTTTTTGTTTTATTTGAATAGTAGATTATTTACAGTTTTCGTTGTAATCGTAGATGACTTCATTTACGATAGATAATTTGTCTACTGTTGCATTTTTGATCTCATCTCTGATGAATTTTCCAAGACCGCTCCTTTGTTTTTCTTCATTTTTTAAAGATCCGTATTCACCTTTAGCTGCTTTTGCTTTTGTGACAGGGCAGTCTCCGATCGCTATTTTTACTTTTGCAGGGGTAAAATCTTCAACTTTTCCTCCTTTTTTTGAGTAAACATAATCAGGAGTAGTTCTCAATCTTTCATTTTCCACCGAATTGTAGGCTGAAGCAGAGGTAGGATAACCATACATTTTATAAACTCTAATCTTTCCATCTGTTACAATTTCTGCAAATTGTGAAGTTCTGGTCAGGTTGTTTAAAGCTTTTATTCCTGCACCAATTCCTGTAGAATTATTTGAACTGTTGATGGCTTCTCTTGTATTGGTATATTTTATAGATTGAAAAACTCTTGGAGCATCACCTTCATACAACATATATTCTTTGATATCATCGGCATCGTAAGTTTTAAATTTGATCTTATTTTTCACCTTATCGATGTCAGCAACAGCAGCAAATTTTACTTTTAACTGATTCTGCCACGGACTGGAATAACTTCCATTTAAATGCACAACACCCTCAACCTTTTTTCCAGATTTATCAATAATATATCCGTATTTTTCACCATTATAAGTTGTTGTTTCTTCCTGAGCATTTGCATTCAGAGAAAAAAGCCCGAATAAGCCAATTAGTAATAATTTCTTCATACAATTTTAATTAATTTCCGTAAAGATAATTTTTTAAATTTAAATAAATATTTAGACTAAAAAAATTAACAATCACTCATAAAAAAAGATCCAGAAAACTCTGAATCTTTTAATTTTTAAATGCTTTAATCTTAATTAAAACTATTGATATCTTTTATGTTCTTTATTCTTAGAGAACAGTTTTGTGATCGGTTTAAATAGCACTTTATATTTTTCTGCATCAAATAATTGCGAATCGGTAAGTGCCTTGTAAGTCATCCAAACTCCAAAAGGGAAGAGGATGATATTCGGAAGCCACGCTGCGAGATAAGGGTTCATTTTTCCTGCCCATGCAATGTTTTCAACCCCAACATTTATGACATAAAATATGATGAAAATTACAATCGCGATGATCACCGGAAGCCCCATTCCTCCTTTTCTGATGATTGAACCTAAACTTGCTCCAATCAAAAAGAAAATAATACAGGTGAAAGAATACGTCACAATTCTCTGCTGATAAATAACAACCTTACTGAAATACTTTACATTCGGGTTGATATCATTATTTTTTGTATCTAAAGTCGTTTTTAAATTATCCAATCTGTTATGAGCATTGTAGATCATATCCAGTTTTTTATCACTTTTTACGGTGTCTAATTTAATTTGAGCCTTAGGAATTGCTTTAGATTTATTCTGATCCATATACGTTATCACAGAATTGGCTTGGTTTAAGGCATCATTACTTGAAGAAGTGAAGAATTTTTCATTATCCTTCTTATTTTTATCAATCGTTTTATTAAGCTGATTGAAAGTCTGGAAACGGTAATCATCCGTAATTTGTTCTTCCTCGATGGCTTTATTAATGATTTCACTGATGTCGAAATGCGATGTTAAAGTATCAAATTTAATCGCCTGATCGGGCTGTTTTAACCTTACATTATCACCTTTTCCACCGAAATTATCTTCAAAAATATATCCGTTGTAAAGAACTAATTTTAAATAATTCTTGTTAGCTGCAGGAACAAATTTCCCTTTTTCAGCTACAATAGATTGTTGATTTTCATACGTACTCGCTTTTCTGTGAACGAAAACGCCTTCAATATTTTCTCCATTATCACCGTAAATTTTATCAAATTTCACCATGTAACCGGGAAGCTGATCGATGAATTGTCCTGGAGTAAAGTTCAATGCAGGTTTGGTTTGAGCAATATTAAAAAGCATATTTTTCGCCTTCCTCTGGAAATCCGGAATGATGTTATTCGAAAAGAAAAACAGCATAATCGCCAGCATCGTGGAAACTCCCAAAAGAGGCATCATTACTCGGGTTAGAGAAATTCCGGCAGCCTTCATTGCGGCAAGCTCGTACCGTTCTCCAAATTCACCGAAAGACATGATGCTCGCCAAAAGGATCGTAAGCGGTAAAACCATACTTATTACACTCACCCCAAGGTAGAACAGCAATTTAAGGATTTGCCAATAGCTTAATCCTTTACCCATAAACTGCCCCAACTGAACCCAGATAATGTTTACAATAAATATGAAAAACAATACGCTGAATATAAAGAAAAACGGTCCAAAGAAGGTTTTTATGATATATCGGTCTAGTATTTTTAACATGCGCCAAAATTAATGAAAAAGCCACAAAGTTTTCTTTGTGACTCTATATTTTATTATTTTTTTATCATTAAGTAAAAACGCGAAATCGTAAAACAGCAAATTTGCTTTTGAATAATTGATTCTGATGCAGTTCTCCGATTTCGCTATTTTGCTTTATTTATAGTTCTGTGATAACATAATTTTTGTACTTATTCTTATCAAATACAAACATATTGGCATCAAGATCCTGATTTTCCTTGTATTCTTTAATGGCAATTACGGCAACGTCTTTATTATTTCCGTGCTGTTCCAGTTTTACCATTTGTTTTTTAGCAGAATCTACAAAAATGTAGACATATTTTAACCCGTTTGCTTTTACGGGAGTTAATTTAATGAAATCTGTACTTACTCCATTTACAGTTTTCTTTCCATCGTAAGTTACATTGTAATCATTTCTGTATGAAGAAAGATAATTGATAGGAGAGAACATCGTGCTGCTTGCGTTTGGCTTTGCAACAGTTACTTCCATATCTTCTGTATTAATGTTGTAAATTTTGCTACCGTCGAAGATCTGTTCTGTATCCATGATCTTCAATTTATATTTATCTCCTGCAGCGTAATAAATTCCCGGTTCTGTTTTTCCAACTGTTCCGTTTACTCCACTTCCGAAAGAAAATTTAAAATAAGTGTTCTTTTTAGACTTGTAATTTGCTGTGATGTCGTCTAATATTTTTTTAGCCTTAGCATCAATTTTTTGTGCATTGGTAAATCCAACTGCTCCAATTATAAATCCTCCTAATATTATTTTTGAAATACTGTTTTTCATTTTTTTAATTTTATACTCTTAAACATTTCCAACTTCAAAAGATATCGTCAAATGACGTTTATCCTTCTATCTACGCAGATCTTCCAAAAACTGTTCCAAAGAATGAAGATCACTGATAATCACTTCTCTGGCTTTTGCTCCATTGAAACCTCCTACAATACCGCTCGCTTCCAACTGATCCATAATTCTTCCTGCTCTATTGTATCCTAATTTCAACTGTCTTTGAAGCATTGATGTCGATCCTTGTTGAGTTGAAACAATAATTCTCGCTGCATCTTCAAATAAAGCATCTTTTTCATTTGGATCAAAAGAACCGACGTTACTTGTCGCTTCTTCTGAAACATATTCAGGAAGTAGGAAAGCAGAAGCATATCCTTTTTGCTCGCCAATAAATTCTGCCAGTCTTTCTACTTCCGGCGTATCTACAAAAGCACATTGAAGTCTTAAGATTTCATTTCCATTAAAATAAAGCATATCTCCTTTACCGATCAACTGATCTGCTCCCGGAGAATCAAGAATCGTTCTTGAATCCACACTTGAAATTACTCTAAATGCAGCTCTGGCAGGGAAGTTAGCTTTAATCATACCTGTAATTACGTTTACAGAAGGTCTTTGTGTTGCCACAATTAAGTGAATTCCGACTGCTCTTGCTAACTGTGCTAATCTTGCGATTGGTAATTCAACTTCTTTTCCGGCAGTCATAATTAAATCTGCAAACTCGTCAACAACTAAAACGATGTAAGGTAAATAACGATGACCATTTTCAGGGTTTAATTTTCTTTCAGTGAATTTTTTATTGTATTCTTTTAAGTTTTTACAGAATGCATTTTTAAGCAAATCATATCGTTGATCCATCTCTACACAAAGAGAATTTAAAGTATTAATTACTTTATTGGTATCTGTGATAATTGCATCATCCGTATCCGGAAGTTTGGCTAAATAATGTCTTTCAATTTTTGAATATAGAGAAAGTTCCACTTTTTTAGGATCTACCATTACGAATTTTAATTCGCTTGGGTGTTTCTTGTAGAGTAGGGAAGTAAGGATTGCATTGATTCCAACCGATTTACCCTGACCTGTAGCACCCGCCATCAACAAGTGAGGCATTTTTGACAGATCGGCCATGAAAACTTCGTTCGAAATTGTTTTTCCAAACACAACCGGAAGATCCATATCTGTATTTTGGAATTTATGCGAAGCGATCACAGAACGCATAGAAACCATCGTAGGATTCTTTCTAGGAACTTCAATTCCGATTGTTCCTTTTCCAGGCATTGGAGCAATAATTCTGATTCCTAATGCTGAAAGATTCAAAGCAATATCATCCTGTAGTTTTTTGATCGCAGAAACTCTGATTCCGGCTTCTGGTACAATTTCGTATAATGTAACCGTTGGCCCGATCGTCGCTTTAATTTCAGAAATTCCAACGTTGAAATTCTTTAAAAGTCCAACAATCTTATTTTTATTTTCTTCTAATTCTTCTTTATTAATAGAAATTTCTTCATTACCATAATCAGTTAAAAGTTCAACAGGAGGCATTTGGAAATTCGCCAAATCTAATTTGTGATCATAAAGTCCGTGCTTGTCAACGAGGTCTTTAGATTTTCTGTCAGATTCATCCAGAATATCAATTACCGGAGCAACTTCTACATTGAATTTAATCTCATCTTTAACAACCGGTTTTGGAGGATTAATATCAAACGCTTCTTCCGGAGTTGAAACCGGAACGGCAGGTTTTGTATTTAGATTTAAACTAACAGATGATGGTGAAAAATCATTTTTGTCTTCTTCAAATGAAGTATGATTTGGAGTTGTGATCGTTTCTAAATTTGTTGAAACAGGAACTTCAGGAAATCCTTTCGGAACACTCACTGGCTCTTCAACTTTTATTTTTTGAGTCGTGTCTGTTACCGAAACATGAGGTGCCGTTTCTTGGATTTCTTCTTCCAATTCTTCATCAGCTTCAAAGTTTTCCTCAGAATTTGGCATCATAGATTTTACTTTTCCGATCGTATTTTCATTGATCTTATCCAGTTTTGCCTTCATCGAGCTTGGACGAAGATTAAATTCCAAAATAAAATACAACGCAATACTAGCCACCAAAACAGTCCAAAGTCCAACGCTTCCAATGATTGCATTCAAGGAATCCATGATCTGATAACCGTAAACTCCGCTTAAAACACCTTGTCCTTTAGTAATGGCTCCAAACAAAACAGGTAGCCAACAGATAAAGAATAAAGAATGTCCGAAAGTCATCCAAGGTTTAAAGATCTTCTTTTTCAGGATCATTGTACCTGTCACCGTGAAAAGAAACGCTATAATAAAAGAGGCAACGCCTATGCTCTCAAAAATAAAGAGATTCCCGAGCCAGTCGCCCAGTTTCCCAAAGATGTTCGATGACTTTATAGTTTTGTCCATCATTGTTCCTGCCTGGCTTTGGTCTGCTTTCCAATTCATTAAATAAGAAATGAATGAGAAAACAAGCACGACAGAAAAAAGTATAAAAGTAAGCCCGATGAAAATACGTGGCTTAGATAAGATTTTGCCTTTTTCAGGCAATTCCGCTTGTTGTTTTTGTGTCTTTTTGTCCATAATATCAGTGTGGGCAAATTTAGTGTTTTTTCAATACTAATGAATTTTTTTTAGCCAAAATAGAACTCTAATTTATGTTAATTTTTTTATAATAAATGTCACTTTAGAAAGGAAATTACTCTAAAATTTAAAACTATTGAAGTAATAAATTGATTTCATTTAAATAAACGTGGTATAAAATGTTTTTTTGAACTAGTTCAATTTTTTTGAATTGAAAGCTCTGTAGTTTTGCATCATAATAATTAAACAATAGAAATTATGAAAAATTTATTTAAAATCGCAATGACCATCTGTTTGGTCTTCATTTCATTACTTAAAATTAACGCACAAAAAAAAGAAAGCATGGAAAATACAGCATTATTAATCATTGATGTTCAAAATGATTATTTTAAAGGAGGAAATATGGAATTGGTTGGTTATGAAAAGGCAGGTAACAATGCGAAATTAGTTTTGGATTATTTCCGATCTAAGAAATTACCAGTGATTCATATTAAGCATATTGCAACTCAGGAAGGAGCTACTTTTTTCATTCCAAATACTTCAGGTGCCGAAATTAATAAAATAGTTTTGCCAAGAGAAGATGAAAAAATAATTACAAAACATTACCCAAACAGTTTTAGAGAAACAGAATTATTGGAATATTTACAATCAAAAGGAATCAAAAATCTTGTAATTACAGGTATGATGACCGATGTTTGTGTAGAATCTACTACAAGAGCGGCTTTTGATTTTGGTTTTAATAATACAATAATCAGTGATGCAACAGCAACCAGAGACAGAGAGTTATTTGGAAAAATTGTAAAGGCAGAGGAAATTCAGAGATCATTCTTGGCAGGAATTTCAACATTAGGAAATCTTTACGCCAGAGTTATTACGACTTCCGATTTATTAAAAGGAAAATAATAACAATCAAGTCAATTATAAATAAAGATATCGATAATTATTGGTATCTTTATTTTGCTTTAAACAGTAATGATGCTCGATTTACTATATAAAAATATTACTCGCCACATTTCACTTTCGAAAGAAGAATTTCAACGTTTTTCTGAGCCTTTTCAGCTTAAAAAATTTCAAAAGAAAGAAGTTGCATTAAGAGAAGGGGATCATTGCCTTTTTGAAGGCTTTGTTGTAAATGGATGTTTCAAAGTTTATTTTTTAACAGAAGACGGATTTGAGCAAACTCTATATTTTGCAGTCGAAAGTTGGTGGATTACGGATCTTGACAGCTTAATCAACAATGTTCCAAGCACTTTAAATATTGAAGCTTTAGAAAACAGTGAAGTTTTAATGATCTCAAAAAAAGACAAAGAGCTTCTTTACGAAACGATGCCGCAGGTTGAAAAACTTTTCAGGATTATGAATCAGCAATCTTCGGTGGCTTTGCAAAGACGGATTTTATCGTTAATGAATAAAACCGCAGACAAGCGCTATCTTGAATTTTTAGAAAAGTATCCTACATTAGAACAGCGGATAACCCAACAGCAAGTTGCTTCTTATTTGGGAATTTCCCATGAGTTTTTAAGTAAAATCAGAAAGAAAACAACATTAGGAAATAGATAACCTCAATCATCAGAATAGGTTTTATATATTCACATTTTCAGGCTATTTGGTTTTGAATTTTCTTCAATTTATTTTCACTTATTAAGAATGGTTCAAAATAGCGGAAATAGGCTTCAAAGTGACAAAAAACAGCTTTTTTTATCCTCTTTGTGGTTTATCATCCTTATTTTTGCATGTCAAGTAAAATAAATCATGAAGAAGCTCCAAGATATTCTTATCTCAACCAGAACAATGGCTGTGCTGTTACTGGTATTCGCATTTTCGATGGCCTATGCCACGTTTTTAGAAAACGATTACGGAACTCCAACAGCAAAAGCGTTAATTTATGAAGCAAAATGGTTTGAACTGATTATGGTTCTGCTTATGTTAAACTTCATAGGAAATATCGGAAGATACAGACTTTGGAAAAGAGAAAAATGGCCGGTTTTGGTATTTCACCTTGCATTCATTTTCATTTTCGTTGGGGGTGCAGTTACCAGATACATCAGTTTTGAAGGAACAATGCACATCAGAGAAGGTGAAACTTCAAACGAAATCGTAACCGACAAAAATTTCTTTAAAATTCAGATTGAAGAAAAAGGTGATGTTCTTAATTATCAAGATGTTCCTTATCTGATGTCTCCTTTGCACAAAGATTTCAATGCGACTTATGATTTCCACGGTAAGGAAATTAAAGTGGTAACAAAAGATTACGTTCAAAGAAAAAAAGACAGCTTACTGGCTGATCCAAGCGGTGCCGAATATCTACATTTGGTATCTACAGGAAAAACAGGAAGACAAAATATCTTCATCAAACCGGGTGAAACTAAGTCTATTAACGGAACTTTGGTAACATTCAACAGAGCAATTGAAGGTGCGGTAGAATTCAAAACTGAAGGAGGAAAAATATTCATTAAAACTCCTGTTGATGCTACGTATATGACGATGGCAACTCAGGCTACAGGAAATACAACGAAAGACGAATTCCAGCCTTTAGCGTTGAGAAGTTTATATAGCATTAATGAACTAAAATTAGTTGTACCTGAAGGTCTTAAAAAGGGAAAACTACTTTCTATTGAAGGTGACAGAAAGAAAGATGCTAATATTCCTGATGTTTTGACAGTTGAACTTCAAGGACCAAAAACAAAACAATTAGTAGAACTTTCTGTAGAAAGAGGAAATCCAAATGCTTACAAACAAGTAACAATGGATGGTTTAAACATTATGGTCGGTTTCGGTCCTAAAGTTTACAACACTCCTTTCGCACTTAAATTAGATGATTTCGTAATGGAAACTTATCCTGGAAGTACATCTCCAAGTGCTTATGAAAGTCACATTAAAATCATTGATGAAGGAAAACAAACGCCTTATAAAATTTATATGAATCACGTTTTAAATCATGGCGGTTACCGTTTCTTCCAGTCAAGTTTTGATCCGGACAGAATGGGAACAGTACTTTCTGTAAACCACGATTTCTGGGGAACTTTGATCTCTTATATAGGATACACATTATTATTTTCAGGAATGTTTGTTATTTTCTTCTGGAAAGGAACTCACTTCTGGAAATTAAATAAAATGCTGAAAGACGTTAACAAGAAAAGAGCAGCAATGGTTGTGCTATTGTTCTTAAGTTTAGGCTTAAATGCTCAGAAAATTGAAACTCACGGAACAACAGACGGAAGCAGAGAACACGTTCATGTAGAAGGAGAAAGCCATAACCACACTCCGGCGTCTGAAACGGTTCAGCCACAAAGCGCGCAGCCATTTACAAAAATGAAATTGGTTTCGCCAGATGAAATTATCGCTAGAAACAAAATAAGTGCAGAGCATGCCGATAAATTCGGATATTTATTGGTGCAGAATATTGAAGGAAGAATTGTTCCAATAAACACTCAGGCTTTAGATATTTTAAGAAAACTTTACCAAAAAGATGCATTCAGAGGTACAGATGGAAAGTCTTTAACAGCTGATCAATGGTTTATCTCAATTAATACCGATACTCCAAGTTGGACGATGGTTCCAATGATTAAAGTAGACTCAAAAGGAGGAAAAGCGCTTTTAGAAAAAACAAAAGCCAATGAAGATGGATACACTTCTTTGATGAGTCTTTTCCCAGCTGATGCTAATGGAAATCTAACGTATATTTTAGAGGCAGATTATAACACAGCATTCCGTAAGAAAGCATCAGAACAAACTGAATATGACAAACAGATCATTAAAGTAAACGAAAGAGTTCAGATTTTTAATGAATTCTTCAGCGGTCAGTTCATGAAAATTGTTCCTGTGAAAAATGATGCAAATCACACTTGGCATTCTTGGTTAGACCAAAAATTTGAACCGGATATGGAATCTCAGCAAGTGATGGGACCTTATTTTGCAGAAGTATTGACGGCTCAAAAATCAGGAGACTGGAGTAAAGCAGATGCTGAATTGGCAAAGCTTTCAGATTATCAGCAAAAATGGGGGAAAGCAGTTGTTCCTTCAAAATCTAAAGTTGATTTGGAAGTATTCATGAATAAAGTGAATATCAACTTCAAATTATTAATATTCTATACCATTATTGGAGGGTTATTATTGGTCTTAGGTTTTGTTGAATTATTTAAGCCTAACAAGCTTTTAAACAAGATCATTAAAGTAATTATTGTAATAGGAATATTCGGATATATTTTCCACTTCTTAGGATTGGTTGCAAGATGGTATATTTCAGGTCACGCACCTTGGAGTAACGGTTATGAAGCAATTATCTTTATTTCTTGGGTTGGAATTTCAGCTGGTTTAGCGTTGTACAGAAACTCAAATGCATTAATTCCTGCGGCAGGATTTATGGTTGCGGTAATTATGATGGGATTTGCTCACGGAGGTTCAGCACTTGATCCACAGATCACACCATTGGTACCTGTATTGAAATCATATTGGTTGATCGTTCACGTTGCGATTATTGTTTCAAGTTATGGTTTCTTTGCTTTGTCAATGATTATTGCGGTAATCAGTTTAGTATTTTACATTATTTCTAGTAAAGAAATGTACAAAATTCATCATGATACAACATTAAAAGAATTAGTGATCGTATCTGAAATGTCTCTTACCATCGGTTTATTTGCATTAACAGTAGGTAACTTCTTAGGAGGAATCTGGGCGAATGAATCTTGGGGTAGATACTGGAGCTGGGATCCGAAAGAAACTTGGGCTTTCATCTCAATCATGGTGTATGCTTTTGTTTTACACATGAGATTGGTTCCTGGATTAAGAAGCAAATGGGCATTCAACGTAGCAACAATGTTTGCATTCTGTTCAATGGTTATGACGTATTTTGGAGTAAATTATTACTTAAGCGGACTTCACTCTTATGCAGCGGGAGATCCTGTTCCGGTTCCGGCTTGGGTTTACATCGGACTTGCATCGATGATTATTTTATCTGCAGTTTCTTACGTTAAGTTTAAAGCTTTAAATAAAAAATAGATTTTAAAATCATATTTAAATTAAATCCCGAAAAGTAATTTTCGGGATTTTTTGTTGGATAATAACCATTAAGATTTTTTTTAGGAGTTAAGATTATTAAGAGATTTCTCCTACGTCGAAATGACAATTATAGTGTCTTTCCGAATAGAGCAAAGCGAAATGAAGAATCTAACTTAAATTCCTTAACTCCTAAAAAAAATCTTAATGGTTTAAATTTTTAAACATCAACATTAAGAAAATTTCCACATTAAAAAAAGTATAATTTATATTTCATAATTCAAAATCCATTTATATCTTTATGATATCAAAATAATATCATTTTAAAATCTACAATTATGGAAAAAGTTTTAAAACCAATGTCAGGTTATCTTGCTTTGGTAATTTGTTTAGTCTTATTTATTGCATCTGTATTTCTATTTATTACAGGAGCGGGTAGTGAAAATATTGCAAACATTGTGTTGGCTGGAGTCTGTTTTGTTGCATTTTTCTTCTTTATTAAAGGTTTGATGATCATTCAGCCAAACCACTCAAGAGTGTTAAATTTCTTCGGAAAATATGTGGGATCTGTAAAAGACAACGGATTGTTTTTCATTAATCCTTTATATTCTTCACAGAAAATCTCTCTTCGTTCAGAAAACTTACAGGGACAGACTTTGAAAGTAAATGATAAAATGGGGAATCCAATCGAGATCGCAGTAGTAATGGTTTGGCAGGTAGGAGATACTTACAAAGCAGCTTTTGATGTTGAGCGTTATTCAGACTTCGTGAAAATGCAGAGTGAAGCAGCGGTTCGTCATTTGGCGATGAGTTTTCCTTATGATAATTTAGAAGATGATCACGCGCCGATTACTTTAAGAGAAGGTGGTGACAAGATCAATTCTATCTTAGAGCAGGAATTAACAGACCGACTTTCAAAGGCAGGAATTATTATTCAGGAAGCCAGAATTTCACATTTAGCATATGCCTCTGAGATTGCTGGGGCAATGCTTCAAAGACAACAAGCAACAGCAATTGTAGCAGCAAGAACTAAGATTGTAGAAGGTGCAGTTGGAATGGTTGAGTTAGCCTTAAAAAAGCTTTCCGAAGGGAACATCGTTGAATTAGATGATGAAAGAAAAGCAGCAATGGTAAGTAATTTAATGGTTGTTCTTTGCGGCGAAAAAGCAGCACAGCCCATCGTAAATGCCGGAACTTTGTATAATTAAATTTCTTACAATCTTTGCTGAGTGAAACGCCTTTGCGAACTTAAAAACATCAAGTTTATCAAAAAAAACTTTGCGCCCTTTGCGTTTAAAAAAGCATCAGAAAACAAAAGAAAATGAAATCAGAAAAAGCTCAAAATTCTACCGAAAACAAAAGCAAAAAATCTTTCGTCATAAGGATAGATGAGTCTACGTACAAACTTCTGGAAAAATGGGCAGGTGATGAATTCAGGAGTGTAAACGGACAGATTGAGTATTTGCTACATCAAAAACTGATGGAATCGGGAAGAAAGAAAAAAGAATAAAATAATCACCTTCAACAAAAAGAAAAGCAGAGAAATAGTTCTCTGCTTTTTTATATTCAAATATATCAATTAATTAATCAAATATCCCAGTAAAGTAACCGCTGATAATGCTCCAGAAATTTTTCCCAAGAAAATAGATAAGCGTAGAAGTAATGATTCCTTTTACGGTAAAGAAGATAATTCCGCCAATCCCAAATTTTTTAAGCAATTGCTTCCATTTGGAGTTTTTCTTTTCTTCAACCGGCTCGTTTACCGTTTTATTATTTTCCATTTCTGAAATTCAAATGATTACCCTACAAAGATAAGCATGTTTATAATTAGTCCAAATAAAAAGTTGCTAAAAAATTAAAATTTTGGGATTCGCATAATATTTTTATCTTTAGAGGAAACGAAAAGTAATATTTATGTCTAAAAAAGTCAAAGATTTCGGGATCGAAAAAACACTCAAAAATCTAGGTATTAAAGATGAAAATAAAGGAACTTCCATAGGTGGAAAATACTTTGCTTCAGGCAAAACGATTGAAAGTTATTCTCCTGCTGATGGAAGATTGATTGGTAAAATAAAAACTTCCGGAGAGAGCGATTATGATAAAGTAATAGAATCTGCTCAAAAGGCATTTTTGGAATTCAGAATGATTCCGGCTCCAAGAAGAGGAGAATTAGTAAGACAATTAGGATTAAAACTAAGAGAATATAAAGATGATCTGGGTAAACTTGTTTCTTATGAAATGGGTAAATCTTTGCAGGAAGGTTTAGGAGAAGTTCAGGAAATGATCGATATCTGCGACTTTGCAGTTGGCTTATCAAGACAGCTTCACGGATACACAATGCACTCTGAAAGACCTGGCCACAGAATGTACGAGCAATATCATCCGCTTGGAATTGTAAGTATCATCACAGCTTTCAACTTTCCGGTAGCAGTTTGGGCTTGGAACACAGCTTTATCTTGGATCTGCGGTAACGTTACGATCTGGAAACCATCAGAAAAAACACCTTTCTGTGCGATAGCTTGTCAGAACATTATGGCTGAAGTTCTTAAAGAGAATAATATTTCAGAAGGAGTTTCAAGCTTATTGGTTTCTGACCACGAGATCGGACAAAAATTAGTGGAAGACAAAAGGGTTTCTCTGGTTTCTTTCACAGGTTCTACCAGAGTCGGAAGAATGGTTTCTACTAAAGTGGCAGAAAGATTCGGGAAATCTATCCTTGAATTAGGCGGAAATAACGCTATCATTATCTCTAAAGATGCAGATATCGACATGTCGATCATCGGAGCTGTTTTTGGAGCTGTAGGAACGGCTGGACAAAGATGTACAAGTACAAGAAGATTGATCATTCACGAAGATGTGTATGAAGAAATTAAGAAAAGATTGGTTAAAGCTTACGGTCAGTTGAAAATTGGAAATCCATTGGATGAAAATAATCATGTTGGACCGCTTATCGATGTTGATGCAGTAAATCAGTACGAAGAATCAATCAAAAAGTGTAAAAAAGAAGGTGGAAAATTCATCGTTGAAGGTGGAGTATTAGAAGGAAAAGATTACGAATCAGGTTGCTATGTAAAACCATGTATCGCTGAAGTAAAAAATTCTTTCGAAATCGTTCAACACGAAACTTTTGCTCCAATTTTATATTTAATTAAATACAAAACTTTGGACGAGGCAATCGCTATTCAGAATGATGTTCCTCAAGGTTTATCTTCTGCGATCATGACTCAAAACTTGAGAGAAGCAGAATTATTCCTTTCTCAGGCAGGTTCAGACTGTGGAATTGCCAACGTAAACATCGGAACTTCCGGTGCTGAAATCGGTGGTGCTTTCGGTGGTGAAAAAGAAACAGGAGGCGGCAGAGAGTCCGGTTCTGATGTTTGGAAATACTACATGAGAAGACAAACCAATACTATAAATTACACAGCGGAACTTCCTTTAGCACAGGGAATTAAGTTCGATTTATAAAGTTTTAATTTAAGTTAAAACAATTAAAAAATTTAAGAGATTTAGACATTAAGAAATTACCAGTCACTAATTTCTAAATCTCTGAATTCCTTAATCACTAAATTTTAAAAAATATGGAACACACATTAGATATACAGGCAAATAAAGTAAAAGAAACAGTAGGAAAGCACGTTTTGGCAGACGGTTTTGATTTCGTGATGGATATCGAAAGATCTCACGGATCATGGCTGTATGACAAGCTTTCAGACAGAGAATATTTAGATATGTTTTCGATGTTTGCATCGGCTTCTATCGGTTACAATCACCCTTATCTTCTTGAAAGATCGGCTTGGTTAGGGAAAATGGCTGTAAACAAACCTACTTTGGCAGACGTTTATTCTGAGGAGTATGCACACTTTTTAGAAGTTTTCGAAAGAGTGGTAATTCCTGAAGAATTGCAGTATGCTTTCTTTATTGAAGGCGGAACTTTAGGCGTAGAAAATGCAATGAAAGCATGTTTCGACTGGAAAACCCGCAAGAATTTTGAAAAAGGACTTCAAACCGAAGCAGGAATTTGTATCCATTTCAAGCAGGCGTTTCACGGAAGAAGCGGTTATACATTGAGTTTAACTAATACTTCTGACCCAAGAAAATATCAATATTTCCCAATGTTTGAGTGGCCAAGAATCTTGAATCCAAAACTAAGTTTCCCAATTACTGAGGAAAATTTAGAAGAAACGATCAAGAATGAAAGATTGGCTTTATTAAATATTGAAGAAGCAATTTTAATGCATCCTGATAAAGTAGCGTGTATCATTATTGAACCGATTCAGGCTGAAGGTGGTGACAATCATTTCAGAGATGAGTTTTTATTAGGTTTAAGAAAAATCTGTGATCAAAACGAAATCCTATTGATTTACGATGAAGTTCAGACAGGTATCGCGATTACAGGAAAAATGTGGGCCTTCCAACATTTCACTGCAAAGCCGGATATTATTTCTTTTGGTAAAAAAGCACAGGTTTGTGGAGTTTTGGCGAATAAAGAAAAATTTGATCAGGTTCCGAATAACGTTTTCAGAGAAAGTTCAAGAATTAACTCCACTTTTGGAGGGAACTTTATCGACATGCTTCGTTTCCAATTGGTGATGGAAGTTATCGAGCAGGAAAACCTTGTCGAAAATGCGAGAATTGTTGGTGATTATTTATTAGACGGATTGAAAAATCTGGCTCAAAAATATCCTGAAAAAATTTCAAATGCAAGAGGAAGAGGTCTAATGTGTGCGATAGATTTGCCAACGTCGGAAGAAAGAAATCATTTAATTAATGAACTTTTTAATGATGGTTTGATCATCTTATCGTGTGGAGGTCAGTCAGTTCGATTCAGACCGCACCTAAATGTGACAAAGGAAGAAATTCAATTAGCTTTAGATAAAATAGAAAATAATATTAAGAAAATTTAAAACTGAATATTTGTAATTTTAAAAAAAACATTGTACATTTAGATACTCAAACGATATAGAACATGGAAAGAAGTACGAGAGTATCCGTTTTTGAAAGTGATAAACCTTCAGAAATACAGTTAATCAAATCTAAATTGGATGATGCACAAATTACAAATGCAGTTGAAAACAGTTATCTGACTTTTACAACAACGCCAACAGCAACATCGTTAAAAGTTATGGTAGATTTGGAAGAAGAAAGCAAAGCATTTGAAATTATAGATGCTTACCTTCAACAAAGTGAAAACCAATAAAAAAACAATTTCATAATTTTAAATTTTACTACTTCGAACCGAAAATTAACTAATATTAATTTTCGGTTTTTTTTATCCCTTTTTCATCAACAATAAAGAAGTATTGGCTATTCACAATCTATAATTAATTGCAAACTTTGCTGAGTAAAACGCCTTTGCGAACTTAAAAACAGTTAGTAGTCAGAAAAAACTTTGCGATCTTTGCGTTTAAAGAAAACATTAGATCAATTTCCAAAATAGTTTCTATAAACTCTTATTTAAACAAAATTTAATCATTTTATTTAATTAAATTATCTGATATTCAGGGATTAAATAATTATTTTCACAAAAATGTATGTTTAGCATTTAACTTCTGCTCTCAAAAACAATCAATAGATGTAGTTTTCATGAGCTTTTCAGCCTAAGATCAGGAGATAAACTAGACTTTTAAAATATTTCAATTTTCAATACTAAAATAAACATGACGCAAGAAATTAAACTAAGGAAAGCAGAAATTGAAGACAGAGATCTAATCTGGGAAATTATCCAACAGGCAATTGAAAGAAGAAGAATAGACGGAAGCACACAATGGCAGAACGGATATCCCAATCTCGATACCATAGAAAGTGACATTGCAAAAAACTTCGGATATGTTTTAACAGTAGACGGAGAAATTGCCGTTTATGTAGCACTTATTTTTAATGATGAACCAGCTTACAGCACGATCGAAGGCGCTTGGCTGAGTGACGGAGAATTTGTCGTTGTTCACAGAGTAGCTGTTCATGAAAAGTTTGCCGGACAAGGATTGGCTAAAAAACTTTTCGATCATATTGAAATTTTCACCAAAGAAAATGGAGTGCAAAGCGTAAAAGTAGACACGAATTATGATAATATTGCCATGTTAAAAATCCTTGAAAAACAAGGGTATTCTTATTGTGGAGAGGTTTTTCTTTCAGGTGGAATGAGGAAGGCTTTTGAGAAGATTATCATTTAAGCCAAAAGTTAAATCATCTTTATTGAATTTTTAAAAGATACTTCATTTATAAACTCTATTGAGTTTGTTCGTTTAGTTCTGAACTAATTATCTACTTTTGCTTCAAATTATATACAATGCATAAGAGTATAGAAATTGACGAAAAAATTTTTCAGGATGCTGTGAAATTCTATGGCACCGTTTTCAATTTACCACCGTTAGCTTCAAAAATTTACGCCTATCTTCTTTTCGATTATGAAAAGATGGGGATTACATTTGATGAGTTTGTTGAAGTGCTTTCTGCAAGTAAAAGCTCTGTTTCTACGAGTATTTCTTTACTGCTGAGCTCACAACTTATTGTAGATCACAATAAAATGGATGAACGAAAAAGATATTTTTTTATCAATGATGAGTACAAAAAAATAAGATTTGAAAAAATAGTTCAAAAAATGAAGGACGAATTAAAATTACTGGATGACTTAGACAAGTTTAAAAAAGTTAAAGATGATGGTTACGACGAAAAAATTGAAGCTTATAAAGCTCTTTTAGATAAAAACATAATAAATATTCAAGAATCTCTTAATAAACTATAAAATGAATAATAAGCTAGTTATACTTTCTATTGCGGCATTTTCACTCACTGCCTGCAAAAAAGAAGCTCCAAAACAGGATGGCGCAAAACCATATCCTGTAGTGAATGTGGAGGTAAAAAATATCGTAGGTTATCAGACATTTCCGGCTACCATTCAGGGTAGGGTGAATAATGATGTACGTGCGAAAATACAGGGATATATCACTCAGGTTTTGGTGGATGAAGGACAATATGTTACAAAAGGACAGCCTTTGTTCCGCCTTGAAACCAATATCTTAACAGAAAACGCTGCTGCTGCAAAAGCAGGAATCGGCGCGGCTGAATCAACAATCGCAGCTTCACAGGCAGGTGTAAACGCAGCTCAGGTTGAAGTAAATAAATTAAAGCCTTTGGTTGCTAAAAATATCATCAGTGATGTTCAACTGCAGACTGCACAGGCTAATTTAGCTCAGGCAAAAGCTCAGTTGCAACAATCAATGGCAGCAAAACAACAAGCTTCTGCAAATTATAAAGGAGTAGCTGCAAACATCGAATATTCTATCATTCGTGCGCCTATTTCAGGAGTTATCGGGAAGCTTCCTCTAAAAGTAGGGAGTTTAGTTGGTCCGACAGATCAGACCGCTTTAACAACAATTTCAGATACATCAGAATTATTCGCTTATTTCTCAATGAATGAAAAAGAATATTTTGATTTCTTAGAAAAATCTCCGGGAGCTACATTGCCGGAAAAGATCAAAAATCTTCCAATGGTAGAATTACAGCTAGCAAATGGAAGTATTTATTCTGAAAAAGGTAGAATTGAAGCGATTACAGGCCAAATTGATGCTACAACAGGAACGATTCAGTTTAGAGTTGCTTTCTCAAATCCTCAGAAATTATTGAGTAATGGGAATAGTGGATCTATCAGACTTCCAAAAGCTTACGACAATGTATTGGTAGTTCCGGAAAGCGCAACTTACGAACAACAAGGTATCGTTTACGTTTACAAAGTTGATAAAGGAGACACAGCGAGAAATGTTGTGATTAATGTGATCGACAGAATCGAAAATATGGCTTTAATAAAATCTGGCGTAAATAAAGGCGAAACTATTATTGCTGCAGGAATCGGAGGTCTAAAACCTGGAACTGCCGTGAAGCCAAAACCAGTAAAAATGGATAGCCTTGTTCAATCTATAAAACCGAAATTCTAAAATGATTAAAAATTTTATAAACCGACCGGTTTTATCCACTGTAATCTCAATTTTGATTGTGATTCTCGGTGTTTTGGGATTAATTTCCCTGCCAGTCACACAGTATCCCGATATTGCACCTCCCACAGTAAGCGTTTCAGCGAACTACACCGGAGCCAATGCGGAAACTGTTATGAAAAGTGTTGTAGTACCTTTGGAAGAGCAGATCAATGGGGTGGAAGGAATGGACTATATTACTTCTTCTGCTGGAAATGATGGTTCAGCGCAAATTCAGGTATTTTTTAAACAAGGAATTGACCCGGATATTGCTGCGGTAAACGTGCAAAACCGTGTTACAAGAGCTACGCCGTTGCTTCCAAGTGAAGTTACGCGTTCCGGGGTTGTAACGCAGAAACAGCAGACGAGTGCCTTGATGTATATGTCTTTCTATTCTGAAAATAAAGATTTAGATGATGTATATCTTCAAAACTTCCTGAACATCAACGTTATTCCAAATTTAAAAAGGATTAATGGAGTAGGTGATGCCAACGTTTTTGGGGGTAAAAACTACTCAATGAGAGTTTGGTTGGATCCTGCAAAAATGGCGGCTTACGGATTAACTCCAGATGATGTTACAACAGCGATCAACGAGCAGAGTAGAGAAGCTGCGGCTGGTTCTATCGGACAAAACAGTGGTAGTTCTTTCGAATATATCATTAAATATGTCGGAAAATTCAACGAAAAAGATCAGTACGATAATATCATCATTAAAGCGCTTCCTGACGGACAGAATTTGATGTTGAAAGATGTTGCTAAAGTTGAATTGGCAGGACAATCTTACACAGGAATCGGGGAAAACGGAAACAATCCATCGATCAGTATGGGTATCTTCCAGACACCGGGTTCTAATGCTCAGGAGATCATTAAAAATATTAAAACTTACCTAAAATCGGCAGAAGGAAGCTTCCCTGAAGGGGTAAAATATACATTTAACTTTGATACCAACGAATTCTTGGATGCATCAATCGAAAAGGTTGTTCATACCTTAATTGAAGCGTTTATCTTGGTATTTATCGTGGTTTATATTTTCTTACAGGATTTCAGATCTACGTTGATTCCGGCGATTGCGGTTCCGGTATCTATTGTAGGAGCGTTTTTCTTCCTGAATTTATTTGGATATTCATTAAACCTTTTAACGCTATTCGCATTAGTTCTTGCGATCGGTATTGTGGTGGATGACGCGATCGTAGTCGTCGAGGCCGTTCACGCCAAGATGGAGCACGGTATTTCCGATGCTAAAAAGGCAACCGTTGAAGCGATGGACGAAATTACAGGAGCTATTATTTCAATTACATTGGTAATGGCAGCGGTATTCGTTCCGGTAACATTTATTACAGGTCCAACGGGAGTTTTCTACCAACAGTTTGGTATTACGCTGATTATTGCGATCATTATTTCTGCAGTTAATGCATTAACATTGAGTCCGGTTTTATGTTCATTATTCTTAAAACCTCACGATGCACACCATTCAGAATATAAGAATTTAAACTTTTTACAGAAGTTTTTCTATAAATTTAATATTGCTTTCAAAACGACAACAGATCGTTACGGAAGAGGATTTGTGTTCTTATTAAGACATAAATGGGTTACCCTGATCATCTTTGCAGTTACAGGAGGTATTTTATTCTGGGCAAGTTCTACGATGAAAAAAGGTTTCGTACCAACAGAAGACAGAGGGATTATCTTTACTGATGTTCAGCTTCCTCCGGGGGCTTCAATGGAAAGAACGTACAATGCTTTGAAGACACTTCAAGCAAATGCAATGAAGGTTCCGGGAGTACAAAACGTTACGATTTCTACAGGTAGAGGTTTCTTATCAGGAAACGGTAGTAATAACGGTCTTGCTTTCATCAAGTTGAAACCATTTGACGAAAGGAAAAAAGACAATCAGACTTCTGAAGATATTACTAAAAAATTATTCGGTATTTCAGGAAAAGTTCCGGATGCAAAAGTAGTATTCTTCCAACCGCCAAGTGTACCAGGTTTTGGTAACAGTGCCGGTTTTGAAATGGTATTGCTGGATAAATCAGGTGGAGATTATTCCGCTCTTGATGATAAAACAAACGAATTTATCGGAAAATTAATGCAAAGACCTGAGATTGAATTTGCTCAGTCATCATTTAACACAAAATATCCTCAGTATCAAATGGACATTAATGTTCCTTTGGCTAAGCAGGTTGGTGTTTCTGTAAGTACAATTTTAAGTACAATGCAGGGATATATCGGAGGGGTTTACACCGCTGACTTTACGAAATACGGAAAACAGTTCAGAGTAATGGTTCAGGCACTTCCTGAAAACAGACAAAACATCAATAACTTAAATGAATTGTATGTAAGAACGTCTTCCGGAGTAATGTCGCCGATCTCTCAGTTTGTAACGCTGAAAAAAGCATACGGTCCACAATCGGTAAGTAGATATAACTTGTTTACTTCCGTGAAAATTACGGGAGCTAACTCCGCAGGATTCAGTTCCGGGGATGCAATTACGGCAGTTCAGGATGTAGCTAAGGAAACTTTAAATCAAAACTATGATGTAGAATTTACGGGGCTAACAAGAGAAGAATTAAATTCAGGATCTCAGACATTGTTGATCTTTGGATTAAGTTTAATTTTCGTTTACTTCATTCTTTCTGCTCAGTATGAAAGTTATATTCTTCCGTTGGTTGTGGTAATTTCTCTTCCTCTCGGGGTAATGGGAGCTTATTTTGGTCAAAAAATTATGGGCTTGGAAAACAATATTTATTTCCAGATCGCCTTGATTATGTTGGTCGGATTACTCGCGAAAAATGCCATCTTGATCATCGAATTTGCTGTTCAGAGAAGGCATCACGGTGAAACCATTGTAATGTCTGCCATCAATGCTGCAAAAGCGAGATTAAGACCAATCTTGATGACCTCATTTGCCTTTATCTTCGGTCTATTACCATTGGTTTTAGCAAGCGGAATTGGAGCAGTTGGTAACAGATCTATTGCAACAGGTGCCGCGATTGGATTATTAATAGGTACAATTTTAGGACTTTTCGTAATTCCTGTTTTGTATGTGATTTTCCAAACGTTACAAGAAAAAGTGAAGCCAATTAAAAGAGAAGAAATCAATTTAGCAGAATAATTTAATTAGAGAAGTTAGAGGTTAGATTTTAGAAATTAGTTTTTAAATCTAGCTTCTAACCTCTAGTTTCTAACTTCTAATTACAAAAAATGAAGAGTTTATTAAACATCATAAAAGGAATAACTTTTTCAGTCGCAATTCTTGCAGCCGTTTCATCTTGTATGGCGAGAAAAGAATATGAAAGACCGAAAAGTGTTGTAGACGAAAAGCTTTTCCGTACAGATATGCTTCCTACAGACAGTACCAATATCGCGAATGTTTCCTGGAAAGAAATTTTTACCGATCCGATACTTCAAGGACATATCTCTAAAGCTTTAGAAAATAATTTAGATATAAGAATTGCCTTACAGAGCATTACTTCTGCGGAGGCTTATTTAAAGCAAAGTAAAGCAGCTTACGAACCGACAATAAGTGTTGGTCCGGGATATTCTTTCCAGACTCAGTCTTTGAATACCCAAACGGGGCAGTTGTTCGGAGACAGAAGATACATCAACCAAATTGACATTACAGCAAGTGTTGGCTGGGAAGCTGATATTTGGGGTAAATTAAAATCTCAGGAGAAAGCTCAGTTAGCCACATATCTAGGAACTGTTGCAGCTCATAAAGCCGTAAAAAGCGACTTGGTAGCGTCTGTTGCTTCTGCGTATTATCAGTTGTTGACGTATGATTCTCAGAAAAAGATTATTACGGAAACGATTGCCGTTCGTCAGAAAAATTTAGAAACAACCAAAGCTTTAAAAATATCGGGAACTGTAACTGAAGTTGCCGTTCAGCAAAGTGAAGCACTTGTTTTCAATGCACAGTCTTTATTGATTGATATTGATACTCAGATCCAATTATTGGAGAATACAATGAGCTTATTAATGGGAGAACCTTCTCACACGATCGAAAGATCAACGTTGGAAACACAGAATATTCCAATCGATTTAAAATTAGGATATCCTGCTCAGTTATTGGCAAACCGCCCGGATGTGATGAGAGCAGAATACAACTTGATGAATGCATTTGAATTGACTAATTCAGCAAAAGCTCAGTTTTATCCTACATTGAAAATTACAGGAAGCGGAGGAATTCAGTCTTTGGATATTGATCATTTATTCAGTGTGAATTCATTGTTTGCAAGTGTCGTTGGAGGTTTAGTTCAACCTATTTTAAATAAAAGAACGATCAGAACCAACTATGAAGTAAGCTTAGCTAATAAAGAAACAGCGTATTTGAACTTCAGAAAAACGGTTCTTACAGCCGGAAAAGAAGTTTCTGATGCGATAAGAGTTTTCTCTGTTCAGGATTCTTTCATTGCTTTAAAGGAAAAAGAATTGGGAGCTTACAAAAAATCTGTAGATTATTCTCAGGAATTGGTGAACTACGGTATGGCAAACTATCTTGAAGTATTGAATGCCAGCGTAAATTCATTAAACGCAGAATTGAATATCTCAAACGCAGAATACAGTAAAATGAAAGCCGGAATAGACCTTTATCAGGCTCTGGGAGGCGGATGGCAGTAGTCATTTAATCATAAAAAGTAAAAACGCATGTTAATTAATTTTAGCATGCGTTTTTTGTTTCAACTAAAATTTAAACATCTAATTTTTAATTACTTAAATTATTATTGACTTCATTTATTTGCATATATGTAGTTAACTACGTAGTTTTGTACGTAAATTAAATACAATGTTAGAAATCAGTCCTGTAAACAATACACATTCAAAATCTATCATAGATTTGGTTCTGAATATTCAGCAAAAGGAATTTAATGTTCCAATCACAATAGATGATCAGCCGGATCTTATGCAGATAGAGGATTTTTATTTTGCCAATGGGGGAAGCTTCTGGGGAGCTTTTATCGAAGGTGAGTTGGTCGGAACAATAGCTTTACTGAAGTTTGATGATAAAGCTGCTGCGATCAGAAAGATGTTTGTGAAAAAAGAATTCAGAGGAAAGGAGCATACTATTGCCCAAAAACTATTAGAAATCCTGATTTCATACTGTCGCGAAAACGGAATAGATGAAGTATATTTAGGAACCGTATCGATATTAAAAGCTGCATTGCGTTTTTACGAACGAAATCATTTTACGATCATCGATAAGGAATTACTTCCTGCCAAATTCCCTGTGATGAATGCCGATAATGTATTTTGTTTTCTTGATTTAAAATCTAACTTATGAATGTTATCAATGAATCCGGCACTCTTGCCTTATCAACGAGATTGCAACGTCTTAGTGAGCAATTGCGTAAAGATGGAGCTTTAGTGTATAAAGAATTTGGAATCGATTTTGAGCCTAAATGGTTTCCGGTAATCTTTACATTACATCATAAAAAAATACTCAGCGTCGTTGAAATTGCTAATGTAATAGGGTACACCCATCCATCAACCATCAGTCTTTTGAAAGAGCTTGAGAAACAGAAAATGATCATATCTAAAAAAGATAAATCGGATGAACGTAAACGCTTAATCGAATTGGCTCCAAAAGGCCTTGAATTAATAGAAAAAATGAAGCCTGTTTGGGAAATAATCTCAAAAGTTTTAGGAGAAATATCAGATAATGAGAATCATTTATTGAAAGCGATTAATGAAGCAGAAGAAAAAATTGCTGCTCAGTCGTTTTTGCAAAGAGTTTTGCAATTGAAAAATGTTAAGTAAACAGCACTGATAAATTGACAGTTAAATAATTTTCTTTTGCCATTTCATTCAAAGAAGCTTTCGAAAAAATGATTATTACATAGCTAATATGGCAACTTATTAAATAAAATTTAATAAAGTATTTGTATATGTGGTTTAAATACTTACTTTTGTACCGCTTCGAAAAGAACGAGGGGAATTAGCTCATCTGGCTAGAGCGTTAGACTGGCAGTCTAAAGGTGACGGGTTCGATCCCCGTATTCTCCACAGATTTGATTATTTCATAAACTTATAAAAACTATGAAGAAACTTTTTTTACTCTTATTAACGGCTTTTATATTTATCGGATGTAGCTCTGATGATGATACTATTTACGATTTTATCGGAACATGGTCGGGAACGTATGAAGGAAGTGACAAAGGTGATTTTAATTTCGTTGTCGCTAGTGACGGGAAAGTAACGGGAACCATGCATTCTACTGTAAAAGACGAAAATTATGTGATTACAGGAAATGTAACTGACACAGGAGATCTAACAGGAGTAATAGGTACACCTTCAGACGGTGATTTTCATGGGACTTTAACAAGAGAGGATAAAAAAGGTACCGGAGGCTGGACAAATTCAGTTCCTACACCTGCAAGAGCCGGAACTTGGACTGGTGCGAAAAACAAGCAGTAAAATAATATTACAATATACAAAAGACTATCCGTTTGGGTAGTCTTTTTTGTTTAAAACTCTCGAATTGGCTTAATTATTAAACAAACCCCATATTAAGAATTTCCTCATTCTTTTTTAAAACAATAAAATAAAGAATTAAATCATCATCAGAAAAGTGTTTGGTAAAAGATATTTTTTCTTTTTCTTCAACTAATATTTTTTCTTCGAAATGTTCCGTTAAATAATTTCCAAAATCAATTTTTAAACTAATTAAAACAGCTTCATTCGCTGAAAATGTATTGTTTAAATATAATTTTTCGTTTAATAAATCTAAGGAAACAGAATTTTCACCATCAAAATTATTTTTATTTCCGAATTGAAATTTACGGAGAAGAAGCTTTCCTTTTTCTGTTATAATTCCTCTTTCGACGGTTCTTTTTCCTCTTTCTGAAACTTCGTCTAAATCTTTGATTTCTGTCATTAGTTTTGCAAACTTTTGATAGAGTAGAGGCTCATCCGCTTGTTTTATATATTGATCTAAAGCTTGTCTGATAATTTTTCCAACTTTAGAACAATGGCCGAATTCAGAGCTGTTTTGTCGAACTTTTTCATAGGCAGGACTTTTCTTAAAAGCCGTTTTATTGAACCCGCTTTTTTTCCGAACGACATTTTTGCCATTCAAAGTATAAAAAACGAGGTCGCCAACTGCGCCATTAATTTTAATTAAACTTTCATATGTCGCCATAATTCATTGATAAGCAATAATAACACTAATATTTTCACAAGTATCACAAAAGAGATTCGTGTAATTTGTGAAAACATTTGTGCCTTTTGTGTTTAGGTCTCAAATATAATGATTAATAATTAAATATAAAATTTTAACATATATTTAGTATATAGTTCTAGTATAGTTTAATTATAATTTAAATATAAAATGTATATTTGTAAATAATTAGTTACAATGTTAAAAATCAGATGAATATGAAAATGGGAATATTTGAAAATAACTTTAGAATAAAGCAGTTATCTGTTTTGCTGATTACATCCTCACTTATTGTTTCTTGTGGAAGCTCAAAAAGTGTTGCAACTAAAAAAAATACAAATAAAACTATTGTTAAATCTGAAAATCTCAGAAAGCTGGACTCAAAATTCGACGGAAAAGTTCCAAAAACTATCAACAGCGTTCTAAAAGATGCTGAAAAATACATCGGAACACCTTATAAATTTGGCGGAAATACTTCTTCAGGTTTCGATTGTTCCGGATTTACCGTAAAAGTGTTTGAGGAAAATGATTTCAGTCTTCCACGCAGATCAACCGATCAGGCGGAAGCAGGTAAAAAAATCGATATCACGGAAGTAAAACCCGGCGATCTTTTGTTCTTCGCAACAGCTGGCGGAAGTAGGGTTTCTCATGTAGGAATTGTTCACGATATCAATACAGATGGTGAAGTGAAATTTATTCATGCTTCAACATCAAAAGGCGTTATTATTTCGTCATTAAACGAAAAATACTGGAACAAAGCCTATCTCCATGCGCAAAGGGTTTTGTAATTCAGACTTAGTTATCATTGGAAAAGACTTTCATAAATAAATTTAACATAGTCTTTGTCATTCCGCAGGAATCTCAACTGTGTAATTATAAAACGATGTATAGATTCCTGCGGAATGACAAACTGCATGGAAAGTTTATACATAATAAAACAATAAATGAATCTCAATTACAATAAAATAGATTTTTCACTCCACTTCGTTCTGTTCAAAATGACAAAGATTTCCCTTGCTTTATAAAAATTTTGCACTTAATCAAATCTTGCAATAAAAAGGTTTTCCTGAACTTTTTTGTATCTTTGGGCTCGTATAATTATTCAAATTAATTTAAACTAGAAATATGTCGTTACAACAAACAATTGAAAACATTTGGGATAATAGAGATTTACTACAAAATGAAGATAGCAAAAAGGCAATAAGAGAGGTTGTTTCTTTATTAGATTCTGGAGAGCTTCGTGTTGCTGAACCTACAGAAAACGGATGGCAGGTAAATGAATGGGTAAAAAAAGCTGTTGTAATGTATTTCCCGATTCAAACAATGGAGACTATCGAGGTAGGTCCGTTTGAATTTCATGACAAAATTCCTTTGAAGAGAAATTATGCTGCAAAAGGAGTGAGAGTTGTACCTCATGCGATTGCGAGAGAGGGTTCTTTCATTGCTTCAGGAGTGATTTTGATGCCTTCTTATGTAAATATTGGGGCTTATGTAGACTCAGGAACAATGGTTGATACTTGGGCTACGGTAGGAAGCTGTGCACAGATCGGTAAAAACGTTCACTTAAGTGGTGGTGTAGGTATCGGTGGTGTTCTAGAGCCTCTTCAGGCTGCTCCGGTTATTATTGAAGATGATTGTTTTATCGGATCAAGATGCATCGTTGTAGAAGGTGTTCACGTAGAAAAAGAAGCAGTTTTAGGCGCAAATGTTGTTCTTACTGCATCTACTAAAATTATCGATGTAACAGGTCCTGAACCTATTGAAATTAAGGGAAGAGTTCCTGCTCGTTCAGTAGTGATTCCTGGAAGTTATACAAGACAATATCCGGCTGGAGAATATCAGGTTCCTTGTGCTTTGATCATTGGTCAGAGAAAAGAATCTACAGACAAGAAAACATCTCTTAATGACGCATTGAGAGAAAATAATGTAGCGGTTTAAGATTAATTCTTTACACTAATACCACCCAATTTTGAAAGAAAAATTTCTTAAAATATTGCTAAACCCTAAATATATATTTGGGGTTTATCTTATTATATCGGTTGTTACTGCGATTTCCAAATATTTCAGAGGAGATTATGCGATCAATAATTATCTGATCTTTAAAAATGTATTTTTTAATACCATTCATCAGAAAAACTTATTTATCCATTATCCTGATCTTTATTTTGATTTAAATCATTACGGAATATTTTTCAGTGCATTAATTGCTCCATTTGCCATGATGCCCGATTGGCTGGGAATTTCTCTTTGGAATTTGGCTAATACTTTCATTTTCGTTTATGCGATTTATAAATTACCTTTTTCAGATTCTAAAAAGGCAATTTTCGCATTACTTTGTTTGCAGGAATATATAACGGCAGCGTTAAGTTTACAGTTTAATGTGGCTTTAACAGGGCTTTTATTATTATCTGCAACCTATATTTATGAAAGAAAAGAGGTAAAATCTGTAACAGCAATTTTAATCGGAATTTTCGTTAAAATCTATGGAATTGTTGGTCTTAGTCAATTTTTCTTTATTAAAAATAAGATTAAATTTATTCTTTCAGGATTGGCAATTGCAGTATTATTTTTTGCGCTTCCGATGGCGTATTCCAGTCCGCAGTTTGTGATTCAAAGTTATGCAGATTGGTTCCATTCAATTGTTGAAAAAAACAGTGAGAATCAGGTATTAGGAAATATGCAGGACATTTCATTGATGGGCTTTTTCAGAAGAATTTTAGGAGACGCTTCTATTTCTAATCTGATGTTTTTAGCCGTGGGATTACCCTTATTTGCAGCACCATATATCAGAATTAAACAATATAAAAATTATGCTTTTCAATTGATGATCTTGGCTTCAACATTACTGTTTTTGGTATTGTTCAGTTCAAGCTCTGAGTCTCCAACGTATATTATTGCCGTAACCGGTGTAATGCTTTGGTTTTTCCTTCAAAAAGAAAGAACGCCTTTTACCATAGGATTATTAGTTTTTGTTATTATTTTCACATGTTTTTCAAGTTCAGATTTATTCCCGAAAAGTGTGAAAAATGATTATATCATCAAATATTCTTTAAAAGCAGTACCTTGCATTGTAGTTTGGTTGAGGGTTGTATATGAACTTTTAACTAAAGATTTTGAGAAAAATTACAGCCTGAATTAAGATAAATATGAAAAAAATTTCCATCGTAATTCCCGCCTACAACGAAGAAGGAAACGTTGCCATGATCCATCAGAAAATCAAAGAAGTTTTCGAAGGATTGCGCCATTATGATTTTGAAATTATATTTGTAAATGACGGCAGCAGAGACAATACACAACAAAAATTAGAAGAACTTTCCCAACAGTTTGATGAAGTAAAATTCATCGAATTTTCAAGAAATTTTGGACACCAACCTGCCGTAAAAGCAGGAATGGACAATGCCCACGGAAACGCTGTCATCTCAATGGACGGCGATCTCCAACATCCACCGGAACTCATTCCTGAAATGATCAAAAAATGGGAAGAAGGCAACGATATTGTTTTCACGATCAGAACGTATCCAAAGGAAATTTCTTTTTTTAAGAGAAAAACTTCTGACTTTTTCTATAAAATATTATCAAGCCTCTCCGACGTTAATCTTACAAAAGGTGGCGGTTCAGATTTTAGATTAATGGACGCAAATGCCGTAGAAGTGATGAGAGGTCTGAATGAAGATGATCTGTTTTTAAGAGGATTAACCAGCTGGATGGGTTTCAAACAAACCGGAATCGAATTCACAGCGTGCGAAAGATTATCAGGAGAAAGCAGTTATAATCTAAAGAAAATGATCACTTTTGCTTTTACGGGAATCACTGCTTTTAGTGTAAAGCCGTTGTCAATCGCGGCTTACCTTGGATTTATATTCTCTGCATTTTCAGTCGTTGGATATGGATTGTATGTCTTATATGCTTTCGTTGCTAAAACAGAAATCTCAGGTTGGGCATCTCTAATTATGACCATTGTTTTCTTTGGTGGATTACAGTTGATTATAATGGGAATTATCGGAATTTATTTAGGTAAAATCTTTAAAGAAGTGAAGCAAAGACCTAATTATATCATAAAAAATAAAAATTTTCAATAATGGTTTTATTAAGTTTTGACATTGAAGAATTTGATATGCCATTTGAATACAAAGGTGAAATATCCTTTGAAAAGCAAATCTCTATCTCACAAAACGGATTAGAAAGAATACTTGATATTCTTAAAAAGTATAACGCAAAAGCTACCTTTTTTTCAACCGTAATTTTCGCGGAAAATAGTAAGCACCTTATTGAAAGATTGCTAAGGGAAGGTCACGAATTGGCTTCTCACACATGGTTTCATTCTGAATTTGAAGAAAAACATTTAAAAGAATCCAGAGAAAAATTAGAAAAATTATTTTCTACGAAAGTAACAGGATTAAGAATGCCCAGAATGATGCCTGTCGATGAAAAAGAGGTTGAAAAAGCTGGATATTCCTACAATTCATCTATCAATCCAACTTATCTTCCGGGAAGATACAACAACCTAAAAGTTTCAAGAACGTATTTTAAGGAAGGAAATGTAACGCAGATTCCGGCTTCGGTTTCGCCTAATTTTAGAATACCTTTATTTTGGTTGAGCTTTCATAACTTCCCGTTATCATTTTATAAAAAACTAGCTTCAGATACCTTAAAAAAAGATAATTATCTGAATGTGTATTTCCATCCCTGGGAATTTGCAGAAATCAAAGATGAAGCGTTTAAACTCCCTAGTTTTACGGTAAAAAATTCAGGAAAAGATATGGTAGAAAGATTTGATGAATTTGTTTCTTGGTTAAAAAGTAAAAATTATTCATTCGGAACATTTCAGGAATTTCAAAAACAAATAGAATCATGAAAATCGCTTTCGATGCCAAACGTTTCTTTCACAATACCTCAGGTTTAGGGAATTATTCCAGAGATCTAGTAAGAATTCTTGTAAAATATTTCCCTGAAAACGAATATATTTTACTCAATAAAAACAAATCTGAAAGAGGTTCTGATATTCTTGAAAATGCTAATGTTCAGTTTGTTGAAACTTCAAAAGGAACAGTGTCTCGCCAATTCAAAATGGGAAAAGATGCACAGAAGCAAAATGCAGATATTTTTCATGGTTTGTCGGGTGAATTACCTTTACAATGGGATAAAAAGCCAATTAAAAAAGTGGTTACAATTCACGATTTGATCTTTGTTCGTTATCCTCAATATTACTCTTTTTTTGATCGAAAAATTCATTTATGGAAGTTCAAAAAAGCAGCTCAAACTGCCGATAAAATCATTGCCATTTCTGAGCAGACGAAAAGAGATATTATTCAGTATTTAAAAGTTCCTGAAAGTAAAATTGAAGTTATTTATCAAGGTTGCCATCATGCTTTTAAAGAAAATCAATCAGAAGAATTTATTCAGGAAACGAAAGAAAAATTCAATCTTCCGGAAAGATTTATTCTCAATGTTGGAACGATTGAAGAGCGTAAAAACTTATTGAATGTTGTAAAAGCAATTGACAAAACAGAAATTCCATTGGTTGTTGTCGGAAAAAAGACAAAATATTTCAGCAAGACAGAGGAGTACATCAGGAAAAACAAAATGGAGAAACAAATCCATTTTCTTGAAGGTGTTTCTATGGATGAACTTGCAGTAATCTATAAACTAGCCGATATTTTTGTCTATCCAAGTTTCTTTGAAGGCTTTGGAATTCCTGTCATAGAAGCACTTTTTTCAAAAACGGTAACGATTACAAGCAATACAAGTTGTCTTCCGGAAGCGGGTGGTCCGGACTCTGTTTACATCGATCCTAAAAATCATTTAGATATTCAATCAAAAATAAAATTTTTATGGGATAATGAATCAGAGAGAAAACGTCGTGCTGATAAGGGTTTTGAGTTTGTTCAAAAGTTTAATGACGAGCCGATTGCCCATGAATTAATGACTTTTTATCAAAAAATTCTGTAGAAAAACCTTTGAAGTTTAAAAATAAGTTCTACATTTGTACCACAAAATTTCAACAATGAAACCCAATTTTTTAACACTACATCATTATTATCATCATCTCTGTTAGACGGAATTGATTGATATAAACATGTGTTAAAATCAAAAATATTTAAAACCGTCTGAGTAATAGACGGTTTTTTTGTTTCTAAATTTTCGCGAGAATTTCTTTTCAATAATCAGTTTTTATTTGCTCAGACTCAATGTAGAAAAAATGAGTAAATTAAAAATTGCAATCCAAAAAAGCGGTCGGCTTTACGAAGATTCCTTACAACTTCTGAAAGACTGTGGTATTTTCGTCAACAACGGAAAAGATCAGCTTAAAGTTTCGGTAGATAATTTTCCGATGGAGATTATGTACCTGCGAAACTCGGATATTCCTCAATATTTGGAAGACGGGGTGGTAGATATTGCCATCGTTGGGGAGAATCTTTTAGTAGAAAAACAAAAAAAGATCGACATTATTCAGGAGCTTGGATTTTCAAAATGCCGTGTCTCACTTGCAGTTCCTAAAGAGGTTGAAACGAACGATTTGAGCTATTTTCAGAATAAAAAAATCGCTACTTCTTATCCCAATACCCTTAAAAAATTCTTGTTAGAAAATAATGTTTCAGCGGACATCCACGTTATTTCAGGTTCTGTAGAAATTGCTCCGAACATTGGTTTGGCAGATGGAATTTGTGATATTGTGAGCTCTGGAAGCACTTTATTTAAGAACGGACTAAGAGAAACGGTTACCTTATTGAAATCAGAAGCGGTGTTGGCTAAAACGCCAAATCTCAATCAGGAAAAAGAAATCATTCTTGAAAAATTCTTATTCAGAATTCAATCTGTTTTAAAAGCGAAAAATTCAAAATACATTTTGATGAATGTTCCCAATATAAAGATTGCGGATATTTCTAAAATACTTCCGGTGCTTAAAAGTCCGACGGTTATTCCCTTGGCAGAAGAAGGCTGGAGTAGTATTCATTCTGTGATCAACGAAGATCGTTTCTGGGATGTTATTGATGAATTAAAAGAAAATGGAGCGCAGGATATTTTAATTATTCCAATCGATAAAATGGTGATTTAATATGAAAATTTACAGATATCCCAATCAGGAAAATTGGCAGGAACTTACAAAACGACCGGCTTTTACAAGAGAAGAAATTTCGAAAACAATCATAGATATTTTCTCAGAAGTAGAGAAAAATGGAGATAAAGCATTGCTTGAATTTAATAAAAAATTTGATTCTGCAAATATTGAAAATATTACAGTTTCAACGGAAGAAATTCAAAATACAGAAAGCCTAATTAGCGAAGAATTGAAAGAAGCTATTCAACAAGCTAAAGAAAATATTACAAAGTTTCACGCTTCACAGCAGTCTGAAATTGAAAAAATTGAAACGAAAAAAGGAGTGGTTTGTTGGAGAGAAAATCGGGCGATTGAAAAAGTAGGAATCTATATTCCGGGAGGGACAGCGCCTTTGTTTTCTACCGTTCTGATGTTGGCAATTCCGGCTCAGTTGGCGGGTTCTAAAGAGATTATTTTATGTAGTCCGCCAGATAAAAACGGAAACATTAATCCTGCGATTTTGTATGCTGCTCAACTCTGTGGTGTTTCAAAAATATTTAAAACGGGCGGTGCGCAAGCTATTGCAGCGATGACGCTGGGGACAGAAAGTATTCCTAATGTTTATAAAATTTTTGGACCTGGAAATCAGTTTGTTGTTGCCGCAAAAGAATATGCTCAAAATTATGGAGTAGCGATCGATATGCCTGCAGGGCCAAGTGAAGTTTTAGTGATTGCTGATGAGCAGGCCATTCCCGCATTTTGTGCAGCAGATTTACTATCACAGGCGGAACATGGAAGTGATAGTCAGGTTATTTTTATATCAACGGAGGTGAAAGTTTTCAACGAAACGATTGAAGAAATTGAAAAACAGATCAAAGAACTTCCAAGAAATGAATTTGCACAACAATCATTGAATAACAGTCATTTTATTCTTTTAAATACCATCAAAGAAGCAATAGAATTCAGCAATTTATACGCTCCGGAACACCTTATTTTAGCCTTAAATGAATTTGATAACTATATTCCTCAAATTCAAAATGCCGGTTCTGTTTTTCTAGGAAATTATTCATGTGAAAGTGCCGGAGATTATGCAAGCGGAACCAATCACACGCTTCCCACCAACGGTTTTGCAAAGAATTACAGTGGAGTTTCTTTAGACAGTTTTGTGAAGAAAATTACGTTTCAGTACTTGTCGAAAGAAGGACTTCAAAACTTAGGAAAAACAATAGAAATCATGGCAGAGGCGGAAGGATTATTCGCTCACAAAAATGCCGTAACCATCCGATTAAATCAATAAAAAATGAAACAATTTACCCTAAATAATTTCGTTCGAAAGAACATTTTAGCATTACAGCCTTACATCAGTTTTAGAGATCATAATGAATTCAGCAATCCTGTTTTATTAGATGCCAATGAAAGTCCGTTTGGAGAATGTAACCGTTATCCGGATTCGACTCAGAAAAAGCTTAAAAATAAATTGTCTGAGTTTAAAAATATTTCATCTAATCAAATTGCTGTGGGAAATGGGAGTGATGAATTGATTGATTTAATTATTAAAATTTTCTGTGAGCCTAAAAAAGATTCAATCTTAATGATGAATCCTTCATTTGCGATGTACGGATTTTATGCCACAATTAATGAAAACACAGTGGTAAAGCTTGATCTAGATGAAGATTTTCAAATCAAAAAAGAGGAGTTCTTAAAAGTTACCCAGAACATTCAAACAAAAATTTTCTTTTTATGCTCTCCAAACAATCCTACAGGAAACAGCCTTGAAGATATTGAGTTTTATATTCAAAATTTTGATGGAATTGTTGTGGTGGATGAAGCGTATATTGAATTTTCAGATCAGAAATCGAGTCTCGAACTTCTTGAAAAATATAGTAACCTTATTGTTCTTCAAACGTTTTCAAAAGCGTGGGGAATGGCGGGAGCAAGAGTGGGAATTGCGTATGCCAGTGAAGAAATTATTAAGTTGATTAATACAGTAAAAGCACCCTATAATGTAAATTATTTAAGTCAGGAATTGGTTCTAAATGTGATTGATAATAAAGATCAATTCAATCAAAACTTGAATAATATTTTTGAAGAAAGAGAATGGTTGAAAAATGAATTTCAAGGTATAAGTTGTATTACAAAAGTCTTTCCTACACATGCTAATTTCTTTTTAATCGAGTTTGAAGACGTTGAAAAAGTATATGAAAATCTTTTGGATAAAGAAGTTTTAACAAGTAAAAGAACTCCTCAAATTCCCAATTGTATCAGAATTAATATTGGAAACAGAGATGAAAATATTCTGTTGATTCAGGCTTTAAAACAGTGTGAAACCTACAAGGTTTGATAGCGTTAAAAAATTAAGAAAATGAAAGTTATTTAAAAATGAAAAAAGTATTATTCATAGACCGCGACGGAACATTGATTATTGAACCTCTAACGGATTTTCAGGTTGATTCCTTAGAAAAACTGGAGTTTTATCCAGGAGTATTTCAAAACCTTTCAAAAATAGCCAAAGAACTGGATTATGAATTGGTCATGATCACCAATCAGGATGGTTTGGGAACCGAAAGTTTTCCTTTTGATGATTTTATTAAACCTCAGGAAAAAATGTTGAAAGCATTTGAAAATGAAGGTATAATTTTCAGTGATATCTTAATTGATAAAAGTTTTGAGCATGAAAATTTACCCACAAGAAAACCTGGAATTGGAATGCTTGGGAAATATATTTACGGAGATTATGATTTACAAAATTCCTACGTAATTGGCGATAGAATCACGGATATTCAATTAGCGGAAAATTTAGGCTCAAAAGCAATTTTTATTAATAAAATTCAATATGAAAATGCTGAATTGACAACTGAAAATTGGTCTGAGATCTATCAATTTTTAAATCAAAAACCAAGAAAATCGAAAGTTTCAAGAAAAACGAATGAAACTCAAATTGACATTGAAGTTAACCTTGATGGAAAAGGGAATTCTGAGATTTCAACAGGATTGCATTTTTTTGATCATATGTTGGAGCAGATTTCAAAACACGGAAATCTAGATTTAAAAATCAAAGTAAATGGTGATTTACAGGTTGATGAGCATCACACTATCGAAGATACAGGAATTGTGTTGGGAGAAGCAATTCTTCAGGCTTTAGGAAAGAAAAAAGGGATTGAGAGATATGGTTTTCTGCTTCCGATGGATGATTGTCTGGCTCAGGTCGCGATAGATTTTGGAGGGAGACCTTGGTTGGTTTGGGAAGCTGATTTTAATAGAGAAAAGATTGGTGATGTTCCGACTGAAATGTTTTATCACTTCTTTAAATCTTTCACCGATTCTTCTAAATCTAATGTAAATATTAAAGTTGAAGGAGATAACGAGCATCACAAAATTGAATCTGTTTTCAAGGCCTTTGCAAAAGCTATAAAAATGGCGGTAAAACAGACTGATGAAAACTTTAATTTACCTTCTACAAAAGGAAGTCTTTAATATGATTGCAATTATAAAATATAACGGAGGAAATGTTCATTCGGTGCAAAATGCATTGAATAGATTAAATGCAGAATCAATAATTACTGATGATTTTGAGCTAATTCAAAAAGCTGATAAAGTAATTTTCCCAGGAGTTGGAGAAGCTTCTTCTACGATGAATTTATTAAAAGAAAAAGGTCTGGACAAGTTGATCCCAAATTTGAAACAGCCTGTTTTGGGAATTTGTTTGGGGATGCAATTAATGTGTAAAAATAATGAAGAAGGAGACACTGAAGGATTAGGGATTTTTGATATTAATGTAAAGAAATTCCCACCAAAAGATATTGTTCCTCACATGGGTTGGAATACAATTTCAGAGATAAAATCTCCATTATTTTCAGGAATTGAAAAAAAAAATGATTTGTATTTTGTTCACAGTTATTATTGTGAATTATCAGAATATACAACTTCGGTTTGTGATTATATTTTGCCTTTTAGTGCGTCTTTGCAGAAGGATAATTTCTTTGCAACCCAATTTCACCCTGAAAAATCAGGAAAAATTGGAGCTGAATTATTAAATAACTTTTTAAAACTCTAAATATGAAAATTATTCCTGCTATTGACATTATTGACGGAAAATGTGTTCGTCTTTCAAAAGGTGATTACAGCACAAAAAAAATATACAATGAAAATCCTGTAGAAGTTGCGAAAGAGTTTGAAAGCTTTGGAATTAAATTCCTTCACTTGGTGGATTTGGACGGTGCAAAATCTAAGCATATTGTCAACCAAAAAGTACTGGAAAGTATTGCAAAAGAAACCAATTTATCTATTGATTTTGGAGGTGGATTGAAAGCAGTAAAAGATATTGAAATAGCTTTCAATTCTGGCGCTAAACAAATTACGATTGGAAGTATTGCAATTAAGAATCCTGAATTTTGTTTTGAATTAATTGAAAAATATGGTGCAGATAAAATTATTCTGGGCGCCGATTGTGATAATCGAAAGATAAAAACTTCAGGCTGGCTGGAAAGCAGTGATAAAGACGTGATTGATTTTATTCTTCAATATCAGAAAAAAGGAATTCAGCAGGTTATTTGTACTGATATTTCAAAAGACGGAATGTTACAAGGTCCATCAACAGAGCTTTACAAAGAAATTTTAGATAAAACTTCTGCTCAATTAATTGCAAGCGGCGGAATTTCATGTATTGAAGATGTTCAAAAAATGAAAGAAATTGGTTGTGCTGGAACTATCATAGGAAAAGCAATTTATGAAGGAAAAATAGAATTAAAAGAACTTCAAAAATTCATTGAAAATGCTTAAAAAAAGAATAATCCCTTGCCTGGATATCAAGGATGGAACAACGGTAAAAGGAATTAATTTTGAAGGATTAAGAAATGCAGGAGATCCTATAGAACTGGCGAAAAGGTATGAAGAAAACGGAGCCGATGAATTGGTTTTTCTTGATATTACCGCCACGATTGAAAAGAGAAAAACATTCATTGAATTGGTGCAAAATATCTCTAAAGAACTGAGTATTCCTTTCACGGTTGGAGGCGGGATTTCTTCCATTCAAGATGTACAAAAACTATTGGAAGCGGGAGCGGATAAGATTAGCATCAATTCATCTGCTGTGAAAAATCCTCAGTTGATTTCTGACTTGGCCAAAGAGTTTGGAAGTCAGTGTATTGTTGTGGCGATTGATACCAAATTTATTAATAATTCGGATTGGGTTCATGTGAAAGGCGGACGAGAAATAACCAATTTGAAAACAATAGATTGGGCAAAAGAAGCAGCAGATTTAGGTGCAGGCGAAATCCTACTGACCTCTATGGACGGTGACGGAACGAAAAATGGTTTTGATATAAGAATAACAAAATCAGTTTCTGAAAATATCAATATTCCCGTGATTGCTTCTGGAGGTGCGGGGAAAATTGAAGATTTTGGAAATGTTTTCAAAAAAACGAAAGCGACAGGCGCTTTGGCAGCGAGTATTTTTCATTTTGGAGAAGTGAGCATTTTGGATTTAAAACAAGAATTAAGTAATCAAAAAATTGAAGTAAGATGGTAATAGATTTCAGTAAAACAAACGGATTAGTTCCCGTAATTATTCAGGATAGCAGAAGCTTACAAGTGTTGATGTTGGGATATATGAACGAAGAAGCTTTTGAGAAAACAGAAAAAGAAGGAATTGTAACTTTTTTTAGCCGTTCTAAAAACAGACTTTGGACGAAAGGTGAGGAATCCGGTAATTTTTTAAAGGTTGAAGATATTCAAATTGATTGTGATAGCGATACTATTTTAATTAAAGCTATTCCTAAAAATGTGGTTTGTCACACGGGAAGTTTCAGTTGTTTCGGAGAGAAAGAAGCAAAAGGTTTTTTATATGAATTGGAAGCTAGGATTTCTCAAAGAATTGATGATAAAGTAGAATCTTCTTACACCTATTCACTCTTTCAAAGAGGCATTAATAAAGTAGCTCAAAAAGTAGGAGAGGAAGCCATAGAATTGGTGATTGAAGCTAAAGATAATAATGATAATTTATTTAAAAATGAAGCCGCAGATTTGTTATATCACTTTTTGATTTTATTAAAAGCTAAAGGTTTTTCATTAGAAGAAATTGAACAGGTATTACAAACTCGCGATAAATAAAAAACTCGCTAAAAAAGCGAGTTTATATCTTAAATTTTCATTTTTACCTTTCAATCAAAACCTTTCTAACAACCGTCTGACCATCAGCTTTAAATACTCCAATATAAGCTCCATTAGCTAAACTAGAAGTATTAATCTGTGTTTTATTTCCTTCTTTTATCAAAGTATGGCCAATCAAATCTGTGATCTCAAAACTGAAATCTTTCACTTTGCTGGGTACTTCAATATGAAGAGCATCTTTTGCCGGATTTGGATAGATCTTTACAGATTCTAAATTATTTGCCGGAACATCTCTTGTTCCTAAAATTGTTGTAGCTGCCACCGCAAAATGTTGAAGTGCACCAACCGTTGCTTTTCCAACATTGTAAATATAAACAGGATCTGTATTGGCAAAAGTATCATTTGCCGTGTGCGGATAATTACTTCTAATTTTTTCAAAATACCCCGTAATTACTTCACCTTTAGTTTCAAAAGGAATATAATCTGTATCTTCTGCTTCGTCAATATCAGTTAAAAGAGGAGAATAAAGACCTGTAAGTGTTACCAATTCCTGAGTTGCAGCAACACCGGCAGCTGTATTATTCGCATTTCCGCCCATGTCTTCGTCGCAGTAAATGGTATTATTGTTATTTCCCATTTTCCCGCCAACCTGATCCAGATTAAAGACTAATTTTATATCTAAAACACGGGTACTTCCCTGATAAGCCACTGTATTTGCATAGTGCTGACTTCCTCTCAATCCTTGTTCTTCACCGGAAAAGTGAATAAATTTAATAGAATATTCCGTTGGAACATCCTTTAAAATTCTTGCAGCTTCCAAAATAATTGAAGTTCCACTTCCATTGTCGTTGACTCCGGGACCAACAATACTGTCGAAATGTCCACAGATAATTACATATTTATTAGGATAAACTGTTCCTGTTTTAGTTATTACTAAATTTTTTGAACTTGTTCCACTAAAAGTAAACGGATCTTCTACAACCTGACTGGCAGAATATCCAAAAGATGCATACTTATTTTTAAGCCAATTTAAGGCATTTGCATTCGCTACAGAACCAGTAGTTTTAACTCCCAAATTTGAAAAATCCTGTAAATTGGTCGTAATATTAGTCTGCGTAACCATATTGGCACGATCCTGATAAGCCTGAATAAAACTTTGAGCCTGTAAACCGTAAGTTGCTAACGAAAAGAGTAGAAAAGTAGATAATTTTTTCACTTTTATATAAAGTTTTAAATATTTAATAATTCAGCAAATGTAGATAATTAAAAAATCCCGAGCAAAAAACTCAGGATCAATTAATTATATTATTGTAATGTAATTACTTTTCAATGATTACTTTTCTTGTAACGCTCTCATTATCTGTCTTCACCGTACATAAATAAGTTCCATTTACTAAACTTGAAACATTTATTTTTGTTTGATTTTGTACTGAAAATAACGTACGACCGCTTACATCTGTAATTTCAAGGCTAAAATCTTTCACCTTTTTTGGTAGTTCAACATTTAAAACATCTTTTGCCGGATTTGGATATACTTTTACAGACTCTAAACCTTGAGATGAAGTCTCGTTTACACCTAAAATTGTAGTTGAAGCAACCGCAAAATGTTGAAGCGCACCAACTGCAGCCTTTCCAACTTTAAAAACATAAGTAGGATCTACATTGGCAAATGTATCATTTACCGTATGCTCATTATGACTCTGTGGAGTTTCGTAGAATCCGGTAATGATATCTCCGTTCTCTTCAAAGGGCATATAATCTGATGAATAGGCATTAGACATCACCGTTTGTAATGGCGAATATAGAGTAGTACAAGCCGCTAATTGCTGTGTAAACGACAATGATGCCGCATTATTTCCAGACTGGCCAGCCTGATCGCTTTCACATTTTATTGAATTGCTCGGGCTCGATAATTTACCTCCAACCTGATCGATATTGAAAACTAATCTTACGTCTAAATCACGAACTCCATTTTTGAAAACAACGTTATTCGCATAATGATCACTTCCATAAAGTCCCTGTTCTTCTCCAGAAAAATGGATGAATTTCACAGAATATTCCGTAGGAACATCTTTTAAAATTCTAGCCGCTTCTAAAATAATAGAAGTTCCGCTTCCGTTATCACTTACTCCGGGACCTGTGATGGTATCATAATGACCACAAATAATCACATATGTATTAGGATAAACCGTTCCTGTTTTTGTTATGATAAGATTTTTAGAACTTAAACTTCCTACTGTAAAAGGATCTTCTTCCATCTGGCTAACCGTGTAACCGTAAGACAGATATTTATTCTTGATCCAGTTAAGCGCATTGGTATTGGCTACAGAACCTGTAGTCTTTACACCAAAATTTCCAAACTCTTGCAAGTTTGTCGTAATATTCGTCTGAGTAACCAAGTTTGCTCTGTTTTGATAAGCCTGAATAAAACTTTGAGCCTGCAAACCGCAAGTTGCTAACGAAAGGAGTAGAAGAGTAGATAATTTTTTCACTTTTAAATAAAGTTTTAAATATTTAATAATTTAGCAAATGTAGATAATTAAAAAATCCCGAGCAAAAAACTCGGGATTTATATTGATAACAAAAAATTTTACATTATTTTACTTGATCTACAACAGCTTTGAAAGCTTCAGGATAGTTCATAGCTAAGTCAGCTAAAACTTTTCTGTTAAGCTCGATGTTGTTCTTTTTAAGAGCTCCCATAAACTGAGAGTAAGACATTCCGTGCTCTCTAGCTCCTGCGTTGATACGCATGATCCAAAGTGATCTGAAATTTCTCTTTTTCTCTTTTCTACCACGGTAAGCATATTGCATTGCTTTTTCCACGGCATTTTTAGCTACAGTCCAAACGTTCTTTCTTCTACCGAAAAAACCTTTAGCTTGCTTAATAATTTTCTTTCTGCGAGCTCTTGAAGCTACGGCATTTACTGATCTAGGCATAATTTAAATTGTTTTTTTGAAAAGGGCGGTAAACTGTTTCATTACACTTATCTGCACCATTCCAGGGTTAAAATATTGAATTGTTATTCTTATAAACCGAATAAGGATTATAAAAACTACTGAATTGCTAATTGACGCTTAACACTTTTTTCGTCCACTTTTGCAACATAAGAAGTTTGCGTAAGATTTCTCTTTTGCTTAGTTTCTTTCTTTGTCAAGATGTGGCTTTTGAAAGCATTTTTTCTTTTAATCTTACCAGTTCCGGTAAGTTTAAAACGCTTTTTAGCACCTGATTTCGTTTTTAATTTTGGCATTTTTTTGCTTTTTATTGTTTTGTTATCAATATCTGTATTGGTTATCCCTAAAGACATCTAGGAATAATAGTTTGCAAAGATACAAAAAAAATCAATCCAAACTAAGATTAGTTATATTGAAATAGGCTGTTTTATCAATGAAAACAGCCTATTATTAAAATTTTCTAATAAAAATCGTCAACGTCTATTTCCGCTATTGTTTTTCTTTCTACATTATTTCCGCCCAAAATAAGTTTAATTCTTATTCCCGTAGGAACCATTGCTCCACTTTTTGAATAAAGTTGAAGCTTGATATGCGGATTTGACACATTCTCGCTAACTGAACTGTTTGTATGCCACAAAGGGTTGCCGTTATTGTAAATTACCAGATTTCCATCATTCTGTGCAATTAGCCAAGGAGTTCCGGAATCTCTATGAGTATTTGTACTCCACAGCGCACGCGTAAAACCAGGTCTGTCTTGATATAAAACTAGGTTACTATCACCTTGCATCTCTAATCTATAAGTATAAATATTATGTGTAAAGCTGATTGATTGGCCTGGATCTAGTCTTTGAGGATGATTAGTTGTTTCTTTAATAAAAGTTAAATTAACTAGAGAAATACCACGTGAAGCATTATTTTCATTCGTCTGTAATTTTCCATTTTCTACATTCACATTATCCATAGTATCATCTTGAGTACAAGAAGATAAAAGTAGCGCAAGACTTAAAAAAGTCAATAATTTTATTTTCATATAAATTTTTAAGCTGCAAATATAAGAATTACATAAATTAAATCACACTAATGTTATTTAATTTAGCATAATTGACCAAATACTAAAAACAAAAAACCTCAAATTGCTTTGAGGTTTATATTTTAAAGAATAGATCTTAAATCTATTAAAATTATTTTGCTGGTTTTTTAGGACTCATCATCATAATCATTCTCTTTCCTTCAAGTTTAGGTAGCTGATCTACTTTTCCAACGTGCTCTAATTCCTGAGCAAGTTTTAGAAGTAAGATTTCACCCTGATCTTTAAAGATAATCGAACGTCCTTTAAAAAATACGTAGGTTTTCAATTTTGAACCTTCTTCCAAGAACTTTTCAGCATGTTTTCTTTTAAACTCATAATCATGGTCATCAGTCTGAGGTCCGAAACGGATCTCCTTTACTACCACTTTTACTTGCTTAGCTTTAAGTTCTTTTTGTTTTTTCTTTTGCTCATATAAGAATTTTTTGTATTCTAATATTCTTGCAATAAACGGTTCTGCCTTATCGGAAATCACTACAAGATCCAATTCCTGATCCGAAGCAAGCTGTCTTGCTTTGTCGATTGGATAAATTCCCGGCTCTACGTTATCGCCCACTAAACGAAGCTCTCTCACACGAATTTTATCGTTGATCAAGTGTAAGTCCTCCTGTACAGGACGTCTTTGTGGGCCCCTGTTGTTAAATCTTTGTGCTATTGTATTAAATTTTATTGGTTAACTTTCTATATGGCAATAATTTATATTGCCGATTCTTTTTTAAAATAATTGACGAAATCTTCCATTTTCATCACTCCAAGATCTCCTTCTCCACGTCTTCTCACAGAAATCGTGCCATCTCTTTCCTCATTTTCACCTATAACCAGCATGAATGGGATCTTGTTTAATTCTGCATCACGGATTTTTTTACCCGCTTTCTCATTTCTGTTATCAATCTGACCGCTAATATCGTGATTTTCTAAAAATTGTGAAACTTTTTTCGCATAATCTGCATATTTTTCACTGATTGGTAGAATTATGAACTGCTCAGGGCTTAACCATAATGGGAAATCTCCTGCAGTATTTTCTAATAAAATCGCGATAAAACGTTCCATAGAACCAAATGGTGCTCTGTGGATCATTACCGGTCTGTGTTTTTCATTATCGCTTCCGATATAATGAAGATCGAATCTTTCCGGTAAATTATAATCTACCTGAATAGTTCCTAACTGCCATTTTCTTCCTAAAGCATCCTTCACCATGAAATCCAATTTAGGGCCGTAGAATGCAGCCTCACCATATTCAACAACGGTTTTCAAACCTTTCTTTTGAGCAGCGTTGATGATTGCACTTTCGGCTTTTTCCCAATTTTCATCAGAACCGATATATTTTTCTTTGTTATCAGGATCTCTTAAAGAAACCTGAGTCACAAAATCTTCAAATCCTAAAGATTTAAACACATAAAGCGTTAAATCAATTACCTTTTCAAATTCTTCCGAAAGCTGATCCGGAGTACAGAAAAGGTGAGCATCATCCTGAGTAAATCCACGAACTCTTGTTAATCCGTGAAGCTCTCCACTTTGCTCGTATCTGTAAACAGTTCCGAATTCTGCATATCTTTTCGGCAAATCTCTGTAGCTCCATTGTGAAGTTTTGTAGATTTCACAGTGGTGAGGGCAGTTCATCGGCTTCAGTAAGAATTCTTCTCCTTCATTCGGAGTTTTGATCGGCTGAAAGCTGTCTGCACCATATTTATCCCAGTGACCAGAAGTTACATACAATTCTTTTGAACCGATATGTGGAGACATTACGAATTCATAACCTCCTTTTTTCTGAGCAACAGAAAGGAAATTTTCCAATTTTCTTCTTAAAGCAGTTCCTTTTGGCAACCAAAGTGGTAAACCGGCACCTACTTTTTCAGAGAAAGCGAAAATTCCAAGTTCTTTACCTAATTTTCTATGATCCCTTCTTTTAGCTTCTTCTAATCTTTCAAGATACTCAGTCAATTCTTTCTGTTTAGGGAAAGAAATACCATAAACTCTTGTTAATTGAGGATTTTTTTCACTCCCTCTCCAATAAGCTCCTGCTGCATTTAAGATCTTCATTGCTTTCACAATTCCTGTGCTAGGAATGTGACCTCCACGACATAAATCTGTGAAGTTATCGTGTGTTACAAAAGTGATTTCTCCATCATTAAGATTAGAGATCAACTCAACTTTGTAAGGATTATCTGCGTATGTTTTTAATGCTTCTTCTTTAGATACAGGGTATAATGAGAATGTTGAAGCTTTTTTAGCATTTTCCAATACTTTCTTTTCAATCTTCTCAAAATCTTTTTCAGATAAAACTTCGTCACCGAAATCTACATCATAATAGAAGCCACTTTCGATCGCCGGACCGATTGTTAACTTAGCATTTGGATAAAATTCCATGATAGCCTGCGCCAAAAGGTGGGCAGAAGAATGCCAGAAAGCTTTCTTTCCAAGATCGTCATTCCAGGTTAACAACTGTACCGTAGAATCCGTGGTTATAGGTGTGGTGATCTCTACTTGTTTGTTATTAACAATTGCGGAAATGGTGTTTCTAGCCAATCCCTCGCTTATAGATTTTGCCACATCTAAAGGAGTAACTGCTCCTTCAAATTCTTTGACACTATTGTCTGGAAGTGTAATTTTTATCATTGTTTACTAAGAAATTTTAAGTTGCAAAAATACGCATTTTTTATTTAAAAAGCGATATTAACGTATATTTGAAGCAATATTTAATGCTAAAGGTAAAGAAAAACTTTTTTAATTTTCTATAAATAATTTACACTCTCATTATGAATGACTTAAATATCGACTTACACTGCGATTTATTATACTATTTATTAAGACCGGATTCAAAAACCGATGATAAACAAGTGAAATGCTCACTACCTTATTTAAAAGAAGGCCATGTAAAGCTTCAGGTAATGGCTATTTATACAGCAACGGGAAAGAATAGTATAGCAGAAGGTGTCAAACAAAGTGAAATTTTCGCAGATTTATTAAAAAGTGAAGATTTTTTTCTTTTTGACACTAAAAATTACAGCAATATTGAAAATCAAAATCGAGTAGGAGTTCTTGCTTCTATTGAAAATGGGTCCTCATTTTGTGAAGAAGATACTGATTTGGATATTGGATTTAAAAACCTTGAAACGATCATTGAAAATACTCAAAAAGTTTTATATATCGGGCTTACCCACCATTCTGAAAATCGTTTTGGTGGTGGAAATAATTCTGAATTAGGTTTAAAAGACGACGGAAAAATTTTAATCGATTATATAGCAGATAAGAAAATAGCGATCGATTTGGCTCATACAAGCGATCAATTAGCGTATGATATTCTTAATTATGTTGATCAGAAAAATTATAAAATATCCATTCTTGCAAGTCATTCCAACTATAGAAATGTATACAAAAATAACAGAAATCTTCCTGATGAATTGGTTAAAGAATTGATTAAAAGAGAAGGTTTGATCGGACTTAATTTTATCAAAGATTATATTGATCATCACCATCCTGAACGATTTTACGAGCATATTCAGTACGGTTTGGACTTAGGTGCCGAAAATTGCATTGCGTATGGAGCAGACTTTTTCTTTGACGATGAGCATCCCGACCAATCCCGTTATCCTTTTTTCTTTGATGAGTTTAAAGATGCAACAATGTATAATTCGATTAATAAAAGAATAGCAAAGGATTTTTCACCTGAAATAATGGAAAAAATAAGTCATAAAAATGCTTTGAGTTTTATTGAAAAACTATGGAAATAACTTTTAAAATGGCGGTTTATATTTTTTTAAACCGTCATTTTAACTTTTTCTTTTATATTTTACCCTTCTTTTTATAATTTCTATCACATCTATCTGCTGAACTTTAGACTGTACCCAACCGTGGATGTCAATATAGAATAATGATCTTCTATAGTATTCGTTTTTAGAAAATTCATCCAGCTTTTTATTAAATGATTCGAAGGCTTCCTTTCTTTTATTTAAAAATAATCCATTAAGATTTTTAAAAAATGTAATGCTTTCAAAATGAAATTCTTCCGGCTTTTTCATTTTAAGCGCAAATTTTAAGGTTGCTTTTATAAATTCGTCATAATCTTCATCATTTCCCGATTCATATTTCGACATTAAAATAAGAATTCTGGTATGAAACAATAAATCTTCCTGTACACTTCCTTTAGATTCGATGATCTTCATAGAATACAAGATGGATTCTTCATATTTTTTGCTTCCAAAGAACATAGCCGCCATCTTTAAATAAAGGATCATAAAATGGTGCTCGTCAATTTTATCGCGAAGTTTATCCATTTTAAGCTCTATTTCCGGAATAAGCTTGGTACCCGTGAAAAATTCACCTTTTATAAAGTGAATATTCATCAGTGTATTGTAATGTGTAAGAAAAATAAGGGACTGCAGGTTTTCATTTTGTACAAAAATTTGTGACTGAACCATTTTGTTAAAATGCTCAAACTGTTTCTCCAACACATCAATATTACCATAAAGGAAAAGAATTTTAAGCAGATAAGTGTTTCCTTTAATATACCAAACGGGATGGCTGGCGATCATTTCAGGATTTTGATGAAATAATTCAACCCACTGATAGGCATATTTTAAAGTATATTTATAATTCTGCAGTAATTGATTCTTCCACACATGCGCCTTATAATACCATAACTTTTCGGTAAAATTAAGTTTAAACGGTTTTATATTTTTAATCTGTGAATTAAATATTTCTAAGATTTCCTCCCGGTCTTTATCATTTTTTACGTAGCCATGAGTAAGCATTTCACTGTATAATTTCAATGAAAGATTAGAAAGCTGCGTTGTATATTGGTTTTGCTTACTTACGGCATTAGATTGCCTGATTAATTCTTCAGCTCTTCCGGCAATACTTCGTGTAATAAACTGTGATTCAATTACTTTTTCAAGATCGATAATTTCTGACGCGATACTTTTTTCATCTAATTCCAGGGCGGTCTGCTTGGTTTTATCTAATATTTTTAAAGCCTGTTTGTAAAGTCCTTTCTGATAAAGAATATTGGCGAAATCCAATTGCTCACGAAGCTGAATTCTAAAATTTTGATGACTTGGATTCAGGCGTAAACTTACCAAAAGCTGTTTGTAGAGATGAGCCTTAAGATTAGAAAGCTGTTGTTTCGTCGAAATCTTTTTTCCTATAATAATGCTCTCATCATATTCATTCATTTTGTCCAATTCTGAAAAAAGTAACAGAAATTTAGCATCGATATTAATTCCTAGGCGATTAACATAGAGCTTAAATTGTCGTTTTTCGGAAGTTGTTAATGATTTAATAAGTACAAATAAAAAATCTTTCTGTAATTCTGCCATTGTAGATTTTTATGATATAATTATTTGATTATTAGTTTTTTGTGTTTAAAATTTCATCATTTGAATATTGTATTTTTTTGACAAAATCAAAATCAAAGAACAATTCAATCTTTAGTTTTGAATCAAAATTAAGTAAAAAACTTCATTATGAATTCCGAAAAAATTGAAATTTTTGATACCACATTGCGTGATGGAGAGCAAGTCCCTGGCTGTAAATTAAATACAGAACAAAAATTAGTTATTGCCGAAAAACTGGACGAGCTTGGAGTAGATGTTATTGAAGCTGGTTTCCCGATTTCAAGTCCCGGAGATTTTCATTCTGTTTCAGAGATTTCAAAATTAGTAAAAAACGCAAAAGTTTGCGGACTGACAAGAGCTAACAAAAAAGATATTGAAACTGCAGCAGAAGCGCTGAAATATGCCAAGAGACCTAGAATTCACACGGGAATAGGAACTTCGGATTCCCATATTCAATATAAATTCAACTCAAATAGGGAAGATATTATAGAACGTGCCGTGAACGCTGTAAAATACGCGAAAACCTTTGTAGAAGATGTAGAATTTTACGCAGAAGATGCAGGAAGAACAGATAACGAATATTTAGCAAAAGTTTGCGAAGAAGTAATTAAAGCAGGCGCAACCGTCCTCAACATCCCTGATACAACGGGTTATTGCCTTCCTGAAGAATATGGCGCCAAGATCAAATATTTAAAGGAAAATGTAAAGGGAATTGATAAAGCCATACTTTCCTGCCACTGCCACAATGATTTGGGATTAGCAACTGCTAATTCAATTTCGGGAGTTATCAATGGTGCCCGACAAATTGAATGTACCATTAATGGCTTAGGTGAAAGAGCTGGAAATACAGCGTTGGAGGAAGTGGTAATGGTTTTAAAACAGCATTCACATTTAAAATTACATACTGATATCAACTCCAGAATGCTCAACTCAATAAGTGTTCTGGTTTCTGATCTAATGGGAATGGCTGTACAACCCAACAAAGCAATCGTTGGTGGCAATGCTTTTGCTCACAGCTCAGGAATCCACCAGGATGGGGTCATTAAAAACAGGGAAACTTACGAAATTATTGATCCTGCAGAAGTGGGTGTAAATGCGTCATCAATCATTTTAACAGCCAGAAGTGGACGTTCGGCTTTAGCTTACAGATTCAAGCATATTGGTTTTGATGTTACTAAAAACGAGCTTGACTTTTTGTATGAGGAATTTTTGAAAATTGCCGATATGAAAAAAGAAGTTAAAAACGATGATTTAAATGCAATTATCGAAAAAGTTACCAGAAAAATAGGATAGACCTCTCATAACGTTAATAGACCTTTAAATGAATAATTATAAAACACTTTTTGATAAAGTCTGGGATGCTCACGTTGTGGAAACGATCCCAAACGGTCCTCAAATTATATACATTGATAAACACTTGATCCATGAGGTAACAAGCCCACAGGCTTTTGCCGAATTGGAAGCCAGAAATCTGGAAGTATTCCGTCCAAAACAGATTGTTGCGACAGCAGATCATAACGTTCCGACATTAGATCAGGATCAGCCGATCAGGGATGAATCTTCAAGAAATCAAGTAGAACAACTCACAGAAAACTGCAAAAAAAATCATATTGAATTATACGGTTTAGGACATCAATATCAGGGAATTGTTCACATTATTGCTCCCGAATTAGGAGTTACACAGCCCGGAATGAGTATTGTTTGCGGAGATAGCCATACTTCAACACACGGTGCTTTTGGGGCGATTGCATTTGGAATTGGCACGAGTCAGGTGGCACAGGTTTTTGCGAGTCAGTGTTTATTATTGAATAAGCCGAAATCAATGAGAATTACCGTTAACGGTGAATTAAATAAAAATGTTCAGCCTAAAGACGTGATTTTGTATATCATCTCAAAAGTTGGAACAGACAGCGGAACAGGCTATTTCTGTGAATATGCCGGAAATGTTTTTGAAGAAATGTCAATGGAGGGAAGAATGACTGTCTGTAATATGAGCATTGAAATGGGAGCCAGAGGCGGAATGATTGCTCCTGATGAAACCACTTTCGAATATGTAAAAGGAAGAACTTTTGCCCCGAAAGGCAAAGAATGGGAAGAAAAAGTAGAATATTGGAAGACATTGAAAACTGATAATCAGGCTGTTTTTGACAAAGAATATTCATTTAATGCTTCAGAAATTCATCCGATGATCACGTACGGAACCAATCCGGGGATGGGAATTTCAATTAATGAAACAATTCCTGTTCCTCAAAATGAATCAGAAGTAAAAGCGCTGAAATATATGGGTTTAAAAGCTGGTCAGCCACTTTCTGATATTAAAGTGAATTATGTTTTTATCGGAAGCTGCACCAATGCCCGAATTGAAGATTTCCGTTCTGCGGCTCAATATATTAAAGGAAAAAATAAATCGGAGCAGGTTCAGGCCTTAATTGTTCCGGGTTCGCAACAGGTAGTAAAGCAGATTTATGAAGAAGGACTCGATAAAATTTTCAATGAGGCAGGATTCCAGATCAGACAACCGGGATGTTCTGCGTGTCTCGCTATGAATGACGATAAAATTCCGGAAGGTGAGTACTGTGTTTCTACCTCAAACAGAAACTTTGAAGGCAGGCAAGGGCAGGGAGCGAGAACCATTTTGGCTAGTCCGCTCACTGCTGCAAAAGTTGCCATTGAAGGACGAATTTCAATTTTTGAAAATTTAAATTAACAACAAATGATGAGAGAGAATGCTGTTTTTGTAAATGTAAATCCATCATATTCTCAAAGACAGTTTTTACTTTTATTTACGATAAACAAATGCAAAAACTAGTTACATTACAATCGCGTGCCGTGCCTATGCCGGCAGAAAATATAGATACGGATCAGATTATTCCGGCAAGATTTTTAAAAAGTATCGATAAAAAAGGTTTTGGAAATAATCTTTTCAGAGACTGGAAATATGATGTTCATACGTATGAGCCGAATCCTGATTTTGTTTTAAATAATCCAAAATACAGCGGAGAAATTCTGGTTGCAGGCAATAATTTTGGATGTGGAAGCAGCCGTGAACATGCTGCCTGGGCATTAACCGATTTTGGATTTAAAGTTATTCTATCCAGTTTTTTCGCGGATATTTTTAAAGGAAATGCCCTCAACAATGGATTGCTTCCCATAAAAGTTTCAGAAGAATTTTTAAAAGAAATTTTAAATGAGATCACAGAAAATCCCGAAAGTGAGATTGCCGTTGATGTAGAAAAACAAACGATCACTTTTAAAAACAAAACAGAAAATTTTGAAATTGATTCTTATAAAAAAATATGCCTTTTAAATGGCTATGACGATATTGATTTTTTAATCAGCAAAAAACAGGCGATACAAGAATTTGAACTAAAAACACAAATAATATGAGCAGAAATTATTTTAAAATAGCAGTACTTCCCGGAGACGGAATTGGTCCGGAAGTAACCAATGAAAGTGTGAAAATATTGAATGCGATCGGTAGTTTATTCAATTATAGCTTCGATTTCAAGTACGGAATCGTTGGTGCTGATGCTATTTTCAAAACAGGAAATCCATTACCAGACGATACTCTGGAGCTTTGTAAAACTTCTGATGCAGTTCTTTTTGGAGCCATCGGAGATCCTTCGTTTGATAATAATCCTGATGCGAAAGTAAGACCGGAGCAAGGGCTTTTGAAACTTCGTAAAGAGTTAGGTCTTTTTGCGAATATCAGACCTTTGAAAACGTATTCTTCACTTATTTCAAAAAGTCCGTTGAAACAGGAAATTATTGAAGGAACAGATATTCAGATCTACAGAGAATTGATAAGCGGAATCTATTTTGGTGAAAAATTTACTGAAGAAAATGGAGCTTATGCCTATGATGTCTGCAGGTACAACAGAGAAGATATTACGCAGATTGCTCATTTGGCTTTTCAGGATGCGCAAAAAAGAAGGAAAAAAGTAACCCTTATCGATAAAGCGAATGTGTTGGACACTTCCAGATTATGGAGGAAAGTGTGTAAGGAAATCGCGGAAGAATATCCTGATGTTACATTAGATTTTATGTTTGTAGATAATGCAGCGATGCAGTTGATTCTTGATCCGAAACAGTTTGATGTTATTTTAACGGAGAATATGTTTGGAGATATTATTTCTGATGAAGCCAGTGTTATCGGAGGTTCAATAGGTTTGTTGCCATCAGCTTCGATTGGAAATTCGAGTGCATTATTTGAGCCTATCCATGGTTCTTACCCGCAGGCTAAAGGAAAAGGAATTGCCAATCCTATTGCCTCTATTTTGAGTGCTGCCATGATGTTGGATCATTTAAAATTAGAGGATGCCGCTCATAAATTAAGACAATCTGTAGAGTATACAATTGAAAGTAAATATGTTACTGCTGATCTTAATTCAAAACAATCATATTCAACGAGTGAAGTAGGAGATTTTATCGTTGATTATATTAAATATTCTGAAAAAACATATTACAATTTTGAGAATATTAAAATCGGAAAGTCTACCATCGTGTAATATACTATACGTTTGATATTATTTTTTTTTTAAAACAAAAGTCTGCCTCTTTCGAAGCAGACTTTTAATTTTATTGATCTGTATTATCCGTTTTTCCTGTTTTGTTTTTAGAAGCTTTTTGAATGTCTTCTTTATCAATATCAGGCGGATTTGTTTTTTTCGAAGAAGCAGGAATATCAGGAAAATCCTGATTTTGCTTTTTTGATTCTGCAGAATTTGTAGATTCTTTCTTTTTGTTATCGTCTTTTGAATTCATAGCTTTAAATTTTTAAAGTCCTAAAATACCTAGCTGACCGGTTTTGTCTTCTATAGTATAATTCAAAGCCTTTGCCAAAACGAAAATATTATTAAGATTTTCCATTAATTGTTGACGTCCTTCGTTTCTTAGCTTATTTTGATCAATAGATTTCAAAGCAGCATCTTTTGCTTTTTGAGTAACATTTTTAATGTCTTTCTCAGAAATTCTATTGAAAAAAGAGTCGTCAAGAGACTGTATTTCAACACTTGGAGTGATTCTTATATCTGCATTGGGTAATTCTGTGATAATCAATTTTTTATTAATAGAATCAACCTCCATTTTCATTTTGTTTAAATCATAGGAAACTTGCGCATTAGTCTTCGTATAAGTAATAATGCTGTTGCTCGAAACTTCACTTCCGAACACTTCGTAACCCATCTTGGTTTTCTGCATCGAAGAAACATCCTGCTCCAAAACAACCATTTTATTCATTTTGGAAATTTGGTTCGTCAGAATATAATAATCTGATTTTTCCGTTTTTCCGGTAAGATTTAAACAAGATTTAAGACCAAAGAAGAGAATCAACATGATCGCAACTCCTGCTAAAAATGGTAATATGATTCTATTATTTCTCAATATCTATTTTTTAAATATTTCTTTTATTACAGATTTGTCGTCTTTCTTTAAAATTTCAACCAAATCTCTTTCAATATAACCTGTTGTAGGCATTTCTATTATCCTTCCAATTTCCTTGCCATATTTTTGAACAATAATGGTAGGCACTTTCTGAATATTATAAAGCCCTTCCTCACCAGAAGGCGATTCTTTTTTACGGTTTACGGCAATAATGGTTAATTTTCCTTCAGGATATTTCACTTCTTCCAAAATCTTCATTAATCTTGGAAAATCTCTGTGACTGTCTTCGCACCAAGTTCCCATGAAAACGGTGATATTGTAAGAATTTATTTTATCCTTTCTAAGTTCACTGATCGCTTTTTGGTCAATCGCATATTCGTCATGCTCTTTCACATACCAATCTGCGTAAGGCGCTTTTGTAAACTGATCTTTAGTTTGGGTTCCTAAAAGCATTTTTCCATCCTTAGTCGTTTCAACTTCGCGGTTCACCACTACTTTTTGAGCGCTGAACTGCTGAGTTGCAAAAACCAAGCATGAAATGGTAACAACATTTGTGATTATTTTTTTCATATTATTTTTCGATAATTGTTTTTAAATCGGCAGGAGAGTAGTATTTGTTTTTCAATACTTTATGATCTGCCTGTCTGTAAACATTGAATTTTTCTCCTGATTTTTCATAGAAAGATTCAACTTCTTTTGCTTTATAAAACTCAACCGTTTCCTGTGCCTGTTCTTCATTATCACAAGCTTTAGACATATTGGAACGCTGAACTTCGTTGAATAGCTCTACAAATTTGTTGCCAAGTCCAAATTCTAATACTGCACCACTCAAAACATATTGCAAATCGCAAAGTGCATCTGCAATTTCTACAATGTCATTATCTGCGATCGCTTGTTTTAATTCGTTTAATTCTTCCTGTAAAAGCTCAACTCTAAGGTTACATCTTTCCGGAGAAGGAATTTGTGGATTATCTAAAATAGGCGCTTTGAAAGTTGTGTGGAATTCTGCTACTTGGTTCAGGCTGTCAATTTTTTCCATGAAATTTTTAAATTTGTGACAAATATAAAATTTTTAGAAGTTAGAAGCTAGAAATTAGAGATTAGTTTTTCAGGTTTTGTCATTGATTGAATGTAGAATTTATTTTTTTAGGTTTAAAAGTAAAGTTGAGAAGTTTCTTACATGCAAAAGGAGGAAAAAAATATTGAAAATTAAGTTTTGGCTAAAGCCGAATGAAGATTTTCTTTGTTTTAAACGGGCTAAAGCCCGTTCCTATTGATATTGACAATTAAAACATTGAAACTTAACAGAAATAATTCATAATTCATAATTCATAATTCATAATTCATAATCAAAATTACTTATTACCTATTATTCATTACCCATAAAAAAGACTGCCCAAATGGACAGCCTTTTATCTCAAAGTTTAAAATGATGAAGGTTATTTAGTTTTTGATGAATCTTTTTGAGATTTCACCGATTTGGATCATATAAGCACCTTTGGTAAGATTGCTCACATTTGCAGATCCTCTTTGAAGTTTTCCTGAGTTAATTAGTTTTCCACCCATATCGAAGATCTTGTAATCTTCTGTTGTCGTATTTGAAATATTTAAAATATCTCTTACAGGATTTGGATATAATTTAATGTCTGTCATTAAATCTTTAGTACCCAATAGATCTCCTTTTCCTGAAGAAACAATATTTAGTGTATAATCTTCAACTTGTCCGTAAGTATATGAACCACAAGATGATGTTGGAACAGAATTATATTGCATCATTACTCTCATTCTGGTAGTTCCCACCGTTGCCGTTGCCGGAATTGTGATGCTTCCTGTTACAGGAGTTGTTGTAGAGCCTGTTTTAGACCAAGCCAATTCTCCACTGTCTGTGAAGTCACCGTCACCGTTGTAATCAATGTAAACTGCGTAAGCTTCACTGTAAACCGTTGATGTCCAAACCGGAGTTACTGAAACTGTATAAGCACTTCCTCTTGTTACGTTTGTAGAAACAGCAGTAAAGTTTTCATATCCTGCAGTTCCTGTAGAAGTATTGTTGATTGTTCCGAACTTTACATTTCCGATTCTCTCATCAGCCGTATTTGTTGAAGCCGCTGAACAGTAACTTACTGCGCTTCCCGCAAGAGTTGTAACGCTCACAGAGTTACTTGCAACTGAAACATTTCCTGCTGCATCTTTCGCTTTAACTGTAAAGCTGTAAGTTGTTGATGGCGTTAAACTTGTTGCTGTGTAAGTTGTTGAAGCCGTAGAACCTATTAATGAAGCTCCCTGATACACATCATAACCTGTAACACCTACCGCATCTGTTGCGCCAGACCAAGAAAGATTTGTACTTGTAGAAGTTGTTCCTGAAGCAGCTAAAGTAGGAGCAGTAGGAGCGATCACATCACCACTTCCTGAGCCTGCATTTACCGTAATATTAGCATTATTTACATCAAAGAAAATATGATTAGAACCTTTTACCATAATTCTTCCTGTTGTTGTAGAAGCATTTGGAATAACTACAGCCTGAGTTCCGTCGTTTGGAGTTCCTGCCAATAGAGTAGTCCATGTTGTTCCTGAATTGGTAGACCAAAGAATATCTACATTTGCCGCGTTTACTCCGTTGGCGGTAGTTCCTGCAACATTCCAGGTTACGGTTTGAGAAGTTCCGCCTGTATAAGTTGTTGCTGAATTTTGAGAACTTACACTGAATGGTCCTGCCGTTCCATTAACTGTAACGATCGCATCATCAGAATTATTTCCTGAACCTCCCGCTCTGTTGTCACGAACTGTAAATCTGAAATTCAACGTTCTTGCAACATTAGATAAAGCTTCAACAGTGATTTCCGAACCTGCTGTGGTGGTTGCTCCCGTTAAAACTGAAGCCATTCTTGGGAAATATCTCACAGGAGTAGTCTGTGGAGTCCAAGATCTGAAAGTCGGTCCTGTTGCTTTTGTAGCACTTGCCGCAGAACTCGCTCCAGTTTGAGAAGATGAAGCGTTGTCCATTTGCTCCCAAACATAAGTTAATGAATCACCGTTGGCATCAGTTCCCGTTCCTGTCAGCATAAACGGCGTTCCTTTTGGAATTGTATAATCTAAACCTGCGTTAGCTGTTGGAATTGAATTTCCTGTTGAAGTACTTACAGGACAGGTTTTAGCTTTAATATTATTGGTGATCTGCTGAATACTCACCGCATGGAAAAATGCATCTGAATGTGGTTGAATATCCTGAGCAGTAATTCCCGCATATCCCATGATCGTTGATCCTGAGCCAGGTTCCATATTTACACCAGTTCCTTCATTTGAGTGAGAAAAAGTGTGATTTCCTCCAAATTGATGACCCATTTCGTGAGCTACATAATCGATATCGAAGTTATCTCCTGATGGAATGGCATCTGCGGGAGAAGTATAACCGCTTCCTTTTGAACCGTTTGTACAAACACAGCCGATGCAACCTGCATTTCCGCCGCCTCCGGAAGCTCCGAATAAGTGACCGATGTCGTAATTTGCTTCACCGATTACAGAAGTTAAAGTTGATTGAAGCTGAGAATTCCAACTGCTCATTCCTGAAGCTGCAGAATAAGGATCTGTAGAAGCGTTGGTATAAATTACCGCATCATTATTAGCGATAAGCACCATTCTTGCTGCAAAATCTTTCTCAAAAACTCCGTTTACACGAGTCATTGTGTTGTTCATTGCTGCTAAAGCGTTGGCTTTTGTTCCTCCAAAATAAGTTGTGTATTCTCCTGTGCTTGAAAGGGCTAATCTGAATGTTCTTAATTTAGCATCGTCAGCATTGGGTCTTGCTGCAAGATTGTTTGCACTGATAACACCTTTTTGAGCAACATCAATTACGGTACATTCAAATTTATTAAGATCATCTTTTTTGTCTGATTTTTTGTAAACAACATAAGTTGAAAGATCTTTTGTGTAAGGCTCAATGAAAACTGCGGATTTATCTCCATAAATTTCCATGGAAGATAATCCTAGCTGAGAAATACTGAAATAAACTGTAGAATTTGGATCATCAAGACCTTCACCAACGTAGGATTTGATATCAGGATACTTTGCCGCTAACTGAGGATCGAAGTTTGAATTTTCTTTAACTTTAAAATTTTCCATTTTCCCTTCTGAATTCGGGAAAGAAATAATGATCATGGATTTTTCGCCAACAGCCAGTCTTTTAGGAGCTTTGGCCAATACATTTTTTAAACCGTTAATATCAAGGCTGTAAACCTTAGGATTAGTAACGAAATTCTTGTTTTCGAAGACCTCAGAAGTAGCTTTTCTTGAGCCTTCAGACCAAAGACGATCTGTCTGAGCGAAAGAAATGCCTGTGATAAGAAGCATTCCGATCATTGATAACTGTTTTTTCATATAAATATTATTTTGATTGTGGGATATCAAAGCTAATGAAAAATTTATAATGAAAAACGAAATTTTTTAAGAAAATTTATGATAATCTATTTAAATTATTATGCGATACATTGAATGTAGTTCAAAACGCATTATCTCAAAAAAAGAAAATAGCACACGCAAAATACGTGTACTATTCAATTATGATAATATAATTCTAATTTTATATTTATTGTTGGGCGAGTAGCCTTTTAATAATTTTTAATTAAATAAAATTATTTTGTAATATCTCTACCGATAACCAATCTCTGGATTTCAGAAGTTCCTTCACCAATTGTACATAATTTAGAATCTCTGTAATATTTCTCAGCAGGGAAGTCCTTTGTATAACCGTAACCTCCGAAGATTTGAACCGCATTATTTGCAATTCTTACACAAGCTTCAGAAGCATATAATTTTGCCATAGCTCCTTCTCTTGTCATTTTTTGCTTAGCATTTTTCAATGTTGAAGCCCTTTGGATCAATAATTCAGAAGCATCGATTTCTGTAGCCATATCTGCCAACATGAAGTTGATCGCCTGGAATTCAGATATTGATTTTCCGAACTGATGTCTTTCTTTAGCATACTTTAAAGCAGCTTTATAAGCTCCTCTTGCAGTACCTAAACTTAATGCTGCGATAGAAATTCTACCTCCGTCAAGAATTTTCATTGCCTGTTTGAAACCTTCACCAACTTCTCCCAAACGGTGAGAATCCGGAACTCTAACGTTGTCGAAAATTAATTCTGCAGTTTCAGAAGCACGCATTCCTAGTTTGTTTTCTTTTTTACCAGAAGAAAAACCAGTCATTCCTTTTTCTAAAACGAAAGCTGTAGAGTTATTTTTAGCACCAATTTCTCCTGTTCTTGTCATTACAACAGCGATATCACCAGAAATAGCGTGAGTAATAAAGTTTTTAGCACCACTGATAATCCAGTCACCACCGTCTTTTACAGCCGTTGTAGACATACCTCCAGAATCTGAACCTGTGTTGTGCTCAGTTAATCCCCAAGCTCCGATTACTTTACCAGAAGCCAATTGAGGAAGCCACTTGTGTCTTTGTTCTTCATTTCCAAATTCATAAATATGGTTTGTACAAAGAGAGTTGTGTGCCGCTACAGAAAGACCAATTGATGGGTCAACCTGAGAAATCTCGTCAAGAATCGTAACATACTCATGGTAACCAAGACCAGAACCACCATACTGCTCAGGAATAACAATTCCCATAAAACCCATTTCTCCTAATTGGTGAAATAAATCTTTTGGAAAAGTTTGACTTTCATCCCATTCCATTATATTCGGTCTGATGTTTTTTTCAGCAAATTCTCTTGCCGTCTCAGCTATCATTTTAATGTTGTCAATTGTTTCTGTATTCATATAGATAAAATAGTTAGTGCCCAAAGATACTTAAATTGTTGGTATACGAAAAAAAATTATTACCATCACGGTATTTCATTCACAAAGTTTTAATTATCAATTTTTTATATTTTGTTAATTAATGATTTTTTAATAAAAATTTCAGAACTTTGAGTTGATTAATTTACTATTTTAGCCACCCAATTTTAAAGCATGAAAAAACTTTTACTTCCTATTATTTTATTTTCATCGTATATCTCGGCTCAGGCTCCTGCAGGATATTATGATGGAACAGCGGGGCTTACAGGCTATGCCTTAAAGTCGAAACTTCACGATATTATATCGGCAAAAAACACGAATTGGAATTATGGCGACCTTACCAATTACTATAATCAAACCGATCTGGATAAATATTATGACCACGATGCCAGCAATACAACTATATTATTAGATATGTATTCTGAAATTCCTACAGGACCGGATGCCTATGAATATACAACAGCAAATATTATCGGAAGCGCAGGCGCAGAAGGACTGGGGTGGAATAGGGAGCACATGATGCCTCAAAGTACATTTTATAGTAATTATCCGATGTATTCTGATTTATTTTACGTGGTTCCTACGGATGCGAGAATCAATCAGTTAAGAAGTAATTATCCTTATGGAATTGCTGGTACAACGACTTTTTATACCTTCACGAACACTTCGAAAATCGGAAACAGTGCGATTCCTAATTCAGTTTATACAGGGCGTGTTTATGAGCCTATTAATGAATTTAAAGGTGATGTAGCAAGAAGTTTACTGTATTTTGTGGTGAGATATGAAGGAAAATTAGGTTCTTTTAACTTTAATAATAATGCAAACCCGGCTTCTGACACGAATCCTTTGGATGGAACAGAAGAAAAAGCTTTTGATAGCGCATATATCGCAATGCTTCTTCAATGGAATGCTCAGGATCCTGTTTCTCAAAAGGAAATTGACCGAAATAATTCCGTTTATACTTTACAGAAAAATAGAAATCCATTTATAGACAATCCTGCTTGGGTAAACGCGATTTGGTCTCAAACTCCGGATGCAGTTGTTCCACAAACACCATTAAATCTTACGGCAACTCAGACCAGTGCATATTTTACGACTTTAAGCTGGTCGCCAAGTACAAGTACAGATGTTATTGGCTATAAAATCTATCAAAACGGTACATTGGTAGCTTCAACAAAAAATACTTCAATCAGTATCGATCATTTGACGCCGTCTACAGCCTATAGTTTTACGGTTAAAGCTTATGATAACGGATATTTACTTTCTTCAGACAGCAATATTGTTCCTGTTACAACTTTAGCCTCAGATATTTATTCTAAAGATTTATTAATTACAAAATATTTAGAAGGAACATCTAATAATAAAGGGCTAGAAATAACAAATAAAACAGGTCACACAGTAAATTTAAATGATTATAGATTATCAATACAGCTTCCGAGTGGTAGTAATTTCTATTATCCTGCGCCTTATGAATTGGAGGGAACAGTACAAAACAATGAAAGCTTTGTAATCCTTCATCCAAACGCTAATTTCTCTTGTTATGTAATTAATCAGGCGAAATTTGTTACTGCAGCTCCTCAAATGACGTTTTCAGGAACTCAGTATTTAGAATTACGTTACAAAACAACAACCGTTGACGCAATTGGAACCAACGGACAGAGTAATTCATTGGGAAATATTTCTTTATACAGAAAAACAAATATTACACAGCCTACAAATGCGTTTAATCTTAGTGAATGGGATTCTTATGCAAGTAATTACTGTGATAACTTAGGAACATTGTCTACCTCTGAATTATTGACTGAAAATAAAAAATTCAGAATTTATCCAAATCCAACTCAGGAAAATATTTTTGTGAGCGGAAATGAAACAGAAAAAATCAAAACTGCACAGATTTTAGATTTATCCGGAAAATTGATATATACTGAAAAAACTCCTTTTAAAAATAAGAAGAATATTTCTTTGCAAAATTTATCATCAGGAACGTATTTATTAAACCTTGATGGGAAAGCATATCAGTTTATTAAAAAATAAAATTTAAGGTTAAAATATAAGATGCTTCGACTTCGCTCAGCATGACATTTCTAATACTAACTGCATTATTTCAGCAGTATCTTTTTAGCGATGTCATGCTGAGCGTAGTCGAAGCATTTCACTTATAAAAGAACAGATAAAAAATTAATTATACAAAAAAGCCCTAAAATCAAGGATTTACAACATCATTGATATAAGCAGATTCACTAATAATCAATATCTATAAGTGTTTCTGCTTATATCTTTTATTTATAAGTAATTATGCTTATATTTGCAAAATGATAGCGGTCCTTACGGGTGATATTATAAATTCGCAACACGCAGACACAGAAGTTTGGATTACCAAGCTAAAGAATCTTCTGGAACATTGGGGGAGCTCACCACTTACGTGGGAAATTTACAGAGGAGACGAGTTTCAGTTCAAATGTAACATTGATGATGTGTTTTGGCATTTTCTAGCCATAAAATCTCTTATAAAAAGTCAGGAAAATTTAGATGTAAGAATTGCCATTGGTATTGGTGAGGAAAATTTTTCGTCCGAAAAAATCACAGAATCCAACGGAACTGCCTATGTAAATTCCGGCAGATTATTGAATGACATTAAGAATGACGGGCACACCGTTGCCATTAAAACTTCCAACGACAACGTAGACAGAGATCTTAACATACTTTTGAAATGGTCCTCCAAAGACTTTGACAACTGGACAATGGCGACTTCAGAAATCATTCACGAAATGATCATGAACCAAGACATTACTCAGGAAGATCTGGCTAAGAAATTCGCGATTTCACAATCGTCGATAAGTCAGCGACTGAAACGTGCAAACTACGAGCTTATCGTAGAAACCAATCAATATTTTAGAAAGAAAATCTCAGAATTATAAACTATGATCTTTACTAAACTCATATTGGCACATTTACTTGGAGACTTTATTCTCCAGCCAAATTCATGGGTAGCTGATAAAGAAAGCAAAAAACTGAAGAGCAAATATTTGTATCTTCATGTTCTGATTCATACCGTTTTAAGTTTTATGTTTCTTTGGGACTTACAACTTTGGTGGGTAGCGGTTTTGGTGGGAGTTTCACATTTTATTATTGATGCTGCCAAATTAACTTTTCAAACGATTAAGAATAAAAAGAACTGGTTTTTTATTGATCAAGTGCTTCATATTTTAGTCATTGCAGGAGTATCTTTTTATTTTAATGAATTTAATTTTGAATTTTTAACAGATCAAAACACTTTAAAAATAGTAATGTCAGCTTTGTTTTTAACGACACCTGCTTCTATTTTTATTAAAATATTATTGTCTTCATGGACACCCGTTCCGGAGACAGTAAGCAATATACAAACCGAATCTTTATCAAGTGCAGGAAAATATATCGGGATTTTAGAACGTTTACTGGTTTTCACTTTTATTATGGTGAATCACTGGGAAGGTGTAGGTTTTATGGTGGCTGCGAAATCTGTTTTCAGGTTCAGCGATCTTGCACAGGCCAAACAAAGGAAATTAACAGAATATGTATTAATCGGTACATTACTGAGCTTTGGAATGGCAGTTTTAACAGGAATTTTAATTAAGTAAAATAAATATAAATCTAACTAATAAGACATTTAGAAAAATGGAAAAGAAAGAAATGTTGTACGAGGGTAAGGCAAAACAAGTATTTGCAACTGATAATCCGGATCAGGTAGTTGTACGTTTCAAAGACGATGCGACTGCATTTAATGCTCAAAAAAGAGGATCTGTGGATTTGAAAGGTGAAATGAACAATGCCATCACAACTTTGATTTTTGAATATTTAAATGAAAAAGGGATCAAAACTCATTTCATTAAGCAATTGGACGAAAGAGAGCAGTTGGTAAAAAAAGTATCTATTATTCCTTTGGAAATGGTTGTAAGAAACTATTCTGCAGGAAGTATGGCTCAAAGATTAGGAGTTGAAGAAGGAATTAAATCTCCGGTTACAATCTTCGATATCTGCTACAAAAAGGACGAATTGGGAGATCCGCTTATCAACGATCACCACGCAGTTTTCTTAGGTGCAGCTACGTATGAAGAGCTTGATGAAATGTATGAATTAACTTCTGACATCAACGAAATCCTAATCGATCTTTTCGATAAAATGAATATTATCCTTGTTGACTTCAAAATTGAATTAGGTAAAACTTCTGACGGAGAGATCATCTTGGCAGACGAAATTTCTCCAGATACTTGCAGACTTTGGGATAAGGATACAATGAAAAAATTAGATAAAGACAGATTCAGAAGAGATCTTGGAGAAGTAACTGAAGCTTACGTTGAGATCTACAACAGACTGAAAACTTTACTAGGTAAGTAAAGTTTGAGAAGTTAGAAGTTAGATATTAGAGGTTAGTATGAAATCGCACCGGATAGAAGATCTTAAAGTTTGGAGTAAATCAATGGCTTTAGTAAAAGAAGTTTATTTGGTTACCGCAGAATTACCAAGTGAAGAAAAATTTGGTTTACTGTCTCAAATTAGAAGATGTGCAGTTTCAATACCGTCTAATATTGCAGAAGGAGCAGGAAGAAATAATAAAAACGAATTTTATCAATTTCTTGGAATTGCGTTTGGTTCAACTTATGAATTGCAAACTCAGTTACAATTATTGGTAGATTTAAATTTTATTTCTGAAACTAAAATAGTTCCTTTAAAAGCACTTTTAACTGAGATACAGAAAATGATTTATTCATTAAAGACAAGTTTAAAATTATAATTGAAGTTAACTTAGACTAATTTCTAACATCTAATATCTAACTTCTAATTTAGAAAAAATAGAAATGAAAAGTTTAGACATTCATAAAAGTGAATATTTAAAACAGTTTGAAACTCAAACCTACGGTAGAAATCTTTTCAGAACGCAGGAAGAAGAAAGACTGGATGCTCCGAACGAGGAGTGCGGTATCTTCGGAATGTATTCTGACAACGATCTTGATACGTTTTCTCTTTCACAATTCGGGCTTTTTGCTTTACAGCACAGAGGTCAGGAAGCTTGCGGTATTTCTGTTCTTAAGGACGGAAAAATCACCAACATGAAGGATGAAGGTTTGGTTTTGGATGTTTATAAAGAGATCCAGGATCCTGAAGCTTTTATGGGAAATTCTGCAATCGGGCACACACGTTACACGACGGCAGGAGACAAAAAGAAATATAATTTTCAGCCATTTTTCGCCAAAAACGAATATGATCAGATTATACTTTCTATCGCTCACAACGGTAACTTAACCAATGCGAGAGAATTAAAAACAGAATTAGAAGCTGAAGGCGTTGTTTTCAGAGCAACTTCGGATTCTGAGGTTATTTTAAGATTAATTCAAAAAAATCTTGATCTAGGACTTCGTGGCGCTATCAAAGCAACCATGGAAAAAATAGAAGGTGCGTATTCTGTTGTTGGGATGACGAGAAATAAATTCTTTGCATTCAGAGATTTCAACGGAATCAGACCTTTAGTTTTAGGTGCAGTGGACGAAAAAACATATGTTGTTGCTTCAGAATCTGTAGCTTTAGACGCTGTTGGCGCTCAATATGTTCGTGATATTTTACCGGGAGAGATCATTTACACCAATGAAAACGAACCTGGAAAGCTGAATTCTTCAATGGTAAATGAAGAAAGAGGAAAGCAGAGAATCTGTTCTTTTGAGTACATTTATTTTGCAAGACCAGACTCTACTTTAGAGAATATCAACGTTTACGAAATCAGAGAAAAATCTGGTGAAAAGATCTGGGAACAGGCTCCTGTAGAAGCAGATATCGTAATTGGAGTTCCTGATTCGGGAGTTCCGGCGGCGATTGGTTTTTCTAAGGCTTCTGGAATACCTTTCCGTCCTGTTTTAATTAAAAACAGATACATTGGAAGAAGTTTCATCGTACCGACTCAGGAAATGAGAGAAAGGGTAGTGAACCTGAAATTGAATCCGATTATTTCTGAAATCAAAGGCAAAAGAGTAGTCATTATTGACGACTCTATCGTTCGTGGAACGACTTCTAAAAGATTGGTTAAGATCCTGAAAGAAGCTGGTGTAAAGGAAATTCACTTCAGAAGTGTTTCTCCGCCAATTATCGCTCCTTGTTATTTGGGGATCGATACACCTTCGAAAGATGATTTGATCTCTGCCAATATGACGACTGAAGAACTTAGAGTTTATCTGGGTGTTGACTCTCTAGAATTTTTAAGTACAGACAACCTGAAAGAAATTTTAGGGTCTTCCAACCATTGCTTCGGATGTTTTACAGAAGAATATCCTGTTGCGAAAGGAGAAGAAATAGAGCTATTTAATTAAGCTTAAATAAATTGATAAATGAAAAGGTCAGACTAATAATTTAGTCTGACCTTTTTCTATTGATATATTAAAATTTGTTCTAGAATTTGTAGTTTAATCCTAATTGGAAAACTCTGTTGGTTGTTGCATCAACTCCTTTTACAGGGTTTGCATCAATATTAGTTAAACTGTTTACGTATCTCGCGTTGATTCCTAAATTATGAGTGAAATCGTACCCTAAACCAAGACCTAAACCAACATTAAATTTCTTGATATCATCTTTATTAATGTCTTCAGATGTTGATGAAGCCTGAGTTGTTGTAACACCTCCTGTTGTAGATTCAATTGTTCTTGAACCTTTATTTTTTCCGTCAATAAAATAACTGAATTCCGGACCTGCTTCTATATAAAAGTTCTCAGTAGGTCTCATTTGAAGCATCAACGGAACTGAAATATAATTCAGCGTTGTAGAATAATCATCTTTTGTTTTTACAGTAGTTGCTCCTGTAGTAACTTCAGTAGAAGAAAGTACACTTTTTGCACCTAACTGATTATATAAAACCTCTGGTTGAATTGCAAACTTTTTAGATAATGGAATATTAACAAGTACACCCGCATGGAATCCTAATTTTTGATTATCCAGACTCACATCCTGATCATTGAAAGATGCTGTGTTTCCTCCTGCTTTAATACCAACTCTTATTGGCCCTTTATCATTGTTCACAGTAGTTACTGTAGGAGTAGTTTTTGTTTCTTGAGCAAATGCTAGTGAACCAGCGACTACTGCTAGTCCTAGAAATAACTTTTTCATAATTGTTTATTTTTAAATTTTACTTTACTTTCTCAGTCTGATTTTTCAACCGGACGTTCAGTAATTTGCAAATTGCTTGCCAAAACTGAAAATTTACACGTTTAACCTGTCATAGATGCCCTGTAGAAGGGATTCTTAAAATTGAAAATAAACTAAATTTTAACATAATAAATTGAAATTTCGTAATCAAATATGAATTTTATATTAATTTTTACATCAAATTAATTAAGTTTATGATATTAAAATTTATTTCATTAAGTGTTGAAATTTATATTATTTAAAAATTAAAAATGATGATTAGTAGGAAAAATTTGACCTTCCTTGTTACTCAATGATCAAATATTTACTTGAATTTGTATGATAAGCTCCTTTAATTATCAAAAATTATGATCCTAAAAAAGTTTAAACTTAAGAAATAGTTTAGGATTAATTTAAATTTTCGACGATTCCGGCTAAATAAAAGAGCCAAGATCATAATAATCCTGACTCTCTTTGAAATCTAATCTATCACTTTTATTTTATAGACCAAGTTTATGAGCTAAACCTAATTTATATTTCAATTGTTTTCAAATTACATGCCAAAATAATATTTAAAACATTGTAAATCAGCAATTTAAATAATTATTTTTAATTAAAAATGCATTAATTTGTTTAATTGAATAATTAAAACATCTGTAATTATTATTTTTATAAAGTGTAATTTTAATTATTTAGTATATTATAAATTTTTCTTTATTTGAATTTATAAGACAAACCAACTTGTAAACCATTATCAGTAACATATCTTGCATTGATCCCGAGATTTGGGGTGATATTATAACCTGCACCTATAGCAAGATTAGCCTGAAAAGCATTTTTAGATTTAAAATGGTCTACATGAGAAGTGTTATCTATAATACTTTTTGTATTTTGACTCAACAAGATAGTCGCTTGTGGGCCTGCTTCTAAATAAAATTTAGGGGTAAAATTATACTGAAGCATTACCGGTATTGTTAACAAATGACTTGTAGTTGTATAAGACTCTGAAAAAGTTGAATAACGATTTGTAGCCTTAGTTCCCGTCATAGTATATAATACTTCTGGTTGAATACTAAAATGCTCAGAAAGTGGGATATTGACAAATCCACCTGCATAAAATCCCACTTTGCCCTTTGGATTTTCTATAAAATCACCTGATGGGCGAGGTGTGAAATTTGCTCCTCCTTTTATACCAAATGTAACAGGCGAGGAAGATTTGATTATTTCTTTTGTTGTAGTTTGTGCAAATGCTAAAGAGCTTGCGGTAATTGCTAATCCTAAAATTAATTTCTTCATAATTTGTTTTAATTTTACTTACTTGTTATATTTTCAGACTGTTAGTTCTGAAGTCTGACTTTCTCTCTCATTAGCAAAGCTTATACCAAAATAAAATTCAAATAACTGAAAATCAAATAGTTAAATAATGTTATTTTTATTTAAATTTTAATTAATTAACATAGTTACTATAAAGAATTAAGAATTATTAATTAATTTTATAAACACTAATATTTCAGAGCATATATTTTTTTCTAGGCGATAATTTGTAAAAATATAAAGACAAAAAAAGGTCAGGCTAAAAAATAACCTGACCCTTTTTTATTAAAATCAATATCTGTTAGAACTTGTATGCAAGACCTACCTGGAAAACATTGTTTTTTCCTTCTGGCTGTTCACCTGCAACTTCTTTTCCTATATCTGTAACACCTGCAACATATCTTGCATTAACACCGATATTTGGAGTGAAGTAATAACCAGCTCCGATACCAATACCGAAATCAAAACCTTTGATATAATCATTAGCTTTTACTGATACAGACTGATATTTGAATTTAGAATCTATTAAGAAACTGAATTGAGGTCCAGCTTCAAGATAAAATTCCGGAGTTGCGTTATATTGGAACATTACAGGAACTGAAATGTAGCTTAAATTTACTTTAAGATCTTCAAGACCGTCTGCTTTTGCGCCAACACCGTTATATAAAACTTCCGGTTGAAGGCTGAAATTTGATGCAATTGGAGCATTCAAAAATAAACCTCCATAAAATCCTGCTTTAGCTTTAGAATCACCACCAGAAATAGTAGCAACGTTAAGACCTGCTTTAACTCCTAATTTAAGTGGAGAAGAAGATGGCGCTTTTTCTTGAGCAAATGCGATTGAACTTGCTGCAACTGCTAATCCTAAGAATAATTTTTTCATAGTTTTTTGTTTAGTTAATTTTTTATTATTGATTTGTTCGTTTAATAATCCCGAATATGCAAATTTCTTGCCAAAAAATATTAATTGAGTTTAAAATCAATAAAAATAACATGATATTTTAACGATTACATTTTATATTGGTATTCGATTTATTATTAATCAGCTAAAAATCAAAAAAAGTCAGACCTTACGATCTGACTTTATATTGAATTAAAATTTGTTATCTGAATGTTAAGAAAGCTTATTTGAATTTATAAGCCAATCCTACTTGGAATACATTATTTCTAATTGCATCTCCAGGGTTATCTTTAACGATATCCGTTAAACCAGCAACATATCTAGCTGTAACTCCGAAGTTTGGTGTGAAATAATATCCAGCTCCAATACCTATACCTACGTTGAATGTATTTAAATCATCCTTATAGTTATCACTTGTAGTTGAATTTCCGTTTGTTTCGTTTTTGATTTTGTTTTTAGCACTTACCATCAAACCAAATTCTGGTCCAGCCTCTAAATAAAGGTTTGGTAAAGCGTTGTACTGAAACATTACCGGTACTGCAACATAATCTAAATGGCTAGAAGTAGAGTATTTGTTACCAAGTACAGTATATTCAGTTTTGTTACCATATTGGCTATAAATAACCTCTGGCTGAATGCTGAAAGAACTTGCAATTGGAATATTAGCAAATACACCTGCGTTAAAACCGATTTTTGATTTGTTGTCATCAAGACCAGATCCTTTAGTTGCAGAAGAAACGTTCATTCCTCCTTTAACACCAAATGTAACTGGGTTTGAAGATGAAGCCGTAGCTGTAGTTGTTTGTGCGAATGCTAGTGAACTTGCAGTTACTGCTAATCCTAAAATTAACTTTTTCATAACTTTAATTTTTTAATATTTTACTATTCTTAATTTTAAATTTTACTACTGTCAATTTTTACGTTGACGCAGAGTATCTTTCAAATTGCTTGCCAAAACTGACAAACATGACAAAAGTCAGTAAAAATATCGCCTGAAAAACGAGCAACATTGCGATTAAATATTTAAAAATCAATTAATTAAAAGATTAAACAAACATTTGATTGCAAATCAAATAAATTGACACAAATTTCTAAAACCGGATTATTTTGCTTGAAATTTTTTGGAATTTTAATTAAATACTGTCCAATTGTCTGTAGAAATTCAAGGATTCAACGATATTTTTCTGGCTGCATTGATAATCATAAGTACATTCCCCGATTCCTGAGACTAATGAGAAGTTGATTTTACTGTCAGCATTCTTTTTATCATTCAATAATAAAGAGAAAATGTCTTCATCTTTAAAATCACTTATATCTAAATAAGGATAATATCTTTGAACATTTTCAATAATAATTTTTGAATCATCTTCTGAAATCAAACCTTCAAGATACGAAAGATGTGCTTCTGAAATCATTCCCATTGCAACAGCTTCACCGTGTAAAATAGGATTTCCCTGTTCCAAGCATAAACTTTCAATCGCATGACCGATAGTATGACCAAAATTCAGTGTTTTTCTGACATTTTTTTCATGAAAATCTTTTTCTACAACATCTTGTTTAATATCCATAGAAGTTTGAATATGTGGAATAATTCCTTCTATATCTAATTTATGGATCTGAATAAGATTGTCCCAATGCTTTTTATCTGCGATTAATCCGTGTTTAAGCATTTCTGCGAAACCACTTCTTAATTCTTTAGAAGGAAGAGTTTCTAAGAATTTAGGATACACAAAAATCTGTTCAGGAAAGCTGAAAGTTCCTACCATATTTTTATAGTGCATCAGATCGATTCCCGTTTTTCCGCCAATAGAAGCGTCACACATCGATAAAAGAGTAGTCGGAATATTAATAAACTGAACTCCTCTTTTATAGGTAGAAGCTACAAAACCTCCCATATCCGTAATAACACCGCCTCCAAGGTTGATGACAAGCGCTTTTCTGTCGGCTTTCATTTCTGTCAGAATTTCCCAAAGCTGATTGGCAGTCTGAATATTTTTCATTTCTTCGCCCGCTTCAATCTCCAGAATTTCAAATCCAAGATCGGTTTCCATATTGCCCAAAAGAACGGGAAGACAGTATTCATGTGTATTTTCATCAACTAAAATAAAGATTTTGCTGAATGATTTTTCGTGTAAAAAGTCGTTTAATTGAGAAAAATTATCGTTTAATATTGTTATCATTTTCAGAATTTCTATAACGTTAATAGTGAAACTATATTGCAAAGTTATGATTCTTAATTTTTAACTCGTAACTAAATTACTATCTTTGCAAAAATATTTTAGCATGAGCAGAGACAATAATAATTCAGGAAAACCTAAAAGACCAAGAGTTTCAACAAGAAATTCCGGAAGTTCTCGCGCTCCTAAATCTGGAAATTCTTCAGAATCAAAACCTTTCAAAAAACCTTTTTCTAAAAGTAGTGACAAGAGTTTTGGCCAAAAAGATAGAGATGAAAATGGCAATTCAAAATTTGAGAAAAAGCCTTTCAGCAGAAGTGATAGAGATACCGACTCTAGATCTTTCAACAAACCTGATTCTAGGAGAGGTGATACAAATTTTGAAAGCCGTGGTGATGAAGATCGCAGCTCAAAACCTGGCAGAGAGCCTTACATTACTTCACAAAACGAAGGCAGAGAAAGAAAAACATTTGGTGGTAAACCTGTTTCTAAAAGAGGTGGGCCAAGAGATCCTGATGCCAAAGACAACAAAAGAGGTAAATACGAAAGAGGCAGCTTAAAGTACGGTAAGAGACCTTCTACCGGAAGCGACAGAGATGAAGACAGAGCAAAATCTTTTGTACAGAAAAGAAGATTAAATAAGATTGAAAAGGATATCCATAAAGATACCATTCGTCTTAATAAATATATCGCAAACTCAGGGATTTGTAGCAGAAGAGAAGCTGATGATCTGATTGTTCAGGGCTTAGTTGAAGTAAACGGGAAAGTAGTAACTGAAATGGGTTACCAGGTTGAAAAAACTGATAAAGTAGTTTTCGACGGACAAAACATTACTCCAGAAAAACCAGTTTATGTACTATTAAACAAGCCAAAAGGTTATATTTCTACTACAAAAGACGATAAAGCAAGAAAAACAGTAATGGATCTTGTGGCAAATGCTTCTCCGTACCGTGTTTTCCCAGTTGGAAGATTAGACCGTTCTACAACGGGTGTTATTCTTTTAACAAATGACGGACACATGACGAAGAAACTAACGCACCCATCTTTTGACGCGAAAAAAATCTATCACGTAACGTTGGATAAAAAATTAACCAATGAAGATATGAAACTGATCGTTGAAGGGATTCGTTTGGATGAAGGAATTGCTACAGTTGATCAAATTTCATTCATTGAAGGTAAGCCTAAAAATGAGATCGGAATTGAAATCCACATCGGATGGAACCGTGTTATCAGAAGAATCTTCCAAAGATTAGGATATGAAGTTGAAGCTCTTGACAGAGTAACATTTGCCGGATTAACGAAGAAGAATATCAAAAGAGGACACTGGAGAATTCTTACAGAATTAGAAGTGAATAACTTGAAAATGCTTTAATTAAGCTAAATTTTAAGTTTTTAAAAATAAAAAAGACGTTGAATTAATTTTCAACGTCTTTTTTTAGCAATTAGTTTGTCATTTAGAATGACAATATGTGTATTTTAAAGACTATCCCAAAACAGTTACTCCTTTCTGAAGCATTTCGAAAATAGCATCTCTTGCATTATCCGGTTTTACGTTTACAGCACGCGTTCCGTTGAAATGCAGACAAGTTACATATCCGTTGGCTACAGCATCAGTACATGTAAATTTCACGCAATAATCCATTGCTAAACCTACAATTTCCAATAATTGAATTTCGTGATATTTTAAGAAGTCATCCAAACCGGTTTTCATAAAGTGATTATTGTCCTGAAAACCGCTGTAAGCATCAATTTCAGTATTTTTTCCTTTTTGAATAATGTGAGTTACTTTATCTCTGTTCAGATCTTTATGAAATTCTGCTCCAAAAGTCCCCTGAATACAATGATCCGGCCACATAAACTGTGGAACACCATTCAAAATAATGCTTTCCCCAACTTTTTGTCCGTTGTTGCTTGCGAAACTTTTATGATTTGCAGGATGCCAATCCTGAGTAAGAACAATTTGATCGTATTCATTTTCTTCCATCAGAAGATTGATGTAAGGAATAACCTCGTTAGCTCCAGGAACTGCCAATGCACCGCCTTCACAAAAATCATTCTGTACATCTACTATTATTAACGCTTTTTTCATATTTAGATTTCTCGAATTTTTGATAAATATATAAAAACTACTATTCAAAAAATTGTCCAAAGATTAATTATCGGACAAAACGGCATTTAGATTAATAATTTTTGACTGAGATTTTATGGATACAATAAAGGTTATCAATCGCAAAGACGCAAAGGTTGATGAAAAAATGCTGTTGTAAGACGCAAGGATTTTATCTTCGATAAAATTTGTCCCGTTATAGATGAAAATCTTCGATTTTCTTGTGCCTTAAAGCAGTGTCAAGATTAAAAACCTTTGCGTCTTTGCGATTCTCCAACAAAACAACATCTTTGTTTAATTATAAAAACAATCACTATTTCACTTTCGGGATATAAAACAAATACCAATAGCTTATCTTTGCAGCAAATAAGTATTTTTATGTCATTTGAATCGTTAGGATTATCACACAATATTATTCATTCTGTTAAAAAATTAGGGTATTTAAAGCCGTTTCCAATTCAGGAGCAGGCGATACCTGTTATTTTGCAGGGAAAAGATCTGATGGGAATTGCGCAGACAGGTTCCGGAAAAACGGCTTGTTTTGTGATGCCTATTTTAGAAAAACTACAAAATGCAGAGGTTAAGAAAGACCGTAATATTCAGGTTTTAATATTGGTTCCTACACGTGAATTGGCGATTCAGATTGATGAAGTTTTCAGAGCTTTTACAGACAATTTAAAGCGTGAGATTCGTACAATGGCTGTTTATGGCGGCGTTTCCATCAATCCGCAGATGAAAGGAATGTTTGGGGTAGAAGTTCTTATTGCAACACCTGGTCGTTTATTAGATTTGATCGATCATAAAGCGTTGAGCATCTCAGGAATCCAACATTTGGTGATTGATGAGGCAGACAAAATGTTTCAGTTAGGTTTTGGAGAAGAAATGAATAAACTTTTCGCTCAAATGCCTGTTATGAAGCAGACGACTTTGTTTTCTGCGACTTTAGATGATAAAGTTTCTGAAATGAAGGAGCGTTTATCAATCAATCCGACATTAATTGAGATCAAAAAAGAAGAAGTTGAAATTGATAATATCGAGCAATTGGCTTATCATGTTTCTCCGGAAAATAAAGGTCCATTCTTGCGTTATTTAATTAAAGAAAAGAAGGTTGAAAAAGCATTGATTTTTGTTTCCTCTACAAAATCTGCAGATAATTTGGTTGAAAAACTAAAGAAAAATAAAATTAAAGCAGTAGCGATTCACAGTCAGAAATCGCAGGGTGCTCGTAGAAATAATTTGGAAGAATTTAAGGTAAATGGTGCGCAAATTTTGGTTGCTACAGACTTAATCGGTCGTGGTATTCACATTGAATCTTTGCCTTGTGTTATCAATTACGAACTTCCACGCTCGCCTTTAGATTATATTCACAGAATTGGTAGAACGGGTCGTGCAGGCGAAAAAGGAACTGCAATTAATATTCTGACGGATGACGAATTGCAGCATTTCAGAGTTATTCAAAAGAAAATGGGCAAGAAAGTGACTTTACAAAGAACAGAAGGTATTAATTTACATGGTTATTAATCCTTTAATTTAAATAATAAGAGCTTCAATTTTAATAGAATTGGAGCTTTTTATTTTAACCAAAAAAGGTACAAAAGATCAGCACACTAGTATTTTAAGCTAATTAACAAACTGCAAGCAAGAACACATTAGCTTAAAAATCTTTGATTTTTATTCTTTTGAGAACTTCTGTTTTCTGATAATTAAAAATTGGTTAGATATCCAAAAAGCTTTTGTTTCTTTTGTGATTAAAGGCATTTACTAAAGTAAATTATGGATTCTTACTTTATTAATTGTAATAAATACAATTAACGCTTTTTTCATTTTAAATTCTCGAATTTTTGATAAATTAGCAAACGGCAAAATTCAGAAACTGTCCAAAAAATTAATGATCGGACAAAACGGCAAAATTAAAAATTAAAACTAATAGAATGAGCAATTTAGAACAGAAAAGGTTTCCAATAGGCGAGTACCAACAGCCTGAGAACATCTGTGATATCAAACTTGATGAATATATCAAAGTCATCAAAAACTTCCCCGAAAAGCTTAAAAAATTAATAGAAGATCTTTCTGACGACCAACTAGATACTCCTTACAGAGAAGGTGGCTGGACGGTAAGACAGCTTGTGAATCACATCGCAGACAGCCATATCAACAGTTTTATCCGTCTTAAATTGGCATTAACGGAAGACAATCCAACCATCAGACCTTACGATGAAGCGAAATGGGCAGAACTTCAGGACAGCGTAAATATGCCGATAAAACCCGCAATGAGAATGATAAAAGGAACGCATCAAAGGTGGGCTGCATTGCTTAAAACTCTTACCAATAAACAGTTTGAAAGAACTTTTCATCATCCTGAACAAAACCAAAATTACGATCTGAGAAATTACCTTGCTCTGTATGTCTGGCACTGCAACCATCATTTTGCTCATATTGAAAATTTGAAGAAAGAAAAAGGTTGGTAAAAAAGAGTCTTCATAATCGGATTTATTTTGAGGAAATTATTAATAGAATTTCTAATCTTGACGAAAATTCTCCCAGAAAATGGGGGCAAATGTCTGGTGCCCAAATGCTGAGACATTGTGATCTCGTTCTTCAGGTTGCTTTACAGAAAATCATTCTTCCGGAAATTAATATTTTGTTTTCAGCTGTAGGCATTCTTACAAAATTCGAAATGCAAATTTTTAATAACGGAATTCCCCGAAACATGCCTACTTTTCAAAAACTAATCGTTAATTTTGAATGTGATTTTGATGAAGTAAAGAAAAGTCTCCTGAAAACACTGGATGATTATTGGTATGCATTTGAAAACCATAAACTAGCTCATCAGCACAGACTTTTTGGTAAAATGAAGGAGAAAGACTGGGGGTTTTTAGAGTATAAACATCTTAATCATCACCTTAAACAATTTAATGTATGAGTTTTTTTGATAAAATATTTGGCGGAAAAGAAGAAAAACAAGAAGAAAAATCTTTTTGGAACAAGATAGAATCTGAGGAAGATTTAAAAAAGGCTATTGAAAATTCTTCTCAGCATAAGATTGGGATATTCAAACATTCGACGAGTTGTTTTATCAGTAAAACTGTATTGAAAAACTTTGAAAAAGAAATAGAAAATACCGATGAAAAAGTAGATTTGTATTTCTTAGATTTGTTGGCTTACAGACCTATCTCCAATAAAATAGCAGAAGATTTGGGAGTAAGACATGAAAGTCCGCAATTTATCGTCATAGAAAACGGAAAAGCAATTAGCAATGCTTCGCATCAGGATATATCTTTAAGCCAGATCCTCTAATGAAAAATATTAATAATTATTTATCTAAAGTTTTAAATGTTCCGCTTGAAAAAGTGAATATGTGCAGCCTGCACTATGAAGTAAAGAAAATTCAGAAAAATCAATTTATTTTACAATACGGAGAGGTTTGTAGACACATTTACTTTGTAGAAAAAGGCCTTTTGAAGATGTATTCTATCGATAAAAACGGAAAAGAACACATTATACAATTCGCTCCTGAAAGCTGGCTGATTTCTGATAGAAGCAGTCTTTATTTCAATGAAAAATCAATTTACTATATAGAAGCTATTGAAGATTGCGAGGTACTTTTATTACATCCTGACTTCATCAGTAAATTGGTAGGTGAATTCCCGAGCAGTCTTGGAAAAAGTGATGTTTTAGTTCAAAAACATATCAAAAGTCTTCAAGACAGAATCAATTCTTTATTGGGAGAAACCGCAGAAGAAAGATACATGAAATTCATCAAAATGTATCCTGATTTGTTACTGCGAGTTCCACAATGGATGATCGCTTCCTATTTGGGAATCACTCCTGAAAGCTTAAGCCGTGTAAGAAAGGAATTGGCTAGGAAAAATTTCGTTCCGGATAATAAATAATTTAGCTGGAAGAGGGAAGTTAGAAGCTCGAAGTTTTTGGAGTATTTAACTTCCAACTTCCTGCATCCATCTTCCTAACTATTAAATTCTCTTCGCTAAACTTCCAATTTGCCTTAATTTTAATTGAATATCTTCCGACCAAGGCAAACCAATACAAAGTCGCATACAATTTTCAAACTGATCCTGTAGCGTAAACATTCTTCCGGGCGCAATACTTATATTTTCTTTTATTGCAAGATCATACAATTCTGTTGTTCTAATTTTTTTATCAAATTCTACCCAAAGAGAAAGTCCGCCCTGTGGCCGGCTGGTTTTTGTACCTTCAGGAAAAGATTCTGCGATGGTTTGGACATAATTTTGATAGTTATTTTGCAGGGTTTTTCGAATCTGCTGAAGATGTTTCTCGTATCTTCCGGTCTTTAAAAAATTAGCAACGGCTTCATTTACAATCGATATTGATGAAGTAGAATGGAGTAGTTTTAGCTTTAAAATTTTCTCTTTATATTTTCCGGGAACAATCCATCCAACGCGATAACCCGGTGCCAATGTTTTTGAAATTGAACTGCAATACAAGACATTTCCTTCTTTATCAAAAGATTTACAGCATTTCGGACGGTTCTGTCCAAAATAAAGATCTCCATAAACATCATCTTCAATCAAAGGAATATTATTTTCTGCGAGAAGTTTTACGACTTCTTTTTTGTTTTCATCAGACATACAGCTTCCCAATGGCGTATTGAAATTGGGAATTAATAAACAGATATCAATTTTAGGAATTACCTCTTTTAAAGCTTCAATTTCAATCCCGTGAGCAGGGTGGGTGGGCAATTCTAAAACTTTCAATCCAAAACCTGCAGCTAATTGTAAAATCCCCGGATAACACGGACTTTCAATGGCAATCGTATCTCCCGGCTTTCCCAAAGCCATCAAACAAAAAGATAGAGCATTCATTCCGCCGTTTGTGGTCACAACATCATTTTCATTAAAATTTCCGCCCCAAGACAATGATCTTAGGGCGATCATTCTTCTTAACTTTAAATTTCCCTGAAGTTCTTCATATTCAGCGCCACCGGATTTTAATTCTCTTGTTGCATTGATGATTTCTTTTTTAAGTTTAGCCTGAGGAAGCAAATCTCCAGACGGAATCGCAATAGAAAAAAGCGTAAGATTATTTTTACCCATATTTTCATAAACCTTGCTAATCAGCTCATTGGGTTCGTTATTATTGGCGATCAAAGACGGTCGGCTCACTTCGGGAAGCGGAAGTTTAATTGAAAGTAACTGACTTACAAAATATCCGGACTGTGGCTTAGATTCTATTAAAGACATCGACTCCAATTCCAGAAAGACACGTTTTGCCGTATTCATGCTGATTTGATGTTCTTTACATAAAATTCTTACTGACGGAAGTTTATCTCCGGCTTTTAAAACTCCGTTTCTGATCTGAGAAGCAATTCCGTTGGCGATTTCTGTATATAAAAATTCTTTATTCATATTTTCTAACTGTGCTCATGCAAATATACAAAACTGAGACTGTGCTTACTGAATTAACTTCTATAATTTTGACACATTAAATAAAACCAAAAATAAAATGATGACAAACACAATATCAAAAGATCAAACAGTTAACGGCTGGATCAACGGTTTCATAGGAGTTCTTTTGTTCAGCGGTTCTATGCCTGCAACCAAACTGGCAGTGTATGATATGAGTCCGATTTTTGTAACAATTGCCCGTGCAGCAATCGCAGGTTTACTTGCTTTAATTGTACTTTTAATTTATAAAGAAAAACGACCAACTAAAAATCAGTTATTTCCTTTAGCTTTAGTATCGATAGGTTGTGTGATTGGTTTTCCTTTGCTTTCGGCATTGGCTTTACAATATGTGACATCGGCTCATTCTATTGTATTTTTAGGAATGTTGCCTTTAATGACAGCAATTTTCGGAGTAATTAGAGGAGGAGAAAGACCGCATCCTGTATTTTGGCTTTTCTCAATTATTGGAAGTCTTTTGGTGATTGGTTTTGCCATTTCTCAAGGAATTTCGGCTTCTCCGATTGGCGATATTTTAATGTTGGCAGCTGTAGTTTTATGTGGATTGGGATATGCTGAAGGTGCTAAACTTTCAAAAACCTTGGGCGGATGGCAGGTAATTTCTTGGGCTTTGATTCTAGCTTTACCTTTAATGATTCCTTTATTTTTCATCTATTTTCCTAATAATATTGAGACTGTAACCACCGGAGGATGGCTTGGGTTGGCTTATATTGCCTTGTTCAGCATGTTTATCGGCTTTATATTCTGGTACAAAGGTTTGGCTCAGGGCGGAATTACAACGGTCGGTCAGTTACAATTATTACAGCCGTTTTTCGGATTGGCATTGGCCGCATATTTTCTTCACGAACCTGTAAGCACTGGAATGTTGGGTGTTACCATTGGAGTTATCCTTTGTGTAGCGGGTACAAAAAAGTTCGCGAAATAGAATATTTCATTAAAATAATTAATTATACGCTTCCAAAAGCTTAATTCAACTACAAATCAACCCCATTTATACACTTAAATGGGGTTAATTGTATCATTTTGTGAATTTTTTAAGAGAAAACATCAAATATGGTTTAAAATTTGTTTGACAAAAAAATAATTATTGATTGATAAAAAATTGGCGTAAATTCTACAATAGAAACTAAGAGACTTAAAACTAGTACATATGAAAACCATAAGCTGTATGAACATTGATATGGAGCTTCTTCGCACCTTTAGTGGAGAAACTAAAGAGTATAAAAAAGGAGAAATAATTTTCAGAGAAGGAGACCATGCACTTTATTATTTTCAGATTGAGGAAGGGAAAGTAAAACTGAATAATTACAATGGTGACGGTAAAGAATTTATCCAGAATATTTTTGGAAAAAATCAGAGTTTTGGAGATTCTATGCTTTTTTTGGAGAAGTTTTACCCCATCAATGCCATCTGTCTGGAAAGTTCCAAAATCATAAGAGTTCCCAAGCACAGCTTCCTGGAATTATTAAGAATACATCCCGAAATATCTTTAGGAATGAATGCCTGCCTTTCGCAAAGACTTTATTATAAAATTTTAATGACGCAAAATATGTCTTCTACCAATCCTATCTTAAGATTAAAAGGATTAATGGAGTATTTAAAAAGCTATTACGAAGATGATTGTCAGCACTGTTTTCACATAGAACTCACGAGACAGCAGATAGCTAATTTAACCGGATTGCGTGTAGAAACGGTTATTAGAGTTCTGAAAAGGATGGAAAAAGAGAGTCTCCTTAAAATCGTAAACCGAAAAATATTATATTGAGCCTATTTAAACTTTTATTAACCACAAAAGGGACAAAAGTTATTCGAATAACTGACTTTTATCCAACTATTAGAAAACAAAGTTCTCAAAAGAATAAAAATCAAAGATTTTTAGAACTAATGTGTTCTTATTTGCGGTTTATTAATTAGCTTAAAATACTAATGTTTTGTCTTTTGTATCTTTTGTGGTTAATAAAAGTTTAAATAAGTTCATTAAGAACATGACCCAAGTCATAAAAAAGTGAAATATAATAGCATAAATTGAAGTGTAGAATTATCATCAATTTTGATATAAAATAGAGGACTCAAATTACTCTAAAAACACCGATTATGTAAAGATCTATCTGATTTGTTTTAACCATGAATACTGAAAAAATGGATCATCAGAAAATATTAAAATCACTGGAAGCAAGTCATTTTATTAAAATTATAAATAACGGAAATTGGTTCGAAAGTCACGCTATTATTTACGCAAAAGAAATAAAAGACACGATATTTTTATTATTTGTAGTTTCAGAAAGCGAAGGAAAAACAGAAGATATCAGAGCTTTGATTGCACAATTTGATGATGTTGGCAATATCGGAAAACATGAGCCGGAACAGATTCTTTTTTATCTTTCAATCAGGAAAAAAAATGATCTGCATTATTTTGAAAAATTCATGAAAATTTGTGATTAAAAATAATTAATAAAACACTAAGCATAAAAAGAAATTAAAAAGTAAAGGTTCCCAAAAATGAGTTGATTCTCATTAAAATTTTAAATTAAAACACCAATATAAATCACTTAAACCTTAATTACTATGAAATTTCAACAAAACCTACTCGAGTATATCAGTCGTTCATTAATGAGCGTTAATGAGTCTATTTCAGTTGTAGAAAGCGTAACTTCTGGGTGCCTTCAACTTGCTTTTTCACAAATGCCAAACGCCTCATTGTTCTATAAAGGCGGAATGACAGCTTACACTTTACCCGAAAAAGTAAGATTATTAAGCATTGATTCAGATGAAGCTGAAGAATGCGATTGCGTCTCAGAAAACATAGCAGAAACTATGGCTTTAAATGTCGCAAAACTCTTTGAATCCGACTGGTCAATTGCCACAACAGGCTACTGTACGCCAATACGCAATTCATTATATAAAATTTTCGCTTATTTTTCATTTTCATATAAAGGTGAAATTGTTCTGACTAAAAAATTAGAATTACACCCCAAAACACAAGCCCTGAATGCTCAATTATATTACACCGAGTTTATTTTAGGATGCTTTAAAAGCGAAATGAATCAATTATTAATCCTAAAATAATGACCACTTAACTATCCTACTATATTTGAATTAATGATAAAACCATAATGTATTTTATGGTTTTATTTTTTACTATTCGGCTTCGATTTCATAATTGAAAAATAAGAAGATGTAAACGCAGAAAGACTCTGATAACCAACTTTAAACCCAATTTCACTCAGTGTAAACTGTTTCATATCAATTAATTCAACGCTTTTTAGAATTCTTATCAATTGTAAATATTTTTGGAGTGTAATTCCCGTTTCATGTTTGAAAATCCGCTGTAAACTTCTTACCGACATTTGTGCTTTTTCGGCTAAAAGATCAATATTCAGATTATATTTAAAATTTGAATTGATATAGTTGCAAACAGGAATCAATCGGACATCAGTCGGAACAGGAATCTCCAAATAATTGCTTTCCTTACAAAAGTGAGGAAGGCTTTTTAAAATAGCTTTAAAAAATATATCCTGTTCATCATCTTCAGTTAAAATTTTGTTCCATTTTGAGGCATATAAAAGCATTTCCCGCAAAACGGGAGGAATCGCAAACACTTGAACATGTTCATAAAAATCTTCTTTAAAGGAAGAATTAAACAAAAAAAGCATCAATTTTACCGTTTTCGCTTCTGAAGTAATACGATGAGGTTTACCCGAAGGAATCCAGATTACATGATTTTGAGGAACCAGATAGATCTTCTGATCAATATGAAAATACTGGTAGCCTTCTTCCACATACGTTAACTGGGCGCGCTTGTGGGTATGCTCATAATCGTCATGTTTCCAATTTTCTTCGCACCAAACATAGGCTTCTTTCTCGATGGTATCGATAAAATGACTTTCTTTTTGTTCAGTCAAACCGCATTTCAATTTGTCGTTCTGCATAAAGTTTTTGGCAAATTTAATAAAAACGTCATTACTAAATTTGTATTATAAAAATATATCTTATTCAGAATGAAAAAATTAGGTTCTCTTTTTGTATTACTCTTATTACTAAAAATCACAAACATCATGGCACAAGATAAAGCTAAAGTATTGGTTTTGATCCATTCAGACAATGGCGGAACGTATGAACTGGCCAAAGAAATCGCCAAAGGAATTGAAAGCGATAAAAATGCAACGGCAATTATAAAGCAGGTAAAAACATCTCAAAATCAAAAATTAAAAGACATCCCTGTTGCAACAGTGGAGGAGCTTCCAACGTATGACGGAATTGCTTTCGGTTCACCCGTTTATTTCGGAAATATCAGCACCGGAATGAGCGAATTCTTATCTAAAACAGTCAATCTTTGGACCAACCACTCGCTGGAAGGAATGCCGGCAACGGTTTTCATGTCTGCGGGAAGCGGAGCCGGAAAAGAATTGGCTTTGCAGGCTTTTTGGAACAGTCTTACCGTTCACGGAATGGTTATGGTTTCTAACGGAATTCGTGGGACAGAAAGCATTAATAAAGCGATTCCGCAAGGAAACACGGTGTTGGGAGTAACAAGCATGGCTTCTTTGAAAGATTTTGAAAGACCTACAAAAGACGAAAGAAATCTTGCCGAACTTCAAGGAAAAAATTTCGCAAAAGTGGCGCTAGCTTTAAAGGGAACATTTACTAAAAAAGCAATGACCACGATTGAAAAGTCTGTTAATTTTAATGAAACGTTGAAACAAAAAAATATTACTCTTCCTCAGGTTCCAAAACCTGCAGGAAATTATAAGCCCTTTGTGCGCTCAGGAAATTTGGTTTTCATCAATCAGGTTGCTTTGAAAGACGGAAAAATCTTAAATCCTGGAAAATTAGGTGTTGATGTGAATGAACAACAGGTAAAAGATGCTACAAGAGCAACGATGCTGAATGTTTTATCAGTCTTAAATGAAGCTGTTGGCGGAGATCTAAGCAAAGTAAGACAATGTGTACAGTTGACTGGGATTTTCAATACCAAAGATGATTATACAAAACATGCCGATTTGATGAACGTCGCATCCGATCTTACCGTTGAGGTTTTTGGAGATAAAGGAAAGCATGCAAGAGCAACATTAGGCACTTCATCAATTCCCGTGAATTCTTCTGTGGAAATACAGGCTATTTTTGAGGTTGAATAATTAAGTTAAAACATAAAATTAAGAAATACCAATTGCAGGAATTTGATCATTAAAAATTCCTGCAATTATTTTTATACTCTGTTCCAATTGTTCTTCGGAAATAGAACCATAGCTTAATCTAAAGCCGTTTACGACTTCATTAAAACTAAATTGTTCAGGGTGAATTATTTTAATATTTTTGTCTAATAATAAATTAGTTACGATATCCCAATTTAATTTTACTTTAGGAACGATCCAGAAAGCAAGACCTCCTTCCGGTAATGTAAAATCTGCAGTATTTTTCAAATGCTTTTCCAAAAGTGCGTACACAAAATCTCTTTTATTTTTATAGTGAATTGTTGCTTTCTTAATATGCTTTTTCACAGCCCCATCTTTGATTAATTGTAAAACGGCCTGTTCCATAATCACATCGCCTTGTACATCAATTATTTTCCGCAAATCACCGATTTTCTTTAATAATTCCTGATTTTTGGTCACCAAATATCCAATCCTCAAAGCCGGAGCAACTACTTTACTCATTGTTCCAACATAAACACTGTTTTTTAATTCTGGAAAACTGGAAATTGGCAGGATAGGACGGTAGCCGAAATGAAACTCATTATCGTAATCATCTTCAATGATCGTAAAGTTATATTCGTTTGATAATTCAATTAATTTTAATCTTCTAGCCAAACTTAAAGTAACCGTTGTAGGATATTGTCTGTGAGGAGTTAAATAAATTGCTTTTATATTTTTATTTGTCTTTAAAAGCTGAGTAATATCTTCTACAATAATTCCGTCTTCGTCTACGGAAATAGGTAATAATTTTGCTCCTGCATATTCGAAAGCATTCCACGCAGGTTGATATCCCGGATTTTCTACGATTACACAATCACCATTACTAAATAGACTCTGAGCCGTTAAAAACATCGCCATTTGGCTTCCTCGGGTAATAGAAATATCATGTTCATTATGATGCATTCCACGCTGATGATTAAGCATTTGAGAAATCGCTTTTCTGAATTCAAGATCACCATGTTCACTGCTGTAGCCCATCATTTGCCATTTTGCTTTTCTGTTAAATATCTGGCGGTAGGCACGGGCCAATTCGGCAACCGGAGCGATTTTACTGTCGGGATGTCCGTCATCAAAATTGATCAGTAAGCCATTATTAATTTCAGTTTTGTATTCATCTTCTGATTCATTTTTATTGAATCTTGCCTTTAAAACAGGCAATTGATCCGATACAAAAATCCCTTTTCTCTCTTTTGAAATCACCCATTCTTCATTAATTAAAACCTGGTAAGCTTCTACGACCGTATTTCTGTTGATTTTTAGCAATAATGCCAAATTACGGCTTCCGGGAAGGGCAACTCCAGATTGTAACCTGCCTGATTGTATATCTCCAATAATCGTATCGGCGATCTGTAAATAGACTGCTTTATCAAGTTTTTTATCGATCTCAAATTCTAATTTCCATGGACGTAACATCTGGACTACCTATTTATGTAAAAACTGAATCATTTAAACAGTCCAAATATAAAATAATTTTGTATCACAATAAAACAACAACAATTAAATATTTAAAAATTATGGACACTAAACAATTCAGTTCAAAAGATTTCCACGAAACTTTTGCAAGACCAAAGTATGTAAAACCAACTCATTTAATTCACAAAAACGTAGAGAATGAAGGCGAGCACAATCAATTTTCAACAGAAAGAAAACATCCTGTGTTCTTTGTTGATCTTCCAAGTAAAAATGTAAGCATGACCATCGGAGGTTTATTGCCGGGACAGCAAACCAACAAACACCGTCACACCTACGAAACCGTTTTATACGTCATCGAAGGAAAGGGCTGGACAGAAGTTGAGGGTGAAAAAGTAGAATGGAAGGCTGGTGATGCCGTTTATATTCCCTCTTGGGCTTGGCATAAGCATCAGAACCTTAGTGAAACAGAATCTGCAAAATATATCGCCTGCGAAAATGCCCCTCAATTACAGAATTTGGGCGTTGCATTAAGAGAAGAAGAAGGCAGAGACCTTTAAATGAAATAATAATTAAAATTAAAATTAAAAATCAAAATTACATGAAAGATGTTCCATTTAAAGGGATCATAGCGTATCCGATCACGCCTTTTGATAAGGAGGAGAAAGTTGATATTCCGTTGTTCAAAAAGTTGGTTGAAAGATTGGTTGTTTCAGGAAACCATGGAATTGCTCCATTAGGGAGCACGGGAGTTTTACCGTATCTCTCTGATGAAGAAAAAGAAGCCGTAACCGAAGCCACCATACAACAGGTTAATGGCAGAATTCCAACATTGGTTGGCGTGTCTAATCTTACGACTGAAAAAACTATCCATCACGCTCAATTTGCAGAAAAAGCCGGAGCCGATGCCGTAATGATCATCCCGATGAGCTATTGGAAATTGACAGATGATGAGATCCTTACGCATTATGATGCTGTTGCCCGTAAAATTTCAATCCCGATTATGGCTTACAATAATCCGGCAACGGGTGGAGTAGATATGTCTCCGAATTTATTAAAAAGATTATTGGAAATTCCCAACGTGACGATGATCAAAGAAAGCACGGGAGATATCCAGAGAATGCATTATCTGAGAAAAGAATTGGGAGAAGACGTCGCATTTTATAATGGATCAAATCCATTAGCTTTGGCGGCCTTTTCTGCGGGAGCAAGAGGTTGGTGTACTGCCGCTCCGAATCTTATTCCGGAATTGAATATTGGTTTGTACAATGCCATTGAAAATAATCAGCTTCACGAAGCGCAGGATCTTTTTTATCAACAAGTTGAATTATTAAAATTCATCGTAGCAAAAGGGCTTCCAAGAGCCATAAAAGCAGGATTAAATATTTTAGGTGAAGAAGGAGGAAATCTAAGAAGTCCTTTGAAACCTCTAACAGAAAGTGAAACAGAAGAATTAAAAAATATTATTAAAACCCTTAAAAATTAGTCAAAAATGAAAAAATCAGTTTTTTATCATGCAGGTTGTCCTGTATGTGTGAGTGCAGAACACGACATTATTAATCTTATTGGAGCCGAAAATGTAGAAGTTGTTCATTTAGGAGAATTTAGAGATAAAATTTTCGACGCTGAAAATGCAGGTGTACAATCTGTTCCGGCTTTGGTTACTCCAAATGGTAATGTATTGCACATCAATTTTGGAGCATCAATGGAAGATGTTAAAAAGTAAAAAGAATAGGCTGCCTCATAAAAAGGCAGCCTATTTTAATATTAAAAATTATAAACTATACAGTTGCATTTCCTTCCACGCCATCGGAATTATCCGTTGTTTTTCCTGTAACGGCTGCAGCTACGAAACTAAAGAGACTTACGAGTTTTCCAACTTTTGTGTCCCAATAATAGGTTTCCGTTGGTTCTACACGAATAATTGAAACTTTGGGATCATCTTTTCCATCTTCAAACCATGCGTTGGCCATAGACGACCATTTGTCTTCAATAGTTGCTTTATCTTTGTAAACAGTTGCTTCTCCGAATACAGAAAGATATTGATAGTCACTATTATTCATGAAAAATAGCTGAACTCTTCGGTCTTCTTTTATTTCAAAATTTTTGTTGCTGTCATCACTGCTGATGAACCAAAGATTCCCTTCATCATCGGTTTCCTGTAAACCCATCGGTCGTGAATTGATAGGAAGAGTTTCCAATTCGGTACAAAACATACAAAATTTTGCACTTTCGGACAGTTCTTTGATTTTCTTAATTGCTTCTAGATGTGTAAGATTTTCTGTTGACATAATATAATATTTTAAGTGATTTAGTTTTAAATAAGAATAAAATCAATTAGTATTAAACAATAAATTGATATTAATTATCAATTCAAAAACCTGACCAAAAAAAATCAAACTCATTTATATTTGAATAAAAATTCCATTATATTTTTTTTACTATTTTTAAAGTAATGATTATGGGGTTATTCGTTACTCTTAACAAACAACAGCAATTAAAAAAGAAGATTAATGGAAAATTATGCAGTTATTTTAATGATTATGGCTCTGATGATCGGAGTGTCTGGTTTTGCGGGAAAAATCAAAATTCCTGTACCGATGCTTCTTCTGGTTGTCGGAATTTTAATCGGTTTTATTCCTGCAATGCCGGAAATAGAGATGAATCCGGAAATTATTATGCTTCTTTTTCTGCCACCTTTGCTGTATGATGCGGCTTTTAATATTTCTTTTCAGGATTTTAAAACCAATATGAATACCATCGGGACATTAGCGATCGGATTGGTATTTATAACAACAGCAGGAATTGCGGTTTTGGCGCATTATTTAATTCCCGGAATGACTTGGCCGTTGGCGTTTGTATTAGGTTCAATTCTTTCTGCGACAGATGCTGTCGCCGCAGTTGGAGTCACAAAAGGGCTCGGACTCCCTCATAAAACCGTAACCATATTGGAGGGTGAAAGTTTGATTAATGATGCTTCAGCATTGGTTGCCTACCGTTTCGCAATAGCTGCCGTAACCGGAATAGCCTTTGTAACCTGGAAAGCATCTTTAGAATTTCTGATGGTTTTGGGAGGCGGTTTTTTGGTGGGTTGGGTTGTTTTTAAAGCATTATTACTCACGATTAGATTCTTCCGTTCTGATGCGATGGTAGTCAACAGTTTGATTTTATTAATGCCTTTTGTGACATATCTTATTGCGGAACATTTTAAAGTTTCCGGAGTGATTGCGGTCGTTATTTTAGGATTAGGAATGTCAAAATTGAGTCGAAACAAATTCCCAGATCACGTGAAAGACCAATCCCGTAATTTCTGGGACATTATTATTTTTTTACTGAATGGTTTGATCTTTTTATTGATCGGACTGGAATTTCCTATTATCTTAAAGAAAATGCCTCAGGCACAAGTCTGGACGCTTGCAGGTTATTCTGCAATTATCGTTTTAGTAACTTTATTGATCAGAATGGCGCGTGTTTATCTGCAACAATTTAATCTTCAGAAAGCTTTTCAGGGAAAACGTAAAATTAGTGAAGAAGCCTTGTTTGATTCTAAAACAAGTTTTATCATTACATGGTCGGGAATGCGGGGAATTGTCTCTCTGGCAATTGCTATTGGTATCCCTGCAACATTAGAGAATGGCGAACCGTTTCCTATGCGCAATGAGATCATTTTTCTGTCTGTTGTGGTTGTTTTAATTTCCTTATTGGGGCAGGGCTTGACTTTACCGTGGATCGTTAAAAAGTTCAAATCATAAACTGATTAAATCTATTTTGCCTAATTTTGATCTATGCAGATTTCTCCGCCGAAACATTTAGCATCTTACATTAAACATTATATTTTCCTGGAAAATTCTGAGGAAGATATAAAGAAATTAAGACTGTTTACAGATGGTAATACGGGACTTATTTTGTCTGCTAATATTAATCTACAAGATCTTTCCGGAGATCAACTTCCGCTTTCATTTTTTTACGGACAATTAACTCAATATAAAGATCTTGTTGCTAATGGTTCGTTTTCTTTAATGGCTGTTGTTTTTCAACCTTATTTTTTGAATATTTTACTTAAAATTTCAGCAAAAGAAGTTCAAAATCAGATTGTGTCTGTGGAAGATGTTTTAAAAAATGAAATGCAGATTTTTCAGGAACAGCTTTTTTATAAAACTGATCCTAAGTTAATTATCAATGATTTAAATATTTATTTCACAAAGTTTTTGTCTAAAATAATCAATTCAGATTATGAACTTATACAGGCAACTCAACAATATATTATTCAGAATAAAGGCATTGTCACGTCAAAAGAATTGGAACATTTCACAGGGTATTCTGAACGTCAGATTGAAAGGAAATTTCAACGGTATATGGGATTATCTCCCAAAAAATACAGCAATATTGCGCGTCTTCATTATTTTCTAAGCTTAATGAAGACAAATAATAATGAAGAAAACATTACAGGTCTTTCTTACAATGCAGGCTACACAGACCAATCTCATCTTATCAAAGAATTTAAAAATAATATTGGACTTACACCAAGTGAATATTTAAAAACAGAAAATAAATTGGCGGTAAATTTCATAGAGCTTCATTCAAAATAATTGATGTCGGTTTTTTACAATTTTTAGATCTTTGGCTATCATAAATTTGTAGAAAAAAAAGATGATCAATCTTAAAATTTCAACAGCACAATTTGAAAATAAAAGTGGTGATAAAGACTACAATCTTTCCGTAATAGAAAAACTTTCCGGAGAAGCAGCTTCTAAAGGTTCTCATGTTATTGCTTTTCACGAATGTTCAATCACGGGATATACATTTGCCAGAAAACTCAATAGAGAACAACTTCTGGATGTTGCAGAGCTTATTCCAGATGGAAAAAGTATTCAAAAACTAAAAGAAATCGCGGAGAATTATAACATTACCATTTTAGCAGGTCTTTTTGAAAAGGATGAAAATGATAATCTCTTCAAAGCCTATGTTTGTGTAGATAAAACAGGATTAGTTACAAAATATAGAAAACTACATCCATTTATCAATCCCAATCTTACGCCAGGAAATGAATACTGCATTTTTGAAATTCATGGCTGGAAATGCGGCATTCTGATCTGTTACGACAATAATATTATTGAAAATGTAAGAGCTACAAAATTGTTGGGAGCAGATATTATTTTTATGCCTCACGTTACGATGTGTACGCCTTCCACAAGGCCGGGCGCAGGTTTTGTTGATCCAAAACTCTGGGGAAATAGAGTAGCAGACCCAACCTCTTTACGTTTAGAATTTGATGGAATGAAAGGAAGAGACTGGCTGATGAAATGGCTTCCTTCGAGAGCTTATGATAATGCAGCTTATGTTATATTTTCAAATCCTATCGGAATGGATGACGATCAACTGAAAAATGGCTGCTCGATGATCATTGATCCTTTTGGCGACATCATTGCAGAATGCCGCTCATTTGATGATAGCTTTGAAACCGCCGTCATTACTCCTGAAAAACTTACCCAGGCTGGCGGATATCGATATATTCAAGCTCGAAGACCTGAATTATATAAAGATATTATTGGGATGGATCATTTGTCTGAGCAAAAGGTGGTTTGGATTGATTCTAAGAATAATTAAAAAATACATTATTTATATCGAAAGAGCTTAAAATTTACTTTAAGCTCTTTTCTAAATCACTCCAAGCGCCACCATTGTAAACCTTTTTAAAGCCTTTTTCTTTAAGAATATGTTCAACTTTTACACTTCTGAGTCCGTGTGAACAGACGGTGATATAAGTTTTATTTGAATCCAGCTCTACATATCTTTCTCTGATCTCTCCTAAAGAAATGTTCAAAGATCCATCGATATGTCCCATTGCATATTCTTTTTCTGTTCTTACATCTAAAATGACGGCTCCGTTTTTAATTAGCTTATCTAAGCCATTCTCCAACGTTTGGTATCTGTAAATGCGATAAACAACATACACGGTAAGAACAATTCCGCAAAAAATTAATAGGTTTCTCATAATTTGCTTAATATTTTATAATCAATATAAAATGTTCCAAACGGAATAAAACACGCCAAAAGTATCTTCCAGGTTGTCTCTTTAAACTTCCAATGTTGCTCTACACCTACACTCAGCGTATTGAAAAGAAAAAGCAGAAATAGAGTTCCATGAATAGGTCCCATCATTTTAACTAAAGCAGGATTTTCCATTCCGTATTTTAATGGAACTGCGATGAATACTAAGGTTAATAAAGAGATTCCTTCCAAAATAGCAAGAATTCTTAATCGTCCGATTTTTGTTTTAAATAAATTTATCATAATTATCTGAAATAAGGTCTGTTAGCAAATGGAGAAAACGGCCACGGAATGGCTATGAAAATAATGATCAAGGCAATCGTATACCAGATTAACATGGTTTTAAATTTTTCTTTATCGGTTTCTTTTCTTTTCGTTAATGCCGAGCCGATCGTAATTAAGACAATAGAAAATAACATGAGAAAAATGTGAATCAATCCGAAAAATAAGAGATCAAAAGATTCTTTTGCAGTGCTGAAGTTGTTCCAAAAGTATTTAACGATAGGGCTTTGAGAATATAAAGTGATTCCTAAAATTAATTGAACATGGGCTATAGTTGCCGTCCAATGTCTTACCGAATCGTCTGTTTTTGAAAATTTATTATTAGAAAAATACCCTTTGTAAGCGATATATAAGGAGGAAATAAGGCTTAATAAAACCAGCCAACGAAATGTAGAATGCAAAAAAGTAAGTGTTTGGTACATCTTTTCATTTTTAAGATGTAGCAAAGGTAAAACAAAAACATACTAATTGGTATGTTTTTTAATAAAAAATTATCTTAATGAATCAAAATAAGACTTAAGTTGCTTTAAATAAACAAGATAAATTGATTTTGAATTTTCTAATTTTCCCAAATTTCTTATTCCCCAGTATCCGGACATCACAAAAACAGCAACTCCTTTTGCATTAACATCCTGATTTACCTCTCCATTTTCTTTTCCTTTTTCAATAGCTTCAATCATTGCGTTTTCCCATTCTGAAGAAAGCTTATTCAGTGCTTTGGTAAATTCAATATTCCAGGGAGCCATTTCCTGTGTAAAATTGGAAGTGGGGCAGCCGTATTCAACTTTTAAAAATTCATTTTTCATCAGAATATTTTCCATCAGATCATAAATCGTGTCTAAGGGATTCTCTGAAGATTGAAAAGGATCAATAAAAGTATCCTGAAAAGTAGATCTCATCAGCTCATTGATGATCGCCAAACCCATCTCATCTTTAGTTTTAAAATGATAATAAAAAGCCCCTTTTGTAACCTGAGTGGTCGCAATAATTTCATCTACACTAGTGGTTTGATAACCTTTTTCATAGATTAATTCAAAGGCTTTTCGTAGAATATTTAAACGGGTTGCTTCCGATTTTTTCATAAGATACTGACTTGTATTTTATACAAAGGAACAACTTTTTTTGGTGATTTCAAATGTAATTTGAAATCCAAACTATCATTTTAATGATAATTAACTACTATTTATATAATTTTTATAATACAATAAATCATCGGAAATTTGTACTGTCAAAATCATTAAAACATTCACAATGAATTATCAAAATGAGATTAATATCAATCCTGATTCTCAAATCATAAAAAAGAAAAAATTGCCCGCAGCACTTTGGGCACTAACGATAAGCGCTTTCGGAATCGGAACGACAGAATTTGTTATTGTAGGATTGCTTCCAACCGTTGCCAGTGACCTGAATATTTCCATTCCATCAGCCGGATTGTTGGTAAGCTTATATGCCATTGGAGTTGCTATTGGAGCTCCTATTTTAACGGCTTTAACAGGAAAAGTACCACGAAAAGCTTTATTAATCGCAATCATGTTGCTTTTTGTTATCGGAAATGGGTTAGCTTCTATCGCTCCCGGATTTATCACTTTAATAATGGCGAGAATCTTAACAGGATTTGCTCACGGGGTTTATTTTTCCATCGGATCTACAATTGCAGCTTCTCTAGTTCCTGAGGAAAAAAGAGCAACGGCAATATCCATCATGTTTGCAGGATTAACGATGGCGATTGTAACTGGTGTTCCGCTGGGAACTTTTATCGGGCAACATTTTGGATGGAGAGCCACTTTTATCGGAGTCGCAATTTTAGGAATAATCGGGTTAGTAGCAAGTATTCTTTTGGTTCCGAAAAATTTACAGAAAGGAAAAACGGCATCTTTAAAACAACAATTAAAAGTTTTAACCAACAGACGTCTGATTTTTGCTTTTTTAATGACCGCAATGGGATACGGTGGAACTTTTGTGGTGTTTACGTATTTATCACCTATTTTACAGGAGATTACAGGATTTAAAGAATCAGTCGTAACGATTATTTTATTGATTTACGGAATTGCGATTGCATTAGGAAATTTAATCGGCGGGAAAGTAGCCAACAAAAATCCATTGAAAGTATTACTTTGGATGTTTGCAGCACAAGGATTGGTTTTATTGGCGTTTTATTTCACAGTAAACAGTCCGGTTTTGAGTATCATTACGCTTTTCTTTTTAGGAGCATTATCATTTGCTACCGTTCCCGGATTGCAACTTCTGGTCGTTCAGATCGCAGAAAAAGAATTGCCTGGGACAGAAGATGTAGCTTCAGGAATCAATATTGCAGCTTTTAATATTGGAATTGCTATTGGTTCATACTCAGGAGGTTTGATTGTAACTTCAGCATTAGGAATAGAAAGCACGCCGTGGATCGGAGCTTTATTCCTTCTCGTAACTGTTTTAATTACAATGTATAGCATTCGAATTTCTAAAAATAGATTGAAGTAAATATTTTAATTAAATTATAGAAGACCACTCATTTTAGAGTGGTCTTTTTTGTTTTAAATTTTAAAGGAGAAATCATATTTTAATGAAATTAATTAAAACCAAATATTTCACTTTTAAACTGAATAATTTCCGTTTCTAAAGGGTAAAAAAAGAATTCATTGATACCGATTATTCTGGCGTCCAAAAGATGTCCGGCTAAAGTGGTGTAGTCTTCTCTTTTCAAGGTAGTTTCAAGATGAAATATTGGAGTTCCGTCGATTTCAGAAACAGTTCCAAAGATGTCTGAAAAACTTATCGTTTCTTCAAATTTTATATTGAAATTTTTCATTTTTGAAGGATTAAAAAAGTTCAACGTAATGTCTGATAACATTCCGATCCCTTTTATTTTTCCGTGATTAATTTTTTGATCAAGGGCAAAGTCAGTCAATCCGTCTATAATGTCTGTAAGATTTTTCAACCTTACAACATATGTATTTTCTATTTTCCTCGCAGTCCACAAATTACCTTCAAAAAAATTGACATTCATAATATTAACTGTTTTTGATAGTTTTAATAAAAATTTTTCTATTATCAATCTTTAGGATATCATTAATTCCTTTTTCACGTCTAATACAATCAAAGTTCTCTATCAAAAAATAAAGAAAGAATAATTTTGATCAATAATAACCAAAAATAATACCACACAAGTACCACAAAGTATCGGTTTCGGCGTTTTTAAGGATTAAAATTAAATTTGAAATAACAGAAAAACATTGATTAAGGTCATAAAAAGTCAATAGTAGAATCTGATATATTTGATCATTAACAATTAAAATAAAATCGATTTTAGAAAACTTGATAAAAAACAGTAAAATTAGACGGTCTAATGGTGTCGCGTGGTATGTATGTGGTATTTCAATTCAGGAAAATTTTAATCATTTTTTCTTTCTTTGTCGACAATTATAAATTCTTTGTTTTGATTACTTTTTTAAGAATAATTTCAAACACAAATGTAAATATTAAGAAAATTATATCAAGACAAAAAAAATAGCTTTATTTAAAATTGAATTAAAAAAACATTGTTAATGGACTTCAATTCCTAATTTTTATTAAGATTAACGATTGAAGTACAACTAAAATGAGAAACTAAATTCTGACGCGGAACTTTAAAATCATAAGCACACCGGCAACAGAAAGTACTGTAGAGATGAGAAAATTATTATGAAAAACGAAAAACCTGAGTTCAAACTAGAAGATTTAAATCAAAAATTCTTAGCTCAAGACGAAATCATTGCATTAGCTAAAGAAAATTCGCCCCGTTTGTTAAATAAATTCAGATTGGCATATCCAGATTTTTTTGACAAAATATCTTTGATACAGCCTAATCTCAAAAATTCGGAACTTATTTTTTGTATTTACTTAAAACTTAATCTTACAACTAAAGAAATTGCGACATACACTTATGTCACGCCAAAAGCAATTCAGAACCGAAAAAACAGAATAAGAAAAAAACTGAATATTCCTTCGGAATTAGATATTTATAAATGGTTTAATGATATTTAAACCATTTTTTTAATTAAAATTCAACAATAGCTTTATCTAAATCATGGTAGAATAATACTTTCCAATGGTTTTCTTTGGCTTCTTTCTCCCATTTTTGTCTCAATTCACTTGCTTTTTTGCCATCAAAATCACTTTTGTAGGCAACGTGATATTTTAGATAAGATTCCTGCGGAAGATCATCTGCTCCGTAAAAAACAGTTTCTCCATTTTCTTTGATCCAAAAAACCTGCATGAATGGAGTATGACCGCCAACAACTTCAAAAGAAATCTCTTCATTTATTTGTCCTTGATCATCGTTCATCCAGACGATATTTGGCAGTTTAATAAGCTTTTCTAAGATGCCGAAATCAAAAGAATGATTGCCTTTATTTTCCATTGCAAAATCAAGTTCGCGCTTTTGAATGTAGATTTCTGCATTGGGAAAAGTGGCCTCGTAACCATTTTCTGTGTTCGTTATAATCCCGTCAATATGATCTTTGTGAAGATGCGAAAGCAAAACTTTTGTGATCTGATGATGCGTAATATTTTCCCGTTCAAAAATTTCAGAAATGACAGTTTTTTCTGTTTCATTTTTCCATCCGATACCGGTGTCTAAAAGGATGTAATCATTTTCGGTAATAATTAAAAAAGGCTGAATAGACATTTTTATTCCTCCAACTGTTTCAAAATTTTCTTCTGTTAAAAGCGTAAAGTCTTTAGTTTTACTTGCCGAAAAATTTCCTTCTTTTAGTGGTACGATCTTCATGGTACAAATTTCCTGATTATTTATTAATCTGGAAAACGTTTTTTTTCGATATAAATCATCGGTAAAAGCGATTAATTATGCTAGTAAAATAATACTGTATTGTTGGAAAATCGCAAAGGCGCAAATAAAGTTAGAATACTGTTTTTAAGGCGCAAGGATTTTATCTTCGATAAAAATTCTAGGATATTCATTAAGAAGGCTTCGACTCCGCTTAGCCTGACAACGCTAATACTATTCTCAATATTATCCACTGTCAGGTTGAGCGAAGTCGAAGCCTTTATTGTAAACTATGTTCTAAATTCTTACGAAAAATAATAGTCTACTTTAATTTTCAACGTTTCAAAAAGCATTCACCAGATCATCAATTATTTTCAATTCTTCTGCGCTTAATTTGATATTAATTGCTTCAGCATTTTGAACAGCCTGTTCAGCATTTCTAGCTCCTGCCAAAGCAATCGTAATTCCCGGTCTTTCGATCGTCCAACGTAAAACCAACTGCCCTAAACTTGCGTTATGCGCTTCTCCAATCGGTTTTATTTTATCTAAAAGAACATTTGTTTTTGCTACGAATTCTGGTTGAAAATGAGCAAGATTCGCTCTGTGATCTCCATCCTTGAATTTATAATTAGAATGAATTTTTCCCGTCAACAAACCTCTTTCCAATGGACTGTATGCCAAAATAGATTTGTTATTTTTAATGCAATAAGGAACTGTTTCTGCTTCAATTCCTCGGTTTACCATACTGAACGGAATTTGATTTGAAACCAAATTCAACGTTTTTTCTGCTTCTGCCATTTGTGAAGCGTTGTAGTTACAAACCCCAGCATGACGTACTTTTCCTTGTTCGATCAACTTTGAAACAGCTTCAAAAGTTTCATCAATAGGCGTTGTAGAATCTGGCCAGTGAATTTGATACAAATCAATATAATCTGTTCCTAATCTTTTTAAACTCTGCTCGCATTCATAAATAATGCTTTCTTTTCCTGCATATTTGTAAACGTCGATAGCATCTCCGTTATTCTTGTAGCTGTTCATCGCAAAATCTCCTTTTGCAAGATCCCAACGCATCCCAAATTTAGTTAAAATCTGAACTTTATCTCTTGAAAATCCTTTGATGGCTTCACCCACAATTTCTTCACTGACTCCCTGTCCATAAATCGGAGCCGTATCAATAGAGGTTACCCCAACTTCATACGATGCCTTGATGGCCTCAATCGCTTCGTTTCTGTCTGTGCTTCCCCACATCCAACCTCCTGCAGCCCAAGCTCCAAAAGTGATTGCCGAAACTTCTAAATCGCTGTTCCCTAACTTCCTGTATTCCATGTTTTTATCTAATTATTAATGATGATTAATATTTTTAGCTATAAAGCCTTGATTATTTTCTTTCTGTTTAGACTGAGAAAATTTTTCTTGCATGTTTAGACTGAGAAAATTTTTCTTGCATGTTTAATATCATCAAAAGGATTTTCTTGCAGAATAACAAAAGTATGGTAAATAATTATTCAAATTAGTTTAAATTCCTGTATTCAATAGGAGACATTCCAACTTTTTGTTTGAAAAGTCTTGTAAAATGCTGCGGATATTTAAAACCTAAATTATACGCAATCTGACTAATCGACTGATCAATATCAAAAATTTTATCTTTCGCGACATCAATAACTTTCGTTTGAATATATTCCTGAGGTGAAATTCCTGTTTCTTTTTTAATAAGATCTCCAAAATAATTAGCAGACAAATTGAGTTCTTCCGCACACCAAGCCACAGTAGGTAATCCGACCGTCTGAGGTTTATCAGAAGAGAAATATTCATTTAAAACAGTTTCAAAACGTTCTAAAATTCCTTTGTTGACATTATCTCTTGTGATAAATTGACGGTCGTAGAATCGGGTACAGTAATTCAGAAACAGTTCTAAATTAGAAGCAATTAAAGTTTTGCTGTGTTTATCAATATTTTGTGCTAATTCATCCTGAATTTTCTCAAAACAATCCGTCACAATATGCTTTTCCTTCTCTGAAAGATGTAACGCTTCATTGGATTCATAAGAAAAGAACGAATAATCCTGAATATGCTTTCCTAACAACGTTCCTTTTATAAGATCAGAATGGAAAATCAAAGCCCAGCCTTTCGGTTCAAATTTGGTAACTTTTGGCTGTACACCGATTACCTGTCCGGGTGAGATGAAAACTAAAGTTCCTTCCTGATAATCGTAATAATCACGCCCATATTTTAACTCTCCACACTTTAATTCTTTCAGGAAAACGGCATAAACTCCAAAATTTAAAGTTTGGGCAGGCATGGCTGTCGCTTTAGACATATCAATTATACTAATCAAAGGATTCAAAGTTTCCACTCCTCTTAATTTATTATAAACATCTACACTGTCAATTTTTGCAATCTTTTCCATTCTCTTCGTTTTGATAATACAAATTTACATATTATAAGACGTTGATAATCATCCAAAAACCTCAATCAGTAATTTTGGTAACAAATACAGTAATCTGTATAAAGTTATCGTTGTTTTATCTTCTGAAATTTGCAGAGAGAGAAAATTAGAACTTATATTTTGTAAATCATGAATCTTTTTGCGATTCAAAGCTGCTCATCATTTATCACTTATCATTAATCATTTATAAATAAAAATATGAAAACAAGAACATTAGGAAACCAAGGATTAGAAGTTTCCGAATTAGGATTAGGATGCATGGGATTAACTTTTGGTTACGGCCCTGCAACTGACGAAAAAGAAGCCATTAACTTAATAAGAAATGCATACGATTCAGGAGTGACATTTTTTGACACTGCAGAAGCTTACAGTCAGGGAGGAAACGAATCGTTATTAGGAAAAGCCGTTCAATCATTCCGTGAAAAGGTAGTAATTGCTACAAAATTTGGATTTGAGGGAGGTGATGCTACCAAAGGTTTAGACAGCCGTCCGGAAAGAATCCGTCAGGTTGCAGAAAACTCATTGCGATTTTTACAGACTGATTATATCGATTTATTCTATCAGCACAGAGTTGACCCGAATGTTCCCATCGAAGACGTTGCAGGAACAATTCAGGACTTGATAAAAGAAGGGAAAATCAGACATTGGGGATTATCGGAAGCTGGTGTTGAAACCATTAAAAAAGCACATGCAGTTCAGCCGGTTGCTGCTTTGCAGAGCGAATATTCATTGTTTTTCCGTGAAACTGAAAAAGAGATTATTCCAACTTTGGAAGAACTCGGAATTGGTTTCGTACCATTCAGTCCGCTGGGAAAAGGATTTTTAACCGGAGCTATTAATGATCAGACAAAATTTGATAAGGATGATTTCAGAAACATTGTTCCTAGATTTTCGGAAGAGAATAGAAAAGCGAATCAGGCATTGGTAGATCTTCTTCAAAATATTGCGAAAGAAAAAGAAGCAACTCCTGCACAGATTGCTCTGGCTTGGTTATTAGCTCAAAAACCTTTCATTGCTCCAATTCCTGGAACTACAAAAATTCATCGTTTGCAGGAAAATATTGGGGCAACAAACGTTGAATTAACTCAGGAAGATTTACATCAAATTGAAGAAACCGCTTCAAAAATTACCATTTTAGGTGAAAGATATCCTCAGCATCTTCAAAACAGAGTAGGAAAATAAAAATTTTAAATGAAAAAAGTACTTATCATAGGAGCCACCGGAAGCCTCGCAAAATACGTTGTCGAGGCGGTAAAACCTTTAGAAAATATTGAATTAACCTTATTCGTAAGAAACAAAAACAGACTTTCCAAAGACCTTTCGGATGATTGTGAAATTATAGAAGGAGATGCATTGAATTTCATTGATATCAAAAACGCCGTAAAAGGAAAGGACATTGTTTACATCAACCTCGATGGCGATTTGGAGACAATGACGAACAACATCGTACTGGCTATGCAGGAAGAGAAGGTAAAGAGAATCATTGGGATCAGCTCTATTGGGATTTACAATGTTCCGTTGAGACCTGTTTTGGTTCCTTACAGAAAATTGGCGGATATTATTGAAAATTCAGGATTGAATTACACCATTTTAAGACCCGATTGGTTCACCAATGTAGATGAGGTTGATTACGAAACCACGATTAAAGGCTCACCTGAAATTGGTTCCGCCATTTCAAGAAAAAGCATTGCAGATTTTGTTTCAAAATTGATTAATTATCCGAATTTGTATATCAATGAAAACTTGGGAATTAGTAAACCCAATTAAATCTTTTTGACAATTCAATTTGATATATTTACGTAATGAAAGTTTTTAAAGATTTTGCATCATATAATAGATTCATGGGAATGTCTGAACCTTTGAATGAAGATATTGATGTTGGATATTATGATCCTCCAAATATCATATTGGGATCCGATCCTGTGATGGTTGATTTTTACAGAATATCTATTAAGATTAAATTCAAGCGTAAAGCAACACCTTTTGCAGAGCCCATTACCGCAGTGTTTTTCAATAGTCCAGATCTGGTTATAGCACCGGGTTGGGATGCCGAACCTACGTATACAGGAATGTATCTTCAGCTTTCTAAAAAAGTCATTGATCAAAATAGATTTTTATTTAAAACGTACTTAGATTACGGACAGCATGAAGCGCTGTATTTAACAGAAGAGGAAGTTGATGAAATAAGTGCTGTTTTCAGATTGCTATTTAAATATTATAAAAGCGAAAAAAAGCATTTTGGTGTTTTATTGTCTTATGTGAATGTTTTAATTTCATTGGTAGAAGCTTTTTATAAGAGACAGTTTTCAACCGATCCTAAACAATACAACCGAATTGTGACCGATTTTCAGCAGAGTTTGATAGAGTATTACAATCAGCCCATAAAACAGCTTCCCAATGTTCAGTATTTTGCAGATGCGCTGGGATTAACGGCTAATTATTTAGGAGATATCATTAAACATTATACTCAAAGATCGGCACTTGAAAATATTCACGACTTCATCATTAGAAAAGCAAAAGAATTACTGGAACAAAACGCTGAAATGAATACCACTGAAGTTGCATATGAATTAGGCTTTGAATATCCCAATTACTTTTCGAAGTTCTTTAAAAAACAAGTGGGATTAAGTCCCAAAGAGTATCGTTTACAACGCATTAATAAAGAGTAAACTTATCATAAACGCCTTCACAAGAGGCGTTTTTTGTATCAGTAATTTGTATCTTTTTTATTGGTAATCTGTCTCTGTTAAAAATTTTATTCGTTTCTACATTTGTTCAGTACAAAATAGGATAAAATGAAAAACAGTAATAATGAAAATTCAAGACGGAAATTTATTCAGCAAACAGCAATGGCAGGACTTGGATTAATGTTAGCTCCGAATATATTGTCTGCATCAGTAAATGAGCCCCTTGAAAATAATATGGATAAAAAAGAGGATACAATGACTAAAAGAAAATTGGGTACGTTAGAAGTTTCAGCTTTAGGCGCAGGCTGTATGAGCATTACTGCAAATTATGGGGCAGGGGCAAAAATTGAAGATGGCATAAAAACGATTCGTACAGCTTATGAAAATGGAGTAACCTTTTTTGACACAGCCGAAGTTTATGGATTACATGCCAACGAAAAACTGGTAGGTAAAGCTTTATTACCCATGAGAAACAAAGTTTCTATTGCTACAAAATTTGGCTTTGACCTCGAAAAAGGCGGATTAAACAGTCGTCCTGAACATATTAAAAAAGTAGTTGAAGAATCTTTGATCCGTTTAAAAACCGACCGCATAGATCTTTTATATCAGCATAGAGTTGACCCGAATGTGCCAATTGAAGAGGTAGCCGGAGCAGTAAAAGATTTGATTAGAGAAGGAAAAGTGTTGCATTTTGGTTTGTCGGAAGCTAAGGTATCAACCATTCGCAGAGCACATACAGTTCAGCCGATTTCGGCTATTCAAACCGAATATTCTTTTATGGAAAGAACTGTTGAAAAAAACGGAGTTTTAGCCATTTGTGAAGAACTGGGAATTGGTTTTGTTCCTTGGGGACCTGTTGGAATGGGTTATTTAACTGGAAAATTAAATGCTCAAAGTCATTTCGACGAAAAGCTGGATTTACGCAAAACTTTCGACCGTTTTAGTCCTGAAAACTTAGCATTGAATATGCCTATCGTTAATTTGCTTAATGATTTTGCATCCAGGAAAAATGCGACTGCTTCACAAATCGCTTTAGCTTGGTTGCTTGCTCAAAAACCATTTATTATTCCTATTCCGGGAACAAGAAACATCCCTCATTTAAATGAAAATTTGGGAGCATTACATATTCAACTCACCAATGCTGACTTGCAGGAATTAGAAACAGAATATTTAAAACTAAAAGTATACGGTGGCAGAATGAATGCAATGCAAATGGCAATTTGTGAGTAGTTATTAAAAATATTTAAATAAAATCAAAAATGAATCAAACGAAAAAAGTACTGTTAATCAATACCCATTTAACATATCCTAATTGGTCAGAAGGCCTTTTAAATGATGCTTTCAATCAAAAAGCAAAAGAATTTTTCACATCAAAAGGTTTTGAAATTGTAGAAACAAAAGTTGAGAACGGTTATAATGCAGACGAAGAAGTAGAAAAACATTTACAAGCAGATATTATTATCTTGCAAACACCCATCAATTGGTTCGGCGCTCCCTGGATTTACAAAAAATATGTAGATGAGGTTTTCAATAGTGGATTGTATAGCGCAAAATTCCTTTCTGGCGATGGTAGAACCAGGGAAGACCCAACAAAACAATATGGAACAGGTGGAAAAATGCAGGGTAAAAAGTTTATGGTCTGTAGCACTTGGAACGCTCCGTCAGTGAACTTCAATGATGTTAATCAACAGCTATTTCAAGGAATAAGTACGCAGGATTATTTATTGCACATTACCAGCAATTACCGTTTCTGTGGGGTTGAGGTTGTTCCGGATTATAATTGTTTTGATATTTTCAAAGATGGAGATATTGCTAAAGATTTGGAGAATTATCCTGCACATTTAGTCAAGGTTTTTGGAATTTAAAGATGATCAACTTTTGAAAAGCTGAGGTATTTTAAACTCTTGATAATCAAACCGTAATAAGACCTTGCAATCATAAAATTGCGAGGTTTTTTATTGTTTTTTTAATTTTACTGAAGACATTTCACTTTTAATTTTCTCGCGGTGCTGCATTCCCCATCTTGTCATAGCTCCAACCAATTCTTCCAGCGTTTGACTGTAGGGTAGTAGCTCATATTCAATACTTACGGGATAGCCAACTTCTACTTTTTTAATGATAAATCCGTTAAGCTCCAATTCTTTAAGCTCGCTTGAAAGAACTCTTGCTGAAATTCCGCTTACCTGTCTCTGAATTTCGGTAAAACGTTTGTTTCCTCTCGCCATTGCAATGATGATCATTAGTTTCCATTTGCCACCAATTACATATAATGCATCCGAAACTGCCATTAAAACAGTGTTACATTCTTCTGTAAACGCTTTGCTATCTATTTGATTTTCTTGCGATTCTTTCATAAGTTAGATTTATATTAGCAACTAACCTTTTAGTAACTACTAATAAAATGTAAGCAAATATAATATAATTTTGTCATGTAATAATTACAAAAAATATTAATTAAAACAATAAAATTATGACATTAGAAATTGTAAAAATCAAAGAAGAATTAAGAAACCTGATCGATGATTATGCTTATTTAGGTGACGAGAAAAAGATATCGAAAGTGATGGATTTATTTACACCTGATCTTTCATACAATGTTTATATGAATGGAAATTTAGTATCCAGTGTTTCTGGAAGAGAAAATATGGAAAGTGATTTTAACACTCATGCATCGCAGGTAAAAACTTATTTTACTTTAAACGGACAACACACAGTGAAAATCAACGCTGATACTGCTACAGGTATTTCTTTTTCACAAATAAAAATGATCAGAGAAGTCGAAGGAAAAGATGTTTTAACAGATTACAGTGTAAAATATGACGACCAATATGTATATCTAAACGGAAAATGGCTGATAAAGGAACGTATTGCTTATTTCATAATTCTGGAATCGAGATCCATTTCTTAAAAGTATTAATTTTTTCAAACCTATTTTATAAATAATGGAGAGCTCAATGCTCTCTTTTTTTATGATTAAAAATCAGGAAATTTCTAATAATTGTAATTATATAATACAATTTTCTGTTCCTACAATTTTTTAAAATCAGAAAACTTCCTGAAATTTGCAGCAAGTAAAAATGAAGACATAATGAAGATAATAGATGTAGAAAACTGGAACAGAAAAGAACATTTCGAATTTTTCTCAAGAATGACAAGTCCATATTTTGGATTTACAACTGAGGTAGATTGTACAAAAGCATTTCAAAAAGCTAAAGATGAGGGACATTCCTTTTTTGCCTCATACCTGCACAAATCAATGGTTGCCGTAAATTCTGTATATGAATTAAGATTAAGAATCCTCGATGGTAAAGTTGTAGAATTTGATGATATTCATGCCGGAACAACGATTGGCAGAGCAGACGGGACTTTTGGTTTTGCGTTCATCCATTTTTCTAAAGATTTTAATGTCTTTAATGAAGAATTACAAAGCGAAATAGAAGGAGTACAAAATACAACAGGAATCAGAATGAATAACGGAGAATTGGGCAAAGATTTAATCAGACATTCCACCATTCCATGGAATTCTTTCAGCGCTTTACTTCATCCGACTCCTTTAGATAAAACGGAATCTGTACCAAAAATTACTTTCGGAAAATTCAGTATTCGTGATGTTAAAAAATTCTTGCCTGTTTCTATTGAAGCACATCACGGTTTAGCAGACGGAATTCATATTGCAAGATATTTGGAAGAGTTCCAAAGACAGCTTGATATATAAACTGAAGAAAAAAATTAACCACAAAAGTCACAAAAGACCAATCTTGAAGTTAAAGATTTTAAAGTTCACAAAATGAAAATCAAAGATTTTTAAAAGCTTTTGTGTTCTTCTTTTTTAGCATTATTTTAAACTAAAAAATATATAAAGCTTTTATAACTTTTGTGGTTAATATACACAACAAAGATAACTTCCATCATCCATCTTCATACTTCCAACCTAAAACCTACCAATTACTCAACCCATTTTCCAACGCTTTTTCGTAATTTTCTTCATCAAAAGAATACAAATCAGGAGATTTATGAGCGCCTCCGCGTCTTTGTTCTTCCAATTTATTTAAAATTCCAAGATTTTTTATTTTTCTGTAAAAATTTCCACGGTTTAGTTCTTTCCCTAAAATCGCTTCATATAATTTCTGCAATTCAGAAAGAGTAAATTTTTCAGGTAAAAGATTATATCCGATAGGCTTTGTTGAGATTTTTTCGCGTAAAGTCATTAATGCTTTTTCTACGATCTCACGGTGATCCATCGCCAATTCAATTTCTGATAATTGACTTAAATAAATCCACTCAACCTTCTCACTAAATTCATCAGGAATAGGATTCAACTTTGTAGGATTGTACAAGGCGTAATATCCAATAGAGATAAATCTTTGTTTGTGAAAAAGCGTTTCATCAAAATCTTCAAAATAAAATTCGCTTCTGTTTTTCTTTCCAAAAACCCCGAACTCTTCAAGATAAACGCCCGTTACACCGGCTCTGTCTCTTAAAATTCTTTCCACAGCTTCATCCAGATCTTCATCTTTTCTCACATAACCTCCCGGCAGCAGCCATTGTTTTCGGTAATTCATTTTGATCAGTAAAACCTTTAACTCGTTCTGTTCAAACCCAAAAATCACAGGATCTGCGGATATATGAGGAAGAAAAAGTTCTCTGGCTTCGTTTGATTTATCTAAAAGTTGCTGTTTGGAATCCATTTGTATTGTATGAAAAAACGTAATATCACAAATTTAGTAATAAAAATTTTGAGACAACCCCGAAAACGCATTCTTGAAGCAAATTTTGGGGAAAATTTAAGACTTCACTAATCATTGTTTCACTAAGAATCAATGAAATCATGCAAGTAAAAATACACTTATTTAATTAAATATCAGTTAGTTAAAGTCGATATTAAATTTTCTTAATATTTTTTTGGTAAATCGAATCAGAAAATGTAGTATTGTAATGCTTCGTAATGAAGCAATAAGAAAACAACACTAAGAAAATGAAAATTACTTCGAAAATACTCTTCCCTGAGAGTATCCATTCTTCAGTACAAGTAGATCTCTGATCAACTATAATAGCTGAATGAAAATAGATGTTACAAAGCATCATTATTCTCATTCTTAGGCAGATGTAGATGAATAAAGTGGCTGTATTAGTTTAAAAAATCCGGTACTGATTTTTAATGATTGCAAAATCCATTCAAATAAAATTTGAGTGCAGGATATTTCTATGTTTTAAATATTTGAATGAAAATAATTTAAAATACTGAAATTCAAATATTTAAAAGATAAAAAAGAAACTAACAGAAGAAATTATAGAAACTAAACAATGAGAAAATCAACATTAAAAATTTCAGCACTGGGCATTGCTCTTTTCTGTTCAAACCTTACTTTTGCGCAGAAAGATAACATTACCGTACAGGATTCTGTGAAATTGCAGGAAAAAATAAAAACCAGCAATTCAAAAGAAGATAATAACAGAAACGTAATGCTGAATGCCGCTAACAACACCAGCCCGAGAGACGTAAATATCGGACTTCCATCCACAGTCGGCGGAATTACCATCCTTGAAAACGACCTTCCCGCAGTCTATTTTTTCTGGCCAGAACTTCCCAATAAAACATGGAGACAAAGTGTAGGTCTGGAGAAAACTGGACTGCTGAAAATGGATCAGCTGGCTAATACCATGGGGGATCTTGGTTTTGCCGTTAATTCTTATTCTCAGACAGGAACAAAGGATTTTAAACTGAAAGGAAAATTCACCACAAGTACTTTCGGATGGCTTCAGGGAGATGTAAATGCCTCAGGACCCATTTCTAAAAACGGCTGGACCTATACCGTGGGGGCTTTTGCAAACTATGATCCAAGCACTTTCAAACTTGGTTTTGCAAGAAATGTAGACGAGACGAAAATCTTCAGAGCAGGGGTTACGAAATATTTTAATAATGATAAAGGAAAGATCTCAATTCTATATAAATATGCAGATTCTTATAATGTAGGAAACTACGCAGTTTTTCAGTATGGGGAAAACGGAAAAGTGACTGAGCTTGACAATTTCAGGATCGGAAGAGATTCGTATGTTGTAAACGACGGAAAAATCAAAATGAAAGATATTCTGTCTGGAGAAACATATTGGGCAAACATGGCCGGAAACGACAACAGAAATACGTCTCACAACATCGATATTTTAGGGAATTACATGCTAAATAATGGCTGGAATTTCAAATTCTCAACAAGAGCCCACTTTGCCACTGCAAAATCATCCAATATTATTCCTTTAAGTATTTTCAATGCGGATCCATCTGCGGGTTATACGATAGCTTCTACGGGACAGTCATATTCCGGAGCTGTTGGTACCCAGCTGGCAATGCACACGCCGGCAACTCCGATCACCAATATTGCAGGAAGATTTTCATTAAATAAACAAGTAGGAAATCACAACGTAACGGTGGGAATTTTAGAACAATATTATAACATTGATAAATTCACATCCAACAGATCTTTCTTTTTTCAGACTGTTGAGCCACAGCCACAAAGACTGATTGGGCCAGCAACTGATGCAGATGGCTTTTATAACTATAATGCAGGAGGTGAATTTCACAGCGGAACCGAAAATAAACTTTCAGTATATGCAACCGATGAGTGGAAAGTATCAGACAACTTTAATCTGAGCTATGGCTTACATTTGAAAAATCATATCATAGACGGAGAATATTCTTTAACTCCGAGAACAGTAGGCTTCAATTTTACAGATCCAAGCCAGTTTAATCATATCAGTCAAAGCTTTTTCCAGATTAATGGTAGCTTAAATGCAACCTATAATATCAGCAAAAATTTCGGAGTAATTGCCAATTTACTGTATACGGAAGAAAACAGAAGACTGGAAAGTTATTCTCAGGCTTTTGAGCCCAATACAAACAAAATTAAAAGCCCACTCGGAGCATTGGGAGTTTTCTGGAACACAGATTACATTCAGTTGATTTCTCAGGCTACTTACCTTAAAAAGAATAATAACCTTAACCGATATAATTTAGTTAATCCAGCCAATACGACACAGGCTCAGAACGTTACTGTTTACTATGATATCCAGACAATCGGATGGACGACAGATTTTGTGTTAAAACCATTTAAAGGATTTAATCTTCATTATCTGATTACATTACAGAATCCTGTATATAAGAAGTTCAATTTCAACGCATTCGGAACAGATTACGATTACAACGACAACAATGTTTTGGGAGTCGCTAAAGTTTTAATGGAAATCGACCCTAGTTATACCGTTGACAAATGGAGATTCTGGGCGAGCTTCAGATATTTCTCAAAACAGTATGCCAACCTTACCAACGCCTTATACTTCGCTCCAAGATGGGAAACTTTCGGTGGGGTAAGTTATACGGTTAACAAAAATATCAACCTTGGCGCAACAGTGATCAACTTCCTGAACCAAAGGGGAGCAAGTGGTACCATCAACGGTGCTGAATTAATTACAGATGCCAGTCCATATTACGGAAAACTATTGACAGGAACATACATTATGCCGCTGACAGGACAGTTTTCAGTAAGCTTTAATTTTTAACAGGAAGAACAATGAAAAAGACAGTTTTAAGTATTGCAGTTTTGTGTTTGGGAATCTCGGTTTCTGCACAAAATATTCATCAGATAAAAAACAACAGCGGACCCGTTTTAGGATATTCCGAAGAATCGGGAGTGAAAATTCTTGAAGTTGCAGGAAAGAAATTTAAGGATTTAAATAAAAACGGAAAACTCGACAAGTATGAAGACTGGCGTTTGTCTGTAGAAGAAAGAGCAAAAGATCTGGCTTCCAAAATGTCTGTTGAACAGATCGCCGGCTTGATGCTTTACAGTGCTCACCAGGCAGTTCCGGCTCCGTCTGAAGGTTTCAGAGCGGGAAAATACAATGGCAAGTTTTTCAGCGAAAGCGGTGCCAATCCATGGGATCTTACCGATCAGCAAAAGAAATTTTTAAAAGATGACAATCTTCGCCATGTTCTGGTAACCACTTTACAGTCACCGGAAGTCGCTGCAAAATGGAATAACAATTTACAGTCTTATATTGAAGGTCTGGGACTTGGAATTCCATCCAATAACAGTACTGATCCGAGGCATTCTGCTTCTGTTACTGCTGAATTTAATGAAGGGGCAGGCGGGCAAATTTCTCTTTGGCCGGATGGATTGGCCATGGGAGCTACTTTTGATCCTGAACTGGTCAGAAAATTCGGAAATATTGCTGCCCAGGAATACCGGGCGTTGGGAATTTCTACCGCCTTATCTCCGCAAATCGATTTAGGGACAGAACCTCGCTGGTACAGAATTGCTTACGTTTTCAGCGAAAGCCCTGAATTGACTACTGATTTAGCAAGAGGTTATATCGATGGTTTCCAGACTTCTTTTGGAAAAGATGTGATTAAAAATGGCTGGGGTTACAAAAGCGTTAATGCAATGGTAAAACACTGGCCGGGTGGTGGTCCTGAAGAAGGAGGTCGTGACGGTCACTGGGCCATGGGAAAATATGCCGTTTATCCGGGAAATAATTTCCAAAATCATGTGAAACCCTTTACAGAAGGAGCTTTTAAATTAAATGGCGGAACCAAAGAAGCATCTGCAGTAATGCCTTACTATACAATCAGCTTTAACCAGGATACCAAGAACGGTGAAAATGTAGGAAATGGATTCAGCAAATATTTAATTACTGATCTTTTAAGAGGAAAATATGGCTATGACGGAGTTGTATGTACCGACTGGCTGATTACTGCTGAAGAAGGAAAAACTCCAGGAACTTTTGCGGGAAAGCCCTGGGGTGTTGAAAAACTGTCAATTGCAGAGCGTCATTACAAAGTACTGGAAGCCGGAGTTGATCAGTTTGGAGGAAATAATGATAAAGGACCTGTTCTGGAAGCCTATCAAATGGGCGTAAAAGAACATGGTGAAAAATATATGCGTACACGCTTCGAGCAATCGGCTGTTCGTCTGTTAAAGAATATTTTTAGAACCGGATTATTTGAAAATCCTTATGTAAACGTGGAAGAAACCAAAAAGATCGTAGGAAATCCTGAGTTTATGAAAGCGGGATACGATGCACAGGTAAAATCTATCGTTATGCTTAAAAATAAAGCGCAGGTTTTACCGATTAAAGAACGCAAAACGGTATACATTCCGAAGAGATATTCTCCCGCAACATTCAATTGGTGGGGAGTGTACACGGCTCCGTCTTTAGATTATCCTGTTGACTTAGATTTTGTTAAAAAACACTACAACGTTACAGATGATCCGACCAAAGCAGATTTTGCCATCGTATTTGTTCAAAGTCCGCACAGTGAAGAAGGAGGCTACAGCGATGTTGACGTAAAAGATGGCGGAAACGGATACCTTCCGATTTCTCTTCAATATCAAACCTATACGGCAACAGATGCCCGTGAAAAAAGTATTGCGGCAGGAGATGCGGTGGTGGCACCAACGGTTAAAGACAGAACGTTCAGGAATAAGACAAGTACCGCCACAAATTTCACTGATTTACTGAATATTGAAAATACTTATAAAGCAATGAACGGAAAACCGGTCATTGTTTCTGTGACCGCTTCAAAGCCAATGATTTTCTCTGAATTTGAAAAACATTCTGACGGTATTTTAGTGAATTTCAATGTTTCCAATCAGGCTGTAGTAGATATTATCGCAGGAAAATATGAGCCATCGGGATTATTGCCACTTCAGATGCCTGCCGATATGAAAACAGTGGAAACTCAGAAAGAAGATGTTCCGTTTGATATGATTCCTTACAAAGATTCGGAAGGTCATGCCTATGACTTCGGGTATGGGCTGAACTGGTCAGGGATTATTAAAGATGCCAGAACACAGAAATACGTGAAATAATTCAATAAAAATTAAACCACAAAAGAATATAAGAATTTAAAATGTCGAAAGTACTAAAGTTCACATAAGAAGAAAATCAAAGGTTTTCAAAAAACTTAAGTGTACTTATCAACAGCATGACTTTTAACTTTATAACTACTTAAATGTAAGTGTTTTGAGTCTTTTGTGGTTAAAAAATATTTAAAACTAATCGAAATGAAAAAATTTATCATAGCAAGTGTATTCCTTATCGGAATCAACAATATACAGGCTCAAAAAAGTATTCCGTTATACACTGTTAAAGCACCCGGAACAGAAAGCTGGAAGCAGAAAGAAGCACAAACGTATTCGGATCTGTTTAAAACAGAGGTTGTTTACAATGTAGCACAGCCTTCAATTTTGGTTTTCGAAGCCGACAAAGTTAAAGCAAATGGTACAGCCATCGTTATTGCTCCGGGAGGTGGTTTTCAAAGTTTATCGATCAACAGAGAAGGGATTGATCTCGCAAAAAAACTCGCTGAAAACGGAATAACAGCCATTGTTTTAAAATACCGTTTACTGGAAACAAAATCCAACGATCCTGCCCGTGAAATGATGGAAAATATCAAAGACAGAAAAGCTTTTGACGCTAAAACAGCTCCGATCAAAGTAATGGCAGGCGAGGATATTAAAACCGCTATCTCTTATGTAAGAGCTCACGCTAAAGAATTAAATATTCAGACTGATAAGTTAGGTGTAATCGGTTTCTCAGCCGGAGCAAGTGTCATTTTAGAAAGTGTACTTCACAGTAAAGAGGCCTCAACCTTACCCAACTTTGCCGCATCTATTTACGGTGGTCCCAATGAGGATATTTTGAATTCAAAAATTCCGGGATCAATACCGATGTTTATTTGTGCAGCGACTGATGATCAGTTGAAACTGGCTCCAAAAAGTATTCAGCTTTACAATAAATGGCTGGATGCCGGACAGCCTGTAGAACTTCACATCTATGAGAAAGGAGGTCATGGCTTCGGAATGGGAATTCAGAATTTACCTGTCGACAAATGGTCGGATGTCTATTTTGACTGGTTGAAATTTCATAAATTTTTATAATTCTTATCATGAAATCAGTATTTTTTAATATAGTTTCTTTATTCGCAGCAGTATCTGTTTCGGCGCAGAATACTGCTGTGATTTCTGAAATGGACCCATTTGTAAAATCTCGTTACAGAGTGATTGTCGACAATGATTTTGGTGGTGATCCGGATGGATTATTTCAATTGGTTCATCAGATTCTTTCGCCATCAACAGAAATTCGGGGCATTATCGGTTCTCATTTAAAGCCGGGAGATCCGTTTGATTCATCTACAATTACCGCAGAAAATGCAGTGAAAAAGGTGAATGAAACCCTTACGATCATGAATCTTAAAGACAAATTTAAAATTTATCAGGGTTCAAATGATCAGCTAAAAGATCTGAAAACACCACAAATCTCAGCCGGAGCTAAAGCCATTGTTGCTGAAGCGATGAGAACAGATGTAAAAACGCCACTGTTTGTCGTATGTGGAGCCGGATTAACAGAAATTGCGAGTGCCTATCTGCTGGAACCGAAGATCGCTGAAAAAGTAATCGTTGTATGGATTGGCGGTCCTGAATATCAGGATCTGGCAACTCCACCACCGAATTTCACCCCTTTAGAATACAATCTTGGAATCGATATCAAAGCGGGACAGGTAGTTTTTAATCAATCTGATCTAAAAGTATGGCAGATTCCGAGAAATGCTTACCGACAGGCATTAATGTCGTATGCAGAACTGATGACCAGAGTAAAGGCGGAAGGAAAGACCGGAGCGTATCTGTCAAAAAAGATTGAAGACCTTATGGAAAGAACTCAGAAGTTCAATCTTCAAATTGGTGAAACTTACATTATGGGAGATAGTCCGCTGGTTCTGTTAACCGCTTTACAATCGTCTTTCGAAGCCGATCCGTCATCAAGTCAGTATGTATTAAAGAATGCTCCGAAAATCAATGATAACGGAACATATGAATACAATCCGAACGGAAGAAATATCAGGATATACAACAACTTAGATATCCGACTGATGTTCGAAGATTTTTATGCTAAACTCAAATTATTTAATTCAAACAAATAAAATATGAAGAAGAACCAATCTGCATTGATCAAACTTGTTCAGAAAGCCAAAAATTCAGGATTATTTCTTGTATTACTGGCGACATCAGCAGTTGCAAATGCTCAGCAAAATACTCAGACCATTACGGTAAATGGTCAAACCTTTAAAGATTTAAATAAAAACGGAAAATTAGATCCCTGGGAAGACAGCCGTCTTTCTGTCGATAAAAGAATTGATGCCATCGTCAAACAAATGACGAATGCTGAAAAAGTTGATTTGCTGATCGGAACAGGAATGCCCGGAATTGAAGTACTGACAGGACCTGTAGGAGATTCTAAACAGGGTCTTGTTCCGGGAGCTGCGGGAGGAACAGCCAATTTTGACAGATTCGGGATTCCTGCGACAGTAGTTGCCGATGGTCCTGCAGGGTTAAGAATAGCTCCGACCAGAGATAATGATTCAAAAAATTATTATGCAACGGCCTTTCCGGTGGGAACAGCATTGGCTTCCACCTGGAACAAAACCTTACTGGAGCAAGTGGGAAAAGCCATGGGAAATGAAGTAAAAGAATATGGAGTAGATGTCCTTTTGGCTCCGGCTTTAAACATTCACAGAAACCCGTTGAACGGAAGAAATTTTGAATATTATTCTGAAGATCCTTTAATTTCAGGAAAAACTGCTGCAGCAATTGTTAACGGAATCCAGTCCCAGGGAGTAGGAACTTCTGTTAAGCATTTTGCGGCTAACAATGAAGAAACCAACCGTTTGACGATCAATGCCCATGTTTCAGAACGTGCGATGAGAGAATTGTATTTAAAAGGTTTTGAAATTACGGTCAAAGAATCTCAGCCATGGACGGTAATGTCTTCTTATAATTTGTTAAACGGAGTCTATACTTCCGACAGTAAAGATTTACTGACTCAGGTTTTAAGAAATGAATGGGGCTTCAAAGGCATTGTAATGACCGACTGGTTCGGAGGTTTTCCGGGGTTTGAATCTATCCAAAGCGGAGGAATTTCTGATGTTGTAAAACAGATGAATGCAGGAAACGATCTTCTGATGCCGGGAATTCCCGCACAGAAAAAAGTACTTCTTGCCGCCCTGGATTCAGGGAAATTATCTCAGGAAGTTGCCAATCTCAATGTAAAAAGAATTCTTGAGTATGTTTTCCGTACTCCGACTTTCGCGCAATACAAATACAGCGATAAACCCAATCTTGCCCAAAATGCAGAAGTGACAAGAAATGCTGCCACAGAAGGAATGGTATTGCTTAAAAATGATAACAGTGCATTGCCTTTTGCCAATAAGCAGAAAGAAGTTTCCTTATTCGGAGTTACTTCTTATGCTTGGATCACGGGCGGAACTGGGAGTGGAAGTGTCAATAACAAACACACTGTTTCATTATTGGAAGGGCTGAATTCTGCAGGCTATCAACTGGATAAAGAATTGGTGGATTTATACAAGCCTCACGCCGAAAAAGAAGTAGCCGCGGAAAAGGAAAGAAGAAAAGCCAGAGGAATTTTAGCGTTGCCGGAAAGACTTCCCGAAATGAAAATGGATGATGCCTTCTTGGCTAAAAAAGCTGAAACTTCAGAAATTGCTTTTGTTACGTTAGGAAGAAATTCGGGAGAAGGCGGCGATAGAGTCGTTGATAATGATTTTAATCTGGCGACTGAAGAAATCGAAATGCTGGATAAAATTTCAAAAGCTTTCCATTCAAAAGGTAAAAAAGTAGTGGTAATTTTAAATATCGGCGGTGTTATTGAAACGGCATCGTGGAAAGATAAAGTAGATGCTATCTTATTGGCATGGCAGCCGGGTCAGGAAGGTGGACATTCTGTAGCGGACGTTATTTCCGGGAAAATAAATCCTTCCGGAAAATTAACGATGACTTTCCCTGTAAAATATTCGGATACTCCGTCTGCGAAAAACTTTCCGGGAGTTCCTGCTGAAAACCCAAAAGAAGTGACGTATGAAGAGGGAGTTTATGTCGGATACCGTTATTTCAACACCTTTAATGTAAAACCCTCATATGAATTCGGATTTGGAAAGTCGTATACCAGTTTCGATTATTCAAATATAAAAATCAGTTCACCAACTTTTAAAGATAAAATTCAGGTGAGTGTTACGGTTAAAAACAACGGAAAAGTAGCCGGAAAAGAAGTGGTGGAGTTGTATCTTTCTGCTCCGAACAAGTTGATCGACAAACCAAAATCTGAACTGAAAGCTTTTGCAAAAACGAAGGAATTACAGCCTGGTGAGAGTGAAACACTTATTCTGCAGCTTAATCCAAAAGATTTGGCTTCATTTATCACTGATAAAAGCGCCTGGATCGCTGAAAAAGGAAAATATAAAGTTTCTGTAGGGGCATCATCTTTAGACATTAAACAAAATGCGGAGTTTGAAGTCAATTCAGATATTACCGTAGAAAAAGTACAGCATGTTTTTCCTGCTGACAAACAGTTTAAGGATTTAAAACCTTAAAAATAAATAATGAAAAGAGGTTCAATACGAACCTCTTTTTTTTAATATGTATTATTCAATCCTCCATCCAGAGGAATATTGGTTCCGGTAAGATAAGCAGCATATTCTGAAGCTAAAAAAGCGACCAAATGACCATATTCTTCAGGTTTACCCAATCTTTTCATAGGAATTTTCTCTTCTCTTCCTTTTTTTATTTCTTCCGCAGATTGATTGCTTTGTTCTGCTTCGTGATCAATCAGTTTTTTGATTCGTTCAGTGTCAAAATATCCGGTGAGAACATTGTTCACCGTAATATTATGCTGTGCAACTTCATTAGCTAAGGTTTTTGCCCATGCTGCCACGGCAGAACGAATAGAATTTGACAGCACTAAATTATTAATTGGTGATTTTACCGACAAAGAAGAGACGTTGATAATCCGTCCGTGATTTTGTCTGATCATATAAGGTAACGCCAAATTTGTGGTTTCACAAACAGTCTTAAAGACCAGATCAAAAGCCTTCTGATAATCATCCACATTCTTTTCTAATGCAACTCCGGACTCAGGACCATTAGTATTATTGACGAGAATATCAATTGAATTGTTTTTAAAATACCCCGAAATAATCCCTCTGTACTTTTCAAAATCAGAAAAATCAGCTACCAGATATTGATGTATCTGTTCTTCGTTAATAACAGGTAAGGAAGCCACAAAGCTTTTTAATTTTTCTTCATTTCGAGCCATGACGGTGACATTTGCCCCACATTTCGCCAGTTCCAGAGCAATTCCGGCTCCGATTCCTTGGGTAGCAGCTCCTACCAGTGCATTTTTTGATATCAGTTGAATATTCATGAATGTATCTTTTCTAATTAATCTTATTAGATAAATGTACAAAAAAGTGCTTGAATTCAATGAAAAACAGAAATATTAAAACATTGTGTAGTTGGTGAATCGCTAAGGCGCAAAGTATAACTAAAAAACGTTTTAAGGCGCAAGGATTTTTTTATGAGTTGTTTATTTTATTCATCAAACAAAGGTTTTATTTGTTTGAATTTTATTTTTTAACGCAAAGATTTTATTGCATACTTTTGATTTTTAGGAGGCAAAGGCAAATAAAATTTGCTTCGCAAAGCTTGAAAATATAGCTTCACCAAATCAACTTGGTTGATTCTTCTTTGCTCACTTAAATAAATCATTCTTTAAAATAAAACTTTGCGTCAAAAAAACAGCTAAATTATTTAATAATCTTTTTATCAAAAGTCAATACAAATTAACAACATAATGATTAGAAATATTTACGCCTTGTGATTTTTCAACAAAAAAAATGAATTAAATACTCGAAAATAGATAATTTGTACAAATCTCTTTTTATAAAAATAAGTACCTTTGCTAATCTTAAAAAAGCATTCTTTTTCTGATTGATTTCATTAATCTGATAATTAATCATTAACAATTTGAAATCAATCAAAATTCAAGAATTCTATAATTAAATTTGAAGTAAATTTTTACCATGCAGATGAACGCTTCCAACGGTATATCGCGTACTGTGATTTGGCTAATGGCCATTATTTCCGGACTTGTAGTTGCCAACAATTATTATAACCAACCTTTATTGGGACTTATTTCGAAAGATTTAAATGTCTCTGAAAGTGCAGCCAGCAGAATTTCAATGCTTACTCAGATAGGATATGCGATTGGATTATTGATGATTGTTCCATTGGGAGATAAATTTTTGCGTAAGAGATTAATTCTTATCGATTTATTTTTAGTTTTTGGATCGTTATTGTGGATGACTTTTGCAACTCAATTATGGATGTTATACGCTGCAAGTTTACTGATAGGAGTGACATCTGTAATTCCTCAGTTATTCATTCCTATCGCCGCTGAATTATCTTCTGACAAAGAAAAATCATCCAATATCGGAACCGTTATGTCGGGCTTATTATTAGGAATTCTTTTATCAAGATTTATAGGCGGAATTGTAGGCGATGTCTGGGGATGGAGAGCTATGTTTGGAATTGCTGCAGGACTGATGATCTTGGTATGGTTTGCCGTGTACAAAATGTTACCCGAGATGCAACCTAATTTCAAAGGAACGTATAAAGAATTGATGCGTTCTGTGGGACATTTAGCCAAAACACAACCGATTTTACAATTAGCTTCATTCCGTGGAGCGATGGCATTTGGATCGATGTGTGCTTTGTTTACAACATTGGTCTTCCACATGGAAAAGCCACCATTCAATGCAGGTGCATCAGTTGTAGGAAGTTTCGGATTAGCAGGTGCGGTCGGTGCTTTAGCTGCAGCAAAAGTCGGGAAACTTCAAAAATTCTTAGACATCAACAGAATTATTTCTTATTCTTTATTGGTTGTATTGGGAAGCTGGACATTCACGTATTTTGCAGGAGAAACTTATTGGGGATTGATTGTAGGCGTAATCCTTGTAGATTTAGGTGTACAATCGAGTCACATTATGAATCAGACCAATTATTTTTTAATAAAATCTAACGCCGTCAACAGATTGAATACTGTCTATATGGTTTGTTATTTCATCGGTGGATCATTAGGAACATGGCTGGCTTCTATCGCATGGCAATATGCGCAATGGGATGGTGTTTGCTTCGTGGGAGCGTCTTTTGGATTATTGGCTTTGATTGCCCATATACTATTCTCTAACAAGGTTAATAAAGAGACTGGAAACTAGAGTGTTTTAAAGTTTAAAATATATGAATAAATCTCATTAATTTTCATCAACTTCCAATAGCTGTTCTTTTACTAATTTTTTATGTTTCTTCCCCCAATCTTCCAACTGTCTCCAAATAGGAATCAGTTCTCTGGCTATTTCTGTTAATTCATAATCTACTCTTGGAGGAACTTGGGCATACACAGTCCTTTTTAGTAATCCATCTTTTTCCATTTCTCTTAAATGTAGGGTAAGCATTCTCTCTGTGATCCCTGAAATTCGGTCTCTAATCTCACTGAAACGCAATTTGCCGTTTTCAAGCTTACATAAGATCAAGAGTTTCCATCTTCCTCCAGTTTTGCAAACTGCATACGTTAAATCACATTCCGTAATATATTGTGAATTAATACTGTTCGTTGAATTTTCCTTTTTCTTTGCCATTACTTACAAATTTGTTAGTACCATACAATTAACTGTGTACAGTGCAAATTTAGGGTTTGTATTCTAATTTTGCAGCATTAAAATTTATAAAAATATTTAGACTAAAAGAAAAATGAAAAAATTCGCATATATAGGATGTTTAGGCTTTCTGGCCGTTATCACAACAGAATTCGGAGTGATTGGTATTCTTCCTCAGATAGCTGAACATTATCAAATCAGTATCGATAAGGCTGGGTATTTATTAAGTGCTTTTGCATTGATTATTGCGCTTACAGGACCTTTTATGACATTATTGATGTCAGGGTTTGACCGTAAAAAAGTAATGTTTGCTGCCATATTTATGTTTCTGATCACGGGAGTTGTTTCCTCTTTTTCGCCACCTTTCTGGTTGCTGATGTTGGTGAGAATATTGCCTGCATTTTTACAGCCTGTTTACATTGCAAGTGCCTTATCGGTTGCAGTCTCTCATGCCGATAAAAAACACAGCAATGAATTGATGGGGATTGTATTCAGCGGTGTTGCACTAGCTATGGTAACTACAGTTCCTTTTGCGACATGGTTATCGAGTGTTTGGTCTTGGGAATCTTCTTTTATCGTTCAGTCTGTTGTGAGTGTAATTGCTTTGGCAGGAATTTATTTTTTACTGCCTCCAATGCCTGTAAAAGAGAAAAAATCTTACGGAAGTCAGCTTAAAATATTAGCACAGCCTACGTTTATCATCAGTACGCTGATGAACTTTTTCATGATCACGGCTTGGTTTTCCACCTACAGTTACTTTGCTGATTATCTGAATAAAGCAAAAGGAATGGACAGCACAATGATTAGCTATATGCTTTTTCTATTCGGCATCATCGGAGTTTTTGCCAATTGGATCTCAGGAAAAATGCTGAATAAAAATATCGCCGGATCTACTGCTTTTTTCCTTTCCGGAACTATTTTAGTACCTGTTTTATTATACTTTTCAGATGGAAATTTACTGGCAACCATTGTGGTCATTGGTATTTGGGGCTTTCTTTATTCTCCAAGTTTCCTTAACGCTTCCACGTATATGATCTCGTCAGTACCCCAATCATTGGAATTTGCCAACAGCCTGGCAACGTCATTCGGTAATTTAGGCGTAACACTTGGAACAACCGTAGGCGGATGGATGATCATCACAAAAGGGGTAGAATTTAATCCTTGGATTGGACTTGTTTTTGGGATTTTGGCATTCATCATGATGGGGGTGAGAAGCCTGTTGGAACGCAGAGAAAAAACTGTGGTACTATGCGGGGAATAAACCGTAATATATTTGGTCGAAATAGTCAGATATATTAACTTTGATTGACTTAAAATAAGTGAAGAAATCTTTACAGAAGATTCATTAAAGTATTAAAATAAGAAAAAATGAAAGTAGAAATCTGGTCGGATGTGATGTGTCCGTTTTGCTATATTGGAAAACATAATTTTGAACAGGCGCTTGAGAAATTGCCATTCAAAGATGAAGTAGAAGTAGAGTGGAAGAGCTTTCAATTGGACCCGACTTTAGATCCTTCGGAAACAAAAACTACGACTGAATATTTCAAAGAAAAGAAAGGATTTCCTGATGCTCAGGCTCAGCAAATGATTGGTCAGGTAGCACAGATGGGAGCTATGTCGGGAATTGATTTTAATTTTGAAAAAGCATTAATTACCAATACATTTTCATCCCATAAACTTATCCATTTAGCTAAAAAATACAACAAAGCTTCCGAAGCAGAAGAAGCCTTATTTGAAGCCCACTTTCTGGAAGGTAAAAATGTTGGAGATCTTGAAGTACTGGTTTCTATTGCTGAAAAATTAGGAATTGATAAGGAAGAAGCACGACAAGTTTTAAGTTCTGATCAGTTTGATAACGAAGTAAATCAGGATATTACAGACGCAAAAAGTAATGGAATTAGCGGTGTCCCGTTTTTTATTCTGAATGGAAAATACGCGGTTTCAGGTGCACAACCTGTAGAAGCTTTTGCAGAAGCCCTTCAACAGACGTATAAAGAAACTGTAGTTCCTTTTAAAGATATTTCTAGTGGTGGAGCTTCTTGTGATGCCGATGGTTGCAGCATTTAATATTCCTATTTCATGATAAAAATAAACGACGAACTTCATTTTCCTGTTTCCGATACGCTTTTTGTTTTTGCTTTAGATTCTGAAGCTGGAGAAGATTTTAATGATAAAAATAAATTGGTTACAGGAATTGGTAAAGTAAATGCAGCCATGGAATTAACCAAAGAAATTCATATCAGAAAACCAAAATTGATTGTAAATTTAGGTTCGGCAGGAAGCAAAAGTTTTAATAAAGGTGAAGTTATTTGCTGTACAAAATTTATCCAACGAGATATGGATGTAAGAGGTCTTGGATTCAGTTTATATGAAACGCCTTTGTCCGGAATTCCGCCTGTGTTGGAATATGGTTTGAAAAAGCAGGAGCTAAAAGAAGGCGTTTGCGGAAGCGGCGACAGCTTTGAGATGAATCACTCCGAAACTGATTATAATATTGTAGATATGGAAGCCTATCCATTAGCATTGATCGCAATGAAGGAAAATATTCCGTTTCTGTGCTTAAAGTATATTTCAGATGACGCCGGAAGCGATGCAGCAGACGATTGGGCGGTACAGGTCCATTTGGCTTCTGAAGCTTTTAAGAAAATATTATTTTCATAGTTTTAATTAAAATTCTAATCAATGCCATCAATTATCATTAATAAAGCTTCTCTTGAAGACCTTGAAACATTACAAAATCTAGGAATCCAAACATTTTCTGAAACCTTTGCAGAAAGTAATTCAGAAGAAGCGATGAAAACATATCTTGAAAAAAGCTTTAATACAGAAAAAATTAAATCGGAACTTAATAATCCCGATTCATTTTTCTTTATCGCTTGGGAAGAAGATGATGCGGTAGGATATTTAAAATTGAATTCCGGACAAGCTCAAACTGAATTACAGGATGAAACTTCTCTGGAGATTGAGCGTATCTATGTTAAGAAAAGTCATCACGGCAAAAAAGTTGGACAATTATTATATGACAAAGCCTTGGAAATAGCACAAAAACAGAAAAAATCATATTTATGGTTAGGTGTTTGGGAAGAAAATCTAAGAGCCGTAAATTTCTACACGAAAAACGGTTTTGTTGAATTCGACAAACATATTTTCAGATTGGGAGATGACGAACAGACTGATTTAATGATGAAAAAAATACTGTAATAATCTAAATTTCATGAATTTCAGAATCCGTAAAAACATAGAATCTTCCGCCTTTCGGAAGATTTTTTGTATCTAAGCCTGTAAACTCACTAAAAGCAGGAAGTAATAACTGATTTTCTGTCTGTACAAAACAGGGAAGTCTTATTTTTTTAATTGCAGAATTAAGTACAATTCCAGGATGAATATGACCTGTAATCTGAAAACCTGCGATTGATTTATCAAAATCATGCACAAAAACAAAATCATTAATTTTTAATTGATTAGCTCTAAAATCAAGACATAATTTTTGGACTAAAGTTTTGGAGATTCGGTCATGATTTCCTTCAACTAGATAAAATTTTATGTTTGAATACTGATTTTTCCATGAACAAAATTCATCAACATCAGAATTATCGCCGGCATGTAAAAGATCTCCGACAACAATAAATTTTTCAGGTTTAAAATATTCTATTAAAATTGATAATCGCTCTAAATCATTTTTCATAATATGATTCGCTAAGGCAATTCCGTTTTTTCTGAAATGAGCGGTTTTTCCGATATGAAGATCAGATAAAATCAAGGCTTTTTCTTTTTTCCAAAACAACGCACGCTGATTGGTTAAAGTGAAAGTTTCGTTTTGAATAATTGTATTTTTTGTTGCTAAATTCATATCTTTTTGTTAGAGGCTGGATGTCGGATGTAGGAAGCTAATCTATCATAAATTAACTATTGACTCATTGACAATTCATCCTTTTGTCATTTTTTCTTCGCCTGTTCAATCAATTTTTTAATCCTTGCATCTAAACTTTCGCTTGACAATGTCTGTCGTAAACTATCTACTTTTATCGGGAAGCTTAAAGGAGTAAAAGTATTGGCAAATTTCAAAATAATTTTCGATTTTTCTATTCTTTTAAAAGCTTCCACCAATCTTTGTTCCTGCAACTGCATATTAAAAACTTCAGTATAAGCTTGTCTTACGAGAAAATGATTGGGATCGTAATCCTCCAACACTTTAAAAATCAGACCTGCAGAACTTTGTAAAGCTTTATTTGATCGCTGTTGTCCCGGGAAATTTTGGATTACCATTCCTGAAATTACGGCTATATCTCTAAATTTTCGTCTTGCCATTTCAGCTGAATTAATACTTGAAATAACATCAACCATCAAATTATCTCTGGTTAATATTTTTTGTAAATTTTCTTCATTTAACGGAATTTCTTTATCGCTGAACAATTCAAAACCATAATCATTCATCGCCATTGAAAAGGAGATTGGTGCTAATTTTGAAATTCGGTAAGCAATCAATGCCGCCATCACTTCATGCACCAAACGTCCTTCAAAAGGATACATAAATAAATGATATCCTTCGCGGTTTTTAATTAATTCAACCAAAAATTCATCATCTTTCGGGATATGAGAACGTTCTTCCTGCTTTGCCAATAATGGATGTAAAAATTTCAGTTCTTTCTCAGAAGCTTTTGGATTCAGTGCGCCTGATAGTTTTTCTCTTAAAAAATGTCCTAAATTAGAGCTTAACGGCAATCTTCCGCCCAAATAACTTGGCGCCATCGCTTTTCCTTTCGATAACCGAACATAGACTGTCATGTCTTTCACAATCGCAACTTCCAACACTCTTCCGGCTAGTATAAATTTTTCTTCTTTTTTTAATCTTGAAATAAAATATTCCTCAACCATTCCGATATAACCACCTGAAATAAATTTCACTTTTAACATCGCATCACTTACGATTGCCCCCATGTTCATACGGTGAAGCATGGATATTTTTCGTGATGTTACTTTAAATAGACCATCTTCCATCACAACCACTTTGTGATATTCTTCGTAACTTTTTAAAGCACTTCCGCCAATCGTTAGAAACTCAAGGATACTTTTCCATTCTTCATCTCTAATTTCTTGGAAAGTATAAATTTGTTTAATCCTTTCATAGGCTTCCTTAGGATAAAATCCGTCACCAATTGCTAAAGTCATTAAAAACTGAACCAAAACATCAAAACACAACACCTGCGGATCCCGAGGTTCAATTACTTTTTGTTTAACCGCTTCTTTTAATGCCGCAACCTCGATCAATTCTAAAGAATGTGTAGGAACGCAGTATATTTTTGAGGTTTCAAAAGGAGAGTGACCGCTTCGTCCGGCTCTTTGTAAAAATCTCGCAACCCCTTTTGCTGAGCCAATTTGTATCACAGTATCAACAGGTTTAAAGTCAATTCCTAAATCTAAAGATGAAGTGGAAACGACAGCTTTTAATTTTCCATTACTCAAATTTTCTTCAATCCAAATTCTTAAATGGGCATCAATCGAACTATGGTGAATGGCAATCTGACCCGCAAAATCCGGATAAGCCTCCAGTAACAACTGATACCACATCTCACTCTGACTTCTGGTATTGGTAAAAACAATGGTTGATTTAGAAGCTAAAATAATAGGAACTACTTTGTCTGCCAATTTATGTCCAAGATGTCCGGCCCAAGGCAAAATTTCTACTTCATCCGGAAAAACAGGAATAATATCAATCTTTTTATGTTCTTTGGCGGTAATTTTAGTCTTTTTAATATCATAAGGAATTAAAGTTTCCAAGGCTTCATCTAAATTACCAATGGTTGCTGTAATTCCCCAAATTTTCATTTTCGGAACGTATTTTCTCAATTGAGAAACGCCTAACTCAACCATAACGCCACGTTTTGAACCTAACAATTCATGCCATTCATCCACCACAAAACATTGGAGATTTGTAAAGAATCGAAGGTGGTTTTTCTGTCCGAGAAGAAGATGTAAACTTTCGGGAGTTACCACCAAAATATCAGGCATATTTTTCACCTGTTGCTGTCTTACTTTAGGATCGGTGTCACCGTTTCGAACGCCTACGAGCCAATCTAGTCCAATCTCATCAATCGCTTCCTGCATTGCCTTTGCAATATCTTTTGACAGCGAACGGAGGGGTGTTACCCAGATCATTTTCAATCCTTTTTTATACTTTTCAGGATGCGTTAGAAAATCTGAAATTAGAGCTAAAAAAACGGAAAAAGTTTTCCCAAAACCAGTCGGAGCAATGACCATTCCGCTATATCCGTTGCCGAATTTCCTCCAGGTTTCTATCTGAAAATTGAAAGGGGAATTACCTTTATCAGCCATCCATTGTTGAATGACCTTAAATCCGTCGGTATTTTCAAATGCAGCCAAATTTTTTGTTTTTTGATTTTTAACGCTACGTTCGCAAGGATATTTTTAAAATATTTTCTGCATATTTTTTCGTTTTCAGCCAAGGTTTATTGCTATCATTTGCTGAACGAAGTGCCCTTGCGAACGAAAAATATTTTCAATTATAAATAAATTCTTTGTGTCTTTGCGTTTATAGATTTAATTTATTGTATCAGTTTTTTAATTTCTTCCAAATCATCAATTTCGTTCACGGTTTTATCTTTTCGCCATCTTACAATTCTTGGAAATCGTAATGCGACACCACTTTTATGTCGATTGCTGAAACCAATTCCCTCAAAAGCAATCTCAAAAACCAACTCCGGTTTTACGGTACGAACAGGCCCGAATTTTTCAATCGCATTTTTATTGACAAACTTGCTTACTTCCATAATTTCTTTATCCGTTAAGCCTGAATATGCCTTTGCAATTGTGACCAAAGCATCGCCATTTTTCACGGCAAAACTGTAGTCGGTGTAATAAGCGCTTCGTCTTCCGCTTCCTTTTTGAGCATAAATGAGAACAGCGTCAATCGTTAAAGGATTGATTTTCCATTTCCACCAATCGCCTTTTTTTCTTCCTGAATGATAAGGGGAATTCTTTTGTTTTAGCATCAAACCTTCACTATTAATATCTCTGGAATTTTCTCTGATTTGATTGAGATCTTCCCAGTTTTCAAAATCAATAACCTGAGAAAGTTTAATATTTTCAGGAGCTTGATTTAATAATAATTCCTCCAACATGGCACGTCTACCAGAGATTGGTTTTTCACGTAAATCTGTTCCTTCCAATTCTAAAAGATCATAACAAAAAACTTCAATCGGAATTTCCGAAAGCATTTTTTTAGTTAAATTTTTTCGGTTTAATCTTTTTTGTAATTCATTAAAATTTAACACCTTACCATCTCTTACCGCAAGTATTTCTCCATCTAAAACAAAGTTTCCTTTCATTTCCTGTATTGTTTCTGCGACTTCAGGGAATTGTTCTGTCACCAATTCTTCTCCTCTCGACCAAATGAAAACTTCATCATTTCTTCTGATAATTTGTCCGCGAATTCCGTCCCATTTATATTCAACTTGCCATTCTTCTGGAGTTCCAAGTTCTCCCAATTCTTTTTCTAAAGGATAAGCCAAACAGAAAGGATAGGGTTTAGAATTATCCGGGTTAATATTTTCCGCTGAAATCAGTTCTTTAAATGAAACTTCATCAGGTTGCCATTTTCCCATTAAACTGTGCATTAACGTGCTTGCTTCCTGTCCTGAAAACTTTGTTAAAGAATTAATTAATGTTTTAGAAGACACTCCAATACGGAAACTTCCGCCTAGTAATTTATTGAAAATCAAACGTTCTGTATAATCTAATCCATTCCATGAATGTAAAACGAATTCTTTTTTCTCTGCTTCAGTTTTATTTTTTAAACTGATAATTTCATTCATCCATTCAGACAATGTCTTATCAATTTTTTCCGTTGGAGGAGGAAGAATTAACGAAATAGTTTCGCCCAAATCTCCAACCGAAGAATAGCTTTCCTGAAACAGCCAAAATGGTAATTGGGTAATTTCCAATGCCCATTCTTTCATATAATTGGTGTTGACATTTCGTTTCGGTCTTTTACCCGTAAACAGGGCGATAAACCATAATTTATCTTCATCGGGAGCGCGTTCCAGATAATCAATAATGGCGTCAATTTTTGCGTTGGTTTTGTTGGTACTTTCCAAAGCGTTGATCAATTCTGCAAAATGTTTCATGGCTTAGGATTTTCAATGGTTTCTTTTTCTTCTGCCTGTTCTTCATCATCGCCATATAAGGTTTCTACGACATCAGATTTTATTCCGATTTCATTTAAATATTTAGAAAAAACTTCAGTTTGTCCGTGGGTTACATGAACAATTTCCGCTTCTGTCGCTTTAATGGCTTGCAATAATCCTTTCCAATCGGCATGATCGCTCATCGGGAATCCGGCATCGGCACTTCGCCATCTTCGCGCACCGCGAACCTGCATCCAGCCTGAACAAATGGCAGTTGCAGCATCAGGTATTTTTTTAATTACATTACTATCCAACAAAGCGGGTGGAACAATCACAATGTCGCCTTGAACATGTTTTATACTTTCTCTAAAATCAGGAATTTCATAGTCTGGAAGTACAATTCCGACCTCTTCAAATGCTTTGTTGAGCTTACCGATAGAGTAGTGAACATGGATTTTCCCCATTCCCTCAACCGCTTTCATAATTCTCTGAGCTTTCCCCAAAGAATAACCGATAAAAACAGATGTTTTTTGATTTTCCTGATTTCGTAACACCCAGTTTTGAAGTCTTTTATTAAGATCAGGAACTTCCAGCCAATTATAAATAGGAAGTCCGAAAGTACTTTCTGTAACAAATTCATTGCACTTGACTAATTCAAAAGGTGTGCTCAATCCGTCATCCTGAACTTTATAATCTCCGGAAACCACACTTACATATCCTTTATATTCCAAACGGATTTGGGCAGAACCAATGATATGGCCAGCCGGATGGAGTGAGAGCTTAACACCATTGATATCCAAAACTTCACCATATTGTAATGTCTGACATTCAATATCGGGAGAAATTCTTTGGTGTAAAATAGGTTTAGTGAAATGGTGGCAAAGGTATTTTTTCATTCCCCAACGGGCATGATCGGCGTGACCATGCGTGATAACTGCAAAATCAACAGGTCGCCACGGATCAATGTAAAATTTTCCTTGCGGACAGTAAATACCTTTATTAGTGAATGTGATTAGTTTCAATGGTGTGATTGGTTTAGATTTAATATTCAAAAATCTAACCAATCACTTTAAGAATGTATGAAAATTAAAATTTTTAAGCCTTTTTAAATTTTAGCTTATAATCATTCAGTAAGAAGAAAGTAACTATTCCGACTGTTAATTCAATCAAAGCACTTCCCCAATAGATGCTTTTAACCCCGAAATAATACGGTAAAACTAACATTAACGGAATGTATAATATCAACTGGCGTAAAAATACCAAAAAGCTTGCTTTCTTACTGTCATTTATTGCAGGATAGTAGGAGAGCGCCAACACCGTAATCGGCAACAAAGGAAGTACAGAAAAGAATAATCTAAAATCATTAATTTGATTATCGCTCACTGTATATCCCGGAAGCATTAAACCAATTAATTGTTTCGGGAAAATAAGGGCGATCAAAAAGAAAGGTAGCAATATGGCGATCCCGGCTACAATATAGGTTTTCAGAAATTTACGAGCTCTTTCGAATTGCCCGGCTCCAAAATTAATTCCGACAACGGGCTGTAAACCTCGCATCAATCCAAATAAAGGGGTTAATAAAAAGAGGAAAAATCGATTCAAAACGGTAAAAAATGAGATATCATTTTCGGTACCATATCTTGCGATTGCGTTGAAAATAATAATACTTTGAACGACTCCCATTACCGATAAAATCATTTCGGGAAGTCCTAATTTCAATATTTTTTTTCCAATTGTTTGATCAAATGAAATTGATTTCCAATTGGTTTTAAAAGAACTTTTTCCTTTAGCGTAATAATAAAATCCAAGAAGCGAATAGATCAGCATTCCGCAGTTCGTTGCCCAAGCTGCACCGGAAACTCCCATTCCGAAAGTGGAAATGAAAATTGGTTTTAAAATAATATCGATAACCAATCCCACCGCAATCATAACAGCTGCTGTTTTCATTTTTCCTTCTGCACGGATTAACATATTTAATGCTAAACCATAAATCCAGAAAATTGTTCCGATTAATGTAACTCTAAAATATTCAACTGCAATGGTTTGTAATTCTCCTTTCGCACCCATCATCGCCATTAATTCATGCGCAAAAATATAAGCCGGAATTGTACAAAGGAGAGAGAAAAAAATACATAGAAAATTGAAACTTCCAAATAAATTATACAATTTATCCTGTCTGTTTTCTCCAATCCACATACTTACTGCTGCACCCGCACCTGTTCCTACTAATCTTCCAAATCCGAGAACAATTTGAGATAATGGATAGGCCATTCCGACTGCTGCAAGCGCTTTTGTATTAATTAAATAGCCAACAAAAATGGCATCCAAAAAATTATTGATTCCATATAAAACGATCGCCGCAACGGCAGGCCATGAGGTTTCCCACATGACCTTTTTAAGATCACCTTTTAAGATGAATGTTTTGCGGTCCATGCTTTTGTTGTGTTGAATTGTTGAAAGGCAATTCGCTTTTCTACTTTATAAATTTCTTTTCCGGCAATCGAATTGATAATGATTGCATTTCGGTATGCACCCATTCCTAAATCCGGAGTCACAAAACCATGCGTATGAAGTTCGGCATTCTGAACAAAGATATTTTCTTTATTATCAATTGTATAATAGCGACTTACATCAAATAATCCATCTTCATTTCTTTGAATTTGATTTTCAATTCCTTTCAAGAATTTTGGTTCTTTATATTTGTAGCCTGTGGCCAAAATAACATAATCTGAGATATTTGTAAATGTAATTTCATCCTGTACATGCGTGAAATTTAACACATAAGAATTGCCTTCAGGAGAAATATTATCCAGTTGACAGCTTGGTTTCAAGTCTACATACAGAGGCACGTTCCCAACACTCATTTCGTACATTGTATCAAAAATATCGTTGATCAACTCGAAATTAATTCCTTTATAAAGAGGAGGTTGTTTTGCCAATAAATTTTTTCGCTGATTGGGTGACATTTGATAAAAATGATCAACATATTCCGGAGAGGTTAATTCTAAGGTCAATTTTGAATATTCCATCGGGAAAAAACGGTCTGGTCTCGTGAACCAGCTCATGTGGAAATTTTCATTTGTTTCTGGCAAAAGATCCTGAAAAATCTCGGCTGCACTTTGTCCGGAACCAATAATAGAAATCGATTTTGCATTCAGAATATTTTCTTTGTGATTTAAATATTCTGAAGTATGAATGACATTTGAATAGTTTTTATCATTCATAAATTCAGGCAATCTCGGCTGAGTTCCCGTTCCTAAAGCTAATTTTTTACTATAATATTTTGTAACATCTTTATTTTTTAAATCTAAAACTTCGATGATGTAAAGTTTTTCTGATTCATTAAAAATAATGTTTTCAACTTTTTTTCCGAAAAGACAATTCTGTAATTGGTTTGCTGCCCATTGACAATAAAGATTGTATTCCTTTCTTAAAATGAAGAAATCTTCTCGTATAAAAAATTTATATAAACGGTCGGTTTCCTTTAAAAAGTTCAGGAAGCTGTATTTGCTTTTCGGGTCTGCCATCGTTACCAAATCTGCCATGAAAGGGACTTGTAAAGTAGCATTATTAAGCATCAAACCTGGATGCCAATCGAAGCCTTCTGCCTGATCTAAAAAAAGTGAATCGATGGATTCTACAGACTCCAAAAGCGCTGCTAATCCAAGGTTGAAAGGACCGATTCCGATCCCGATGATGTCGTATATTTTGTTATTTTCCAATGTTTTTGTTTTTTGAAATTTGAATTATTTAACCATTAAGATTTTATTAAGAAGTTAAGATTATTAAGAGATTTCTCCTTCGAAATGACATTCGTACTGTCATTCTGAATGGAGCAAAGCGAAATGAAGAATCTAACTTAAATTTCTTAACTTCTTAATAAAATCTTAATGGTTATTTTTTAATATTAAATACTTTTCGCTTCTAATCTGCTTTCAGGACACTTTCCCCAATATCCTTCACGGGTGCAGAAAGTCAGATATGCGGTTTTGTGAGGCATTTCGATAATTCCTTCACGAGTGTAGCCTAATTTTGTAATGATTCTATCGGTCGGAACAGCATCTACAGACGCTTCGCCAATACATTTTCCTACTTCAGGAAGCATGAAAATATAATCTAAAGCGACTTGGAATGATTGAAAAGAAAACTTCTTATCTTTCTGTGTTTCGGCAACAAAAAAGTGCGTTCCGTAATCTGTTGGTAAAGACTCATAATAAGCTCCTACAACATCCCTCATCGGCCAATAAGGCTCAAAACTGAACTGTGCGACACCGTTTACTTCTCCAATAAAACTGTGCTGTTCGTCACTTGGAAGAATGGTTCTGAACCAAAGTTCCAAATCCCTTTTCGGACCATCCATTTTCCAGAAAGGTTTTGCGTGTTCCATGTTGAACCAGTCGTGAATCATTTCAAAATCATTATCGATGTCGAAAGGACGAATACTGATGTTTACATTATCTTCTTCAAAGTATCTTGAATAAACAGTTTGTGTAGATTCAGGCTTGATTAATTTATTTGAAAAGAAGTATTTATTTAAAGGATTGGGAGTATCCAAGAAAACAGCAGGATATTCTAGATTTTCATCTGCTTCATTGATATTTTGAAGACTTGTGATTAAATTTCCTTTCGTATACCAATTTCTTTTGTTGATAATGTAATCCACTAACCCTGTTTCATCTTCATTTTCAAGCTCTTTGAATGCTTTGTAAACTAAATTAATGAGTTTTCTTTCGTTAGCTAATCCGCTGTATCCTAAAGCATTCACAACGCCTAAAATATTATTCGTTACCAAATAATAGGTATATTTTGGAGCCAATGATTCTTCATCAATAATCGACTGGCTTTCGTCTGCAATTCCAGGAAGCGCATTAGAAACCAAATCTTTTCTACCTTCTCTAAAGAAAAATCCCTGATTATCTCTGAAATAAATTTTCCCTGGAAAGCCTTTTTTATCAAGCTCAATCATTACGTTTTGCTGATGGAATTCACAAGCCAATCCGTAGGTATTCAAAATACCGACAATTGGTCTTACGCAAATATGAAGGTATTGTTTAAACCAATCTAAAGCGACCTGTTCAACTGGTAAATCAAGGTTTTTAGCTGTATTTTCAATAATATTTTGAAGCCTTGAAGGCTGTTCAAAAACTCCGTCCTGACAAAGAGCCGCTAAAAGGGTTACATTTTTAGTCTTATTTTCACCTTGGAAAGGATTTCTTCTGATGCTGATATTGAATCCATTAATTATTTTGTCATTAAATTTTACAGCAATAAAGGCAGGATCCACCATAAAATCAATCTCTGGAAAATCTTTTTGTAAATTTTTCCCCCAATCTGTTTTTAATAGCTGACTGATGTCGTGACCACGGTGAAGCTCAGGATACAAGTTGATTCTTTCTGAGTTTGTAATTTTTACATGAAGAGAAAACTTATACATCCATTTGCTGTTTTCGCTGTAAACTGTTCTTACAGACGAAGTAGGAGTGAAGGACTCTCCATAATGTCCTAATGCAAATAAAATTCCCTGCTCCTGCATGATTTGAACATCTTCCTGAACCAATAAATATTCAGCTTCCCAAGGATGCATTGGAACAATTTGATAATCTGGAAATTCGTCCCATAATTTTTTATGTTCTGCATCTAGAAGAGGATAGATTTTTTCACCTAATTCTTTGGTAACAGGCGTTCCATCTGCATTTTTCTCAATTATATTCTCAGGATTAATTAAGAAATAAAATAATTGAAATTGCCCGGAAGTTTCAGGAGAATATTTCAATAAGTCTTCTTGATTAAATCCTTGTTTTGATTTTGGAACAGGATGTAAAATATGCCCTAAAACAAGTGATTGTTCAGCTTCAATAAAAGACATCTCCAGGTCATTGACCGACTTATTATTTTCAACCAAATGATCTAAATAAGTAGTCAAATTTTCAATGCTGTTGTTCAATCTTTTTAACACTGTTGAAGCATCAATATTAGAATGAATTCCTTTTGAATATTCTGCAGTCAGCGTCATAAAACCATAAATATCAACTTCTGAAACTTCATCCGTATCCAAAACTCTTCTTAAAACAGGAAAATCAAAAAGATGTCTTCCGGTTTCTGAGAAATAGTTTACAGGAACGTATACATCGCATCCAATCGAAGAAAAATCGATTCTAATATGTAAATCTGTTGGTGTTTTTTGTAAATGTTTAGCAATGGCGTCATCATATTTTGGAATTCCCAAATAACGGCTCCAGTTTGTAAATTCTCTCATGTAGCAATTGATGAGAGCAGTATAGTTAATCTGTTCTGCGTATTCCTGATTAGTTAACTTCAATGTATTCATTTCCGTGTTTTTTTATGGTGTTTAATATTGATTTGATGTCTTCAACTGTGGTTAAAGGATTTAGAATGGTGAATTTTAAATAAAACTGCCCGTTGACTTTAGTTCCTGCAACAAGGGCATTCCCATTTTTATAGAGTTGTGATTTAATGTATGTATTGATCCTATTTAGATCAAAAGTTTTAAATGGATCTGCCGAATAACGGAAGACCAAAGCGGAGAGATCCGAGCGGTTTAATAATTCAAAATTCGGATCATTTTCTAAGAGAATTGCAGCTTCTTTTGCGGTGTGTATAATTCTGTCAATATAACCTCCCAAGCCTTTTTTGCCGATAATTCTAAGGGTAAACCAAAGTTTTAGTGCATCAAAACGTCTTGTGGTTTGTATTGATTTATTAACCTGATTAGGAATTTCGTTTTCATCATGATCTTTTGGATTTAAATAATCGGCATAATGCGTAATCAGTCCGAAATATTTTTTATCTCTCACGATAAATCCGCTGCTGCTTACAGGCTGAAAGAACGATTTGTGATAATCTACAGTTACAGAATCTGCATCCTCAATTCCCTGAATTAAATGACGATATTTCTCTGTCAACAATAAAGCACAACCGTAAGCGGCATCCACATGAAACCAAAGGTTGTATTTCTTTGCAATTCCTGAAATATTGATCATCGGATCAACGTTTCCAAAATCTGTGGTTCCTGCCGTTGCAACAACTGCAATTGGAATATTCCCGTTTTCAATTTCCTTTCTAACAGCGTCTTCTAGCAACACGCTGTTCATTCTGAAAGAGCGGTCGGTTTTAATTTTAACAATAGCCTGTTCGCCCAATCCTAAAATCGAAGCACTTTTCTGAATGCTAAAATGCGCTGCATCAGAAACAAAAATCCTGAAACGATGGGCATCTTTTGATAATCCGTCTTTTTTGATGCTATGGTTTAAATATTTCAGAGAATAATGATCTCTCGCCAACAGCATTCCCATCAGATTGCTTTGAGAACCACCGCTTGTGAAAACTCCGTCTGACAGATGATCAAAACCGATTTCATTGCAAGTCCATTCAATTAATTTTTGTTCCATTAATGTTCCGCCCGCACTTTGATCCCAGGTATCAAGCGAAGAATTAATAGAACTGATCAACATTTCCGCTGCAATCGCAGGAATGACAATCGGACAATTAAGATGGGCAACATATTTAGGATGATGAAAAGCAATTGCATGTTGGGTGTACAATTCTTTAACTTCCTCAAAAACCTCTTCATAGGTCTGTGAAGGATCGTTAAGGTTGATATTTTCAAACTGTTTTCTCAGTTCTCGTGGAGAAATTCCGCTGAAAGGCTTGGTGGTATCTTCCAAAAATGAAATAACACTTTCCTGTGCTTTGCTAACTGCATTTTGGTATTCGTGAATGTTGAGATCACAAAATAAATTCTCCAGATTTGGGAAAAGACTTTCCTTTTCCGAAACCAATTTTTCGGTAATAAGTGTGTTCATAAAATTCTGGATTGGTTGTTTCTTTTTACTTTTTAAATAGTATTTCTAACTTTTTTAATTCAACCATTAAGTTTTATTAAGGAATATTAGGGCAAGCTTCGCTTAAGTAAATCAGAATGATTAATCTTAATTAAACTTAACTCCTTAGTAAAATCTTAATGGTTCAAAAAATATTCAAATCATTAATAATTTATCGTGTACCCTACAGAAAATGTAGTTCCTCGCCCTTGGTAAGCAAAGGCCTTTTGAGGTGCTCCGTAAAAAAACACAGAACGCTGTCCCCAAATTGTAGTATATTCTTTATTGAAAATATTCTGAATACCGAAGTTGATCGTTCCTTTGTTTAATTTAACATCGCCGATAAAGTCGAATAGGGTATAACCCGTGATTTTCATATCTGCTAAATCGGTGTAATTCATAGAATTCTGCATTTGTAGTCTTACAGAAAACTTCTTAGCGTTCCAACCTGTGAAAGCCATGAATTTTGATGGATTTGTTGTGTAAACAGATTGATTTTGCCAGCCTTTATCTACGGTTTCCGTTTCAGATTGCATCAATAAAATGTTTCCTCCTAATTCTAAGCCTTCTGCAAAACGATAGCCTAAAGCTCCTTCAAACCCATAGTTTCTCAATTTTTGGTCAAGTAAAGAAATTGTAAAAGCCGCATTGTCGATTTTCAATGTTTTATTGGAAAGGGCGTAGAAAAATGATCCCTGCCCGTAGAATCCGGCTTCCGAAGTTCTGTTATGTCTGAAACCCAATTCCATCTGATCGGTTTTTATGCCGCTTAATGGCTGTTCTGCAATGTTGATGCTGTTCAATAAGTTCCAACGATTGCTGTTTAATTGATATTTTCCAAAACCATAAGATTTTGCAGCATCAGGAACGGCAAATCCTTGAGAAAAGCTAAACCAAGCCTGCCAAGCGGGATTAAATTTGTATAGTAAACTTCCATTGAGCAAGGTTACATCGTAGTTATTTTTACCGCCTTTCACAACATCTGCAGAATTTCCATATCCGAAATGCATGTAAACCTGTTCTTTAAATCCAACAAAATCATCCAACTTCACATTGATAAATTGCTGTCTTACCCCTCCGGAAAGGGTTAGTTTTTTAGTAATATTCCAATCTGCCTGAATGAAACCTGCCAAAGTGAATATTTTGGTATCCGGATATCTTCCGACAAAAGCGTCTGTTCTGTTGATCAAACCTCCTGATTCACTGCTTTTTTGAGGATTAAATATCGCCTGATCTCCGGTGAAATTTTCAAAATCGGTATCAATTCCGTAAGTGAAATTGAATGAATTCCATTTTTTAGACAAAACGATTTTTGCTCCGTAAACATCAGTATTTCCTCTTGCTGAAGATAAAAATACGGGAAGCGTAACTCCCGCTGGCGGTTTTGGAACTTCCGCAAAAGATGCCCCAAAATCGACTTCTTCCCGTCTTGCATAAGCTTGTAGAATTAAATTTTGACCTCCCAAAATATTCCGGTGATTATATTGTAAGTTGCCCATAAAACGCTCTGTTCTTGGAACAATATCAGAGTCTGCTCCATCTAAAACATTGATTAGATCAGGGTTTTTAGTAGTAAATCCAACGAAATTCTGTCCGAAAGAAAGCCATTTTTTATTTCTGACTTTAGAATTGTAATACTGTAAATCTAAGCTCAAATCCTGATCTGGACTTAACTTAGCACTGATTCCGCCTAAAATATCAATCGATCTGTTGTATTGAAAATCGGCTTGCTTAACATCAGTTATAATTTGATTTCCATTCGCATCAAAAGCACCTTCATTTTGAGTAAAAGCAGCCCCCAATCTGAATTGAACTTTATCGTTTCCACCTGAAACAGACTGTGCGATTCTTTTATCGAGATCATCTTTATGGAAGCCAGATTTCAAACCAACTGAAGTTTCAAAAGCCAATTTATTTGACTTTGGTTTCTTGGTAATAATATTAATAATTCCTCCCGTAGAATCACCTCCGTAGATTGCAGAAGCTCCGGAAAGCACTTCAATTCTTTCGATGTTAAAAGGATCAATGGTATCAAATTGTCGGCTGATCGCTCTCGTACTGTTTAAAGAAACACCATTCAACAAGACAAGAACGTTTCTGCCACGCATATTTTGGGCATAATTTGTTCTTCCCTGATTTCCAAAATCAAATCCCGGAATCATATTTCCCAATACTTCTTTCAGTCCGGCACCGCCTCTGATCTGGGTTTGAAGCTCTTTATCACTAATCACCCAAACCGTTCCCGGAATATCACTGATCTGTTTCGGAGAACGTGAAGAAACTAAGATGATTTCGTTGATGTCTGAGGTGTTTAAACTGTCCTGCTTACTCTGAGCAGAAGTATTTGCGGCTATCGTTGCCAGCAAGAATATAGAAAGCGCGTATTGCTTTTTCATTTATTTAGAATAATTAAAAATAACGAGGTAAATATAAATGAATCTTTCAATAAAATTCAAAATGATATTTGTCATATAATTCAAAACTCGGTGAACCAATGTCAACTTAAGCTAGAATTAATGGTTAATGCAACCGATTAAACATCTTTATAGAAGCGAAATTGGCAGTCCCAAAATGAGAAAACATTTTAGATATTAATTATTTAAATTAACGGAAATGTAATATTGTAGAATTAATTGCAGCATAAAAATGCTCATTATTTGATAAATTGAAATCCCCAAAATTGATACTTAGGTCAGTAATTTTACGCTTTCAGATAAAATTTCGATGCTTTTTTCCATTTCATCAAAGTTTAAATTTCCAAATCCTAATCTCATGGCGTTAATGTTTTTATTCTGATAAAGTGAAGTTTTAGGAATGAAAAGATTGTTTTGAGCGCAATGACGGCTGAGCTGCATTAAGTTGATCGGAATATTCCATTCTGCCCAGATAGCGAGGCCTCCCGATGGTTTTTGAAAGTTGATAAAATTACCTAAATGTTCATTCAACAAATCAGAAAAATGATCCCGCCTTTCCTGATATACTTTTAGTGATTTCTTTAAATACCGGTTAATTTCACCCTCAGCAATCATTTCTCCAAGAACCCGTTCCATCAAAACATCTCCCTGTCTGTCGATAATTCCGAGGTATTTTCTCATTTCGATCATTAAATTTTCTGGAGCAACAATAAACCCTGTACGAAATCCCGGAGCAAGAGACTTACCAAAAGAACCGATGTAAATAACCATTCCGTTCGTATCTGCGCTGGACAAGGGAAGAATCGGACTTTTATCGTAATGAAATTCATAATCGTAATCATCTTCAAGAATGATAAAGCCATACTCATTGGCTAAATTAAGAAGTTCTAATCTTCGTTTTGCGCTCAAAGTGACCGTGGTAGGATAGTGATGATGGGGCGTAATGTAAAGCATTCTGATCTTTTGCTTTTGACAGGCTTCTCTTACACTTTCCACGATAATTCCTTCTTCATCAATCGGAATTGAAACAATATTAACTCCAGCTTTTTGAAAGATCATATTCACCGAAAAGTAGCTTAAAGCGCCCACTAAAACAGTATCTCCTTGGGATAATAATATTTCAGAAACAATGTAAATACTCATTTCTGTGCTTCTAGTAATTAGAAGATTATTCTTCGAAATAGGTAATCCTCGTGATAAATTGAGATAATGAGAAAGGTTTTTCTTGAAAAATTCACTTCCATCGTGATTGTAGTATCCTAACATTTTTTGCTGTGACTTTCGTTTCAAAATAGAACTGTAAAATTTAGAATGTTGATCAATTTGGGTTAATCTTATATCCGGAACGCCATCATTGAAAACATATTCACAAGTAGAATGCTCAAAAGGATTATCTAAAATATTAGATGTTTTAAATGAAAAACCTGTCGATTTTGGATAGTTTTCAAGGTGATTCTTCTCAAAATTTTTAATTTCTAATGGTTTTTCCTGATTCTTTCCAATGACAAAAGTTCCTTTATTCGGAAGGCTCTCTACCCAACCTTGCGCAAATAATTCATCATAAACTGCAACAATTGTATTGCGGTGTACCTCTAAAATCTGGCTTAAAGCTCTCGTTCCCGGAAGTTTTGTGCCAAAAGGAATATAACCTCTCTGTATGGCATTAATCAACTGATTCGCAATTTGCATGTAGATAGAAGTTTCAGACTTTCTATCAATTTTCACAAAACTTTTATAAGGAATTTCAACCGGACTATCCATAATATAAAAACTGGCACCATTCAACCATCCGGCAATATACTACATTTGAACCATAAAATAAAAATCTATGGAATTCTACAATCTACTCGAAAGAATTGTGCAGGATAACGAAACTCACGCCAAGTGGCTGAACACCCTTTCTTTCATGGAAAATGCAGGAGCAAGGAAAATTTCTGCCTGTGAACATCCGACCAAAGTAAGTTTAATTCAATTAAAGCATGCTGCAGAAGAGCATCGTCATGCTTATTATCTTAAAAAACAAATCGGAAAATTGGATTCTGAATTGTGTAAAACCTATGATGGGAAAGAACTTTTAGCTTCAATTGCGACACGACAATACCTTCATTCTTTGGATGTTAAAGCTTGTAAATATCTTCAGCAAAATTTCAGCTTAACAAAAGAAGAATTGAAATATGCAGCCTATCTTTTTGTGACTTATGCGATTGAAGTTCGTGCCGATGAATTATATCCGGTTTATCAAGATATCCTGACAAAAACTTCTTCAAAAATCATGGTTAAATCAATAATTCTAGAAGAAGAAGGCCATTTGGAGGAAATGATTAATCAACTCGAAGAATTTTCTGAAAATTGGAAACCTCATGCTGAAAATATTTTAAAAATCGAACATGAACTTCATGACCAATGGATCAACGCGATCATTGACGAAGTTGCAAAGTTTAATTATGCTTAAAAATTTTAACCATTTTCAGGAAGCTTTAGAAAAAAGAAGAGAAGAAGGAACTTTGAGAATTTTACACCCAAAATCCGAAGGAATAGATTTTTATTCTAACGACTATCTGGGATTGGCGAGAAATAGTGAATTGCAAAATTTATTATTAAAACAAATTATAGAAAATCCTCAATTACTCTCTGGAAGTACAGGCTCAAGGTTGATAAGCGGAAACAGTTCGACTGTTATTGAAATCGAAAATTTTATTGCAAAAGAGCATAAGTATTCCTCTGCTTTACTTTTCTCTTCGGGCTATAATGCGAATTTGGCTTTATTTTCAACACTTCCAACTCGTCATGATACAATTATTGTTGATGAAAAAATTCATCGTTCTGTGCATGATGCTTGTAAAATGTCACATGCGAAAAAATTGAAATTTAAACATAATGATGTTGAAGATTTAGAGCAGGTTTTAAAAAGACAAAACGAAAATTGCTACATCGCAATCGAAAGCCTTTATTCGATGGATGGAGACTTTACATCGATTCGAGAGATTGCCGAAATCGCTGAAAAGTACAATGCTCATTTAATTGTGGATGAAGCTCATGCTTTTGGGGTTTTCGCATACGGTTTGGTTGAAAAATATCAGTTGCAGAATCGAGTTTTAGCAACCGTTATTACGTATGGGAAAGCACTTGGAGCTCATGGAGCAGCAATACTTTGTGATGATATTATAAAGTCATATCTCGTCAATTTTGCATCTCCATTCATCTATACAACTTCGGCTCAGGACATTCAGTGGATGAGTATAAAAACTGGGTATGAATTTTTAAAAGAGAATGAAAAACTATCAATAAAACTTCAAGAGAATATTAAAATTTTTCGTCAACAAAATTTAAAAACTCCGTCTTCTGAAAAGAGTCCAATTCAGGCGATTGTAATTCCGGATAATCAGCAATTAAAAACTTTAAAGGAAACTTTATTGAATGAAGGGTTTTTAACCTATGCTGTTTTCAGTCCAGCTGTAAAAGAAGGAACAGAAAGGTTGAGGATTTGTCTTCATAGTTTTAATACAGAAGAAGAAATTATACAATTAACGAAAGTTATTAAAGAATTTACATGAAATTATTTGTAACCGGAATCGGGACAGAAGTAGGAAAAACCGTTTGTTCGGCAATTTTAACCAAATATTTTAATGCTGATTACTGGAAACCAATTCAGTCTGGAGATTTACTTTTTTCAGATAGCATGAAAATTCAAGATTGGGTTGGTGAAAAAGTAGTTATTCATCCTGAAACCTTTCGATTACAATTGGCAGCTTCACCACATCAGTCTGCAAAAGAAGAAGGAATTATAATTGATTTAAATGAATTTAAACTTCCTGAAACACAGAATAATTTAGTTATAGAAGGAGCCGGAGGATTGATGGTTCCTCTTTCTGATAAAGAATTTATTATTGATTTAATTGAAAAATTAAATATTCCCGTAGCCTTAGTGGTGAGGAATTATTTAGGATGCATCAATCATACTTTATTATCGATCATGGCTTTAAACCAAAAAAAAATTAATCTAAAATATTTGATTCTTAACGGAAATTTTCCGCCTGATACAGAAAGAGTCATTTGTGAAAATATTCAACAAGAAACCGAAATCATTAAAATTCCGGACATCAAAAATATAACAAAAGAAAATATAGAAAGTATCACAAAACAATTAACAAATTTAGGATAATGGATAGAAAAACAGAAATTAGAAATGATTGGACTAAGGAACAAATAGAAAAAATTTATCATCAGCCTTTACTTGAATTAATCTATAAAGCAGCAACCGTTCACCGCAAATGGCACAATCCGGAGGAAGTACAAATGTCTACCTTATTATCCATTAAAACGGGTGGTTGTACAGAAGACTGTTCGTATTGCGGACAAGCTGCACGTTATCATACCAATATTAAAGTTCAGGCGTTGTTGCCTACAGAAACCGTTATTGAACATGCTCAAAAAGCAAAAGATAATGGATCATCCCGTTTCTGCATGGCTGCGGCATGGAGAGAAGTAAGAAATAACCGTGATTTTGATCGAGTAATTGATATGGTGAAAGGAGTTAATGAGCTTGGAATGGAAGTTTGTTGCACACTAGGAATGCTAACAGAAGATCAAGCCATTCGTTTGCAGGAAGCTGGTTTATATGCTTATAATCATAATCTTGATACTTCAGAACAATATTATGAAGAGATCATATCTACGAGGACTTTTGACAATAGAATCAACACTATTAATAACGTCAGAAAAGCAGGAATTACTGTTTGTTCAGGAGGAATTATTGGTCTTGGAGAAAGCCATAAAGACAGAATTTCGATGTTGTTGACTTTAGCAACAATGCCGAAACATCCTGAATCAGTTCCAATCAATGCATTAGCAAGAGTAGCAGGAACTCCACTTGAAAACAATGAGAAAACGGATACTTGGGAAATGGTAAGAATGATCGCCACTGCAAGAATAATTATGCCTTCTTCGATGGTTCGCTTAAGCGCAGGAAGAATTGAAATGACAGAATTTGAGCAAGGTTGGTGTTTTATGGCAGGTGCAAACTCTATTTTTACAGGAGAAAGAGAAACCTTATTGGTGACGCCCAATCCGGGAGTTTCGGAAGATATGCAGATGTTGCAAACTTTAGGATTAAAGCCGATGAAAAGAGAAACAGAAAAAGTGATGGATCAGTTTGAAACCTGGAAAACAAGCTTAGTCTAATTTTAAAATTGTGAATTGTGAATACTCAATTGTCAATATAGCAACGGAAATTCACAATTCACTATTGACCATTCACAAAATTACTCATTACCAATTACCCATTACTTATGAATCTAAAAGAACGCGACAAGGCCGTCAACTGGCATCCTTATACCCAAATGAAAACAGCAAATGATGCCATTCCCATTGTTAGAGGGAAAGGAGTTCATCTTTATGATAACGAAGGAAAACAATATATCGACGCCGTTTCTTCATGGTGGGTGACATTGCATGGGCATGCGCATCCTTATATTGCACAACGGGTTTCTGAACAGTTGAATACGTTAGAACAGGTTATTTTTGCAGGTTTTACGCACGAACCGGCTATACAACTTTCCGAAAATCTATTGCAATTGCTTCCAAACAATCAGCAGAAAGTTTTTTACTCTGATAATGGTTCGACTGCCGTGGAAGTAGCGTTGAAAATGTGTATTCAGTTTTGCTATAATAAGGGAAAAGAAAAGACTAAAATTTTAGCTTTTAAAAACGCCTATCACGGAGATACTTTTGGTGCCATGTCTGTGAGCGGAAGAAGTGTCTGGACAAAACCTTTCGGGGAAATGCTTTTTGAAGTGATTTTTATTGATACTCCCAATTCTGAAAATGTGGAAAGTATAAAAAATCAGATTAAAAATGTAGCCAATGAAATTGCGTGTTTTATTTACGAGCCTTTAATTCAGGGCGCTGCAGGAATGTTGATGTACGAAGCCAAGGATTTGGATGAATTAATGAAATTTTGCAGAGAACAGGAAATCTTAATGGTTCAGGATGAAGTTTTTACAGGTTTTGGACGAACAGGAAAACTGTTTGCAGCCAATCATCTTTCAGAAAAGCCTGATATTATGTGTTTTTCTAAAGGATTGACGGGTGGAACGCTACCAATGGGAATTACCACCTGTTCTAATGAAATTTACAATGCCTTTTTGTCGGATGACAAATATAAAACTTTGTTTCACGGACATTCTTTTACCGCCAATCCATTGTCGTGTACGGCTGCTTTGGCGAGTATGGAATTGTTATTAACTGAAGAAACGCAAAACAATATTCAACGGATTTCTGAACAGCATTTTCAGTTTTCAACTATTTTAAAACAACGTTCAAATGTTGAAAATGTTCGTCAGACAGGAACAATTTTGGCTTGGGAATTTAAAAATGATCAAGGAACTTCTTATTTTAATGAAATAGGGAAGATGTTGTATGATGAATTTCTGTCGAGAGGAATTATCATGCGACCTTTGGGAAATGTGATGTATCTGGTTCCGCCTTACTGTATTACTTCTGAGGAATTGGATTTTATCTATAAAAATATTTTAGAGGTTTTGGGTAAATTTAAAATTGAAAAAGAATCAATTAAAGCATAAACAAACACACACTTTGTCATTCCGGAGGAATCTCCATATCGCAATTAAAGCATAGTATAGATTTCTCCGCAACGACAAACTTGATGGAAATTAAAAGGTTATAAAATAAAAATACTATCTTCCATTTTTCCTCGAAACTTTTTTATTTGTTTAAAACAAACTCTATGATTGATTGGCGTATTTTTTGAACTCTTAATTATAAATAATTTTCTATGTTATCGACATTTTTATTAAATCTTAACTGGAAAGAATTATTAATGGGTCATGAAGAATGGTCATTTATTTTAGAAATCATATTGCGTACGGCAATCATGTTTTTAACAATCATTATCGGATTACGGATCTTAGGAAAAAGAGGAGTAAAACAACTTTCATTATTTGAACTTGTGGTTATTATCGGCCTGGGATCGGCAGCCGGAGACCCAATGTTTAATAAAGATGTGGGAATTATTTCATCCATTATCGTTTTCGTAGTCATTATTTTACTCTATAGTATCATTACTCATTTTATTGGAAAATATAAAGGCTTTGAGCAATTGCTTGAAGGAAAATCCATTTGTTTAATTGAAAATGGCGAATTTGCAATAGATAATTTTAAAAAGGAAAATCTCGGAAGTGATGAATTTTTTGCTGAATTAAGATTGAGAGGAGTTTCGCAATTAGGTCAGGTAGAAACTGCGATCGAAGAAATTTCCGGAGAGATCAGTGTTTTCTTTTATGAAGATAAAGATGTGAAATATGGCCTACCAATCATGCCGAATTCCTTAGAAAAACCTTTAAAAAAGATAGAAAAAGACGATCATTATGCATGTACTTTCTGCGGACATACAGAAATCAAAACTCCGGGAGACACCCGAAAATGCTCAAAATGCAAAAAAGATGAGTGGATTCCTGCAAGCAATAAAAAAAGAGTTACCTAAATAAAGAATATGACAGAAAAAGAAAAATGTGCCCAAGGACTTTTATATAATGCCAATTACGATCAGGAATTAATTGATGAACGAGTGAAATGCAAGGATTTGTGTCACGAATACAATCAAACCAAAAACTCCGATACAGAAAAGAGAAATGAGTTGATAAAACAAATTATCAAACATTCAAAAGAGCAGTTTTTAATTGAACAGCCATTTTGGTGCGATTACGGTTATAATATTGAGCTTGGAGAAAATTTTTATGCCAATCATAATCTTGTAATCCTCGATTGCGCTAAAGTTAGTTTTGGAGACAATGTTTTTGTTGGTCCGAACTGTAGTTTTTACACTGCTGGACATCCTATTAATGCAACTCAAAGAAACGAAGGCTTGGAATATGCTTATCCAATTTCTGTTGGCGATAACGTTTGGTTTGGCGGAAATGTAGTCATTTTACCGGGAGTTTCTATTGGAAATAACTCTATTATTGGGGCGGGAAGTGTTGTCACCAAAGACATTCCGGATAATGTGATTGCTGTTGGAAATCCTTGTAAAGTTTTAAGGGAAATCACGGAAAATGATTAATTTTTTAATTTAAATCAGATCTATATCACATTTATTTTGTCATTCCGTAGGAATTTAGACTTAGATTTTAAGTATAGTTGTTGAGATTTCTACGAAATGACAAAGTGAGCGTATCAATTACAATTGAAAAGCAAATTAATCCTCAACACTTTTATTTCTCGCAGCTTTCATCCCAAAATAAAACATCAGAATTACAGCACAGCTTAAAAAGTAAAACGAACTTTTCCAGGAAACATCCCAATCATGTAGTTTCCCGAAAATTGGCGGGCCAAATGCGGCAATTAAATATCCTATAGATTGAGCCATTCCTGAAATTTTGATTGCATTCGCACTGTTTTTTGTTCTTGTTGAAAAGAATAAAATAGATAAACTAAAAGACAATCCGTTCGAAATCCCGATGATAAAAGCATTTACATAGATCCATTGAGATTGTAACCAGACAAACATCATCGTACTTGCAAACATTAAAGTACAAATAAAAACGATCAAGATTCTCTGATTTTTCATTTTACTCGCAATAATCGGACAGCAAAAAGCAACCGGAATCATCGTAATTTGAATCACAAAAAGAACCCAACCCGTACTTTCCGCCTGCATATTAAAATCCGTCAACAACGATGGAAGCCACGTCATCAGACAATAATAAAATAAGGACTGTAATCCCATAAAAACGCTGATGCTCCAAGCTTGGGAAGATGTAAACATATTAAAATATGAAACACTTAAAGCCGTTTTCGCCTGATCAGCATTCTTTTTATTGAATATAATTTCAAGACTTAAAACTAAAAGCCCCAAAACCGCAATCACGAGCCAGATTCCGAGAGATCCCCGCCATCCGAAACCCGTCCATTCTCCAATTCTTACGCTGAAACCTGAAGCCAAGGCGGCCGTAAGATTCATTGATACGGCAAAAATTCCTGTCATTAAACCGATCTGCTTTGGAAAATTATTTTTAATATATCCAGGAGTTACCACATTTCCGATGCAAATTCCTAAACCGATGAATATTGACCCTAAAAATAGCATCCAAAGAGAACCTGTAATTCTAAGAAATAATCCAAAACTTAAAATAATTAATGAATACATCAAAAACCGACTAATACTGAATTTATGAGAAAATCGGCTCACCAGAACCGAACAGGTTGCAAACATAAACAGTGGAATAGAGGTCAGCATACTTACTTGGAAATTATCCAAACCCAAAGCTTCCCGTACATCGCTCAACACTGGAGCAACCGAAATAATGGGTGATCGTAAGTTACTTGACACTAAAATCACTATCAATACATTAATTATCAATAAAATATAAGAAGCATTTTTTCTTTTTTCAGTCTTTGTCATGGTAACAGAATTATTTTGATGCAAAATTAACCTTGTCAGTTTGTTTAAATTTGCCAATATTTTAATCTGAAACGACAAAAAAGTATATCCTAAAACCAAAAAAAATCTCCAAGTTACCCTGGAGATTCATAATAGTTTTAATTATTTTAGAATTTGAACACGCAACCGCAAACGCTCATTTTGCCTTCTACGACTGTAGTCCATTGTCCGTTCCAAGTACCTCCGTAAGACGCACATATTGCAGGACAAACTTCTTTTGCATCCTCAATGCTCCAGAGAGGACCAGCAAGAACGTCTAATGTATATTCGCTATCTCCTGTCGGCTGAGTGTTCAGCTCAACTTCGATAACACTCATTTCTCCCTCAACAATGGTGCTCCATTGTCCGGTAAACTTTCCTAAATGTGCCGCCGCAATACGACCTCCTAATTTTTGCGCTTCGTCATTGCTCCAAAGTGGTCCGGCAATGATGTTAATTTTGAAATTTGACATGGTGTAATGTTTTTAAGTTGTTTAACATTACAAAGTTGTCACTAAATTGAGATATAATATAGCGTAGAAAACACTATTTTTTATTTTCAGTATTTATACGCAAATCATAATGTACTAAATACTAATAGTTTACATTTAAATCTAAAACAAAAAAAGACCTCCAAAAAGGAGGTCTAAAAAAACACAAATGATGAAAAAAAATTATTTCGATCCGCAAATATAGCAAATTATATTAGGTTTCATATAAAATTTACATAATTGATTGAAATATTTATTTTATCTAGCGAAATAGATTAAAATATTTATATTATTTTCTTAATTCAAATAACATATATTGGAAAATTTAATTCATAAATAACAATCAATCAAATTATTAAAATTAACCAAAATCTATAAATCACTTAATATTGGAACTATTATTTATTACTAAAAAAATTAGAGTATTTGAGCACTTTCTTTGATACTGTTCATTACAAAAATGCTTTTGGTTTGCCCAATCCCCTCTATCTCTGAAAGCTGATTCACAAAAAACTCATGAAATTCGTCCATATTAGGGGCTAAAATTTTCAACATAAAATCAAATTCACCACTAATATTGTAAAACTCAACTACTTCTTTAAGTTTGCTTACCTGTTCTATGAATTTCGTTGCAACGCTTTTATTATGGGCATTTAGAGCGATCATGCAAACGACCATCATTCCTTTATTCACTTTTTTACGGTCAACAATTGCGGTGTATTCTTTAATGATTCCTAGCTTTTCCATACGTTTGATGCGTTCATGCGTTGGTGTTGGGCTCAGGTTAATTCTTGCCGAAATATCTCTGATGCTTAATTTCGCATCCTTCTGCAATAAACGCAGTATAGAAAGGTCTTTCTCGTCGACTGAATAATTTTCGCTTGCCATTTGTTCTATTTTAAAGGTTTAAAATTCAATTAAAAGCACATTTGTTCTTTATTAATCAATTAAACTAATATTTGTTCCAAATTTAAAACATAATTTTTAAAAATGTTCTAATAATAGTAATTTTGCCAGAAATTTTGAAGATCATGCCAACAAGAAAAAACCTGATATTAATTTTAGCTTCGATAGGAACTTTTGTGGAAGCCCTTGATATTGCTATCATTAACCTTACAATCCCTTCCATTCAGGAGCAATTCGGTATTGGAGCGGATACTGTTCAGTGGTTGCAGACTTTATATGTTCTGTTTTTTGGTGGATTTTTAATTATTGGCGGAAAATTATCCGATCAAATCGGACGAAAAAAAATATTCCTTATCGGCGGACTGATTTTTATGTTGACGTCTTTAGGCGCCGGGCTTTCAACCAATTTTCAAGTTTTAGCAATATTCCGTGCTTTGCAAGGACTGGGAGCTGCATTTATTATGCCTTCAGCCTTGTCTATTGTTACAAATACTTTCAGGGAAAATCAGGAAAGAAACCGTGCTTTAGGCGTTTTCAGTTCATTTGCAGCGATCGGATCGGGTAGTGGATTGTCCATTGGAGGTATCATCAGTACTTATATGAGCTGGCATTGGGTTTTCCTTATTAATGTTCCGATTCTTTTGGTGACTCTTGTTCTTTCGTATCAATATCTACCTAAGGATGAAAAGAATACGAATGTTCAAAAAACAGATGCCATATCTGGGATTCTCCTTGTTTTGGGACTGTTAACGTTAACTTACGGAACCCACGAATTATTTCACATCAAAGAACAGCCGATTCAGGTTATTGGTTCTTTAGCCATCTCATTTGCTATTTTGGGAGTTGTATTTTATCGTTTAAAAACGGTTGCTCAACCATTAATTGATCTGCAATTATTCAAACACAGATCTTTGGTGATTTCAAATATTACGTTTTTTGCGTTGGGAGCTTTTTTCATTTCATTTTTATTTCTGATTTCCTTGATGTTGCAGAAAGATATGAATCACAGTGCGGCTTCAGCGGGATTAATGTTGGTTCCGTTTAGTTTGATGTCTGCTTTGATTTCTAAATTTGTTCTGCCTCATATTTCAAAAAGAATGAACCCTTCACAAATGGGAGTTTTTGGATGGAGTTTTATGTTGATAGGAGCATTATCTTTATTTATATCCGTTTATATTGGTCATCCATTAACAAGTGTTTTATTAGGCGCAGCGTGTATTTCAGGAGTTGGAATGACGTTTTGTTTCACAAGTTTATCGATTTTAGGCATCCAAGATGTAGAATCTTCAGATTATGGAGTGGCTTCCAGCTTAACAAGTACGAGCTATTTTTTGGGTGCAGGAATAGGTTTATCATTTATGAGTTTAATGAGCCAAATCTTCCCGTCAAAATGGGCAGTTGGGAATTTAAGTTTGGGAATTTTAACAGCTTATGCGGTTTGCGCTATCGGAATATTGACTTATTTAGTCGTAAAAGAAGTGAAAATTAAGAAAGCAGAAATGGCGATATCTTAAATATATTACGTTTAAATTTACTATTCAAAAACTAAGAAAATGATAAAACGACTCACCGTATTCTGCGGATCAAGTTTCGGAACTGATAAGATCTATGAAGAGCAGGCTTATGAATTGGGAAAACAATTAGCTACCCAAAAAATTGGATTGGTTTATGGTGGCGCCATCACAGGTTTGATGGGAACCGTAGCGAATGGAGTAATGGAAAATAACGGAGAAGCTATTGGTGTTTTACCGCATTTTTTACAAGGAAAAGAAATTGCTCACAACCATCTTACCAAACTGATCTTAGTCGAGACAATGCATGAACGAAAAACCAAAATGAATGAATTTTCGGATGGCGTTATCGTTTTGCCGGGCGGTTATGGAACGCTGGAAGAGTTTTTTGAAATGATCACTTGGGCTCAATTGGGATTGCATCAGAAACCAATTGCTATTTTAAATATCAATGGATTTTATGATGATTTATTACAAATGATTCAAACGATGGTCGACAAAGGTTTCCTGAAAAAAATCAACCAAAAGATGCTGATCGTAGATGAAAATATAGAATCTCTTTTAAATAAAATAAAAAACTACGAAGCTCCAAAAGTTGATAAATGGATCTCGAAAGATAAAGTATAAATAAAAAATAGGATGGGTAGTAATACGCATCCTATTTTATTTTTGCTGATAAATCAGCTAAGATTTATAATTTTTTTGTTTCATTAATAGAATCAAAAAAGCTAATAAACCGCTCACCGCACCAAATATATAAATGGACTGATAGCTAAACCAGCCCGCAATAATCCCTGCAATTGGTCCGGCTAATCCTAATGAAAGATCAAAAAAAGCAGCATACGCTGCCAAAGCAGTACCTCTCATCTGTGGCGTAACTTTTTTGATCGCCAACACTCCCAACGCAGGAAATACTAACGAAAATCCGATTCCCGTAAGCGCACAACCAACGATTGCCATCCAGCCTGAAGTAGAAAATCCGATGCAAAGTTGCCCGATAATCTCAATTACAAAGGATACTAGAGCCACTTTATAACCTCCATATTTATCCGGAAATGAAGAGAAAAATAGACGGGTGAGGACATAAAATCCACCAAAGCAAATAAACCCTAAAGAAGCGTCACCCCAATTTCTTTCTGCAAATAATAAAGCAATGAAAGATGCTATACAAGCAAATCCCATCGATGAAAAAGCGAGTGCTAATCCTTGATCCGATACCTTTCCGATTACTTTATAAAATGGTGTTCGGATATGAGAAGCATCCACTGCAAGTGTAGGAAGTTTAGCTGTTGACAACCAACTTATAAAAGATAAAATGATGATTAAAATAAAAGGAACCATAATTCCAAATCTACTTCCCAGCCATATACTTAAAGGTGCACCGATGGCAATTCCGGCATACATTGCAATTCCGTTCCAAGTCATTACTTTTCCGGAATTTTGAGGACCAAGCAAACCAATTCCCCAGGTTAATGAACCCGTGACCAACATACTTTCAGATATTCCGTGGATGATTCTTGAGATTAGAATTAATCCGATCGCTAAAAGAGGAATATTTACAAAATAACTTCCTAAAATATATAATATTCCGGTAAGCAAAACCATGATCACACCCCGATGATTGCTGATTTTTGCACCCAAAGTATCTGTAATTTTTCCGGCATAGGCACGCGTGAGTAAAGTAGCTAAAGATTGAAGTCCGATCACAGCTCCTATGGCAAGGCTTCCTAATTTTAAATCATTTTTTATAAATGCAGGCAAAACTCCCAAAGCAATACCAATAGTAAGATAAACCGCAAATACGGAAATTACAATCGGGGTAAGCACTTTTACCAATTGTGTTTTTTGTTCTTGTTGAATACTGTCGTCCATATTTTGAGCGACTACTTTTGTATTTTTCATTGTCATATCGTAATGTTTTATTTTAAATAATTACGATACAAAAGTAGATCGGCAGGGTAGAATAGACGATAGCTATTCAAAGGTTATGGTTGGACAAATAATGGTTTTTGTTCACGGAATTTAGAAGCTGTCAATCCTGCATTTTTCTTAAAAAATCTTGAAAAATAAGTATAATCTTCATATCCGAGCTGAAACGCAATTTGCTTAATATCCAGATCAGTATAGTATAAAAGACGCTGAGCTTCAATGATTATTTCCTGATGAATCCAGTGGCTGGCAGAAAATCCAGTGATCTCTTTTACAATTTCGTTTAAATATAATGGGGTGATATTCAATAAAGAAGCATATTCTTTTACCAGTTTCAATTCTTTATAATTTGCCTGTACCAATTGTTTGAATTGAATCACGGTTTTATACTTTGTTCCGCCAATCAAGCCTTCAGAATTCTGTGTTTGGATAAATTCTTTCACCATCATTCCCATTAAACTATCTGTTAATGAACTAATAAGCATATTTTGAAACGGAGTAGTCTCACTTTTAATTATAGATTCAAAAACAGGAATAAACGAAAAAATATCGTTATTTTCTACTATCGAAGCAATCTGATGAGAATTTTGACAGGCATTAAAAACTTCAAGATAAACCTTGGGAATCAATGCTGTTTCCACAAAAACAAACCAACCTTCACAATCTTTATACTCTAAATAGCGATGAACCTGGCCTGTCGCAATATAGCAAATCGAAGGTCCGGACAATACAACTTCACGAAAATCCAACTCCCAGATAAAATCCCCTTTTTTCTGGATAATAAACATAAAATGATCATCACGATGCGGAGTCTGCCACATATCGCAAAGTCCGACAATGGGACTTATCTCAATCCCGATTGTTGTGAGTTCGTCTCTATGAAGTGCTATTTCGGTTCTTGCCATTAAAGAAATATTGAAAATGTAAATTTAATGATAATGTTAACTCATTGTCCAGAAAATTTTAGATCAAAATATTAAAAATCATATAAAATTTCTAATGATTTTGTTTTTAGTCTAAGTCAAAATTTAAATATTTTTTTCTTAAAACTAAGTTTTATTAATTGAAATGTTTTTTCTCAAATTGGGAATTACCACTCACGTTATTTTTCGTGTCATTCACGACATTTATTTGCTAGAGCCCTGATTAATAGCAAACTTTGTCTCAGAAAACAAAAACTAATAACCATGTTTACAACAATAACTTTTTTAAACGAGCCAACAAATAATCTCATTATTATCATGCTCATTTGCGGAATTGTTGGCGGAGTAGGAAACACATTGAGAGGCACAACCTGTAATTGGGTAGTCTTATCAAAAAACATCTGTCTGGGAATTATTGCTTCTATCGCTGTCCCTCTTTTTTTGAATCTTGTATCCAGCGATATTGTAAAAAGTATTTATTTGGATGAAAAAAATCACATTTCTAATTATTTAATTTTTTCTGGTTTTTGCATCATTGCATCTTTTTCGTCACTCACATTTCTAAATACTATTTCAGGAAAAGTAATTCAAAATTTAAAGGAAGAAATTAAACAAGTAAAATCTGAAAACGAACAACTGAGCAAAACAGTAGAAACGATTGCCATAAGCACAGAAAGTACACAAGTTAATGCGAATGAATTGGAAAAATTCAAAACACTGCCTTATACGGAAATCATCAACTCAATCAAAAATAAAGAGAATAAGTTCCGACCGCTTGACCTCATCAAAACAGAAGTAAATCAAGACAATACCGAAATCGACAAGAAAATAGAAATTCTAAAAAACAACAATCTCGTAAAAGAAATTGAGCTCAGAAAAGGCGAAAAGGCATTCGCTTTGACTGAAGATGCCGAAAAAATTATGGAATAAAATTTATAAATAAAAAACTAATCATCATGATACAGCCAAACATCAACAGTATTCTGAATGTTATGAACGCTAAAAACTATAGAATTTATAATACGCCGGAAATAGATTGGAACATCAACATCGTCGGAATAAGAAATAAAGCATTAAGACATGAAAAATTTGACGATACTTTAGTTGTTTTTCATAACTTTATGGGGAACTGGCATGTGAATTATTATCCGATAACCACAGATCCTAGCACACACTATTTGGAACACCCTATTAACAGCAGGGGGACAGCTATTTTGGTGGAAGGACAATATCTAGGAACGCATTGTATAGACAAGCATCAAGGAAAATATGATGCGATTTGTCAAAGATTAGGAAATGTAAAAGTCTATCGGGATAGTAATCGAAATGGAAATTTGGATGCTGATCCAGCAAGAGTTGATACAGGAATGTTTGGAATTAATATTCACAAAGGTCCGCTTAATGGAGATTGGAATTCAGACAACACTCAATTTTCAGCGGGATGCCAAGTTTTTGCAGATGCAAGACATTTTCAGGAATTCATGCTTAAATGTAAAAACGCAAGAAATGCTTTCGGAAATAAGTTTACCTACACCTTATTGAATGAAAGAGATTTTGGATAAAAACTAATAAAAACGATATAACTATGGCACTAATCACAGAGGGCTCTATTAAAAATTTTACAATAGAGGCCAACACAGAATCACATCTTAAAAATGATGCTTCACGAAAGCTGAGATCTTTTTTTGAACTGGAAGAACTTTCAGCAGACAATAAAAATCTAAATTACGAACTCTCCGTATCTGAGGAAAAACGTGGTTTAGCTTTGAAAAGCTTTAAATTAAATAAGAGTTTTGAAGACTTTATAAGTACAATTTTTAATCCTTCCAACGAAATTTATTTCATTGCATGGTCTTATGACCTCAGCGGACAGCCCGTTCACTACTATCCAGGTGAGGGAATTAATCCTCAGGATGTTGTAATAAATGTGAAAAAAGGAAAACTGACTGAGTTTATAGGAGATGGCATTAATTTATTCCCTAAACGCCAAGTAAAAGGAGGTATTGCAGTGCGTCTTTTTATATGGGAATCTGACCAAAAATCCAGAGATTTAGGGGAGACATTGGTTAATATATCAAATGCCATTAGCGAATCTGAACTCAATAATGTATTGTCCTTAGTATCGTTGGCGACAGGAGTTACCGGAGTTACGATAAATCTGATAGAAAAAGCAGCATTAGAGCTCACCAAAGTAATAGGAACCATTTTAAAAATGGACAAAAATGATTATGTCGATCTTTTCGAAGGCTATTATGCAGCCGATACTGAGTGGAAAAAAGGCTTGGACAGCTATACCAGAGAATCTTCCGAGATAACTTTGAATAAATATTAATACTAATGATAAACTATGCACTGCACATAGGAGTTGCAACAACATTAGTAGATGATATTGGCAAGAAAAGCAATACTCAACTTATAACCCCCGATGCGTGTTATTATCATTCTTTATCACAAGAATTAGGTTTCGAATCCCAAATTTTGATAAGTGATGGTACTGATAACTGTGAAAAAAACATTGAACCTGACTCATATAATGTATTAAACTCGTTAAAAATAATTTCCGAAAAAATAAGAAGTAATGAGCTGTTTTTCTTAACCTTCTGTGGTCACGGTTATTATATGAAAGATCTTCTAAAGAAAGAAATTGATGGCGAAGATGAGATGATAGTCCTGAGTGACAGGTATTTTCTGGATGATGAAATAAGAAATGCTTTGTCATGGTTTCCCAAAGACTGCTATGTTTTCATCATATTTAATTGTTGCTATGCCGGAGAGTATTTTGATAATCTAAAGGTATTTCAAAAAAAGATTAAACCTATAAAAGACAGAGAAATAGATTCTGAAAATTACCTGAAGGATATAAAATTACACTTGCATAAAAGCAATATGCCTCAATGTCCTATTATTTCTATATCAGCATCTAAAAATATGATGGTAGGAGACGGTCTATTTACCGGATATTTTAAGAATTTATATCAAAATAACGATAAAATATTTGAAGGAACTTATATTGAGTTTTACAACCTCCTCCAGCATTCCAGAAAATCATTAGAACTCATTAACAATGTACAGAATTTTTTACATTTTAAATTTTTAAATAATTATTAACTTTTAAACTAACAACCATGAATCATTCAGTAACTCTTAAAAGCAATGAGCTAACTATTACCTCTGAATTTAAATTATTTCAAAAACCGGGTGATGAATTCTTTTTCCAAGTAGGAGAGTGTATTCCTATTAAATTACGAAAACCAGACGGTACAAAATTATTGGCAATTATTTTTAGTTTTAAAAATAACAGTATGGACTATCCTTGTTTCGAAACTAAAGATGCTCCGGATACTCTCACTTTCAGATCAACAATAGAAGTTTCAAAAGATTTTGCACTAGGCAAAGAGATAAGAATTATTTATTTTAATGAAAAAGCCTTCGATGATGTTATCTCACATATTCCATATTTCAGAAGCAGATTGTTGAAATTTGAATATTTACTTAATATAGCAGACGAAGATTACAAAAAATTTGACGATGCTTGGAATCAATCAAATGCAGGAGATGACGATCTTTTAGTCAATGATATTTGTGACCCTCTGAGCCCCATCCCACGCCAAACACACGACGGAGGAGTTGTGAGAATAGAAGAACTTCCATGAAAGCATTAAAATATATACTTCTTATATTTTCTGCAATCATCATTAAAGCTCAGAGTCTGAACGGTTATCTCGAGAATCAGAAATTTGAAGAGTTCCCCAAAAATATAGTCACAATAAAAAGGAATATTCTCAACGAAAAATCCTCATTAGAGTTGGCAAAATACAACTATGTTTTGGGCAAAAATTTTGAATATCTCAATCAGGAAGACTCTGCGCTTTACTATTACATGAAAAGCAGGGATCTATTTGGAAAATTAAATTATAAAAATCAGTATCACGATTTGTCGCTGGAAATTCATAAAGTGATTTCCTCACAGGTAAACTATGACAAATATGGATATACTTTTTTTAATGATTACTATAATTATGCCTCCAAAACAAGGTCAAATGAAAGATTAGCATTAGCCTACAATCAAAAAGCGATTGAAAAATTTTATGAATTTGATTTTGATAAAAGAAAAAATGTTGAAGTTATTGATGCTGCCATTAAAGTTTTAGATACCGCTTACACTTACAGCAAAAATTCTACTGATCTTGAAACAAAAGTTAAAATTTTAAACAATTTCGGACTTTTTAATTACACAAAAAATGATTTTCAAGAAGCAGAAAAGTTTTTTATTCAAGGAATTGATTTAGCTGCAAAACATAAAATACAATATGAATTATTCATTCTTTATTACAATTATGGAAATTCATTTTTCATTCAAAAAAAATATAATGAAGCTGTTTATTGGTTTCTGAAAGCTGAAACAGTTCCCATTCAACAATATGAATTAAAATCCAAAAGGCTTCTATATCAGAAGTTAAAGGAAAGTTATGACTATTTAAACGACCACCAAAACCGCAAAAAATATGATTCTCTCTACACTCATTTAAACAAAAAAATAAATGATACAGAGCAAAATATTGCCATCCATCAAATAAATACCAAATATCAGGTAGTTGAAAAGGATAAGCAGATTTCCTCCCTAAAAAAAATAGCAATGAATTACCAGGAAAATAAAATACTGTATTTCGTTTTGATAGGAATCGTTTTTCTTATCGCTATGTATTCTTTTGTTCGATGGAAGAGGGTAGACTACAGGAAGAAAAAAGTGGATCAGGAAAAAGAATCCCTGCAGATAGAGCATACACAGACCATTCAGGAGTTGGAAAAAGTGAAACAATTGGTCATAGAAGATCATATCGTGTTGAAAAACAGAACTAAAATCTACCTCAAGGAACTTTTATACATCAAAGCAGAAGATCATTATTTACAACTTTATACATCCAAAAAGAAAGAATTTGTAAGAGGGAAAATTTCTGAAATTATTAAAGAATTACCACCCAATTTCACTCAGGTTCACAGGTCTTTTATTGTCAATAAAAATTCGATTATTTCCAATAACGGAACCTCCGTTTTTCTGGAAGGGAAAATAGAAATTCCGTTGTCCAGAAATTTTAAAAAGAATATTGAGTAATTTATACCAAACTTTTTCCCCTAATCTAAAGCCTCCCAATCAGGAGGCTTTTTTATCATTTATAAAACCAATTCCATTTGAATATTACATCGTTTGTAAGGCGTGGCATGCCCAGCAACTTTTTCAAAACCTAACTTATAATAAAGGTTAATTGCTGGTTTAAGGATCGTATTGCTTTCAAGATAAAGCTTTGAAGCACCTAATTCTCTGGCTGAATCCACAACTTTCTGCCCCAACAGCCAACCTATGCTTTTGCCTTGTGCTTTGGGTGATACGGCCATTTTTGCCATTTCGAAATCGTAATTTACATCATTCATTTTAATAAGGGCGCAAACTCCCAAAGGTTCATCATTGTACAGAGCGACAAATATTTTTCCGCCTTTGTCTAGAATATATTCTTTCGGATTGTCTAATGCTTTGTAATCTGCTTCCTCCATTTCAAAATACGTGGAAATCCATTCTTCATTCAAAGCCCGGAAAGCTTCCTGATATTTTGGCTGATATTCTACAATTTGTACATCTTGACTTTCTCTGTTTTTTTTCTGGTCTAAAACTCGCTTAAAAAGAGATTTTTTTTCTAAAAGAAATTCCCATTCAGCAATTGCTTCCCAAAGATTGTGCGAAGCTTCGGCTGTCATGTTTTCAATTGCGTTTTCTATGTCAGCACATTGGATTTCTAATGTTTTGGAAACCTCAATTCCCTTCTTAGTCAATCCTACAACATTTCTTCTTTTATCATCCGATTGTAAGTTTGAATTTACCAGATCTGCCGCAGTCATTTCTTTAATAATCTTCGTGACAGATGGTTGAGAATGCCCAATTTCTTCAGCAATTTCGGTGATTGTTTTTCCTGTATTTTCCATTAAAATAAAAAATACGGGAAACCATTTTGGAGAAAATTCTATATTATATAATTCATAGATCTTGGCAGCATCTTCGGTTACTTTCCTGTCAACAATCTTAATCTGCTTCCGATCGCCATTTTTCCTGTTCTGTTATAAAAATCCATATTTGTTTTATTTTTTAATTGAGATAAAATGTGAGTTTCTAATTCATTTTAAATAATTAATTACATAATCAGTTATGCAAATATATGAAATAATTTTAATTTCAAAATTTTTCTACAAAAAAAGATGCTCATCAGTGACGAACATCTTTTTATAATTTAAGCTTAATTATTGAAATTTTTAATCGAGCGGCTTTCTGCCCGAAATAATATTATAAAGAATTACAACAATGGCAATTACTAATAACACATGAATTAAATAACCTGTACTAATTCCTGGTACAATGCCCAACATTCCCAATAGCCATACAATAATACAAATGACTGCTACTAACCATAATAAACTTTTCATAATAGTAATTTTTTAAGTGATTTGATTAAATACTAGCATATACTGTGCCTTTTTATTAAATATTTATATATTTTTTTCTCAATAAACACATAAATAACAAGTTAGATTTTAAATTTAAAATCGATTGTTACTTTATTATTCATCAGTTGATTTCAAAGCCCAACCAATTAATGGAGCCTGCATAAAAAGTCTTCCCAATCTTCGGTTATCTGTATTTAACCCAAAAGAATCTTTTCTGTTTCGATATTGAGCAATATTTCCGGGAAGAACTGCAGCAAAGAAGGTGGCTACAACTTTTCCCATTGTTTTTCTATACTTTTTAGGAGTTGCAATGACTGCTGTACCTAAGAGTATTTCAGCAATTCCAGAATAAACAACTGTATCGTCTTTCTTTAAAGGAACCCAATCCGGAACCTGAGCCTGAAATTCCTTTCTTGCAAAGGTAAGATGACCAATTCCTGCAGTAATTAAAAATGCTCCAAGAGCAATTCTCGATATTTCTTTCGTTTCCATATTTTATATTTTAGTGATTTTTAGGTTTGAAAAGGTTTGAGAATGAATAGATCTAATCTCACCATCAAATACTTTCAATAATAAGACCAAAAGAAGCTGATCATTAATTATTTAAATCAAAATTTAATTTTAAAAGAATTATATCAACTCATTTTTCTCAATCACTTTATAAAAGGTCTGCACGATGTTTGCATAAAATGAAGAATCAAACACTTTAAATAATAAAATATGAAAACAGAGGTTCTAACAGAAAAACACAGGCTCGGATTAGGTGGAGTAGCAATAGGAACAGCTTTTGAAAATATTTCTGATGAAGAAGCAAACAGCATTTTACAGGAAGCATGGGATCTGGGAATAAGATATTATGATACTTCTCCTTGGTATGGATTTACAAAAAGCGAAAGAAGATTTGGAAATTTTCTTCAAAATAAAGATAGAAATGATTTTGTTTTTTCAACCAAAGTGGGAAGACTTTTTACAGAAGTTCCGGAATCTGAAGTGCCACCAACCATGTGGAAAAAGCCCTTAAATTATGATTTTAAACACGATTACACCGCAGACGGAATAAAAAGATCAATCGATGAAAGCTTACAAAGAACAGGTTTGAGTCATATCGATATCGTTTACGTTCATGACTTATCTGAAGATCAGGTAGGAGACAGGTATCCTTATTTTTTGGAACAGGCAAAAAAAGGAGCTTTTAAAGTTCTTTCAGAATTGAGAGATCAAGATGTGATAAAAGCCTGGGGAATGGGCGTCAATAACATCGAACCTATTTTAAATTGTATTGAATTTGCGGATCCAGATATTTGTCTTTCTGCAACACAATATTCAATTTTAGAGCATGAAGATGCAGTTGACAGATTGCTTCCTGCCGCAAAAAAAGCCGGAGTGAAACTGGTTTCAGGAGCAGGTTATAATTCTGGTTTTATAGCATGAAGAAATCGATATAATTACAAAGATTTGATTCCAAAAGGAATGACGGAAAAACGTGATCGAATAGATGAAATTGCAAAGAAATATATCATCGATGCAGCGCTTCATTTTGTGTTGGCAGCTGATGAATTTGCAGCAATAATTCCTGGAGCAAGCAAGCCACAGCAGGTTCAGGATAATATAAATGCTCTTCAAAAAGTTATTCCAGCAGATTTTTGGAATGAATTGAAAGCGGAAGGATTAATTTATGAAAAAGTACAAGTTCCAAAAGTATAATAGTTGGAAAATCGCAAAGGCGCAAAATTATAATTAAGACTCTGTTAAGACGCAAAGATTTTATCTACGATAAAATTTATCACGTTTCAAGTTCAACGTTTGCTGAAAATCTTTGATTTTCTTGCGCCTTAAAACACAATGAAGATCAAAATCTTTGCGCCTTTGCGATTACCAACAAAATGTTATAATAGAAAAAACATCTCTCAATTTGAAAGATGTTTTTTTATGCTAATTTTCTTCTTTAATTAATCTTTATTCGAAGATCGGTTTGCCAATAACATATAAGCTAGTCCAAGGCCAACTCCGGCTAATACAGCCATTTTAGTCTTCTTCGAAGGAACGGGAAACATCGTTTCACCATAAATTCTGTGAGGTTCTGAGGATTGATATAAAACATTTCCATCATCAGAAGGTGCTTTTTTAACTTTCATCATTAATCGCATTCCGGCAGAAGCAATATTAATGATTGGTTTTGGAAATAATCCGTAGACATTTTTAAGAATTAATGAAACTGCATCCGGAAATAGATCTTTTCGTGGATTTTTTGCCAGTTCAACTATTTTCGCTGCGGTATCTCTTGGATCTGCTGCAAAAGGAGGAATTTTAAAATCCAATCCCGAATATTTTGCAGAATGCATATTCCCTGTCGACCGCTGAATCTGTGGATAGAGATTGCAAATATGAACGTTTGGAAAATCTGAAATTTCTCCGTGAAGGCATTCCATCATTCCACGAATTCCAAATTTCGTTGCTGAATATACCGCGCTGTACGGAGCAGGCATAAATCCGCCAATCGAAACATTATTAATAAGAATTCCTTCATTCTGTTTCTTGAAAATTGGCAATGCGGAATAGGCGCCGTGCATATATCCAAACAGATTAGTTTTAATTACCTGCTCGTTAAGTTTCATTGGAATTTCCTCAAATTTTCCGCTGGCCATTACTCCGGCATTATTTACCCAGATATCAATTCTTCCGTTAAACTGTAAAGCTGTTTGTGCCAGATTTTCAACCTGTTCGGCTACCGAAACATCTGTAGGCACACCAATGGCTGTCACATCCAAATCTCTGCATAAACTTACAGTTTCGTCTAACGCTTCTTTACCTCTCGCAGCAACAACAATGTTACATCCTTCCAATGCAAAAGCTTCTGCAACTGCCCGTCCAACGCCACTGCTTCCGCCTGTAATAACTACTGTTTTTCCTCTAAGGCTTTTTTGTACTATATGATCTGATTTCATGTTGTGAATGGTTTTAAAAGTTGTACTTACTTAAAAACAACCTATTATTATGCCATACACCTATAAAATTTTCATTATAATTGATTAATATCTAAATAATTGAAACTTACACTTTAAAATAAAAATCGTGACAATTTGAATCTCAAATAAATATTTCCAATTTATCTAATTATTTATTATTTTTGATAAAACCCGTTTCTAAAATATTTCTAAAAAAACTGAGCCGAAAAACTCTAATCTTTAAAATGCAACACCTAGAATTTGAACCTCCTGAAGAATTACGAAATAGCATCCAATGTTTTTGGTATGACAAAAGAGAATTCGGAGAAGTAGAATCTGGTTTTGAAGTAATTCCTGATGGTTATGCAGAAATTATTTTTCATTTCGGAAGCGGTTGCAGCATTTCTAATAACGGAAGTATAGAGCCCTTGCCTTCACCATTTATGATAGGACTTCTCAATCAGCCTGTCAATTTTTACTCAAAAAACAGCTTAGAAATTATTGGAATCAGATGTTTCCCGTGGAGTATTTTTGATTTGCTTGAATTACCCTCAGGAAAAGACGGAGTACGAATTTTTGAACATTCAATCGCTCAACTTCAACCTATTTTAGCTCAATATATTCAGGATGATAGAGTAGATGAAGCAGTCGCCCAGGTAGAACAATATTTCCTAAATACACTACAAATTTCTAACGATACGACACTCTCAAAAGCAGGAAATGCAATGAGAGAAGCGAAAGGTACAATGCCTGTAAACCAGATAGCAACGGAAGCTCATTCAACCGTCCGTACATTGGAAAGAAAATTTAAGCAATCGTCTGGTCATACGGTAAAAGATGTATCTGGTCTAATTCGGTTTGAACAGGTACGAAATCAATTATGGATAAATCCGGAATCTAATCTTGCTGCTTTAGCCGTTGAATTGGGATATACCGATCAGGCTCATTTAAGCAGAGAATTTAAGCGATACAGTGGAATGACACCGTCTGTATTTGCTCGAAATGCGAAGAAAGGGAAACGAATAATAAGCAGTGATTTTATCACTTTTAAACAAACTAAAATTTAATTAAAATAAAAAATATGGAAGATCAAAATAACAAAACAGAACAACCAAACTCAACCGATACAAACCCAAAAGTGACAGGAATTGGCGGAATTTTCTTTTTCACAGACAATCCAAAGGAAACCAGAGAATGGTATGCGAAAAATTTAGGATTAGACACCAATGACTGGGGTTCAACTTTTGAATCCAGAAATATTAACAATCCAGATGAAGTTAATGCTTTACAGTGGAGCCCTTTTAAAAATGGAAGTGAATATTTCGCGCCTTCAAAAAAGGAATTTATGATCAATTACAGAGTTCAGAATATTGAAGGATTAGTTAAAAACCTTAAAGAAAACGGCGTAACTGTAGTTGACGAAATTGTAGCTCATGAATACGGGAAATTTGTACATATTATGGACGCAGACGGTAATAAAATAGAGCTTTGGGAGCCTGCATAATATATCTAAAAATTAAACCACAAGAGGTTAAAAAACCTTTTCCCTTTTTTGGTTAATAAACATTCTAATGAATAAAAAGACAAAATCTATTCCTGTTAATTCGATGGCTGATGAACGCAGTCCGGGCATTGTTATGGAAAGAGTGTCTTTCGATCATTCAATAATTAATGAAGAGGAAAAACAGTCGCATCGGCATGATCTTCATTCATTTTTCTTGCTTGAAAAAGGTACGGTTTCCATTGAAATTGATTTTCAAAAATATGATATTCAAGAATCATCTGTCATTTACATTCACCCTGATCAGGTGCATTATACCACATCTACCGAAAATATAACCGTCAGCACCTGGGCGCTTAACAGTGAATATCTGAATCCTGAATATCTAAAATTATTGGATGAAATCAGGCCTGTAAAACCTTTACTATTAGATCAAGAAACATTTTCCCTAATTTCTGAATCCGTATCACTTTCTTTAAAATACTACACCCGAAAAAACGAAAAACTCTATCATTCTTTACTAAAAGACAGCTGTAACACGTTGGTGGCATTGGTTATTTCTCAATATTTAGAACATAATCAACCTTTGGAAAAATTGTCTAGGTTTGAAATTGCCACCAAAGCTTTTAAACAAATTTTAGAAGAGAAATATATAACTGTAAAACGTCCGTCAGAGTATGCCCAAGTCTTAAATATTTCTACACCTTACCTAAATGAGTGCATCAAAAACACTACCGGTTATTCAGTTTCATATCACATTCAGCAACGTATTATTTTAGAAGCCAAACGTTTGCTTTATCATTCAAATCAGTCTGTAAAAGAGATTGCTACAGAATTGGGTTATGACGATTATCCTTATTTTTCAAGGCTTTTTACCAAAGTTGTCGGAATCACTCCTTTAACATTTCGAAATAAAAACCGCGATTAGTCCAATACTTACTTTGTTCTGATATTGCTGTCTCCATTTTTACGATGTTCCTTTGTATCAACAAAAAATCAATACAATGGAATCATTAAAAGAAAAATCAGTCCTCATTTCCGGTGCAAGTATTGCCGGACTTTCAACCGCTTACTGGATGAATAGATTAGGTTATAAAGTAACTGTGGTTGAACTCTCAGACAAACCCCGAATTGCTGGGGCAGCAATTGATATCAAAGGCATGGCTTTCGATATTTCTAAACGAATGGGAATTTTTGAGCAGTTAAAAGCAAACAGACTGAACGTCGAAAAGATAGAATTTAAAAATGCTGATGATATTTCAGAAGGCTCGATAGTCTTGAATGAAGATCCCGAATCTACCGATGATGAGATCGAAATTGAACGCGATCAGTTTATGAATATTTTATTTGATAAACTTAAAAATGATGTTGAATTTATTTTCAACAACAGTATCACAGCTTTAAACGAAACACAAGAAAAGATAGATGTTAGTTTTAAAAATGGTTCGCAACGTTCGTTTGATTTGGTATTAGGTTGCGACGGCATTCATTCGGGAGTAAGAAGAATCTGGTTTGGCGAAGAAAAAGAATATTCTCATTTTCTGGGAGCTTATTTTTCAATCACAATCGCCGATAAACTTTTAATCAAACAAAAAACAATGCAAATGTACAATGTGCCCGACAAGGCTGTTACATTGAATGCTTACAACCAAAAAACTGATATTATTTTTTGTTTCTTCTCAGAAAAAGAGATTACTTACGATTATCGAGATGAAAATCAACAAAGAAAAATTATTCTGAAACAGTTTGAAGGACAAAGCTGGAGAACCGCAGAATTATTGGAAGAAGTACAAAATTCCGAATTCTTTTATTTTGATAAATTCTGTCAGATCAAAATGCCATCATTGACAAAAGGTAGAGTAGCACTGATAGGCGATGCCGGATATTGTGCTTCTCCCGCCGCTGGAATGGGCGGTTCATTATCTATGATTGGAGCTGCAACATTAGCGGATGCTCTGGAAAAATATGACGGTAATTTTACTCTCGCATTTCAAGAATATAATCAAAATTTGAGACCATTTATTGAAGAAGTTCAGGCTACTGCAGCATTAAATATTACAGAAAATTTTATTCCAAGAACGGAAGAAGCTATCCGTCAAAGAAATACGCAAACGATTAGCTTTTAAATTAATCATTTTCAAACCTCATTTTGTCGCATTTATACAATCCTGTCGTAGAAACATTTCAGAATTTTGTATTCATATTAAACGACGCAAAATTATGTTATTAAAGAATAAAAATGTTGCCATTATCGGCGCAGGACCGGCTGGCTTAACTTTAGCAAAATTGCTACAACAAGAAGGAATAAATGTAACTGTTTACGAAAGAGATAAAGATCCAAAAGCCAGAATTTGGGGTGGAACATTAGATCTGCATAAAGGCTCAGGACAGGATGCTATGAAAAAAGAAGGATTACTGAAAAGTTATTATGCTAAAGCGATTCCGATGGGAAGAACGGTAGTTGATGAACAAGGCAAAGTTTTATTTATTAAAAATCCGGCACCCGAAAATCAATACGATAATCCTGAAATCAACAGAAATGATTTAAGAAAAATATTACTAGACAGCTTAACACCAAATACTGTGATTTGGGACAGAAAATTCACAAAACTTGAAGAAGAAAACGGAAAATGGCTCATCCATTTTGAAAATGAAATGATTGCAACCGCAGATCTTGTGATCGGCGCCAATGGAGAAATGTCCAAAGCCAGAAAATTTGTAACAGAGGCAGAAGTAGAGTATACCGGAACTTTTATTATACAGGGCGAAGTTTTTCAGCCTGAAATACAATGTCCTGAGTTTTTCCAATTGTGCAACAACAATATATTAATGATGGCAAATAATGGAATTAATCTAGTCGCAAATCCTAATAACAATGGCGCATTAACGTACAATGTAACATTTAGAAAACCTGAAGAATGGATTCATGAAAATGGCTTAAATTTTCAAAATACAGAAAATATTGCTAAATTTCTATCCAATATGCTTCCTCATTGGCACGAATGTTATCATCAATTATTCCGTTCAACAAACTTTTTTGCAGGATTGCCGACAAGAAAAATTTCTATAGATAAACCTTGGAAAAGCAATCGTCCTTTACCAATAACTTTGATTGGAGATGCTGCCCATGTAATGCCTCCTTTTGCTGGTCAGGGTGCTAATACAGGATTATTGGATGCATTAATTTTATCGGAAAATTTAACCAACGGAAAGTTTGAAACAATAGAATCAGCCATCAACGATTATGAACAGCAAATGAAGATTTATGTGAGCCAAGCACAACTTGACACAAATAAAAATGAAATTGCAATGCATCAATCCGGTTTTTCTTTTCAGAAAAGATTTGATTAAATTGTAAAATATAAAAATTAGAAAAAGGCTTGGATTTACGATCTGAGCCTTTCTTCAAAAATTTATTTTTTTATTCCGATGGTTTTTAATGCTTTAGGCGTTAAAGATATTTCATCTAAAACAGAAAATGCCTCAATATCTTTAAATGTTGAACATTTTAAATCATTCTTGCTAAAAGACAATTCAACGGAATTATTATTTGATTTAACAATTCGAACAACAGAATATCCGTTGTATACCAATTCAAACCCTTCAAAAAGACGGTTTCGTTCTGCGGTTTGATATATCCTATGTTCTTCAAAGCCAACAGCATCGCTTTTTTTTCCGTCGTTATGCTCAAGCGTTTTCCATATTGCATAGTTTTTTGGTTCCTTTAGTACATTCCCTTGCGGATCTACCGGAACAAACATTCCAAGAGTTAAAGACTGTTTTAAGAAATTAGCATAATTATTCATCAAGCGTAATGTCTGAAGATCAGCATAACCTTCATTAGAATAATATTCAATAACAAAAGTTGTCATCGGAATCAGCTTGTGAGACGCATCAGTCGGCATAACCTATCATTTTTTTTCGGAAATAAATATAATATTTTTATTTTACATTAAAACTCTTCCGGAAAAATCCCGGATGCATATTTCCAGACCTCCAAAATTTCTTCAAAAGGAATTTCATACGGCTCATAAAATGTATTATCTGACGAAACAGTGATAGAACCTGAATTTTTTGCCTTCAATCTTTTATAGGTAATTCCGTCATTTGAGGTAACAAATATGTAAGAAGTTCCTGATTTTAGATCATTAATTCCTTCCATATATTTTCCAATAATAAATGAACCATCTTTAAACGGCGGCATAGAATCCCCACTGGCAGGGAAAGCTCTGAATTTTCCGTTCTTCAGAAAAGGTAAAGAAATAGTTTCCAGACTTTCAATATATTCAGGATCGCTGTAACCTCTCAAATAGCCCATAGAAGCTTTTTGCGGAATAATTTCAATACTTTCATTTCCATTCTGATCTACCACAACAGGCAATACAATCCTGTTATCGGGAAGTTTCAGCATATCATCTAAAGGATATTTTATCAAATCTACAGAAAGTAAAAGATCGATGCTGACATGAAATAATCTTGAAATCCTGATCAATACATCGACAGGAGGTTTTGATCTGGCGTTTTCGTAGGAAATATATCGTGAAGTGGTTATGGTAATTTGCTCAGACAATTCGCGTTGGGTGATTCCTAATTTACCTCGCAAAAGCCTGATGTTATCTGAAAAAATTGACATTATTAAAAATTAGATTCGCGAAAATACAAATTGTTTAAAGGAGATTGCCTATTTTAAAGTAAAACCTTCTTCTAAATATTGAAAAATAGGTCTATTTTGCATTATATTCCTCGTTTCTCACCTCTTCCAGCCATAAAGTTGGCCCTTTTTCTCTTCCCGTTATAGCAATTTGAACAAATTCTGAATCTGAACTTGCCCCGTGCCAATGCGGAATATCGTGTTTACATGTAATGACATCTCCTTTTTTAATAATGATTTTTGACTTCCCTTTTTCCTGATAATATCCTTTACCGTTTAATGCCAAAATAATCTGTCCTGCAGGATGAGAATGCCATTTTGTTCTTACTCCAGCTTCAAAAGTCACACTGCCAACAGAATTTTGGTTACTGCTGTCTCCTTCAACTAAAGTATTTAACCAGGCAGTTCCTGTGAAATTAGTATTGTTTATTTTTTCTCCTTTTGGGAAGATCAATTCACTTTTATCTGATGTTTCCTTGCAACCGGAAGCCATTAATGTCATAATTACACCGCTTATTACTAGAATGTTTTTCATTTTAAATATTGTTTAAAGAAATCATCTAATTTTTTAATTGAAGTTTTCAGATATTCCGGTCTGTCATACAAATCAACATGCGTTGCTCCAGGAACTATAAATAATTCTTTCGGTTCTTTTGCTTTTTGATAGGCATCTGCACTGAAATATTTTGAGACTGCCTTTTCTCCTGCAATGAATAAAAGAGGACGCGGAGATATGGTTTCAATATTAGAAAAAGAGAAAAAATTCATCATCGGAGCCAAACTTGTAAACGAATAATACGCTGTAGAATTGGGATGATTTCCTCTTGGAGTATCATAATAATCAAGAAAATCCAAGGCAAATTTTGGAGTATTGGCATCTACTTTTTCAGGCAATGCGCGAATATCTTTTCTCTCTGCTCCAGCAAATTCTTTGGTGCGTTGTTCCCCGATTTCATCCAAAATTTTCATTCTCTGATCATAAGAAGTTGAATTGTTGATGCCTTCTCGTCTGGCACGTCCCATATCATACATACTCACAGTTGCTAGAGCTTTAATTCTATGATCAATTGCTGTGGCAGCCACAGAATATCCGCCACTTCCACAAATCCCCAAAACACCGATACGTTTTTTATCAACCAAGGAGTGATTACTCAAAAAATCTATCGCTGCACTGAAGTCTTCAACTTTTATTTCCGGAACTTCAATATAACGGGGATAACCGCCGCTTTCACCAAGAAATGCAGGATCAAAAGCCAACGTTACATAGCCTAATTCCGCTAATTTCTGAGCATGTAAACCGGCAGTTTGTTCCTTTACACCACCAAACGGAGGGCCGACAACAATGGCAGGATATTTTTTATTGATATCGTAATTTGGCGGATAAAAAACATTGGCAACTACATTGATCTGAATTCTGTTCGGATAAGATACTTTTTGAACTTTCACTCCGTTTTCAGTATCTCTTAACGGATAAATCTTCGTATTTGGAAATTCTGTTTGCTTCTTATTTTCCATGGGAATTTGTGCATTGGAGGTATTTTTGATTGATGTTAATGATAGTATACTGATGAATAAATAAGTTATTTTTTTCATTTTCTATTATTAAAAATTATTGAGATTTTCGGCTATTTAGGACTTCTTTTAATACATTTTTCAACGTTTCAGTCTCTTTTTTAGTTAATTGAAGAGTGTTTACAAATTCATTTAACTGTTCGGGAGTTAACCCTATATTCAAACAAATATTTAAATGGGATTGTAGCATCGGTTCAGCACCACCAATTGTACTGAGTACGGAAATCGTTACCAATTCTCTTTGAGCATAAGTCAAAACATTTCTTTCAAAAATATCGGCAAATAAATGTTCTTTAAGGAAAACATCTATGGTCGGAGCAAATGCCGAATAGCCTGTAAGTGTTTCAGATTCTGGTGTTTTTGTAAGCTGTTCTAATACCTTTTTACCACGTTCATATTTGTTTTCTGTTTGATTAATTGGTAGCGCATTATTTCCAACATCATCATGTATTCCTTTTGACTTTCTTTCATCCAATACTTCCATAAAGGTTTGCAATCCACGGATACTGCGAGGAAACCCGCAATAAGCATATAAATGAATGAGAATTTCTTTCGTTTCATTGATACTCAAACCTGCTTCAAGACCAGTATTCAATTCGGTTTTTAATTGTTCCAAATCGCCTTTTGCCGCGAAAGAAGAAATTTTAATGATGCTTTTTTCTTTTACACTTAAACTTTGATTATTTTTTACCATTGATTCTGTTTTTAATGATTGTCCAAATAATGACGAACAGATAATCGTTGCTATAAAAGCGAAAATTGACACATATTTCATAGTTTGATTTTTATTTAATCCAACCCTTTATCTTTCAGCCATTTTGAGGTAAGATCTGCAATTTCAATATTATTTAGATCTGAAAAAGGGAAGTGGGTATTGCCTTTAATTCCAATGGTCGGAAGATGTACTACTGTAGCATCGCCACCGTGTTTATTTACAGTTTCAGCCCATTTTTTTGCAACTTCAAGAAATACTCTCCATTGTTCCTGTCCTGGATTTGTGCTTGGCGTATTTGGAATATTGTCTCCATAATAAATCACAATCGGGATTTTGGTAAACTTCATAAAATCTTCTATCGGAATTGTGGGTGGAGTAATTGTTCGTCCAGATAACACGATGGATGTTGGAGCTTCACCTTCAGGAAAAACAAAATCGCCACCCGGTTCGTAAGAAATCACCGCTTTGATATTTGGATTTTTCAAAACACTAAACCATCCAGGACCGCCACTTTGAGAATGAGTAACCAAAATTCCTTTACCAATCTTATTAAATAATGCGTCAACAGCATTGATATTTAATTTAGCATCATAATTGGCTGTATTTGGAACCATCTGACGATAAAATTGTTCCAACGCTTTTGGATCTTTTGAAAACTGAACATTAGGATAATAATCAGGATAAACCCCAATACGAAAAATACCAAACCATAACTGTTCATCAGGAACAGAGTTTATTGTGGCTGATAGAGTAGATCGTCCTGCATTTCCGCGTCTTGGCTGATCTATTAAATACACAGGATAATTTTTTCGCAAGAAAATATTCTGGAAACCTTCTCTGCCATCCGGTGTAGTTTGCCAACATCTTGAACTTTCGCCGTGACCATGCCAGAATACAATAGGATATTTCTTTGCCTTTGCAGGAATTTGATAATAAACTGCCGCATGATCGCCATGCAATGTCTGTCCTGTTGGGTCTGTTCCTGCCGGATTATAAGCGCCTTGTTGTATTGGATCAAAGATTCCGGGTGTTGTAACAACCGTTCCGCCAATGGCAAAACTTCCTTGGGATTCTATAATTAAAGGATTCTGCTTTTTTAAAGTTTGTGCATTTAACGATAGCAACGAAATTGCAAAGAATGCTGAAATGGTTAAAACTTTATTGAAATACATATTCATATTAAATTTTTATCTGGTTATTTTACGCTCGCTTAACCATTTTACCATATTTGGGTCTCTATGATCAAAAAATAAACTGGCATTCGTATCTAATGTCTTGATGATTTCCATATCTTCAGCAGAAAGCTCAAAATCAAATATGTCAAAATTCTCCGCCATTCTTTCTTTACGAACTGATTTAGGAATTACAATTACCCCTCGTTGCGTTAACCAACGAAGAATGATCTGGGCAACCGATTTGTTATATTGAATTGCAATTTTCACTAAAATTTCATTCTTGAAAATATCATTTTTTCCTTCTGCAAAAGGTCCCCAAGATTCAATCTGAACATTGTTTTCCTGAAGAAATTTCTGATTTTCTGTTTGCTGATGAAAAGGATGCGTTTCTATCTGATTGATAGCAGGGGTAAAGCCACTATTTACGATCAAGTCTATCATCCTGTCTGGATGAAAATTTGAAACACCAATTGCTCTAACTTTTCCTTCATGATACAATTCCTGCATGGCTCTCCATGAACCGAATATATCACCATAAGGTTGGTGAATTAGGTATAGATCCAAATAATCTAATTGCAATAAATCCAATGATTTCTGAAAACCGGCTTTTGTTTTTTCATAACCGGTATCTTCAATCCAGAGCTTGGTCGTGATAAATAATTCTTCTCTCGGAACACTGCTTTTTTTGATGGCATTTCCTACCGCTTTTTCATTTAAATAAGAGGCTGCGGTATCTATTAAGCGATATCCTGTTTCAATAGCTTCTGAAACTGCCTTTTCACATTCTAAAGGATCTGCTACCTGAAAAACTCCGAAACCTAATATGGGCATTTCTACGCCGTTGTTTAATGTAATTTTTTCCATTTTTAATTAATTATTTAAGTATGTATTATCTGTTTGTTAATTGGTTCGTTATCATTTACTTTTACAAAATTCAGGATTATAAACACTCAATCTATTAACCCAATTACCGATTGCTTACCAAAATCACTGATTGACCTGAGAGACCTAAGTTTAATCGCAGATTATTCAATAAATTTGTACTGTTCAATCAAAATATATAGGAATGGATGATATTGTAAATTTCAAGCGTATAAAAGAGTATAATGATTTCAATAATGTTGAAACGCTGCATCCATTGGTAAGTGTCGTTGACCTCCAACATGCTCATCCAAGACAATTTAGAAGGTTACGATATGAATTTTATACCATTTTTTTGAAACAAATTAAATGTGGTGACCTCCGATATGGACTTAATAATTATGATTACGAAGAAGGAACTTTAATATTCCTGGCTCCTGGACAGGTTATTGGTGAAAATAAAGACGAATATTACCAGCCACAAGGTATCGCATTGGTATTTCATCCCGACTTAATACACGGAACATCCTTAGGCAGAAGAATAGGAGAGTACAGCTTTTTTTCCTATGCCGTAAATGAAGCTTTACATTTATCCGAACAGGAACGAAAAATCATCCTGGATTGTCTGGAAAAGATTGAGTATGAGCTAAAACATTCTATAGATAAGCACAGTAAGCATCTAATTGTATCAAATATTGAAATGTTTCTTGATTATTGCACAAGGTTTTATGACCGACAATTTATGACACGGGATTTTGTAAATCACGGTATTGTAGAGAGATTTGAAGGTTTATTGACCAATTATTTTAGTTCTGATAAACCTTTAGAATTAGGTCTGCCAAATGTAAATTATTGTGCAGAAGAACTCAGATTGTCAGCCAATTATTTTGGAGATCTTATCAAAAAAGAGACAGGAAAATCAGCTCAGGAATATATTCAGTTAAAACTTATAGATATTGCGAAACAGCAAATGTTTGATCTGAATAAATCAATTAGTGAAATTGCATATGAATTAGGTTTTAAATATCCTCAGCATTTCACAAGATTATTTAAACAGAAAACAGGAATGACACCGAATGCTTTTAGAAGCTTAAATTAATTACTGCGCTTTATTTAGATATAAGTAAAATTTAACATCAAAGTAATAATAGAATAAACCTCTCAAAAATGAGAGGTTTATTAGTTTTAATCATAAGAAGTTAAGTTTCTTTACGGTATATAATAATTGAAAAACAATTATTTATTTTTTTATAAGTTTTTTTATAGTAATGCCCTCTTTTGTTTTAATGTGAACAAAATACACTCCAGGTATAAAACTTTTTGTATCAATAGGTTTATCCGGAGACAAATATTCTGAAATTAATTTTCCTGAAGCAGTATAAAGACTCACTTGGGTCACTGAACTTTTACTGTCAACAAAAAAATGTTCAGTAGCTGGATTAGGATAAATATTTATTTGATCTTTTACTGTTGTAGAAATTTCAGAAACATCTAAAATACCTGCATTTAGTTTTACTAACCATAAATCAGCAACTTCGTAAGGATTGCCAACCACATCTCCATCCCCATTACGAGAAGCCGTAGTACCAAAAGCCATAAAGCCTCCATCAGTAGCTTCAACGATTCCCATTCCCCTGTCTATTTTAGAACCTCCTAAAGCTCTTTGCCATTCTCGGACACCACTGTTATTAATTTTTAAAACCCACATATCACCCGGGATTCCAATATGGTAACCCGTCACATCTATCCCATTACCATAGGTAATACCTGTCAATATATATCCACCATCCGAGGTCTGTCTAATCTCTTCAGGTACATCAGAACCACTGCCACCATAGGTCTTTTGCCATTGCATATTCCCATTAGCGTCTAATTTAACAACCCAAAAATCAGTATTTCCATTGTTTTGTGTAATATCTCCTCCATACGCTTGTACATTACCAGCGACAATGTATCCACCATCCGTGGTTTTTACAAGAGAGGTTGCAAAATCTTCCGCGGGGCCCCCATAATATTTGCTCCACATCATATTTCCTGAAAAATCAATTTTAAATACCCAATAATCAGAATAAAAAACCCCACTACCATTTAAGTGATAATTAGCATTTAAAAGATCCCCATCTACGGATGCGGAGTTTCCAGCGATAACAAACCCGTTATTATCAGCCACTACAGAAGAAGCATAATCATAACGCGCACCACCATAATTTTTTACCCACTGAAGATTTCCCTGTTTGTCATAAAATGCAGCAAAAGCATCAGTTCCACCTTTATTTGCGGGTATATTTTCATTGGATGAATAAGAATAACCTACCATTAAAAATCCTTGCGGAGTTTCAACAACAGAGGAAACGGAATCTTCTGAAGTCCCACCAAAATGATGTTGCCATTGAAGATTACCGGAAGCATCAAGCTTTACAATCCAAGCATCTTTAACATTTAAATTTCCATAATGACCAGTAAGATCTCCATTATTAGAGTTAGTATCTGCTACAAAAATGTAACCTCCATCACTTGTTGATTTTACTAATCTTGCCACATCTGTTCCTGTACCACCGAAACATTTTTTCCATTGTATATTCCCTACACTGTTGGTTTTAACTACCCAAACATCATAAAGACTTCCATGTAGCCCCGTTACATCGCGATCGGAAGATCTCGTTGTTCCCAACAATATATAACCTCCATCAGGAGTATTATCTATAGCGGTACCAGAATCATCGTAGCTTCCACCATAGTTCTTTTGCCATTCAATAGGAACTGTTTGTGCTGAAATGCTCTGTGTAAATAAGATAAAAGCAAATAATAAAAATGCTCCATATTTTTTCATAATTATTAATTTTGAGCAAATATAAATATTATAATTTATACCATAATAATCGAAATAGATTTGAGCTAATAACTAGAATTAATAAGATTTTTTTAAAACTAAATTAATCCTAAATTATAAAGTTGTATCCTTATTTAAGTTGATGATAAATCATGAGCCATAAAAACAGATTTATAAATCGTCAGCAAAAAGTGTTGTTTTTTCCTTTTAAGGTTGAAAGAAAGATGATTTACTTATATTTGCCCCGCAAAGCAAATTCAAATGTTCAAAAAAGTAAGCACTGTATTTATTCTTGGCTTTTATACGGTTTTTTGTTCGGCCCAACAGGTTCGACCTTCAAAATCATCTGAAATTTACCGCGAAATCAAAACCCTAAAACACCTACCTAAAGTTTTATACCTCGCAGCTCATCCCGATGATGAAAATACGGGATTACTCTCCTGGTTAATCAACGACCAAAATGTAGAAACGGGCTATTTGTCTTTAACCAGAGGTGATGGTGGTCAGAATTTATTAGGGACAGAACAAGGTGCTGCATTGGGTTTAATCAGAACACATGAACTTTTAGAGGCAAGAAAGTTAGACGGTGCCCAACAATTTTTTACCCGCGCGATTGATTTCGGGTTCTCTAAAAATACGACCGATACCTTTAAACAATGGGATGAAAATAGTATTATAGCTGATGTAGTTTGGGCAATCCGTAAATTCCGTCCTGATGTTATTATTTGTCGTTTTCCTCCTACTGCAGCAGCAGGGCATGGACAACACGCGGCTTCGGCTGTGGTTGCGGAAAAAGCTTTTAAGCTGGCTGGTGATAAAACGGCTTTCCCGGATCAATTAAAATATGTGAATGTATGGCAGCCAAAACGCGTATTATGGAACACTTTCCGATTTGGTAACAACAATACGACCGCTGAAAATCAACTGAAAGTCACGGTTGGGCAATATGATGCACAATTGGGAATGGGTTATGGCGAATTGGCAGGATTAAGCAGAAGTTTACATAAAAGCCAAGGTGCAGGGACACAGTCCGTAGCCGGAATAAAAACTGAATATTTTTCCCATGTTATCGGCGAGCCTGCAAAAGCAACACTTTTTGATGGAATAACTAAAACCTGGACTTCACAAGGAAACGCTGATATTGATCAATCGTTAGATAAAATTATTTCCGATTTCAATTTCAACGAGCCAGACCGTAGTTTGCCAGCTTTGCTTGTTTTACGAAAAAAGGTCACTGCACTACAGGATTCAGACTTAAAAAAGGATAAAATTAAATCTCTCGACAATATCATTTTAAGCTGTGCGGGGTTTATGGGCGAAGCTGTTACCAATCAGGCTGAAGCTGTTGTCGGTGATCATTACAATTTCAGATTAAATTTGATTTCAAGAGCTGCAAATCCTGTGGTTTTAGAAGATATAAAATGGTTAAGTCAGTCAGAAAGTTTCAACAGAAAACTGTCAAAAGATTCTTTAATTACCATTCAGCACGACATTCAGATTCCTGCAGACGCAATACTTACAGAACCTTACTGGTTGGCAAAACCTCCGACGAATGCAGCAACTTTCTCTGTTCCAAATGATACTTTAATTGGTTTACCCGAGGCAGAATCACCACTGAATGTTTTGATTGGTTTAAAAATCGGTTCGGAAAAGTTTCAGGTTAAACTTCCTTTATCTTTCAAGAAATTAGATCCGGTGCGTGGTGATGTGGTAGAAGCCTTGCGCATTGTTCCTGCATTGGAACTGAAATTTACACAACCGCTTTATTTAGTCAAAGAAAATGAAGATTTACATTTGAGTTTAAATTTTAAAATTAATTCTAATAAACAGTTCAGTAACGGTAAAGTAAACTTGTTATATAATGGAGAACGATTGGGCGGCGGCGATTTAAAATCAATGAATGGAAAAGATTTTTCTGTTGATTATGTCATTCCAAAAACTAAACTTGCTTCAATAAAATCAAATCAGTTACAATTGGATGCCAATTTTGTTGCAGATGGAGTAACTTATAATAAAAAACAAGTATTAATTCAATATCCTCATTTACCTTCATTACAATATTTTACGCCTGCAACTGTAACCGTAATGAAAGGCGATATTCAGGCGAAGGTTAAAAAAGTGGGTTACATACAAGGAGCTGGCGATTTCATTCCTGAATTCCTGCGTATTGCGGGCATTCAGGTAGATGTTTTGAAAGACGAAGATTTTTATGGCAACTTAGATGAATCTGGCGGAAACGGAAGTCAAAACAAGCTATCACAATATGATGCTATTGTATTTGGTGTTCGTGCCAATAATACGGAGAAAAAACTAGGACGTTGGATGCCTTTTTTATGGTCTTACGTAAAAGCCGGAGGTAATTTGGTGATGCAGTATAACACGAATCAGGATACAACAGTTAACCAATTGGGAATGTATAATTTCAATATTGCCAATAAACGCGTTACCGAAGAAAATGCTGAGGTTAAATTTTTTAATCCAAATCATAAATTACTGAACTTTCCGAACAAAATTACTACAAATGATTTTAAAGGCTGGGTACAGGAGCGTGGCGCCTATTTCCCTGATCAATGGGATGCAGCTTATGAACCACTTTTTGAAATGCACGATACCAATGAAGAGCCTTTGCAGGGATCAACTTTATATGCCAAATACGGGAAAGGTAATTTTATTTATACCCCGTTGGCATTTTTCAGACAATTACCTGCGGGAAATGTTGGGGCGGCAAGATTATTTTTAAACTTTTTATCTGCACAGAAAAACTGATGAACAAGCAACTTAAAAATTGGAATATCTGGTATATATTATTAGCCGTTGCATTAATATCTCAGATTGTATTTTATTATTGGTTTACTAAATTCTGGGCATGAGTACGATAGATTGGACAGTTCTTATTTTTACATTGGTTGCAGTGGTTGTTTACGGCGTATTTATCGGTCGTGGTCAAAAAAGCAACGAATCCTACCTGAAAGCAGATAATAAAATGCCTTGGTACATTGTGTTGATCGGTATTATGGCTACGCAGGCAAGTGCCATTACATTTCTTTCAGCACCGGGACAGGCTTATACAGACGGGATGCGTTTCGTTCAGTATTACTTTGGTCTGCCTTTGGCGATGATTGTGATCTGTATCACTTTCATCCCGATTTTTCAGCGCTTAAATGTGTACACCGCCTATGAATATTTAGAAAACCGTTTTGATAAAAAAACAAGGGTATTGACTTCACTGCTTTTCCTTTTTTCCAGAGGTTTATCAACAGGAATCAGTATTTACGCTCCGAGTATCATCTTATCAAGCGTTTTAAACTGGAATATTTACTTAACGAATGTTTTAACAGGCGGTATTCTGTTGATTTACACCTATGTTGGCGGGGCAAAAGCAATCGCTCACACTCAAAAATTACAGTTTCTCATTATTCTGGGAACCATGGCTTTTGCAGGATATTTACTTATTCAAAATATGCCGAATGGAATTGGTTTTAACGACGCGCTTTATCTGGCGGGGAAATCCGGAAAACTCAATGTAATCACCACAGAATTCGACTGGAAAGATAAATACAATATCTGGAGCGGATTGATTGGCGGTTTTTTTCTGGCATTGTCTTACTTTGGTACTGACCAGAGTCAGGTCGGGAGATATATTACCGCGAAAGACAATACCAATGCGAAAATGGGCTTGCTGTTGAACGGATTGGTTAAAATTCCGATGCAGTTTGCTATTCTTTTGATCGGTGCTTTGCTTTTCGCTTTCTTTTCTCTAAAACCGGCTCCGATTTATTTTAATGAACGGTCTTATCAACATTTAAAAGAAACAAAACCTGAACAGGCTGCGGTTTTTGAAAAAGAGCATCAGGATTTACAACTAAAATTCAATGCAGAATCGAAAGAAATTTTAAAGTTGAAAGAAACTCAATCTCCCCAACTCACAAAAACAATTCAGGATTTTAAAAATACACAAACCGAGGTAAAAGCACTTCACGGAAAGGTAGAGGAAGCGATTAATAATTCAAATTATAATGCAGAGAAAACGGATACGAATTACATTTTCCTGTATTTTGTAAAAAATACCTTGCCTGTAGGGATGATTGGTTTACTGTTTGCCGTTATTTTTCTGGCGAGCTGGGGTTCCATTTCGGCAGCTCTGAATTCCCTTGCCGCTTGTTCATTAAAAGATGTTCATTTAATATTTAAAAAAGAAATTCCTGATGACAAAACGGAATTGAAATACAGTCGTCTACATACTTTAGCTTGGGGTATTTTCTCAATCGGTGTAGCGATGTTTGCCACTCAAATGGGTTCCCTTATTGAAGCGGTGAATGTATTGGGCTCTCTTTTCTACGGTCCGATATTGGGGATTTTTCTTGTTGCATTTTATTATAAAAAAATTACCGGTTCGAATGTATTTATTGCTGCCATTTTATCAGAAATTACAGTTATTGCCGTTTATCAGTTCGATATTGTTTCTTTCCTTTGGTTGAACGTAATCGGAGCAGCGGCAGTAATTATATTTTCTGCAATCGGGTTGTTATTTTATAAGCCGAAAGCCGTAAATTCGTAAACGAACAATAACAAAAACAAACAAATAAAAATAGTATGAAAGCAATTCTTAAATCTGCTACCGTCCTTGTTGCTGCAATGACGATTTCTGTAAATGCCTTTGCACAGGAAACTAAAAAACCTGCGAGTCCTCCAGCTACTGCTACAGGAAAAATTAAAGATGCAAATATTACGATCGCCTATAGCAGTCCTTCTGTAAAAGGACGTACAATCTGGGGTGGTCTAGAAGCTTATGATAAAGTTTGGAGAGCGGGTGCCAATGAAGCGACTACTTTCGAAACGGATAAAGATATTACCGTTCAGGGTAAAAAATTGCCTGCAGGTAAATACAGCTTTTTCTTGATCCCTAAACAAAGCGGAACCTGGACTGCGATTTTTAATAAAGAGCCAAAACAATGGGGTGCTTATAAATACGAACAAGCTAAAGATGCTTTACGTGTTGATGTAAAAACAAAGGCTTTACCAGCAACACAGGAAACTTTAGTTTATAAAATAAACAGCAATGGATTTACAATGGATTGGGATAAAATCTCAGTTCCTGTGGAGATAAAATAAATGTATATATGAAAAATTAAAATCCCGTTAATTCGGGATTTTTTTTGGAATGTTGAAGTTATATCCATTAAAACTTCTACTATAAAACAAAAATGATAGGGTAGCTCTAAGTTTTTATTGAGCTTCCCACCAATACAAACTTGAGCCTCTCACAAACTAATTTCATCGTTAATTCGTTCAATTTTGCTCTATAACTTTTAAATATAGAAAATATGAGCAAAAGAATTTTAATTACAGGAGCAGCAAGTGGATTTGGAAAAATTGCTGCTTTTGATTTAGCTAAAAAAGGGCACAAAGTAATTGCTACGGCACAAGTTTATCCGCAAATGAGCGACTTGATAAGAGAAGCCAAAGAACAGGGAATAGAATTGACTGTTGATAAATTGGATGTAACGAATACAACAGACATTGCTTACATCACTCAAAAATACGATATCGATATTTTAATCAGCAACGCAGGAATAATGGAAGGCGGTCCAATTGCCGAGCAGCCTTTAGATTTAATTCGTTCGATGTTTGATGTAAATGTTTTTGGAGGATTGCAGTTGGCTCAAGGTTTCATCAAAAAATTTATTGACGAAAAAAGACCAGGAAAAATTGTTTTCACAACTTCTATGGGCGAATTATGGACGGTTCCTTACGTTGCCGCTTATTGTGCATCTAAACACGCAATGGGTTCAATTGCCGAAGGTCTGAAAACAGAATTAGCACCTTTCAATATCAAAATTGCAACTTGTAATCCGGGCATTTTTGGAACTGGTTTTAACGATCGGGGAGTTGACACCATCAACCGTTGGTACAATCCTGAAACCAATTTCACACCTTCATCGGCATTCGACGGTACTGCTGAAGCTTTGGCAAATCAATTAGACCCGCAATCAATGGCAGAATGTATTGTTGATGTGGCTTTGAATGAAAATTCAAATTTCAGAAATGTACATCCAAAAGAAACCGAAGATTTTGTAAAACAATTACAAGCAGATGCTTGGACGGCAAAAAGCTAAAAAAATTCAGAAAGTACGGTTCAAAAAACTGTGCTTTCTTTTTTATCATTAATTAAATTTAAAAAGGATGAACATAAACTATAACGAAGCAACAAAAGCATTGAATGCTTCAATTGAAAAAGCCAAAACTTTAAATATTCCCGTTAGTGTTGCTGTGGTAGATACAGGCGGACATTTGGTTGCATTTGCAAGATTAGACAGCGTTTTTGGCGTGATAGAATTCGCCATAAAAAAAGCCAGAACTGCAGTAATGTTTGGCGTAGATAGCGACGTAATGGGAACAATTGTTTCTGAAGCAGACATTCACGGCTACGGAATGTTGAATTCAAACAACGGGTTATTGACCATTGCTGGTGGAGTTGTTATTAAGAACAAAGAAGGCAAAATCATCGGAGCTATTGCATCTTCGGGCGGTTCACCAGAACAAGATAAGGAAATTGCGAGTGCAGGAGCGGTTTTGCTCAATTAAATTTTAAGATATTTGTAGTATGGAAGCAAAGCGTGAAATCATTTTCGATAAGTTGGTCTATTCCTGTGTTTTTGAAAAGCACAGAGGAAATGAAGAATTTATTCCCGAACATTTTTTAGGATTTCAACTATCGGGTGAAACACACGCTTTTCACGCAGATGGAAATACGGTAATTCCTGAAAACACCATCATATTGGTTCGGAAAAACCAATTAATAAGAACAACTAAATATCCCGCAAAATCAGGAAAATACCAGTTTTTGTCGATCACGTTGGACAAGGAAACCTTACAGCAATATGCCTTAGAAAACAAAATCGTGATTGATAAAAAATATGCAGGCAAACAGAAATTGTTTTTTGAACCCGATGATTTTCTACAAAATTATTTCAGTTCATTAGCTCCTTATATCAATAAGACCAAAGAAGCAACGTCACGGTTAGCAGATTTAAAAATCAGGGAAGCGATAGAATTATTATTACAAAGTAACCCTGATTTTAAAAAAATTTTATTCGATTTTTCCGAACCTTACAAAATAGATTTGGAAGAGTTTATGAACCAAAATTATATGTTCAATATTTCGGTATCATCTTTCGCAAAGCTTACTGGGAGAAGTCTTTCAGGATTTAAACGTGATTTTACCAAAACATTTAATGCTACGCCAAAACAATGGTTACTTGCAAAACGTTTGGAAGAAGCCCATTATTTAATCAAGCACAAAAAACAAAAGCCAGCCGAATTTTATTTGGATTTAGGTTTTGAAAATCTATCTCATTTTTATACATCGTTCAAAGAAAAATTTGGTTTAACCACATCACAAATTTAAAATAGGGATTTCATACAACATTACAAAGAAAAACAAAAGCCGATATTTCTAAAAGACTGTGAATGATCTTTAGAAACTTCAAGTGTAAAAAATAAGCTAATCAATATATTATAGATACAATTTATAGTTGAATAAAAACTGTCGATATATTCAATTTAACATAATATTAATTATAGGTATTTTATATTTTGCCGAAAAAGAAGAGTACACCTACTATATTCCAACCAGAAAACGGCAAAATTATCTTTAGATTATTTTCAGCCATTTACCCAGTATTAATACACTTAGATAGCATAATACCTGACTTAAATTAAGTGCTTTATTTGAGTCTCATTTCAATTTCGATCCATTAATCATTAAAAATCAGCATTTTATAAAAATAAATTTGCGTAGTCAAATAACTTCACATATATTTGTAGTCAAATAACTACGTAATGAATTTAAGACGAGATGTTTTTCAGGCCATAGCCGATCCTACAAGAAGATCAATTCTTATGTTGGTTGCCACTCAATCTATGACTGCTGGCGCTATTGCTTCGAATTTTGACACCGCCCGACCTACTGTTTCAAAACATTTGCAGATCCTTACAGAATGTGAATTATTAACTCAGGAACAAAATGGCCGCGAAATGATCTATCATCTCAATCCAAATAAAATGAAAGAAATTGCCAATTTTATTGAACCTTTCCGTCAAATGTGGGACGAAAAATTCAATAAATTAGAAAGCGTAATGAAAGTCTATCAACAGAAAAAATAGAAAATATGGAACTAAAAACGAAAATTCAAGCCGAAGACAACAAGCAGGAAATCCTTATTACAAGAGAGTTTGATTTACCTTTAGAGCTATTATTCAAAGCTTATACAGAAGCCGAATTGGTTGAACAATGGATGGGAACAAAAGTTTTAAAGCTTGAAAATCAACAACATGGCGGATATCAGTTTGAAACATCAAATCCTCAAGGCGATATAGTTTTTCGTGCCAATGGAACGATTCACGAATTTGTTCAGAATCAAAAGATTACAAGAACTTTCCAAATGGAAAACACTCCTTTTCCCGTTCAGCTAGAGTTTTTAGAATTTGAAAAATTAACGGAAAACACAAGCAAAATAGTAATTAAAACTATTTACAAATCAGTTGATTACAGAGATCAAATCCTTAAACTTCCATTTGCACAAGGATTAAATATGGCTCATAATCGCCTGCAGGAAATTTTTTCTAAGGAAGCTTAAAAGCTCATCATTAAAATTAATGATTGACAAATATTACTCATTACCAATTACTTATCACTCATAAATTATGAATCCTAAAGTTGATTTCTTCTTTGATAATGCCAAACAATGGCAGAAAGAATTTGAAAAATTAAGAACAATTGCTCTGGACACAGGCCTTGAGGAAGATCTAAAATGGGGATGTCCGTGTTATACCTATCATGGTAAAAATATTTTTTTGATCCACGGATTTAAAGAATATTGCGCACTCCTATTTTTCAAAGGTGCTTTGATGAATGATTCAGACAATATTTTAATCCAACAATCTGAAAATGTGCAGGCTGCAAGACAAATTCGATTTACGGAATTAAAAGAAATTGTTGATTTAGAGAAAATCATTAAAAACTATATGTTTGAAGCTCTTGAAGTAGAAAAATCAGGCATAAAAGTAGAAATGAAAGAAACCAAACAGTTTGAAATGGTTGAAGAATTTCAAAAAAAATTAGAGGAAAATTCAGCCTTAAAAGAAGCTTTTGAAGCATTAACTCCCGGAAGACAAAGAGCTTATCTACTCTACTTTTCATCTGCAAAACAAACGAAAACCCGCGAATCAAGGATTGAGAAATGTATTCCTGATATCCTTATCGGAAAAGGTATAAATGATTAATTACTAAATAATTATAAAAATGGAAACACAAAATAAATCACAAAAAAGGAACAAGATTATCTACTGGATTTTCACTCTTTGGATGTCTTTGGGAATGGTTTCAACAGCCATTGTTCAACTGATGAAAAACAAAGATGAAGTAGAAAATTTCACAAAACTAGGCTACCCAATTTACTTAATGAGCATCATTGGAATCTGCAAAATATTGGGAGTTATTATCGCATTAATCCCAAAATATCCACTATTAAAAGAATGGGCTTATGCCGGATTTTTCTTCGCTATGTCCGGAGCTTTGGTTTCTCATATTCTTGTCGGAGATCCGATTGGCAGGACTTTTCCGCCATTATTGCTTCTTATTATTACTTGTATTTCTTGGTATTTCCGACCATCAGACAGAAAATTTATTTAATTATTTTTGAATACATTTAAACTTTAATTTCTAACACAAATATCGTCCGTATGAAAAACAATAAAAAACTACCCTCAGAACAGGCACGAGCTTTACTTAAAACTTTAAGAAACCGATTTGAAAAGAATATGAATCGTCATAAAGGTCTTGATTGGGATAAAATTCAGTCAAAACTGGAAGAAAATCCTGATAAACTCTGGTCATTGAACGAAATGGAAGAAACTGAAGGTGAGCCAGATGTTGTTGATTATGACAAAAAAAATGATGAATATATCTTCTTCGATTGTTCCGCAGAAAGCCCAAAACGCAGAAGTTTTTGCTACGATTATCAAGCTTGGGAAGCAAGAAAAGCCAATAGACCTGAAAGTAATGTGATCGATAAAGCCTCAGAAATGGGCATTGAACTATTATCAGAAGAGCAATATCACCAACTTCAACAGCTCGGAAAATTTGATTTAAAAACTTCAAGTTGGATAAAAACTCCTGCCAATATTAGAGAATTAGGCGGTGCTATTTTCTGTGATCGCCGTTATAATACCGTTTTCACATACCATAACGGTGCAGATTCTTATTATGCAGCAAGAGGTTTTCGGGGCTGTTTGAAATTATGACAAAAATAATTAAACCATTAAGATTCAATTAAGTAATTAAGAATATTAAGTTTTATAATTACAATAAAATAAATCTTAATGGTTTAAAATCAATTAGGAATTTTTCAACCAAGGAGATTCTACACTCCAAAATATTATGTTAACTCCTAAATAATTTTCGGCATACTCTACAAACTCTTCTTTTGTAAAAGGTTTTTTAGTCTTTGGATTTTTATAGGTTAAAGTCGGTTCCTGCACAGCCATTGCTATCAAAGGTAAATTTCCTTTATACTTATTAAAAAATGGATATGAATTTTTCATCTGTGCATTTTTATTCGGAACAATATCCGGTCCGCCCAAACCTACATTATTTTCTTTCGCAAATTCAAACAATCTGGACATATATTTATGGTCATTTTCCCATTCACACGGAAAAAAATTCACATATTGTAAAACGTATGATTTTTTAAAAATACTTCTTGTAAATTTTAAATTGTCAAGTTCAGCCTGAAAATATTTATCACAACTGAAACCTGTTTTATCTCTTTTCATATCAATGTCAATCGCAGTTTCCGGTAAATTGATTCCTTGGATTTTTCCATCAAATTTTCTAGCCAACTCTCCTATCAGTTTTTGAAATCTTTGCTGAACCGCAGAATTCCATTGTTGAGTAACCCAACCATTTCCAATCGGTTTATTTTCTCCGGGATTATCAAATTGTGGAACCAAGCCTCCTTTATATTCTTTTTCATTTAAAATATAATCCGGCACATATTTCGCTTCCGGTTCAAAAAATCTATCTTGAAGTTGAATAAATAATTTTCTATTCAATTTGGTTAAATAATCAAGATCGTTTTCAATTCTAGAAAAATCATAAACATCTTTCGCTGTTTCTAATGATTTCCAATTATAAACAATTTGAACTCCTCGAATATCTTTTCGAGTGATGAGCTTTTCAATTTTCTGAAGATCTCCTGAAGATGTATAAATATAATTTTGTGGAGTTTCTGCTTTTAATTGATTAAGTCCAAAAATAAATACAACAACAAAAATAATTTTAAGCAAACTTTTCATAACAATGAATTTTTAATAGTATGGAAACATTAATCATGCCTCAAATTATTTTTCTGGTGTACGAATATTTATTCGGAAATATATTTTTTAAGCGATTCTCAGCGATTAGGAAAATCATTCATAATTTTATCATTATTGCTTAAATTAAAATCATAAATACATTTAAAACTAAATATTATTTTTAATTTATATTTAATTATATTAAAAATAGTATTATTATTTTAGCAGCACGAAATTTGATTTAACATAATAAAAAAGGTATGAAAAAATTAATCTTATTAAGTTCGGTATCATTTTTTTTGATGAACTGTAATAAAAAAACGGAAACTATAACTCCAAAAACAGATGTGGATACAGTGGCAACAACTGAACCTGTGGTTGATACGCTGGGCCCAAAATCATTCTGCTATTTAGGAGTTGTTGGAAAAGACAGTGTTTTTGCTACTATTGATGATAATTTAGGAACCATTACGGGAAAATTATCTTATAAAAACAGCGAAAAAGACAGTTCAACGGGAACTCTATCCGGAATAAAATCTGGCGATACGCTTAAGTTGACTTATGAATTTGCTGCAGAAGGAAAATCAGGAAATACAAACGACATTTATTTTCTACAGAAAAAAGACGCAATAATTGAAGGTGTTGGTGAAAGAGATTCTCAGACAGGCACTAAATTCGTTCATGAAAACAAGATAAAATATGAGGGAACAGGTTATAAATTAGTTGATTGCAAATTGATTTCAAAAGTTTTAAAATAAAACATCAATTATTCCCTAATTATTGAAATATATTGCATGGTATTTGCTATAGTACGGGCTCACACTCATACTAACAAAAATTATTAATAACAAACACTATGCAAAGTTTAAATTTTAAACCGTTTTCGAAAAATGAATTGATTGATGGACTGAAGAAAACGTTTCCACAATATAAAATTCAGACAAGTTTTGGAGCACTTCAAGTAAGAACCAGTGGATTTACATTAACAGGAAATGTGAAAATAAATGCAAAACCTGAGATTGGAAAAGTAACCACAGAAACAGCTTCAGATTCTGCTTTGTTATATCTTATTTTTTGTTTCCCAATCGGTATTTATATGTACATGAAAAAGGAAAAGATTAAAAAACTTGAAAATGAAGTCATTGAAGGTATCAAAAAAATACTTGTTGAAGATTAAAATAAAAACAGCCTGTAATCAGGCTGTTTTTTTAATTATGATAATTCACTATTAATGATTTCTATAAAACTGTCTACAGGTTCATCGCCTGTATTCCAAGAAGTTATAAGACGAATTGCAGAATTATTTTCATCAATTTTCTTCCAAACATAAAACTCAAATTTTTCAGATAAAATATCAATTAAATCATTACTCAAAATCGGAAATATTTGATTGGTATAAGTATCGGAAAGAAATTGTATTCCTTTATTTTTCATTGCATTTTTAATCTTCATCGCCTGATTATTAGCGTGTTTTGCCAGATCAAAATACAGATCATTTTTCATCAGTTCCAAAAACTGAATTCCAAGTAATCTTCCTTTTGCCAATAATGCTCCTTTTTGTTTAATATTAAAACCAAAATCCTGTTTAAGTTCCTGATTATTAATAACAATTGCTTCTCCAATCAATGCTCCGTTTTTGGTTCCGCCTAAATAAAAAATATCCGTTAGTTCCGCTACTTTTTCTAAAGTTAAATCACTTATTTCAGATGTTAAACCGTGCCCCAGTCTTGCCCCATCCATAAATAAATACAGATTTTTTTGCTTGCAAAAAGCAGATAATTCTTCTAATTCTTTTGCATTATAAATCGTTCCAAGCTCAGTAGAATTCGAAATATAAACCAATTTTGGCATTACCTGATGCGGAATATTTTGATGACTTTCCAAAACAGGAGTAATATCCGTTGGTCTTAATTTCCCATCTTCTGTTTCAATATTTAATATTTTATGGCCTGTCGCTTCGATTGCTCCGGTTTCATTATTTAAAATATGTCCTGTAGAAGCCGAAATTGCACATTGATAAGGTCTTAAAATAGAAGAGATTACAATTAAATTTGCCTGTGTTCCGCCAGAAACAAAATAGATGTCCGAATTAGGATTTTTAATTTTTTCTTTAATTAATTCTTTAGCCTGTAAAGAATATTCGTCTTCGCCATAGCCAGCCTGCTGATTGAGATTACTTTGTAAAAGTGCCTGCAAGATATTCGGGTGGCATCCCTCTGAATAGTCGTTTTTAAATGAAAATTTCATACAGTAAAATTAAAAAAAGTTAAATTAACAAGACCTGAATTTTAATAATATTTTGTTAGATTTGTATTGAAAATCATCTAACATTTTGAAAACAACATTAACAGAAGAAAATTATCTGAAAGCTTTGTTTCATTTAGTTGACAATGAAGGAAAGGTTACGATTAACGAGCTAAGCAAATTTTTAAATGTAAAAATGCCGAGCGTGAACAACATGATGAAGAAATTTGCCGACAAAAGTTGGGTAATTTATGAAACCTACAAACCTCTCAGAGTAACTGAAAAAGGAAGACGGGAAGCCGCTTTGGTGGTACGTAAACACAGACTTACCGAAATGTTTTTGGTTAAAAAAATGAATTTTGGCTGGGAAAATGTCCACGAAATTGCAGAACAGCTTGAGCACGTGCACTCTACTATTTTCTTTGATAAAATGGATGAAATTTTAGACCATCCAAAATTTGATCCGCACGGAGAACCAATTCCTGATAAAGACGGAAATATTATCTCCCAGGATTTACAGAAATTAAGCTCTTGCAATGTTGGTGAAACCGTAGTTTTTGCCTCTGTCACTCTTTCTGATGATGCTTTTCTTAATTATTTAACTGAAAGAAAACTCCTTCTGAATACCAAAATAAAAGTTATTAAAATTGAAAGCTTTGACAGATCTGTAACGGTTGAAGTTGAAGGAAAACAGGAAGTTTTAAGTAAAAAAGCTACGGAGAAAATATTGGTTAAGAAATAATTTTTTTGAACCATTAAGTTTTGTTTAAGGAGTTAAGAATGTTAAGATTAGCTACGCTTTAAGTATTCTTAGCATATTTTTCTTAATTAAACTTAATTCCTTAAACAAAACTTAATGGTTAAAAACTATTCTTCAAAATTTCAGAAACAGTTTCAATTTCTTCTATGGTGTTAAAATAGTGTGGTGAAAGTCTTACTATTCCATTCACATTTTTATTAGTAAAATCAATCAAAGCAGAATTTTTGTAGGTTACTGAGAAAAATATATTATTCTCTTTTAGGACTTTTTGAATATTTTCAAGATCGCCATTAGGTTCAGAAAAAGTAATAATACTACTCAGCTTATTTCCCCAGTCCCAAACTTTGAAACCACTATTTTTAAGGTTTTCTCTAAGCTTTCCGGATAAATTTTTGTTATAATTTTCAATATTATCTAAGCCAATATTATTTGCATACTTTACAGCTTCCATAAAACCTAGCAAAGAACCATAAGAAACTTCCCAATGTTCGAATCTTTTTGCAGTTTTAAATAATTCATAATCATCGTATTCCGTCCAGTTTGCACCTCGCATATCTAATAATAATGGGGTGTAATTTTGCTCTAAAACTCGATCTGAAACATATAGAAAACCAGTTCCTCTTGGTCCTCGCATGAATTTTCTTCCTGTTACCGTCAGAAAATCACAATCAATTTTTTTGACATCAACAACCATTTGTCCAACAGACTGACAGGCATCAACCAAATACAAAATATCATATTGACGACAGATTTTTCCAACACCTTCCACATTTTGAATCAGGCCTGAATTTGTGGGAATATGAGTTACGGCAATTAATTTTGGATTGTGCTGCTTGATTAAATTTTCTAAATCTTCCAAATCCAATTCATTATCTGAAAGATTTTTCGTTCTTATTACTTTTATATTTAATTTTTTCTGAAGCGAAATAAAAACAATTTGATTCGAAATATAATCATCAACTGTTGTAATAATAACATCTCCTTCTTTGAAAATAATGCTCGCCAAAGCCTTTGCATAAGCATCTGTAGCACTTGTCGCAAAAGCAATATTTGATGATTTACAATTGATCAGTTTTGCTGTCTCTTCATAAAATTCTTCGAGTAAAGTTGCATTTCGGTTTGCTATTTCATATCCTCCGAATTGTTCCTCCTGATGAAAATAATCAACCATTGATTCTACAACAACTTTTGGCATTAATGATGAACCGGCGTTGTTTAGAAATATTTTATTATCGGATAAACCTTTTGTGTCTTGTCTTATTTGGTCTAGATTCATTTTTTTTATTTTTTTCCCACGGATTTTCACAAATTTTCACAGATGATTGTGTTTAAAAACCTGTAAAAATTGAACTGAATTTTAATCTGACAATTTTATACAAAAAATCCCGAATTATTGCGTTCGGGATTAAATATTTTTTTGAAAGTGATTATAAAATTAATCAAGAACACTCCAACCTCTTTTCGGATTGCTGTTTGAAGAAACTTCCTGTTCGTTAACAATGATGTTTTCTTTTCTTTGACCAATATAATCAAGCTCGCTTAATTTTGAGAAAATTGTTTCTAAACTTCTCAGCATCTGTTGGATATAAAGAAGTGGTTCGCCACAATTATGGTGATCGTAATTGGTTTCAGCAACAATTGACAACTGATTTAATAAAGTATGAGGAGCAATTTCACTCCATTCTAAGCTGTAATTTAGCATTTCTTCCAATTCTGCAGGAACCAAAACCTGAGTTGAATTGTATAAATGAAGCGCCAATTTTGCAAAATTTTCAATTAAAAATACAGGCGGTTGCCAAGGAATAATATTTCTGAATTGGAAATACATATCTCCAAAAGTATTTACCATTGTAGTACACAGAAACTTAACGTTCTGAGCTAACGCTGTATTTTGGTTTTTATGAGATGCTTTTTGAATGATTTTAAAAGCATATTGCTGTAAATTTCCGATAGATTTTGCATAGCTGTTGTAATAATCCAACAAAGCCGGATGGCTCTGAATAGACGTACAAGGCGGAATAAAATTAGAATCTACCTGAGCAATATTTCCCTTTAAATCAACCTTTCCGACGATCAGATAATTCCCTCCTGAGTAGCTGCTGTTCAAAGAAGTTACGGGAAGCAACTCGATATGATGATTCGGTTGCGCATTGGGATGGCGAGGTGGAATCTCTTCAGGATCGATATCTCCAAACGGAACTTTATCAAACGGATTAACGGAAATTAGGATATAATATTCACCATCAGCCTGTTCTTCATTCATTGATTTGGCTAATGATTTTACGCTTACTCTCCTATCATTCAATTCAACTCTGTAACCTGCCAAAGTCACTGCACTACAATGTTTTATGACTAATTGAACATCATTTGTAGCTGTATTGTGAACATCAAAAATAGTTTTGTCCGTAAACTCGTTCGGGATTGGTAAAAGTCCGTAATTGTATGTTGTGATCGCCAAAGAATTTGAATCTCTTATGGTATCTATTAGAAAATTATCCTGATCATTCAGGTGTCTTTGGGAAACTTTCATCCCATCTACCCAATTGATTGCAAAATGTTTTATAGGCTGTATCATAGTTAATACTTTTAAAATTTGTGATTATGGTTTTCTCGTAATTCCTTCTTCTTCATGCTGGATAACTCTTTTGCAGATCACCACTTCATTTTCAGAAATGCCGTTTGCAGAAATATCCATATCAAAATTAATATACCTTCTGAAGCTGAAAAACGATTTTTTTGTATAAAAGATCCAGTAATACGGTTCTTTTTCAATGTCTGATAAGTGAATGATGGATCCCGGATTCTTGTGATTGTAATCATCCACTACTCTATAAAACCAATCTCCGAAAGTTACTCCGGTTGGTAAAGTTTTAGCTTTAATTCTAAATCTGTTGGCGTCTTCTAGGTTTTTACTTAACTCAACATTCAACACCATTAATCTATCAAAATCCGCGCCTTCAAAGTCCGGAAGTCTCTGATCCGGTGAATATCTCCAGGTTTTATAAATATCAAACGGAATGCTGATGAACTGAATATAGCAATAGTAGAATACCATCGGAACCAAAAAGATCAGCATACTCGTTGCAGACATAATGGGGTACCCCGTTCCTTTACTCATCCAATTGAAAATCAGATAAAAAAGATATCCCCCGAAAGCAATACACGTCAATGAAAGTATTGATTCAAACAAAATACTCATCGATACAGATTCAATATGTTTTTTGAAATATTTGTCTAATAAATTAACGTGGATAATCCCAAAAATAAGGTAAATGATCTGTGCAATAAGATACCAATACGGATTAAACAAATTCCCTGCAAACCCGAAAAAACCAGGCAAAGCAAGACACAAACTGCAAAGCAGAACGTATATAATGATAACTTTAATTTTTATAGCAGGTTTGTTTCTTCTGATTACCCCGAGGATAACCATCATAATAACTGCTATTAACGGCATTAAAATATACCTAAAAAAGATCCCTTTAACTGAAGAAATTTCCATTTGTTTCTTTTCGAATTTATATTTTGTTGGTGATTGTAAATATAATAAAATATTTTACAGAAAGGTAGAGTATCCGAGGCGGTTTGCATTTCTGCCATCATCCTCAAGCATAAATGAATATTCTTTCTTTTCTGTAATAAAATTTTCTTCCACATCTACGCTTACGGGAAGAAAATAATCGTATAAAGCCTGAAGTACTTTTCTGAACGGGTTTCCATGAATATATTTTTTCATATCCGAATACGGAATCGGACCGATATTCACTACCCAATTTCGCTGTCCGTCCATATGTTTCCCACTCGGAATGTAAGTAACTCCCAATTTTGAATTTCCCAATAACATAGAATCATCATTTTGCTCTATTCCATCAATAATATTTGGGGCAAAAGTTACTTCTACAGGAACTTGTAAAAATGCTGTCATACATCTTTCAAACCAGTTTTTATCTCCTCTTATCTGATGAAAAAACGGTAAAATATAGATAAAAATATAGGCATTTTGTTTATCAAGCATCTTCACCAAAGGCCAAAGTTCGCTGACAGTTTCTAACAATGTATCGGTGTCGCTGGTAAGGTCAAAATCGAATTCTTTAAGCAAAGCGCTGACTTCCGTAAAGAAAATCTCCAATTCAAAAGGTTGGAAAAATTTTCTGGCATCTTCCTCTACCCTTTTCTGCTTACGAATTTCTTTAACAACGCTTTCTACATTTTTTCTCGTAGCACCCAATGAAGGTGGATGAAAAAGCCCTTCAGGAAGGTAATCGTAAATTCCTTCTCTGTACGTTTCTATCGTAAAAACTTCTTCATCAAAACCTAAATAATTGCTTGAAATATTTTTAATATCCTTTAAATAAGCCCTGTCATTGATCCCGATCCTGTCAATAAAGATATTGCTTACCGCTCTGTGATATTTCAACAGATTAACCGCGACAGCTTCAGCCTTGAAATCTGTCTGCAGCTTATTGTAATACATATCTACAATATTATTCTCATACATAGTGTTTCCTGTGATTATTTGGCTTGTAAAGGTAATATATCTCTAATTATAGAAAAAGCATTTTCTCAATAAATTTCTTCTAAAAATACTAATTTATTAACATTTAATAGAATAATATATTACAATTTCCGTGAAAATACGGTAAAAGTATAAGTTTGAGATTTGTATATCATTAATATTTAAAAATTTAACCATTAAGATTTATTCAAGTTGTTAAGAATACTAAGTTTCTGTGCTTTAATTTTTTTAATCTTTATTAAAAAGTAAGAATGATTTAACCCAAACCTTTTATTTAGATTAAATTTTATTAACATCATTAATAATAAGAAATTCATCATATTTAATTCTATTTCGGAAAGCGAGCCGTATCTTTGCGATCTGAAAAATGTTATATAAAATGAAAAGTATTTATTCTAAAATTCTGATGTTAGCATTCATCACATCTTCACTGTATTCTTATGCGTGGGGATTGACGGGGCACAGAATTATTGCAGAAATCGCTGAAAACCACCTTTCCGGGAAAGCAAGAAGAGAGATTAAAAAAATAATGGGGAGAGAACGTCTTGCGTATTGGGCAAACTGGCCGGATTTCATTAAATCTGACACTACAGGAGCTTGGAAGCAGGCTTCAGCTTGGCATTACGTAAACATTGATCCACAGGCAGATTTCAAAGCATTTGAGCAAAATCTGAAAGCTCAGGCTGGTCCAAGCTTATATACTCAGGTAAAAACATTATCTGCTCAGGTAAAAGACGAAAAAACGTCTGAAAAAGACAGAAAAATTGCTTTAATTTTCTTGATTCACATTATGGGAGATCTTGCTCAGCCTATGCACACAGGAAGATCTGAAGATTTAGGTGGAAACAAAATTAATGTAACTTATTTTGGAGAAAAAACAAATTTACACTCAGTTTGGGACGGAAAATTAGTAGATTCTCAAAAATACAGCTACACAGAATATTCAAAATTATTGGATATCAAAACTGATGATGAAGTAAAACAAATTCAGACAGGAACTTTGGAAGATTGGTTGTATGATTCTCACAAAATTGCAAATAAAATCTATGCACAAACTCCAAATGATTCAAAATTATCTTACGATTATCAGTACAAATTCAATGATACAATGGAAAGACAGCTTCTTTACGGAGGTTTGAGACTGGCGAAATTGTTGAATGATCTTTTTTAATTGTTGATCGTTGATGGTCTTTAGTTGATTGTCAATTTAAAATTATATAAGCGGAACTTTGGTTTCGCTTTTTTTGTTTTAAATATCAAACCTTCAAGGTTTTAAAAACCTTGAAGGTTTAGTTTCTAAGAGCAGTCGCAACTTCCTAGCCCCGATTGTAACGGCATCCTTTTTGGTTGCGGGCGAAGCGAAGCGGAGCCCGTAACCAAAAAGATATAGTGGAAAGCGGGATAAAGCTTCAAATAAAAATATTAACCTTAATCTTAAAAAATCAAAATGATTTATCTTAATTAAGTCCAATTCCTTAAATAAAATCTTAATGGTTCAAAATCCTCTCCAGATTTACAAGAGCGATAATTTACAACTAATTTTCGAAATTTATTTTAATTAAATAAAAAATAATTAAAACCTGTGTAACCTTTTTACCTTTTCAAACGTATAATATATAGTAACTCTATTTTGAGGATAAAATAAATGAGACAATTAAAAATCACTAAGCAGGTAACCAACAGGGAAACTGCTTCATTAGACAAGTATTTGCAGGAAATTGGTAAAGTGGAACTGATTACTGCGGACGAAGAAGTAGATTTGGCACAAAGAATACGTGCGGGCGACAGAGCTGCACTGGAGAAATTAATCAAGGCCAACCTTCGTTTCGTAGTTTCCGTATCTAAGCAATACCAAAATCAAGGTCTTTCTTTACCCGATTTAATTAATGAAGGTAACTTAGGATTGATGAAAGCAGCAAAAAGGTATGATGAAACTAGAGGTTTCAAATTTATCTCTTATGCGGTTTGGTGGATTCGTCAGTCGATTTTACAGGCTTTGGCAGAACAGTCAAGAATTGTAAGATTGCCGTTGAACAAAATTGGTTCCATCAACAAGATCAACAAAGCATATGCTCACTTAGAACAAGAAAATGAAAGACCACCTTCTCCGGAAGAATTGGCTGAAGTTCTTGATATGAGCGAGGAAGATATTAAAGAATCTATGAAAAACTCCGGAAGACACTTGTCTATGGATGCACCTTTAGTTGAAGGTGAAGATTCTAATCTTTATGATGTATTGCGTTCAGGAGAATCTCCAAGTCCAGATAAAGATCTAATGCTTGAATCTCTTCAAATTGAAATTGAAAGAGCATTAAATACTTTGACTCCAAGAGAGGCTGACTTAGTAAGATTATACTTCGGATTGAACGGAAAACATCCAATGACTTTAGAGGAAATTGGTGAAACTTTCGATCTTACAAGAGAGAGAGTTCGTCAGATCAAAGAAAAAGCAATTAAGAGACTAAAGCATAATACCAGAAGCAAGATCCTGAAATCTTATTTAGGTAAATAATTTTAGCGCAACAATTTATTAGGCGGAGTTTGATTTTTCAAGCTCCGTTTTTTTTTGTAACAATTTTGGAAGTATCTTCAACTAATTGAAATAATAAATTGACCATCGCGTTTGTCATTCAGAACGAAGCGGAGCGGAGTGAAGAATCTCAACAATTATATTAAAAAAACTATGTCAGTATTCCTCCAGAATGACAAAAATTGAGAATAAAAACTTAAAAATAAACTATGAAAAAAATACTTTTCTCCTCTATCCTAGCATTATCATTACTTTCTTGTTCAGAAAATAAACTTGAAAACAAGCCGATCATAAAAAATGCAGTTGACAATGCAGATTCTTCAATAAAAGGATCGTTTGAAAGTGGTCATGGCGAAAATATAGTTCATAAGATTTATGTAGAATTAATGAAAAATGATAAAAATCTACAAATTCTCGATGATAAAGTAGCAAAAACAGATGAAGAAACCGAAAAAGTAACTTCCCAGTATAATGATGTTATTGATAAAACTGAAAACTATTACACAGATGCGAACGCATTAACAAGAGCAATAAGCGACACTATCTTAAAGCAGGAAATTAATAAAGAAATTAAAGCTAGCTCTGAAAAGTATCAATTAAAAGTCAAACGTATTAAAGACCTGATTGAACAAGTTGGTAAAAACAGAGTAAAACTGTATGATCAGTACGTAATTTTCCAAATCAAAAAAACGCTTCCCGAAATCGAAAAATATCAAAATGCTCATCCTTTGAAGACAGACAGTTTGAATAATTTCATCAATAAACAAAACACATTATTGAACGAATTAAAAAACTTAAAATAATGAATTCAATATCAATAATCGGAGCAGGAATTGGAGGTTTAACTCTTGGAAATATTCTAAAACAACACAACTTAGACTTCACAATTTATGAATCAGCACCAGAAATAAAACCTGTCGGAGCCGGAATTATGATGGCCGTAAATGCTATGCAGATCTTTGATCAATTAGGATTAAAAGAAAAAATTGAGAAAGCAGGAAACAAAATTCATGGAATTTCTATTACGGATGAAAAGTTGAAACCTATTACAAAAACCAACATTCTTGAATTAGAAAAGAAATATAATTCCTGCAACGTAGCCATTCGGAGAGCTGAGCTACAAAAAATATTAGCAGAAAACATTGGTTCTGAACATATTAAACTTGATCATTGTTTACATTCAATTAAGAAAAAGGAAAACTATATTTTAAACTTTGAAAATGCAACTGAAGTCGAAAGTAAAATAGTTTTTGGAGCAGACGGAATTCATTCTAAAATCAGAAATCAAATTTTCGAAACAGGAACTATCCGAAACGCAAAGCAAATGTGTTGGAGAGGTTTATTAGATTTTGATTTACCCGAGGAATTTCATCATCAAGCTCTTGAAATTTGGGGAAAAGCAAAGCGTTTTGGTTTTGTAAAGCTTTCAGAGAAAAAAGTGTATTGGTATGCGTTAATTAATCACGGAAAACATAAACGATACAACAGTTTAGCTGAAAATTTTAGCGATTTTGATCCTTTAGTTTTAAAAATTTTAGAATCTACTCCAAAAGAAAATATTATTCTTAATGATATTATAGACCTGTCTCCTATTCCAAAATGGTATTCTGAAAACCTTTGTCTGATTGGAGATGCAGCTCATGCAACAACGCCAAATATGGGACAAGGTGCTTGTCAGGCCATTGAAGATTCCTACATTATTGGTAAATTACTTGAAACTGATAAAGATTTTAATACTGTTTTCGAAAAATTCCAGAAAATCAGAAGAAAAAAGGTTGATTATGTTGTGAACACCAGCTGGAAAGTTGGGCAGATCTCACAATGGGAACAGGGAAATTCTCTACGAAATTTCTTGATGAGATTGACTCCGGAAAGTATAAACCAAAAGATGGTTGAGAAAGTTATAAAACTGGAAATGTAATTTTACTCTTAAAAAAATCCTTCAAGGTTTTGGAAACCTTGAAGGATTAGTACTTAATTATTAATAAGTTAAAGTTAGTCCGGCTCCCCAGCCCATTTCGTTATCGTAATTTCCGGAGATTGAGAACCATTTTTGTACAATATATCTCAATCCAGTTGTAAATTCTCCATCAGAATTAAGGCTGAAATTCCCTCTTATTCTTCTGGAAATCGGTATATCTTCCCTACTCAGTTCTAATAAAACCTTTCCGTTTTGATCTACACTGGCATCTGCGGTAACCAACATCGGTAAAAGATATTGAGCACCAACAATGAAAGTAGCTTTATTCTTTGAGGCTTTTTGCTGTCCGAACCAGGTTTTCTTACCATGAAAATCCATTCCCATTTCTTCTGACATTTGCCTTTCCATGATCTCATGATTTTTTTGAATCCTGAAGCCTGCATAAGGCAATGCCCACTGAAATTTCCCTAGAAATCTTCCAACTTTAAAATTTCCGTCAAAATGATCCATATTCCAATTGGTGTGAAATTCATTTAAATTAGCCCATCTTGGCCCAAACATCGTCATTGTTTCTGCATGAATTTTATTACTTGCAACATCCAGCATCGCCATGGAGCTCACCATTCTGTTGTCTTTCATAAAATCTTTCCAAGCCAGTTTTCTATTCGGAAGTTGAGGATTAGGTTTTGAATCTTCATAACTGAAAATCCTTCCCATTCCTGCCATCATATGATATAAAATATGACAGTGGAAAAACCAGTCACCATCCTGATTCGCCGCAAATTCAATTATATCCGTTTCCATCGGCATAATATCAACCACATTTTTCAACGGCGAATATTCCCCTTTTGAATTGATCAATCTAAAATCATGACCATGCAAGTGCATCGGGTGACGCATCATTGAATTATTATAGAGCGTAATTCTTAAAACCTCCCCTTTTTTAACCAAGATCTTATCTGTTTCAGTAACGGTTTTATTATCTAAAGTCCAGAGATAATGGTTCATATTACCTTCCAGCGTAAACTTCATTTCTCTTACATTTTCTGTAGGAAGAATGGTTTTTTCAGGTGATTTTAAAATATTGTAAGATAATCTTTTAATAGATTTTTCTTCTTTCATATCCATTTCTGAATGATTCGAATGATCTTCTTCTTTCCTAGATTGCTTTTCTTTCACCCCCATCATTTCATTTATATGCTTAGCCGTCATTTTTCGTTGACTTTCAGAGAGTTCATGATACATTACTTCATTCATATCCATCATTTGATTTCCCATCGTCATGTTCATCGGCTTCATATTTCCGCTCATTTCCATCATTCCGTTCATCATTTTCATGCCTTCAAAAAGCATTAATCTTGGTAAATTTGGAGCTTCAATTTTTTCACCAGAACCTAGCCAAAGTGAAGCATGACCAATTCTATCTTCTGAAGTTGCACGAAATTCAAAGCTTTTATTTTCAGGAATGGTGACTTCAATATCATAAGTTTCGGAAACACCGACGATCAAACGATCTACTTCAACAGGAACGACATCATTTCCGTCATTACCAACTACTCTAAATTTTCCGCCTCCAAAATTTAACCAAAAATAAGTGGAAGAACCTCCATTAGCCACTCTCAGCCTTACTTTATCACCAGCTTTTAAATTTGAATAATCGGAGCTTGGCTGCCCGTTGATGAGAAATTTATCATAATACACATCACTCACATCCATTGCTTCCATTCTTTTCCATTCATTCAATGCTTTTGTTCCTAAATTTCCGGATTTTATGGCTTCCCAATAACTTTGAACTGCATTTTTCTTGATCGCATACCAATCTGTATTGGCCATGTGAAGTCTTCTTGCGATCTGCATGGGATCGTCATCGCTCCAATCTCCCAATAATACTGGAATTTCTTTAGTATATTGAACTTTTGGTTCACCTTCTCTTTTATTGAAAACTAAGATTCCATTCATCCCAATCTGCTCCTGCAAACCTTGATGCGAATGATACCAATAGGTTCCATTCTGTGAAACTTTAAATTTATATAAATGCGTTTCACCAGGTTCTACAGGTTTTGTAGTAAGATAAGGAACACCGTCATGTTCATTGGGTAAAATCACGCCATGCCAGTGAAAACCAGTGTTTTCTTTCAACATATTGTGAAGATAAATCTCTGCTGTGTCTCCTTCTGTAAAATATAAAGTTGGAGCCTGTAGTTTACCATTTACCGCAATTGCTCTTCTGTTTTTACCTGTAAAATTGACAATCGTGTCTTTTACATACAAATCATAACGAACCGTTTTTCCTCCAAAACTTACTTTTCCGTTCTCGGAATTTCTTTTAAACTGTAAGTTCTTATCTTCAGGATTGTCAACTACTTTATCCTCTTTACGTTCTTTTTCAACCAGATCCATTCCACATTTTGGGCATGTTCCGGGTTTATTTGAAGTAACTTCGGGATGCATTGGGCAAACATACATTGACTGGTTCTGAGATTGTTGAGATAATGGTTTAGATGAGATTTTTGTCTCTTTTTTATCTGATTTTTGAACCTCCTTTGTTTTTGGTTTTGTATTTATTTTAGACTCAACCTTTGCCTTAACTTTAGTTGGAAGTTTTTTCTTTGTTTCTACAACTTTTGTTTCTTGTTTTAAAATAGGCTTCGCTACGGGTTTTGGAGTAACCGCAGGTTTTATAACAACCGTCTTTTTTACCAACGTCATTTTGCATTTCGGACAGTCTCCAGGTTTTGAAGAAACTACTTCCGGATGCATCGGGCAAGTATAATACGTTTTGGTTGTTTGTGCGAAATTAAAAACAGAGAACAAAAATATCAGAAACAGGATTAGCTTTTTCATAATATTTCGAATTATTTTTCAATTTGCATAGCTTAAAGTTAATTGTAACTTAAACTACACAACTTATTAATTTAAAGATAAGTACAATACTTATTTTATCTCTGACTTCACACTTCCGCAAGTAAGCATAGAACTTCCGTAGTAAGGGTTTGCGATTTGTTTTTCGTTACTCAACCAGCTTGCATCAGCCATTGGGCAATATTGAACGAAGACTGATTTACCTGAAAGTTTGAATTCTTTCGTTAACGCAATCATATTGTCTGAAAGATTAGAAAATGTTTCTCTTTGAGCAGCAATACTTCTGGCATCAGAAATCGCTGTTGCATCTTTTCTAAGGACATTTAAATTCCCTTCAGAAACTACTTTATAATCGATCGCTGAAGTTGTTTTAATGAATTCAGAAGCCGCTTTCGAAGTTTTATCGGCATCATCAGAAGCCAACGCTGTTTTTATGGTAATGTAATTTTGATATAATTTAGAAACCTGAGCATCAGATTTTGACTGTGCTGAAATAGAAATAATTGAAAATAAAGAGAATACTGCTGTAATGATATACTTTTTCATTGTTTTAAAATTTAGAATAATTAATAAAGAATAATTTAATATCGCCTATTGCGACTAACATGTCGTCCGTAATGGTAACTATACCAAACGACTGACAAATTCTAAATTCTAAAATTACAATGATTTATAAAGATGGGAACCGTCCTGTTTTCAGGCGGTGCATTAATTTGAATTTGTGTAAATTTTGTAGCTGAAAAAGACCTGTCTACAAAGAAAAACTGATGAGTTGGAAGTTCTGAAATCTGTTTTAAAAAATCAATTTTCAAAAGATCTGATTTCTGAGAATCATCAACTTTTACAACTTTGATTTCTGTTTTGCAACAGTCTTTTTTAGTTTTTATACCACATTTGCTACATAGATCATCCGTTTTCTGACTTACGGAAATCATTTCCATCATGCAATAATGTACACTAACAACCGCTCCGGAAGAAAATCCGAAGTAGAAGATAGAAAACAATATGGCAAGAATCTTTTTCATATGCTGTAGCAAAGGTAGAAATAAGTATTGAATGACTGTTATAAAATTCTGTGATGTTGTTATAAAATTCAGGAAACAAAAAATCTCTTGAAATATTCAAGAGATTTTTAATTTATTTTGTTGTGGTTTTTTTCTCCCACGGATCACACTGATTTTCACAGATAATTGTGTTTAATTTTAACCTAAATCCTAAGCCCTAGCTCCTATAACCTGATTACTTAATTTTAAATTCAAGTTTTACATTGAAGAAACGACCTGTTAAACGAACAGGAACTGGATACATTAAATTTGTATTCGCATCTGTAATCCATTGGTTGGCAACGGTATTTCTGATATTGAAAGCATTGAAAACCTGAACACCTAATGTCAGTTCTTCAAAATTCCCCCAGAATCCGTATGTTTTCTTGTTATCTTTTCTGTCAATGAACACTTTAGAAAGTCCTATATCTACTCTTTTATAAGAAGGTAACGTTCTTTGGTAAGTATATGGATCTGTAAGAACCGGTGCGCCTGTTGGCAATCCCATTGCGTAGGTTAATGTAAGATTCACACGCATAGAAGGGAATTCCGGCATATAATCCTGATAGAACATCGCAAATCTGAACCTTTGATCTGTTGGCCTAGGAATATCTCCTTTTCCTTCAATATTTTCGTATACTCTGGCATAACTTGCAGATAACCACGAATCTACTCCAGGAACAAACTCTCCGAATAACCTTGTATCAATTCCGTAAGCATAACCTGTTGCATTATTCTGACCTGAGTAACGAATTCTCACATTATCCATGTAATAAGGAATCAAATTATTCATTTTCTTATAGTATAATTCTGTCGTTAACTTAAACGGTCGATTATACATCGTAAACTCATAATCATTCGCTAAAATAGCCTGAATTGAACGCTGAGATTTTATATTACTATTAAAATTACCATCTAAGTCTTTAATTTCCTTATAGAAAGGTGACTGATAGTAAATCCCTCCAGAAAGTTTGAACAACATGTCACTATCCCAATCTGGCTTAATGGCAAATTGGGCTCTTGGAGAAAAGATTGTTTCTTTATTGAAACTCCAATTTGAAACTCTCGCTCCTGCATTTACAAAAACCTTGCTTGAACCCCAATAAAACTTCTGAGAGTATTGCGCATAAGCAGACATTCTCGTTGGCTCAATATGATTGTTTCCCGAAATATTGTACATCAGTTCCAAATTCCCTGGATTTCTCGGGTCGACGAACTCTTCATGTGGAAGGCTGTATCCTGCAGAATCTACCAATTTCCATTCGTTGGTAAGGTCTTTTAGGTTTTCTTTCTCATATTTAAATCCAACTTCAATATCCGTATTCGGATTAGGTGAAAAACGGGATCTAAATTGAGCTCCGTACGTTCTTACAAACAAATCATTTCTTGCATGTTCTATCTGTCCGCCAGCATCATATGAAGTCGTTGGATCTCCTGTAATAGGATCAAAAGTCTGTAAAATATAGCTTGATGAAATCGTATAATATTCCTTTTCTCTGTTCTGATAAGAAAAAGCATCTAGCGTAAATTTCCACTTGTCTGATGGCTTATAATTCATAGAGAATGTTCCCATCATATTTTTATACTTATCGTCTTCCTTACCGTTATAAAAAACGCTAAGATTGATAGGTCTTTGCAAAGAACCAAAGTCTATACTTTGCTCTTTAGGAATCATTTCGTAATCATTCTTAGAATAATATCCTATGAACGAAAGTGAAAACTTGTCATTGATATGATAATTAAGATACGTCTGGAAATCAAAATATCTAGGGTTAAAATTGGTGTCTTCTTTTAAAGTATTAAGAACCAAATTCGCATTCCTGTATCTTCCTGAAAATAAAGCAGTTAATTTTTTGTTTTTTGAAGCTAAACCTGCCGTTAATCTTCCTCCAATTAAACTCGCCTCTCCTGAAAGTTCAAATTTTTCAGGTTCACGGTAATAGATATTTAATGAAGAAGACATTTTATCTCCGTATTTCGGTTCAAAACCTCCGGCAGAGAAATTGACGGTAGAAACCATATCAGGATTAATAATACTTAAACCCTCCTGCTGAGAATTCCTGATCAGGAAAGGTCTGTAAATCTCAATATCATTAATGTAAATAAGGTTTTCATCATAGTTTCCACCACGAACCATATATTGTGAAGAAAGCTCTGTATTGGAGTTTACGGAAGGTAACGTTTTAATAACACCTTCTATACCTCCGGAAATACTCGCTACATTCTGAGCATCTTTTGCTGAAATTTTTACAGCAGTAAGGTCATTCGTTTTTCCGGTCACTTTTTTCTGGAAAACGATTTCCTCAATATCTGTTGTTCTTGCTGTATCCCTCTTTTTTGTTTGAGAGAATACTAACATGGGAACCATAAGGCTCAGTGGTAAAACTAGTTTTTTCAAAAGAAATGTTTTAAAATTTCAAACGTGAATATATAAATTTTATTTTAACTTATTTAAACTTTATTTAACATTTATTAAAATGATCTTTATATAATATTTTCTAAATTTTGCCTATTAAACCAAAACTTTGAAAACAATTTAGATAAGTAGTAATGTATTTTTCTTAAAGAATTACAGAATCGCTTCTCTTACTCTTGTCAGTTTTTGTAAAAGATCTTCTAGTAAATCAAGTCTCAACATATTGGCTCCATCTGATAATGCAGTTTCCGGTGTTGGGTGGGTTTCGATGAAAATTCCATCTGCTCCTACTGCGATTCCTGCTTTTGCAACAGTTTCGATAAGATCCGGTCTTCCACCAGTAACTCCTGAACTTTGATTTGGCTGTTGAAGAGAATGCGTAACATCCAGAATAACAGGCGCATATTCTCTCATTGTAGGAATTCCTCTGTAATCAACAATTAAATCTGTGTATCCAAAAGAATTTCCTCTTTCAATTATAGCAACTTTCTGATTATCAGAGTCTGTAATTTTCTGAACGGCAAATTTCATTGATTCCGGAGAAAGAAACTGTCCTTTTTTCAGAGAAACACATTTTCCTGTTTTTGCTGCAGCAATTAATAAGTCTGTCTGACGTACCAAAAATGCCGGAATTTGCAGAACATCAACATATTGAGCCGCCAAAGCAGCATGTTCGTTCTCGTGAATATCTGTCGTTGTAGGAATATTAAAAGTTTCACCCACTTTTTTAAGGATTTCCAAAGATTTTTCTTCTCCAATCGTCGTAAAAGAGTCTACTCTACTTCTGTTGGCTTTTTTGAAGCTTCCTTTGAAAATGTAAGGAATGTTATATTTATTGGTTAATTCAATTACTTTTTCGGCAATTCTTAATGCCATGTCTTCGCCTTCAATAATACAAGGTCCGGCAATAAGGAAAAAGTTTTTGGAATCTTTGTGATGAATATTATCTAAATACTGAATCATTTTATTGTAAATTAAAAGTTCAGTAAAAATACTTATAAAGTTTCAGAATCGGAAATTATTTAAGGGTTTTACCACAATCTCTCCTTCGCTGATTATAATTCAGTATTCCAAAGAATTTAAAAACAAGAAAAATTTACTCCGTGAGATTTATTTACTCTAAAACAGGAGCATTTTCAATGATCGTTTTTAATGTTTCCGGAATAAATGGTCGTCCTCCTGTTGCGGGAACACATGTACCTGAAAAAACAGCTTTTGTTACCACTTTATTATTCAAAATGATAGATTGCTTAAAGTGTAATTTAGGAATATTATTTTTGTCGCGGTGCAATTCACATGTTACTGTTATAACATCATCTTTCTTTAATGATCTTAGAAAGTTGATCGTATATTCAGATAAAACCATATTTATTCCGTTTTTTGCTTCAGTTTCCAGATTAAAGCCTAAAACTTCGTCAATAAAAGAATGTCTGCAGTACTCCATATAAAACGGATAATATAATCCATCCATAATTCCCTGTACATCAATATGCTCATCCTTAACCGTGTATTCCTTTGAATATTTCATAATAATCTATTATTAGCTGACAAATATAATTAACCGTGAATAATTTAGTTCATCTTTTTAAGAATCTTCTCAAAAGTATTGATATTCCTGCTTGTAAACTGATCTTTCAGGCTTTTTTTACCTAAAATTTTTCCGAAAGTAGAATCTAATGTATTTCCTTTGGGAACCTGCCAATAGAAAATATTATTGACGATTTCTCCTTTTTCGTCTTCTGTTTTTGCAGCGTTTTCAAACTCTTTCATTAAAATATTTTCAACTTCAGAACTTCCTACAAATGTGTAAATATGCAAGTTTTCATTCTTTTCAAATGGATTGTTGTTCCAAAAAGATTCTGTTTCTTCCTGAGATTTAATAAATAAAAATGCTTCATAGGAAAAATGCTCTGACATTGCTTTCTCAAGGATTTTCTTTAAATCATCCGCTTTTTTATCAGACGAAAAAACAATATTTCCCGAAGCTAGAATTGAACCAATATCCTTCATTCCGGCATCTTTGAAAACCTGACAAACGTCTGCCATTTTCATGTTGGTTCCTTTTACATTCACGCCCCGAAGAAAAGCACAGTATTTCATAGTTTAAGTTTTTACCAATAATAATTGCCTATAAGCTGCATTCCGAACGTCTGCAATAAGCAAAGAATGTATAAGACTTTAAGAGTTCTGTTGTTATTTAATTCTTTCAAAAATAACAGAAAAAACGGTACGATATACAAACAAGCTCTCGCTGTTTCTCCCGTTCCATAGGCACCTGTAAGGAACATCACTCCTAAAGCTGCAATTCCAGCGAATGAAAAAATATTAACCTGCTTATCTGAAAATAATCCTAAATTTTCATTTTTAAAGCTAAAAAATAATGCCATATAAGCAAAAGAAAGGAAAATCAGAATCTCTCCAATATCCTCCAATCTTGTAAAGAAATATACTATTGGCGAATGTAATAACATAAAACCATTTGGGTTTTCAGAATGGCTGGCTTCTCTGAAAGTTTCCCAATGATTGCTTCCTGTAACTTCATAACTTCCGTAGAAGAAAGCAACCGTTAAAACGAAACAAATGACTGAATTAAAGAAAACAGAATACTGCTTTTTATACAATGTCACCAATACTAAAAGTCCCAGAAATGCAAATAGAAACAATCCTGAGAACGTCAGCATATTGGTAAGAATTAATCCCGAAACACTCATTAAAATTCCTAAAAAGCTTAGTTTATTTTTAATGAAAATCGTAGAAATTCCGCATAAAAATAATAAAGTTGTAGCCAGAACTAAACCGTCAATAGAAACCAAAAGATAGATATTTACTGATGGAATTACAGCGAATAATATCAATAAAAATTTCCTTTTTGTTTTATCAAATCTAAAGTTTTTCATCAATAAATTCATTAACGGAAAACTACAAAGTGAGATTACCAGAAATGAAAGGCTTAATCCTAATATACTTCCATTAAAAAGTTCAAGAAAAGCATAGTGAATCAAAGTTGTATAAGGCGGATGCGTGCGTGTATGCATCTGGAAAGACTCTAAATTATGGTTGAAATTCAATATCCATAATCTCCAATCTGTAATGTTGATGGCGTCGGCGTAATACTGTCTTCCTTTGAGGTAGAAAGGCTGCAAAAATGCAATATCTACATTTCCCTGTCCCATATTCCCAAATACGATTAATAACGCACAGATCATGTAGATGGCAAAGAAATTGAGCTTCTGGTGATATTGGTAAGCCAAGAGCCCTGTACCCAAAAATAATAGGCAGAATAAACTGCCTATTATTAGAAATGAGGATGGATAGATTACCGAAAACGGAAATAAAAGATTGTTTCCGGTAAATACCACATATTTATTTATTAAAAATACCGCTACAGCTAAAAATATCCATGTAACGATTGCTATTAAAAAAACAGTAAAGGGAAAATTTGTTTTTTTTAAAATATTCATCATTTTTTCAAAAATTCGTTTTGATTATTGTGTTGCTTTGATAATTGACGTTGTGATCTGCTCTTCTTTTTCTTTTGAATAGGTAGAATCAAAAGGCTGCATAACATCAAATAAATATTGATAGAAAGGCGTTATTTTTTGAACATTTTCAGATTCTTTCATCGCTTTTTCTTTACCCATTTGCTGAAGATCTTTCACAAAACCATTGAACTTTTTATCAATCGGTTCAATTGATTTTACAAGGTAATCATAAGCTTTATCCTTCTGTCCGATTTTCACATAAGCGTCTGTAACCCCTGAAACAACTAATGAATATTCCATTGGTTTTGTTCTCATTTGTCTTCTTACAAACTGCTGCTCGTAAGGAGTAAGGCTTAAATAATAATCATACTCTTCAAAGATTCCTTTCTTAAGAGTTTCTGCTAATTTTAATGCTTTTTGCTCTTGTCCGGCAACGATATATCCGTAAACCATTGAACTTAAAGAACGAGGATCATTGTATTTTTCAGCAGGAATTTCTTTAGCAGCTAAATCTAATAATTCAATCGCTTTTGCCTTTTGTCCGCCTAAAGCCAATGCTGATGCAGCTCTACTTGCAGAACTTCTGTAGCTCATAATGTTAGAGGTTGCAGTCTCATCAAAATGAACATTTAAGTTCTTGAAATTACCCCATCTGAAGTTTTTCACTACGTTATATAAAGAATTGGCATCTACTCTTCCCATTTCCCCATCCGGAGTCTGTGGCGTATGAATAGGAACTAATCTGTAGCTGAAACCGTCAAACTGAAGATATTCATCAAGATAGAAAATATTTTCGCTGTCATAAATACCTCCTGAAGAGAAGTTAATCGGTCTTTTCCAATCAAAATTAGCCAAAATATCAAGCATAATTAAGTTGTTTTTGAAAAGCGTATTTCCTTTATAACTAATCATGATCTGATTTGCCGTGTTCGGAAGATCAGCCTGATTGATGATTCCGGCTCTTAAAGCGTTGTCTTTATTTACAGGTAAAATGAATTTGTTAACCGGAAGAATATTATATTTTTCAAATTTCTCTTCTCCGAAATACATTTTTAAAAGTTCGTCTTTTGTTGCAGATTTTTGTTTGATAAAGGTCATTGCCTCTTTCATCGTCATTGAATCCTGAGTAAGATATTTTCTAAATTCTGCAAACTCAGTTGCTGGTGCGCCCTGCTCTTTTAACATTGAGAAAATTCCTTCCCAATCATCTTTTTTCATCAGATAAATCTGATCATTCACGCCATCTCTGTAGTCATCGTGTGTCAATTGACTTGGAATAGCATTCGCGTTGTATGTTTTTCTCTTGATTTGATCGATATTCCAAGGAGTTGAAGCTAAGGTGAAGTTGACCACTTTTACATCATCTCTGAAATTTTCAGTCTCCTGAATTGCCCAAACCGGATATGTATCATTATCTCCGTAAACAAATAAAATATCTTCTTTCGGTAATGATTTTAATACTGAATAAGAATAATCGTAAGCTGTATATCTATTGCTTCTATCGTGTACATTATAGTTCTGGAAGCCCATCATAAAAGGAACCCCTAATAAAACTACTCCTGCAACAATATTTGCGACATTAGATTTTACTTTAGCCTGAAGGAACCATAAAATTGCTCCGGCTCCCATCCCAATCCAGATTGCAAAAGCGTAGAATGAACCTACCATTGCGTAATCTCTTTCTCTTGGTTCGAAAGGTTTTACTCCTGTGTAGAAAACAATTCCGACACTTGTTAATATAAATAAAGATAATATCGCGTAAAATCTTCCGAAGTCTCTGTTTAATTGGAAAAAGAATCCTATTAAACCTAAAATTAATGGTAAAAAGAAAAACGCAACCGTACTTTCATTTTTGAATTTTGCAGGCATTGCATCCTGATTTCCTAATCTTGCATTATCTATTGCAGAAATTCCTGAGATCCAGTTTCCTTTGGTATCTTCATAACTTCCTTCAAGGTCGTTTTGTCTACCTACAAAGTTCCACATCAGGTATCTTACAAAGTAATATCCGTTCTGGAAAGTGAAGAAATAATCCATATTCTGAGCCAATGAAGGCTTCTGAACATTGATCAAATTATAAGGTTTTACCTTTAAATAATCTGCTGCTGTGATGCTTTTATCTTCATATTTACCTCTCAATTCGTCAAAGATCTGCTTAGCCTGAGGGCTATCTGCAACATCTTCGTTTGCATAATTAAAAGTAAAATCCGGAGCTCCGTACATAGAAATGTAATTTGCCATTACATCCTTATCTTCATTAAACATTCTCGGCATTAAACTCACCTGAGACTTACTGAAAACATAATTGAATCTGTCCCCAGTTTTTCTGTATGTCCCTGTTTTTTCGTCTTTTTCGTAAATATCTCCGGTTTTAGTTGTCTTGAAACTTCCGTCTTCATTTTTTTCAATTCCGTTCGCATCAAGGAAAGCTGTATAGTTTTGACCATAAATTGTTGGCCAATCCCCATACTGAACTCTGTTATAATAATCCAACATACCAATCGCCGTATCAGGATCGTTAAGGTTCATTGGAGGATTTGCATTCGCTCTGATAGGAATTACCATCCAACAAGAAAAACCAATCATCATATAAACTACAGAAAGCGCAGCTGTCTGATAAATATTCTTTTTTGCTCTTCTGGCATATTTAATAATGAAATAGCAGATCGCCACCATTAAAATAAACGCAACAATAGTTCCCGAATGGAAAGGAAGTCCTAAACCATTAACAAAGAAAATCTCCAACTTACCAAACATTGACATAATCAATGGGAAGATAATTTTGAAAACTATAATTAAAATTCCTAATGTGATTGCATTAGCCCAAATGAAATTTTTCCAAGTGAACTTATAATTTCTAGCATAATATACCAAACAAACTGCAGGAATCGCCAACATACACATCATGTGCACCCCAACAGACATTCCTAAAATAAAGAAAATAAGGATGATCCATCTTTCATTATCAACTGCTTTGTACTCATTTTCCCATTTCGTGATCAACCAGACCAAAAGTGCTGTAAACATAGAAGCCATCGAGTAAACTTCCCCTTCCACCGCCGAAAACCAGAATGTATCTGAGAATGTGAAGCATAAAGCTCCTACCATTCCGGCAAACAGGATAGAGATTTCCTGATGTTTCGTAATTTCTTCAAAATCCTTATTCAGAAGTCTTCTCACAAAATGTGTGATCGTCCAGAATAAGAATAAAATCGTTAACGCACTAAACAATGCAGACATTGCATTGATTACAATAGAATAATTTTCACCTTTTCCAAATGCAAAAATGGCTGCCACAGCACCCACTATCTGAAATAAAGCCGCTCCGGGAGCATGCGTTACTTCTAATTTTACTGCAGAAGAAATGTACTCACCACAATCCCAAAAACTAAAATTAGGTTCAATAGTTGACAAGTACGTGAAAAATGCAATGACGAAAATCACCCATCCTAAAATGGTGTTCCATTGCCTAAAAGTCCAATTTTTCATAGTATTAAATCAATTACGCGAAAATAAGGCTTTTATATGATTCTGTGTCGATTTTAACAAAATTTAAAAAAAATGGCGCAGTATTTGCGAACATAGTAGAGCTAGATTGCAAAAGAAAGAAAGAATATTTAGTAAACAATGCTTACAAATCAAACAAAAGTTTAGAAATTATTTATTTTTTTGTATTTTTGCGGTCAGATTTTTATTGAAAAATAACAAATAATGAGTAATGTTTACGATAATATCCTTGGCCTAATAGGGAACACGCCTATGGTGAAGCTAAATGCTGTGACGAAAGATATTCCTGCAACCGTTTATGCCAAGTTAGAATCATATAATCCTGGACATTCCACTAAAGATAGAATCGCACTTCATATTATTGATAACGCTGAGAAAAAAGGTTTATTAAAGGAGGATTCTGTAGTGGTTGAAACCACATCAGGAAATACCGGATTTTCTATTGCAATGGTTTGCATCATCAAAGGATACAAATGTATTCTTGCGGTAAGTGACAAAACCAAGCCGGAAAAAATTGCTTATCTTAAAGCACTTGGAGCTATTGTATATATATGTCCTGCGAATGTACCTGCGGACGATCCAAGATCATATTATGAAGTAGCAAAAAGAATTGCTTCAGAAACACCAAATTCAGTTTATATCAATCAGTATTTTAATGAGTTGAATATTGATGCACATTATCAAAGTACTGGACCTGAAATTTGGGAGCAAACAGAAGGTAAGATCACTCACCTTTTTGCATGCACTGGAACAGGTGGAACATTATCCGGTTCGGCGAAGTTTTTAAAGGAAAAAAATCCCAACATCAAGATTATTGGTGTTGATGCTGATGGTTCTATTTTAAAAAGTTACCACGAAACAGGAGAGATTCACAAAGAAGACGTTCATCCTTACCAGATCGAAGGAATGGGAAAAAATTTGATCCCTTCTGCCCTGCTTTTTGACAAAGTAGACGAATTTGTAAGAGTGAATGATGAAATGTCTGCCTACAGAACCCGTGAAATCGCTTTAAAAGAAGCAATTATGGGAGGTTATACAACGGGAGCAGTAACTCAGGGATTAATACAATATGCACAGTCTCACGAATTTTCTAAAGACGATGTTGTTGTTTTAATTTATCCTGACCACGGTTCAAGATATATCACCAAAGTTTACAGTGATAAATGGATGGCTGAGCAAGGTTTCGTTAATAATTGTGTACACAACTATGATGAAGTTTTCAAGACAGAATTCATTAAATAAGAATAAATAATTTTATACAAATCAAGCCTTTTTTGTAGATTACAGAAGGCTTTTTTACTTAAATATTAATAAAATGTTAGATATTTTTGATCGTATTAAACAAAATCCAGGTCCATTGGGACAATTTGCAGATTATGCAGAAGGATATTTTGTTTTCCCAAAATTGGAAGGTCCGATTGGTCCAAGAATGAAATTTCAGGGTAAAGATGTAATTTTCTGGAGTGCCAATGACTATTTAGGTCTTTGCAACCATCCGGAGGTTTTAGAAGCCGATGCAAAAGCTGCCGCAGAATACGGAATGTTTTATCCGATGGGCGCAAGAGCAATGTCTGGTGAAACTCAACAACATCAACAATTAGAAAAAGAATTGGCAGAATTCACTCAAAAAGAGTCTGCTTATCTTTTAAATTTCGGTTACCAGGGAATGGTTTCGGCTATTGATGCCTTGGTTACAAGACACGATGTAATTGTTTATGATGCTGATTCTCACGCTTGTATCGTAGATGGAGTTCGTCTTCATATGGGAAAAAGTTTTACGTTCAAACATAACGATATTGCAAGTTTAGAAAAAAACTTGGCAAGAGCAACCAAAGTAGCCGAAGAAAACGGAGGCGGAATTTTGGTGATCACTGAAGGTGTTTTCGGAATGAGAGGAATGCAGGGGAAACTGAAAGAAATTTGTGATTTAAAATCAAAATTCAATTTCAGATTGTTGGTAGACGATGCACACGGTTTCGGAACTTTGGGTAAAACCGGAGCTGGAGCAGGTGAAGAGCAAGGTTGCCAAGATCAGATCGATGTATATTTCTCAACTTTTGCTAAATCTATGGCAGGTTTCGGAGCATTTCTTTCAGGAGATGAAACGATCATCAGATTCTTAAAATACAATCTTCGTTCTCAGATTTTTGCTAAATCTTTAACAATGCCAATGGTAATCGGAGGTTTGAAAAGATTGGAATTATTGAGAACCCGCCCGGAAATTAAAGATAAATTGTGGGAAAACGTAAATAAACTTCAGAGTGGACTAAAAGAAAGAGGTTTCAACCTTGGAAACACAAACACTTGTGTAACTCCTGTCTTTATTGAAGGAACTACGATTGAAGCTACTCTTTTAGCAAAAGATTTAAGAGAAAATTACGGTGTATTTACTTCAGTTGTTGTATATCCGGTGATTCCAAAGGGAATGATTTTATTAAGATTAATTCCTACAGCTTCACACACAGATTCAGAAATTAATGAAACTTTAGCTGCTTTTGACGGCATCAAAGAAAAATTAAATTCAGGAGCCTACGCAGAAATGGAAAAGCAAATGAACATCGAGTACAAACAAATGTAATTTCGATATCATCATATAATACAAAAAAACCACTGATCATTTTCAGTGGTTTTTTATAAAATAAGAGTAATGAAGATTAAGGGTTATGCTTTAGGAATTATTTCAGCGGTTTCATATGGTTTGATTCCGATTTTTATCTTGCCTGTGAAGCAAGCACACTTTTCGTTAGATATTACTTTATTTTATAGATTTTTATTTTCAGCTTTAATGATTGGCGGATATTTACTCTATTCTAAAGAGAATCTTTCTATCAATAAAAAAGAAGGATTAATTTTAGCCGCATTGGGAACATGCTATGCATTTTCTTCCGAACTTTTATTTTTAGGATACGATTATCTCACAGCCGGAATTGCTTCAACCGTACTTTTCATTTATCCAGTCATAGTAGCATTGATCATGTTTTTCTTTTATAAAGAAAAGCTTACAAAACTTTCCATTTTATCCTTATTTTTTGCTTTTACAGGCGTAATTATTTTATGCTTAAAAGGAAAAGGCTTGGAAATTAATTATGCAGGATTAGGAATTGTAATGTTAAGCTCTTTATTTTATGCACTTTACATTATCATTGTCAATAAATCAAATATTAAAGTTTCAGGGTTTAAGCTTTCCTTTTATTCCATGCTTTTTACTTCAGGATTTTTTATGATTAAAGCATTGGTCGGAAAAGAATCTTTTGAAATTCCATCAACAGCTGTTTTTTTTAACCTGACAGTTTTTGCGTTTCTTACAACCGTTATCTCAACTTTATGTTTGGTGTATGCGATTAAAAGTATTGGTTCTACTCCTGCAGCAATTCTGGGAGCTTTAGAACCAGTAGTTGCCGTGATGGTGAGTGTTATGATTTTTCATGAAAAATTTACCTTTAATTTATTCATCGGAATTTCGTTAATTCTTTTTGGAGTCATACTTAATGTTCTGGCGGGAAGTAAAAAAATTGCCCATTCATAAAATTTAAAATATTTAAAATAACTTTACAAAAAATTTACTGTTGAAAGATCTGCTTCTTATCACTCCGCCTTTTACCCAACTTAACACTCCTTATCCCGCGACGGCTTATATCAAAGGTTTTTTGAATACAAAAAATATTTCAAGCTATCAGATCGATTTGGGGATTGAAGTTATTTTGGAGTTATTTTCAAAAGACGGAATTCAGAAAATTTTCGATACAGAAATTGATCTTCAAAATATTTCAGAAAATTCTCAGAGAATTTTTGCTTTAAGAGAAGAATATTTAAAAACAATAGATCAGGTTATTTCCTTTTTACAGGGTAAAAATCCTACGTTGGCCAGACAGATTTGTTCAATGAATTTCCTTCCCGAAGCTTCCCGTTTCAATCAATTGGATGATATGGAATATGCTTTCGGAAATATGGGACTTCATGATAAAGCTAAGCATCTGGCTACCTTATATTTAGAAGATTTATCTGATTATATTGTTGAAAATGTAGATTCAGATTTTGGTTTCAGCAGATATGCGGAACGTTTAGGAAAAAGCGCCAATTCCTTTGATGAATTATATTTAAAACTATCAGATAATCAAACATTTATTGATGATTTTACTTTAAAAATTCTTCAGGAAAAAATTGAATCTGTTCAGCCAAAATTGATCTGTTTTTCAATCCCTTTTCCTGGTAATTTATACTCATCTTTTAGATGTGCAAAGTTCATCAAAGAAAATTATCCTCACATCAAAACAGCCATGGGAGGCGGTTTTCCGAATACAGAATTACGAGAAATCAAAGACCAAAGAGTTTTTGAATTTTTTGATTTTATTACGTTGGATGATGGCGAACTTCCGATTGAATTGCTTCATGAAAACATCAATATTGAAGTTGAAACAGCAGAATTTAAGCGAACTTTTTTAATTGAAAATCAAGAAGTTACTTATAAAAATAATTCTAAAAGACACGATTACAAGCAAGCAGATATTGGAACTCCTGATTATACTGATTTACAGCTAGATAAATATATTTCTGTTATTGAAATTGCCAATCCGATGCACAGCTTATGGAGCGACGGAAGATGGAATAAATTAACAATGGCGCACGGTTGCTATTGGGGAAAATGTACTTTTTGTGATATTTCTTTAGATTACATTAAAATTTACGAACCCATTTCTGCAAAAATTTTGGTTGACAGAATGGAGGAATTGATTGCTACGACAAGCGAAACAGGATTCCATTTTGTGGATGAAGCAGCTCCACCCGCTTTGATGCGAGAAGTTGCACTGGAAATTCTAAGAAGAAATCTTGTCGTGACTTGGTGGACGAATGTTCGTTTTGAAAAAAGTTTTACGCGAGATCTCTGCTTTCTATTAAAACTTTCCGGTTGTGTTGCCGTTTCGGGTGGACTTGAAGTTGCAAGTGATCGACTGTTAAAATTAATTGACAAAGGAATTTCTGTAGAACAGGTTGCCAAGGTTACAAGAAACTTTACTGAAGCTGGAATTATGGTTCATGCTTATTTGATGTATGGTTACCCTACACAAACCATTCAGGAAACGATTGACTCCTTAGAAATGGTTCGACAATTATTCGAAATGGGAATTCTACAAAGTGGATTTTGGCATCAGTTTGCAATGACTGCCCACTCGCCTGTCGGATTAAATCCCGAGGAATTTGGAGTTACTCCAATAAAGCAGGAAATCTTATTTGCCAATAACGATATCGATTTTACAGACAAAACCGGAATCGATCATAGCAAATTTAGTTTTGGTTTAAAAAAATCTTTATTCAATTATATGCATGGAATTAATTTTGAAATTCCGTTAAATGATTGGTTTGATTTTAAAATTCCAAAAACAACGATTCATCCCGATTATATTCACGATTGTCTTTTGGAAGAAGATGATTTTAAATTTAAAGGAAATTCAAAGATTGTTTTTCTGGACAAAAACGTAATCGCTGAGAATTACATAAAAACAAAAAAGCAGAATTCATGGGCGTATACACAACTTACATTCCATTTAAAAACCAATATAGTAAAAATAGATTTGGAGCAGGAAAAAGCAGAATGGCTGATAAAAACGCTTAAAGAAAATTCTACTGATAACGCGAAAAAAATTACACTTCAACAATTGAAGATTCAGTTTGAAGAAAATTTAGAAGACTTTGAATTATTTTGGTTTTCAAAACCAATGCAGCAGCTTAAAGATAATGGAGTGGTTTTGAGTTTGTAAACTTTGAAAGCTATCTTTTTTAATAACTTTTATACATAAAAAATATAACATCAAGTTTGTAATTCCGGTAGGAATCTAAACTCCAATTTTAGTAAAATTATGTTGAGATTCCTACCGGAATAACAAAGTGAATGGAAAAATAAAACTCTTGAAAATTAATTTTCAAGAGTTTTTTATAGATTTTGGCTAAAGCCAATTGAATTTATTCCTTATTTAAACGGGCTAAAGCACGTTCCTATTGATAACCTTATTTTTGAACACCATCTTTTACAACCTCTCCTACAGTTACTTTGTCCTGAATCTTAATAAAACTAGGATCCATAATTGCCATTCTTTCTGCGATAGCTTTGTAGGTAGGAAACTTTAGAATTGAAGCTCTTCCAGACATTTCCCTGTAAAGCGTGAAAGTCTTTCCACCAGCAGTTTTAATCTGTTTTGTTGTTGTAATATACTTTCCAATGTATTTACTTTTAGCATCATAGATCTCAATATCCAAAAAAGATTTCTCAGAAACGGTATCATCAGAGCCGAAACTTACCGGTAAATTGGTAAAATATCCTACCGGAACTCCATTGCTGAGGATTTCACCAACATTATTGATCTCAATTTTCAGTCTATCAATTTTACTTCTTGTTGTGTAAGCATCTTTGGTTTTAGAATCAAGCTTTCTTTTAGGTGGATTTTTAAAAATGTCATCTAAATTTTTAATATTGATTCCTCTTTCGTCGATAATTTTCAATCCTTTTATTGAAGTGTATACTGCCGATTTTTCTTCACCCGAAAATGCAGATGGCGAAATATAATCCAGATCCAGTGTTTTATCTCTGTTATAAACACGATTGAGGGTAACGTAACTATCTCTTACAGAATCAACTATACCTTTATCAATAAACTGCATTGTGTAAATAGGAGTTTCCTTTAAATCTAAAAAAGTATATTCATTTGATTTATTTGAAATTTTTGCAACATGCACTCCGTCAAGACTTACAATTCCTCTTTTAGTTTTAATACTTTGGGCATTCAGGAAAACACTCAAAATTGTAAACAACATGATCATATTTTTCTTCATAGAATCAGATTTTTACATGACATAAAAAAAGTGTAACCAAAGTTACACTTTTTGAAAATATATTTAGCTTTTCATTTAATTATTCGCAAAGGATAATTCCTTTATTATGATTAAATTCTACAACACCGCTTTTGATTGAGTAAGAAAAAACAGAGTCTTTCTCATTTTCTTTAGTTAAGTTTTTAGCAAAAGCATTATCAATAGATTGAGCAAAAAGCTTTACTTTACCGCCGATTAAAGAAGAAACAATTCCTGCGTGGTTTTTCATGATGTGAAATTCACCATCTTTTCCAGGCAATAATACTGAGTCTACTTCTCCTTCAAAAACTACGTATTCTGGTGTTAAAATTTTTATATTCATATTTTTAAGGCTTTAGGCTTTAAGCTTTAGGCATAAAGCGTTCAAAAATTTAAGCGTTATCAGCTAACATTTTTTGTCCTGCTGCGATAGCTTCTTCGATAGTTCCTTTCAAGTTGAAAGCAGCTTCTGGTAAGTGATCTAATTCACCGTCCATAATCATTGTAAATCCTTTGATAGTATCTTTGATATCTACCAATGATCCTTTAAGACCTGTAAACTGTTCAGCTACGTGGAAAGGCTGAGATAAGAATCTCTGAACTTTTCTAGCACGGTAAACAACAGATTTATCTTCTTCAGAAAGTTCTTCCATACCAAGGATCGCGATAATATCTTGAAGCGCTTTGTATCTTTGAAGAATTTCTTTTACTCTCTGAGCACAGTTATAATGCTCTTCACCGATAATTTCCGGAGCCAAGATTCTTGACGTTGAAGCCAATGGATCTACTGCTGGATAAATACCCAATGAAGCAATTTTTCTATCTAGTACTGTCGTTGCATCTAAGTGAGCAAACGTTGTTGCCGGAGCCGGGTCAGTTAAGTCATCCGCAGGTACGTAAACCGCCTGTACTGAAGTAATTGAACCATTTTTAGTTGAAGTAATTCTTTCCTGCATCGCACCCATTTCAGATGCCAATGTTGGTTGGTAACCTACCGCAGATGGCATACGACCAAGAAGTGCAGATACCTCAGAACCAGCTTGTGTAAAACGGAAGATGTTGTCTACGAAGAAAAGTACGTCTCTACCTTGTCCAGTTTCACCTCCATCTCTGTAATACTCAGCTAATGTAAGACCAGAAAGTGCTACTCTAGCTCTTGCTCCTGGTGGCTCGTTCATTTGTCCGAAAACGAATGCAGCTTTAGATTCTTTCATAGCTTCTAAATCTACTTTAGAAAGATCCCAACCTCCGTTTTCCATAGAGTGCATGAAATCATCACCGTATTTAATAATACCTGATTCCAGCATCTCTCTCAAAAGGTCATTTCCTTCTCTCGTTCTTTCACCTACTCCGGCGAAAACAGAAAGACCTCCGTGTCCTTTTGCAATATTGTTAATCAACTCCTGGATCAATACTGTTTTACCTACACCTGCACCACCGAACAAACCAATTTTACCTCCTTTTGCGTAAGGCTCAACTAAGTCGATTACTTTAATACCTGTGAATAAAACTTCTGCAGAAGTTGAAAGTTGATCAAATTTTGGAGCTGGTCTGTGAATTGGAAGACCACCTTCCTTAGAAATATTTTGAAGCCCGTCGATAGCATCACCAACAACGTTGAATAGTCTTCCGTTCACGGCATCACCGATTGGCATAGTAATAGGATTTCCGTATCCGATCACATCCTGCCCTCTTTGAAGACCGTCTGTAGCATCCATTGCGATACATCTTACAGTATCTTCACCAATATGTTGTTCTACCTCTAAGACTACTTTTTCACCGTTTCCTTTTGTAATTTCCAATGCATCATAAATACTTGGAATTGCTTCCACATCTTTAAATACTACGTCGATTACAGGACCAATAATTTGAGAAATTTTTCCTTTAATTTGGTTTGCCATTGCTAAATTTTTTCTTGGTGCAAATATAATGATTCTTACCAAACCCGCAATTGCTAAAAAAAAGATTTTTATCATGCTTTTCGTATTAAACAAAAGGAATCAGGATTTAGGATTGAGTTGAGATGACTTGTATCTAAAATTGCAGATTTTGGGTCTATATTTAAATATTTAACAATTAATACCGATATTCATTTAGAATATTTCAAATCATTATACTTTCAAATTAATAATTTATCGAATTTTCTTATCGAAAATAACTCTTACTATATTATAATAGATCATTTTAAAGGCTTTATATTTGCAGTCAAAATTTTTCCGTTTTGAAAGTTTTCAAGAATTTTAGTGATTATTCTTCTCAAAAGCCTCTAGCATTGTCTTTAGGTATGTTTGACGGAGTGCATCTGGGGCATAAAAGTATTATCGACGAATTACAAAAAGTAGGTTCAGAGAACAATTTGGAGACTGCTATCCTTACTTTTTGGCCACATCCGCGATTTATTTTTAATCCAAATGAAGATCTTAAGCTTCTGAATACCCTAGAAGAGAAAAAATCGTTGATGGAAAAATATGACATTCATAATTTATTCCTTAAAGAATTTGATGAAGAATTCAGAAATCTTACGGGAGAAGAATTTGTTCGTCAGATTTTAGTTGAAAAATTAAATGTAAAGTATTTAATTATAGGATACGACCATTCATTCGGAAAAAATAAAAGCGGAAACTTTGAATTGCTTCAAAAATTATCTAAAGAATTAGATTTTGAGGTTGAACAAATGGAAGCCATCAATATTCATGAGAACAATATCAGTTCTACGAAAGTCCGAAATGCACTTTTAACAGGTAATATTAAAGAAGCCAATGAAATGTTGGGTTACTCCTACTCTGTTTCCGGAACGGTGGTTCATGGGAAAAAATTAGGACGAACAATCGGCTATCCTACAGCCAATATCGGAACTGAAACTATCAAGCTTTTACCTAAAAAAGGAGCTTATATCGTTGAAGTTTTCATTAAGAATCAACAATATAAAGGAATGTTAAGCGTTGGAACCAATCCAACCGTAAACGGAGAAAAATTAACTGTAGAAGTTTATATCCTTGATTTTGACGGAGATATTTATGATGAAAATATCACTGTGAAATTCAGAGATTTTCTTCATGAGGAAATTAAATTCGAAGGGCTGGAAAAATTAGTTGAAAGATTGGATGAAGATAAAAAATTAACCGAAGAGTTTAATTTCTAACTATTTATAATTTCCTCTTTTGCTTTCTTTGTTAATGAATTAAATACCAATTCATAAGAATGATCGATTAGTTTAAAGATCAACTCTCTTTTTAATCCATCTACGGAAACAGAATTCCAATGCGTTTTATTCATATGAAATGCTCCTGTGATTTGTGGATGTTGCTCGCGAAGTTCTGCGCTCCATTCCGGATCTGTTTTTACATTGATTGCTAATGGTTGTCTTTCAAGTCCCATCAATAAGAACATTTTTGTTCCTACTTTCATCACAAGTGTTTCATTGTCAAAAGGAAATGTTTCTGTAACTCCTTTTTTTGCTAGGCAATAATCTAGTATTTCGTTGGCATCCATGAATTTTAATAAATGATAAGTGATTAATGATCATTGATATTAATTTCAAATTTAGTAAATTTAAGAAAGAAACATCATCCACCTTAAAATATTTAATATGAAAGCTTTGGTAATCGGCGCTACAGGTGCTACAGGAAAAGATTTAGTTAATCAATTACTTAACGATAAAGATTTTGAAGAAGTAAATGTTTTTGTTAGAAAACCTATTGATATTCAGGATAATAAATTGAAAGTTCATGTCGTTGATTTCGAAAAACCTAATGAATGGAAAGATTCCGTAAAAGGTGATGTTGCTTTTTCGTGTCTTGGAACGACTTTGAAAAGTGCAGGAAGTAAAGAGGCTCAAAGAAAAGTCGATTTCGATTATCAATATGAATTTGCAAAAGCAGCAAAAGAAAATGAGGTTGATGATTATGTTTTAGTCTCTGCTTATGGAGCTAATTCTAAGTCTAAAATTTTCTATTCTAAAATGAAAGGAGAGCTCGAAGAGGCTGTAAAACAGTTACATTTCAATAAAATTACAATCTTCAAACCCGGAATGCTGGAAAGAAAAGATTCCGAAAGAACCGGAGAAGTTCTGGGAAGCAGAATTATAAAATTTGCGAATAAATTAGGGCTTTTGGAAAGTCAAAAACCGCTTCCGACTGATATTTTAGCTAAAGCGATGATTAATTCTGCTAAAATAAAAAGTAATGGGTATTCGAGTATTAAATTGGGGAATATTTTTTGCTTTGCGGAAAAGAGTAATGACTAGAATAAAACGCTTCGACTCCGCTCAGCGTGACGTTTCTTATACTATTTGTATAATTTGAATGTGTCACTTTGAGCGGAGTCGAAGTTTTTTATATTGCTTAAAATTTAAGAAAACTCTTCTTTTAATTTCTTAGAAATATCTTCAACAATAGGCTTATCTTTTATTTTATCGTAAGTATTTTTTGCTTTTTTGATAAGCTTTTCATCATTTTTACTTTTTCCAACTTTTATCTGAGATAAGGCATAAAGAGCCAAATAGTTATTATCTTTTTTATAAGTAGAATATACATCTTCAAGATATGGTAAAGCCTGTTCATAGCTACCTTTCAGACTATACAACATTCCATACATATACTTTCCGTCATCCTTCATTCCACCCGTATTTTTATATAGGTCTTCAGCTTTCTTCAGATTTTCAAGTCCTTTATCATAATCAGCCAACATTATAGAAGTATTGGCAATTCCATAATATCCTTCAGGGTTGGTTGGAAAATATTTTACCATTTCTTCATATTCTTTTCTGGCTTCATCGGCTTTTCCAAATCTCATGAATTCAATTGCAAGATTCTGTTTAAATATCGGCGCTTTATTTTGTGCTAAACTATCTGCAACATAATAATATGCAATAGCATCCTCATGCTTGTCCTGTAATCTTAAGAAATATCCTGCCAAGAAAAAAGCATCACAATATTTGGGATCTTTATCTGCAGCTAAAACAAGAATACGAGTTACTTTTTCGTAAAATTCAGGATATTGAAGTGCTTTTATACCTAACTCAAAATTCTTTTTTGATTCAGCTTTTTCAGGAGTACAATAATTTGTTTTTCCTAAAAAATAGCTGTCTTGTGAAAACCCTTTAATAGAAAAGATCAAAATAAAAATGATTAATAGTTTTTTCATAGTTTTAAAAATAAAAAAAGTGGATGAAAAACATCCACTCTGCAAAAATATATATTTTAAATCTTATTTCAAATATTTTGTAATCGCCTGATCAGTAGGTTTTGTAGTACTGATAAAACTATCAACTAACTTACCGTTTTCATCGATTAAAAATTTCGTAAAATTCCAAAGGATGGTTGTATTTTTTACTCCGTTTAAATCTTTTTCAGTTAAATATTTAAATATTGGAGCAGTATCATCACCTTTCACTGAAACTTTAGCAGCTAATGGAAATGTTACTCCATAATTTTTTTGACAAAAAGCACCGATCTCAGTGTTTGTTCCTGGCTCCTGTCCTCCAAAATTGTTTGCAGGGAAACCAACAATTACTAATTTATCTTTATACTCTTCATAAACTTTCTCAAGATCAGCATATTGTGGAGTAAATCCGCATTCTGAAGCTGTATTTACGATAAGAATTTTCTTTCCTTTGAAATCTGCAAAGTTGATTTCTTTGCCTTCTTCCAAAGCATTTACTTTGAAATCGTATATTGTTTTTCCCATAAGTTCGTTGGTTTTAGTTTTAGACAATTCACTTTTTTGGTTGGTGCAACTTTGTAGAAATGCTACGAAAGAAAGCATCAATAAGAAAACCTTTTTCATTTTAGTATATTTTATTTTCTTTAATTAAAATTATTCTATATCTGATTTTAATAATACTTTTCTTTAACGCAAAGCTCGCAAAGATTTTTTTGACTATTAATTACTTTTAAGGATCGCAAAGGCGTTTCACTCAGCAAAGTTCATCAAGCTTTTTGGATTATTAAAACTTAAAAATATTCGTAGGAAATACTTTATTGATGTCAATTTTATTAATTAACATAACATAATCTCCGTCCTTTTTAGGGCTTGAAGATTCTATTCTGAAAGGCATCACCAGGTTTCCAACTTTCCTGTAATCAGAATAATTTAGGGTTTCGTCTTTCTTAATTTCTTTCAAAAGCATGTAGGTTTTGGTGTCGAAATAATAGTAATTTTTATTTACGTTTTTCGTCAATTCAACTTTATGACAGTAGATTTCTCCTACTTTTTCTTTTCCTAAATATTTTGCATCAAAACCTTTATTTTCCCAGTCTATGAAGTCGTTATCAAAACTTTCGGGAACATAATTCGGATATTCCTGAACTTTGTTGGTTGCGTAGTTCATTGCATAACCTTTGTTTCCGTCATAGCCTTCAATGGCTGTTTCCTTATTGTTTATTGTAAGAACGGTTTTGGTAAGATTCGGACGCTCCTGAAAAATTTTAATCGGATATTCATCTTTAATTCCTAAGACTACTTTTCCCTGAAGTAATACTGAATTTAACAGTTTCCAATTGGTTAATCCTCCGGATAATTCGATGTTTTTTTCTATGATTTCCTTTGCCGTCTGTGCAAAAAAAGTTTGCGAATAAATCAGGACGAATACTAAAAGTAATTTCTTCATTAATTCAATTTATAAATTCAAATATAAGGCTTTAAATAATTTACCCGTGTATCAATCTAGTAATTTACCAATTATTCTGATATTATTTTTCTGGCTTTCTCAAGATCTTCGGGTGTATCAATTCCAACTCCGACAAAATTTGTTTCTATCATCTTGATTTTCATACCATATTCTAAATAACGGATGCATTCTATCTTTTCTGATATTTCCAACGGCTTCATTTCTAATTTTGAAAATTGAAGTAAAGCATGTTTTCTGAAAGCGTACACTCCAATATGTTTAAAATAACTTACATCATAAGAAATTTCTCTGTGAAAAGGAATCACGGAACGACTGAAATACAAGGCAAAACCACTGTTATCTGTAATAACTTTTACATTATTTGGATTTTCAATCTCTTCTTTTTCAGTCAGTTGTATTTTTAATGAAGCTAAAGAAATTTCCTGATTTTCATCTTCTTTAAAAACTTCAATTAATTGTTTTAAAGGGTCTAATTTAAGGAATGGTTCGTCACCCTGAACGTTGATAACGATATCACAATCAATATTTTGTACAGCTTCTGCAATTCTATCACTTCCTGTTTCGTGTTGTCCTGTCATGACAGCTTTTCCGCCATTATTTTCAATTTCATTAAAAATAATTTCAGAATCTGTAGCAACAAAAACTTCGTCGAACAAACCTGTTTCAACAACATTTTTGTACGTTGTTGTAATTACAGTTTTTTCTCCTAAAATCTGCATTAATTTTCCCGGAAAACGGCTTGCTTCGTAACGTGCAGGAATAACAGCGATGATTTTCATAAGGTAAAATCGTTATAAGTTGTTAATTATGAGTTTCTTTTAATTTAAATAATTAGTTAAAAAGATAATTCCATAAATCCATGAAATGTAAAGAAATGAATAAAAAAATCCAAATGCTAAACTTTTTAATAAATCTCCTTTACAATGCCTTGAATTTTTAAATACCAAACGTAAAGCTCGGAAAAAAATCCAATATAACATTGCTATGAATAATAAAATTACAGCCCAAAAGAAAACTCCAAGAATATAAAATAAAAATGTAATAATAATTGAAAACACGAACCAAACAATGATTGAAACTATTATTCCTCCAATTCCGTCTCCAATATCAGGAGGATCGAAGTCAAAACCATCAATTGTTGGTGTTTTGTCTGAAACCTTTTTTATTCTTTCATGATTTAAAACATTTCCAACATTATCTTTTAATTTCAATCCATAATACAATCCCAAACTGATGAACAGAAAAAATGCACCAGCTAAAATTGAAGTTGACAAAATAGAATTTAGAAATAAAGATCTATGAGAACCTGCTCCTGAAAGCCAAACACTTAGAATTACCAAAACAATAATTCCCAATGTTGAATAGCTGAGGAGTTTAGTTTCTAAAAAAGATTTTTTTTGAAATTTCATTAATAATCTGCTGATTCTGATTGCTAATTATCAAAATGCTTCGACTCCGCTCAGCATGACATCGCTAAAAATATGCTATTAAAAAGCAGATAGTATTAGATTTGTCATGCTAAGCTTAGTCGAAGCATTCATTATTTATATGAAATTACTTTAATTTGTTTAAAGCATTTTCCAATTTAGGCATCATACCTGAAATTTCTTCGATAGGCAATCCTCCAACAGAAGCACGGAACCAAGGCTCAGATTTTTCTTCTCCGAACGCTGAAAACGGCACTAATGCAACTCCAGCTTCATTAATTAGATAAAATACTAAGTCTGAAGAATTTTCGATAATAGTTCCGTCAGGTTTTGTTTTTCCGATATAATCTAATTTGATGGTAAGGTAAAGCGCACCCATTGGCTCGATACTTTCAACAGCCAATCCTTTTCCTTTTAGATCTTGGATTCCCTGGTGAAGAACTTTTAAACTCGCTTCAAGCTTACCTTTGAAATCATCAACGAAAGTATTAACATCGTCTGGATTTTCGAAATATTTTGCAGTAGCTTCCTGCTCCGGTTTTGGTGCCCAAGCTCCAACGTGAGTCAGAAGAGCCTTCATTTTATCAATAATATGAGCCGGACCAAATCCCCAACCAACACGAACTCCAGTTGCTGCCAAGCACTTAGAAATACCGTCGATATAGATTGTATATTCTCTCATTTCAGGGAAAAGAGAAACTGGATCGAAATGTTTTGCTCCAAAAGTTAGGTTAGAATAAATTTGGTCATACATTAAATATAACGGCTTTTCGTCTTCACCTCTTTTTTTGTTTTCAGCTAAAATTAATTCACAGATTTCAGAAAGCTGTTCTTCTGTAAACATTGTTCCTGTAGGGTTCAATGGTGAACAAAGAGCTACCAAAACTGCTCCTTCCAAGTGTGGTCTTAAATCGTCCGCAGTCGGAAGAAAGTTATTTTCCTGAGTCGTTTTTACCTCAATAGCGTCAGCCGAAGTAAGGTAAGCATAGTGATTGTTGTTCCAAGATGGTGTTGGGTAAACCACTTTATCACCTTCGTCTACGATCGTTTTGTAAACCGCATAGATCAAAGGTCTTGAACCTGCCGTGATCAAAATATCATTTGCAGAATAATCAAGATTCCATCTCGTTTTCAAGTCTTTAGAAACTTCATTTCTTAAAGATAAAAGTCCATTTGCCGGCGGATAATTTGTCAGATTGTTCTGATATGCTTTCTGAACTTCTTCCTTCAACTTTGCAGGTATCGGGTAGATATTAGAATTCAGGTCACCAATGGTAAGATTGGCTATTTCCGCTCCTTTTGCCTTTAAATCATTTACTTCATTACCAATTTTTACAATTTCAGAACCAATCAGGTTCGCCGCTAATTTTGAAACTTTCACTTTATTTTTATTTAAAATTTACTAATATTTTCTCTCGATATTTATTTTCTCACGAATTTGTTCTGTCGGAGTTTTAGAATCAAATAGATTCAAAAGTTCCTGTGCTTTTTTTGCAATATACGAATTTGGATACTTTTTAATCATTCTATTGAATTCTGCCCGGTTTTCATCGTACAATTTTCCGTCTGAATTTTCATAAGTCGGTGTATTGTCCATTCCAAACAGATAATCGTACAGATAATTATTATAATCCTCTTTCACTCTGGAAATTAAAGGACTTTTAGGATATTTATTAATAAAATTCTCCCAAAAAATCAATCGGTCGCCCAATTCTTTCCATGTAATTATTAAACCTGCATCGGCAGCATAATTTCCTTCATTTTCTTTTGCAGTCTGAGAGACATATGCTTCATAATCAGGAGTTACTTTATTTTTAAAAACAGAAAAATAATGATCCGGTTTAGACCAAATTTCGGTGTACCCTTCTCCTACTTCTCTGAATTCAAGACCTCCTTTTTTAAACTCGGCTGTAAGTTTCTTTATGTTTTCAGGAAACTTGTAGCTTTCGCTTTCAGAATCATAATAATTGACATATTTTTCCAAAACATCACCAAGAGTATTACTGAGACAACCGATGTATTTATTACGAATTTTCACATAATCTTCGTATAATTTATCATTCTGCTCCGGTGAGTTTTCAGCAATTTCTTTTTCTGTTTTTGTCTGATACCATTGAAGTGCAATAATATAATCCTCCGTTTTATTTTGAGAAGAACATGCAGTATCAATAGGTTTGTACAGATCTTCCTTTGTTTCTACTTTTGCAATAGAATCATTTTCCTGTTTTATTTCAGAAGTTTTTGATACCTCTTTTTTACAGGAAAATAAAGAAATACACAAAATAAAAATTGCTAAACTCTTTTTTATCATTAATTCTGATATTGGAAAATTAATCCAGTTTCAAATCTTTTTTTACTTCCTGAATTTTTTCCTCCAAACTTTCCAGTTTTTTCTTAAAATCTGCTTCAGAATTAATGCTGTCTTTTACTGAAATATAAAACTTAATCTTTGGTTCTGTACCTGAAGGTCTTACACAAACTTTTGTCCCGTCCTGAGTATAATAAATTAGTACGTTAGACTTTGGAATTTCGTTCATCACTAATTTTTCATTTTTGGAAACGACAAAATTAGTCTGCTCTTTGAAATCCTTCACTTCTTCAACCAACGAACCTGCTAATTCTTTTGGTGGATTTTCACGGAAATTCTTCATCATATTCTGAATTTCTTCTGCTCCGTCTCTACCTTTTCTCACAAGATTTACCAATCCTTCATAGTACATTCCTACTTCTTGATAAATCTCGATTAAATATTGATACATCGTTCTGCCATTGGCTTTACACCATGCAGCGATCTCACATGCAACAAGGATACTTCCACAAGAATCTTTATCACGAACGAAATCTCCTGTCATAAACCCGAAACTTTCTTCTCCACCACAAATGAATTTTTCTTTTCCTTCTGCTTCACGAATCATTTTTCCGATCCATTTGAAACCTGTAAGTCCAGATTTACATTGAACACCGAATTTCTGAGCAATATCAAAGAAAATATCTGAAGTTACGATCGTAGAACCGATAAATTCAGAACCTGTGATTTTATCTAATTTTCTCCACTCGTTTAAAATGTAATATGTAAGAATCGTATTGGTCTGATTACCATTCAATAACTGCATTTCTCCGTCAAGATTTCTAACAGCAATTCCTAGTCTGTCGCCATCAGGATCGGTTCCGATAACGATGTCTGCATTAGTGATTTTGGCTAAATCCATTGCCATTTCCAATGCTGCAGGCTCTTCAGGATTTGGAGATTCCACTGTTGTGAAATTTCCGCTCGGAATCATCTGTTCCTTAACAAGATCGATCTTTTTAAAACCTGCTTTTTCTAAAGCTTTAGGAACCGTTGTATAAGTCGTTCCGTGGATTGAAGTAAAAACAATATTTAAATTTTCTTTTCCAACGTTCTGATACGTAGAATTTTCTATACAAGCATCGATGTAAACATCATCTTGTTCAGGCCCAATCCATTCAATTAAATCATCGTTTCCTTCAAATTTAATTTCATCAAATTTTACAGAATATACTTCATTGATAATCGCTTCATCATGTGGCGGAACGATTTGAGCTCCGTCATTCCAATATACTTTATAACCGTTATATTCAGGTGGATTGTGAGAAGCCGTTAATACAATTCCTCCGTTACATTTCTTGTCGCGAACCGTGAAAGACAATTCAGGAGTCGGTCTGTGATCCTTAAAAAGAAGCACTTTAATTCCGTTTGCCGTTAAAACATCAGCAACTAATTTTCCAAATTCCTTTGAATTGTGACGCACGTCATAAGCGATCGCAACTTTGATTTCCTCGTTAGGAAACTGCGTTAACATATAATTCGCAAGTCCCTGTGTTGCTTGACCTAACGTGTATTTATTTAAACGATTGGTTCCGACACCCATAATTCCACGCATCCCTCCTGTTCCGAACTCTAACTCTCTGTAAAATGAGTCTTCCAAGTCAGGTGAATTGCTGTCAATTAATGATTGAACAGCGTCTCTTGTTTCATTATCGAATGTGTCACTTAACCAAAGTTTTGCTTTTTCTAATGTTGTCATATGTGTATTTTGTTCTTTTATAGTTGTTATTTTTAGGCTGGAAGTTTGAAGCTGGGAGCTGGAAGTTTTCCATTATTCTGCTTTAGGCTTCCAGCCTTTTATTCTATTATTTTGTTTCTAAATGCTATAATTTGATTCATAATATTATAGCTATCATTATATAATTTATTAAAATCTTCTTCTGAAATATATTTTCTATTTTTCGCTTTATATAAACAAGTTACAACTTCCGCTAGAGAACGGATTGAGTATCCTAAAAATTTTCTAAATTCTAATTTTGACTGTAAAATACTTCCTTCAGAAATATTAAGTGCAACAGAATCAGAAGCTCTTCTAATTTGTGATGTTAAGTTAAATGACTCATCTTTTGGAAAATTTTGAGATAATTTAAAAATATCTTCTCCAAACTCCATTGATTTTTGCCAAATAATTAATTTTTCAAATTTGAAACTCATCAATTAATACTTTGTTTATCTTTAAAATTGAAAGGCTTCGATTCTTCCATCCTCCAACTTCCCTCTTCAAGCCTTATTAATCCAGTTTTTTATTCTCAACCCTTGCCATTTTATCTATTTTAAATGCTCTGATTGGGTTATCATAATAAATAAATTTCGCGGTATTTTGAATTTGTCCTTTTAGTGAATCTTTTACATTTACTTCTGCATAATTTCCATTTTTGGAGTCTATTTTCAGATTGGTAATTTTCCAGTAAGGAGCGATTAAACTTGCTGTATCAGAGATTTTGATGACAGCATCTTTTGTCAGTCCAAGAAAATTTGCACGGCTTCTGTTCTGCATATCTACTTCTGCTCTTCTCGTATTCACGGAACCCATAAAAGTAGCATTATTTTTTAAATTAAGCCTAAAATTATCGGTCTTAATTTCACTTGAAATGTTCATTTCTACCGAATCTGAGATAGAAACTTTCTCCAAATTATATTTTGAATAAATCGTTACATTATAGAAATCAACACCTTTCGTGCCTCTATTTTCTTTGATGAAAAGTGTTTTATCTTTCACATCAACATCTAAATTATTGGCGACATTCGGATACGTTTCTATTTCAACAAAATTTTTGGTTCCTCTTGCGTAGAAAACTCGAAATTTACCTTCAAGCTCAAGATTAACAAATTCTGCAACATCAATATCTTTAGTTTCAATTTTCCCTTTCGGGGATACTTTTCCGCAAGAAACTAAAGCAAAAACAGCAACTGCATAAAATATATTCTTCATTATTTTTATTAAAATATTTTATATATAAGTATAATTATAGTAAAAATTTCGATTCCTAATATCACATAAAATACAGACAATCTCCAGAATAAACCTGATTTTGAATACGAATTTTTAAAGGCATTAAAATAGGTAAAAGCAGGAAATAAAAGCAGTCCGTACACTAAAATTTTATCTAAAATATTAATAATATTCGACAAAGGATCATATGTTCCGATGATACTAATCACATCATCTAATAATAAAATCGTCAAAATTGCTGAAAGACTGACAGATGCAATAATTATATGTTCAGCAAAATTCAGCTTCATGCGTTTAAAAATAATAAAAGCATTGAAGGCTAAAATTGGGATGAGCGCAAATAAAATTGTTTTAGAATATTTTGAGAAAAAACTCATAATATTTGAGCTGTCTGCGGGAATCTCCTGAGGATTTAAATCCAGATAAAAATGTAGTGCTAAAACATTGAATCCAAATAGGATAAGCAACAGGGAAAATAAATTATAATACTTAATTCTTTTCCCTGAAATGTAATCCATCGCTGTTTGTCCGGGTTTGAACAAAACATCTTTTAGTGTATGGAAAAATTTAGCTTCAACATGCCAAATAGATCCTAAAATATCATTTTTGATAAGAGAATGTGGAGTTATTCTAGCTGTGTCGGATTTTTGTCCGCAATGAGAACAAAACTCACCGGAAATCGTGTGACCGCAGTTTAAACAACTCTTTTTACTCATATGTTACCTAAATAACTTCGTCAATATTATAATTTTTATGTTCTCTATTCGTTCTAATGATCATTTCTCCTAAAAATCCTGCTATAAACAGTAAAGTTCCCATAATCATCATCGTTAAAGCAATGAAAAACCACGGATTATTGGTGATTAAATGACCATAAATTCCTCTTGCAACATCAATTAATTTTGAAACACCTAACCAAACTGCAGAAAGAAAACCTAAAATGAACATTATTGTTCCTACAGCTCCAAAGAAATGCATTGGTCTTCCGCCGAAACGACTTACGAACCAAAGCGTTACCAAATCCAGAAATCCTCTGATAAATCTTTCTGTTCCGAATTTTGAAGTTCCGTAAGGTCTTGCCTGATGCTGAACTTCTTTTTCAGTAATTCTTCTGAAACCTGCATTGGCAGCCAAAACAGGAATATAACGGTGCATATCTCCATACACATCGATTGTTTTTACTACCTGTTTTTTATAAGCTTTCAAACCACAATTGAAATCATGAAGCTCAACCCCAGAAACTTTTCGGGCAGCTGCATTGAATAATTTTGACGGAACATTTTTCGTCATCACATTATCAAAACGCTTCTTTTTCCAACCGGAAACGATGTCGTAATTGTCTTTAATTACCATGTCGTACAATTCAGGAATTTCTTCCGGAAAATCCTGTAAATCAGCATCCATTGTGATAATTACATCTCCGTTTGTTCTTTCAAAAGCTGCATGAAGCGCCTGAGATTTTCCGTAATTTTTGGAAAATTTAATTCCATGAATCTGAGGATGCTGGATCTTCAAATTTTCAATAATATTCCATGATAGATCCGTACTTCCATCATCCACAAACCAGATTTCATATGATAAACTGCTTGTTTTACAAACATTATCAATCCTCGAAAAAAGCTCTTCCAGAGAGTCTTCTTCATTAAGTAACGGAATAACTATAGATAGATTCATTTAATTTTAATAAAAATTATTCTTGATTTATTGGTTCCTCGTGAACACTTCTTGTTCTGAAAAATGCTCCGAAAAACAAAGACAAAACTACGTAAAATATAAGAATTGCCGCAAAATATCCTGAAAAATGACTTGCCGTAAGCATATCTTTTCCTTTCACAGCTTCCGGTGTAAAACTTGGAAGTCTTTCTTTATATTTTTGTTCTAATTCGTCAATATCTTTTTGATGCTTTAAAATCTTCTTGGCAGACAGATATTCTTTGTCCAATTCCGATTTTTGTCTTTGAACATATTGGTAATTTAACAACTTTTTTGCATCTGTATCAACAAAATTTAAGAACGAATATATGCTGAAAATTGAAAGAATCCCTCCAATAAACATCGGGATAAATGCTCTTTTAAAAGCTTGTCTGAAATTTAATCGGTGATCATTCCAATACACTTTTACTGACCAAAATGCAGCTCCGGCATATAAAACTGGTAAAACGAAAGCATTGGCTTTCAGCGAAATATCGAAATAATGTATTCCTGAAAAGAAGTAATATACTATGAAAAAAACGATCATAGTGGCTATAAAAAGTATAATTCCTATTGTAGTTGGACTTTTCGTCATGTTTAATTTTTTAGAAATTTTTTGAAAAATTATTAGTCTAAATTTCAGCAATTTAGCTTCAATAAAGGATTTTTCAGATTATTTTTCTTTGATTTTATTTTGAAGTTTATAAAATATTCCTACCTTTGCAACGGCAAGTCCTAAACAACCAGCTCCTGAGAACCCTCCAGGGTGGGAACGCAGCAAAGGTAATTGGTCGTAGCGGTGTGATTTAGGTAGCTTGCCATTTTTTTATTTTTAAGTTGAACAGAGGTAATTTTATAATTATCTTTTTTTGTCTCTATACGTTTCAACATTTCAATCTTCATTTTCAAATTACCTTTTATCTTTACTTAAAATTCGAACTCCTCTCCTAGTTTAGGCAAAACAAGTTCTACATTTTTATCTGCAAAATGCTTTAATGCACTTTCGTGATTAATTTCAATTGCAGGGAAAGTATCGAAATGACATCCGATAACCTTTGGAGTTTTCAATAATTCTGCTGCTGCGAAAGCTGCTTTTCTTGGACACATTGTGTAGTGACTTCCGATTGGTAAGATTGACAGATCGATGTTTCCGAAAAGTCTCGGGAATAATTCCATATCAGCCATTACGCCTGTATCTCCTGCCATATAAAGGTTTTTACCTTCTGGTAATCTGAAAATATATCCTACAGGAACACCTCCATAGCTTCCATCAGGGAAAGAACTCGTGTGATGAGCCGTTACCATAGAGATTTTAAGATCGTCGATTTTTGCAGATCCTCCTAAGTTTACATCGTCTTTATTTTTAGCTGTTTTGAAATACGCACAAACTTCCGGAACTCCGATTATCGTAGCATCAGGATGAAATTGTAAAACTTCTTCCACGTCCGCAATATGATCTCCGTGTGCGTGAGTTAATAAGATATAATCAATTTTTTGAGCTGAAATATCAAACCCCGATTCTACTTTTTTGTAGTTGTAGAAAGGGTCACTCAAAATAGTTTTGTCTTTATAATTGAACAAAAAACAGTTTTGTCCTAAGTATTGTATTTTCATTTCTAATTTATTTTTGAATTTTTATTTAAACTTTAAACACAAATAACACTAATTTCTTCACAAATAACACAATTAAAATATTAGTGAAAATTTGTGTAAATATTGGTGTTATTTGTGTTTTTTATTTAAACGCAAAGGGCGCTAAGATTTTTTTTTATAAACTAAATGTTTTTAAGTTCGCAAAGGCGTTAACACTTAGCAAAGATTAGACGTTTATTTAAAGAAATTAAGTCCAATTGCTGTAAGAACAGCCATTGTAAACGTAAGAATTCCAACTTGTTTTAAGAATGGATCTAATTCTTTAGGTTCTTTTACAGCCATGATTTTTCTTCTCAGTTTCGCAAACGGAATTAATAATATCATCACGATGAAAACGTAATAATTTTGATTCTGAATGAAGCCATTTAATCCTAAAAATATCATAATTAAGATTAAAGGAAGCTGTAGTAAAATCATCTCATAAATCATTGCATTTTTGAAGCCAATTCTTAATGCAAAGCTATTTTTTCCTGATAACCTGTCGCTTTCTATATCCCTCATATTGTTAAGGTTAAGAACTGCCATACTCATCATTCCGACTGCTGTTCCAGGCAATAACATATCCCAGCTGAACGATTTTGTAAACAGAAAATAACTTCCGCAAACTGAAACTAAACCAAAAAAGATAAATACGAAAAGATCTCCCAATCCCATATATCCGTAAGGTTTTTTACCAACTGTGTAGCCAATTGCCGCTAAAATACTCGCTACTCCTAATCCTATGAAAATGTAAAACTCATTCATATATTTTGGAATGAAAGCAATGTATAAAAGTGCAATCGTTGCTACAAAAGATAAAACTGAGAAAAGAATCACCGCATTTTTCATTTGTTTTGCCGTAATTCTTCCTGAAGCTACTGCTCTCGATTCTGCTTCTGTTGCTCTTTTTGCATCCGTTCCTTTTACTCCATCGCCATAATCATTGGCGTAGTTTGAAAGTACCTGATACAGCAAAGTCACGACAAGTGCCAAAGCAAAAATTTTCCAGTCCCAAATTCCACCTTCGCCATAAAGCCTCCATTTTGCAATGAAAGCTCCCATGATAATTCCGCTTAAAGAAAGCGGTAATGTTCTTAGCCTTGCGGCTTTTATCCAATCCGACATAATTTATAAGTAATGTGTAATTGGTAATAAGTAATGCCAATATTGCTCATTACTTATTACCAATTGTTTATGTTAAGATATCCATTGATCTTTTCCGAAGTCTGGTTTTCTTTTTTCTAAGAATGCGTTTCTTCCTTCTTTTGCCTCTTCGGTCATGTACGCTAAACGGGTTGCTTCGCCTGCAAAAACCTGCTGACCAACCATTCCGTCGTCTGTTAAGTTCATCGCGAATTTCAGCATTCTGATAGAAGTTGGAGATTTAGCTAAAATTTCCTGAGCCCATTCGTAAGCAGTATCTTCTAATTCGTCGTGAGGAATTACAGTATTTACCATTCCCATTTCCAACGCTTCCTGAGCAGAGTAATTTCTACCTAAAAAGAAAATTTCACGAGCTTTTTTCTGTCCAACCATTTTTGCTAAATAAGCAGAACCGTAACCACCGTCAAAACTTGTAACATCAGCATCCGTCTGCTTGAAAATAGCATGTTCTTTACTCGCTAAAGTAAGGTCACAAACCACGTGAAGTGAATGTCCGCCACCCACAGCCCATCCCGGAACAACCGCGATAACAACTTTAGGCATAAAACGGATCAAACGCTGAACTTCCAAAATATTTAAACGATGCCTGCCGTCTTCACCAACATAACCCTGATGTCCTCTAGCTTTTTGATCTCCTCCACTACAGAAAGCCCAACCTCCATCTTTAGGACTTGGTCCTTCACCCGTAAGCAAAACAACGCCTATTGACGAATCTTCTGAAGCGTCATAAAAAGCATCATATAATTCGGAAGTAGTTTTTGGACGAAAAGCATTTCGAAGCTCCGGTCTATTGAAGGCAATTCTTGCTACACCATTACATTTTTTATAGGTAATATCTTCGTATTCTTTGACGGTTTTCCACTCGATCATCTTGTAAAAATTTTTCCCAAAGATACGGAATTACAGAGAATTTTAACATTGATTTTTGATGATAATCATTGGAAAGTTTATGAGAATTTTTGGATGAAAATTTATCTTTTAAAGTATTTTGGATGAAATTAGTTTTAATGCAAAGAACACTAAGTTTTCTTTAAAATATTGGGGATATTTTTCGTTCGCAAAGGCTTTTACTCAGCAAAGAAAAAAGATGTCTTAAAAGATAGATTTCTCCTTCTTCGAAATGATAGAAATTGTGTTGATTTTTTCTCCCACGGATTTCACAGATTTACACGGATGATTATGTTTATTTATGTGTTTTAAGTTTTGGCTAAAGCCGAATTGAATGTTTCTATTGAAAACGGGCTAAAGCCCATTCCTATTGATCTGATTTAATTGGAAAAAAGAGATTGTTCACTATTCTTTTTCTTAGGTATATGTAAATGATACGAAAAATTTTCATAAAAAAACCGAAACAAAATTGTTTCGGTTTGATTTCTGCCTTTAAGGTTGAATTATTATTTTGCTTTAGCATTAAGTTCAGCTTCTTTAGCTTTCATTTCAGCAGCTTTAGCTTGGTTTTTTGTGATGTTATAAATGTCTTTCAATGTAGAAACAGCATTTAAATCATTTGGTGTTGCCTGATACCATTTTTCTGCAGATGGTATCGCTTTTTCAAATCTAGCTTTTCTTGCTTCAATTAATTTAGTAGCATCATCCGGTTTCGATTTTCTAAGAGCATTAATTTCTTCTACAGCTTTAGAATCATCTCCAATCGTTATTAAAACTAAGTTTTGGTATGCATTTGAAAAATCAGGCTTAAGCTCAATTGCTTTTTTGAATGAAGCTTCTGCATCAGCCGTTGTAGCAGGATCTTTAGACTGTAAAACTCCTAAATTATACCAGTTTGTAGCATCGTTAGGATTTTTAGCCAATTGTTCTTTCAAATTCGCCAAGAACTTATCATTATTACCTGATTGGTAATATGCTGTTCCCTGATATTCTTTCAACTTAGCATTATTAGGATATTTAGCCAATCCTTTTTCAATAATAGCTACCGCTTCGTCATTTTTTTTAGCATTTAAAAGTAGTGTTGACAAAGTTTCATACAAATCCGGTTCTACACTTTTAGTCTGCTCAGTTTTGAAATCAGAATAATCTTTTGAAGAGGTTTTTTTCAATAAATCCCAAGTACTTTTATCGTAAGTAGTAACTTGTCCTGATTTATTATCTTTTGCAGTATATGTTGTTTGAACACCAGTATACCCTGAATTAATAAGTTCTGTATAGATCTTAATTGCTTCATCACTGTTGTTTGCCAAAGCATAGCTTAATCCAGCATAATACATATACGTTTTATCGTCCTGACCATTCGTTTTCAATAAGTTATAAACTTCTAAAAACTTAGGAGCCGCAACGGTATAGTTTTTCGCACTGTATGCATCCATAGCTGCTTTGTTAGCAACCTGTAGCTTAGCATTTGCATCTTCTTTTTGTCCGAAAACTAAAGCTGATGCTACGATAGCCATACCTAAAATTAGTTTCTTCATAATCACTATTTTATATTAATTGTACAATTTTATTCTTCAGAATCAGAGCTCTCTGTTTCCCCGGTTGTAGGATTTTCATTTTCAACCTGAGGTGCTGTATTGTCTTCTTGGTTATCAGCTACAATTTCACTTCCTTCTTGAATTTCTTCAGAATCTTCTTCTACATCTTTATCCATCGCTACTTTTGCAATGGCTGCGATTTCGTCATTTTTCTTAAGATTAATCATTCTTACCCCTTGAGTATTTCTACCCATTACTCTCATTTCATCCATATTCATACGGATCGCAACACCTGATTTATTGATAATCATCAATCCATCGTCGTCTGTTACGTTTTGAATAGCAATCAGATTTCCTGTTTTTTCAGTAATATTTAAGGTAATAACTCCTTTTCCTCCTCTGTTGGTAATTCTGTAATCTTCTACTGCAGTTCTCTTTCCGTATCCTTTTTCAGAGACTACAAGAACCGTTTCATTTTCTCCATCGTTCACAACAATCATACCAATAACCTCATCGCTATCTTCCATCGTGATACCACGAACTCCGATAGATCCTCTACCAACTTCTCTTACTTTTTCCTCAGGGAAACGGATACATTTACCATTTTTAGTAGCGATCATAATCTGAGAAGTTCCGTTTGTTAAATATGCACTTAACAACTGATCATTTTCTCTAATTTCGATAGCGTTGATACCATTTACTCTCGGTCTTGAATAAGCTTCAAGAGAAGTTTTCTTGATCGTACCGTTTTTAGTGATCATTACAACGCTCATTTGATTAATGTAATCTACATCTTTCAAATCGTTGGTTCTGATATATGCTTTGATCTTATCGTCCGGTTCGATGTTAATTAAGTTTTGGACTGCTCTACCTTTAGCGGTTTTAGACCCTTCAGGAATTTCGAACACTCTTAACCAATAACATTTACCTTTTTCAGTAAAGAACAACATGTATTGGTGATTGGTCGCAGAAACGATATACTCCAAGAAATCTGAATCTCTTGTTGTAGCTGCTTTGTTTCCTACACCACCTCTACTTTGAATTTTATATTCTGAAAGCAATGTTCTCTTCACATAACCTGCGTGAGAAATCGTAAGAACTACCGCTTCGTTCGGAATAATATCTTCAATAGACATTTCTCCTCCTGAATAATCGATTTCAGTTCTTCTTTCATCTCCATATTTTTCTTTAACCTCAGCTAATTCATCCTTAATGATTTGGAATCTTCTAGGTTCATTTGCCAAGATGTCTTCTAAATCTGCAATTTCTTTCATGATTGCATCGTACTCATCACGGATCTTATCAAGTTCCATTCCCGTTAAACGAGCTAAACGAAGATCAAGAATTGCCTGAGCCTGGATATCAGAAAGTTCAAACTCCTGAATCAATCCTTCTTTTGCACCTTGAGGGTTTGCACTGTGACGGATGATAGCAATCGCTTTATCCAACGAATCCTGAGTTCCGATCACCTTCATGAATCCTTCTAAGATATGAGCTCTTTCTTTCGCTTTTTTAAGCTCATACTGAGTTCTTCTTACAATGACAATATGTCTGTGCTCAACGAAGTGATGAATGATATCTTTTAAGTTCAATTGTTCCGGTCTACCATGTACCAAAGCAATATTATTAACACTAAAAGATGTTTGAAGTGACGTATATTTATATAATAAGTTCAGAACAACATTTGGAATTGCATCATTTTTCAATTCATAAACGATACGAAGACCGTTTCTGTCTGACTCATCTCTAATTTCGTAGATTCCTACAATCTTATCGTCTTTTACCAATTCGGCTGTTCTGGCAATCATTTCAGCCTTATTAACCTGGAAAGGAATTTCAGTAACGATAATTGCATTTCTGTTATGTACTTCTTCAAAGCTTACTTTAGCTCTAAGAACTACTCTACCTCTACCTGTATGGAAAGCATCTCTTACACCATCATAACCATAGATAATCCCTCCTGTTGGGAAATCGGGAGCTATGATGTGTTGCATTAATTCGTCAATCGTAATATCTCTATTGTCGATATATGCACCAATAGCATTTACAGCCTCAGATAAGTTGTGAGGAGCCATGTTTGTTGCCATACCCACTGCAATACCTGAAGTTCCGTTAACCAAAAGGTTAGGGATTTTTGTAGGCATAACTGTAGGTTCAGTTAAACTATCATCGAAGTTATTCTGGAAATCAACAGTTTCTTTATCTAAATCTGAAAGAATATCATCAGAGATTTTTTTCAATCTTGCTTCCGTATAACGCATTGCTGCAGGCGGGTCACCATCCATTGAACCAAAGTTACCCTGACCATCAACCTGAGGATAACGTAAACTCCATGGCTGAGCCATTCTTACCATTGCATCGTATACTGAAGAGTCTCCGTGCGGGTGATATTTACCTAAAACATCCCCAACAATTCTCGCAGATTTCAAATATTTTCTATTAGAAAAAACCCCTAATCCATACATACCATACAGCACTCTTCTATGAACGGGTTTCAAGCCATCTCTTACATCAGGTAACGCTCTTGACACGATAACCGACATCGAATAATCGATATAAGATGACTTCATTTCATCAACAATGTTGATAGGAATCAGTCTTTCTCCTTCTTTTTGCATAAACAAATTTTATTATAATGATATTCAGACCATTAGCTGTGAGTCTGAAAATTATCTATTTTGATTTTTTATTAACGTGCTAATTTACGAAAAATTTGTCGATTTTTGCCCTAGAATTTACCAACAAAATCTTAAAAATTCATAAAATATGAGCGTATTAAGTATAACTTTCCACTGCACAAAAGATAATATCGAAAAATGGGAAAATTATATGGATGAAACATTGGTTTTAATGACTGAAAACCTACTGGATGTAGATAAATATATCCTTTCTGAAGTACATAGCGATTATATCGAAGACGGAAAAAATTACAACCTCCTTTTGATGTTCGATAATGATGATGTCCGAAATGATTTTATGGAAAGTGAGCTTTTAAATATCACTGAAATCGTTGAAAATAAATTTGGACAGGAAGTAATGATCTTTAATACTTTTTTAAATCCGAAAAAATCTAGATTTTAATTTTAAAAATTGAAATTAATATTAGGTTTTGGCTAAAGCCATTTTGAAGATGATTTTTCGTTTTAAACGGGCTAAAGCCCGTTCCTATTGATACAATTATTGTTTTAAATTAAACATAAAACAAAAGCACTGAAATTATCAGTGCTTTTTTATTTATAATCTTACAACAACTACCGGTCTAGACGGTGCATAATGTCTTCTGTATTCTCTGTGATGAGAATATCTATGAGGTCTTACCGGTCTGTAATAATGTCTGGGTTTATAATAATGTCTTGCAGGTCTGTGATGCCTGTAAGCAACAGGTCTGTAATGCGGTCTCGGCCCGTGATAATAATGTTTCGATGGTCCGTGTCCACGGTGATGACGTCCTTTTTGTAGGGGTGATGCTTGATAATAAGCAAAAGAAAAAATCAGTAAGAAAAATCCTACTATTTTAGTTAGCATTTTCATAAATCAACTATTTTCAAATTACGATATGAAAACTTGCAAGTCTGATGCCAATAACGCTTTATTATTTGATTCTATATAAATTTTAAGAAACTTTATAATTTTATCGACTTAAACCTAATCTAAGAAATTATTTCGCTTCTTCTTTCATACGAGATAAGATCTTTCCACTCGCCGTTTAATTTTGCGATTTTTTTATGGAGACCAACGTTTTTGAAACCGTTTTTTTGATGAAATCTGATCGACGCTTCATTTTCGGGGAAGATATTAGCCTGTAAAGTCCAGAATCCGTGGTTTTCGCTGTCCAAAATCATCTTTTTAAGCAAAACTGAACCTAAACCTAGTCCCTGATATTTATTGTCCAAATAAATACTCACATCTGCAACGCCTTTAAAACATTCTCTTTTACTTACATGTTTTAAGGCACACCAACCAACTACTTCATTATTTTCGTTTTCCAAAACCCATCTGCAGTCGTTAAAAAACTCTGTATTCCAGACTTCTCTGTTGGGAACTTCTGTTTCAAAAGTAGCCATCCCTCCATCTATTCCCTGCTTGTAGATCTTCAGTACCTTGGGTTCGTCATCGGGAAGCATTTCTCGTATCTCGTAATTCATTGTATTTAATGATATTTTCTTTTGTTTTTTCTTTTAATTCTGGAATAGTGCGTCTGCTTATCTTTTTCATCTTCTGAAATTACGCTGATATTTCCGTCAACTTCAAGAATAGATAATTTTACATTTTTAATTCCGTCAACACCGTGTTCGCGGACGGCTTCTTCAAGTTCATCTATGGTTATTTTAACATCATCTAAAGCTTTTTCATCTACTTTACCGTCCTTCACCAAAATTACAGGATCTGCTTCCATAAAACTTTTGAAAGATTTGTTGGCAAACATTAATCTTTTTACAATAAAATTAGCCGCAAAAAGAACCAAAGCTGCAATTAATCCTCCCTGCAAAGAAGTATCCTGCCCTACCATCGCATTCTGAACCGCATTGGAAATCAGCAATAACAAAACCACATCTCCAGCATTAAGTTGAGAAAGCTGATTTTTACCAAATAACCGAATAGCTACCATCATGAAAAGGTAAACACAAAGCGAGCGGACAACTACATCTAGAATGGGATTCACAAGAATTTATTTATAGTATCAAATGTATTGATTTTTATGATTTGCTGTGATAATAATTTCAAGTTTAAAGGAATTACTTTAGTTTTAAATATAAACATTAAATTTGCCGTCAATCAGGTCATAGATGATGAAACATTTAAAGGGATTAGATACATTAAGAGCATTAGCCGCGACAATTGTGGTGGTGGATCATGTGGAAATCATCAAAAAAGACAACGGGATTCATAATTTTATTGATAGCCCTACCCTAATCTATCCTGACGGTCATCTTTCTGTAATCCTTTTCTTTGTTATCAGCGGTTTTCTTATCACTTATTTGTTATTAGCAGAACAGGAAAAAAGTGGTGGTATAGATCTCAAAAACTTCTACATGAGGCGGGTTTTAAGGATTTGGCCTTTGTATTATTTGGTTTTATTTCTGTCTTATATTATTTTCAGTCCGGATTATTCTTTGAGCAGAATTTTATTGCCATTATTTATATTTCCCAATGTAGCTTATGCGCTTAAGGAAACATGGGATGTTAGCCCGCAAATATGGTCGATAGGCGTTGAAGAACAGTTTTATATTGTCTGGCCGTTACTTTTCATCTTTATTTCAAAAAGGAAAAAGGCTTTACATTATATTATTTCATTAATTGCATTTTTTACGCTTCTACCTTTTGGTCTAAAGTTTATTAATCAAATTTTTTTTAAAAGTGAAGAAATTTACAGTCTGATCAGTCGATTTTTTTATGGAACAAAATTCAATTGTTTAGGACTTGGAACTTTGATTGGTTTCTTATTTTTTAGAAATAAAGAATACATTAATAAAATCTTGTTTAAATATAATTTCTTAACCATAATCTTAACCTTACTGCCCTTTATTTTATGGTTTTTTAAATTTGGAACTAATCATTTGAATGATGAAATGTATGCCGTGCTTTTTGCTTTTTCAATTTATAATCTTGTTCAGCATCCCAACATAAATATTGATAATAAGGTTACAAGATTTTTAGGGAAAATATCTTACGGAATATACCTTTATCACTGGATCATTGTTATTTTATTGGTGAAATACATTCCGAAAATAGATAATAGTTTTTTATATAATACTGTATTATATTCTACCATCTTATCTAGCACGATCTTTATCTCATGGATATCTTTTATAACCTATGAAAAATTTTTCTTAAACCTTAAAAAGAAATATGAAGTAGTAAATAGATAAAGTACTTTGTATATGATTGTTGGCATAAGTTTTGAAATTCTTTTTTCGAAAAAATTAAAGAAAACACACAAATTATGAAGCAATTATTTTTTTACCTAAGTATTTTTCTACTGTTAACAAGCTGTATAAAAAACGAGCCCAAACCCAAGGCATTGGGAGCTGATGCCGAGATCACTCAGAAAGTAAAAACCTTGTATTCCACTTATGGAAAGTCGAGTGATGCAATTTATAACAAGCCCATTCCCAAAGACCTATTCTCGCCTGAGCTTGAAAAAACTTTTCAGGAAGCAATAAACACTTCAAAATCTGATATTGAGAAAGTAAAAAAGAGTGATCATCCTACAGATAAGCCTTTATTAATGGAAGGATCGATGTTTACAAGTCTTTATGAAGGATATACGACTTACAAAATAAAGTCAATTCAATTAATGGAAAGCACAAAACCTTTGGGTATGGCTGCTGATGTTACCATTGATTTTGAAAACTCACAAGTTTCTCCAAAAATTACCTGGAGTGACACCGTACATTTAATAAACGCCCTTGACAGCGGATGGAAAGTTGATAATATTACTTTTTCGGAAAAGTTTGGAGGAAAAAATGATTTACAATCTAATTTAAAGAGTTTTATTTCTCAAGCGAAAAAATAGATTAAATTTTCAACATAAAAAAACTGCTTAATTTAAGCAGTTTTTTGTTTTTTAAGGACATTGAGCAATTGGAACCTCGCTGCATACTGTCTGATTCAATCTTTCACAGTACACGCAATACTTTTTTGGTTGCCCTCCGTACACTGATTTTAGTTCTTCTTTGTTAAGTTTCTTTAAATTTTTCATATCGTTTTAATTTTGTTGGTTAAAGTTAAAACGAAATTCATACTCGATTATTACAATTTTATATTTAAAATTTTCAGGATTTTCATTAAAAAAATAAACCACACAGAATCTGTATGGCTTATTTAAAAAAGATCTTTTATTAATCTATCTATCAATTTCTAATGTTACAGGCATTACATAGGTATATGCTGTCATATTTTCATTTAATTTTTTACCACTTATTTTAAGATTGGTTAAAACGTTTTCAATTTCTTTACTTACATTTTTACAATCTCCTGTTGAATGAACGTTCATGATTTTTCCGTTTTCTGAAACTTCAAATTTCACTTCCGAATTTACAATTCCTTGCTTATATTCATAATTTGTGAAGTCGAAATTATCAATCAGTTCGCTTCTAACTTCACTTAGCATATCACTTTTATTTAATTGAATCTCCTGAATTACATTACTATTTGTATTTTGTGCCTTCGCTGTGTTCATTACAGATATAGATCCGCAAACTAAAAAGGAAGCAATAAATATTTGAATTTTATTTTTCATAACTCTTTGGTTTTAAATATTATATTAAACTTATTTTGTATCTCTTGACCAAAGGTATTAAAAATAATTAATACTAAATTCACATGCTGTTAACATTGGGTTAACATTGAAATATAAAATACTGATTATCAGTTAAATAAAATTTTTAAATAATTGAAAATTTAACATTGGGAGTTAATAAAGAGCATAAAAAAGGCTAAACTTGATTAGTTTAGCCCTTATTTTAAAATTATAAACCTTCTATAATCCTCTTACTATCAATTTCATCTAAAATAAATTTTGCATCACTTTCATTAATGTATTTATTTTCATAGAGCCAATGAATTCTAGAAATTTGTACATGAGCAGGAATTAAATTATCTACTTTATAATAGGTTTTTAAATAATACTCTTTCTTGCATTCTTTAATTCTTAGAATAAAAGAATCAACCTCTTCCATTTCTTTCTTCGCATAAGAAAAAATAATAGGCTTTGAAGCTGTAAGACTTTTAGAATTTTCCTTTCTGAATTCATTATTACATATACCACCTACAATCAAAGTAGGAAACAATGCAATTACAAAAACGATCATGCCTATTGAATAGGAAAGTTGATAACTATCATTAATAAAGATAGTTAACAATATCGAATTAAATACCATAGAAATGACTATTCCAATTAATACAAAATCTTTCTTTTTTCTAAATACAGTTTCATCATCCTGAATATCAGAAAAATAGACCTTATATTCATTTATTTCTTTTGCAAAATTATTTTTTATAAAAACTCCGTCTTCCTGAATTTCAAAATACTTTGAGTTTCTTCCATCTTTTTGTGCTAATGTGTCCATGTATTAAGATTTACTCCAACTCCCTCTTCAAAAACTTCCCTGTTAAGCTTTTCTTAGACTTCACAATTTCCTCGGGAGTTCCTTTGGCTACAATTTCACCTCCGTATTTTCCTCCTTCTGGGCCAACGTCAATAATATGGTCTGCTAATTTTATCACATCCATATTATGTTCAATAATAATGAATGAATTTCCTAGTTCTACCAATTGGTTGATTGCTTCCATCAGAATTTTCACGTCTTCAAAATGAAGTCCGGTTGTTGGCTCATCGAGAATGTATAATGTATTTCCGGTTTGTCTTTTTGCTAATTCTGTCGCTAACTTGATACGTTGAGCTTCTCCACCGGAAAGAGTTGTCGATTGTTGTCCTAATGTAATATATCCTAAACCAACATCCTGTAAAGTTTTAACCTTAGCAAAAATCTTAGGAATCGGCTGGAAGAAATCTACCGCTTCATCAATCGTCATATCTAACACATCGGAAATAGATTTTCCTTTGTAACGAACTTCCAATGTTTCTCTGTTGAAACGTTTTCCGTTACAGGTTTCGCAATGAACATAAACATCAGGCAGGAAATTCATTTCAATAACTTTCAAACCTCCACCCTGACAGGTTTCGCATCTTCCGCCTTTTACGTTGAAAGAAAATCTTCCCGGCTTGTAACCACGGATTTTACTTTCTGGCAATTCTGCAAAAAGATTTCTGATGTCTGTAAACATTCCTGTGTAGGTTGCAGGATTTGAACGAGGAGTTCTTCCGATCGGAGTTTGATCTACATCTACAATTTTATCGATGTTGTCAAGACCTTCAATTTTCTTGTATGGTAAAGGTTCCTGAACTGCTCTGTAAAAATGTTTGTTAAGGATCGGATACAAAGTTCCGTTAATCAGGGAAGATTTTCCGCTTCCTGAAATTCCTGTCACAACTACCAATTTTCCTAACGGAATATCAAGGTTAACATTTTTAAGGTTGTTTCCTGTAGCTCCTTTTAAAACTATATTTTTTCCATTCCCAGCTCTTCTTTCGCTAGGAACTTCAATTTTTCTTTTTCCTGTAATATAGTCGGCTGTTATTGTATCAGCTTTCAATAAATCTTTTGGTTTTCCCTGCCAAAGAATCTCGCCACCGAATTTTCCAGCTCTTGGACCAATGTCTAAAACCTCATCGGCTTCAAGAATCATATCTTTGTCGTGTTCAACAACCAAAACAGAGTTTCCAATGTCTCTAAGATTTTTTAATGAATTAATTAATCTTTCGTTGTCTCTCTGGTGTAGTCCGATACTTGGTTCATCTAAAATATATAAGACATTCACTAACTGAGAACCAATTTGAGTTGCCAGACGAATTCTTTGAGATTCTCCCCCAGAAAGCGTTTTTGAACTTCTGCTCAAACTTAAATAATCCAAACCAACATCCAATAAGAATTGAAGTCTGGTTTCGATTTCCTTTAAAATTTCGTGAGCGATGATTTTATGTTTTTCGGAAAACTTATCTTTAATATCAGCTAACCAGTCTTTCAGGTCGGCTAAACTTAATCCGTTAACCTCAGCAATATTTTTTCCATCAATTTTAAAACTTAGACTTCCAGGTTGAAGACGAGCCCCATTACATGATGGACAAGTTTCTTCTGTTGTGAAATGCCTTTCCAGTAAAATCGCTTCGTAAGATTCTCTTTCATCGATCATTTCTTCCATAAAAGGAATCAGACCGTCAAAACTAATCTTTATCTTCTTAGCAATTCCTGCATATTTCAGATCTTTATTGAATTCTTTATGACAACCATTATATATATAGTCTAATGCTTCCTCAGGAATATCTTTAAATGGAGTCGTTAAACCAAGTCCGAAGATCTCAAGAATACTTTTGATCTGTGACAAGATCCATTTATTAGATTTAATATCTTCCAAAGGCAGTAAACCTCCCTGATTGATCGATAATTTATTATTTTCAACAAAATAATCAGTGTTGATTTTTTTGATTGTTCCTAAACCTTTACAATCCGGACAGCTTCCTTTCGGCGAGTTGAATGAAAAAGTATTAGGCTCTGGTAACGCTAATGAATGTCCTGTTTCCGCATCCATTAAGTTTTTTGAGAAATATTCAATTTCCGTACTTCCCAACTTCTGAATCCCGATCAGCCCTTCTCCCATTTCCGTTGCTGTACGTAATGATTTTTCCATTCTGCTTTCGGAAGCACTTTCGCCGATGATCCAACGGTCGATTACGATATCGATGTCGTGGGTTTTGTAACGGTCAAGTTTTAAATCATATTCAATATCCTGTAATTCTCCATCAATTCTTGCCTGTCCGTATCCTTTTTTAGCCATCTGAACAAAAAGTTCGTGGTAATGACCTTTTCTGGAACGCACAACTGGCGCCATCAACATCAATTTCTCTCCTTTATAATTTTGTTTGATCGTATCTAAAATTTGATCTTCGGTATAGCTTACCAATTTCTTGCCTGTAGATAATGAATAAGCATCGGAAACTCTCGCATACAAAAGACGAAGGTAATCGTACAATTCTGTAACGGTTCCTACAGTTGAACGCGGATTTTTGTTGGTTGTTTTCTGCTCAATGGCAATTACGGGCGAAAGTCCTTCAATTTTATCTACATCAGGACGCTCCAAACCTCCCAAAAACTGACGGGCATACGCTGAAAATGTTTCAATATAACGACGCTGACCTTCAGCAAAAATCGTGTCAAAAGCTAATGAAGATTTTCCACTTCCGGATAGTCCGGTAATTACGACTAATTCATTACGAGGAATTTTGACATTAATGTTTTTAAGATTATGCTCTCGTGCACCGTAAACTTCTATATATTCTTTTGATTTACTCATAATTTGATGTGATCTTACCTGAAAATCACGCTGTGCAAAATTACGGAATTTTATGGAATTTTTTGTGTTAAAAAATGTTAGTTTATTAACTGTAAAATAGATAAAATCTTTTGTTTTCAAGTAAGACTTTTAGCTTAATTATAGTTTTATCATTAAGATCCTTCGACTCCGCTCAGGATGACACTGGCAAATTATCCTTCATAAAATAAACAGTTAATATTATACTGTCACGCTGAGCGGAGTCGAAGCGTCTCTTTTATTCTTAATAAAAAATTTAATTAAATTTACATTCATTAATCCAAAACCATGAACAGGCTACGAGAACATATCGAGGAAATAACCCCAGTTACAGACGAAGAGTTTGATTATATTAAAACATTTTTCACTCTAAAAAAAGTCCGTAAAAATCAATTCCTAATTCATGAAGGGGATGAAGTGAAATTTGAATTTCTTGCCTTAGACGGAATTTTCAAAGTTTTCTATATAGATGAAGATGGAAAAGAACATATTCTACAGTTTGCGAAAAAAAATTGGTGGATGACAGATTATATAGGATTTTTTAAACAAAATAATGCCACCATGTTTGTAGAATGCCTAAAAGATGGTGAAGTTGCGTTTCTTACTTTAGAAGGAAGAGAAAAATTAGCTTCAGAATTTCATAAAATGGAACATTTCTTCAGAGTAAAATTAACAAACGGTTACATCGCTTTACAACAGAGAATAACTCTTTTACTATCAAGCACACCTCAACAACGATATGAAGAGTTCTCAAAATTATATCCTGACCTCATCTCACAGATCCCTAAAAAATACATTGCAGAATATTTGGGAGTAAGCAGGGAAACATTAAGTAGATTATATTCTAGTAATAATAAATAAAATTTTATTTAACCACAAAAGAGACAAAAGATTAGCACTTTAGTGATTTTAAGTTCATCATTAAGCTGCAAACAAGAACACATAAGTTTTAATAGCAAATAAAGGCTTTTGTCCCTTTTGTGGTTAAAATTATATCGTTTAAACCAACTTATTACTAAGTGTGATTTCGATCACACTTTTTTTGTGACTTTGCTCCTTCTGTTAAGGCATTGGATCGGCATAAATTTGCTATAGAAATTAAAACAATTTCAAAAAAATCAATCCAATTATTTAATTAACAAAAAAATTTTAAGTCATGAAATCAAAAATCTTAATCATTGTTTCTAATGCCAACACCATCGGAACCAATAACAGAAGAACAGGTACATTTTTATCTGAAGTAGCACATCCTTACGCAGAATTTGAAAAAGCAGATTATCAAATTGATTTTGCAAGCTTTACCGGTGAATCACCATTTTTAGATGCTTTAAATTTAGCTGACGATCCTGATAATTTAAAATTCTTAACAGGTAAAGGCTGGGAAGACATGCATAAAGCTGCAAAATTATCTACGGTAGATGTAAATAATTATGATGCTATTTTCATTCCCGGAGGTCTGGCTCCAATGGTAGATATGCCGGAAAATTCTGAACTTAAAAAAGTAATTGCCGAAACTTACGAACATGGTGCAGTTGTTGGCGCAGTTTGTCATGGTCCCGTATCTTTATTAAATGTAAAATTAAGCGACGGCTCTTATCTCGTAAACGGAAAAAACATTGCATCTTTTACAACAGAAGAAGAAGATAATTACGCAAGAGAAGATGTTCCTTTTGATCTTCAGACTGCATTGACAAAACAAGGTGCTATTTTTCATGCTGCCGAAGCTTGGTCTGCCAACAGTATTACGGATGGAAATATTGTAACCGGACAAAATCCTGCCTCTGCAAAAGGTGTGGGTGAAAAGATTGTGGCAATTTTAGAATCTAAAAAAGTATTTTAACCACAAAAGTTACAAAAGCCATTAGAATAAATTAATCATTAAAAAATCAAAGATTTTTAAAACTTATGTGTTCTTATTTGTAGTTTAATGATGAACTTAAAATACTTAAAGTGCTAATCTCTTGTCTCTTTTGTGGTTAAAACAAAATATTAAATATTAAATCTAAAGAAAATGAATCAGAAAGCTGTTTATGTTTACGCCAAATGGCAAGTGAAAGAAGGAAAATTGGATCTTGTACTGCAAATTATGAAAGAAGCTTCGCAAAAAAGCAGTCAGGAAGAAGGAAATTTGTTTTATAAATTACATCAAAGCAAATCAGACGAAAATACTTTGATCTTATTTGAAGGATATAAAGATGAATCTGCTGTAGAAATTCACCGTAATTCTGAACATTATAAAAGTTTGGTAGCAGAGCAAATTATCCCTTTGCTTGAAAATAGAGAAGTCATTCTTATGGATCAGCTTTTTTAATGATTCTTTAAAAATAAAAATTCCGGAGAACTATTGAGCTTCCGGAATTTTTTTTATTTTAATTTTCAAAAAAATCTACATCTTCGTTGCTGATCTTTACAACGTACTCAATTCCGTCGATTGCTTTTGATATAATTTGATTTCTGAGAATGTTGGCCATATTTTCCCAATAAGCTCTTCCGTAGAAAGAATAATTTTGGGGAATAATTTCAACCTCAACGGTTCGTACGAACCCTTCTTTTGGTCTGTTGCTGATCATGGTTCCACGTTTTACTCGCACGTCTTTTACTTCGTCTTTCAGAACCATTCTGCAATAGTTTTTAACGTCCTCCAGAGAAATGATCTTATCTCTTGTTGTCAAAGCGTATTTATAAGCCTGAATACTATCTGTGCCTTTTTGCTCTTCAGATCCGCCGATACTTTCCGTAAGAAGTACCAACGACTGCGATTTTAACTGATTGGAAAGTTCCGTTCCCGGACGCATGTGATTGGCCAACGTACAATGAGTTACCCAAAATGAGGCGTATGTATGATCTGTTTTTTCTACAGGTTCCATGATCACATAATTTAGCTCTTGCTTAATGCTTCTTTTCGCATTATTCACTTTCTGAACCATTGATTTCATTTTATCGGACATTTCGCTCAACACGCCTTTCACGTTATCTCTGTTTAAAAGTGAAAACGCTGCGATCTCATCTCTTGTCAGTTCCAACACGTTTGCGATCATATCGACTGCATTTCTGTTGGTAAAACGTTCCATTCCGCCTTTTCGGACGGTGTATAAACCTTTCTTTAAATCATCTGCAGGAGTGAAAGGAATTTCCGTATATCTTCTTCCTTCTCCGTCCTGAACTTCATCAACGTAAAGGAAATGCTCGCCCTCATCCGTTACCAAAGGAATATTATTTCCCATGATATCCAGACTGTATTCTGTTTTTTTCCAAGCTCTGTTGTAAATCGGGAAAGCATTTAATACAAAAGAAAAATTATCTAAAATCTCCGCAGAAAACTGTGGCGGAAACTCAAAAGTCAGCCATAAATAACGTTTTCCTTCAATATGTTTTGAAATTTCATCTTTTTCTTCAAGGAAATCCAGATTTTGTGGAAGTTTTCCGGGTTCCGAAAAAAGACTGTCCGAAGTTCCTGTGATCTCAATGAATTTATGATGGTAAATGCTTTTGATATCTTCAATCGTTTTTGTTCTGATCGACTGTTCACGGAACATCTGCTCATACCCTTCCGGCTGACTGTTTTTCAGATACGATAAACCTTCTCTCACAAACAAAGGATTTCCATTGCTGGTAACCGTGATGTAAGGCAACAGTTTGTAAACAAAATCCAAATGCTCGAAAGCTGGATTCGAACAAAAAATGCTTAAATATTTAGGAAAATTTTCGCTTGCATATTTGCTGACGTTAATTCCGATTGTTACTTTTCTGTAATCTTCCGGTTTTCCCTGAAATCTTGAGATTGGAATTTTATTTAATCGATCATCAATACTGTAGCAGGTATTTCCTACAAACATGATTGATGTCTGAGCTTTATTGATTCTCACATTCCCGATCGGTGTAAAAGGAATATTCACCTGTTTGTCCGACTCCGATTTCACCGTGGAAGTCATCTGCTTTTTGAAGAAAAATTCTGTATGCTCCAACAAAACCTCCGAAGATTCGTAAGGCTGTGTAAAGGCAACGGCGTGCGAAGGAATCGGGTGAGTATAGATGGACGGCGTCAATAATTTCGCCAACTTTTCTAAAATTCTGGCGTTTACCGTCTGTATTTCGTTGTTTGCCTTAAAAACTTCTGTACTGAACGCATCGATCAGTAATTTAACGAAAGGATCCAATGACTGCGGACTTTTTAATCCCCAAACTTTGGTTGCGTTCTGAAGCATTCTTGCTTTTACAGATTCTTTGGAATAAATATTCTGGTCTAAATTCATAAATTCTAATTACAATAAAAATATTTAGTCGATAGACATCGGGCTCAAAAATAATTCTGTAGAAAAGCTGAAACGCTCTCCCGACTCCTCCATTTTTGCATTGATGGCGATTTTTACTTTCTTTTTGATTTCCGTGTGTTCTTTCGTGTCGTAGTTGTGTTCTACAATTTGTATGTGCGCATCGATTTGCGGCTGAACGATTCTGGGTTCGTATTCCTGTATTTGTCTTTTGAGACTTTTGATAAAAATATTTTCCCAGACGGCACTTGTAACTCCATTATCGAATTCCAGATTCCAAACGTCGTTTCCGTAATTTTCATCATATCTGTTTTCGCCCTTTTTGGTGGTTATCAGCAACATGATGTTGTGGGCAATACTTTCACCCATGTCGCAGGTGTCGATACTCCCTCCCTCCGTCATTAATGTTGATGGAACAAAAGGCATTCTATAATTTGGTGTGTCCATGATTCAGCTTTATTTTTTACGTCATAGTCTTGTTTACTTGAAACGAAATACCAAATTAAACATTTTTCACGAAATAGAGTATTGTAATATTTTAAAATTGCTGTTTAAAATTCTTTCTGGGTTGTTGGGTTGTTATTCAAATCTCATAGGTTTTAAAAACCTGTTAGGTTTATTTGCAGAATATTATCATTAGCCGCGATTGAAACGACATCCTTTTTTGTTGCGGCCGGAGCGAAACGGAGGCCGTAATGAAAAAGATATAGTGGAAAGCGGGAAATTGCTTCAAAAAAAGCTGTCCGACTTAGTCAAACAGCTTTTGAAATTTATTCTTCTATTTTCTTGTTTCGATTGATAAAATAATAAACCGGAAGTCCGAGCAAAACCATTACGAATCCGGGCCAAGTATATTGTTGCTTGTAAATTAATAATAAAATACAAAAACCAGAGCCAATAAGCAAATAAACGATAGGCGTAACCGGATATAACCATGTTTTGTAAGGTCTTTCGAGATCGGGTTGTTTAAATCTTAAATAAATAACTCCAAAAACGGTTATCATGTAAAATAAAACGATCACGAATGAGATCATATCTAAAAGATTCCCGTATTGCCCGCTTAAACACAACAAACAAGCCCAAACTCCCTGCATCCATAGTGCATTAGCGGGAACTTCGTTTTTGTTGTTTTTTTCGGCCTGTTTGAAGAACATCCCGTCTTTAGCCATAGTTTGGAAAACTCTTGCTCCGGCTAAGATCAATCCATTATTACATCCGAAGGTAGAAACCATTACCAAAACGGCAATAATTACAGTTCCTGCACTTCCGAAAATAAAGTGTGAAGCGGCAACCGCTACTCTATCATTTTCAGCAAAGGCGATCGCGTCTCTGTCCAAAGCATTTAAATAAACATAATTCACTGCGATGTATAAGATCATTACGGCAGTAGTTCCGTAGATCATAGATTTTACAACGTTTTTTTTGGGGTTTTCAATTTCACCCGAAACGAAGGTCACACTTTCCCAAGCCACAGAACTGAATACGGAACCTACCATTGCTGCTGCAATTCCGCCCAGTAAAGTCATTCCGCCGATTGGTTCCCAACCTTCTTTAAGGAAGTTTCCGAGAGTATCTTTTTTAAGATTGCTGAAAGAATCATATCCCAAGCTAAAATTTTCCGCCAAATGAGAGAAATCAACTAAAATAAATCCAGCAGCAATTAAACCCAATATGGCTATGATTTTAGAACCTGTAAAAACATTTTGTAATATTTTTCCGCTTTCAACACCTCTTGTATTAAAATAAGTCAATAAAATTATTGTCCCGATGGCTAAAATCTGTATCCAGGTAATTTTAAATTCTCCACTTTGAAAGATGGGTGCTGCATCATTAAGAGCAGGAACCAAATATGCCGTAAACTTTCCGAAAGCCATTGCCACCGCAGCGATTGTACCTGTCTGAATTACCGTAAATAATCCCCATCCGTACAAGAACCCCATCTTTTTACCGAAGATCTCTTTAAGATAGGTGTATTGCCCTCCTGCTTTAGGAAATAAGGCTGATAGTTCACCATAACTGATCGCTGCAGCCACCGTCATGATTCCCGTTATCACCCAAACAACGATAAGCCAGTATCCAGACCCTAGATTCCGCATCATGTCGGCACTTACGATGAAGATTCCACTTCCGATCATGGAACCCATTACAAGCATGATGGCGTCCCAAAGTTTTAGTTTTTTTTGCATAGTCAAGTATAGGCGTCAAATATAAATAAATATAGGTTTTGTTTGAAAAGTATTTTTAATCTCTTCAATCCAATGATTCCCAAGTCTTTTATAATAAATGATTTTATTTTTTTGACCGCAAGAGCATTTCATTCAGTAAATGACAATAATAAATCTTAGTTGAGTGAAAATTATTATATTTAGAAAATTTTAAACTTTATATCTTCCCTTGTTTATTGGTGTATAGTCTAATTTTATTTTTCAAATAAATTATTCTCTCATAATTTATTTAAAATTGATTGTAATAACGCAAAATATTAAAAATGAAAAAAAATTTCTCTAATGGGAAAACCATTCTCTATTTATTGGCATCCTTTCTTCGCCTTCCTCCCTATTATGGGATTATGCAAAAACACCATAAAACAAACTTAACTTTCAAAATAAATTAATCATGAAAAAAACTTATTTTTTGTCAATAATATTATTGACGAGCATTTCTCACATCTCAGCTCAAACTGGCGTTAACACAGCATCTCCAGATGCCTCTGCTAATTTACATGTTGCTAATAATGGCACATCTATCAGAGGAACATTATTAAATCCAATAACAACAGCCCAAAGAAATTCAATTTCTTTGCCCGCTACAGGACTTTTAGTTTATGATACAGACTTAAAATGCCTGATGTCTAATAATGGAACTCCTTCTTCTCCGAATTGGGCATGCACATCAAGCGGCGGAGGAAGTACAAATAGTGATGGAACATTTAAACACTTATTTTATCAGCCAGATTATACTACAATGACAACCTCAACAGCTTTTACAACAACAGGGGCTAAACCCTCTGAAACAGTTAATAGTAATATTGTAGGCTATTTAACAAATAACGATCCTTCAAAATTATCCGATGTTCCTGTTATAGATGGAATTCGAATGAATGTTGTTTTTTACAACAAAGGTACATCGGGGACTCTTATGAGTCCGATAATAGAAAATATATCAGGTGCTGCCATTAACGACTTTGTATTGTACAATCAGTCAACAGTAAGTGGTACAAAAAGAGTAGCATATAGCGCTCTTGCCAATGGTAGCTATGTAAATGTGGATCCTGACGGAATCGTATATTATGATACTTCAACTTTTGAAACTTGTAGTGCTGTAATTAATCGCAACGGTAAAATGTACAGATGCACATGGTGGGGGTATTATGGTAATTCAACTCATAATATCCATATGACAATGGAAGTATTTGATTAAAACTAATTCTATAAATACTTTTATTTACAAGGCTAATGAGTTCCAGAATTATAGGATTTTTGTTTTGCAATATTAATCTCCTATTTTTTTGGAACTTACGCTGTTAAATAAATACAGATTCTACAGTAAAAAATTTAAAAAAATAATGTAAAGCATCTTTGTGAACATCGTGTTGAAAAAAAAATATCAACAAATATATTTATTAAATGTATAGAAAGATTCGTGTCCAGATTCCCACGGAATGACAAACTTTGTGAGTATTTCCCTGATTCTTAAATGGATGACTGCAATCCTAGCCCCGATTGTAATGAAAATCCTTTTTTGAAAAAAAAAGATTGCAATGGAAAGCGGGAAATAGCTCTTAAAAAATATTCAAATAGATTTCTATTTAAAATCATTTTAAACACAAGAAACAACGACCTGTTTTTTATCAAGTTTTTAACGATTTCTTATTCAATATTTATTAGTATTTTTGGAAAAAATATTAAAAATGAAATTCAAAGCAATATTATTTGCAGTCGCTGTAAGTGCATCCACTTTAGCTTTTGCACAGGAGACAAAGAAATTCGGTCCACCGGCAGGAAATGCAGTGGTTGGTGATACTTACGGAAGCGCAGTTTCTGCTGGAGTGGAATCTAAAGCTATTTCTGTAGATAAATTAAGCAAAAAGCTTAAAAAAGAGAACAAAAAAGTAGAAAACGTAGCTATTAAAGGAAAAGTAGTTGATGTTTGTGATAAAAAAGGTTGTTGGTTAACGATTCAGACTGAAGATAAATCTCAGTTCTTCGTAAAAATGAAAGATTATGCATTTTTCGTTCCGACTGCTTTGAAAGGAAAAACTGTTGTGTTGGACGGAAGCGCTGAAAGAAAAGTAACTTCTATCGATGAGCAAAAACATTACGCAGAAGATGCTAAAAAACCTCAAGCTGAAATTGACGCGATTACGACTCCGAAAGAAGAGATCAGATTTGTAGCGAATGGAATTAAAGTTGTGAACTAATAATTCTAAAATTTTAAACGCAAAGTTTTATTTTGATGTCTCCAATTTTAAGGAGCAAAGAATGGCAAATAAATTTGCTGATAAAGCGACGTTTAAAAAATTACATAAAAACAAAAGCGGAACAATTTGTTCCGCTTTTTTTTTAGTCTTCTATTTTAAATTCTACTACAGCATCCAGTTTTGGATATTTAGTGGCAGAAATAAATTTCTTTCCGGTGCAGTCGATTTCGAGCCAGCCTTTCCTTTTCTTCACATCTCCGACTTCCATTACAAACGGTACAAAAGATATTTCCTCCTTGCCCTCCTCCATAATCTCGCGGTACTGAACAGCCACGTCTAAAATACATTCATGATCGGTATTCAACTTTACATTTCTGTAAACGATATCGTAATGCGTTTCCTGATTTTCGGGAATTTCAAGATAAGCTTCCCAACCTGTAATATCAGAGTTTAATTCGCTGATTGCTTTTAGTGCATAATATAATGCAATCGTATAATATTTTCTAGTTCCTTTTCTCGTGTAGTCATCTACAAAATGTCCGCCTTCAAATAAAATCGTAGGCATTCCTGCTTTGATGAAATTATCGCCTGTAGAAGTCGGATAAAATTCATCAGAATATCTGCCAATCTGATTTGGAATTAATTCTTTCAGATGATGATAAACTTCTGCAATTACCGCCATGCATTTTTTTCTGTTTTCGGTAAGCGTACGTTCAACATTTTCCGAAGGTGCCAAAAACGATAAAGTCGCAGGATGGATTCCGTCTGTTGTAAAAATTGTTCTCTGCTCATGTAAATTCAGAGCGTAATCATACTTTTTTGAAGCGACAGCATTTTTCAGAAATTTAATCTCTTTACTTGACTCGTTATGGAAGTCTCTGTTAAGATCAATATCCGAAGCATTGAGCCTTGTCCATTTTTCAGAGCCGTCAGGATTTAGCATAAAAATAAAATCCAGTTTGATCTTACTGAAAAGTTCTTCCTTCAGTTCCGGAGCTTTATCTAAAGTGATCAACAAGTCCAACATTGCATGGGTAGCGTTCGACTCATTTCCGTGCATTTGTGACCAAGCCAGAATATTTATGTTTCCGGTTCCGATGCTTAGTTTATAAATAGGCTTTTCCAAATACGATTTTCCGATCTCCTGAATATAGTCTGCGAGATTCGTCTGTAAGTATGAAAATAATTTTTCAGGGGAAATATAACGGTTTGGGAAATTAGGGTTTTCTAAATAGATCTGTTCAAAATTCATTGTGGAATAGTTTACAAGAGTCAAATTTAACCATTTTTAGTTAAAAAATAAAATTAACGTTTGTAAACTCATTAAACAATGTAAAATGACAGATTGACTGTGGATAAAATTGTGGATTGTTGATAATTTAATTAAATACATGTAATTAAATAAAATTCAGTTAATTATAAAATTTACTTAAATGTTAATTAGAACTTCACTTTAAGTGTGGAAAACCCTATTTATCACGAAATGAGTGTAATTAACTTAAACATGTGGATAGTGGATAAGTATGTTAATTACTTTTTATATACAAATGTAAATTGTTAATTATTCAGAAAACTACCTTAAAAATTAGTGTTTAATTTGAATTAAAATAAAAGCGTAACTCGCCTTTAAATTTATTTGAAATAGGTTTTGTTGCTTAACTATAATTAACCACTAAAATGAGCTTGTATTGGGTGTTCACGGAGGTAAAATAATCCAAAACATACATTTGTAATCAGTAAATATCTACAAAATCAGGTATTTAGCTGATCTCCTACTCTATATGTTAAAATTATGATCTGATGTTTACATGAATCCTCTTTAACAGGTTATTTAATGACTGATACAATGTTAAATCGTTCAATAATCAGCTTACTTCGCCTATTACTTTAAGTAAAATCTTAAAAAGTCAATTTTGCGGATAAAATGTTAAATAAAATTTGTGATTTAATTTTATCCATAATGTAAATATCTGATATTTAGTTAAATATATTAGTTTACAAATGTATTGTCAATAACTTTATTTTGATTTACATTTGTATTTTGCAATTGTAAATACTATCTTTACATTTGTAAAGTGATTAAAAGCTTATTTTATGAGTTTAAATGAAAGAATTTCCAAAGTTATAGAGTATTCAAAATTGACGTCTTCTGAATTTGCAGATGAGATCGATGTACAACGATCTTCTATTTCTCATGTTACTTCAGGAAGAAATAAACCGTCGTTAGAATTTATCATAAAAATAAAATCCCGATTTCCGGAGATTTTATGGGACTGGTTGGTGAACGGCGATGGTGAAATGCTGAAATCTGAATTACCGGAAACGAACGATTTGGAAGAATTAGAATTGGAAATCGACGAAGATAAAGCCAAGCCTACTTCACTTCCCGATCTGTTTACGATGATGAATAATGACGATGATTTTGGAGCAGATGAAACAGAAATTGAGCTTCCCAATGAGAGGCTTCAGGAATCTTTTATACCGCACCAAAGTATACCTCAGGAGAAAATATTCGATTCTCAGCGATTAGAAAAATCTAATCAGCAAATACTCGATCAAGTAATTGGAAATCAGTCTAATAAAATAAAACGTATAGTCCTATTCTACGAAAACGGAAAATTTGAAAGTTTTGAGCCATAAAAAAGCCTGATCAAGAAAATGATCAGGCAAAAAAATATTTGAAGAAGAAAACTAAAGCTAAAGCTTTATATTTTTCAGCTATTTAAAGTAAAATGAGCGTTCATTTTATTGCTTTTTTCATGTTGCTCAACTAAATTACAAAAAGTTTACGAACTTGACAATAAAATTTTTATTTTAATATTATATAATTAACATAATAAATTATTTAATACATATTATCAATTTAAACTATAGATAAAAAAATACCTCACAAAAAATGTGAGGTATTTATATTTTAAATGAAATTATTTATTCTTTCTTCTGTCCAATTCTTTCTGAATAAGACCTAACTCCCGTCCTGTTTGCCCTGCTACAGAAGTGTTTTCTCTAGCTCTTCTCGTAAGATAAGGAACAACATCTTTTACGGGTCCGTATGGAAGATATTTTGCTGCATTATAGCCTTTATTAGACAAATAGAATGTAATGTTATCACTCATTCCGTAAAGCTGTCCAAAATAGATATGGGGATTGCTATTTTCAAGAGATTTAGCCTTCATTTTATCCATTACCAACTCAGAAGAAACCTCATTATGAGTCCCGAAAAACGCCGAAACTTTATCCAAATGATTCATTACAAAATCAATTCCTGCATTGTAATTTTTATCGGAAGCTTCTTTGTTTGGCTGGATTGGATCTGCATATCCTTTTTCTGCCGCTCTCGCTCTTTCCTTCTCCATATAAGCTCCACGAACGATCTTATATCCAATGAAATAATTCTTTTCTCTTGCTCTCTGAAGATTCTCTTCCATGTATTCCAATCTGCCGGTTCTGTACATTTGGATCGTATTCCAAACGATAGGTTTTTCCTGATTATACTTCTCCATCATCTCTTCACACAAGTGATCAGCTGCATCCTGCATCCAGGTTTCCTCGGCATCTACCATTACTTTTTTGTCGTGTTCATGGCAAAGTTTACATACTTCATCGAATCTTTTTACAACTCTTTCCCACTCTTCTTTTTGACTTGAAGTAAGCTCTGCATTCTTTCCAACAGCTTCGTAAAGATCAATTCTACCGAACGCAGTAGGCTTAAAAACGATAAAAGGAATAGCAGGATTTCCTACAGAAAATCTTACAATATCTTTAATTTCTTTGCAAACAGCATCAAATGTTTCTTCATCTTCTTTACCTTCAATCGAGTAATCGAAAATACTTCCAACCCCTCTTTTGAAGAGTTGTTTCACGGCTTTCATGCTTTCTTCACGCGTTTCTCCACCACAAAATTGATCAAACAAAGTGTTTTTTACAATTCCGGTAACGAAAGGGAAATTATTATGAACAGTGAAATTAAGGATAGAAGTTCCAAGACTTGTAAGAGCGGGCTGTTCAATCATTTTGAACATCCAGTACGCTTTTCTTAACTGTGCATCAGATTTATCTGCAAATGCAACTTTGGTATCGTTAAAAATGGGCATTCCTTTTTATTAAATTTAGTTTTGCAAAGGTAAGGATAACCTTAATCTTTTTCCAACATTTTCTATTATATTTTACCTTCAATTCCGTTCAGAAGCATTGCAATGATTCCTACAAAAACCCAAAGTCTTAATATATTGATTGTCAAAAAATTACTTTTCCTAGAAGAATTTAAAAGTAAATAAATACAAAAGATGAAAACAAATAATCCACCAGAAAAATAATAAGCCATAAAACCGGAAATTCCTGTTCTGAGAATGAGTTTCATGGAAACTGCCATCGTAATAATCAGCAAGGAAATAATAATTCCTTTTGTTGTTTTCGTCTTAAAATAATTCGGAATTGTAGTATATCCAAAGGCTTTATCTACACTTTTTGTGAGCGTGTCTTTTACAATATCAATGCATAAAAGCATCAAAAAAAGGAAGATTGCCATTAACAAAACCTTCTTTGAAAACGTCTCATAATACACCATCATTCCGAAAAAAGGATAGAGCGTAAGGCTTACAAAAGTGAGATTATTTAGTATTAAAAATCGACTCAATTTATGGCTGTAAAACCACATAAAAAACTGATAAACGACAAAAAAAGCAAAGACATTATGGGAAATTGTCCATGCAACTCCCAAGGAAATGATGCTTAAAAACAAGTAAGCGTAAAGGAAATATTTCTGTTTTATGAAGCTTTGAACTCGTGTTCTGAACGGTTTTACGATATGATCTTTTTCAAAATCGTAGAATTGGTTGATAATTCCACCTGCCAAAATGGTTAAAACAGTACAGAAAATAATGCCGTGAACTTTAAAATCGAACACAAATTTCCTGAAACTTTCATCTTGATTAAACAGGAAAAAGGTAGAAACATACAAGGCAAAAGTGAGCAGAATAGCCACAAAAAATCGTGCGCCCAAAAGAAAGCCCACGAATTGTGAAAATCTGTAAAATAGAGATTTTTTGACAAAGTTTTTTTGTTGGAAAGTTTCTTTTTCAGAATTCATTTCCAATACAATTAAAATCTGTAAATCACTTCTTTATGGAAGCCATCAAGCATTTTTTCAGCTTTTTCGTAGTCTTTAGTGAAACCTAAAATATAACCTCCACCTCCGCTTCCGCAAAGTTTTAAGTAATACGCATTTGAGTCCAAACCTTTTTTCCAGACATTAAAAATACTTTCAGGAATCATCGGACGGAAGTGTTCGTATGCCCAATGAGAAAGTTTCTTTAAATTTCTAAAGAAAGGATTCATATCTTTTTTAAGGAAAGCCTCAATACAAGCGTTATTGTAACGGATAAACTCTTCTTTCAACGTTTTACGGAAACCTTCTGTTTTCATTTTTTCAAAGAAAATCTGAACCATTGGTCCTGTTTCGCCCGTCATTCCAGAATCAATTAAGAAAATTGCTCCTTTGCCTTCCTGACTTCTAGGAATGGCTACTTTATCTACACTTTCTTTGCTTTCGATTAAAATCGGAAGGTTCATGTAGCAGATAAGTGGATCAATTCCAGAGCTTTTTCCGTGGAAATAGCTTTCCATTAAGCCAAAAACGCTTCTTAAATTTTTAAGTTCGTCTTTAGCAATGTTTTCAGGATTACGTTTTGTAATTGAATAACGTTCGAAAATAGCAGCAACTAGAGCGCCTGAACTCCCTATTCCATATCCTTGCGGAATATTACTGTCGAAGAATAAACCTTTTGAAATCTCTTCCTTAAATGTTGAAACATTAATTTCAAAACCTTTCGGAAGCTCCAAATTTAGGAGATATTCTGCATATTTTGTAAGGTGTTCATTAGATTTCTTTTCAAAATCAGAATCTAATGCTGAGAACTTGAGGGTACCTTTATAGAAACTATAAGGTAATGTCAAACCTTGGGAATCTTCAATGATTCCGTATTCCCCGAACAAAAGAATTTTTGCGTAAAATAAAGGGTTTGTCATTATATAATAAATCTTTTTTGCAAAGTTAAAATTATTCTGCTCAGTATAAGCAAAATCCACGCCGAATTATAACTTATTTTAACAGAAAATTGATTCTTAGTATTTAATTAAATCTTAACAACCTTATTTAATATCTTAAAGTTAGCAAAAAAGCCTGACAAAATCAGGCTTTTATTATTAATTATTCAAAAATTATTGTTTTATTATTTTTCTTGCTTAAAATTTAGTTCTTATGAGAATCAATTTTTAAGAAACGTATTAAAATTGCTCCTACCGCAAAGAATCCGGACATTGCAATAAAGGCATACTGCATATTTCCAAACTTTTGAATAAGCACACTGAATATTAGCATTCCACAGATAATCGCAAGCTTCTCAAGAACGTCATAGAAACTGAAAAACGTTGTATTTTCCATAGAATTTTCAGGTAATAATTTGGAATAAGTAGACCTAGACATAGCCTGTAAACCACCCATTACCAAACCGATAAGCGCCGCTAAACCGTAGAACTGATATTGAAGATTCGGGTTTTCTTTATTTAATGAGAATGCAGAAAGACAACAAACGATCCAAATAACTACAGCAATGGTAATTACGTTTTTGTTTCCTATCTTTTTTGAAATTTTTGAGAATAAAAATGCTCCAAAAATAGCAATGATCTGTATAACCAAAATAGTAATAATCAGTTTATACTTTTCATCCTGTTTAGGGAAAATTACATTACTTCCAAATGGGGTTGCCATTAAAAATATGGTCTGCATTCCTACACTGTAAAAGAAGAAACTTGATAAGAAAAACTTCAAGCTTTTATCTGCGAAAAGTTTATTTCCGACTCTAAATAGCTCTCTAAAACTTTCCTTAGCAATATCTTTATAAAAACTGATGTTATCTTTTAAAACTTCAAGAAATCCACCCTGTTCTTCGTGCTTTTTGAAGATATTTTTATAATTTAATAATACTAAATCTTTTGGAAGTTTCTCTTCTCTAACATCTCCAAATTGAGGTAAATGTTTAAAAGTATATTGAGAAAAACCAAACCACCAAGCTCCTGTTAATAAGAAACTAATTCGGATAAATATATTCTGCTGATGTGCACCTTTAGCAACAACCTGTATTAAAACCAAACAAATGATAAGCAATACGACTGATCCTACATAACCGTAAATATATCCTTTTGCAGAAAGTGAATCCTGCTTTTCCGGTGTTGCAATATCCGGTAAAAATGAGTTGTAAAATACAAGACTACCCCAGAAGCCAACACTCGCAGTTACACTGAAAAGAAGTCCTAAAAAGAAATTATGCATTCCCGTAAACATCGCTAATCCCATACAAGAAGTAGCTCCCAAATAACAGAAAAACTGTAAAAAGGATTTTTTATTACCAATTGTATCTGCCAAAGAAGACAAAAATGGAGATAATAAAACGACCAAGAAAAATGACAAAGCATAAGAAAAACTCAGAACAGCATCCGGTTCATAAGTTTCTCCAAATATTTTTATCATCGTTCTCACAGGAATTTCCTGAACTTCTCCTGCCGCTGCAACATATTCCTTTTTGTTGTATGCCGTAGTAAGAATGGTGTAATAAATAGGAAATATTGCAGAGGTAATTACCAAAGAGTAAACAGAATTGGCCCAGTCGTAGACTGCCCATGCTTTCATAATCTTTGGATTATTCTTAATATTTTGTGATGGTTGATTCCCTGTTTCAGACATTTATAATAGTATTAATTTAGCAAAAATAAAAAAACCATTAAGAAATTGATAACAATTTAAAAAAATTATCAAATCCTTAATGGTTGTAAATATACTTTAAAAAGTATTATAAATTCTCAATAACAATTGCAGATGCACCACCGCCTCCATTACAGATCGCTGCAGCACCATATTTTGCATTGTTTTGCTTTAAAACATTAATCAAAGTAACAATAATTCTAGAACCTGAACTTCCAAGTGGGTGTCCTAAAGCTACCGCACCACCGTTCACGTTTACTTTAGCAGCATCTAATCCTAAAATTTTGTTGTTTGCTAAACCTACCACAGAGAATGCTTCGTTAAATTCGAAGAAATCAATGTCTGCAAGCGTTAAACCAGCTTTTTTAAGAGCAATTGGTAAAGCTTTTGAAGGTGCAGTTGTAAAGTTTTCAGGTTCGTGAGCGGCATCAGCATAAGAAACAATTCTCGCTAAAGGCTTAAGACCTAATTCTTCCATTTTTTCTTTAGAAACAAGGATCAACGCAGAAGCACCATCATTTAAAGTAGATGCATTAGCTGCAGTTACCGTTCCTTCTTCTTTTTTGAATACTGTTGGAAGTGTAGGAAGTCTGTCGAAATTTACTGCTTTGTATTCTTCATCTTCAGCGAAAATAATAGGATCTCCTTTTCTTTGAGGAATTGATACAGGAACAACCTCATCAGCAAATTTCCCTTCGCTCCAAGCTTTTGCAGATCTTTTGTAAGATTCTATAGCGAAATTATCTTGTTCTTCTCTTGTAATATTATAGTCAGTCGCACATTTTTCAGCACAAACTCCCATGTGAACTTTGTTGTAAACGTCTGTAAGACCGTCTAGAACCATTCCGTCCAACATTTTAACGTCTCCTAATTTTGTAGCATTTCTTGCATTGTAATAATGTGGAACTGAAGACATGTTTTCCATACCTCCTGCAACAATTACGTCTGCATCACCAGCTTTAATCGCCTGTGCAGCCATACTTACTGCCTTCATTCCTGAAGCACAAACTTTATTGATTGTTGTAGCAATTGTTTCGTTTGAAAGTCCCGCTCCTAAAGCAACCTGACGAGCCGGAGCCTGTCCTTCACCTGCCTGTAAAACGTTCCCCATATAGATTTCCTGAACGTTTTTAGGATCTAGACCAATTTTATCTAATGCTCCTTTTACTGCAGCCGATCCCAACTTTGTAGCCGGAACAGTTGATAAACTTCCTAAGAAACTCCCCATTGGTGTTCTTACTGCGGAAACGATGAATACTTCTTTCATGTGTATATCTTTATTTTTTCTATTTTTAAATTAATCTTAACCTTTTCGGTTATTTTGTTTTTGCCTTTATTAAAACCAAATCAAACTGATTGTTATCAACTTTAGATTGAATTTTAATATAATTATCCATTGTTGCAATTACTTTATTACTGAAAACATCCCCAACTTTAACAGGGTTACTTTCTTCAGTTTTTTCAAGAACGATCAGCTTATAATTACAGTCATCCACAAAAACCATACTTGATTTTATATGATCTTTACCATCATTATAATATTCTGTCTGAACATTATCTTTCACAGTCATATACCAAAGATTTTTTGGATAATTAGAGCGCAAAAACGTTCCTTCCTTTATATTACTGCATTTAGTAGGGTTATCTACAGGCTTTTGCTGTACGGCTTCTTTTTTCTTGGTATCGGTAGTTATTTTTTTCTGAGCGTTCATCTGAGAAACACCTAAAAATAATACTGCAAGGGAAATTGTTTTTATGTACTTCATATCTGTGTGTTATTTAACTTTATTATTTTTTGCAAAAATCATTAGGAAAGCACCCAGAAACTCAATTGCCCAACCCCACTTTAGCTTTACAACGCCAGCGAAAGTTTCTCTCCAAGATTTAAACGGCAAAAAGCTGAAATAATCTAAAGACTGAACTTTAATGGCAATCAAACTTAGGATGAATAAAAGGATTAAAAGAACCGCAAAACTTCTTACGATTTTCGCACTATTATTCACTATTCCGAAAAGGGCGCAGGCAGAGAGAACCCAGCATGCAATGGCCAGAAAATGGTCTAGCTTCCAGTAATTCCAATTACCAATAATCGGAACATGGACCAAGGGTAAAAAACTACCCACAACCACCAATAACAATCCTAATAACTGAATATTTTTCATAATTCTTAAAGTGCCAAAATACAAAAAAAAACACACTTTATATCAGTGTGTTTTAAAAACAAATTATTTGCATACAAACATTTGTTAGTTTCAAAATAAATATTATAATTTTAAACATTTCACAATAAAAACATTATTTTGTTATTTAATTAAAAATTAACATTAAAGATTTTAACATCTACTTTTAAGCCATATTTCTTCTTCAATATGATTTTTATTATTAAATGCTGATGTAAATTCATATTCAACTTTCATTAAAAATATATAAAGATCAAATTATTGATATAATTTTTTCAAGTTTACTTCAGAACAAAAAAAATGCACCTTTTCTCAAAAGTGCATTTATATTTTAATAACTGAAATAAATTAATGTTTTACAACAGAAACATCTTCAGGTTTATGTTCATGTCTAAATAAAATAGCAAACAAAATAGCTAAAACCAATGCATAAGCTGCAAAAGCCAGCCAAATATTTGTCCAATCTCTTAGCATTACTGCAGAAGTTAAAGTTCCATCTGCATTTACAGCTGAATTGAATGTATTTTTAAGAATCTCAAGAAAAGTAGGATTGCTTGGTGTTGTATCAAGATAGCTTGATAATTGTGTAGCATTTACAAATTTATGGGTGAAGAATTTATCAATTGCCCAACCTGCGATATTACTTCCGAAATAGGCTCCGAAACCATTTGTCATCATCATAAATAATCCCTGCGCAGAAGAACGCATCTTCTTATCCGTAGTCGTTTCCACGAAAAGTGATCCCGAAATATTAAAGAAATCGAAAGCCATCCCGTAAACGATACAAGATAAAATGATTAATGAAACACCATATCCTTCTGGAGTTCCATATGCAAAGAATCCGAATCTTAATACCCATGCAAACATTGAAATCAGCATTACTTTTTTGATTCCGTATCTCTTTAAAAAGAAAGGAATCGCCAAAATAAATAACGTCTCAGAAACCTGAGAAATAGACATTACAATGGTTGATCTTTGAACTACAAAAGATTCTGCATATTTAGGGAAATGAGAAAATTCACTCAAAAATACGTCTCCGTAAGCGTTTGTCAACTGTAATGCAGCTCCCAAAAGCATAGAAAATCCGAAAAATAAAGCCGTTTTATAATTAGCAAACAGCTTGAATGCATTCAAACCTAATTGTTCAAATATAGATGTACTTTTATCAATTAATTTCTGTGGCGGACATTTTGGTAAAGTCAGTGCATATATTCCCAAAATAATAGCTGCAATCCCTCCAATATAAAATTGTCCTTCTGTAGCCTTATTTCCTGTAAGATTGGTAACCCACATGGCCACAATAAAACCTATTGTACCCCAAACACGAATCGGGGGAAAATCTTTAACAACATCCAAATTACTGTTCTTCAAAACAGTATAAGAAATAGAGTTTGCAAGAGCGATTGTCGGCATATAAAAACACATCGCAACAAGCATTATCAAGTAAAAAGAACTGGGAGTCTCTGTATGTGGTAAAATGAAAAGTGTAATCCCGTAAAGGATTTGTAAAACAGAAAAAATTCGTTCTGCATTCACCCATCTGTCTGCAATAATTCCTGTAAGGGTCGGCATAAAAATAGAAGCTATCCCCATTGTTCCGAAAACAGCCCCAAACTGAGTTCCGTCCCAATGTTTTGTACCGAACCAGAAATTAGCCATCGTAATTAGCCATGCTCCCCAGACAAAAAACTGAAGAAAGCTAAGGATGGTAAGTCGTAGTTTTAAATTCATAGTTAGTGTAAAATATCTCTTTTAGTCAATTTTCTTTTTCCTTCTTTTGATCTCCTCCTGGATCTCTAAAGCGGTGTCATAATCTTCTTCTTTTACGGCTTCATCCAATAATTTCTGAAGCTCCTCCATCGAAAGAGATATTAAGTTGTCTTCTGACTGAATGGTTTCAGAAAACGGCTGTTCTTCTTTAGCCACATCCTCAAGTTCCAGCAGAATTCCTGCTTCATTTAAAACTTGCTGAGTGGTAAAAATAGGAGCATCGAATCTTACTGCCATTGCAACGGCATCGGAAGTTCTGGCGTCAAGAATCAATTCTTCATCATTAACTTTATTTTTAAAATTAATATTTGAAAAGAAAACGCCGTCTACGATCTGATAAATGATCACTGAGATCAATTCATAATTAGTAGAAACTATAAATTTGGTGAATAAATCGTGTGTAAGAGGACGAGGCGGATGTATATCTTTCTCCAGACCAAGAGAAATGGATTGTGCCTCGAAATTTCCTATAACAACAGGTAATTTTATGTGTGTTTCTTCATGTTCCAATAACAAAGCGTACGCCCCTGATTGGGTCTGGCTGTACGATATTCCGCGAATAATTAGCTGTTTATAATCCATAACTACAAATATAAATTAATTTTTTATTGTAGGATTTACTTTTTAGACAAAAATAAAAGCCCGGAAGCCGAGCTTTTATTGTATTTATTTGAATGTGAATAGTCAAATGTCAATTCACTTCGTTGTCAATTTTAAAAATTCACTATTGACTTGCGAAGCAAAATTCACAATTCACTCTCTTATCCTTTGATGGCTTTAATCTTTTCAGTTAATGCAGGAATAATCTGGAAAGCATCTCCAACTACACCGTAATCAGCTGATTTGAAGAACGGAGCTTCAGGATCACTGTTGATTACAACGATAGTTTTAGAAGAGTTAACTCCAGCTAAATGCTGAATAGCTCCAGAAATACCAACTGCAATGTAAAGATTTGGTGAAATTGCTTTACCAGTCTGTCCAACGTGCTCTGTGTGAGGTCTCCAACCGATGTCAGAAACTGGCTTAGAACAAGCTGTAGCGGCGCCTAAAACGTTTGCTAATTCTTCGATCATTCCCCAGTTTTCAGGACCTTTCATTCCTCTACCTGCAGAAACTACAACTTCAGCTTCTTTAAGGTCTAGTTTTCCAGAACTCTGTTCGTGAGAAATTACTTTAGTATCTTCGTTTGCTACTGATAAGTTTTTCACTTCTTCAGAACCTGAAACTGCATTTTCTTTAACACCGAAAGCATTTTGAGAAACAGTGATGATTACACCAGCTGCTTCAGATTTTGCATGCATGAAACCTTTTCCTGAGAAAGCTCTTCTTTTCACTTGGAATGGAGAAAGACTTTCCGGAGCAGCCAAAGCATTAGTAATTAAAGAATGTCCGTTCATTACTGCCAACATTGGAGCAACTGAAGAAGCATCTGTAGTATGAGGGAAAACGATAATGTTTCCGTTTGCTACTTCACTTACAGCCTGAGCATAAGCTTTAGCTGAGAAGCTTTTAAGACCTTCGTCTTTAATATTGATAACATTTGATGCTCCATATTTATATAATAAATCTGAAGAATCTGTAGGGTTTACAGAGATCGCTGTAACGGTATCTCCAGCCTGATCTGCAACAGCTTTAGCGTAAGAAACCGCTTCAAAAGCTGCTTTCTTGTAAACTCCATTTATATTTTCTGTGTATACGAATACTGCCATTTTTTTTAAATTAAAAGATTAAAAAATTTAATAATTAAAAGATTAGAGTGGATTTAGAAATCGAATTAAACTTCATACTTCTTACCTCCAGCTTCCGGCTTTTAGATAACTTTAGCTTCTTCGTGAAGTAATCTTACCAATTCATCTAAATTATCCGGAGAAACAAGCTTTACAGCAGCTCTTGGAGGAACGCTATCATAAGAAACTCCCTGAACTTTCACTTCTGAAGAAGTAGGCTCTACAACTTGCAAAGGCTTTGTTCTTGCAGACATAATCCCTCTCATGTTTGGAATGATCAAATCTTTTTCATCCACTAATCCTTTCTGACCCGCAATTACAGCAGGTAATTTCACAGAAATAGTTTCTTTACCCCCTTCAATTTCTCTTACTGCAGTAGCTTCAGCTCCGTTTACATCTAAACCTACAGATGCATTTACGAAAGGCTGATTCAATAACTGAGCAACCATTCCCGGAACAGATCCACCGTTATAATCGATAGATTCTTTACCGCAAAGGATTAAATCATAACCACCATTTTGAGCAACAGCAGCAATTTCTTTAGCTGTAGAATAACTGTCTTTTGGATCAAGATTTACTCTTACCGCATCATTTGCACCGATTGCCAAAGCTTTTCTGATTACCGGTTCCGTAGCAGTATCTCCTACATTGATCACTGTTACAGTAGCTCCTTGAGACTCCTGAAGTTTAACCGCTTTTGTCAACGCAAATTCGTCTAATGGATTGATAACCCACTGAATACCGTTTTTGTCGAATGCAGATTTATCTGCTGTGAAGTTAATTTTGGAAGTAGTATCCGGAACACTACTAATACAAACTAATATTTTCATGTGTACTATTTTATTGTTTCCCTTTTTACACCATAAAAACAGGTGTTTTATGAAGAGATTTTGTTTTAATTAATTTTTGCTAATATAAATAAAAAATATATTATGCATGCATAATACTTATTAATTTATTATTCAAAGCATTAGATGTATTTACTTGGCTGGTTTTGTTGCCCTAAACTCTATCTTGCTAGGTAAAACTCTTGGATTCATTTTTAAAATATCCAAAACAAGATTTCCCATATCATCAGGCTGAATCTTCCATTCGTCTTTTTCAGATGGTACATTTCCGTTGAAATTGGTGGCTACCGAGCCCGGCATTATCACAGTTGATTTGATATTGTATTTTCTTAAGTCAACCATTGCAGCCTGAGTAAAGCCAACCACTCCGAATTTTGATGCATTGTAACCTGTTCCGCTTTCGAAGAAATTGGTTCCTGCCAAACTTGAGATAGTAATATAATAACCTTCAGACTTCTTTAATTCTTCAACAGAAGCCTTTAAAGTATAGAAAACTCCTGTAAGATTGGTTTCTATCATGTCATTCCATTCTTGTGCGGATAATTCGTCAACAGGTTTAAAGATTCCTAACCCAGCGTTGGCAATCACAAAATCCAATCTTCCAAATTTTTCAACTGTTTGTTTTACAGCTTCTTCTTCATTGGCAAGAACTTTTACATCAGAAACTACTCCTAAAACATTTTCAGAATATTGTTTTAATTCCTGTTCTGCTTTTTCTACATCTTCTTTTTTTCTCCCCGAAAATGCCACCGAAATACCATTTTCAAGCAAAATTTTTGCGATTCCGAAACCTATTCCTTTGGTTCCGCCTGTTATATATGCAACTTTATTTTCTAACATAAGATTAATTTTAATTCTCTAAAATAAATAAAACCTGTCAATAAAAATGGTTTATTGATACTAAGATTTATCACTTATCGGTCATTTATATTAAGATGGAAAACATTTAGACAACAAAAAAACGCCCTAAAATAAGAGCGTTTTATCATTTTATAATTTCAAATTATTTTGAATAGTTCTCAAAAAACAACGGGATACTTTCAATTCCTTTATAGAAGTTGAATAATCCGTAATGTTCGTTTGGAGAGTGAATCGCATCAGAATCTAATCCGAATCCCATCAACACAGACTTAGCACCTAAGATCTGCTCAAACATTGCTGTAATTGGAATACTTCCTCCTCCTCTGTATGGAAGAACTTCTTTTCCGAATGATGATTCCATCGCTTTTTTTGCAGCGGCAAATTCTTTAGTATCCGTCGGTAAAACGTAAGGCATTCCTCCGTGATGTGGAGTTACTTTTACTCTTACGTTATCCGGAGCGATTTTATTGAAATATTTCGTGAATTTTTCAGTGATTTCTTCCGGAGTCTGATAAGGAACCAAACGCATCGAAATTTTAGCAGAAGCCTTAGAAGGAATAACAGTTTTTGCACCTTCTCCTGTGTAGCCACCCCAAATTCCGTTGCAGTCTAATGTAGGACGGATAGAAGTTCTTTCTAATGTTGTGTATCCTTTTTCACCTTCTACACCTTCCAATCCGATTGATTTTTTGAATTCTTCAGGATTATCCTTCAGTTTATTCATGTCAGCTCTATCTTCGTCTGAAACGTCTTCTACGTTGTCATAGAAACCGTCAATCGTGATTTGTCCGTCTTCGTCGATTAATTTAGCGATCATTCTAGAAAGTACGTGAATCGGGTTTGGAACCGCTCCACCGTAAAGCCCTGAGTGTAGATCTCTGTTTGGCCCCTCAATTTCAACTTCAACATAGCTTAAACCTCTTAAACCTGTTGTAACAGTCGGTTGCTCGTTGCTATAAATATGAGTGTCAGAAATTAAAATACAGTCGCAAGATAATTTCTCTTTGTTTTCGTTTACAAAATCTCCTAAGCTTACAGAACCTACTTCCTCCTCACCTTCTAAGATAAATTTAACGTTACAAGGAAGAGAATTTGTTTTCATCATTGCTTCAAAAGCCTTTAAATGCATGAAAAACTGTCCTTTATCATCTGCAGAACCTCTTGCGAAAATCGCTCCGTCCGGATGAAGTGCTGTTTTTTCGATATAAGGTTCGAAAGGAGGTTTTGTCCAAAGCTCTAATGGATCAGCAGGCTGAACATCGTAATGTCCGTAAACCAATACTGTCGGTAAGTTTTTATCTAAAATTTTCTCTCCAAAAACGATAGGATATCCTTTTGTCTGGCATACTTCAACATGATCAGCACCTGCATTTTTAAGGTGTTCTGCGACAACATTTGCACATTTCAATACGTCATCTTTATAAGCAGGATCAGCAGAAATAGAAGGAATTCTCAGTAACTCAAATAATTCATCTACGAAACGCTGTTTGTTTTCGTTTATGTAATTTAATGTCTCTTGCATTGTAAAAATTTGTTTTGCTAAAAGTAAAAAAAATGCCCTGCAGGAGCAAACAAAAAGAGATAATTTTCCTCAGGTTTATTATTATGAAGAGTTTTCAAGCCTGATTACTATTATTTTGGTGTGAGAAATTGATGAAACGACTTCAACCCTAGCCCCGATTGCAGCATTTGTTTGAGTGCGAAAAGCGGGATAAAGCTTCAAAAAAAAATGTCCCACATTTCTGCAGGACATTCTTTATATTTTACTAAATAATTAGTGTTCAGCTTTAGCTTTATCAGCCTCTGCAGGTTTTACAGCAGCTGTACTGTCTGTTTTCGGAGCTTCAGCACCGTGTTTTTCAGCAGTAGCCTCTTCTTTATGCTCTGCAGCAGCTTCGTGACCATGACCGTGAGCTTCAGCACCTCCTTGGTGATCATCAGAATATCTTTCTGTACCTTCTTCAAGTTTAATGATATTCTTATTTCCTCCAGCTTGTATCTTTTTACAGCTTACAGCTACAGTTGCAATAGCTAAACATATAATTAATTTTCTCATGCCTAAATTTTTGATTGCCCAAAATTAAGAAATCTTGCTTTTTTCGGCAACATTTTTATATTGATTTTAAAATAATTTTTCCTTTTTTGGATTGTGTAAAAATAAGGTAGCTTTCACCACCGTCTTTTAGTCCGTATTTCTTTTTGAGTTCTTCCGGTTTTAGTGGATAATTTTTTGAGATGATATTAAATTGCTCTTTCTTCTTAATCTCCTTACTGTCAATAACTTTCACTTCCAAAACTCTTCCCGGAAAGTCATTTGTTTTTTCGTCTGAAGTATAGAAATGACTATTTGGATGAAGCTTTTTTAGCTTAAATTTTTCTGAAATCAAATTAAAAATTCCTGCCTTCAAAATCGCATGATTGGGAATATAAATGTACTTTTCGGGCTCAGAATATTCAGAATGAGCATTTTCTTCGTCTCCAAACTGATATTCAAAGTCAGATTCTCCGCTTTCTAAGTTCACACATTTGCAAATAATCTCCCCTAAATTTTCCTTTGATAAGAAAATGACAATTTCTTTTACATCATTTTTGAGCGCGATGATTTCAATTCTGAAAATATTAGGCAAAACAGAAACTAAATACTTCAAATCAATTAATGGAGATAGTTTTATTACCACTTCATTTGAAATTGACAATAATTTATTCTGAATTTCAAGGATATTTGGTGAAAGATCTTCCAATAAGAAGACTTTGTTTTTATTATTATCTCTTCTCGCAGGATCTAAATAAATGACATCAAAAGCTTCCTGATTTTCATTGAGGAAATTTTCCAATTTTTGGTTGATGAATTTCGCTTTCTTCTCTAAAACAGTCCAATTACGAGCTACAATTTCTAAAAGTTCGGAATTTTGTTCAACAAGCGTGATGTCTTCAAAGTTTTGAGAAAGATAATAAGCGTCGATCCCGAAACCGCTTGTTAAGTCTATGAATTTCTTTCCTTTTAAAATTTCAGATTTATATAAAGCTGTCTTTTCTGAGGATGATTGTTCTAAATTAAGCTGTGGCGGAAAAATAATTCCTTCTTTTAATAAAAATGGAAATTTTCTTTGTGCGACTTGTTTTCCTTTGATTTGTTGAACAATCTCCTGCATAGAAACATCCGGAAATGGGGATTTTTTTAATAATAATGAATGCAAGTCTGTGGTTAGATTTGCATTGATGTAGTTTTGGATTTCTTTGTTTAGTATTTTATTTCCCACAGATTCGTAAGATTCTTTGATAGAGATGCTTCGACTTCACTCAGCATGACAACGCTACAAAATGATGTTTAATATTAGAGATGTCATGCTGAGTGAAGTCGAAGCATCTGTTTAAATTTATCTTTTATAAAAAATATAATCCGTTAATACAGGTTCAATTCCGTTTTGTTTTAATAAAGAATTGATTTGTCCTCGATGATATGTTGAATGATTTATTGCCTGAAAAAGCATCTCAAAAATACTGTTTTCAAACTTTGTTCCTTTTGAATTTTGATATTCAATTTTTTGGTCAAAATCTGAATTTTCAACAATCTGAATACTTTTCTGAAAGTTTTGATGATTAATTTCCTGTAAGCTTTCAAAAGGATTGATTTGCCAGACTTCAAAAGATTTTTCGCCTAAAATTCTTGAATTCCAGACTTGTTGAGCGTTTAAAGTATGATTGATCAAACTGATTGTTTTATCGTCGATCTTTGAGATATTTTCTGCAATAATTTTAATCATTTCGCGGTTGAAATGATAGGTATATTCAAATAAATCGATCAGTTTTTCTTTCATTATTCAAACATTTCTGCCCAACGAACGGCTTTTATTTCTTTTTCGTTATATAATTCAGCAACAGACTTTTTAACGTCTAATTTTGGATATAAATTAACTCCAATTATTTTTATTTTACCTTCTTCAACCCATTTTTGCTCTTGAACAGCTTGATCGTAGATCTTTTTTTGGATAACCCCATTTTTTAAAAGTTCCAAATAACCTCCGGTTTCTTCAATTTCAACAAATAAAGCCCAAGATTTTTCTGCAATTTGCTGGGTAATATCTTCAACGTAATAACTTCCGTTAGATGCGTCTTCAAACACATTAATGATACTTTCGTAAGCTAAAACGATCTGTTGTTTGAAAGAAATTTCTTCCGAATTTTCCGTGCTTTTTTCAACAGCGTAATTCGTACTGTAGACAGCATCTGCACCTCCGATCATCGCAGAAGCAAGCTCCAATGTAGAACGGATAAGGTTGTTTTCACTGTCCACAATTGCTTTATTTCTTAATGAAGTTTCTGCAAAAATGTAAGGAATTTCATCTAAACCGTATTCCTTAGAAAATTGGTTAAAAACAAGTTTAAAAGCTCTTAATTTCGCTGTTTCGAAAAAATAATTTCCTCCTACAGCTATTTTGAAGATCAGTTTATTTAAAATTTCCTGTCCGTAAACTTCTACAAGCTCTTTTGCTTTTGCTAAAGCAATACCCAACTGCTGATAGATTGCAGCTCCGGCGTTTTGATGAAGAGAAATATCAACACAGATATTTCTTTTGAAGTCTTTAGCTAATAGTTCTTTGGCCAACTGATCATCAATAACTCCATTTTTTTCGTCAAATACATCGATTAACGAAAAATACTGATCATTATCTGCGGGACTAATATGTTCCGCTAAATCTTTATTATTGATGAAAATTGTTTTCTCCTCAAGGTTTTCAACGTTATTCTCCAATAGAAACGCAAAAACATCATCTTCTAAACTTTCGTGATACTTTGCCACCAAATGTGTACTTTCCTCAACTTTTGGAAGGTTTACTAAAGGCTGTTGAACCGAACTGTAGAAAGGCTTTACATCAATTCCTTCTAAATTTTCTTTTTTCAGAATGGTGTAAATATCTTCTGTTTTAAGCTGCTTCTTTACTAAATTTTCCCAGTTTGGAAAAGTATCTGTATTTGACATGTGGAATATGGATATTTTTTGTGAATGGTCAATTGTGAATATTGCTTTGCAAGTGAATCTCTACAATTGACAAGCAAAGCGAATTGACTATTCATAATTCACTTTTTTAATTATTTTTTAGCAACATTTGTGCTGTCTACAACCAGAATAAAAATCTCTTCATTCGGTTTTTTCATAAAATAATTTTCTCTTGCGTATTTTTCTTTTTCCGATTTATTGTTCATTAGTTTCTTATAAAACGTATCATTTTTTTCGTATTCAGTTTTATAATATGCTAATTGTTCTTCGTATTTATTGATCTCACCGTTGAGTTCATTGATAACAAGAAACGAAGTTTTATCAAAGAAAACCATCCAAACCAAGAACAGACAGATTGTAAGGACATACTTATTTAAAACATAATTTTTAATAAATATGAATGTCTCCGACTTTGGTTTAATTTCTTTAATAAGTTTATTGTCTTCCATTTTTAATGTTTTCTTAACGAGTTTTTGATGACGGTAGTCAGAAAATCAATCGCTACAGAATTTTGCTTCATGTTCGGGATAATAAGATCTGCTTCATTTTTTGAAGGCTCAATAAATTCCTGATGCATAGGCTTTAAAGTCGTCTGATAACGGTGTAAAACCTCGCTCAGATCTCTTCCTCTTTCCTGTGTATCTCTCCTGATCCTCCTGATTAATCTTTCATCAGAGTCTGCATGAACAAATACTTTCAGATCAAATTCCTTCAATAATTCTTTATTCGTAAGTACTAAAATTCCTTCTACGACCAATACATTTTTAGGTTCTACAGTGACATGATCTCCGGTTCTGGAATGCGTCACAAAGCTGTAAATCGGCTGTTCTATAGGCTCGTGATTCTTTAAAGCTTTTACGTGTTTCAGCATCAATTCAAAATCTATCGACTTTGGATGATCATAATTTAAGGCTTCCCTTTCCGTAAGCGTTAAATTATGGTTATCATGATAATAATTATCCTGAGAAAGGATGTTCATTCCTTCGATATCAAGCTGTTGAAGTATCTTATCAACAACTGTAGTTTTGCCGGATCCTGTACCTCCCGCAATTCCTATTACAAGCATTCTTTTAGTTTCTATATAGTTTTTACAAATATACTATTTTAGTTGAATGCAAATAAAATAATGGGTACGGAATTTATCCAATAAAAAAATCCGATGCGCAAACACCGGATTTTAATTCAACTTTTTTAAGTCTTATTTTTTGATAAATTTAGTAGATAAATCTATTCCTTTGATATTTAAAATATAGTCTCCTGTCTGAAGATGAGAAACATTGATTGTGTTTTTTCCATTATTAATGGTAGTTTCCAATACTTTTCTTCCTTCCATATTATAAACTTCTACTTTTTCTTCTTTGTTTACTTTCATTGAAATATTCAATACATCAGTAACCGGATTTGGATAAATTGCGATAATTTCTTTTTTAGCAACATCATCTACGCTTAAGACGCAATTGTAAACCGGCAAAGTATATCCTGCAGCAGTAAATTCCTGCGTCATTGTAGTAATATCGCTACAAGTATATCCGAAAGTCCCCAACATATCAATAGCAGCCTGTCTTACAGCAATAGCTGCATTTTGCTGATTTGTGCTTGAATCCGTCATTGATAATCCTTCTAAAAAGGCTCTGTCGGTTTTTGCCTTCCCAATTTTATTATATATTCTCATCAATGCAGAAGCCCAAATCTGACCTCTTGTATGAATTGCTCCTGATCCAGGGTACAAAACAGTGTAATTGGTGATTCTTCCTGCCCAATATTCATTGTGACCATCCCAGCTGAACATCCAGTTATAGGCTGCTGCTGATGAAGGCCATTGATTTAAACTTCTGCTGTATGACTGCGCCCAGTAATCTCCGCAACCTTCGCTTAATCCCTGAACCTGAGATAAACTTCCGTTGGTTAACCAATCGTGAAGTCCGTGTCCTAATTCATGCAAAACAACGTCTGCATCTTCAGCGTCATCTACCCCTCCTTCTCCGAAAACTAATCTTCCGTTACTGTAATAAGAATTATCATCACCGTCCAATCCATGCGGATCGTACCATAATATTCCTGCATTCGTTAATGGTATACAAGCAATATTTAATGTTTGATTGATATAACGTAAGCTGTTATCAACGTGCCAATAAGCATTTACAGCTTCAAATCCCTGATCATTTCTATTAAATAAGAATTGATTAGTTGCTTGAGTAAAAAGTCCTGTAGAAGGTGTTTCTAAGTCTTTAATTTCTGCGTAAGATCCTTTTAATTTATAAACTCCGCCTGTGAAATCCAATTCCGGAATTGTAACCAAAGTTCTTGCTGCATCTAAACTTGCATTGGTAGCATCATTGTTGTCAAGATACTGTCCTGCGTACGCAACCTGCATTTGAGAAAGTGGATCCGGATTGAAAATATATCCTGAACCAGATACCAAAACTTTTTTAGCGCTTACCTCTTTTTTTTGATTTTTTTTTGTTGGTTTTGGAGCTTCATTTTTACCATGATGATAATTTGCAATATCTTTTACGCTTAATACGTTTCCGTTTTGTGCGTCTATGATTGTTTCCCAGCTTCCAGGATTGTCATGAGAATTGGTAAGAATTCTGTAAACCAGTTTAGTTTCTCCGTTTTCTGTAAGATAAACTAATAATTTATTTTCTTCAAAAGTGATTTCTCCTTTAGTTTTTGATGCTACATGAGCTTTTTGAAGAGCTTCTGAGGCTGCAATAGAAGGATTTGTATTGATATCTTTAATATCTTTTTTAAAACTGTCTGTAGAAGTATAAGTGATTTTTCCTTCTTTATTAAAGTGTAATACGATTTCTGATTGAAAAACCGGCACTTCCTTAATCATCTGCTGAAAACGTAATGTTTCTCCGGTACTTCCTTTCTTAACAAAATTTAATTTAAGCTGACTGAAATTCTGAATTCCTAAACTTCTGGAATTTTCACTGAGCCACCTTTTAGCCGGGGCTTCCAACGACGATTCCTGCGCCGCTAATGCTGAGCAAGAGAGTACACAGCCCAGAATTAAAGAGTTAATTTTAAATTTCATGTGATGTTTTTTTAATGTTATTTAGCTAAAATAAAAAAGATTATCGAAATATCAATTATTTTTGACAATAATTATTAAAAAAACATTAAAATATCACAAAAATCGAATGTAAAACAAAAAAAAGCTCCAACAATTGTTAGAGCTTTCATTTATACGATTTCGCTAGTTAATTCCCTTGAAATAAGTTTTTCATGCATAGGCTTCACAATATCCATAGATCCTGTTTTCACTGTGCATTTGCCTTTGTAATGTACCAACATTGTACATTGCTCAGCCTGTTCTAACGTATGTTTACAAATCTCTATAAGAGAATCAATTACATAATCAAAGGTATGAATATCATCGTTATGTAAGATCAATTTATAAACATCATCCGTTTCTTCCAATACCAGAACTTCTTCTTCATATTGACGTTTCGGATCTTCGTAATCTTTTATACTGTTATAAAAAATCATTTTTAATTATTTTTAAACTTCCCCTAATTTTTCAGCCAGATCACTCAGGCTATTTGGTTCATCATAAACCAATTCTACAAGCTCAACGCTCTTATTATTCATTTTCAAAATTTTGAAATGATAATTTAATAAGTCGAATTCCTGGTTTTCTTCCGGAATATCTTCCAATTCATGAAGAATAAGACCAGCTAGTGAGTTGTATTCACTTTCTTCAGAAAGAGGTAATTTTTTCGGTAAATGTTCATTGATCTCGTCTAAAGGCTGTGTAGCCTGTACCCAATACGTATTTTCACCAATTTTATCTACCAATTTTTCTTCATCATCCTCTTCATCCTGAATTTCACCTACAAGCTCCTCCAAAATATCTTCTAAAGTAATGATACCTTCAGTACCACCAAATTCATCAATTACAATAGCTAAATGCTGTTTCTTTTGTTGGAAAGTCTTCAATAAATCTGAAATTTTCTTACTTCCGACAACAAAAAACGCGTCACGCATTAATTCTTTAAGATCATCATGGCTAAGTTCACCTTTTCTCTTAACAAACTCTCTGATGATTTCTTTTGTGTATAAAATACCAATCACATTATCAATAGAATTAACATAAACAGGGATTCTTGAATAACCGCTATCCATAATTTTATTGATTATTTCATTAATATCTTCTTCAAAATCAATTGAAGTAATATTCTGACGAGGAACCATGATCTGTTTTGCGGAGTGATCTGTAAAATCAAACGCATTTTTAATGATCTCATAGTTCTCTTCTTCAATCTCACCGCTATCAGCACTTTGTTTTACCAAAAGCTGAAGTTCTTCTGTTGAGTGGATTTCCTGTTCAGATGCCGGGTGAATTTTCACCAATCTTAAGAAAGTATTCGACATCAAATTCATCAACCAAATAAATGGTTTGAAGACCGTATAAAAAACTCTCAACGGAACTGCTGTTGCCATTGTAGTTGCTTCCGATTTTCTGATTGCAATTGATTTAGGAATCAATTCTCCAAATACAATATGCATCACCGTAATTAATACAAAACTGGTAACCACCGAAATTGTGGTAATTGTTGTTTGCGCCATTTCTACATTCAAGGAATGGAAAATATTGTCAACAACATGGTGGAGAGCACTTTCTCCAACCCAACCTAAAGCAAGTGATGCCAACGTGATACCAAGCTGTGTAGCAGATAAATACTCATCAAGATGTTTAATGATGTGCTCTGCCTGTTTTGCCATGGAGTTACCTTCGGCTGCCTTTAACTGGATTTGTGAGTAACGAACTTTAACAATTGAAAATTCTGCGGCTACGAAAAAGCCATTTAATAATACAAGAAATACGGCTAGTAAAAGCCTGACTATGTCCGAGTCCATTTAGAAATTATATATTTAATTGATACAAAGATATACAAAATAAAAATAACAAAAAAAGCACCGAGAATATCGATGCTTTAATATTTTGTTAAATTAATTCTTTACGAATTTTTCAAGGCTTCTGCTCCTGAAACGATCTCTAAGATTTCGTTTGTAATAGCTGCCTGTCTTGCTTTGTTGTAGAAAATTACCAAATCATTCTTAAGCTCCTGCGCGTTGTCAGTTGCTTTATGCATCGCTGTCATTCTCGCACCGTGCTCAGACGCTACAGAATCTAAAACAGCTTTGAAAACCTGAGTTTTAATAGATTTTGGAATTAAATTATCTAAAATTTCAGCTCTATTTGGCTCAAAAATATAATCTGTTTCCACTTGAGGCTCTGTAGGATCAACTTCAGCCATTAAGATAGGCAGAACTTGTTCTGTAGTAACTTCCTGTGTCGCAGCATTGATGAATTTATTATAGATTACATAAACTTCGTCAAATTTCCCTTCTTTGAAACTGCTCATTGCTGCTTCAGTAAGATTAGAAACTGCTTCAAAGTTCAAATTATCAAAAACGGCGCTTTCATTTGAGTAAACAGAACGAGTCTTTCTTACAGCATCGTAAGCTTTTTTACCAATCGTAAGAACTTCAATTTCGTATTGAGCATTCTTCTGAAACTGAATATTAAGTTCCTTTACAACATTAGAGTTGAAAGCACCCGCCAAACCTCTGTTTGAAGTTACAGCGATGAAAAGTACTCTTTTAACCTCTCTTTTTTGAGCATAAATAGAAACCTGGTCAGGATCTGAACTAGAATTTACATTCTGGATGATCTCCTGTAGCTTTTCAGAATAAGGTCTTAACATTACGATTGCATCCTGTGCTTTTTTAAGTTTCGCAGCGGAAACCATTTTCATAGCACGCGTGATTTGCATCGTAGATGAAATTGAACTGATTCTTCCTCGTATTTCTTTTAAGTTTGCCATATTGGGTTAGTTGTTGGTTGTCGGTTGTTGGTTGCTAGTTTTAGAAAATTCTGTCAACTATCAACCAACAATCATCAACTAATTTTTAGTTATATTTTGCAGCTAAATCACTAGCAGCCTGCTTAAGAACACCTGTAATTGAATCATCAATTTTCCCAGCTTTAAGAGCAGCCATAGTTTCAGGGTGCTTAGATCTTAAGAAAGCGATGTATTCGATTTGGAATTCTTTTACCTTTTTGATAGGAACGTTTCTCATTAAGTTTTCTGTACCTGCATAGATCATAGCAACTTGGCTATCTACAGGAAGTGGAGAATTTACCGGCTGCTTAAGAAGCTCTACGTTTCTTTCACCTTTAGAGATAACCGCTAAAGTTGAAGCATCAAGGTCTGAACCGAATTTTGCGAACGCTTCTAGTTCTTTATATTGAGCCTGGTCTAATTTAAGTGTACCAGAAACTTTTTTCATTGATTTGATCTGAGCGTTACCTCCTACTCTCGATACAGAGATACCAACGTTGATCGCTGGACGAACCCCTGAGTTGAACAAGTCAGACTCCAAGAAGATCTGTCCGTCAGTAATAGAGATTACGTTAGTTGGAATATACGCAGAAACGTCACCAGCCTGAGTTTCGATAATTGGAAGTGCAGTAAGTGAACCACCACCTTTTACAAGAGGTCTTAAAGACTCAGGTAAATCATTCATTTGGCTAGCAATTTTATCGTCAGCGATTACTTTTGCAGCTCTTTCCAATAATCTTGAGTGAAGATAGAAAACGTCTCCAGGGTAAGCCTCACGTCCCGGCGGTCTTCTCAATAGTAGAGAAAGCTCACGGTAAGCTACCGCTTGTTTAGATAAATCATCATAGATGATCAATGCCGGTCTACCAGTGTCTCTGAAGAACTCACCGATAGATGCACCTGCCATTGCAGAATATACCTGCATTGGAACTGGATCTGATGCGTTTGCAGCAACGATTACAGTATATGCTAAAGCTCCTTTATCAGAAAGAGTTTTAACGATTTGTGCTACTGTAGAAGCTTTTTGCCCGATAGCAACATATATACAATATACAGGATTTCCTGCATCAAAAAATTCTCTTTGGTTGATGATCGTATCAATCGCAACAGTAGTTTTACCTGTTTGTCTGTCACCAATGATAAGCTCTCTTTGACCTCTTCCTACAGGGATCATAGAGTCGATTGCAACGATACCTGTTTGTAAAGGCTCAGTTACCGGCTGTCTGAAGATAACTCCAGGAGCCTTTCTTTCCAATGGCATTTCGTATAATTCCCCAGAGATAGGACCTTTACCATCGATAGGATTACCAAGAGTATCAACTACTCTACCCAACATACCTTCTCCTACTTTAATAGAAGAGATTCTGTTTGTTCTTCTTACTGTATCTCCTTCTCTTACTAATTTACTTTCACCAAGTAGAGCAACACCAACGTTGTCTTCTTCAAGGTTAAGTACAATACCTTCTACATCACTAGAAAATTTCACCAACTCTCCGTATTGTACGTTTTCTAACCCGTATACACGAGCAATACCATCACCGATGGTTAAAACTGTACCTACTTCCTCAACATTTGCGTGAGTATCGAAGTTGGCCAATTGCTGTTTTAAGATCGCAGATACTTCTGCCGGATTTATTTCTGCCATTGTATGGTTGTTTTTTTCTTAATTTAATTGAAAATCTTTTTTAATGTGATTAAGCTTAGATTTAACAGAGGCATCTACCTGCTGATCTCCTACTCTTAATATGTATCCTCCCAAAAGATCAGGATTTACATTTAGTTTCAAATCAAAATTTGAACCTGCTTTTACTAAGTTTGTAGATCCTAATATCTGATCAATATTTTCTTTCGAAAGTTGAGTTGCCGTAGTAAGAGTTACTCTCTGTACTCCATTAATATCTTCAACTTTATTGATATATTCCTGAGCAATATTTTTCAATTGATTTTCACGACCATGTCTGATAACCAATGTGATTAAATTTTGAGAAGAAACAGATAAACCTTTGAAAATCTCTTTTGCTACCTCTACTTTCTTTTTAGCATCAATGTAAGGTGTCATGAAAAATTTGTTCAGATCCGTAGACTGAGACATCAATTTCGCAACATCTTTCATTTCAGAAAATACAGTAGCTGTTTGGCCTGTTTCATTAGTGAACTCAAGCAAACCCTGCGCGTATCTTTTAGCTACTTTAGATGTAAGCATTCTTAGTTAAGATTAGATTTGTTTAAATAATTTTGAACCAACTCGTTTTGAGCTTCACTGTTGTCTAATTTTTGTTTCAAGATAGACTCAGCAATGTTTACAGATAAAGTACCAATTTGAGATTTGATGTCTGCCATAGCAGCATTTTTCTCAGCATTGATAGTCTGTTTAGCAGATTCGATCATTTTATCTCCTTCAGTTTTAGCAGCATCTTTAGCTTCACCTACGATTCTATCTTTAATTTCTCTAGCATCTTTAAGGATAGCATCTCTTTCGATTTTAGCTTCACGAATGATTCTTTCGTTGTCTTCTTTTAATGTTTCCATTTCAGTTCTAGCCAATTTAGCTTGATTCAAAGCGTCAACAATAGAAGTTTCTCTATCATTAATAGATTTTAAAATAGGTTTCCAAGCGAATTTACCTAACAAAAATAATAGTGCTAGAAAAATAACAGACTGGATAATAAATAATCCTGATGAAAACTGATGAATTAATTCCATTATATTAATGTATAAAAAATTATTACTTTTTTCTTAAATTAACATTGTTGTAGCCAACCGCTACAACAATGTTTTTTTGTTTTGATTGGCTTATGATGCGAATAACGCAGCAAATGCAACACCTTCAACTAGTGCAGCCGCAATAAGCATAGCAGTTTGGATTTTTCCAGATTGCTCAGGCTGTCTAGCGATAGCTTCAAGAGCAGCAGCTCCGATTTTACCAAGACCGATACCTACTCCAAGTACGATAAGACCTGCACCAATAATTCTAGGGATTTCCATAATAAATATAATTTAAAAAATTGTTTCTAAAATTGTTAATTAATGATGAGCAGTATGACTATGCTCGTGTTCTTCAACAGCCATTCCAATAAATAAAGCTGATAACATTGTAAAGATATAAGCTTGTAGGAACGCTACCAATACTTCTAATAAATAAATTACTAATGTTAAGAATGGGAATGCCACTCCTGCAATCCAGTTATTAAAAATATAAATTGATCCAATTAAAGTCATTACTACAATGTGACCAGCTGTCATGTTTGCAAAAAGACGGATCATCAATGCAAAAGGTTTAGTGATTGTTCCCAATAATTCAATTGGTAACATAATAAATTTCATTGGTACAGGTACTCCCGGCATCCAGAAGATGTGTTTCCAATAATCTTTATTAGCTGAAAATGTAGTAATTAAATATGTAAGAATAGCCAAGAAGAATGTCATTGTAATATTACCTGTAACATTGATTCCGAAAGGCATTAATCCTAATACGTTTAAGAAAAGTATAAAGAAGAATACAGTTAATAAGTATCCCATGAATCTTTTATACTTGTGTCCGATATTTGGAATAGCAATCTCATCTCTTACGAAAATAATTAGAGGCTCTAAGAATCTAGCAGCTCCAGTAGGAACAACTGATTTCTTATATGATCTAGCCATACCTATAAAGATTGCAAGCAACACAACCGCCACTAAGAAAATAATAAGTACACTTTTAGTAATAGAAAGATCTAAAGGCTTTTCATTAGTAGGGTGACCATCTTTACCTAGTGATAAAGCTCCAGTCGCATCGGTTTTATAAATTTTCTCATGGTGCAATTTATAATAAGAACCATCTACTTCTGTTGGCTCACCATGTATAAAACCTTCTTTATTACTCATGAAAGAGTGAAAACCGTTATCATAAAAAATAACAGGAAGAGGAAAACCTATGTGATGACCTTCTTTGTCAACCATAAATGTAAAATCATGAGCATCCAATAAGTGATGATCAATAAACTCTTTGTTTTCTTTAGTAACTTTGTCTTTCTCTGAAAGCTCTTTTGCCGGAGCAGCTACAGCACTAGCATTGGACTCGCCATGTTGTGCAGAGACTAAACTTAACACAAAAATACTGTAGAATAAAACTGCAAATTTCTTAAACATTGATAGGTTTTTTTCGTTGTGCAAAAATAGAATTTTTTTTCTATTTTCAATAAATAATTTTACTGTTTTTTGTCATGATTAATAAGCGTGACCGCATAATATGTAAGCAGCGTTGTCAGGACAAAATATGGTATTATGAAATGAAATTTATAACCTGGAATGACTTCGAGATTCAATTTTTTCCTTATAAGGTACATTAATCCGAATTTTATAAGGATCAATCCTACTACTGATAATCCTAAGAATTGAGGTGCTACTCTATTAATTAAAATAATAAGTGTGATCATCATCGTAAACATTACGCTTAGGAAAAGATAAAATTTAATAATAATGATTTCATCTAAATGATAAACAAATTTCCAAAGAGAAAAATGAATCAAGAATGTTAAAAAGAATAATACTACAACTAGAATATTAGGATTAGGTTTCATTATAAATTTATTTACTGTTTACAGTTTTCGTGCAAACCGATATGTATTTCTATTTGGCGCAAAAATATGATTTTTAATTATAATATGACAGCGTTTACTCCCCTGATTTTATCCTTATATATAATATTACGTGTTCTATACTTTGCATCTACCAAAAATTCCTTATTTTTGCAACCTATAATTTACAAATAAATATGTTTAATAGTTTACAGGATAAATTAGACAAGGCGCTTCAAAATATTTCCGGACGTGGAAAAATTACAGAAATCAATGTTGCGGAGACCGTAAAAGAGATTCGTAGAGCATTGGTAGATGCCGATGTTAATTATAAAGTAGCAAAAGACCTTACGAAAAGAGTTCAGGATAAAGCGTTGGGACAAAACGTTCTTACATCGCTTACTCCGGGACAATTGATGACGAAAATCGTTCATGACGAGCTGGTAGAGTTAATGGGAGGTTCTCAGGAAGGAATTAATCTTTCGGGAAAACCATCTGTTATTCTTATTGCAGGTTTGCAAGGTTCCGGTAAGACAACTTTCTCCGGAAAATTAGCGAGTTATTTAAAAACGAAAAAAAATAAAAAGCCTTTATTGGTTGCGTGTGACGTTTATCGTCCGGCTGCAATTGAGCAGTTGAAAGTTTTAGGTGGACAAATTGGTGTTCCCGTTTTCACTGAAGAAGGTTCTACAAACCCATCTACGATCGCTGAAAATGCAATTGCTTTTGCAAAATCAAACGGTCATGATGTTGTAATTGTGGATACTGCAGGTCGTTTGGCGATTGATGAGCAGATGATGAACGAAATTAAATCTGTTCATTATTTCATCAAACCTAATGAAACGCTATTCGTAGTTGACTCAATGACAGGTCAGGATGCTGTAAATACGGCGAAAGCGTTCAACGATGCTTTAAATTTTGACGGAGTTGTTTTAACTAAATTAGATGGTGATACACGAGGAGGTGCTGCATTAACGATTCGTTCGGTTGTAGAAAAACCAATCAAATTTATCTCTACAGGTGAGAAAATGGAGGCTTTAGATGTTTTCTACCCAGAAAGGATGGCCGACAGAATCTTAGGAATGGGAGACGTTGTTTCCTTAGTAGAAAGAGCTCAGGAGCAGTTTGATGAGGAAGAAGCTAAAAAACTTCACAAAAAAATCGCTAAAAACGAATTTGGTTTTGATGATTTCTTAAAGCAAATCAATCAGATCAAAAAAATGGGTAATATGAAAGACTTGATGGGAATGATCCCGGGAGTTGGAAAAGCCATTAAAGACGTTGAAATCAGCGATGATGCATTCAAACATATTGAAGCGATCATTTATTCTATGACTCCGGATGAGAGAAGAAGACCTTCAATCATCAATACTCAGAGAAAGCAGAGAATTGCAAGAGGTGCTGGTAGAAAAATTGAAGATGTAAACCAATTGATGAAGCAATTTGATCAAATGGGTAAAATGATGAAGATGATGCAGGGCCCTCAAGGTAAGCAAATGATGCAGATGATGAGCAAGATGCCAAACATGCCGGGAATGGGCGGAATGGGAAAATAAGAAATAGTAAAAGCTCTATATAAAAGTAAAATCCGACTCAAAATTGAGTCGGATTTTTATTTTTAAGCTGAAATAAATTGATTATTTATCAGATTTCTGAGCTTTAGATTTGATGAAGAAAGAGAAACCTGCATTCACACCAAAGTTATTGTATCTGTTTTTGAACTCATCTGAACTTCCGTCAATATCCTGCTTGCTTGTAAATTGGTTGTAAGAAAGACCAACATTAAGTGCAAAAGACTGTGTAATCATATAATTAACACCACCTTTTACCTTCCATGTAAATCCGCTTGCTGTATCGTCTGAAGAATCTGTAACACCTGCTAAAGTCTCAGAAGATTTAGTTTTGTTTGTTGCAAAACCTGCTCCAGCTCCTAAATAAGGTACAAATTTAGTTCCATTTGCAAAATAATACGTTGCTGTAGGCATAACAGAGAAGTTTGTAAGTGTAGACTTGCTCTTGTAATCGATATCAGATACGTCAAATTTCGTAGTGATGCTCGTTAAATCAAGATCGATACCTACTGCCAATTTATCCATAACAAAATATCCTACAGAGGGTGTAAAGTTAATCGTGCTAACTTTAGGACCGTCAGCAGAGTCTGACCCAACAGTTTGTTTCTGAGTGATGTTGTTGAAAGAGAAACCAGTACTTCCGCTGATTACCCAGTCACCTTTAGTCATTTGAGCATTAGATAAGCCGAAAAGTGCAACTGCACCAGCTAATAATAATTTTTTCATGTTTATTTAATTTTTAATTAAAAGTTTAAGTTTTATTTACAGACAAAAAGCCCTAAGAAATTAATCTTAGGACTCTATTTTTTTGATGTTTCGTTAATTATTTAGCGAAAACATATTTAACTCCGAAAGTTACAGCTGATAAATTCAAACCGAATTTATAGTTGTTTACACTCTTAGCTCCATCAACGTCAAATTTAGAAGTATTGTATCCAAATTCACCGAAAGTAGCTTCGATAGACCAGTTTTTGTTTAAGAAATAATCCAAACCTGGCTTAATGTTTACTCCGATTGAAGTGTAGTTTGCTTTGTCAGAAACAGAAGTTGTGCTAACAGTACTACCTGTAGTTGTAGTTGAAACACCTTCTTCTTTTACTTGACCGAATTCCATAGGAACTTCAAGTTGACCGAAGATATATAATTTGTCAGCAATAGTCCAGTATTTTCTTACGAAAGGAGCAACAACGAATGCAGATGTAGTATCTTTATCTTCTGTTACAACAGTTCCTGTTGGGAAAATTCCAGTTGTAGTTTTAGTAGTTTTATCATTCTTGTAACCAACTCCTAAACCTACAGCTAGGTTAGTTCCAACGAAATATCCTGCAGTAGGAATAACTTTAAAGCTTTCTACTTTTCTGTCGTTATTGTTGTTTTCTTCTTGAGAATAACCTACTTGTCCTGAAATATATGCAGTTCCTTTTGCAATCTGAGCATTAGATAAACCGAAAAGTGCAACAGCACCCGCTAATAATAATTTTTTCATTTTATAAAATTTTAATACTTTCTGATGGCAAATTTACAGCGGGTACCACGAATATTAAAATTTGTTAATGTGATTAATATCATTCATAAAAATTGCCAATTTTAGAGATAAAATACACTAAACGTTTGTTTGTATTTTTTTAGCAATATTTTTCATAAAAAAACTCCAATTCTGCAATCGGAGTCTTAAAATGGTTCTTTTTAAATATATTACTTTAAGAAGAAATTAACACCAAAGTTAATCGCTCCGAAGTTATAGTTGTTGTCACCATACCAGTAATAGTCATGATTTTTATACTTACTTGCAATATTTTGGAATCCTAAATACAATTCAGCTCTCTTCATTTGATATCCTACTCTTGGTGCGATATACAAACCACTATTGATATAATCTTTAGTAGAAATTGCCGCTCCAAGATCCAATCCTACGAAAAGAGGGATTTTAGCAAATTTATATTTTCCGGAAGCTGCAATTGGAATGAAACCAAAATCATCTACATTGTCTTTTCCAAAAAAATGAGAATACCCAGTAGTAGCACCAATGTCCAAACCTTTGGCAATATTCCACATATAAGCTGCGTCTATACCTACTGTAACGCTGGCTGCATCGGAAGCATCACCTAGCGGAGCACCAACATGACCACCTAATCTAAATCCTTCCTGAGCCTGCATAGCACCACCCAAAAGAGCAAAAGCTCCTAATAATAACAATTTTTTCATTTTAATAATTTTAAATTACTGGGCTCAAAATTACTAATTATTTTCTTTTTTAAAAGTTGGATGGTTAATAATATCCTTTATATAACAAAAAAAGGCAAAACAAGTAAACCTGTTTTGCCTTTTATATTTTAAACTATTTAGAAATATTAGTTATTCCCGAATTTGAAGCCTACACCTACTTGTGCGAAGCTATTAGTGATTTTACCACCGCTGTTATCATTAGAAAGGTTAGATACTCCTAAGCTATATCTTGCATCAAAGAAAAGCCCGTTTTCAAGCATATATTCTACACCTACGAATGGAGCGATATTTAATTTTTTGATATCATCTTTAATATCGATTTCACCTGAACCGTCCTCATCTTCTATATCTATGCTGATAAGATCTGAACCAATTACAGTTTTTTGTTTAGCAGTAAGGATAACTCCGAAGTTAGCACCAGCAGCAACAGACAAGTTTTCTGTGATAAAATATTTAGCAGAAATCGGTACTAGAAGTGTCCCGAAAGTAACTTTGGTTTGCTCACCAAAATAAATTCCTCCTGCATTTACTCCGTCAATCTTTTCTTTTGCTCCAAGTGGAGAGTATAAAACCTCTGCCTGAAAACCAAATTTATCATTGATTTTGTATTCTGCCATACCTCCAATGTAGAAAGTATATTTAGGATCCATTTTTCTTTTTTCTAAATCGTCTTGCTTTTCATCAACTTTGATTGTTGACATTGCAAAACCTACTTTAGGTCCGAATCTAAATTCCTGAGCGTTTACATTCGCACCTAGTACAGCAATTGCTGCAACGAGTAAAAGTTTTTTCATTGTATTAGTTTTTAAATTATTGTGTCGCAAAACTAATAAAATTTTTCTAATTAACAAATTTTAACAAAATAATTAATCTTTTAAACCGATTTTATTGATAAAATTTATTTTCAGATTTAAAAAAATAATGCTGAAATAAGCTCAATTTCTCAAGTCTCAATTTCAGCAAAATCTATTATTTTAATTAAAAAATTTAATCTTTCGATCTTTTATCTTCTTCGTTGTAGGCAAGAATAATTTTTTTCACGACAGGGTGTCTCACAACATCTTCTTCTGTAAGATGAACAAAACCAATCTCTTTTACGTCTTTTAAGATTCTCATCGCTTCTTTTAACCCTGAATTTTGTTTTGGAGGTAAGTCAATTTGAGTTGGATCTCCTGTAATAATGAATTTCGCATTCATCCCCATTCTGGTTAAAAACATTTTCATCTGAGCGTGAGTGGTATTTTGAGCTTCATCCAAAATAACAAAGGCATCATCAAGCGTTCTACCTCTCATAAAAGCTAATGGAGCAACCTCAATGACTTTTTTCTCCATAAATCCTTCCAGTTTTTCATGAGGAATCATATCACGAAGCGCGTCGTATAAAGGCTGCAAATATGGATCAAGTTTTTCTTTAAGATCTCCCGGTAAAAACCCAAGGCTCTCCCCTGCTTCAACAGCGGGTCTTGTTAAAACAATTCTTTTGACTTCTTTATCTCTTAACGCTCTGGCTGCTAAAGCTACACTCGTATATGTTTTACCCGTTCCTGCTGGGCCAATGGCAAAAACCATATCTTTTTTCTCAGTTTCTCTTACTAATTTTTTAAGATTGGCGGTTTTAGCTTTAATAATTTTACCGTTTACTCCTTTTACGATAATATCCTGATCAAAAATCAACTGTTTTTCGTTCTCATCTTTTATTTTAAGAATATTTTCAACGTCTTTTAGTTCGATAGAATTATTTTTAGAAATAAATTTTACAATATCATCAAGTCTCTGTCTGAAAACATCCAGAGTTTCCTGATTTCCCATTGCAAAAATATAATGATCTCTTCCCGTAATTTTAAGCGTTGGAAAGCTGGATTTTATTAAATTGAAATATTGGTTATTAACTCCATAGAAGATTTTTGAATCAATATCTTCCAAATCATACGTTAATTCAAACATGCAAATATTTTTAGATTAGAATCTAAATTTAGAGTTTTTTTTTAAATAGATCTTAAATTTTTATCCACAAACAACCATTTTAATAATATCGTAACAAATCTTCTGATCTAAACAGAACATTACTAAACAATTATCATTTTCACATTAAAATCACAACAACAAAACAAATTGTTTATTACATCATCACAACCTTAACAGACTCTCAAAAAACAAAATTAAAATCCAAACTTAAAAATTATTGATTTTTAAATTTCATAAATTCAATATAGATTCTAAATTTTTAATATTTAGCTTTAAATCAATTTATAACTGTAAGCCTTTATTTTATTCATTTTTAGGATATTTTTAAGGATTCAAATTCTCCTAATTCCCTTTATTTTAAATAAATTTGCAAAAACTATCATTCTAGAATTACAAAATGTCAATTATTACGCTTACTTCGGATTTCGGAAATTTAGATTACAGGGTTTCGGCTGTCAAAGGCAAGATTCTGTCTTTGAATTCGAAGGTTACTATTGTTGATATTACCCACGATATCCAGGCATTCAACCTTATACAAACTTCCTATATCGTTAGAAATGCTCATAAATACTTCCCGAAAGGCAGTATTCATATTTTAGCGGTAGACAGTTTTTTCCATAAATCAAGAAAAAATATTTTATATAAAGCAAACGACTCCTATTTTCTGGCAGCAGATAATGGACTTTTAAGTTTAGTTTTTTTTGATATTAAACCTGAAGCTATTTACGAAATCACCCTGAACAATAGATTCGATGATGTGGTAAACTTTACATCAACCGATGTTTTTGTTCCTGCTGCAGTGCATTTGGCGAATGGCGGTCTTCCGGAAGTTATCGGGAGAAAAATTGATACTGTAAAAGAACTTTTCTTTCCGAAACCTGTTTATAATGAGCCGGAAAGAATGATTATTGGAGAGGTAACATACATTGATAATTTCGGAAATATAATTTCAAATATCAACAAAGAAATTTTCGAAAGTACGGGCAAAGGGTATGAAAATTTCACTATAAAATTCAGAAACTTAACGCTTTCAAAGATATTTCAAAGCCATACTGAAGTGGTTTCCGACTGGGAAAGGGAGACAGAGTATCATGGACAGTCGGCGGCAATTTTCAATGACAGTCAGCTTTTAGAACTTACGATCTATAAAGGCAGCAAAAAAAACGGCGCAAAATCTTTGTTTGGATTGAACGTAGGCGAGAATATTTACATTCAATTTTTCTAAAATTATACATTTCATAAAAAAACCGATTTTTTTTATATATTTGTCAAAATCTAAAAATTAAAAATGGCAGAATACAAATTATTGCTTCCTTCCATGGGAGAAGGTGTTATGGAAGCGACAATTATCACTTGGTTATTCAATGAAGGTGATAGTGTAAAAGAGGATGATTCCGTAGTAGAAATTGCAACAGATAAGGTAGATTCAGACGTTCCGACACCAGTTTCGGGGAAAATTGTGAAAATCTTAAAGCAAAAAGACGAAGTTGCCAAAGTTGGTGAAGCCATTGCTATTTTAGAAATTGAAGGAGAAGGCGGAAATACATCGTCAGAAGAAGTGAAAACGGAAACTCCAACTTCAGCTCCGGATGCTGAAACATTAAAAACGATTGAAGGAGCTTTAAACCCTACAGCTACCTCACATGTAGAATATTCAGGAGATCTTTATTTGTCACCTCTTGTAAAATCTATCGCTCAACAGGAAAACATTTCTGAAACTGAACTTAAAACTATCAAAGGAAGCGGTTTAGAAGGAAGAATTACGAAAGAAGATATTTTAGCTCATGTAGCTAACAGAGGGAATCAACCTCAAACAACTCAGGCAGTTTCGGCTCCGGCTGTATCAGCTCCAAAATCAGTGGCAACAACTGCGGTTGCAACGCCAATTTCAGTAGCAGCAGGTGACGAGATCATTCCAATGGACAGAATGAGAAAAATCATCGCTGAAAACATGGTTAAAGCAAAACATATTGCGCCACACGTTACCTCTTTCATTGAAACTGACGTTACCAACGTTGTAAAATGGAGAAATAAGCATAAAGATATTTTCGAAAAACGTGAAGGTGAAAAATTAACTTTCATGCCGATTTTCGTGAAAGCAATTGTAAAAGCTATTCAGGATTATCCGATGATCAACGTTTCTATTAATGGTGAGAATATCATCAAGAAGAAAAACATCAATATCGGTATGGCTACTGCTCTTCCAGACGGAAATCTTATTGTTCCTGTTATCAAAAATGCAGATCAATTATCTCTGTCTGGTCTTGCAAAAGCAATCAATGACTTAGCTTATAGAGCAAGAAATAAAAAATTAAGACCTGAGGACACTCAAGGTGCAACATATACTATTTCTAACGTAGGAAGCTTTGGAAACTTAATGGGAACTCCTATTATTCCTCAGCCTCAGGTGGCTATTTTGGCAATCGGAGCGATCGTTAAGAAGCCTGCAGTTCTTGAAACTAAAGATGGTGATGTAATTGCGATCCGTCAGTTAATGTTTATGTCTCACTCGTATGACCACAGAGTTGTAGACGGTTCTCTTGGAGGTATGTTCCTGAAACATGTTCACGATTATCTTCAGAACTGGGATATGAACACGGAAGTATAAGTAATGAATAATTGGTAATGAGAAATTTTTGCCAATCAAATATAATTAACCTTCGAAATTTATTTTTCGGAGGTTTTTTAATTTTAGATTTAAATAAAAGCCTGTTTAAACTTTTTTATTTAACCACAAAACACATGATGGAGTGATTTAAAATTTGGATATTTTTGAAAGCAAAAGTCCTCAAAAGAATAAAAATCAAAGATTTTTAAAAACTTATGTGTTCTTATTTGCCGTTTATTATGAACTTAAATAAATAGTACATCTAACCTTTTGTATCTTTTGTGGTTAAATAAAAAAGTTTAAACAAGTTCAATATTAAATTTAAGACAAACTTTAAATCCTAATTTATCTTTAGACAAAATAAAATCTGGTTAGAAATATATCCTATAGAATATGAATTCTATAAATTTCATGTAATTTTATAGCTCAAAACAAACAAATGTTGAAAATTTTCACCCTCATTCGAAGAAGTCTCAAAAAATCCTTCGACAATATCCGAAACGAACAACTGAAGTACAACCTGCTTCAAGCGATTCCCTTTTGGATTGGATCTGTGATTACGGGCTTTGTCGCTGTAATGTATGCCAAAATTTTCGCGTGGGGAGAAAAACTTTTGGAAATCATTCTTCATTGGCACGACTGGATGATCTTTATCATCGCTCCGATCGGTTTTGTACTTTCATGGTGGCTGGTAAAAGAATTTGCTCCAAATGCCAAAGGAAGCGGAATTCCGCAGGTAATGGCCGCCGTTGAATTGGCTAACCCAAAAGAACATACCAAAATAAGAAGTTTATTAAGTTTAAAAATTATTGTTTTTAAAGTCCTTTCCTCTGTAATATTGGTGATTGGTGGTGGTGCTGTTGGTCGTGAAGGTCCAACCATTCAGATTGCGGGTTCTGTTTTCAGAAAGGTTAATGAATATCTTCCTCATTGGTGGCCAAAAATCTCCAAGAAAAATATGATTATGACAGGCGCAGCTGCTGGTCTTGCAGCCGCTTTCAACACTCCGCTTGGTGGAATTGTATTTGCTGTTGAAGAACTTTCAAAAACGCATATTAATTACTTTAAAACAGCTCTTTTTACCGCTGTTATCATTGCCGGATTAACCGCTCAGACATTTGCAGGATCCTATTTGTATTTGGGTTATCCCAAAACTAATGACGTTTCTTTAATGGTGATGTTTCCCATCGTTTTAGTCGCAGGAATTGCCGGAATCATGGCAAGTCAGCTTTCCGTAACCATGCTTAAAATGAATGACTGGAAAAAAAGAAAATTAAAAACAGATAGATCAAACGTTATTTTTTTAGTTGCCTGTGCGCTTTTTATCGCTTCTATCGCTTATTTCATCAACAGAGAAGTTTTAGGTTCAGGAAAAGAGATTATGCAACGCGTACTTTTCACTCAGGATAAACATGAAGATTGGTATGTTCCTATTTTAAGAATGTTGGGCCCTGCCCTTTCGTTTACTTCGGGTGGCGCAGGCGGAATTTTTGCACCAGCCTTGACTGCTGGAGCAAGTATCGGGTCTGTGATCTCAGGAGCGATACATTTAACGCCAAACGAAAGCAACGTAGTTATTCTAGGTGGAATGGTTGCCTTCCTTACCGGAATCACACGAGCTCCATTTACATCAGCAATTATTGTATTGGAAATGACCGACAGACATTCTCTGATTTTCCATTTGATGTTAGCTGGCATGGTTTCTTCAATTGTCTCTATTTTAGTTAGCAGACATTCACTGTATGATGTGATAAAGGTTAATTTCTTGGTGGAGATTAGAAAGGAGGATTGATGTTTTAGTGTTTTAGTGTTTTAGTGTTTTAGTGTTTTAGTGTTTTAGTGTTTTAGTGTTTTAGTGTTTTAGTGTTTTAGTGTGAAAAATAAATACAATTCTTGATTTTTAAATAATATTGATTCGATTATGTATTAATTTTCAAAAATTCACTATTCACGATTGACAATTCACCAATTTTATTTGATATTTTTTCACAAATATTTGTGCGATACATTGTGTATTAGAAATAAAATACATAATTTTGCACCTCGAAATAATTAACAAATTCATTTAACATTATGAACAATTACGAAACTGTTTTCATTTTAACTCCCGTTCTATCTGATGCTCAGGTGGAGGAAGCAGTGAAAAAATTCGAAGATCTTATCAAAGAAAAGAACTGCGAAATCGTTGCCAAAGAAAATTGGGGACTAAAAAAATTAGCTTATCCGATTCAATTGAAAAAGAACGGATTTTACACTTTAATTGAGTTTAAAGGTGAAGGTACTGTAGTTGCTGACTTAGAATTAGCATTCAAACGTGACGAAAGAGTAATTCGTTACCTTACTACAAAACTAGACAAGCACGCTGTAGAGTATGCTATCACTAGAAGAACTAAAGTAAAGACAGCTAAGGCTTAATATTAACCCCAAATTAAAAAAGACAAGACATGGCAATAGATGATATGGCTAAACAAGCCTCAGCTGGAGGAGAATCAGAAGTAAAATTCTTAACTCCACTTGATATCAATACAAAATCTGAAAAGAAATATTGTAGATTCAAAAAATTCGGAATTAAGCACGTTGATTACAAAGATGCTGATTTCTTATTACAGTTCGTAAACGAACAAGGTAAAATCTTACCAAGAAGATACACTGGAACTTCTTTGAAATACCAAAGAAAAGTTTCTGCTGCTATCAAAAGAGCAAGACACCTTGCTTTGATGCCTTACGTAGCTGACTTGTTGAAATAAGCCAACAAAAAAATAAATAAAAGAAGAGAGCTCGCTTTCTTCTTTTGTTGCTGAATAAATAATTTTAATTCTAACGATTTTTAGATAAGAGATAAAAGATAAATGATAAAAGATTTTAAAGTCTTGCTTCTTTACTCTTTATTCTTTTCTCTAAAACTAAAAACGGACAACAACAATGGACATTATCCTAAAAAAAGACGTAGAAAACTTAGGTCTTGAATTCGATACAGTAAGCGTAAAGCCAGGTTATGCTAGGAACTTCTTACTTCCTCAAGGAATTGCACTTTTAGCTACACCTAAAAACAAAGCAGCTCTAGAAGCTACTTTGGAAGCTAGAAAAGAAGAAGAAGCTAAATTAATCGCTACAGCTAACGGTGTAGTAGATCAATTGAAGAAAACTACAGTTATCATTCCTGCAAAAGTAGGTTCTGGTGATAAATTATTCGGATCTATCAACAATGCAGATCTTTCTGCTGCTCTTGCTAAAGCTGGAGTTTCTGTAGAGAAGAAATATATCAAAATCCCAGGAAACACTATTAAGAGAACTGGTAAAGTAACTGCTAACATCAGATTACACAGAAATGTTGAGTACAACTTCGAATTCGATATCGTATCTGACGCTCCAGTAGAAGCTCCTAAACCAGCTGCTCCTAAGAAAGTAGTTGCTGTAGAAGAAACTCCTTCTGAAGAAGCTTAAGATTCTAAAGAGATTTTCTCAAATATATAAACCACTTCGTTTGAAGTGGTTTTTTTGTTTTTATTACCAATTGCTAATTAACCACTTATTTTTAGAAGCTTAATCCCGCTATCCACTCATACTCCTCACGCCAGCGCTCTCCAACACCAAAACCCTTTCAATCTCCCACTCCGTGTTGCGGGGTAACCGTTGCTATCGGGGCTAGGGCATTCGTCGCCGTCATTACTTTTTGTCATTACGAGGAGTGTAGCGACGAAGCAATGACTCTAAAACACTAAAACTCTCATACACTCCAACACTCCAACACTCCAACTCTCCCACTCACCTATTTCCCTTTCAATTTCTGCTGATATTCACTCGGAGCCACTCCAATTACCTTTTTAAAAATATTACTGAAAGAGGACAAACTATTATAACCAACCATCATGGCAATCTCATACATATTATACTTTCCTTCCAACATCAGCTCTAAGGAACGGGTGATTCTCAAAGCACGTAGAAAACGAACGTAATTCATACCTAAAATCTCTTTAAACTTCCTAGATAAGGTTCTTGTACTCATTCCGAATTTTTTGGCTGTAGATTCGATTGTAAGAGGTTTTTCAAGGTTAGCATGAACGTATTTAGCAATCTTCAATAAGGTTTCATCTTTCGGAAAAGGATGCTGCACCGGAAATGCCAAATTTTTGTCTCTTTTCTCAGGGAGAATACTTTTCAGCGCTTTGAGGAAATAATATTTTGAACCGTCATTTTTTGTGATTTTCCCATCCCAGTCTTTGGTATATAAAATCATCTCTCTCAGTAAATGACTTACTGAATACACATTAATTTCATCAAAAAAGCCATCCTCATTTTCTTCTTTTTTAAAATAAAAATTATATAAATCGACTTTTGGGCTTGAACTAAAAATATAATGTGGAGTTCCCGCAGGTATCCACATAAAACATCTAGCAGGAAGATACCAATGTTTTGAATCTGTAAAAACATGCACAATACCGCCCTCTGCATATACTAATTGTGCAGATCCGTGATAATGAACATCCGTTGTTATATTTCCTGCAAGGACGTTATATATGTAAAACTCGGCATCTTCTTCTTCGACTGCTCCAAAATGACTATCATTCATACAATAAAGGTAAGGAGAAAATTTCAATTTGGCGTAAATGAACAAATCTTTTTCTGTTTTCACAAATCGTGTCTGGTACTCCACCCCGTAACTTTGCATAATCAAAATCAATTTATCAAAAAACCTTTAATTAAATTATGAAAATGATATTTAACGCATGCAGATATCAAGGCATTGCGTTGTGCTTATTATTGATAAGCAGCTTTCTACACTCACAAATGATAGATTATCAATCCCTCAGCCTACAACAAGCTGTTGAATTGGGTCTAAAGAATAATAAAAACATTAAGATAAGTCACTTAAAACAACAAATGTCCGAAACCAAAGAGAAAGATCTCAAAATGGAAAAATTACCTGACATTGAATTTCATACAAGTTATACTCAGGTTTCAAATCTTTTTCAACATGAAAATGGCATATTCGGAAAAGCCACAAAATACGATGTAATCAACGGAATGTATGATTTTACACTTTCAGCTTCTATCCCAGTTTACATGGGAGGAAAGATTAAAAACACAGAGAAAAAAGCATCCATTGACACCGAAATTTCAAGTTTAAAAACTCATTTGGATGAAAGACAGCTTACCATGGAAATCATCACTGCTTTTCTTCAAATTCATCATTTAAAAGAACAGCAAAGTTTGATTAATGATAAAATGAAAGAAGATTCCGTAAATATCAAACAGGTAAAAGCCCTAAAAGCAAACGGCGTGGTAACAGTAAATGAAGTGTTGAGAACCTCTTTGCAACTTTCCAATCACAAAATGAGTTGGACAGAATTGGATAACGATATTCAAATCGCAGAACATAAATTAAAAACAATTCTTTCCCTTCCGGAAAACCAGGAAATGCACGTCAATACAGAAGATCTAATCTCTGATAAAGCTGAAATTCCTTATGTTGATGAATTAACAGAAACTGCTTTAACCAAGAACGAATCTGTTGAAATGACCCACAAAAACCTTTCATTAAAACAGTTAGATCAAAAAATAACAAGAGCGAATTATTTACCTAAAATAACTGCAGGGGGAGAATATTTTTTAAAATATCCAAATATGATGTTTTTTCCACCCGAACCTTACGCTTACCGTTTAGGAATGATTGGAGTAAACCTTACTTATCCTATTGAAAGTTTGTATAAAAACAAATACAAAATGCAGGAAGCAAGGGAAAATATAAGCCTGGCAAAACTTCAAATTGAGGAAAACGATGAAAATATAAGACACAATGTCTATGAAGCCTACAAGAAGTTTGAAGAAACCGATCAAAAGGTAAAAATAGCCGAAGAAGCTATTAATCAGGCGAAAGAAAACTACCGTATTGTGAGAACTAAATACATTAATAAATTAAGCTTAATTACTGAACTTATTGATGCTGATAATGCCAATCTGGAAGCTCAATCTAATCTTATTTCCGTAAAAATAAACCGACAACTTAAATATTACCAACTCCAATACACGATTGGAAACCTGTAAAAACTATGGCACAGAAGCAATTAACACAAAAAGAAAAAAGAATCAATAAAACGATCACTTTATTGGCCTGGATCCTTATTATCAGCGGAATCACAGGAATGCTAAGTTTCTATCTTTTTTCAAGAAAAAATGTTACTACAAACGACGCGCAGATCGAACAATATATTACGCCTGTTTCCAGTAAAGTTTCAGGTTTCATTAAAACAATAAAATTTAACGAAAATCAATTCGTTCACAAAGGAGACACTTTGATTATCATTGACAACAGAGAATTTGTCAACCAAGTGAAAATGGCAGAGGCCAATCTTCACGCCAATTCTGAAAATATTACTACTATTCAAAGTGGGGTCAACACAAAAGAAAGTGACACCAAAATCATCAATGCAAAAATTGCCTCTGCCAAAATTGATATTTGGAGAACAGAGCAAGACTTTAAAAGATATAGAAATTTAGTTTCAGAAGATGCCGCTACCGAACAACAGTTTGAAAACGTAAAAGCTTCATACGATCAGGCAAAAGCTAATCTTTTAGCATTGGAACAGCAAAAAAATGCCGTAAAAGCGAGCGCAAACGAACAGGAAACAAAAGTTGCTCCGGCGAAAAGTCAGATCCAGCAAAGTTCTGCAAGCTTGAATAATGCTCAACTTTTCCTTTCCTACACCGTGGTTACAGCGCCTTATGATGGTTGGGTTGGAAAGAAAACAATTCAGGAAGGTCAGTTGATCAAAGAGGGTCAGGCTTTGGTTCAAATTGTAAGTAAAGAAAAATGGATCATTGCCAATTATAAAGAAACTCAGCTTGGACAAATTGATCAAAAGCAAGAAATTATGATTACCGCAGATGCTTTTCCTGATGTAGAATTCAAAGGGAAAATTGTTTCGATTTCTCCTGCTTCAGGTTCCCAGTTTTCTTTAGTGAAACCAGACAATGCAACAGGAAACTTCGTTAAAATAGAACAGAGATTCCCAGTGAAAATTATTCTAGATAATAATCAAAATAACGAAAAACTACTTTCCGGAATGAATGTTCTGGTGAGTGCCAAAAAGATATAGAGTTTGAGATTCTGAGGGTTTGAGAGTTTTATGTAGTGTTAGATTTTATGTAAAGATTTAAACTTTCAAATTCCTCTTTCTCAAATTTAAAATTAACCAATTAAGTTCTTTTTTCAACGAAAAGGCTGAACTGCAAAGCCGCAAAATTGCCAATTTTTTCTTACGCATTTTGCTATTTTACCTTTTACTTTTTTACAATTTGCTTTTCGGCCTTTTCGTTTTTATTCAATAAAAAAATGCAACACAATTCAGTTTATTATAAATGGGTTCCGCAATGGCTGAAGCTGCCACTTCTTGTATTGGCATTGTTTCCGCACTTGATGCTATTGTCAATCCTGCATTCCAACAGTGCTTTTACGTCGTCTTTTATGGATGTAGATCCTGATGACATTCAGTATTTATTAATGATGATGTACGGAACATTCGTAGTAACCATGCTGGTTTTACAGCGGTTTATGGCTTATTTTAGTGTAAAATATTATATTCTGCTGATGTCTTCCATTTCAGTCATTATTTTATATATTCTATCTGTCACGAATGACTATCATATCATTTTAGTAATCAGATTTTTAGAAGGAATTTTCGGATTAATGGAAGGTGCTATATTTTTACCTTTAATTATTGCGGAATTAAAAACAAAACACGCCAAAGTGATTGCCTATCTTTTCATGTACACGATCATGCTGACGGGTGGAACAGTAACCACTTCTTTATTAAAATCAAGTATTCAGGACTATGATTTCCAGCATATGATTTTAATGATTCTTTACTTTCATATTTTTGTTTTAATTATCGGAATTGCACTTTTCAACAGAAACAGATTCTTTCCTAAGAAACCTTTGTATCAGTTAGATATCACAAGTTGGTTTCTTCTTTGGATTTGTTTACAAGCCGGAGCTTACGCCATTATTTACGGAAAAAGATTGATGTGGTTTGAATCTGACACCATCATTTTATGCCTATTCGTATTCCTGATTTCAGGAGGCTTATTTATGTTAAAACAGAGAAATTCTAAACGTCCGCTTTTCCATTTTGAAGTTTTCAGTTCAAAAAATGTGATCGTTGGAATGCTTTTATTTTTCATATTTTATTTAATTCGTTCAGGTTTAAATAATGTATACAGCATCATGGCAACCGTCTGGAAATGGCCTTGGGATTACATTGTTGACATACAATACTGGAATGTTTTAGGAACAGTTATAGGTGTATTTTTATCCGGAATTTGCTTAATGAAAGGCGTTTCTTCAAGAATTGTATTCTTCACAGGATTTCTATTATTAGCGATTGATTGCGCTTGGTTTACTTATACTTTTTATCCCGATACAACACTACAAACTATTTGTCCGCCTTTATTTTTACAGGGACTTGCGCAAGGATTGTTGTTTACACCTTTAGTATTTTTCCTGATCTCAGGAATGTCCGAAGAATACGTTTCCAATGCCACAGCCTTGGGTACTTCTACCCGTTTCTGGACAACCGCAATTGGTTACGCTTTAATGCAGAATTTGATGTTATTTTTAACCTTAAAACATTCGGATACATTAAGTTTTCAATTAACAGATACAAATCCGGTTTTTTATTCGCAGTGGAATCAAATTTTTGGAGCAAATATTACAAAACTTCCTATTAACGACTCATTATCAATGACCGCGGGAGCTTTTAAAGCTAAAATTGCCGCACAATCTATGTTACTTTCCAACATGGAAATATTCACTGGATTATTTTGGCTGGCATTGATTACTGCTTTGCTTTTATTACTGTATCATCCTGTAAAAATTGCGATTAGAAACATAATGTAATTTTTAGGCAAAAGATTTGCATTATTTTCTGAAATTTGGTTTATGGAAATTCAGGAAATCGTATCAAAGCAGAAAGGGTTTTTCAACACACAGAAAACGAAGAATCTAAAATTCAGAAAAATGTATCTTGAAAAATTAAGAGATCTTATTCTTGAAAATGAAAATCTCTTAAATGAAGCCATTTATAAAGACTTTGGAAAGTCAAAATTTGATACGTTTACCACTGAAATTTCTTTTATTCTAAAGGATATTAATTATTATCTTAAAAATTTAAATGCTTTAGCAAAACCAAAAAAAGTAAGAACCAATCTCTCCAACCAAATTGGAAGCAGTAAAATTTACTCAGATCCTTTAGGCTGTGTTCTAGTTATTGGAGCCTGGAATTATCCTTATCAATTGTCCCTCTCTCCTATTATTGCTGCTTTAGCTGCAGGGAATTGCTGTATTCTAAAACCGAGTGAAATTGCTGAAAATACCATGAAAGCAATGTCTAAAATCATCAATGAAAATTTCCCTACCGAATATTTATATGTTTTTGAAGGGGGAATTGATGAAACGACAGAACTTCTAAAATTAAAATTCGATAAAATATTTTTCACTGGAAGCACGAAAGTTGGGAAAATTATTTACAAAGCCGCAGCCGAACATTTAACGCCCGTAACTTTAGAATTAGGCGGAAAATCACCTGTTATCATAACTAAAGATGCCAATCTTGAAGTTGCAGCCAAAAGAATTATTTGGGGGAAGTTTTTAAATGCGGGACAAACCTGTGTAGCTCCGGATTATTTATTGGTTGAAGAATCTATTCAGGAACAGTTTTTGGAAATGTTGAGAAATCAAATTAAAGAATTTAAGTATGAGCCAAATTCTGAGCAATACACAAGAATTATCAATCAAAAGAACTTTCAAAGATTAATTAAATTGATCAATAAAGAAAAAATATATTTCGGAGGAAATTACAATGAAGAAAAATTATACATTGAACCAACAATTTTAATTAATATAAATTGGGAAGACGATGTGATGCAGGAAGAAATTTTCGGACCTGTTTTGCCTGTGATTTCATTTAAAAGTTTTAATCAAACAGTAAATTATCTGATCGAACTTGAAAAACCACTATCAGCCTATTTATTCACCAATAATTCGGAAGAGAAAGAATCTTTCACTCAAAAAATTTCTTTTGGCGGAGGCTGTATCAATGATGTTGTGATGCATTTAGGTAATGATAATCTGCCTTTTGGCGGCGTTGGAAGCTCAGGAATGGGAAATTATCACGGTAAATTTGGTTTTGAAACCTTTTCACATCAAAAACCAGTTCTGGAAAAAGCAACTTGGGGAGAACCTAATATAAAATATCCTCCGTATTCTGGAAAGAAACTAAGCTGGATTAAAAAATTACTTTAAAAATAAAAAAACCGAGAAAATTTCTCGGTTTTAATTTTTATGACTTCGGAGCCCATTGATTGAAAAACTCTTTCGTTTTTTCTAAACTGTAGCCTTTATCCTGTTCCAAAACATCACTTTGCTGTACGTGAATCATTTTTCCGTCTTTATCTAAAACAATGAAAACAGGATAACCAAATTTTTCACCAGGATTTCCATATTGGCTAAAAACTTTCTCATTTTTATTATCCGGAGAAAAATTCAAATGATAATACACGTAATTTTTATCTACAATCCCTTTTAATTCAGGGGTTGTCTGCACAAATTGATTAAAACGAAGACACCAGATACACCAATTTCCTCCCGCTTGAATCATAATATTTTTATTTTCCTTTTTAGCCTGAACGATCAGAGCTTCAATATCTTTCTGAGCATCCGCTTTTGGGTTGTATGGTTTAGGTAATTTTGCTTTTTCCTCTGCCGCTGCCTTTTTCTTCTGCTCCATTACTTTCGGATCTTCCTTCACTTTTTCTGTTTGAGCATACGCCATTGATCCAAATGCCATAAATAGGGCTACAAAATATTTTAATGATGTCTTTTTCATACTATAAAAATAAAAAATTAATACTTATTATCAGCAAAAATGAAACCATAATTTTATTATCACTAAATTTGCACGTTTTATGAATTTCCTTATCAAAATATTATACTTAATTTCTAAACTTCCTCTGAAAATATTATATATATTTTCGGACATCATCTTCTTTTTAAATTATTATGTTGTTGGATATAGAAAACAAGTAATCACTCAGAATTTAAAGAACTCTTTCCCAGAAAAATCGGAAGAAGAAATTGCTGCAATTAAAAAGAAATTTTATTTAAATTTTTCAGATTATTTGGCAGAAACAATAAAATCTTTCACCATGTCTGAAACGGAAACAAAGGTAAGAATGCAGCACATTAACCAAGAGTTGTTTCACGAAGCTAAAGAAGAAGGGAAAAATATTATTTTATTGGCTGGCCATGTTTTTAATTGGGAATGGATGAATACTTTGGCAACGATCGTACCACAAACAAACTGTCACCCGGTTTATAGAAAGGTTAACAGTACTTTTTGGGAAAACCAGATGAAAAAAGTCAGAAGTAAGTTTGGAAATAATGCACTGGAAGCAAACGAAGTTGTCTTAAATATTTTCAGATCTAAAAACAATGGCGATTCTATTTACCTTTTTGTAGCAGATCAAACACCGCATTTTTCGCATGTCAGTTACGGACTAGAGTTTTTAAATCAAAGAACTCCCGCATTCATAGGCTATGATAAATTAGCCACAAGAATGGATCTTATTTTCATTTATTGTGAAATGAAAAAGGTTAAACGTGGTTTTTATCAGATTAATTACCATAGAGTTATGCCTGACGGAGAGAAATTTGCAAAAAATGAAGTGGTAAGAAAATTCCATAAATTGTTAGAAAATACGTTGCATAAAAGACCCGATAATTATTTGTGGTCACACAGAAAATGGAAATATCAGGATTCTATTAAAGATTTTGATTCCGAAAAAATATAGATGGAGATGTCGAAAAAACTAGCAGTTGCCATATTAAACTGGAACGGTAAAAACTGGCTTGAAAAATTTCTGCCAAGCGTTGTTCAATTTTCTCAAAATGCAGATATTTATGTCATTGATAATCTTTCTACAGACGATTCTATAGACTATTTACGAGCTAATTTTCCATCGGTTCAGATTATCAAAAACAATAAGAATTTTGGGTTTGCTGGAGGTTATAATGAAGGTTTAAAACAAATTAAAGCTGAATATTACTGTTTACTCAATTCAGATGTTGAAGTCACTGAAAACTGGATAGAACCTGTGTTAGAATTATTTGAAAAAAATTCAGAAATATCAGCTATTCAGCCAAAAATATTATCTTTTAATAATAAAAATTTCTTCGAATTTGCAGGAGCTGGCGGTGGTTTAATTGATAATCTCGGCTATCCTTATTGCAGAGGAAGAGTTTTTGATGATCTTGAAGAAGATAAAGGTCAATACAACGATGAAACTGAGATTTTCTGGGCTTCAGGATGTTGTTTTTTCATCCGTTCTAAAGATTTTTGGGAGCAGAATGGTTTTGATGAAAGATTTTTTGCCCATCAGGAAGAAATCGATCTTTGTTGGAGATTAATTAATTCAGGAAAGAAAATATTTTATACAGGAAAATCTATAGTCTATCACGTTGGAGGCGGAACTTTAAACAAACAAAGTGCTCAAAAAACCTATTTAAACATCAGAAATAATCTTTCGATGATGTTGAAAAATTTACCTTTTCCTAAATTAATTTGGTTGATATTTTTCAGATTGTGTTTAGACGGAATCGCTGGAATTTATTTTGGATTTAAACATGGGTTTCCACATCTTTGGGCTGTTGCAAGAGCGCATTTTGGTTTCTACTCACAACTTCCCGGAACCTGGAAGCTTCGTCAAAAACATCAAAAAGACAATTTCTATCAATCCAAATGGTTGATTTTTAAACATTTTCTTTAATAAAGGTTTCAGGAGTTAGGTTTTAGGACTTAGTTTCAGGATTGATCAGCAATATTTAAGGGACGTTGAAAGGTGCAGCCCGACTTGGGTGGAGCACATTTTGTAGTTTTTGGAAAGGGAAAATGCGTTGGCAAAACTACAAAATTGCGGGAACGGAAGGCGGAAAAAGCTGCCCAAAATATTAGAAATAATTCATATCTTATACCACTTAATTTTATAATTACATTTCATGGATTTTTGCGCAATAGATTTCGAAACAGCCACTAACGACAGGAGTTCAGCTTGTGAAGTTGGCGTTTGTGTTGTGCAGGATTCTAAGATTGTAGAGACTAAAACTTGGTTGATAAAACCTCCTAGTTTTCCTTATTTTAGTCAATACAATATCGATGTACATGGAATTGTACCTAATGATGTGAAAAATTCTCCTACTTTCGATGAAATCTGGTACGAAATTCAGGAAATGATGTACGGAACATTAATGATTGCTCACAACGCGAGTTTTGACGCAGGAGTTTTAAGAGCATGTCTGAGTCATTATGGAATATTTACGCCTAAAATAGACTATTTATGCAGTATTCAGCTTGCAAAGAAATCGTGGAATTATCTGCCTAAATATGGTTTAAAACATTTGGCGGAATACCATCAAATCAAATTTAAACATCACAGAGCTGGTGCTGACGCAGAAGTTTGTGCGAAAATTTCATTATTGGCTTTTGAAAAATTATTTCTTACAAGCAATGATGAAGTTTCTGATTATATGAAGCTGAAAATTAAAAAGCTTTAATAAAAGCTTTTTGTTGTATCAGAAGCATCTCTAAAAAGCAATTTAGATTCCTACTTAGATTCCTACGGAATGACAAATTAATGTAAAATTGGACTAATTATTGGCTGTTTTAATTTGAATAATTGTGAGTATTTTTATCCCACAGATTGCACAGATTTACACAGATGATAATGTTTAAACTTCATCTACACTCTCTTAGCTTTTCTGCTACAGTTTATTCAGAATTAATTGCTTAGAACTTCGGAAAGCAGGTTGAATTTTGGAATGTCAATTTCAAAACTTTCCTGAGTATCCATATTTTTAACCAAATATTTTCCACTCATATTTCCTACTCCGGAACGTAACATTACATTGGAAAAGTAAGCAAAATTCTCACCTACAGGAATTTCTGGTGTTAATCCTATCACACCATCTCCTATGATCTCTGTAAATCCAAATCCTACGTCAAAAATTAACCATTTTCTTTTAAGAATTTTTATAGGAAAACTTCCGTCGTTTTCTATCGTTATGCTATATTTAAAAACATATCGATTTTCGGATGGATAACTGTTTTTGCTATCATATTCAGGTATTACTGAAACTTTGATATTCGAAGTCATTTTTGAAAACATCACTTTTGTATTTTTTAGATATATACAAAAATCTCGCCTTTTTTGAGGCGAGATTGTAAGATTTATGTTAAATTATTTAAAACTATAATTCTAATCCTCTTCTTTCGTCACCACCCATTAAAATTTCAACAGGGTTGTCGATACCTTCTTTTACTGCTACCAAGAATCCTACAGACTCTTTTCCGTCAATAATTCTGTGGTCATAAGACATGGCAACATACATCATTGGACGAATTACAACTTGTCCGTCAACCGCAACCGGTCTTTGAATGATATTGTGCATTCCTAAGATTGCAGACTGAGGAGGGTTGATGATCGGTGTAGACAACATAGATCCGAAAGTACCACCATTTGTAATAGTGAACGTACCTCCAGTCATTTCGTCAACAGTGATTTTCCCGTCTCTTACTTTAACAGCAAGATCTTTAATGTTAGCTTCTACTCCTTTGAAAGACATATTTTCAGCATTTCTCAATACCGGAACCATTAATCCTTTAGGACCTGAAACTGCAATTGAAATATCGCAGAAATCATAGTTAATTTTGAAATCTCCGTCAATTGATGCATTTACATCCGGATATAATTTTAATGCTCTAGTAACCGCTTTTGTGAAGAAAGACATGAAACCAAGTCCAACTCCGTGCTTTTGAGCAAATTCTTCTTTATATTGTTTTCTTAGTCTAAAGATTTCAGACATGTCAACTTCGTTGAAAGTAGTTAACATTGCTGTTTCATTCTTCACAGAAACTAATCTTGAAGCGATCTTTCTTCTAAGAACAGAAAGTTTAGTAGTCGTTGAAGCTCTAGAACCTGTAGCTGTTAAAGAACTACCTCCCATTGCAGGAACAGCAGCCAATTCAGCGTCAGTTTTAGTGATTCTTCCGTCTCTTCCCTGTCCGTTAACTTGTGATGCGTCAATACCCTTTTCATCAAGAATTTTCTTAGCAGCAGGAGATGGAGCTCCAGTAGCATAAGTTTGAGGAGCAGCAACTGGTGCAGCTGGTTTTGGAGCTTCTGTTTTAGCCGGTTCAGCAGCTTTAGGAGCTTCTTCTTGTTTTGGAGCAGCAGGAGCAGAACCTTCTGGTTTAGCAGCATCCACATCAATTAAACAAACTACCTGCCCTACTTGTACCACATCACCTTCTTCCGCTTTTAAAGTAATAATTCCACTTTGTTCTGCAGGCAATTCTAGCGTTGCTTTGTCTGAGTCTACCTCAGCGATAGGTTGATCTTTTTCTACATAATCACCATCCTTTACAAGCCAAGTTGCAATTTCAACTTCTGTAATTGATTCGCCCGGTGAAGGAACTTTCATTTCTAAAATTGACATATTGAGTATTTTTTATTTTTTAATTGAATATTATTTTTAATTAAGCTGTTACAGGTCTTTTAGCAGGAGCATCGTCTCTGTCGAAAACTCTGTTGATCACTGCATTTTGGTTTTTCTCAAACATTTTATGACTTCCCGGAGCCGGAGCACCACTTGGAACAGGAGAAATAACCTGAATTCCCGTATCTCTGAAGTTTCTTAAAATGTAAGACCAAGCACCCATATTTTCTGGTTCTTCCTGAGCCCAAACAATTTCTTTTTTGTTCTCATATTTATTGAAGATCGCTTCGATTGCATCATTTTGTAATGGATACAATTGTTCAAATCTTACCAAAGCAATATTTTCAGCGTTTAATTCTTCTTTTTTAGCCAATAATTCGAAGTATAATTTACCTGAACAAAGCACTAATTTTTCTACTTTTTTAGGATCAGCAGTTGGATCGTCTAAAATCGGCTGGAAACTTCCTGTAGCAAAATCTTCCAATGGAGAAACTACTTTTGGATGTCTCAATAATGATTTTGGACTCATTACGATCAATGGTTTTCTGAAAGTCCATTTTAACTGTCTTCTCAACAAGTGGAAATAGTTAGCAGGCGAAGTAATGTTCGCAACTACCATATTTTCGTTTGCACAAAGCGTTAAGAATCTTTCTAATCTTGCTGAAGAGTGTTCTGCACCCTGGCCTTCAGATCCGTGAGGCAATAGCATTACCAAACCATCCTGAATTTTCCATTTTTCTTCTGCTGCAGCCAAATATTGGTCAACAATAATTTGTGCTCCGTTTACAAAATCTCCAAACTGAGCTTCCCAAATTGTTAATGTATTAGGAGAAACCATAGCATAACCATAATCAAATCCTAAAACTCCGTATTCAGAAAGGTGAGAATTGAAAACATCAAATCTGCTTTCAGAAACATGTCTTAACGGGATGAATTCCTCTTCAGTATCTTCAGTTTTTACAACTGCGTGTCTGTGAGAGAATGTTCCTCTTTCCACATCTTCTCCTGAAATTCTTACGTTGTGACCTTCAGTAAGCAATGTAGCATAAGCTAACCACTCTCCTAATGCCCAATCCAAAGAATTTCCGTCGATTGCTTTAAGACGGTTTTCGAAAAGTCTTGTAATTTTATTGATGAACTTTTTATCAGCCGGAAGTGTTGACATTTTGATTGCCAGTTCTTTCAACTTCGCTAAGTCATATTTTGTATCAACAGGTAACTGAACAGCACCTCTTTTTCCGATAGGATAATTTGTCCAGTCATCAGACATAAACAAGTCCATTACGTTTTTCTCGATTTCTTTAGAAGCATCAAAGTCTTTATCTAAAAGCGCTTTGAAATCAGTTTCCATTTTCTTAAGAACGTCGTTAGAAATAACGCTATCGTTGATCAATTTATCTTTATAAATTTCTCTTGGATTCGGGTGCTTAGAAATTAATTTATATAAATTAGGCTGAGTAAATCTTGGTTCATCCCCTTCGTTATGACCATATTTTCTGTATCCTAGTAAATCAATATAAACGTCTTTTCCAAATTTAGCTCTGAAATCAGCAGCAAAATGGATCGCATGTACTACCGCTTCAGCATCGTCAGCATTTACGTGCATTACAGGAGATTCTGTAACTTTGGCAATATCTGTACAATACGTTGAAGATCTAGCATCTGCATAGTTGGTTGTAAATGAAACCTGGTTGTTTACAACGATATGAACAGTTCCTCCTGTTTTATATCCTTCCAATGTCATCATCTGAGCAACTTCGTAAGCAATACCCTGTCCTGCCAATGCACCATCACCGTGAATTACGATCGGTAAAATCTTAGACCCGTCTCCTTTATATTTATCGTCAATCTTAGCACGACAAATCCCTTCAACAAGAGCAGATACCGTTTCTAAGTGAGATGGGTTCGGAGTAAGGTTAATCGCAACCTCTTCTCCAGAAGCTGTTTTTATTTTTTTAGATGAACCTAAGTGATATTTAACGTCACCAGAGAATACATCTTCTTCAAATTCTTTTCCTTCAAATTCTGAAAAAATCTGCTTGTAAGACTTTCCGAAAATATTAGATAAAACATTAAGTCTACCTCTGTGAGCCATCCCAAGAACAACCTCATCAACTCCCAATTGAGAAGATCTTGAAATCAATTGATCCAACGCAGGAATCAATGTTTCACCGCCTTCAAGAGAGAATCTTTTTTGTCCCACAAATTTTGTGTGAAGATAGTTCTCAAAAGCTACAGCCTGATTCAACTTCAATAAAATATCAGTTTTCTCATTTGCTGAAAGACTTGGATGGTTTTCGTTTACCTGTAACCATTTTTTGATGAAATCTTTTTCTTCAACATTGTTGATATACGTATATTCAACACCGATAGAATCACAATAAATATTTTCTAAATGCGTGATAAGTTCCTGTAATGTTGCAGGTTCTTTCATCCCTGTTTCAAGGGCACAGTTGAATTTTGTATTTAAATCAGCCTTATCAAGACCGAAATTTTCGATATCTAAAGTCGGAGTGTAATGTCTTCTTTCTCTAACCGGGTTTGTTTTTGTAAACAAATGCCCTCTTGTTCTGTAAGCCTCGATAAGGTTTACAACTTTAAATTCTTTTTTGATATGCTCAGGAACTTCGCCGTTAGCGGCTGCCTGAGATATTTGCTGAACTGCCGGAGCAGCGTTAGCCGGAGCTTGGATATATTGAACGTTATCGCCTTCACCGTAGTTCTCCAAAGCAAAATCGAATCCTTGAAAGAAGGATTTCCATGATGGTTCTAAAGAGTCCGGGAATTTTAAATACTGTTGGTATAAATCCTCAATTAATTGAGAATGAGCTGCGTTTAGGAATGAAAATCTGTCCATTATTACAGTTTATCTATTATTAAATTTTGTTTGTAGAATTAATCCTCAAATTTAATAAAAAAAACCGACGTGGGACAGCCCAAAACTATTAAAAAAACTATAAAAGAAATAAATACAATTAATTTACTTATAAACAGATAAAGACAACTTCATATTAACGTTCTGGCCTTCCATCGGACGTTCAATAAAAGTCTGGCGAATATCTCCGAAACGCATCTCGTCTTTTTTAGCTTTTTGAATCAATTGTTGCACAGCTTTAACTCTTCCTTCGTAAGTACCTCGATAATACATAACATAGTTTTGTGTTGGACTTACCGATCTGAAATTAAAGTTATTATCCGTTACCCCGAATTTTTTAGACAAAGGAATTCCAAGGAAATAAGAGACTTCTTTATCTTTATAATTGTCAGCATCCGTAATCATAATTGGGTATCCAAATTCGTCATCTTTTTTGCCGAGATCCATCGTTATATAATTATAAACCTTGTTATAATTCATCACGATATTTTTATAAAGAGCATCTTTTTTATTTGATGTACTGACGTTAATTCCTAATAAAAGTTTGTCTTCTTCCTTCTCAACCATCAAACTATCATACTTTATGGCAGCCATCTGATTATCTTTTTCCACCTTATTGCCTAAAACGTTTTTCAGAGTCGTCATGCTATTGTTGATATTTTCAGCAAATCGGTCTTCTGTCCAGAAATTTTCTACTCTTTTCCAAACGGATAATTTTGGGGTGTGAACGTTCCAGATGATTTTTGTTTTTTCAGCAGAAACGGCTTTAAACTTAACATCAACCAACGTTGGGTTTTCATTTCTATCTTCAAAAAGCTGATATCTCAACGTTTTATTTGGATTTTCATATCTGATGAACATTTCTCCGTCTGTATCGTTTTTCGGGTCTACATAGCTTATACTGCTACCCTTCCCTTCGTAAGGTGTGTAATAATCGATATCGATAGACTTAGAACTTTTAAAGAAATTGTTCCAACGCGTGAAATTCTGCAGATTATTGAACTGAGAAAAGACCTTCTCCACCGGATAATCTATCTCTTTCTCGATTTTAAAGCTTTTGCTTTCATCCACAAAATAATACATGGAAGCAGCATAAGCTCCCCCCAACAGTATCGCAACTATCGCTATGATTTTAAAAAAACGCATCGCACAAAAGTAAGACAAATAAAAAAAGTGACCAATATGTTGGCCACTCTTGTATTAAATTTATTTTTAAGGATGGAAGATGGAGGAATGGATGATTGAAGTTGATATACAACCGTTTATTTTTGTCAAATGTTTTAATGAAATCATTAAAATTTAACTTAAATAAAACTTTAGTCATATTATAGACTTCAATAACTTCATACTTTCTGCTTCAAATATCCAGCTTGTTACCCAATGTGAGTTCCCGGAGGAACAATAGCTCCTTTTTTTACCACAACAATACCGTCCTGTACGGAATGTGTTCCGAAATCACCGTCCGGTAAATGTTTTCCGCCGATAATTCTTACATTATCTCCGATGTAGCAGTTTTTATCAAGAATTGCTTTTTCGATGTAGCAATATTTTCCGATTCCCATGTTGGGACGGCCTTTCCTGTCATTGATAACAATTTCTGTTGTACTTTGATAAAAGTCTGCTCCCATAACGTAGGAATTTACGATCGTACTTCCTTTATCAATTCTAGTTCTGTTTCCAATAACTGAATTTTCAATTTTATCTGCCATGATGATGCATCCGTCTCCAAAAACAGCCTTACTTACATAAGAACCGTTGATTTTAGATGGTGGAAGCATTCTCGCTCTTGTATAAATTGGTGAAGATGAGAATAAATTAAATTGAGGAAAATCCTGGCACAGGTCAATATTGGCTTCGTAGAAAGATTCGATGGTTCCGATATCCGTCCAATATCCTTCAAACTGATAACTTAATGTCGTGTATTTTCCAATAGAATTCGGGATGATATCTTTTCCGAAATCATCTCCTGCTCCTTCTTCAAACATTTTTTTAAGGATTGTCTTCGTGAATATGTAGATTCCCATGGAAGCTAAATATTCTTTTCCTACGCCTTTATTCTTTTCAGAAACTTCAGATTTTAAACTTTCTAAAATGTCATAATCCGGTTTTTCAACGAAAGAAGTAATATTTCCTTCATCATCAGAACTTAAAATTCCGAAACCTGTGGCATCTTTAGCATTTACTGGGATTGTAGCAATAGTTACGTCCCCTCCCTTTTCAATATGGAAGTCAAGCATTTCTTTAAAATCCATCTGATACAGCTGATCTCCTGAAAGAATTAGAATATATTCATAATCATATTTTTCAAGATGCTTCATCGACTGACGCACCGCATCCGCCGTTCCCTGATACCAACTCTCATTTTCCACATTCTGCTCGGCCGCCAAAATATCAACAAAACCTTTGCTGAAAATATCAAAATGGTAAGAGTTTTTGATATGCGAATTCAATGAAGCTGAATTAAACTGTGTAAGAACCAAGATTTTATTTAATCCTGAATTTAAACAATTAGAAATAGGAATATCTACCAATCTGTATTTTCCTGCGATAGGTACAGCCGGTTTTGATCTTGTGTACGTTAATGGAAAAAGTCTCGTGCCTCTTCCGCCTCCCAAAACAATGGAAATAACATTGTGATTCATAAATTATATTGCGTTTTTTATTTTAATTGTACAATTCTATTTTTAGTATTTACACTTACTCTAAAGCATTCTTTATTCTCTGATTTCAACTTATCATTGTAAACCACCACATCATATAAATTATCATTCCGCTCTTTTACAACTTTATCCACATCATCAATTTCTATATAATGTTTTTTGAGTTCATTTCTGAAAAGTTTATTTGTGATCAAAACATCCATCACATCAATTTTCTTAACCGCAAAGCCTTCTATATCTTTATCGTATTTTATCTTCCAGCCTTTGCCATATCTTTCTTCTATTGCTGCATAGGTCTTTTTATTTTTCTCATCTACTTTTTTCTGTAGTTTAGAATCAATCATACAACCAGCAACATCAACAATTTTTATTTTCCATTTTTCGGAAATTCCTTCCATTGCTTCATGAACCCTTATATCTGAAAGACCATATCCATAAATCCAATAATATCCTCCATGATAATTTCCTTCTTCTTTTTTACAGGAAATAATAGTGGTAAATATCATTACAAGAAAGAAAGCTCTCAACATACTTTAGTTAGTATATAAAGCTATGTATTTTTCTGCAGATTTCTCCCATGCAAAGTCAAAATTCATATTTGCGTGAATAAGATTCTCCATAACGTCTTTTTCATTGTAAATACTTAACCCTCTATTCATCGCATGGACAATATCATCAACTCCAGGGTAGGCAAAATTGATCCCCGCTCCCCCTGTTGAGATGTCTTCAACTGTATCTTTTAACCCTCCGATATACCTTACGACCGGAATTGTTCCATATCTCATGGAATACATTTGGTTCAATCCGCATGGTTCCACTCTTGATGGCATCAATAAAAAGTCAGCCGAAGCATATATCTGATGCGAAAGATGTTCTTTATATCCAAGATCCAACGCGAAATTGGAATAGGTATAATCGTATTCTTTCAGTTTATTTTCAATGTATGAGTTTCCTGAGCCTAAAACCATGATATTTAAAGCACCATAACTTTGTTTAATACTTTTCCAGACAACGTCAGGAAGTAAGTCGGCACCTTTTTCTGTTGCAAATCTTCCGATAAACGCAAACAAAGGAAGTTCAGGTTTTAAACCATATTCTTTACAAAGCTTTTCTTTATTCTTCTTTTTCTGCTGGATGGCATTTTTAACATTAAAATTAAAATCCAACATCGGATCGGTTTCGGGATCCCAGACTTCTGTATCAATTCCGTTGATAATTCCGTACGCTTTTCCGAATTCTTCACGAACTAAGCTTTCAAGACCTCTGAAACTGACGAAAAGTTCTTCCAAATACCCTGCCGAAACAGTTGTAAAAGCACTCGAACATTTAATCATACTCGCTAATGGATTCATGTAGCCGTTCCAATCCATCAATCCCCATTTATAGCTGTCGAAAGCAGGCATATAATTGGCCATATTCCAACTCATCATTCCCTGATATTCGCCATTATGGATGGTTCCTATGGTTTTTACGCCTTTTAAAAATTCAAAATCTGGGCAATGTTCAATCATAAAAGGAACGAGACCTGTATGATAATCATGACAGTGTAAAACATCGGGACGAATCTTCATCGCGCTCAACCAATGCAAAACACCGTGCTGAAAAGCCAAAAACTGATAGCTTTCGTCCTCATAACCATAAGGATTATCTCTGTCTAAAAGTCCGGGAATTCTCACCATGTATAATTCGAATCCCAAAACATCACTTTTCTCTTTGAACACCTGAACCTGAAGCATATCCGGCCCCTGATGAATGAAGCCATCAAAAACTATGTCAAACTCATGCTCATAAACGAAAGGTTTATTGTACCAAGGCATAACGACCTTAGCATCAACACCTTTTATTTTATTCTGATATTTCGGTAAAGCTCCTACAACATCCGCCAAACCGCCTACTTTAGCTATCGGATAACATTCCGTGCTTAGATGATAAACAACCATTTTTTATCTTTTGTGTAATTTAATTCTGTGTAATTTATACTTTTTGTCTTTTTTCATTTTTAAAACAATCCCAGCTAACGGAGGAAGTTTTAAAATTATCGAATTAGGACGATTCATCCACGGTTCAGATTGTTCTTTAATTATTTCAGGTTTTACACCGCTTCCATTATATCTTTCATCATCTGAATTAAAAATAACCTCCCAATGTGTTCCTGCATTGATGCCTATTTTATAATCTAAAACCTTTGGAGTAAGATTCAAAACAACCATAAAGACATCATCTTTCTTTTTCCCTTTCCTTAAATAGGTAATCACCGAATTCTCAAGATCATCGGCTTCTACCCACTCAAAACCACTTTTATCAAATTGATTTTCATAAAAAGCAGTTTCGTATCTGTATATATGATTTAAATCTTTAACTAAAGTCTGCAAACCTTTATGAACAGGATATTCTAATAAATGCCAATCCAGACTTTGGGTGAAATTCCATTCGCTGGTCTGCCCGAATTCATCGCCCATAAACAAAAGCTTTGCCCCCGGATGCGTAAACATATAGACATACAACACACGAAGATTTGCAAATTTCTGCCATTCGTCGCCGACCATTTTATAGATCAAACTCGCTTTTCCATGTACAACTTCATCGTGAGATAAAGGCATCATGTAATTTTCGTTATACATGTACATCGAAGCAAAAGTAAGTTTATGATGACTGAATTTTCGGTCAGCATGATCTACTTTAAAATAATCCAATGTATCGTGCATCCAACCCATCATCCATTTCATTCCAAAACCAACTCCGCCGTCATGAACAGGCTTTGTAAGCATCGGAAAATCCGAACTTTCTTCTGCAATAGTGATAATATTATCGCCAAATTCTTTATAAACAGCGGTATTGAATTCCTGTAAAAAAGCTTTCGCCTCAAGATTTACATTTCCACCGTAAATATTTGGTTCCCATTCGCCTTCATTTCTGGAATAATCGAGATGAAGCATTGAAGTTACCGCATCCACACGCAGTCCGTCAGCATGATAACGTTCCAGCCAAAACATGGCGTTTGAAATTAAAAAAGATTTAACTTCATTTCTTCCATAGTTGAAAATATGCGATTTCCAATCGGGATGAAAGCCTTTTCTCGGATCTTCGTGTTCATATAAAAAAGAACCGTCGAATCGGTACAAACCATTGGCATCACCCGGAAAATGAGACGGAACCCAATCTAAAATAACACCAATATCATTATTATGTAATTCATTAATTAAAAACATGAGATCCTGCGGAGATCCAAAACGTGAAGTAGCCGCATAAAATCCGGTAATTTGATAGCCCCAACTCGGATCGTAAGGATATTCCATCACAGGCATGAATTCTACATGTGTAAAACGCATTTCTTTGATGTAAGGAACTAGCTTTTTGGCAATTTCCCTATAGTTTAAAAATCTTTTAGGATCATCACCTTCCCTTAACCAAGAAGCCAAATGCATCTCATAAACAGAGATCGGAGCATTTAAACTATTTTTTTTCCAGCGGTTTTTGAGCCATTCTTTATCGTCCCATTCATACCAAGTCGTGGAAACTAATGAAGCAGCCTGAATATTTTGTTCCCAGCTTAAAGCATAGGGATCACTTTTTTCTAAAATTTCTCCGCGTGGAGTTTCAATAGCATATTTATAGAGCGTCCCCCAGGTTAATCCGGCAATAAAACCTTCCCAAATTCCTGATTCGTCCCATCTTGGAAACAAAATATGGTCTTTGTCGTTCCAATTATTAAAGTTACCTATCACTGAAACTTTTTTCGCATTTGGAGCCCAAACCGAAAAATAAACCCCTTGAATCCCGTCTTTCTCTACAGAATGTGCACCAAACTTATCGTATAGCTTATAATGCTTACCTTCTTTAAAAAGATAAACATCATGTTCAGTGAAAAGCGTATACGTTTTAACAGAATTCATCAATACTTTGATTAATTTTTATATATTTCTTGAAACTACGAAAAATATCAACAAACACCGTTAATTATTGTTGAAATAATTATTATGTTAATCTTTTTCACACCCTTGTGTACCAAATATATAAATTTTTAAATCGTATTATTTATTAATTTAAAAGATTGCCATAAAAAGATTTTTTATAAATTTATCGGTTAATATTTATTACACACATGATGAAGTTTGAACTTTATACTGAAGAAAGTGACGATAGACCTATTTACATCACAGGAAATTTCAATAAATGGAATCCTAAAGATTATAGCTACCAACTTACACAACTAGATCCGCACAGGTATTTCATTGAAATTGATGATCAGATCCTACCTTCCGTTGTTGAATACAAATTCACAAAAGGCGGATGGGAAAACGTAGAACTCGACAAATACGGAAGCATTACTCCCAACCGAAAAATCGATAAGTCAGTAGGAAAAACCTCCGACATCATTGAAAAATGGAGACTGAATTGGGGACCGTTCAAAAAAGAGTTTTTCCCGATTGTGGAAATTATCTCTGAAAAATTTTACATTCCGCAACTTGAGCGTTATCGTAAAGTTTGGGCTTTACTACCCTATGATTATTATACTTCTGAGAAAAGCTACCCTGTTTTATACCTTCAGGATGCACAAAATCTATTCAATGAAGGAAGTGGATACGGAAACTGGGAAATTGATAAAAAGCTCTCAATTCTAGCAGAATACGGCCGTGGAGATATGATCGTAATCGCCATAGAACACGGAAGCGAAGAAAGAATTAAAGAATATATTTTCGATAATGATAATGTAGCCAACGGTTCTGAGGGTAAAAAATACATTCGCTTTATCGCAGATACTTTAAAACCTTACGTTGACGAAAATTACCGTACCAAAAAAGACAGAGACAATACCGGAATCGGAGGAAGTTCACTTGGTGCTTTAATAAGTATTTACAGCGGTTTTCTCTATCCTGAAGTCTATTCTAAATTATTAATTTTCTCTCCGTCACTTTGGGTTGAACCTAATAATAATTTCCCGATGATGAACTTTAGGACGCCTTTCAAAACAAAAATTTATCTGTACGGTGGCGCTCAGGAAGGCTCAAAAATGGTCAAAAGAATCTATGTTTTTGAAGAATATTTAAAAAGATGGGAGAAAAAAAATCTTTTTGATTTTGAATTCAGAACCAATATTAATCCCGAAGGAACGCACAACGAATTTTACTGGTCACAGGAATTCCCAAGAGCTATCGAATGGCTGTTCTACGACAACAGAGAAAATCCTGTAGAAGTGAAGCCTCAACAAAAAAGCATTAAAAATTAACATTTATGAAACTAATTAATAAAAAAAACAGAACATATACTCAGGTTTTCCAATTATTTACAGAAGAAGAATGGGGAAAAACGGGGAAAAATTTCAATAAAAATATTTCAGCTTTTTTCACAGGAAAGAAGAACGAAATCTTTGTAAACGCTCACGAAGAAGGCATTACTTACTTTATCGGTCTTGGAAAATCAAGTCTTCAAAATTTTGAAATCCAGCAGGTTGCCAATAAATTTTCTCAAACTCAAAAAAAGAATTTACAGGCAGTTCCCACGTTGGTTTTGGCGGATTTTCTTAATGAAAAACAATTTGAAGAATTCGCAAAAGGTCTGTTAATAGGAACTTACAACTACCCTTTCGAAAAAAGCCATCCTTTCTGGAATACAAAATTTGAAATTCATTTTGAAAATGCAAATCAGAAAAAATTAGATTCAATAAGTAAAAAAGCAGAGGCTTTGTGTAATGGACAAATTGCCTGTCAGGATTGGCTGAACAAACCTGCCAACCTTAAAAATCCTGATATTTTTAATTTATATCTTAAAAATTTAGCAAAAAAACATGAGTTAAAATACACAGTTTTCAATAGAAAAAAATGTGAGGAACTTGGTTTGGGAGCTTACCTTTCTGTGAATCAAGGGAGTGCTTATGATGCTGCTTTTACAATTTTAGAATATAAAACAACAGCAAAAAACGCTAAAACAATTGGTTTGGTAGGAAAATGTGTACTGTTTGACACAGGAGGAATTTCCCTGAAAAACCCTGATAATATGCATTATATGAAGTCTGATATGGGCGGTGCAACAGCAGTTTTAGGAACTCTAATTTATGCCGCAGAAATGGAACTTCCTGTAAATATCGTAGCAATTTTGCCGATCACAGATAATGCAATTTCTGAAAACGCCTTCTTACCAAGTGATGTAATTACAGCTTACAATGGAAAAACAATCGAAGTTCTGAACACCGATGCAGAAGGAAGAATGATCCTTGCTGACGGGCTTTCTTACATGGCCAAAAACTACAAAACCGACCTTATGATCGACCTTGCAACATTAACGGGAAGTTCGGTAAGAATGTTCGGTGATACTTGTGGAGCTATGTTTTCAAATAATGAAGAATTAAAAAATCTTTTGATAAAAACAGGCGATAAAACCAATCAAAGACTATGGAATCTGCCTTTATGGGATATCTGGAAAGACGATATTCAGTCTGATGTGGCAGATATGAAGAACATTTCTATGAAGCCAATCGGAGACTGTATTATTGCTGCTAAATTTTTGGAACAATTCATCGAAAACCACCCAAAATGGGCACATTTAGATATTGCCGGAGTCGCTTTTGGAAACGTTGGATATGCCAAAGAAAAAGCTGCAACAGGCTTTGGAGTGCAATTATTGGCCGATTTAATCGAAAATTATCACTAAAAATTAGTTTATTACAAAAATTCTCTGTATAATTGAGTAATAATTTTCAAATACATACTGATAGACGGTTTTTAGCATTAATTAATCAATAAAAAATCGCTTTCTTTTTTGAATATTCATCAAAATTAAAAAAACATTATATGGAGGAGAAAACAATAGTATGTATTTCGTGCTATTACAAGGGCTATGATTTCATGGAAGAAATGAAGAAGCTCGGTAATAAAATAATCTTGGTGACATCCGAAAATCTTAAGGAAAAAAACTGGCCGTGGGAAGCCATTGACGAGGTATTTTACATGCCCGAACTCAAGCCGTCTGTCTGGAATCTTGATCATCTTGTTCAGGGATTTTCACACTTAATGCAGACCAGAAAAGTAGACGCCGTGATCGCTTTGGACGATTATGATGTTGAAAAAGCTGCGCTCATCAGGGAAACTTTCCGTATTCCGGGAATGGGACAGACTACGCATCGCTATTTCAGAGATAAATTGGCGATGAGACAGAAGGCGAAAGATTCAGGAATCAATGTGCCCGAATTTACGGCAGTTTTTAATAATGATGAGGTTAATCGTTTCGTTGACAAAGTTCCGGGACCGTGGGTTTTGAAACCTCGTTCGGAAGCTTCCGCATCAGGAATTAAAAAAATAACAAATAGAGAACAGCTTTGGGAAGCTTTAAATGAGCTTGGAGAAGAGCGTCATTTATTTTTATTAGAAAGTTTCAAACCCGGAGATGTTTATCATGTTGACAGTTTAACATTTAATAAAGACATCGTATTTACTTCCGCTTCAAAATACCTTGCTCCGCCAATGGAGGTTTCTCATGAAGGTGGCGTTTTCAGAACAAAAACATTAGGAAGATATTCTGATGAATTTAAAGCTTTGGATGATGTGAATGCAAAAGTTTTGTCCAGTTTTGGACTAATTTATGGCGCAACTCACACAGAATTTATCCGAAGTAAAGATGATGGAAAATACTATTTCCTTGAGACTTCATCAAGAGTTGGTGGTGCTCATATTCCTGATTTAGTCGAAGCTTCAAGCAATATTAATATCTGGAGAGAATGGGCAAAAATTGAAGATGCTCTTCTGAAAGGTAAAAAATATGAAGTTTCAAAACCTACAGGATATTATTCAGGATTAATTGTTGCTTTAATTAAAGATAAAGAGCCTGATTATAATGAATTCGAGTGTGAAGAAGTCGTAAAATTTTTACCAATAGATTACCACGTTGGTATTGTTTATAAATCAAACGACGCCACCATCGTACAGGAAAGATTGGATCGTGCTGCCGAAAAAATACATGCAGAATTACTGAATATTCTTCCTCCAAAAAGCAAACCAAGCTCATAAACAATCTATGAACAAAGACATTAATATTCAAGAAGTTATTGATCTTATAAAAATAAATATTCCAGAAAAATCAAGTTTAAAAGACACGTTGGAAAATGCTAAAAACGGAAATTGGGAAAGTAAAGCATACTACAGATTTGTAGATTCAAAAAATGCTAACAAACCCGATGCAGAATGGCAGTTTAAAGAAAATATTGTTTTTGATCATCCAAAATTAGGAACAATTGTTCTTGATATTCTAAAAGATGAACGACTTGGCGGAATAGAATTTGTGAAATTCATATAATTTCAGATATTAATTAAATAAAATATTAAAACCCAAACAAGAAAAAGAATGCCGCAGATAGAACATACTGATTACTATTCAAATATATTAGGAACAAGCCTTAAAGTAGAGGTTACCGGACATTATGGTCATCCCATCATCATGTTTCCGACTTCGCAGGGGCAATATACTCAAAACCATGATTTTCACCTTAATGGAAGTATCAATTGGTTTGTTGAACAGGGAAAAGTAAAACTTTATAATATTCAGACCATCGATGGCTGGAGTTTCTATGACGAAAAAATATCTCCACAACAAAGGATTAAAAATTACGAATTATATGTACAGTTTCTGATTCAGGAATTTGTGCCTTACATCCAAAAACTTCATAATACACATCGTGTAGCGGTTGCAGGAGCGAGCTTTGGAGGATATCATGCTGCCAATTTTGCATTCAGGTTTCCTGATGTAGTTTCGCACTTATTCTGTCTTTCGGGAGCTTTCAGTATCCGCAACTTTATGGACGGATATTCGGATGAACTGGTCTATTTCAATTGCCCGAGAGAATTTGTTAAAAATGATGAAGCTTGGAAATACAAACACATGCACATTGTTTTAAGCACTTCAGATCAGGATATCTGCAAGGATAAAAACTTAGAAATGGCAGATATTTTAAGTGCAAAAGGAATCAATTTCTGGTACGACGAAAGAAAATGGATTAACCACGACTGGCCGCTTTGGCGATTGGTTTTCCCAACATTTATAGGAAGATTTTTCTCTTAAATTTTTAAATTCAAATTATTAATATAAAACATTAAAAAAACAACAATTATGGCAAAAAAAGTTGGAATTCTATTCGGGATGGAAGATACATTTCCTTGGGCATTTATAGACAAGGTAAATGAATTAGGAGGTGGAGAAATTATTGCAGAAGCAGTGAGCATTGACAAATTAGAGCAAGGCGCAGATTATGGATATGCAGTAATTATAGACAGAATTTCGCAGGACGTTCCCTTCTACAGAGCCTATCTTAAAAATGCAGCATTGAACGGAACTTACGTTATCAACAACCCTTTTTGGTGGAGTGCAGACGAGAAGTTTTTCAATAATGCATTGATGTCTAAACTGGGAATTCCTCTTCCGAAAACAGTGTTGCTTCCTTCGCATGAAAGACCTACAGATACTACAGAAACATCTTTCAGAAACCTGAAATTCCCTCACGATTGGGAGTATATTTTCGATTATGTCGGCTTCCCTGCTTACATGAAACCTCATGACGGCGGTGGCTGGAAAAGCGTTTACAGAGTAGAAAGCCCTGAAGATCTTTGGAATAAATTAGGAGAAACCGAGCAGTTGGTAATGATGGTTCAGGAAGAAATCGTCTTCGAAGATTATTACAGGGTATATTGTTTAGGCAAGAAATATGTTCATATTATGCCTTACGAGCCGAGAAATCCGCACCATTTGAGATATGCAACTACGCATCAGACGGAAGGTGAAGAATTAAAAAAATTATTAAAGGTTATTCATGATTATACGATTAAAATGAATGAAGCTTTAGGATATGATTTCAATACGGTAGAATTTGCCATCAGAGACGGAATTCCTTACGCAATCGACTTCTGTAACCCGGCGCCGGATGCAGACAGAAATTCTGTAGGTGAAGAAAACTTCGCATGGATTGTAGAACACTCTGCTAAATTAGCCATTGAAAAAGCAAAAGAATACGTTTCAGGGAAACCAAATATCTCTTGGGGAACTTTCGTGAAAGACTCAGTTAAATAAAACTAATATCAAAAAAACACCGAAAAAGAATGCATCAATTTACGATTGGTATCGAAGAAGAATACCAAATTATAGATGTTGAGAGCCGTGATTTGGTTTCTCATGTTTCGAAAATTATTGAAGGCGGAAAAGCTGTTTTAAGTGAAAACTTAAAGCACGAAATGCATGAATCCATGATTGAAATGGAAACGGGTATCTGCCAGAACATTCAGGAAGCACAGGCTGAGCTTACAAATTTAAGAAGACACCTTATTAATACCGCTCACGAACAGGGACTTCGCGTTTCAGGAGGCGGAACACACCCTTTTTCAAACTGGGAGCACAACACCATCACAGATGGCGAACGTTACAACAAAATTGTAGACGATATGGGAGATGTTGCCCGCGGAAATCTTATTTTCGGACTGCACGTTCATATCGGAATTCCAAATCGTGAAGAAGGCGTAAGAATTCAAAATGTAATGCGTTATTTCTTGCCTCACGTTTATGCATTGTCTGTTAATTCACCTTTTTGGATAGGGAGAAATACAGGATTCAGGTCTTACAGACAGGAGATTTTCGTTAAATTTCCAAGAACAGGAATTCCGAGTTATTTCAATTCTCTGGCAGAATTTGACAGCTATGTTGATCTTTTGGTTAAAACAGGAACCATTGATAATGCCAAGAAAATCTGGTGGGATCTACGTGTTCACCCGTTCTATCCAACGATTGAATTCAGAATCTGCGATATGCCTTTAAGAATTGAAGAAACGGTTTGTTTGGCTGCTATTATGCAAAGTTTAGTGGCTAAAATTTACAAATTGCATCAGCAGAATTTAAGTTTCAGAAGTTATAGAAGATTATTATTAAATGAAAATAAATGGAGAGCTTCCAGAGACGGAATACATTCACATTTAATTGATTTTGGTAAAGAAGAATCTGTACCTTATCCTGATTTATTAAAAGAATTGCTTGAATTCATTGATGATGTGGTGGACGAATTAGGATGCAGAAAAGAAGTTGAATATGCATGGACAATTCTTGAAAACGGAACAGGTGCCGACAGACAGCTTAAAGTCTATGAAGAAACAGGCGATCTTACGAAAGTTGTGGATTATATGATCTCAGAAACAGAGTATGGCATAACACATGGGCAAACCGTTTCATAATATTTTTGATAACTTTGTAAAAAATATGAAGTAGTATGAAGGATATTAGAATCGCTTTGCTGGACATGAATAACAATCAGGTAAATCAAGGCTTTAAAAATATACGAGAGATTTCGGAAGCATTCAAAAAAAATTCTGAAGAAAATGTTATCATCAAAACTTTTGATGTAAGACATAAAAATGAAATGCCAAATATCGAAGATTTTGATATTTTCATTTCATCAGGAGGCCCCGGAGATCCGCACAGAGAAGGTCTTGAATGGGAAGATAAATTTGCAGAATTTTTAGATACCGTTTATAATCATAATAAATATAATGATGATAAAAAGTATATGTTCCTGATTTGTCATTCATTCCAATTGGCGAGTATTCATTGGGAATTGGGTAATATCTGTAAAAGAAAATCCTATTCTTTCGGAGTAATGCCGATTCATAAAACTGATGAAGGTGAGCAGGAATTTTTATTTAAAAATCTTCCGGATCCGTTCTATGCAGTAGATTCTAGAGCATTTCAATTTATTGAGCCTAATCATGAACGTTTTGAGGAATTGGGAATGAAAATCGTTGCGATTGAGAAATTCCGTCCGCATATTAATCTTGAAAGAGCTATTATGGCTGTTCGTTTTTCAGAAGAGATCTTCGGAACTCAATTCCATCCAGAAGCTAATCCTGAAGGTATGGTTGAAAATCTGAAAGATGAAAAGAATAAAGAAGCCATGATCGAGAATTACGGAATGGAAAAATATCTTGAAACTGTGGACAGAATGGATGATGAAGACAAAATCGTTCTTACGCAGGCTCAAATTCTTCCAAGATTTTTGCAATTTGCAAAAAAAAACGTTTTGAAGGGAATTGAAGCAATGGCTTAGAGTATACATTAAAATTAAATTATCAATACAGAAATCGAGCAACATTGCTCGATTTTTTAAAATCACAAAGAAAAAGAATATGGTCTCAAAATACAGAAAACAATTTAATCAGGAATTTTCTCAGGAAAAATATGAGCAGTTTAAAGAAATTCTAAAACAAAAAAGTGGTGTTGAGACTTCTTTCAGAATTTCCGAAAGTCCAATGTTTCTTTCGAATAAATTTAAAGACAAGCTTATTGATGCAAGTGAAAGTATTATTGATCAAATCAAAGCTTTATCGCCAGAAACGTTACAAAAAGCGATTCCTGAAAACTGTAAAGTTCCGAATGATACCAATCAACCTCATTTTTTTACCATAGATTTTGGAATCTGTAAAAGTGAAAACGGTGAAATAGAACCTCAATTAATAGAGCTTCAAGCGTTTCCATCATTGTATGCTTTTCAAAAGATTTTTGAAGATACATTTTGTGAAGTTTATCCTTTTTTAAATGATATCAAAAACAAAATGCCTCATGAAGAATTTAGAAATTATGTAAAAGATCTAATTGTAGGCAACGAAAATCCTGAAAACGTAATTCTTCTTGAAATTTTCCCTGAAAAACAAAAAACATTAATCGATTTTATTCTGACCGAGAAATTATTAGGAATAAAAACCGTTTGTTTAACCAAAGTAAAAAAAGAAGGAAGAAAACTATTCTATGAAAATGATGGGAAATTAACTGAGATCAAAAGAATCTATAACCGTGTAATTTTCGACGAATTAGACAGAATTCCTGATCTTAAAACCGAATTTGATTTCCGTGAAGATGTAGATGTAACTTGGGTTACGCATCCGAACTGGTTTTTCAAAATTTCAAAGTTTCTTCTTCCAATGCTAAAACATCAATTTGTTCCGAAAAGTTATTTCTTACACGAGTTTCCGGAAAGTGAAAGTCTTGAAAATTTTGTTTTAAAACCTTTATTTTCATTTGCAGGAAGTGGAGTTAATTTAGATCCGACAAAAGAAATCACAGACGCCATCGAGGATAAAGAAAATTATATTTTACAGAGAAAAGTAACTTATGCTCCTCTTTTTGAAGATATCAACGGAGAATTTTCAAAAGCAGAAATCAGATTATTGTATATTTGGCGAGAAAATGACGAACGCCCTATCCTATTGGAAAATCTTGGAAGAATGACAAAAGCCGCCATGGTGAATGTTGATTTTAACAAGAAAGATGCAATTTGGATTGGCAGTTCTAATGCATTTTTTGTGGAAGAATAATATTTTATAAAAACTAATATACAATGGAAGAACAATCAGCTTTTGAAGAGTTTGATGTAAAAAGTAATTTTGTACGAAGAAGAAGTTTATTACCAGTCTGGATTAAAATTTTCATTTGGTTATTCTTTTTTACAGGAGTAGTGGGTGCATTCATCCTCGCTTTTGGATTTTTTATGAAAAATACAGAGTTGTCACTTTACGGATTAGAAACTACTGAGCCTTATAGTTTAACAGGTATTCTTATAAGCTTTTTATTTGTTTTTAAAGGAATTGCCTCTTACGGACTTTGGTTTGAAGAAGACTGGGGCATTAAAGTTGCAAAAATTGATGCTATTTTAGGATTCATTATTTGCGGAATTGTAATGATCGTTTTACCTTTTTTTACAAAACATTTTATGCTCAGATTTGAACTTGCTGTTCTGATTCCATACTTTTTAAAATTACAGAAAATAGAAAAAAACTGGACAAGAATATAATAAAAAACCTCCAAAATTTTGGAGGTTTTTTATTTTGAAAAGTATTAAGTTCAGGGTTTCGGCTTCTTCGAAGCCGAAACCCTGAACTTCCAATTAAATTTTATCATCCTCAAGCAATTCTCTCGCCTGATATTCCTGAACAAGATCGATCGCGTTAGAAATCACATCACTTAAAGCAGTTATAAAAGCTCCTTCTTCAGCCATTCCCATTGCATGTTTTAAGGCATCAATTTCTTTAGGAATAATTTCATAGCTTACATCTCTTTGAGCTTCATTAATACCATCGATGATTAATGCATTAATGTCCTCTTCTTTTCTTCCACGAAGATGTTTTTCGTTTCTGATGATGATGTAATCGAACATTCTTCCCGCGATTTTTCCGCACAGTCTGATATCTTCATCTCTTCTGTCTCCAACTCCGGAAATAATTCCAATTTTCTTGGTAGATTCTACATTTTTAAGATAATCTTCAATCGCTTCATATCCGGATGGATTGTGAGCAAAATCAATTAAAACTTTGAAATTTTTAAATTTGAAAACATTCAGTCTTCCAGGAGTAAGTTGTGCACTCGGAATAAAAGTTCTTAAAGAATTTGAAATATCCTCTATTCCTAATCCTTGAAGATAACACGCCAAACTCGCCGCTAAAACATTCTCGATCATGAATTTAGCTTTTCCTTCCATCGTAATTGGGAAATCTTTTGCTTTTCCGATTCTGATTTTCCAGTCACCTTTTTTGATCGTCACAAAACCTTCTTCATAAACGCAGGTAATTTTCCCTTCTTTCGCGAATTTCTTCATGTGAGGATTATTTTCATCCATACTGAAAATTGCCACATTGCTGTGTAGATCATTCACAATTCTCATAGAATACTCATCATCCGCATTCATCACGCTCCAACCATTTTTCTTTACGCTGTCAAGAACAACTCTTTTTACCTTTGTTAAATCTTTCAGGTTGTGAATATCATTTAAACCTAAATGATCTTCTTTAATATTGGTTAAAACCCCAATATCACATTGAGAAAAACCAAGTCCTGAGCGAAGAATTCCACCTCTGGCAGTTTCCAAAACGGCAAATTCTACGGTTGGATCTTTCAGAATAAATTCAGCTGAAAGAGGTCCTGTAGTATCACCTTTCGTCAACATCGTATTCTGAATATAAATACCGTCTGACGTTGTGAAACCTACTCTAAACCCGTTATTTTTAATGATATGAGAAATTAATCTTGTCGTAGTTGTTTTACCATTCGTTCCCGTCACCGCGATGATCGGAATCGTAAATGGTTTTCCTGCCGGATATAGCATGTCTACAACCGGAGCAGCAACGTTTCTAGGAAGACCTTCGCTTGGAGCAAGGTGCATTCTGAAACCTGGAGCAGCATTTACTTCAATGATGGCTCCACCACTTTCTTTTAAGGGTTGCGTTAAGTTTTCGGCCATAATATCAATTCCGCAGACATCCAGACCGATGATCTTGGAAATTCTTTCTGCCATGGTGATATTTTCCGGGTGAACCATGTCTGTAACATCAATAGAAGTCCCTCCAGTAGAAAGGTTAGCCGTTGATTTTAAATACACAACTTCTCCTTTTTGAGGAATCGTTTCAAGTGTATAATGAAGTTTTTCAAGAAGTTCTGTCGTGTCTTTGTCAACTGCAATTTCAGTTAATACATTTTCGTGACCATATCCTCTTCTTGGGTCTTTATTTTCTTTTTCGATTAATTGCTCAAGATTTAATTCTCCGTCTCCAACAACGTGAGCCGGAACTCTTCTTGCAGCAGCAACCATTTTATTATTAATTACTAAAACTCTGAAATCATAACCTGTAATATATTTTTCAACAATTACTTTTTTTGAATATTTCTGAGCATGTTCTAAACCAATTTTTGCAGCTTCCCAATCATTTACATTGATTGATGAACCTTTTCCGTGATTTCCGTCCAAAGGTTTTAAAACAATCGGATAATTGATTTTTCTGATAACGCTTTCCAACCCTTCTTCATCCATGATCAAATCACCAATCGGAACAGGAATCGCAGCATCATGAAGCATTCTTTTCGTTAATTCTTTATTACATGCAATATCTACCGCAATTGAGCTTGTTTTACCCGTTATCGTAGCCTGAAATCTCTGTTGATTAACTCCGTAACCAAGCTGTACCAAAGAATTTGTCCCCAATCTAATCCAAGGAATTCTTCTGGAAACCGCTTCTTCAACGATACTTCCCGTTGACGGACCTAAACGAACACGTTCTCTAATCTCTTTTAGCCTATGAATACAAGCATTCAGGTCATATTCTCTGCCTTCAATTAAAGCTTCTGCAATTTCTACGGCTTGTTCGGCAGCGTAAATTCCTGCATTTTCTTCAATATAATCGAAAACTACATTGTAAACACCCGGAGTTTTTGTTTCACGTGTTCTTCCGAATCCGGTATCCATTCCTGATAAAGTCTGAATCTCAAGAGCAATATGTTCAATAACGTGCCCCATCCATGTTCCGGTTTCCACTCTATGGAAAAAACCTCCAACAACGCCCTCAGAACATCTGTGCGTAATTAAAGACGGCATTAATTTTTCGATTCTTTCTCTGAAACCATCGATTTTATTGGTAGGGAAATTTTCCAGTTCTTCAAGATCCAACCGCATCTGTATCAGCTTTTTTCTTCTTATACTCCAAATATTAGGACCACGTAAAGCCTGTATCTTCTCAATTTTCATAGACATTTTGCATTTTTCTTATTAATGATAACATATTCCAGAATCAAAGATAATGTAAAACCATAAACAAAACTATACCACACTTGTAGATTTCTCAAAATAAAATTGAAAATTATTAATAATTCTAAAATACTCAGGATCAATTAAAATGTGGTATAGATTTCGCTAAATGTTAATAATTTTTTAAATTTGCACACTATGATGAAACCCGTTGGAAAATTAATCGTTATCGGAGGGGCTGTAAATAAAGGCAGCTTTGCTGAAACCGACTTCGATCAGAATATCGAAAAAAACCTCAATTTCTTTGAAAGAGGTATTCTAAGAAAGATAATTAATGAGTCTAAGCTTAAAGAAAATTCCGTAATAGAAATTATTACGACTGCTTCTCAGATCCCCCAAATTGTTGGTACGGAATATAAGAAAGCATTTGAATTTTTAGGCGCCAAAAATGTAAACATCCTTGATATCCACAATCGTGAGGAAGCCAATTCTGATGCGATGGTAGCAAGGGCTAATGCAGCAGATGTTGTGATGTTCACAGGTGGAGATCAGTTGAGACTGACCTCAATTCTTGGCGGAACCAGATTTCATGATACCATTCTATTAAAATATCAGGAGCAGGATTTTATTTACTCCGGAACTTCTGCAGGAGCAGCTGCTGCCTCTGAAAATATGATTTATCAGGGAAGCAGTTCTGAAGCGTTGCTGAAAGGTGAAATAAAAACCACGCAAGGTTTAGGTTTAATTGATAATGTAATCATCGACACTCACTTCGTACAAAGAGGAAGAATTGGGCGTTTGTTTCAGGCTGTTGTCAATAATCCGAGAACGTTGGGAATTGGTTTAGGTGAAGATACAGGACTTTTTATACATAATGATACAATGACTGCCGTAGGTTCAGGACTTGTAATTATTGTTGACGGAAGGTTTATTAAAGACACCAATCTTACCAACATCAATCTTGGAGAACCAATTTCTATTGATAATTTAACTGTACATGTAATGTCGATGAATGATCATTATGACCTGACGACAAAAACATTGACGATTGAAAATTCTCAATTTAATCCGATTCCACAAGATAAATAATAAATGATCAATGATTTTGGTTGATAAATAAATTAACTTCGTCAAGAATATCAATTATCATTTATCAACTATCAATTATATTTTTATGAAATTAATCATCCACGGCGGTTTCTTTTCCGAAAGCGACCAGAGCCATGAAGTAAAAACAGCGAAACAAGAATCGTTAAAAAATATTGCTCAAAAGGCTTTTGAATATTTACAGTCAAATTCTGCTTTTGATACGGTAGCTTATGCCGTTTCTCTTTTGGAGGATGATGAATTATACAATGCCGGAATCGGTTCTCAAATACAAAGTGACGGAGTCATTCGTATGAGTGCTGCAATCATGGACGGTGAGACACAAAAATTAAGTGGTGTCATCAATATTCAGGATGTAAAGAACCCGATTTTCGTTGCGAAAGACTTAATGAAGGAAGATGACAGAGTTTTGGGAGGAAGCGGTGCAAAAAATTACGCCACAGAACATGGTTTTGAAAATTTTTCAACTGAAATTCCTCAACGTAGAAAAGAATATGAAGCCAAATTAGCAAATGGAGGAAAAGGAACTGTTGGCTGTGTAGCAATTGATAAAGAAGGGAAATTAGCCGTTGCCACCTCAACCGGAGGAAAAGGTTTTGAAATCCCTGGAAGAATTTCTGATTCTGCAACTGTTGCCGGAAATTATGCCAATTCGTTCTGTGCTGTAAGTTGTACAGGTGTTGGAGAGGACATTGTAAGCAATGCTACTTCTACAAAAATTGTAACAAGGGTTACAGACGGAATGAGTCTTGAAAATGCTTTTAATAAAACTTTTGAAGAATTAAAAACAATCGACGGTTTCGCAGGTGCGATTGCCATTGATAAACAGGGAAATATCTATCATCAGGATTCTTATCCAACCATGGTATTTGCAAGTTTTGACGGTGAAAATTTTGAAGTTTTTAATTAAATTTTAACATAAATTTATAATTGAATTCATTTTTTTGGCACGTATTTTACATACTTATTAATAACAAATTTTAGTATTAATAATAACATTAAAAAAATAGAAATCATGGGAAACAAAACAAATGGAATACTTGCTTTATTAGGATTAGGTGCTTTAGCTTATTGGAAATATAAAAAATCTACTCCAGAAGAGCAACAAGCGGTAAAAGATAAGATCAACAGTGCAAAAGACAACCTTAATAAATGGGGAAATGATCTTAAAACCAAAGCTAATGACGTAGCTTCTCAGGCTCAGGCAAAATTAGATGAAGCTAAAACAAAAGCTGAAGATTCTTTAAGTTAAGACTAGTTTTTTTTAACATTCATATATAAGGAAAGTCATCGTAGAATATTTTTACGATGACTTTTTTTGTGCGCTCAAGGCATACACCATTGGTATTTTGTTTCCGAATTTTTCGATTCGCAATTTTCCTTTCTCAAATTCGTCAATATGTTTAAAGCAAGGATATGGTGACCAATCAAACTCTTGAAAATTTTCAATCGTTAATTCATTCTTAATTAAATTCTGAAAGACTTCAGACAACGAATGATTCCACATCACATAATCCTGAACAATGTCTGCCGAAAAATCTGCGTAAGTTCCTTCATAAGTTTCTACGATTGGTTTTTCATTAAAATAATTGTAAGTAATTCCATTAAAATCATCATCAAACATCCAAACTACAGGATGAAATTCCGCCATTACAAATTTTCCGTTAGGTTTTAGAAAGTGGTTAATAACTTTCGCCCATTTATTCAAATCAGGAAGCCAGCCAATAGTTCCATAGCTTGTAAAAACAATATCAAATTTTTCATTTAAAACATTCGGAAGATCATAAACATCTGAACAAATAAATTTTGTGTCTGTTTCGCACTGTTTCGCGAGATTATTAGCAGCTTCTATTGCTTTGTCGGACAAATCTACTCCGATAACTTCTGCACCTAACCTTGATAATGAAATGGAATCCTGCCCAAAATGACATTGCAAATGCAAAATACTTTTTCCTTTTACATCTCCTAAAAGATCAAGCTCAATAGAATTAAGTGAATTTCTCCCTTTTAAAAATTCATCTACAAAATAGAAATCTGACTTTAAGTGTGGTTCTACTTTAGCATTCCAGGATTTTTTATTTATTTCGAGATAATTTTCCATGATTTTAATTTTAGATTAAAAAAATTAAGAATACCCACTTATAGCAGTAATATTTTTAACGCAAAGATCGCAAAGATTTATTGACTACTAAATGTTTTAAAGTTCGCAAAGGCGTTCTACTCAGCTAAGTTCACAAGCTCCTTTCAATTATATCAAATTAATTATAAAACACTCAAAATGTTTTATTGACCTTGAATAATATAATTCTTCGTAATTAATTTTCTTTCAGGCTGAGTACTATCATCCGGCTGAAACCAAACCTCAACTCTACTTCCGTAATAGTCTCCCCACTCGCCTTCTTCAACAGTAATTGGATCGCTTAATCCAAATTCTTTTAATTCTTCTGTTGGATTATAAACTTCTATTTGAGAGTCTTTTTTAATCTCTTTTTCTGAAAGAATTCTGTTTGTGACAAGATCAAACATTTTTAAATAGACTTTTCCTTTCTCAATTTTATTAAGAAAAACCTGGTATTTATAATTGCCCGGCATTGAGTAATCATACAAAAGGATATCCTGTTTATCAACTTTAAACAAAGATTTTTCTTCATTAAGAGATAACTTTAAAGGCATTTCGGTTTTTACATTATTTGGATTTTTTGCATCACCTTTATATTCCTTGTATGGACTTGTAGGAAGAAAAACTGTAAAGAAAAGCATGGCTGCAAATGTAACAATAAGAGTAAAGAAACATTGTTTAATTCCCTCTTTAAATTCTTTCATGAACATTTTTGCAATCCCCAAAATAAAGCAGAAAAAGTATCCAATAAATGGTAAACAAAAAAATAAACCCCATATTAAGGCTCTCGTTGGTAAAATAATAAGGCAAAGCCAGCAAAATACCGTAAAAATGGTGAAAATCAATGGCGCAGAATACCATTTTCCGTTGATTAATCTAATAATGAATGCCTTTATCATAACCTTTCTAATAATTTCTTTTTCTGTTCTGCAAATTCAGCTTCTGTCAATACTCCCATTTCTCTCAGTTTCCCCAACTTTTCCAATTGTTCAAAAATAGCTTCTGCAGGTGCTTTTTTTACATTTTCAGGTGCTTTTTCAGGGGTTTGTTCAGGCTTTGAAATAACTTGTTTAAATATATCAAACGGTGAAGATTGATTATTAGAGCTAAATGAATGATCATTTATAGAAATATGAAAACTTTCCTGTTTAAATGATTGCTGTTGAACAGCTCCTGAACGGCCGATATAGTCTTTTATTCCATCGTAAAAAGCTTTGGCTGCACTTTTATTATATAATTTAAATTCTGCAGTTGAACCTTGTGTGTATATCTTCATCGAAGAAGTAAGAATACCTGAATCATATTCTACAGAAGAGATCTTATCATGCATAAATTCATTTTCTACAACACCTCCAAAGAATTTTTTATCGATAAACACGATTCTTTTTTGTGTAGAGAAAACAATACCTTCACGGTTATTACCTAAATATTTTCCTTCTGCAATGGCGATAATTTTTTCGCCATTATCCAAAATATTCACCAATTCTTTCACTTCGCTATCTACAAAAATGCTGAGTTTAGCATTAAGTGCAACGATCTGATCTTTAATATCATCAAGCCTTGTCGGTTGATCGTAATCTTGAAAACTGTTCGGATCAAAAAAAGTATTGACAGGCGTTTCCATTTTTGGAGTTTCAAGGACTGGTGTAGCGATATTTTCTTCAAAATAATCAACTTTTCCACCAAGAATAATTCCCCTTACTTCCGCAAGATTAAAACTTCCTATTGAATTTACTAGGTCTTTATTAATATTTGTCGCTTTATTGAAGCATTTATTGCATAAAATACTGCCGTCCGACAGTTTATTTTCGCCCAAAAGCGTATCCATAGACGTTAAGGGTGTTCCGCACAATGCGCAAATAATATCCATCTGGTTTTTGGTTTAATAGTTTTAAATTATATCAAACGGAAAGTAAACTCCATAAGAATAATCCAAATTACGAATTTGTGTTTAATTTTTATCTGAATGAAAGATTTATTTAAGTTTTTCAAGAAGTTTCTGCTTCTGCTCTGCAAATTCTTCTTCCGTTAAAACTCCACTTTCTTTTAATCTTCCTAACTGTTCCAGTTGGTCTAAAACTGTAGATTCACTTTTTGGTTGAAAAGCTTCTTTCGGACGAGCCATAAAATTTCTTACTTTTTCGCAAAAAAGCTCTGCATAATACTTTCCTACTCCATCGATCTCAAGAATATTTTCCGAAATATGAATATCGATTGAAGCCAACATAAACTCTTTTTCATACTGAATTGAACTTACTTTATCGTAAGAAAAATCTTCAACTTTTAATCCGTACATGAATTCTTTATCAACAAAAATCAATCTTCTGTCGGTAGCCACCAAAATAATGTGGTGTTTGGTCGTTTTGTTTCTGCCTTCAACGAGATAAACTATTTTTTCGTCTCTCGAAAGAATTTCCGGTAGCTCACGGATTTCTTTTCTGGCAAAAATTGTAGGATTGATATCTAATTTTTCTAATTCTTCTTTTATTTCGTCAAGTCTTGATTTTTCGCTCATTGGTTTTGTTTTAAAATAATTTTAGGAATCTAAATTACTATTTTCCTCAAATATAATTGAATTCAACTTAAATTTTTGATTTTTCAGCTGGAATAACAATCGAAGTATACAGACTGTAAAGCTCCCAGCCTAATGATTCGTACAGATATTTCCCTTGTTCTGTTGCAACCAAAAAGTTATTGGAAACACCTTTCGATAAAGCTATTTTTTCAAGCTCTTTCATTAAAAAAGTGGCGAGACCTTTTCTTTTATGATTAATTTCAGTTGAAATCCGATCATAAACAGCCAAATCATCAACAATAACAACCCTGCCTATTGAAGCCAGTTCATTATTTTTAGTGACAATTTTAACGACAAAAGTTGAATTATATGCTTCAAATTCTAACTTATAATCATCATGTAAAATAGTATTAGAAAAATTCATCGGGCTTACACATGACATCATATAACCTTGCGGCTGAACTTTCCATTTTTCAGGAATTTTATCTTTAAAATCATCAAAAGAAGCACAAACTTTTAGAAAAATCCAAGGCTCATTAATTGAATTTGCTAATTGAAAAAAATCGTCATTAAGTTCTGAAAAAACGTAACGGGCTTTTTGTTTTTCATCATTAACATTTATTTTAAAGCCTGATTTATATTGAAACGGCAAAGGCAGGTCTCTTGATAAAGACCAGCCTTTTAACCATTTTTCTATGATGTCTTTTGAGACTTTTTTTTGCATTTTATTAGTTACCTAAAAACTCCTCCAAAGAAACAGTTTTCTGTTCTCCGGCTGCAAGATCTTTAAAAGTAACTGTTCCATTTTTAAGTTCTTCTTCACCTAAGAAAACAAGGTTTTTAATTCCTTTCTTTTCTGCGTAGGTGAATTGTTTTCCGATTTTTGCATTCTCGGGATATAATTCTGCTGAAATCCCTTTTTCTCTTAACTGCATAATTAGTTTTAAGGCTTCCAAAGTTTCTTCACCTCCGAAATTGGCAAATAAATATTCAACTTTAGATGTTGCTTCTTCAGGGAAAAGTCCAAGTTCTTCTACAACAAGATAAATTCTGTCAAGCCCAAAAGAAATTCCGATTCCAGGAATGTTTTTCACTCCGAAAACTTCTGTAAGATTGTCATATCTTCCGCCACCACCGATGGACCCCATCTGAACTTCGTCAGCTTTCACCTCGAAAATAGCTCCTGTATAATAATCTAATCCTCTCGCCAACGTAATATCAAAAACAAGATTTTGGATATCAACGCCAAGACTTATGGATTTAGTTAAAACAAATTCCAGTTCTTCAACACCTTTTGTTCCTACTTCATTTCCAATAAATTTTTCTTTTAATTGAAGAAGATTTTCCAATGCATCATCGGACTGAGTGAATAGGAAATCTAATTTATTAATCGATTCCTGAGAAATTTCTCTTTCTAATAATTCTTTTACAACACCTTCTTTTCCAATTTTATCAAGCTTGTCAAGAGCGACGGTGAAATCAATTAATTTATCTGTAATTCCCGCATATTCAGCCAATCCGGAAAGAATTTTTCTGTTGTTTAAATGAATCGTAACAGGAACTTTTAAATCAGCAAATGATTTTAAATATAATTGAACCAAATCTACTTCCTGAAAAAGACTTTCGCTTCCTACAACGTCTGCATCACACTGATAAAACTCTCTGAATCTACCTTTTTGAGGACGGTCTGCTCTCCAAACCGGCTGAATTTGGTAACGTTTGTAAGGGAAAGTTAATTTCCCGTGATTCATTGCTACGAATCTTGCAAAAGGCACGGTAAGGTCGTAACGAAGGGCTTTATCTGTAAGATTTTCTGAATTAAATGGCTTATCTAAAGCTCTTTGAAAATCAGTAAGCATTTGAGATTTTTTCTCATCTTTAGCCTCATTTATACTTGAGTTCATGATTTTAAAAATCAAACGATCTCCTTCTTCTCCGTATTTCCCTGTCAATGTTGAAAGATTTTCAAAGCTTGGGGTTTCCAATGGCTGGAATCCAAATAATTCGAAGTTTTTCTGTAAAATATTAATGATATATTTTCTTCTTGAAACTTCTTCTGCTGTAAAATCTCTCGTCCCTTTTGCTAAACTTGGCTTCATTTTATAATTGATAAATGATGATTAATAATTGATATAGTTGCAAAAATAAGGAATTGAAAGGACTTTTTAAACTCAATAAAAAAAGTCGAAGAATGAATCCTCCGACTTCTCATTTTTATTTTCATCATTTATGTTCCAGTGATCTATGAAAAATCAGATATTTTCAAGGATTTCTAATATTTCTTCACCATAATTTTCAATTTTATGCTTTCCAAAACCTTTGATCTCCAGCAATTCTTCTTTTTTGGCAGGTTTATATTTAGCTACAGACATCAATTCTTTATTGGTGGCAATAAAATAAGAAGGAAGATTTTGTTCTTTTGCTTTTTCTGAGCGCCATAATTTTAAGGCATTTAAAATCTTTTCTTCATCATAATTAAGCGTATCATCTTCGAGAGAATATTTGGCTGTTTTATTTTCTTTTACAGTATTCGAAGTTTCTTTCAGTCTTAATTCTTCAAAATATAAAACAACAGACCAATAATTTTCATCGTGTACAAATGCGGTTTCTACTTTAATAATTTCGTGAGATTCCAGAAAGCGGTCAAGCGTTTCCTGATCCTGATATAGAAATTCTTCGGGTAATCTTATTTTAAAAACTTTTACTTTCATCATTTGTGCTTTTAGAATTATTTACCTCCTAAAAGTAAGATCTCATCAACACGGATCTCAGTTATATATTTTTTCACACCGTCTTTATCGTCGTAAGATCTATACGTTAATTTTCCTTCAATAGCGATCTCTTTTCCTTTTGAAACATATTTTTGAAAGATCTCAGTAATTTTCCCGAAGAATACCAAATTATGCCATTGAGTTTCTTCTACTTTTTCACCTTTTGCATTGGTGTAATGATCGTTTGTTGCCAAAGACACTGTACCCTTTACAGCGCCGCTATCGAAGTTTACTACCTCTACTTCTTTTCCTGTGTAGCCTATTAATTTTACTTTGTTTCTTAGTGACATACTATATATTTTTAAGATTAATGATTCAGATAAGAGACGTTCACTGTTTTCTCAAATCTCTGTGGCAAAGGTTGTTGAATTTGAAAACCAGAATCGGTATAAAACTATTTAAATTCGTTTGTAGTCGTTTACAATCGGATAAAGGAAAAAGAATTAATCACAAAAAACCGCCTAAAATAGACGGTTTTCGTATAGTGAAAATGTATTTACTTAATGAAATTTCAATTATACAAAAAGAGGGAATTTCTTGTATAATTTCTTGCTTTCTTTGTGTTATTAGAATCTATTGATTTTTAATTATAAACAATTTCATTGATTACTTACTTTAATAGTATTAATGAAAAGCTATTTTGTCCGGCATTAACTCGGGTAACATTTGATGTACATCCTCCGCCATTACGCACCAGCATATAATAAGTTCCTGCCTGCAGGTAACCTACATTAGCAGAATAAATGAAATCATAAATAGTTCCGCTCGCAAAATGAGCATCCTGCTGAACATATGGTTGATTAGCGGCAACAGTAGTACTGGTTGACAGATTATAGGCAATATACACCCCGCAACCAGCAGGAGTTTTATCTGTAAGTAACTTAGGACTTATAAGATAATATCCAGGAATTGTTACTGTAGCAACAGAACCTACCCAAGCATAACTCGTTCCTATATTAACCGAACCCCCAGTTGTTGAATTAATTACAACAGGAGGTGAAGAATTTTGCCAGGTTCCTACTCCATTATTATCTGATACCAAAAGTTTTCCGTTTCCTTCTGTTCCGTTTACAATTCTTAGGGCTCCGTTTGTACTATTATTTATGTGTAGTTTAGTTGTTGGAGAATTCGTTCCTATTCCTACATTTCCATTAGATATTACCGTAAAATCATTTAATTGCTGTGTAGCAGTCGGTAATCCTGTTGATGGATTATCTTTAGCTGCATCAATAGTAAACTGACCTTGTGGATTGGAAGTATGAATACCAGTCTGCGAAAAGGCACATCCTGATAAAAAGAACATTAAGAAAATAATATTTTTTTTCGTTTGCATTTTATTCCGCTTATTTTTATAAATCATGGGTAGCAAGTTATTTTAATAGTGTAAGAGTAAAACTATTCTGACCGGCATTAAGCCTGGTCGTATTCGAAGTGCAACCTCCACTATAGCGAACTAACATATAATAAGTTCCTGCTTCCAATAAAGCAACATTGGTAGAATAAATAAAATCTGTGACCGTACCCGGTGCAAAGTGGGAATCTTGAAGCGGGAATGCCGGATTTAAAATACCTGTAGAGCTCTTGCTTAAATTATATGCAATAAAATTTCCGCAATTTGCAGGAGTTTTATCTGTAATTAAACGAGGACTTATAAGATAATATCCTGGAATAGTAACCGTTGCAGAAGAACCAATCCAAGTGAAAGTAACAGCTAGCGGAACCTGAGTTCCCGTGGTAGAAGTAACAATAACTGCCGGACTTGAATCCTGCCAAGTTCCAACTCCATTTCCGTCAGAAACCAAGATCTTACCATTTGCCTGCGTACCGTCTGTTAATCTAAAACCTCCATTTATATGAACTTTATTAGTTGGAGAATTCGTCCCGATACCTACATTTCCTGTAGATGTCACGGTAAAATCATTTAATTGTTGAGCAGCATTGGGCGTTCCTGTAGCAGGATTATCTCTAGCTGCATCAATAGTAAACTGACCTTGAGGATTAGAAGTATTAATACCAACTTGGGAATAATAAAATGCAGAGAACAAAACTGTAACTAAAAGTATTGTTTTTTTCATGTTTGAATTGAAATTAAGTTTGATTATTAGTAATTAAGGGGAAAAATTTATCAGAATATTTCAAAATTTGTTGAAATATCACCAAAGGTAGTTTAAATAACATTATAATTACTAATTTAAAAGCTTTTTAATATAAATAAATTGTTAATTTCATTAATATTAACAAAAAATTCAAAACAATAATACATTTATAAAATAAAATTTATACTTTATGATTATACAATATAAGAACAATGAAAATATTTGATCTAAATTCACTCACAGTCGTTTGAAAACGGATAATTCCGTATCTTTGATTAAATTTAATTTATGAAAAGGGATATCAATATTTTTGAGTTTCCTCTCAATTTGGGATTGACAAAAAAAGAACACGAGATTGAACCCGGCGTTAAAAAACTTCCTGACTGGCTCAGGAAATTTGACTTTCATAAAAGAATTGAACCCAACAATATTTTCAGATTAGAAGCTCCCGAATATACAATGGATTTTGATGAAGAAACTCAAGTGAAAAATTCTCATCAGATTATTGAATATGCGAAAAAACAATCCGAGCTTATCTTAAAGAATTTCGACAAAAAAATATTCAATATTATTCTCGGTGGCGACTGCAGTATTTTGATTGGAAACGCAATTGCTCTTAGAAAAATTGGAAACTTTGGTCTTTTTTACCTTGACGGTCATACCGATTATATTCCGCCACAATTGTCTCCAAGCGGTGGCGTTGCCGGGATGGATCTGGCAATTGTTTCAGGGTTGGGACATGAAAAACTGGCTAATATCGACAATCTTAAGCCTTATTTCTTAGAAGAAAATATATTCTGTGTCGGAAATGCTGAAACAGATGACGAAGAATATGTAGAACAGATTTTAAATTCAAAAATCCATTATTTTGATCTTGAAAATCTCAGGAAAAATGGTTTCAGAAAGACGTCTGAAGATTTTTTACAAATCATTCATGATAAAAAACTTGATGGATTTTTCATTCATTTTGATGTTGATATTTTAAATGATAAAATTATGCCCGCCGTTGACAGCAGAATGGAAGACGGAATTGATTACAACGACCTTAAAGAAATTCTACAACCTTTAATAAATAACGAAAAATGTTTCGGAATCGAGATCACCATTTTAGATCCCGACTATGATGAACAAGGAATCTATACACAACCTTTCGTAGAAAATTTAATTCAAATTATAAAAAATAAAGAAGAATAAATGAAGAAGACAATAAAAAGAACATTCAGAGTTTCAAAATATGTGATTTATAAAGAAACGCTGGTTGATTATAAAGAACATTTCTGGTCATTTTTAGGCGCTTTTTTTGGAATTGGACTTATTGCATTTATTCAATCTCATCAGCTTTTACAGGCGGAAAATGTATTTTTGATTGGTTCTTTTGGTGCCTCAAGTGTTTTGATTTATGGAGCTATCCAAAGTCCGCTCGCACAGCCTAGAAATTTAATTGGCGGTCATGTACTTTCTGCTTTGGTAGGAGTTACCGTTTATAAAATTGTGCCTGATATTATCTGGTTATCCGCTCCGTTAGCGGTTGCATTTTCCATCATATTAATGCAATACACGAAAACACTGCATCCTCCGGGTGGCGCGACGGCTTTAATTGCCGTGAGTTCAACAGGGAAAATCCCTGAATTAGGCTATTGGTATGTGATTTCTCCCGTTTTGTCGGGATGCATTATACTGTTGATCGTTGCTCTGTTCTTCAACAATCTTACCCCAAACAGAAGCTACCCTACTCACAACAGATTTATAAGATTATTGAGAAAAAAACAAACACACAGAATGAAAAAGTAAAAAATTATGGATTGTCTAGAATGTGGCGAAAAAATTATCGGCCGGTCAGATAAAAAATTCTGCAACGATGCCTGCCGAAATGCCTACAACAATAAGCAGAATAAAGATTCTAATAACTTTATGCGAAACGTGAATAATAAGCTTCGTAAAAATTATCGAATCTTAGGTGAACTCAATATCGATGGTAAAACTAAAGTTCTAAAATCTAAATTAAATGGCTTGGGTTTTGATTTTGATTATTTCACCAATTTTAAAGTTTATAAAAACGGTTCCGAGTACAAATTTATCTATGATTACGGCTATAAATTGTTAGAAGATGATTTTGTTTTGATTGTAAAAAATCAAGCATAATCTGTATTAAACTTAAATTTAATTATTATGAAAGAAGTTGTTTTGATCACCGGTGCCAATGGAATGGTTGCCCAGGAACTATCCAAAAAGCTTGAAAAAGAATATTCCGTACGATTTTTAACCCGAAAAAAACAACACGCCAACGACTTCGAATGGAACATAAAAAACGGAACAATCGATGAATCTGCCTTTGAAAATATTTCTCACATCATTCATTTAGCCGGAGCCAATATTTCTGAAAAACGCTGGACTGATGAGCGAAAAAAAGAATTGATTTCAAGCCGGGTAGATTCTGCAAAGTTACTTTTAGATACTTTAAGAAAGAAAAATATTAAACTTAAATCTTTCATTTCAGCTTCAGGAATTAATTATTATGGAACTGTAACAACGGAAAAAGTTTATACCGAAGATGATCAACCAGGAAATGACTTTCTAAGTGATGTTGTTGTTCTTTGGGAGAAATCTGCAGATGATTTTAAAGAACTGAATTTATCAGAAAGAGTCGTAAAAATACGCACAGCAGTCGTGCTTTCAGAAAAAGAAGGTGCTCTAAAAAAAATGTTGCCAACGATAAATTTAGGTATCGGATCACCTCTCGGAAGCGGAAAACAATATATGCCTTGGATTCATGTGAAGGATATTTGCTCTATTTATGAATTTGCATTAAAAAATTCAAATATAGAAGGAGCTTACAACGCGAATTCTCCACAACATACGACGAACGAAAATTTAACTAAGAAAATCGCCGAAGTAGTTAAAAAACCACTATTTATGCCCAATGTTCCGAGTTTTGTTTTAAAACTGATATTTGGAGAATTGGCAGACGCTTTGCTGGAAGGTTCACGAGCATCTTCACAAAAAATTCAGAATGCAGGATTTCAGTTTGAATACCCTGATTTAAAATTAGCTTTAGAGGATTTACTCAATAAGAAATAAATTAAAATAAAAATTACAAAATATATGAAACTGCTATTTTCATTAAGCCTTTGTTTATCACTATCAATGACAGCTTTTGCTCAGAAAAAGGAAACTTTAAGCTCAAAAGATAAGGCAATTGTTGAACATTTTAAAAATGATTACAAAAAGAAAAACTATAAAAAATTTGAAGGTAAAATAATCGTAAAAGATAATCTAGTTCAGTTTGACGATAAGGTTATTAATTACAATAAATCTGACAAAACCACCAAATTATTTTTGCAGGAAGGCCTTATTTACCCTCAGCTTCTGACCGACTATCAGATGGAAAAATTTCTTGATGAAACTACTGATAAAACTCAGAAAAGATTCTTAAAACTTCAAAAAGATCCTCGCGCTTCTTTTGACGTTAACAATATGAGAATCAATTCTTCTGATGAACTTGTTTCATTCAGTACAGATCCAAAAATCAAGAGGTTTAAGCTTGTATGCAACGACAATAAAATTCCGGGAACACCTATTTATATCATTGAATTGACCAATAAAGGTGCGACAAAAGATACTACTCCTGAAGAATTTATCAAAAACTCAAAACTGACTTATCTTCAACAATTATAGTTGAAAATTAATTATTGATATAAGTTTAAAATTTTAACACAGAACAAATTCATAATGCAAAATAGCAAAGTAAAGATCCTAAAAACAGAAATTTTATCAGACAACTGGTATACTTTAAACAAAATCACTTACGAAAAAATAAGCAGCAACGGTTCCGTACAAATCCAAAGCAGAGAAGCTTACGACAGAGGAAATGGCGCGACAATCCTATTGTATAATCAAGAATTGAAAACCGTTATTTTGACGAGACAATTCCGCTTACCGACTTATATCAACGGAAATTCGGACGGAATGCTTATTGAAACCTGCGCAGGATTATTGGATAACGACAACCCCGAAGAATGCATAAAAAGAGAAACCGAAGAAGAAACCGGCTACAAGATTTCAAAAGTTGAAAAGGTTTTTGAATCTTACATGTCACCAGGTTCAGTAACTGAAATTCTACATTTCTTCATCGCTGAATATTCTAAAGAAATGAAAACTACTGATGGTGGCGGATTGGAAGAGGAAGGAGAAGATATTGAAGTTTTAGAGCTTTCTTTTGAAGATGCGCTTGCAATGATTGATTCGGGTGAAATCAAGGATGCGAAGACGATTATGTTGTTGCAGCATGTGAGGGTGAAAAATATTATGTAATTTTTAAAAATATATGTTCAACCCAACCCGAAGAAACAGAAATATAGGAACCGAAAACCAAGGTTTTGGACAAAATAATAAGCTGAAAATTTCTATACCTTACGGAACTTTACTCTCTTTTTATGAAAGAATTGAAAAGTATCAAAAGGAAATTAGAGTTATTAATGATCATGAATTTTTATTTGTAGTTGAAGAAACTCGCGAAAATTCAATTCATTCATGCTCCGTTAATGATTTAGTTAAAATTATTCAGCAAATTCCATCTGAAGATTATGGAAATTTAAAATTCATCATTTTAAGACAGTCTAAAAGAAAAGAAGAAATCATTTCTTCAGTTTGGGGAAGATTGGTTTATAGTTATGAATTTGAAAATGAATACTTCCCTGCCATTATTTTAGATACAATTGATTTGAATAAAAAAATAATCTGGCCAAGAAAACAAAGTATTGAAGATCAAAAAGAGTTTGAAAGGCTTAAAAAGGATGGGCATATTTTCAATGAAAATAAAAGAGAATTCATAGCTGATTTAAAACCTAACCCTTCAAGAAATACACAGCTTTACAGAACTTTACTACACGAATTTGGACATTATGTTCATTATTTGGAAGTGGTTGAAAGACCAGGAAATGAAGATGAAGAACATGAATTAAAAGAGGCTAGAAACGATTTTTATTTCAGTCTTCCGAAAGTTGAAAAAGAAAAATTTGCTCATAAATATGCTGACAATTTGAAAGCTAGACTGCTTCAAGAAAAAATAATTCCTTTTGAATATCTATAAATTCATATCAGCTATTGCACTTTTCATATTTAGTCTTGTTATGCTAAATACCATTTCTCAATACACAACTTTTGAAAAAAATATTGGCTTCTTACAGTTTAAACAGGATGTTGTAAATAATAAATATTGGCTGTTATTCTTTTACATTCATATTTTTTCAATAATATTTTGCCTTTTGGCTGGTTTAACACAGTTTTCAAATCATTTTTTAGCTGAAAACCGTAAACTTCATAAAATAATTGGGAAAATATATGTGTACAATATTCTAATCATTAATTTTCCTGCCTGTTTTGTACTTTCAATATTTTCAAATGGAGGAATTATAGGAATTACAGGCTTTTTATTGCAAAATTTTCTCTGGGCATATTTCACTATCCTTGCCGTAATTTATATTAAAAAAGGAAATATCAACAAACATAGAATTTTTATGATTTTAAGTTATTCAATAACAACAACAGCAATAACTTTTAGAATCATAAAAAATCTGGTTTATCAGGAGAACCTTTTTTCCTATCAGCTATTTTATGGGATTAATGTTTGGATTTCGTTATTTATCAATCTATCAATTGCTTATATTATAATCGTCAAAAACAAATCAATAACCTTATCTTCCAATAGTAACAGTATTAATAAGAATAAAAAGAGTAATCGCCATTAAAATTACCAATGAAATAAGAAAAACAGAAGCATCTAAAGCTGCTGGATATTGTGTATTTTTTGTATACATCCTAAGATATTTCATTGCTAAATAAGCAAGTCCAACATTAATTACTAAAATAAATAAGAGAAATAATAAAATCATCGGTTTTAATTTATCTCAAAACTATTAATTTTTAAATTATAAATGACCAAAAAATCATGCAAATTCAAAACATCGACCACATCGTATTAACCGTAGTTGATATTGAAAAAACAATTGAATTCTACACTCATATTCTAGGATTTCAAGTTGTAACTTTCGGAGACAACAGAAAGGCGCTAACTTTTGGAAATCAGAAAATCAATCTTCATCAAAAAGGTCATGAGTTTGAACCCAAAGCCGAATATCCTACCGCTGGTTCTGCAGACCTTTGTTTTATTGCAACAACAGATATTCATGATGTTTTAGAAGAATTGAAACAGAAAAATATTGAAATTATAGAAGGAATTGTTGATAGAACGGGTGCTTTGGGAAAGATAAAATCTATTTATTTTCGCGATCCTGATCAAAATTTAATTGAAATCAGCAATTATTTAAGTTAAATCATTCTAAATACACACATTAAGTAAAAGATGATTAAAAAATGCCTAATTTCGTATGCATAACTTAGTAATAAACACGTAATGCAACTTGATGAAAAAATTTTATCTACTATACTCACTGATTTTGAACAGGAAAAATTCGGTCCCAAAGAACTTCTGATCGAAGAAGGCAAAATCGCCCGAAAATTTTACTACATCGAAAAAGGAGTTACGAGAGGCTGGCTCAATAATGACGGAAAAGAAATTACTTTTCAATTCATGTTTGAAGGCGCTTTTATTTCGTCTTGGGAAAGTCTTTTTTACAGCCTGCCAAGTCTTTATAATATTGAAACAATAGAACCTGTCACTGTTTACAGCGCTTCTCTTGAAGATTTCAGACAGAAAATGGAGCGTAATCCTTACATCAAAGATTTCTATTATAATAACCTTCAGCAAAGACTTTTAAAGTATCAAAAATTATTTATTTCCAGAATAAAAGATACACCGGAAGAACGATACAATCAATTATTTGAGCAGTCTCCAGAGATTATCCGCAGAATTCCGCAACATTATATTGCGTCTTATCTGGGAATTACTTCTGTTTCTTTGAGCAGGATTAGAAGTCGGAGATAATTTAAAATAAAAATTGTTTAAACTTTTCATTTTAACCACAAATCGAAGATTCGACGGAGTCAAAAGTTACAAAAGATTAACACATTAGTATTTTAAGTCAATCGATCGACCGCAAATAAGAACACATTAGTTTTAAAAATCTTTGATTTTTATTCTTTTGAAAACTATTGTCTCCTAATAATGGGTATCAATTAGCTTTTGCCTCTTTTGTGGTTAAAATTTACAATTACTAAATATTCACCCCATAAATATTCTTCACTTCCGCCATCACAAAAGTGCTGTGCGTACTTCCGATGGAATTTACAGAGCCCAATTTATTGAACACAAAATCTTGATAATGCTTCATATCTCGTACCTGAACTTTTAGGAGAAAATCAAAATCTCCGGAAATATTATAACATTCCGCAACTTCATCAATCTGTAGAATATCTTTCACGAATTCATTTCCAACAGAACGGTCATGAATTTTCAGTTTGACCTGACAAAAAACGGTAAAACCACGGTTCAGTTTTTCAGCTTCCAAAACGGCTGCATAATGTTTAATATAACCTTCTTGTTCGAGTCTTTTCACTCGTTCAAAAACAGGCGATGCTGAAAGATTAACTTCTTTCGCTAACTCTTTTACGGTCAATTTTGCATTCTTTTGTAGGATTCTTAACAGTTGAAGATCCTTTTCGTCGAGTCTTTCCACAGAATAATATTCTTTTTTTGATTTTATTTTTCAAATTTAAAGAATAAATATCTTTTCAAATTGATTTAAACGAAATATTATACTTAATATTTAGTACTAAGCCAATCAATTCACTTTAATCAATATCTTTGAACTCTATTTTGTTCTTTAACATACTTCATCAAACGGAAAAGGTTTTACTTAAGGTAAATTAATAGGGAATCGTGTGAAAATCACGAACTGTCGCGCAACTGTAAGTAACACAAAAAAGTTTTTGTCCAAGTAGATCCACTGTGAAAACGGGAAGGATGACAAAAACTGTTACAAGTCAGGAGACCTGCCTGTTCCGAATTGACAATGCTTTCGCGGTTTGAAGCTTTTGGGTCATACAGATGATACTTTTGAACGTATTTTGGTTTAAAATTTTAAATTGAATTTTAACTTGATTGAATTTTTAAACGCAAAGATTTTTTATGATAGCTTCTTATTTTTAGGGAGCAAAGAATTGCGACTTTGTCGCTGATGAAGCTTATGTTTTATACACCAGCTTCTTAAAATCAATTTATTGATTCTTCTTTGCCCGCTTAAATAATATAGAAAATTGAATTAAAACTTTGCGTCAAAAAAAATAAAAAATGTTAAGCCAATTCTTTTATTTAAAGAAAAAATTACGTCCTCACTGTATCTACTCTATTCCATAAATTCTTTTCCTCGATAGCATTTCGAAGTGTCTGAAGAACTTTTAAAATCAAATTTAATTTAAAAGTTTAAAAGAAATGCAAACACACTTACTAGGCTATCCGCGTATTGGTAGCAACAGAGAACTTAAAAAAGCTTGTGAAAACTATTGGTCAGGCAAGATCCCTTTAGACGAATTGTTGGAAGTTGGAAAAACCACCACTCACCAAAATTGGAAATTACAGCAGGAAGCAGGAATTGATCTTATTCCATGTAATGATTTTTCATATTACGATCAGGTTTTGGATATGACGTTAACGGTTGGAGCAATTCCGGAACGTTATCAGGAAATTGCTCTCAAAAAATCTGAACTTGACCTTTATTTTGCAATGGCAAGAGGTTTCCAGAAAGATGGATTGGATATCACCGCCATGGAAATGACCAAATGGTTTGATACCAATTATCATTACATCGTTCCTGAATTTCAGAAAAATCAGGAGTTTAAATTATTTTCCAACAAAATTATTAAAGAATTCATCAGCGCAAAACAGGCGGGAATCAATGCAAAGCCTGTTATTATCGGTTTATTGACGTATTTATTGTTAGGAAAGGAAAAAGAAGAAGGTTTTGACAAATTAGATTTAGCACAAAACTTACTTCCCGTTTATATTCAGATTTTAAAAGAACTTGAAAATCATGGTGCAGAATATATTCAGTTTGATGAGCCATTTTTAGCTTTAGATTTAAATGAAAAAGCGAAAGAAACATATCAGTTTATTTATGCTGAAATCAGAAAACAATTTCCTAACCTGAAATTCATTGTAGCTACTTATTTTGATGGATTAAAAGATAATATTGCTTTGGCAAATTCCCTTCCTATCGATATTTTGCATATTGATCTGGTTCGTTGTCCTGAACAATTGGATGAAGTTTTAAATAATATCCCAACAACTTTAAGCCTTTCTTTAGGAATTGTTGACGGAAGAAATATCTGGAAAAACGACTTCCAAAACTCATTAAACATCATTAAAACTGCCATTCAAAAAATTGGTTCGGAAAGAGTTTTTATTGCACCGTCTTGTTCATTGCTACACTCTCCTTTTGACCTTGATTCTGAGAAAAATGAAGATATTTTATCACCTGAAATCAAGCAATGGCTGGCTTTTGCGAAACAGAAAGTTTATGAAATTGTTAATTTAAAAAAATTAGCTTCAGAAAATCCGGATTACAATGTTTTACAAGCTTTAGCTGAAAATAAAAAGGCGATTGAAAACCGTAAAACGTCAACCTTAATTCACAATCAGGATGTGAAAAACCGTGTTGATGTGACGACTGAAGAAGATGCGCAGAGGAATTCTCCGTTCAATATCAGGAAAGAAACACAGCAGGAAGTTTTGCAACTTCCTTTGTTCCCAACGACAACAATTGGCTCGTTTCCACAGACAAAAGAAGTGAGAACTTGGAGAGCAAAATTCAAAAAAGGAGAACTGAATGTCGAACAATACGACAATTTATTAAAACAGGAAACCGAGAGAACCATCCGTTGGCAGGAAGAAATCGGGATCGATGTCTTGGTTCATGGAGAGTTTGAGCGAAACGATATGGTGGAATATTTCGGGGAACAATTGGCAGGATTTGCGTTTACTCAAAACGGCTGGGTTCAGAGTTATGGAAGTCGATGCGTAAAACCGCCAGTAATTTTTGGAGACGTTCACAGACCGAATCCAATGACGGTTTATTGGTCTGAATATGCTCAATCTTTAACTCAAAAATGGGTAAAAGGAATGTTGACGGGACCTGTAACGATTCTTCAATGGTCTTTTGTTCGTGACGATCAACCTCGTTCATTGACTTGCAAACAGATTGCTTTGGCGATTCGTGATGAAGTGAATGATTTGGAAAAAGCGGGAATCAGAATTATCCAGATTGATGAACCGGCAATTCGTGAAGGTCTTCCGTTGAGAAAATCTGACTGGCAAAATTATCTAAAATGGGCCGTCGAAGCCTTTAGAATTTCGGCAAGCGGTGTGGAAGATGCGACACAAATTCATACGCATATGTGTTATTCTGAATTTAATGACATCATCCAAAATATCGCCGATATGGATGCCGATGTCATCACAATTGAATGCTCCAGAAGTCAGATGGAATTGTTGAATGCTTTTGCAGATTTCAAATATCCGAACGAGATTGGTCCGGGAGTTTATGATATTCACTCGCCGAGAGTTCCGTCCAAAGAGGAAATGATGGAATTGCTGAAAAAAGCACAAGCCGTGATTCCTGCACAGCAACTTTGGGTAAATCCTGATTGTGGCTTGAAAACCCGTCATTGGGATGAAACAGAAAAGGCGTTGATTGCGATGGTCAAGGCTTCGAGGGAAATGAGTAAGGAGTTTGCTTTGGAGACGCTTTAAAATTATTGATATTTGTTTTTTTCAGGAGCCTTTTGGGCTCCTGTTTTGAAAAATATTAACAAACTAAAAGTAATTTGTCTAGAACAAAAAAATAATATAAATTCGTTCAAAACTATTTTACACATGAAAAATTTTGATAGCAGAACATATAGTATCAATGATTTTCTAGAATGGCATGATAAAAAGCAATTACAATTATCTCCTAAATTTCAAAGAAAATCTGTTTGGACCGATGATGCTAGATCCTATTTAATGGATACTATAATAAGAGGTAAACCTATTCCAAAAATATTTATTCGCCAAACTCTAAATGTTGAAACTAGACAATCTATAAGGGAGGTTGTAGATGGACAACAAAGACTTAGAACGATACTTTCTTTTTTAAATGATGGATTTGCTATTAGTAAAAAACATAATGAAAAATATGGGGGTTATTATTTTAGCCAGCTAAATAGTGTTGATTCTGAAATTCAATCTCAAGTTTTAAATTATGAGTTAGCTGTTGATTTATTAGTTAATCTTCCCGATAAAGAAATTTTAGATGTTTTTAGTAGACTAAATTCATATGCTGTTGTATTAAATGATCAAGAAAAAATTCATGCAAGTCATTTTAGTGAATTTAAAATTATTGTTGATAGAATTTCTCATAAATATAATGATTTTTGGACTGAAAATAAACTATTAACAAATCAGAAAATACTAAGAATGGAGGATGCAACATTAGTTGCTGATTTAGTTATTGCAATGCTTGAAGGTATTCAATCAAAAAAACAAATAAAATCTTATTATAATAAATATGAGAAGACGTTTAGTTTTAATATTAACCAAATAGAAAAAGATTTTGATGATACAATCAATTTAATAAAAATTATATTCGATGAAGGATTAAAAAATACTGAATTTATGAGAATTCATTTATTTTACACTCTATTTACTTCATTCTATCATATTTTATTTAAACTAAGAGATTTTGACTTAGTTGCAAATAATATTAATAATAAAAATCTCGAAAGAATAAAATTAGAATTGACTAATCTGAGTGAAATTTTCGATTTAAAAATTATTACCCATCTAACTCCGGAAGAAATTCAATTTCTAAATGATAGTCGTAGAGCAACTACTGATACAAAAATAAGGACTAGACGAACAGAATTTATTATTAACAAAATAAATTCTATTTAAATATGGGTTTAAATCAAAATTTATTAGATTTTAGAACGTCTATAGCAGAATTAAATCAGCATATCTCATTTGCACATACAAAGTATAGAAATGGAAGTTATAAAATTTCATCACGAAATTTAAGAGAATTTATTGCTGAATCTGCATTTTTAAGAATTTTTATAGCTTGGGAGACTTTTATTGAAAAATGTTTTATCGATTACCTTATAAATGAGGAATCTATAACAAACAATAGACCTGCGAAATGGGCTACACCTATTAATGCTAATCATGCTAATGAAATAATAATTGGAAATCAAAAACATATGGATTGGTCTAATCCCGATAATATAAGAAAAATAAGCAAAATTTTTTTTCATCAAGGTTATGTTTTCGATACAGCAATTGGAGCTATTAATGTAGATCTCTTAGATATGAAAACTATCAGAAATTCCGCAGCTCATCTATCTTCTACAACAGCATCAAAGTTAGACGGATTAGCTTTTAGAATATTAGGTATTACAGTGACAGGTTATAGTGCTTATAAATTACTTTTTTCAAATGACCCAAGAAGTGCAACAATAAAGACAGTTTTAGAAAGATATATAGAATTACTTGATATAGCTGCTGAAGAAATTGCAAATGGCTAATAAAAAAAACGTATTAAAAATAATGTTGTTTTTCTGTTAATTAGAAGTTGTTATCTTAATTAAGAGTGTCGGAGTTCAAACACATTCTCTCCCACCAAATAAATTAATACTGAATAACTTACGGTTTTTTAAATTAAAAAGCTTAATTTTGCACCCCGAAATAAGGATTATATAGTATGAAAAGAGTTGGTGAGCACAGAAAGCTTCTTGGGGTTGATAAAACCGTTACGTTGAAAGAATTAAAAACAATTTACAGGAATACGATGAAAGATACGCATCCTGATAAATTTGTGAATGATGAAGCTGGCAAACTGGAAGCTGAAGAAAAAAGCAAAACAATCATTGAAGCGTACCACTTTTTGGTGAGTATCAACCCAGAAACGCAGGAAAAATATAAAGAAGAATATACTGAAACGATCACAAAATCTAATATTCAGGATTTTTATTTGGAGAAATCTATTTTGAAAGTTCAGCATTTGAATGGGAAAATGTTTGAATATATTGGAGTTCCAAGAAATACCTATATCAAAATGGTGAATGCAGATTCTCCAAGCCGTTTCGCAAGAAGACACATCTATGGAAATTTTATCTTTAGAAAGTCTGGTGAAGTGATGGCTGATTAATTTTTTCAGCATAAAAAAATAAGGAAAGCTTTCGATTTATTTCGGAAGCTTTTTTGTTGCCCAAAAGATTACTTTTTTATAAGTTACTCAGTTGAATAAGTTCATTATTTCATCTTTCGAGGTTCTATACTTATCTTTTGAGGTTCTGAAACCATCTGATGGAGTTCAAGACTCGTCCTGAGTGGTTACGAACACAAAAATATAGGTCTAACAAGTTAAAATTTGAGGTTTAGGATATGAAATTTGAGGTTCCGAACCTGTTTTTTAGGTTGAATAACCTCATCGGATATATCTTTAACGTTTCGGCAGGAGTTCACAAATCTTCAATACATATATTTTAATTCGTGAGATTGCTTCTTCGCTTTGCTCATCGCAATGACGAAAAAAAAGCGTACCAATTCTGATACGCTTTTTCGGTTAATTAAGGTTGTTATATTAGTCTATGTGCTTCGGTGTAAAACCGTCTTCACTTAGTTCTTTATGTTCATATTCAGCCTTCATTTCAGCGTCGTAGTCTACTTTTTCACCTTTGCCCATTCTTCTCAAAATTGAATCAAATAATGAATAAACTACCGGTACAATGATCAACGTTAGGAATAATGATGATGTTAAACCACCGATAATTACCCAAGCCAATCCGTTGTTCATCTCCGCTCCTGCTCCTTTTGCAATTGCAATCGGGATCATACCGAAGATCATAGCAATCGTTGTCATCAGGATCGGACGAAGACGTGCGTGGTTCGCCTGAATCAAAGCATCATGCGTATTGGCACCTGCTTCTTTTCTCATATTCGCAAAGTCGACAATCATAATCGCGTTCTTCGCAACCAAACCAATCAACATGATCATACCCAACATCGTAAAGATGTTTAATGAATTTCCGGTAATGGCCAAAATTACCATTACCCCGATCAATGCCAAAGGAATTGAGAATAATACCACGAACGGATATACAAATGAGTCATATAATGAAACCATTACCAAGTAAACCAATACGATAGCCGCTAATAAAGCGATTCCCAACGTACCGAAACCTTCAGTCTGGTTTTCCATATCACCACTCCAAATATAGCTTACCCCTGCAGGTTTAGTCTTTTCATTGTCCATAAACTGAGCTGCCCATTCGTTGGCAACATCTCCTACAGGACGACCTACTACTTTAGATTTCACCTTTACAGAAGGCGCTTTATCTCTACGTTCCAATAAACTTGGTCCTGACCCCATTTTTACATCAGCAAACTGACTAAGTCTGATCTGCTGTCCCTGAGGATTTGTAAACATTAAGTTTCTTACATCATCAATTGACTGTCTGTTGGCATCACCAAAACGAATGTTGATATCATATTCATATTCTCCGGCTCTGAATTTTCCGTCTGTATTTCCACTGAATGCAGTCTGCATCGTTTGTCCTACACTTGAAAGATTTAAACCTAAAGAAGCCATTTTATCTCTGTCGATATTCACCTGTACTTCCGGGCTTCCAGAGTCAGTTGATAATTCAGCATCTACAGATCCCGGTACTTTTTTAAGTAATTCAAGAATTCTATTCGCTTCTTTATTTGCCGTTTCGTTATCCTGAGCTGTTACCACCATTTCGATTGGGGCATTATCTGCTCCCATTAATCCGATTGGTGCTGTTTTAAATTCAACTCCTGTGAATTTTTCTTCTAAAGCTCTCTTGATTTTTGCAGACTTGATATCTGTACTTTCATTACGTTCAGATTTATCAACTAAAATAACCTGAATTTCTGATTGATACAATGTAGCCTGTGCTCCACCAAAACCTGATGACTGCTGACCAACTGTTGTGATCATATCCACTACATCTTTATCATTTCTAAGGTATTTTTCAACCGCTAAGGTAACCTGATTGGTCTTTTCTACAGAAGCATCTTTCGGTAACTCCATCTGAACAAGGAACTGTCCTCTATCCATTTTCGGGAAGAATTCACCTCCGATAAATCCGAATGCTACCAACATGAATGAAGAAATCAAGATAATGAACGTTACGATCACTGTCACGATTCTTCTTAATGAAGTTTTCAACACCCACTCCAAAATTCCTGTGATCCAGTGTGTGAATTTTTCCAATTGCTTTTCAAACCAAAGGATAAATTTCTCAAAAGGATTTTTACCTGTTAAATGTACCAATTTACCATATCTTGAAGATAACCAAGGAATGATAGTAAATGAAGCTAATAATGAGAATAATGTCGCAATAACTACGGTTACACAGAACTGTGCCAAGATATCAGCTACCAACCCTGAACTCATCGCAATCGGTAAGAATACCACCACGATTACCAAGGTAATTGCCGTTACCGTAAATCCAATTTCTGAAGCACCATCGTAAGCTGCACGGATTCTGCTTTTCCCCATCTCCATATGACGGTAAACGTTCTCCAAAACTACAATCGCGTCATCCACAAGAATACCAACTACCAATGAAAGTCCTAATAAACTCATCAAGTTTAAGGTATACCCCATCAAGTACATTCCGATTACCGTTGCAATCAATGACATCGGGATCGAAACCATTACGATAAATGCGTTTCTGATGTTGTGAAGGAACAATAACATTACTACTGCTACCAGAATAATCGCTAAGAATAAATCGAAGATTACGTGGTCCGCAGCCTCAAGCGTAAAGTCTGTTGTATCATCTACAATATTAATTTTAACTCCCTGAGTTTTATAATTGTTCTGAACATCAGCAATTGTTTTCTGAATTAATTCTGAAACTGAAACTGCATTGGCATCAGACTGCTTTTTAACCTGAAGTAAAATCGTTGAATTCTGATTGTATCTCGCAACTTTTTCAATGTCTTTTTGAGTATCGAAAACGGTTGCAATATCAGACAAACGAACCTGAGCTCCATCTTTATTAGAAACTACAAGATTGTTCATCTCCTGAACATTTCTATACTTCCCTGAAAGTCTGATCGTAGATCTTGAAGTTCTCGTTTTCAAAGCTCCCGTCGGGAAATCTAAGTTTGAAGAAAGGATTGCCTGCTGTACATCTGCGATAGCAAGACCGTAACCCTGCATTTTCTTTTCATCTAAACTTACCTGAATTTCTCTCTCCTGTCCACCTACAAGGTCAACCTGAGCTACACCGTTTACACGGGAGAAAATAGGCTCTATTTTTTTATCTAAAAGGTCATAAAGATCTTTATTATTCAATTTATCACTTGAAATACTCAACGTCATGATCGGTAAATCATCCAATGAGAATTTTTGCAGTGATGGCGGATCTGCATCATCCGGAAGGTCTGCCAGAATAGCATTTACCTTTCTCTGAGCATCATTCAAAGCATAATTTACATCGGCACCGGTATTCAGCTGAACCATAATTACCGATAAACTTTCGTAAGATGAAGATTCTACCTTTTTTACGTTTTCCAGGGAACCAACGGCATCTTCAATTTTTCGGGTTACCGAAGTTTCCACCTCAGCAGGTGAAGCTCCCGGATATACCGTAGAAATGGTTACCATATTGGTTTCAAACTTCGGAATCAACTCGTACCCCATCATGGAGTAACTTAATAAACCACCCAGCGTAAGTATCGTAAATAATACGATAACCAAGGACGGTCTTTTAATGGATATTTCTGCTAACTTCATCTTCTGTTACTTTACGATATTGATTTTCGAACCGTTATCAAGGTTAATCTGTCCGCTGGTAATTACCTGTTCGCCGCCATTCAGTCCGCTTAAGATCTGAATTTTATCGCCATAAACTTTTCCAGTCTGTACTTTGATAAGTTTAGCAGTTCCGTTGTTTACGATAAATAATTGTCCTGAACTTACTCCATTCACAAAAGCTTCTGCAGGAACTGTCAACATATTTTGAGTTTCGGCACCGTGGTTTGTTTTAAATGTAGCCGTTGCGTACATCCCTGCTTTTAGGTTTCCTCTGTTCTGAACTTCAATTTCAACAGGGAAATTTAAAGAAGCATCACTTTTAGGAGCAATAAATGTAATTCTACCGCTGAAAGAATCTTCAGGTAAAACATTAACATTAATTGGAACTTCCTGACCTAGTGCAATTCTTCCAATCTGGCTTTCGTCAACCAAAACTGAAAGTTTTAAGCTGTTAATATTAACAATTTCGAACATTGAAGTTCCTATAGAAACCACAGTTCCCGGTTCAACCATTTTTTTATTGATTGTTCCGCTGATTCCTGCACGAATGCTTGTGTCGTTTACTCTTACTCCCTGAGCTCTTACTGCAACCTGTGCATTTTTCAACTGTAATCTTGAATTATCCAGCTGTTGTTTAGTAACACCTCCTGTTTTATATGCGTTTTCGTAACGTTGGTTATCGATCACTGCATTTTGTAAGTTGTTTTGAGCCTGAGAAATGTCAACTTCGATCGCATCTCTTTTAATTGTTGCTAAAACCTGACCTGCTCCAACTCTTGAACCTTCTTTTACCAAAACGTTTACAATACGTCCTGCAATTTCAGAAGATTGATTCATCTCCTGCTTTGGAAGAAAAGTTCCGTTTGCAGTATAATCTGTATCGATATTTTCTCTTGCTACGGTTACAATGTTTACATTGATTTTGTCAACCTGCTTAGCAACTTCCTTTACTTCTGTTTCCTGTTTCTTTTTATTATCAGCAATTTTATATGCCGCTAAACCAACAAGTACAGCTGCCACGATGATATATATTAAAGTTTTTTTCATTATAGTTTATTATGGGTTTTGTAATGTGTTTAATTCTCCTTTAGCTTTAATTAGCTTAATTTCAGCTTGTTTATAATCCAGCAATGCATTTGAATAGTTCTGTTTTGCCTGCGTTAAAGCATTTTCAGCATCAAGAACTTCAGTAAGTGTCGCTAAACCGTACTGATAGTTAGACTGCGTGTTTTTCTGAACTCTTTCAGCCAAACCTACATTGTCTTTCATGCTTTCGATATTGATTAATGCATTTTCCATATTGGTGATTGCATTTTTATAATCTAAACTTAAGCTTAACTGTGTATTCTGAATATCCACATCAATATCCTGAATATCTATTTCAGCCTGATTGATCTTTGCTTTTGTAGCACCACCCGTGAAAATCGGAATGTTTACATTTAAACCAATCGCTGAATAATCGCTCCAAAGAACTCCGTTGTTAAGACCGTTTGTAAGAGGGAATTTTGCTCCCTGACCGCCCCAGCCATAGTTTGCCACCAAATTTACTGTTGGATACAAATATGCTTCTGTCGCTTTTTTGTTGTATACAAGAAGCTCTCTGTTTTTTTGTAAAACTTTAACCTCTGTACGTTCGTCAAGATTGATATTACTTGCGATCAATTCCGGTTTTGGTTCAATCGTTTTTTCTTCCAGCTCAATATCCGTCCCAATTGGAACACCCATATAAAACTTCAAAGCATTTTTTGAAAGTTCCACAGAGTTGATCAATGTTTGCTTATTTGAACCAATATTGGTTAACTGAACATTTGTACGATCTAAATCGATACCTTTTGCCAAACCGTTATCAACTAAACTCTTAATGACATTTCTTACTCTTTCAGTGTTTGCGTAACTCGCTTCTACCGTCTTCAAATTTTCTTCCTGTACAAAAACCTGGTAGTAAGCTGTTGCAACATTTTCGATAATCTGTTCGTTCGTCAACTGAGCATTCAAAACATAGAATTCTCTTGTTGATTTTGCAGCTTTAAGACCTGTGAAAACTCTTTGGTCAAAAATAGCCTGCTGAACCTGTACTGAAGCTGTTGAGCTCCAAGGTTGTCCCAGTTGGGCTCTGATTCTTTCTCCACCAAATTCAAGCAAAGATTCCTGAATGATCGGGTTATAAGTTAAACCCGCTGTAGCACTTATCTGTGGCAAAGCTCCGGCTCTGGCTTCGTCTATTTTATATTCAGCTTTTTTGATCTGTAAAGCAGCTTTTTTGGCTTCTGCTTTATTTTGAAGTGCCTGTTTAATAGCTTCCTGTAAGGAAACCTGCTGTTGTGCAGACACCGATGAAAAGCCGAAAATCATAAATGCAGCAGCTATCCCAATTTTTAGCTTATTTGCAGTTATATGTTTTCTTTTCATAATTTTATACTTCGTTTATTTTTTAATGTATATTATTCTCTTTATATCTATAAGTGACGAATCATTTCTTAAAATACTTTAACATATTTAGTTTTTAAACAACATATTTAAAATAATGTCTTTTCTTTCTGAAATAATTTTGTCAAATTCAATATCATTTAACATCAGATTCTCTAAAAATAACGGACGGGCCGCACTCGGGAATACCAATAGTGAAATCATATTCAAAAGAAACTGAACGGGTGCCATTTTTTCGATATTTCCCAATCCCATTTCTATTTCAATATCTTCGTAAAGTTTTTTCAAATCCTCTTCTTCTACATCTCTTGTATGGCAGCTTCCTTTGTTGATCTGTGAAACAATATAAGTTTCGAGATAAGGATACTGAAGACTTGTAGATAAACTTCCTTCGATAAACTCGGCTATTTTAGCTTTAAAAGGAAGGTCAGAAGTCATAATGATCTCAGATTTTTCCTTTTCTACTCTATGCGCTTCATCAAAAATTATCTGAATCAATTTGTCTCTTGAACGGAAATAATAATTAATCAGCGTTCTGTTGACTCCCGCTTCATCAGCAATTTCTTGCGTAGTAGCGTTAAATTTCCCTTTCACAAAGAATAAATTCTTTGCGGTCTCCTTTATTAATTCCTGTGTTTGATCTTTTTTTTCTTGTTTTGACATTTTTGTTAAACAATTTTGTGCAAATATAAACCAATCATCTGTTTTGACAAAATTGTTAAACAAAATAATTAATGAAAATTGTTATGATTTGCATCATGTTTTGAATCTTCAGTTAGAGATTAATTATACTTAACCTTTGATAAGCAGGCTGTTTTTATATCTTTGCCGAAAATTAATAACTGATGCGAAAAATTTTATTTCTTTTCACACTTTTTAGCTGTGTGCTTTTATTTTCCCAGAACAAATCTTTAAAAAATAATGAATATTTTTTCTACGAAAATAAAGGACAGGTCGTTGATCAGGACGGAAAAGAAAATGCCGATGTAAAGTACCTTTTCCACTCTGCCGGATTGAATGTACAGCTGCGCTCTAATGGGTTTTCTTATGATGTTTATCAATTAGAAAAAATAAAAGAAAATGACTCTAAAAAGACTCATAATTTATCTGATCAAAGGCAGGAAAAGATAAAATATAAATATCATCGAATTGATATAGATCTCGTTAATTCTAATCTTAATACAGAAATTATTGCCGAAGATCGATCTCCCGATTATGAAAATTTTTATAACATTCCGAGTAAACCTAATGGAGTAACCAATGTTCATAGATTTAAAAAAGTAATTTATAAAAATATTTATAACAATATAGATCTTGTTTTTTTCAAACCAAAAGATACTTTAAAACCAATTGAATATAATTTTATTGTAAGATCAGGTGGAAAAGTTTCAGATATTAAAATGAAATTTAATGGTACGAAAACATCATTAAAAGACAATAAAATTATCATGAAAGTTCGCTTTGGAGAAATACAGGAAAACATTCCTCTTTCGTGGTTATTAGAAGATAAATCTAAAAAGGAAACAGCAATTAACTTTAAACAAATTGATGAAAATATTTACGGATTTATTGGTAAACAAGATGTATACAATAAAACTTTAGTTATTGATCCTGTACCAACACCTTTGTGGATTAAAAACCTATCAAATTGGGTATGGCATTCAGAATATGGATACTACAGAGTTTTAGCAAATTCTAATCAGGAAGTTTATACAAGTTTTACAACTATTGCAAGATATAATATAGCTACCAGCACTTATACTGTAATGGATTTTGATTCTCAAAACTATGGATATGTCTCAAAATTTGATGTTTCAGGAAATAAAATATGGGGAACATATATTGGAAATCATCATAATAGCGGGGATGAAACAAATGTATTAAAAGATATTGTAGTTAACAGCAACAATGATATATATGCTGTAGGCTATGCAAGAGATACACAAGCTGGAACAAATACTATTACAACTCCAGGAGCTCACAAAGAACATTCATCATATGTGAATCAGTTCTATCAATCTGATAATACGGATGCTTTTATTGTAAAATTAAATGATAATGGTACGAAAATTTGGGGAACTTATTTTGGAGGAGACTATTTTGACGCTATTAATTCTTTAGTTCTTGATTCTAATGAAAATTTAATATTAGCAGGTATTACGGCAGGTAATAATGGGATCGCAACTTCTAATGCTGCAATTTCAACCAATCTATATTTATATAATGGAACAGCATTTTTAGCAAAGTTTACACCCAACGGACAACAACTCTATGGCTCATATTTCAATTTAAGATATGGAATAAAAAAAATAGCAAAAGATGACACAGGCAATATATATGTAGCCGGAGACGTACATAGAGATTATAATAACAGTGGACCTGGAACATCAGGAACTCACCAACAAGCTGTTATAGGAGAATCAAACGCATATTTAGCAAAGCTAAATGGCAATCTTCAATTATTATGGGGAACTTATTTTGGTGGGAAAAACGGATATGGACTTCAGGCTAATTCTAATGAAGGAAGAACATCTTCAAGAGATTTAAAAATAGATAAAGACAATAATATAATTCTTTTAGGAAATACGGATGCTCATGAAAAAATTTCAACGCCTGGAACCCATCAGACAACTCGTACATCAAATCTTGGAAACGATATATTTTTAACAAAGTTTAATTCGAGTGGAAATCAAATCTGGGGTACTTACTATGGAGCTACAACAACTAATGCTGTAGATGATGACCAAGCTTTGGGGCTTTCTATAGATGATAATAACAACCTTGTATTTGCTGGACAAACATCAAACAACGCTCAAATCGCTACGCCCAATGGATTCTTACCTAACAATGGAGGTGGTTACCATTCAGGCTTTTTCACAAAGTTTAGCACCTCAGGAAGTCAAATTTGGGGATCTTATTTTTATCGAGCAATACATTCTATTTTTGCAAAAAGTAACAATATTTATACTTTAGGTGGGGCTAATACAACTAATAATTTTGCAAAATTTTATGATTGCGCTGCAGGAATTTCTGCAACCTCAAACTCTCCAGTCTGCAACAATTCAACAATCCAATTAATCGCTACAGGTGGAACCACATACAATTGGACAGGGCCTAACGGATTTACATCAAATCTTCAAAACCCTATAATTCCAAATGCTACAGCAGCGAATGCAGGAACATATACTTGCCAAATCACAGGAAGTGGAGCTTGTGACGGAAGCTTTACAGTAAATATTGTAGTTGGTGACAATGTTGCACCAGTTCCAAATATTGCAGTTCTTGCAGATATTACAGGAGATTGTCACACTATAGTTTCCAACTTCCCGACTGCAAACGATAATTGCGCGGGAACAATTACTGCAACGACTACAGATCCACTTTCTTATACAATTCCGGGAACCTATATTATTCACTGGACTTATAACGATGGAAACGGAAATACTGCAACGCAAAATCAAAATGTGATTGTAACTTCTCCTGCACTTCCGACAAGTAATTTAACTCAAACATTTTGTGCTACCAATCAACCCAAAATATCAGATATCCAAATTACAGGGCAAAATATCAAATGGTATGATGGAGCTAATACCATTTTGCCAGCAACAACTCTTCTGGTAAATGGACAGACTTATTACGCTTCACAAACTATAAATGGCTGCGAAAGTAATAAGATTGGTATCCAGGTTACGGTAAACAATACTCCGAAACCGACAGCAAATATTACACAGGATTTCTGTGCTTCGGCAAATCCTACTTTGGCAAATTTGGTGGTAAACGGAACTTCTTTACTATTTTACAATGCTGCCGGAAATATTTTACCCATAACAACTCCACTTGTTCATGGACAAACTTATTTTGTTACTCAGACCTTAAATGGATGTGAGTCTGAAAAACTGGCTATTGCTGTTACACTTTCAACCAATAATGTTCCTGCACATGATTTTACGGATACATTGTGTAATTCGACAACGGCAAATACAATGACTGTAAACCTTCATTCTTATGAAGATGACATCATTAATAATCCGAATAACTATATTTTCACTTACACAGATAATACGGGAAATATTATTACCAATCCATCTGGTTATGTTTTAAATATCGGAACAACAATTATTCATGTGAAAGTTGCTACAGCAGACGGTTGTTTTATCGTTGTAAGATTAAATATATCGCTTAATCCAAAACCTCAGATCAAGCTTCCTGAAAGTATTGAATTCTGTAAAGGTAAAACGGTAACATTAGACGCTGGAAGCGGTTTTGCATCCTATTTATGGAATACCGGGGCAACGACTCAAACAATCACCGTTTCAACTCCGGGAATTTATTCTGTAAAAGTGACGAATAACTTTGGATGTGAAGACATAGATACGATTGAGGTGAAATATTCGATTCTTGCTGAAATTGTTTCTGTAAACATCAATAACAACACTGCAACGGTTATTCTTTCTGCAACCGGAAATTATGAATATTCCTTGGATAATTTTATCTGGCAGGATTCTAATGTTTTCAATAATCTGACTATTGGAGAATACAAAGTATATGTAAGAACCAAAGGCGGATGTATTATTGGTGAAAAGAATTTTTCGATTTTTAATATTCCGAATGCTATAACTCCAAACGGAGACGGGAGAAACGATAAATGGAAAATTGTCGGACTTGAAAATTATCCAGGAACTGAAATCAATCTTTACGATCGAAGAGGTCTTCCAGTTTTCAAAGAAATCATCTCTAAAAAACCTCTTGAATGGGACGGAAAATTAAACGGAGCTCCACTACCTACAGGAAATTACTGGTATACCATAAAAGTTTCTGATGGAAGAATTTACACAGGTTGGTTACTGATTAAAAACAGGGATTAAACATAATAAAAGGAGCAGAAAATTCTGCTCCTTTTTATTTTACACTAATTTGATTTTATCATCTAAGATCTCAACGATCTTATCTTTATATAATCCGCCAAGGGCTTTTTTAAAGTTCTTTTTACTCATTTGAAGTGCATCCTGGATCTCTTCCGGAGTAGATTTATCAGACAGATAAAGTAAACCGTAATTATCATTTAATTTATCCAAAATCTTTTGTTTGAACTCGTCAATGTTTTCAAAACCTTCGGGCTGTAGAGAAACATCAATTTTTCCATCTTCTCGGATTGCTTTGATGTAGCCTTTTTCCTCAGATAACGGGTATAATTTTTTGAAAACATCAGAAGTATAAATCAGTCCGATATATTTTTTGTTGATCACAACATTCCATCCCAATTCACTTTCGTTCATTAAAATCAGATCTACTTTATCTCCTTTTTGGAAAGGCAGATCTTCATACTGAGGATTTCTTTTGAATGTTGTAGTTCCTGTGATCAAATCCAGCCTTTCATCAACATACAGATAAACTAGGTATCTTTTTCCCTCAAGAATTTTAGACTTCTGTTGTTTGTACGGAATGAAAAGATCTTTAATAATTCCCCAATCCATAAACGCACCACTTGGAAGACTCTGTACACAGCCCATTACAGCAAACTCTCCTACTTCTGCTAATGGAGTTTCCGTAGTTGCTTTTAATTTATTATCATCCTGATATACGAAAACTTCAATTTCTTCATCGATTTCTTTTTCTTCATGAACGAAAATTTTAGGCAAAAAAGCTTTTTCACCAGATTCGTCCGTTAATATTAATCCAGAACTTGTTTTTTCTGAAATTTTTAAAGTTTGAGTTTTCCCTAATTGCATTAATGATAAAATTAAGCCACAAAGGTACGGAAAATAATTGCTAATTTTTGAGTGAGTGTGTTTGAGAGTTTTAGAGTTGGAGCTTCAAAAAAGCGATCATTATAATTAAAACAGTCTTATTTTTTAATTATAAACTTGTTTAAACTTTTTATTAAACCACAAAAGATACAAAAGATTAAAGTATTAGTATTTAAGTTAACCAATAAACCGTACATTAAGATCACATTAGCTTAAAAAATCAAATATTTTTTAATTCTTTTGAGAACTTTTCAAAACAATTAAATTTTAAATTATCAATATCTTTTGTTTCTTTTGTGGTTAAAATAAACAGGTTTAATGATTGAAAATATCCTACTAAACAAAAAAGAGAAGTAAATTAACTTCTCTTCATTTTTTATCTTATTATTTAGCTATAAATTCCCTCAGCTCGCGCTTACTGCTTTCGTAGTCAAAGGCATCGCTTACCAGAAAATATTTATTTTTATCTACACATTTACTGTACATAGATTTTGCCAGCATAAGTTTATTTTTATCAAAACTTATTGACTTCACAAGATCTCTGATTTGTTCAGAAGTAAACTGTGAACTGCGCATCTGTTGGTTGACCAAGGCAATTTTCCCATCATCAAATCGTTCTCTTTGAAACATTGCAAAAAACTGTCGGAAAGTATTATTATCCATCACATTTCCTGAATTATTCCAATTTCCTGATTGATTATTTCCGTACAGATCATTCCAAACATCATTCCAGTCATTAAAACCGTAAGACTGGCTTTGAACCGGATATGAATCTAATAAATACAACCCATTATTGGTGAAAAAATCAAGCACTAATCTGTTATTATTTCGAAGCTGTAAAGTTGTTCGATAAATTAAAAATCCATTATCATAAATCGAAATTGGAACTCTACCCGACTGTAAATCAAAAAAACGATACTTTCCGGAATTGTTTGAAATCATCTGATCACCAAGTTCAACCGTGAAATATCCCATTTCAGGAATTCTTAGAAAAACTTCTGAATACCCATAATTTTGATTCCATTGATAATTAGGGTTTCTTCCTTTATTATTTTGATTATTCGGATTTCTAAAACCAGAATTATTTGAGTTATTATTTCTATTATCGAAACCTCTTGTTTTTGTTGACTGCATTTCTGTAGTAGAAGCTTCATTTCTTAAAAGCTCTCCCGCCTTTCCTGCTTCCTGTGCAAATGAATAAATTCCCGCAAAAAGCATCAAACCAATAAAAATATTTTTCATACCTAAATTTATTAGGTCAATTTCCATTTTTATGCCAAAAAAAAGAGAAACCAAAAATGATTTCTCTTTTATATTTAAATGATTAAAAATTAATCAATTATAATTACATATGAATAGGTCTTTTACCTGTAGCATCCAATGCAGCTTCCTTGATAGCTTCTGCATATGTTGGGTGTGCGTGAGAACTTCTTGCGATATCTTCTGCACTTGCACGGAATTCCATTGCAATTACCCCTTCAGCGATCAAGTCGGCAGCTCTAGCTCCTACGATGTGCATTCCTAAAACTTCGTCAGTTTTTTCGTCTGCAAGGATTTTAACCAAACCATCAACATCACCACTTGCACGGCTTCTACCTAAAGCTCTCATTGGGAAAGATCCAACTTTGTAAGCTACACCTTCTTCTTTCAGTTGCTCTTCAGTTTTACCAACTCCGGCAACTTCAGGCCAAGTGTAAACAACACCAGGAATTAGGTTATAATTAACGTGAGGTTTTTGTCCAGCCAATGTTTCAGCAACAAAAACTCCTTCTTCTTCAGCTTTGTGAGCCAACATTGCCCCTTTGATAACGTCACCGATCGCGTAGATATTTGCAACGTTAGTCTGTAAGTGGTCGTTAGTTTTCACTCTTCCTCTTTCGTCAAGTTCAACACCTGCTTTTTCAAGTCCAAGACCGTCTGTGAAAGGTTTTCTACCTACAGAAACTAAACAGTAATCTCCTTCAACAGTTACTTCTTCTCCTTTTTTATCTTTAGCAGTAATTTTTACAGTATCTCCATTTCTTTCAACCGCAGAAACCGCTGTAGAAAGCATGAATTTCATTCCTTGCTTTTTAAGAACTTTCGTTAATTCTTTACTTAAAGCTCCGTCCATTGTAGGAATGATCTTGTCCATAAACTCAACAACAGTTACCTGAGCACCTAATCTTAAGTAAACAGAACCTAATTCAAGACCGATAACTCCACCACCGATAACTACTAAATGCTTAGGAATTTCCTTAAGATTTAAAGCTTCTGTAGAAGTAATTACTCTTTCTTTATCTAGCGTGATGAAAGGTAAAGAAGTTGGTTTAGAACCTGTTGCAATGATTGTATATTTAGAATCGATCGTTTCCGTAGAACCGTCGTTTTTAGTTACTTTGATCTGAGTAGCAGATTCGAAACTTCCAACGCCTTCAAAAACAGTGATTTTGTTTTTGTTCATCAGATAGCTGATTCCGTCTGTATTTTGCTTGATAACTTCGTTTTTACGCTCGATCATTCTTGCAATGTCTGCCTGAGGCTCATTGATAATGATTCCGTGACCTGCGAAATTATGTTTTGCATTTTCGAAATGTTCAGAGCTGTCTAGAAGCGCTTTTGACGGAATACATCCCACGTTAAGACAAGTTCCGCCTAAAGTTGGGTATTTTTCAATAATTGCTGTTGTGAAACCTAATTGTGCAGCACGAATTGCAGCAACATAACCACCAGGACCAGAACCGATTACGGTAACATCGAATTGACTCATGTTATTTTATGAATTTGTTTATTATTAAATTTCTTTATTCTTACAAATTTACTGATTAATTACCACGTGAGAAAGTGAGATTTGTCAAATTTTTCTTTAAACTTAAATATCAAGACCATGGATTTCTTCTCCTGTATTTCCATTAATTACTTTTAATTTAACAGGTTTCTCAATATTAAGATCTCCTTTAACTTTTATAAGTAATTCCTTACTTTTTCTTTCGGAGTCGTATAGCCAAATTGTATCACTGTTGTACTTTGTAATTTTAATTTTTGAATTATAATTCATGAAAGTAAAAATTGAATCATCTGCAACTCCCCATCTGTAAATTGATTCATCATATGGATAATCATTCCATGCCCATCTTTTATTTTCAACTTTGTTGAAAGAAAGTTTTTGAAGCTTATTCTTTTTCATAAACTTAAAAGTAAAACCGTAATATTCAGCCCTCTCTCTTGGCCACTCATAGTTCCAATATCCGATACTATCCTGATAAAGTATAACATCTTCTACTTTTTCTTTGGGACTTTTACAGTTCATAAGTAAAAGAATTCCAGCTAAAGGGATGAAAATTTTACTTATCATTTTTTTAAATTTAAAATAATTAGTAGAGAAATTACATATCTACATTGACCTTCCCTTCTCCAAATGTTCCCGTACTTTCAAAATAAGAACCTCCATAAACATACCATCCCAAATTTTCTAAAAATTCTACTGCATTTTCCGGAGTTATTTGTGAACGGTCTTTTTTAGTAACAATTCCTTTATACCATCTTCCTGATTTAGAATGATGCTCAAATTCAACAAAATAATGAATCCAAATTCTCTGACAAAGCTTGCATTGTTGAATCGATACTTCGGCATTTCTTCCGTTCGTACGGTCTATTCCTAATTCTGAACTTCTATATTCAGTATAATCAGAAGTAGGTTTTTCGCAGGCGCATCCAATTTTGGGGATTTTTTTCATGTATGAAATATTGGCTTTTTAGATAAAATTTTGGAGAGCAAATGTAAGGAAATATAAAAGCTCATAAAATAGTTTACAATGATTATTTCTTCATTAAATCAAGCAAAACCTTTTCATATTTATCTAAAATAATATCCTTTGAAAATCTTGATCTGATTGAATTTTTAATAGAATCTTTATCATAACTTCCATGCAGAATACTCATTACTTTTTGTGAAAAATCTTCGTGATTTTCAATATCAGAAACTTCTCCGTTCACTCTAGACTGGATGATTTCATTAATTCCGCCCGGACAATTATTCGCCAAAGAATAGGTTCCGCAAGCTCCGGCTTCCAATAATACATTCGGAAAACCTTCATATCTTGATGAAAGAATAAAAAGATCCGCAAATTTCAGGAATTGATAAGGATTTTCCTGTCTTCCATGAAAGTAAACATTTTTTAATCCTAAAAAATCTTTCATTTGATGTAAAATTTCCCTGTCTTTTCCGTCTCCTAAAATATGGAGTAAAATATTTTCATTTTTAAGCCTTGAAAAAACCTTCAACAAGTTATCGAAACCTTTTCTGGAAGATAAATTTCCTATGGCTACAACGTTTTTATAGTTATATTTAAAACTTTCAGGTTTTACAGCATTTGATAGTTTTTGATCTATAAATTCGAAATCAACAGGATTATTTATTTTAATAATTTTCTTCGATTTAATATTGAAATTACTCGTTAAATCTTTCATCATATCATCACTTTGCGCAATGATTCTCTGATAGTTATTGTAAAAATTATAGAAAAACTTGATCTCCTTTCTCGTTACATGCTGAGTGACAACATTGGTTTCTCTCGCAATGAATTTTGTTCTCGGAAAAAGCTTGATAAATAGCGCTAAATAAGCATTCACTTCTCCAAATCCGGAAAATACAATATCCGGTTTTCTTCTGTAAATTTCAGCAAGAATAGGCTTTAATGAATGTCTAATTCTTTCTGTATTAATATCAATAATTTCAACGTCTTTTTTAACAAGGTCAAGATATCCGCCTTTCTTGCGTAAAAGCAAAATCTTAGGCTCAAACCTATCTCTGGAAAGATGATTTGCTATTGTGGTAACAATTCTTTCTGCGCCTCCGGTTTCAAGATCCGGCAGAATAAACATAACAGAAATTTTTTTCGTCATAGTAAAAACCTTACCCACGAAGGAATAAGGCTGTATTTTTTAATTAGCAACGTCACTGATAAACTTGATTCTCAACATTCTCACTTCTTCATCAGAAAGTTCATCTCCAAATTCGTCTAACAAGACTTTCATACTGTCGCTTTCAGATTCGGTCATGAATTCCATGAAACCGTCTACGATGTCTTCATCAAAATTATCTTCGATATAATAATCGATATTCAACTTTGTCCCTTGATATACAATACGTTCCATTTCCTTCAACAGATCGTCCATTGATAGGTTTTTGGCTCTTGCAATATCTTCAAGGTCAATTTTTTTATCTGTACTCTGAATGATAAAAACTTTATGGCTGGATTTGTTCGCAACCTGTTTCAACACCATATCCTGAGTACGTTCTATGTTGTTGTCTTCAACATAAGTATTTATAAAATCCGCAAATTCTTTACCGTATTTTTTGGCTTTTCCTTCACCAACTCCGTAGATTTTGGCGATTTCGTCCAATGTGATCGGATATTGAACCGTCATATCTTCCAAACTTGGATCCATAAACACCGTGTAGGGCGGGATTCCATATTTTTTTGCGACTTTTTTTCTAAGATCTTTTAATTGTTCAAATAATTTTTGGTCTAAGCTTCCATTGGCCTGCATTTGAACCTGATCACTTTCTGCTTTTGTCTGAGAAAGATCAAATTCTCGGTCTTCAGCAATTAAGAATGAATGTTCAAGTTCTCCTTTTAAAACCAATTGCCCTTTTTCGGAAATCTTTAAAACACCATAAGTTTCAATATCTTTTTGAAGAAAATTCTGAACCGTGGCCTGTCTTAAAATTGTTTTCCAATAATTGTCTTTATCTTCTTTTCCGAAACCGAAATAAGAAGTCTGTTCTAATTTATATGACTTTGTAACAGCACTTTCCTTTCCGACAATCACAGAAATCAAATCTTTAGACTTGAATTTTTCTCCAGTTATGCTGATCAATTCCAACACCTTTTTCAAGTCATCCGTTGCATCTTTGAGTTTTGGAGGATTAGATGCATTGTCACACATTTTGGCTCCTTCACCCTTTATCGGATCAAAGATTTCACCAAAATAATACAGAATATACTGTCTTCTGCTCATTGAAGTTTCGGCGTAACCAACCACTTCATTTAAAAGCTGTAATCCGATTTCTCTTTCTGAAACAGGCTTTTGAGCTAAGAATTTTTCTAACTTCTCAATATCTTTAGGGTCGTAAAACGACAGGCAATAGCCTTCGCCACCATCCCGACCTGCGCGTCCGGTTTCCTGATAATAACTTTCCAGTGATTTCGGGAAATCATAGTGAATCACAAATCGTACGTCAGGCTTATCAATTCCCATTCCGAATGCGATCGTAGCTACAATCACATCAGCATCTTCCATCAAAAATTTATCCTGATTGGCAACTCGTACCTTTTGGTCAAGTCCGGCATGATAAGGAAGCGCATTAATTCCGTTTACCTGTAAAAGTTGAGCAAATTCTTCAACCTTTCTTCGACTTAAACAGTAAACAATCCCTGATTTTCCTTTTCTCTGATTGATAAATTTAACTATCTCTCTGTCTACATTCACCTTTGGACGAACTTCGTAATACAAATTCGCACGGTTAAAACTTTCTTTAAAGACTAAAGCATTGGTCATTCCTAAAGTTTTCTGGATATCATCCTGAACTTTTGGAGTTGCCGTTGCCGTTAATGCGATCACCGGAACATCGGCAATTTTATCAATAATAGATTTTAAGTTTCTGTATTCCGGTCTGAAATCGTGCCCCCATTCTGAAATACAGTGCGCTTCGTCTATGGCAACGAAAGAAATATTGACATCTTTAAAGAAATCAACATAATCTTCTTTGATCAAAGATTCCGGAGCTACATATAATAGTTTAGTTCTACCACTTGTAATATCGTCAAAAACCTGTTTGGTCTGCGTTTTGTTTAATGATGAATTTAAAACGTGCGCAACTCCGCTTTCAGATGAAAGGCCATTTACAGCATCCACCTGATTCTTCATTAATGCTATCAAAGGCGAAACCACAATTGCAGTTCCTTCAGAAATAAGAGCTGGAAGCTGGTAGCATAAAGACTTCCCCCCTCCTGTAGGCATCAAAACAAATATATCCTTTCCGTTCAGTAGATTTTCTATGATCTCTTCCTGTTGACCTTTGAAGGTAGAAAATCCGAAATATTTTTTCAATTCGCCCGATAAATTGGCTTTTTTTGCGCTCATCTAATTTTGTATTGCTAAATTTGCATCTATCCCAAAGTTATAAAATTTTTGCTGAAAATAAAAGCGAACGAATTTATAAAAATAAAATTTATATTAAATATTCTTTTTAAAGTATAAATTTATATCAGGAGATTTTTGTATACAAAATTGTAAAAGTAAAAATGGAAAGACCGAATATTATTTCAATCGCAAAAAGCACTTTAGAAATAGAAATTTCAGAACTTGAAAAATTAAAGAACAGAATAGACGATGATTTTGCAAAAGCAGTTGAAATTATTCACTCCGCAAAAGGAAAACTGATCGTTGTTGGTATTGGAAAATCTGCTCACGTTGGAAATAAAATTGTAGCCACATTGAACTCTACAGGCACTCCATCACAGTTTCTTCACGCTTCAGAGGCCATTCATGGAGATTTGGGGGTCATTCAAAAACAGGATGTTGTTTTATGTATTTCTCACTCGGGAAACTCTCCTGAAATTGTAACGCTTGTCCCTTATTTAAAAGATTATTCTTCCTCTTTAATTGGAATGACAGGAAATAAAAAAAGTAAACTTGCTGAATTCTCAGAAATCATATTAGACACTCATGTTGACATGGAAGCTTGTCCGAACAAACTGGCTCCAACAAGTTCAACAACCCTACAAATGGCTTTGGGAGACGCTTTAGCCATCGCTTTGATGGAATTAAATGATTTTAAAGAAAATGATTTTGCGAAATTTCACCCTGGAGGAAGTTTAGGAAAGAATTTAATTTCAAAAGTTGATGATTTTCTATCTTCTCAAAAACCTCAGGTTACGGAAGATTCTACAGTAAGAGATGTCATTATCTCAATCAGCGCATCAAGACACGGAATTACCGTTGTAACGAATGAAAATGAGATCATTGGAGTCGTTACTGACGGAGATTTAAGACGAATGTTGATGAAAGGTGAAGACGTTTCTGTAGTTTTAGCTAAAGATATCATGTCTGCCAACCCAAAAACGATAGAAAAAGACGCTTTGGCAAAAGAAGCCATGAAAATTTTAAAAGAAAACAATATCGGACAGCTTATCGTAACAGAAAACGGAAAATATTTCGGGATTATCGATTTGCATAAGCTGTTGGATGAGGGAATAAATTAGAACCTAGATATTAGAAGCTAGAAATTAGTTCTAAAACATGAAAAAATCTAACTTCTAATATCTAATCTCTAACTTCTTGTAAATATTTCATAAATTTGGAACTTTAAAAAATTATTCTGTGAGTGAAGGTAAAGAAATGTCCTTTCTAGGGCATATTGGAGAATTAAGAGGTCATCTTGTACGATCAATGATCGCGATCATAATTGCCGCTTTCGCTGTTGGTTTTAACATCAACTGGATCATGGACCATATCTTTTTTGGACCTACCAGAAACGATTTCCCTACATTTGAAATTGTAAATCACTTTTCCAGAATGATTTTGGGAGAAGACAGTATCCACCTTCCGAAAGAGTTTCCTGTACGTGTACAAAGGCTTTATCAGCAGTTTAATGTCATGATGTCCGTTTCTATTTTTGGTGGAATCGTTGGTGCATTTCCTTACATTGTTTGGGAATTGTGGCGTTTTATTGGTCCGGCTTTGCATCCAAGAGAGAGAAAAAATTCAATCTTTATCATCAATGCGATTTGGATTCTTTTCATGACAGGTGTTTTATGTGGATATTTTTTAATCCTTCCTTTTGCTATTAATTTTGGAGTTATCTTCAAAATCTCAGATATTATTGTTCCGCTTTACGACTTAAGCGATTACACAACTTTATTCTTACAAGTTATTTTGGGTATGGGTGTTATTTTCCTTTTCCCGATCCTTATTTATTTCCTTACAACTATCGGAATTTTGACGCCAAAATTCATGAGAACATATCGTCGTCACGCGATTGTTTTAATTATGGTTGTTGCGGCAATTATTACTCCTGCAGATGTTTTAAGTATGATTATGGCAGCATTACCACTACTTCTGCTTTACGAATTCAGTATTATTATGTGTGCTTATACTCATAAAAAAGTTTTGAAGCGTGAAGAAAATCTTCCGGCAGTTCAGAAGTAATTTAAGTAAGATTTAAATCGAAAAATGATCAAAGAGCTAAACCGAATTGAAGATTCTGTTTTTAAAATCTTACAATTAAATCTATCAAATATTGAAACAGATTTAGAATGTGAAGAATATTTTGGTCATAATTTTTCACTTAATAATTTTAAAATTAAATTCCGGAAAGCTAAGATTACGCCTACCAAAAACGGGCAATTTGTGACTTTATGGAGAAGAAATTCTGAAGGAAAAACAGAACCATTCAACGCTTCCGATGATTTTGATTTTTATATTATCGCCACAGAAAACGATCCTCAATATGGATTTTTTATATTCCCCAAAAAAGTATTAGCTGAAAAATATATACTGACTGATAATCAAAAAGAGGGCAAACGAGGGTTTCGGGTTTACCCCAATTGGGATGAACCTGAAAGTAAACAGGCTGAAAAAACTAAAAACTGGCAAACTAAATATTTTATTGACATATCGGATAATAACGATATCGATCTTAATAAATTCAAAAATATTATTTAAAAAATTCTTTAATTAAAATTAAAAAGTAAAATATCATCTTTGTCATTCCTAAGGTATCTCAGCTTTTAAACATTTTTTTTAACGCAAAGATCTATTTTAATTCTGTAAATTTTAAGGAGCAAAGAATTGAATCAATATGATTGATTCTTAAGAAGCTTACTTCATCAGCGACTTTGTCGCATCTCTTTGCACCTTAAAAGTAATACACTTGTATATTAAAACTTTGCGTTTAAATTATAGCAAATTCTTCATTGTGCCTTGATTCGTTCTGAATTACAATCAAATATTTTTTGTTGATTTAATTAATTTTCATAGAGCTTTATAATTTATTTTTTCTCAGTTGGTATTAAATTTTCTATTTTTGGATAGATTAATTTAATTTCAAATGAAAAAGCTTTCATATACACTTTTATTAGCATCAGGACTTGTTTTCGGACAATTCTTCGAAAGACCGGAAATTTTCACCAAACAAGATACTTTAAAAGGTTCCAATACCAAATTCAGAAACTTTTGGGATGTGAAAAAATATGAGCTTTCCGTTGAACCTAATTTTGAGCAAAAAAGCATCAAAGGAATCAACAAAATCAGTTTTGAAATTATAAAAGATGTTGCTAATCCTACCTTTCAAATTGACCTTCAACAACCGATGAAAGCTGATAAAGTGGAAGCAAATTTCCCGATTGCAGAATATAAACAAGACGGGGGTTTTATTTGGATCAAAACCAATAAAAGCTTCAAAAAAGGAGAAAAATATACTATTGATGTGACCTATTCCGGAAATCCTGTGATCGCTAAAAATGCACCGTGGGACGGAGGCTGGGTTTTCACAACAGATGAGAAAGGAAATCCTTGGATGAGCGTTGCAGATGAAGGAATCGGAGCTTCAATCTGGCTTCCTACAAAAGACATCTGGAGTGATGAACCTGATAATGGAATGGTTATGAAAATCATCACGCCTAAAGATTTAGTTGGAGTTGGAAATGGAAGACTGATTGATAAAAAAACTGAAGGAGATAAAACAACCTACACTTGGCAGGTTAAAAACCCAATCAATGCCTACTCTATTATCCCCAATATTGGAAAATATGTCAATTTTAAAGACACTTACAAAGGTGAAAAAGGAACGCTGGATTTAGATTATTGGGTATTGGATTATAATTTAGATAAAGCAAAAAAACAATTCCAGCAGGTAAAACCAATGCTTTCTGCTTTTGAATATTGGTTTGGCGCATACCCTTTCTATGAAGATTCTTACAAGCTAGTTGATTCACCTTATTTGGGCATGGAACATCAGAGTAATGTTGCTTACGGAAACGGTTATCAAAACGGATACCGTGGAAGAGATTTTTTTGGAACAGGAGTTGGCTTAAACTGGGATTATATCATCGTTCACGAAAGCGGACACGAGTGGTTTGCCAACAATATCACTGCAAAAGATCAGGCAGACATGTGGATTCATGAGAGTTTTACAACCTATTCTGAGACCCTTTTTATCGAAAAATATATGGATAAAAAGTCCGCAGATATTTATGCTCAAGGATATAGAAATAAAATTGATAATGACGTTCCGATTATCGGGAAATATGGCGTAAGAAATGAAGGAAGCGGCGATATGTATCCAAAAGGAGCAAGTATGATCCATACAATTCGTCAGATTATTAATAATGATGAAAAATTCAGGCAGATATTGAGAGGTTTGAGTAAAGAATTCTATCATCAAACCGTAACAACGCAACAGATTGAAAATTATATTTCATCAAAATCCGGTATTGATTTTTCGAGCGTATTTAATCAATATTTAAGAACTATAAAAATTCCGACTTTGGAGTATTCTCAAAAAGGAGAAGAGTTGAAATTCCGTTATACAAATGTGATCAAAAACCTTAAACTTCCGATCATCATTGATGGCGAGCAAACCATTAATCCAACCGAAAGCTGGCAAACCGTTAAATTAAAAAAAGGAACTCTGGTTCAATTTAACAAGAATTATTATATTAATTACAAGAAAGTACAGTAAATATAGAAGGCAAAATCGTGAAATATCGGTTTTGCTTTTTTATTTATTTCAACCATTAAGAATTTGTAAGGAGTTAAGTTTAATTAAGAAAATCAAATCGATTTTAAATTTAAAACGGGATCAAACTTAATATTCTTAACCTCTTAATAAAAATCTTAATGGTTAAAATATAATATGCTTTTTCATTTTACTAATTTTAATCTGAAATTTTAAGAAAAGTTTAATACATCAGTTCGTAACAAAATGGATTTTACGACAACTATTTAATTATAATTTAAACTCAATGAAAAAAATAGCACTAAGTTTAAGCGTTTTGGCTACCGTTTTAGTAAGCGCTCAGTCTATTAAAACCAACATCGACCTTGTGAATGTAAAGGACGATAAAGTTGCCGTTACGATGGAATTCCCAAAAATGAAATCAGGCGACATCAAGTTCCATTTTCCAAAAACCGTTCCCGGAACCTATTCTGTGGATGATTACGGAAGATTTATAGAAGGTATCAAATTTTTAGACAATAAAGGAAAAGAACTGACTTTCACTAAAGTGAATGACAACACGTATTCTCTTAAAAATGCTCAAAATTTAACTAAAGTAACCTATTTGGTGAATGACAGTTTTGATGACGAAATGGATACGTCAAAACATAAAGCCGTATTTTCTCCGTCCGGAACAGATATCGAACAAGGAAAAGTATACATGATCAATACACACGGATTCATCGGATATATCGACAATATGCAGGATGTTCCTTATCAATTGGTGGTTCAAAAACCAACTGATTTTTACGGAACGACAGCTTTGGTTGATCAGGATAAATCTGAATCTACAGACACTTACGTTTTAGCGAATTACGCAAAAGTGACAGATTCTCCGTTAATGTACACAAAACCTGATTATATCACCTTCAATGCAGGAGGAATGGATCTTGTTTTGGGAGTTTATTCACCAACTGGAAAATACAAAGCGGCAGATTTTAAGGAGAATTTAGAAAAAATGGTAGTTGCTCAAAAGAAATTTTTGGGTGATATGAATACCAATAAAAAATATGCAATCTTACTTTATCTTTCAGGTACTGGTGAGCCGCAAATCAAAGGTTTCGGAGCATTGGAACACCACGAATCTACAAGTGTTGTATTGCCTGAAATGATGCCGAAAGATGCGATCGACAAAGCTATTACAGACGTTGTTTCTCACGAATTTTTCCACACGGTAAATCCGTTGAAGACACATTCTGAAGAAATTCATAACTTTGATTATGCTGATCCTAAAATGTCTCAACACCTTTGGATGTATGAAGGCGGAACGGAATATTTTGCTAATTTATTCCAGATTCAGGAAGGTTTAATTGATAAAAATGAGTTCTTAAAGAGAATTAACGAAAAAATTACCAATTCTAAGAACTACGACGATACAATGCCATTCACGGTGATGAGTAAAAATGTTCTTTTGGATCAATACAAAGATCAGTACAGAAATGTGTACGAAAAAGGAACACTTTTAACGATGTGTCTTGATATTGAATTGAGAAAACTATCCAACGGTGAAATGGGTTACCGCGATATGATCAGAAAATTATCTCAGAGATTTGGTGAAAATAAGCCTTTCAAAGATGATAAACTGATTGATGAATTGGTAACTGTAACAGGTTATCCTCAAATCAAAGATTTTTACAATAAATATATTGCAGGAAGCCAGCCAACGCCTTATGCAGAATACTTGAGTCAGGTAGGTGTGGAAATCAGCAAGCAGGAAACTCCGCCGATTTTTTGGTTAATTAAAGATCCAAATCAAACAGGATACAACGAGAAAAATAACACGTTTGTTTTTGATGAAAGTTCAGCTTTATCTCCTTTCTCTAAAAGCATCGGATTTAAAATCACAGATGAAGTTTTAGCTTTAGACGGAAAAACAATTGATATTAAAAATGTACAGGCCTTTATCAATTATTCTAAAACCATTAAAGAAGGACAAAACGTAACCGTGACTGTTCTTAGAAAAAATGGTGATAAAATGGATAAAATCGACCTTAAAGGAAAAGCAATTCTTGATAAATTGACGATGGAAACGCTTCAGTACAAGGCTAATCCGACTCCGGCAGAAAAGAAATTGCAGGATCAGTGGTTAACTGGCAAGAAATAATTAAAAGTTAATAGTAAATAATAAAGCGGGGAAATTTTTCCTCGCTTTTTTTTGTTTTTGAAACACGAATAACACAAATTTGACCACGAAAATCACAAATTTTTGTTAGTGTCATTTGTGAAAAAACACTTGTGTTACTTGTGTTTTAAAAAAAAATATTCCTACCCTTTTTTAATCGTTATTCTAAAAGTAGTACCCTTCCCAACTTCAGTCTGGGAAATTTTAATATCGCCGTTATGGTATTCCTGAACCACTCTTTTTGCCAATGACAAACCTAATCCCCAGCCTCTTTTTTTAGTAGAATATCCTGGTTTAAAAGCATTTCTGGCTTGTTGTTTGGTCATTCCGCTTCCGGTATCTTTTACTTCGATCAAGATATTTTTATTTCTCTCAAAGACAAACATTTGCAATGCTCCCTCACCTTTCATTGCGTCTACTGCATTTTTAACTAAGTTTTCAATTACCCAGCTCATCAGAATTTTATTGTGTGGAACCAGAATATCGTATTTTGGAAGATGTAAGCTAAAATCAATTTTTCGGGAAATTCTTGTCTTTAGATAATCAAAATTCCCCTGAATTGTTGCGTTAAAATTGGTATCATTGAGTTCAGGAACTGAGCCAATTTTTGAAAATCGCTCTGAAATTGTTCTTAATCTTTCAATATCTTTTTCAATCTCATGAACACCTTCAGAATCGGGATCTTCAAGCTTCATGATTTCCATCCAGCCTATCATTGAAGATAACGGAGTTCCGATCTGGTGAGCAGTTTCTTTTGCTAAACCTGCCCAAAGGTAACCTTCATCGGTCTTCTTTATTGTTCTGAAAAACCAAAACGAGAATAAGAAATAACATAAAATAAAAAATCCTAATATAAATGGAGAATACCGTAAATTATTCAGCAACGGAGAGTTATCATAAAAAACGATCTGTTTGTTTCCTTCTGCAATTTCAATTTCAATAGGGCTGTAGCTTTTTGCCATTTTTTTTGCTAAAGTCACTATTTTTACAGGATCATTTTCAATGTCTTGTGGTAGATTTTTATGTTCTATAATTCTATCATCCTTATCTAAAAGAATAACAGGAATCGTACTGTTTGAGCCATAAATCTGAAGAAGTAATGCCTGAATTTCTAAATTGGGAGTAGCAACTTCCTGTTGAAACTTTAGGGCACTCACCAAGATATCAACTCTTTTAATTTCCTCTTTACGGAGAAAATTAATCAAAATCGTAGATGCAATAACAATTGTGAGTACCACAATGGTCATTAAGGTAAAAGTAATCCAGTTATTTAATCTGGCAAATATGGATTTTCTCAAGATAATTTATTTTTTTGAATATCCGCTTTTAATTATAATGCTTTTTTTAACGCAAAGCACGCAAAGATATTTTGACTACTAACTGTTTTAAGGTTCGCAAAGGCGTTCTACTCAGCTAAGTTCACAAAGATTCTTTCATTATGTCAAATTACGGATAATCATATTTATTTTAAAACATTCAGAATTTTCTGCAACTCTGCACCTCCGCTCCCTTGATAATTATTAATAATTATAGAGAACACATATTTTTTTCCCTCTTTGGAGGTATGATATCCTGTGAAGGATTTTGTATCACTCATGGTTCCACTTTTCATTTTCATACCGTTATCCTGTGTTGGAAAACCGTCATAATAAGCTTCAAACCAAGCCTGCTTTTTTGCATACAACAAAGCCTGAACTTCTGCTTTTGCAGAAACGTAATTCTGTGGTGAAAGTCCGCTTCCATCGGCAAAATTGATCATACTGGCGTTAATTCCTTTTGATTTCCAGAATTCTTTAAGGTAAGCTACTCCACTTTTGAAACTTGGATCCCCTTTTTTCTCCTTTCCTAAGGTTTTAATGAAAGTTTCACCATACATATTGATACTTTTCCTTAAAAACCAATAAACGATCTTGTCTAAAGTCGGAGATTCATACGTAAGAATTATATTCGCTTTTGAAGCCTGTAAAACCTGTTTTCCTTCCAATTCGAGTTGGGAATTCGTAACTACTTTTCCTGAAAGTTCAATTCCTGATTCTTTTAACCAATCTTTGACTTCAACACCTAATTGCAATGGTGGATTTGGCACTGATCCTGAAACGGTTACCATCTTTCCTGCGGGTAAAGTTCCGTTGATTAAAGCAACATCAGAATGTGGTGCTGTGAAAATTAAACTTTGATCTGAATTTCCTCCTGTTTTTAAATCATTCAGCCATTTTACGCCTTCCAAAGGATAGGAAAAATTCTTAAACTCTGTTCCGTTAATATTAATATCAAACTGATTTTCTCGCCAATTCACACCCCAAACTCCAGCTCCATAATAATTTCCAAGATCATCCCAAGGCCAACCTCCAGGGATTGTCTGATGGTCAAAATAAGAATCATCAATAATTAAATCTCCCGAAATTTTTGTAATTCCTGATTTTTTTACGGCTTCAATGAATTTCTTTTTAAAATTTTCCGGTTTGTAGGCTTCGTAACGCCAACTTCCTAAAGTAGGATCGCCGTTTGAAGAAATGAAAAGATTTCCGTTCAAATTTCCTCCCGAAATAGTTCCGGAATAGCTTGAAATGGTTTTATACGTATAATTTTTGCCTAAAGTTTCCAAAGCTGCTCCTGCAGTGAATATTTTCTGTGTAGAAGCTGTTGAAAGTCCTTTATTTCCTTGGTATTCGTAAATGAAATTTCCGCTTTCATCAGACACATAAAAAGATAAGTTGGAGGCAACAGCTCCCGAAGAATCCATTAGATCTTTGGTTGCTTTATCCAGTTTTTGGGCAATATTTTGAGCGAAAATGAGCTGAGTTGAAAGCACAAGAACAGCAAACGTTTTTTTCATTGCATTTTGTTTTTATGATCCTGTAATCTTTATACATTACATTCAGATGCTTCGACTTCGCTCAACATGACAGCGCTAATACCAACTGTCATTTTATAACTTTGTCATGCTGAGCGAAGTCGAAGCATTTACTATTATTTAAATCAAATATAATTAAAATTACAATTCTGAACCAGCTTCAATTTCGTATGGTTCTTTTCCTTTTTCAAAAATCCTTGTCAGTTCACTTCCTTCAACAGAAATTTTATCGCCAATTCTTCTGATCCAGTTTCCTTCTCGAAGCCCGACAACTTTAAGATCATTTTGCGTTAAAAATTCTTTGATTCTGGTTTCTCTTGTTTCTCCATTATGTTTTAAATCCGGATTGGGATCTAAATAATGTGGATTTAAATTAAAAGGAACCAATCCCATACATTCAAAACTTGGTGGATAAACGATTGGCATATCGTTCGTCGTTTTCATATTTTGTCCTCCGATATTACTTCCTGCGCTACAACCTAAATACGATTTTCCACTTTCTACGTTTGATTTTAAAACTGACATCAAACCTTCTTCATGTAAAGTTTTAACCAATAAAAAAGTATTTCCTCCGCCTGTAAAATATCCTTTAGCGTTGTTTAAAGCTTCAATTTTATCTTCAAACTCATGAAGACCTTTTACTTTAATATTAATTGTTTCGAAGAAAGAACGGGCTTTTGCGGTGTAATCGTCATGGGAAATTCCACCCGGCCTTGCAAAAGGAACGAAAATGATTTCGTCAATTCCATTATATAATTGTATTAATTCTTCTCTTAAATATTCTAAATATTCACCACCAAAAATTGTGGAAGTTGAGGCTAATATGATGTTCATACAAGAAAATTATATTGATTATTAAAAATAAAACTCGAATTACAAAGATAACTCAAACATCGATGAATCAAAAATTACGCTAAAAAAATGCATTTATCCGTTAATATTTTCTAAAAAAACTTAAAGCTTCTAAAATTTAAGCCTTTGTGGAATTATTATTGAATTTTAGAAATAAGAATTTTAAAAATGTACGATTATGAAAATGACTAAAATTAATATCAAAACTGTATTTTTAGGTTTAATCCTTGTAGGAAGTGCTAGTTTTGTAAATGCACAAACAACGCAAACGGATACTGCAAGCAGTACAACAACTACGGCTGCTACAGCTCAATCAGGCAATGCAACGATTGACGGACTTAAAAAACAAATCGAAACAAATCCCAAGGATACGGAATCATTAGCAAAATTGGCTACAGCATATCAGGAAGCATCAGACTGGACAAACGCAGTTGATACTTGGAAAAAGATATCTGCTTTGTTACCGGATTGGGCTCCATCATATTACAGTCAGGCATACGCTTATCAAGCGGCTAAAGATGATGCTAACGCAAAACTTTCTTACGAAAAATATATCGCAACGGTAAAACCGGAAGAAGTGGAACAGAATAAGAAAAATTTAGCTTACGCTTATTTCTATATTGCCTTTGCAGAACAACAATCTGATCCTGCCAAAGCAAAAGAACATATTGCAAAATCTATACAGTATGATCCTACCAATCAGGATGCTGTAAAATTGAGTAAAGCTTTAAATTCATAAAATAAAGTAAAATCCGGAATATTTTTCCGGATTTTTTTATTGTTTTTAATTAATATTCTTACCAAAAAAGTCGGTTTCACAATGCAAATGTTTGATTATTTTTTCAATATTTCTTTGAATGCTGGCTTCAGTTTTTAAATTATTGATGTAACGAATTAATTCTAATCTTCTTGACGGAATTAAATTTTCAAAATTTTGTAAGGCAACAGGATTTTCTTTGATCGCTTTATCCAATTGAGGATGAATGGAAATCGTTCTGTCTGAATTATCAAATTCAACTGACACTTCAATTGTCTCGCCTATTCTTTTTGGAGAATCTTTTAGCATGGTCAAGTTGATGTATAACCGCCATTCTCCTAAATATTTCATTAAATTTTGCTTGAATTCTTTACCATTTACCGTTCCTTTCACAGGAATTGGACTTTTATTTTTTTCCGAAGTTTCAAAAATTTCATTTAAAATTTTCTCAGGAATAAAAACAAAAGGATTGATACCAATGATTTCGAGTTGAGCTGTGAAGTGGTTTTTCATTAGTAACAAATTTATAAAATTGTTTTTATTTGAAATGCTTCGCTCCTAACTCCTAACTTCTAACTTCTAACTTCTAACTTCTAACTTCTAACTTCTAACTTCTAACTTCTAACTAAAATTAAAAATTTTCCACTCAAAAAGGATTGTTTATCTTTGTATAAATAAATCTTTAAACAAATGAAATTTTTTATTGACACTGCCAATTTAGAGCAAATTAGAGAAGCTAAAGACCTTGGAATTTTAGATGGTGTAACAACTAACCCATCTTTAATGGCTAAAGAAGGAATTCAGGGAGCTGAGGCTATCAAAAATCATTATAAAGCAATTTGCGAGATCGTAGACGGAGATATTTCTGCTGAAGTTCTTTCTACAACTTACGAAGAAATGATCAAAGAAGGTGATGAATTGGCTGCAATCCACCCGAATATCGTTGTGAAAATTCCAATGATCAAAGACGGTATCAAGGCTTTAAAATATTTTTCTGATAAAGGAATTAAAACTAACTGTACATTAATTTTCTCTGCCGGACAGGCTCTTTTAGCTGCAAAAGCAGGTGCAACTTACGTTTCTCCTTTCTTGGGAAGACTTGATGATATTTCTACTGACGGATTAAACTTAATCCAGGAAATCAGATTGATTTTTGATAACTATATGTATGAAACTGAAATTTTAGCAGCTTCTATCCGTCACCAAATGCACATTATTGACTGTGCTAAAATCGGTGCTGATGTTATTACTTCTCCACTTCCTCCAATCTTGAGTTTGTTGAGACACCCATTAACAGACAGCGGATTGGCTCAGTTTATTGCAGATTCTCAGAAATTAGCTTAACATTAAGCTTACCTTAAAATATAAAACCCTTGAAAATTACTTTTCAAGGGTTTGTTTTTATTTCAATAGATCCAATTCAAGGATATTATTCTGCTTTTTCATCTTTTCCTTAAGCCTTTTTTCATCTTCGCGCATCTGCTTAGCAGGATCTATCACTTTTCCGGATTCATCCCGCATTTCAATAATAGTTCCGTTATTCAGTAATTGTCGCTGCCCTTTCATAGGATCTTGAAGATAATCTTTAAAAACTTTTTTATATTTTTCCTGATTTAAAGTAATAAGAGCATTATATCTTTTCTTCTCTTTTTGGCTTTTCCATTCGGCTGTTTGCGGAAGTTTTTTGACTCCTTTAAGTTCAAATATATGAGAATGCGTATTGTCTTCCAATTTTATAATTAACCCTGGCAATCCATGGAATTTATACGGTCCATCCTGAATCGGAATATCTGTCGTAAACCAAGCTATCCATTTTCTGCCCGCAAAATCACAAACTGCTTTTTGAGCATTAAAATTCCCTATTTTTTCTTTATCTGAAAGAATTTTCCATTGCTGCTTTCGGGTATCTTGTACCAAGTATTCGTCCGAAAGGAGAGAATTAAAATAACTTAAAACATAATCGGGATAACTTTTTTCAACAAAATACCTCATTTCTCCTTTATATCCCATTCCGGAAAGGCTAATATCTTTAATCCCCAATTTCACCTGCTTTTGTATATAAGCATTCATCAACGAATCTAATTCCTGATAATCTTTACTGTAGAATTTTGATCCTTTTGGAGCAATATCGAGATTCATCAATTCAGTTTCAGTTTTATCTTTTGCTGTTGAATCTATGGCAAATTTATATTCATAGACAAACCTTTGATATTGTGCATCAATAATAAGTACCGACAAGAGAAAGAATAACAATAATATTTTCTTCATGTTTTAATTTGATTTTTAGTTTTTTTAGCGTTTAAAGATAATAAAAACAGGATAAAAATCACTTTCTACCCTGTTTCAAATTTAAAAAATTAGTTTACCTACTTCACCAAATCTGGCTCTATCGGATTATTATTAATAGACTGATTATTTGTATAAATCCGGTTCTATTCTATTATTATTTTTCAGTATTTCTTCTTTTGCTCTTTTCTCAATATTCCTGTACATTTCGTTCATATCGATATCTTTTCCGTCCTGATTTCTCATTTTAACCACAGCACCAGCGGGAAGAGTACTCATTGACTGTTTCATATCTTTTGTAGGATCTGTCTGATAATCTTTCCAGGCTTTTTTAAATTGCTTTTTACTTACCTCAATATCTTTACCGCCCATTCCAATCATTGTAACACCCGGTAACTGAAGTTCTTCCTCAGCACTTACCTCTGTTTTTTTATTACCAATTAAAGTCATTATATGCGAACCTGTTTTATCTTCCAATTTCACAATTAGACCGGGCAATCCGTAAAATTTATATGGCCCGTCCTGAAAAGGAATATCAGCACTGAACCATGCTATCCATTGCCTTCCTCCAAAAGTTGTTGTCGCTTTTTGAGTATTATATTCGCCAATTTTTTGTTTTTCAGGAAGAATTTTCCATTCGGGTTTTTGGTCTTCTGCCACTTTATAGGTTGTTTGTCCAATTTTATCTGAAAGTGATACTTTATAATCAGGATAAGCTTTTGTAACGGTCGTGAAAATCGTTCCCGGTTTTATATTTTTTTTGATATTTATGCTTCCGCCAAATCCACCTTTCAACTGTTTTGCAATATCCGCCTTTGTGATAGAATCTGATGCAAATTTTTCTCGGCTATAATATTTTGACCCATTTTTATCAATATCCAAAAGCATTATGTCACTTTTGACTTCCGCTTTATTGGTGGAATCTGAAATATATTTATAATCATAATAAAATCGATTAATCTGTGCATGAGCACATATACTTACAAGCAAAAAGAATAGTATTTTTTTCATATTTATGGTATTAAATAAAAAAGCTTTGTCAATTTAAATATCAACAAAGCTTATTGAACTTTATTTTTTGGTCTGAATTTGTATGCTGCCTTCTGTTTTCCCGTTATTGGTATTTTTCATGATATTCATTGAAGAAATTTCATTTGGTTTTAAAGCTTCCATATCTTGTTTTGTAGAAGGTTTTCCATCAATAAAAATTTTCATATCTCCAGTATCACCAACAACACTTCCAGATCCAGTAGTTGTTATTGTAAAACTATCGTTCTGGCCTTTATTCATTTTCATAGTCTGAGCACTGATTCTCAACATTTTATCTTGCGGAATATTTCTAAAGTTATTACTTTGGATGTAAACTCTTCTGTTATTTCCTTCCAAGACTCTTCTTTCCACATCAAGTTTTGCTCTCTCACCTTCTAATTTCGCTCTCTTTTCATCAAGTTTTGCTCTTTTTCTGTCGAGTTCAGCTCTTTTTTTTGCTGTGGATGCAGATTCTTTGGCTCTTTCAGCAAATACCATATCAGCTTCCGGGCTCCATTTCATGTCTTTCAGATCATTAAATTTATAAACCCTAACTTTTGAAGTATTCGGCGAACGTGGAGCGTTTGGTGCATCCGGAGCATTCGGAGCTTTTGGAAATGGTGGAACATCAGGAAAATCAAAATTCATTTCTGGCATTTCCGGCATTTCAATATTCATGCTTTTAAGCTCTTTTACTTTGCTCTTCCATTCGTCTGATTTGAAAAAATCATTTATATTTTTCATTTCAGAACCATCCATTCTGTAGGCCAATATTGTTTTCTGGAAATTATCAGAACTTGCAATTTTTCCTATTTCAGAAGAAAGCTCTCCCAATTCGTCAACATGCTTTTGAAATTCTTTGCTTTCAGGTTTTAATTCTTTTAAAGCTTTACTTTTTTCCTGTATTTTTTTACTGAGATCGGCGATTTTTTTCTCGTCATCAGATTTTTTATATCCTTTGGGAGTAACAATTATATCTCTGCTTTTTTCTGGTCTTATCGTGTCTTTTTTGATTTGAGAAACGGCTTCCTCAATGGCAATATTTGTTTCTTTAATTTCTTTATTTTTAGCATTTACCATGTAGGCAAAAGCCACTGAAAATAAAACCGGCAATGCAAAAATTCTTCGCGCATACCCGAATTTGGTTTTAGGTTTTTGTAACATTTTGAGTCGTTTTTTTAGATTTGAACTTAGAAACGGACTGGTTGCAGGTAACTGTGTTCCGGAAAAGTGACTTGCTAAAAGCATCTGCGCAAATGCTTTTGTGTCCGATTGTTTTACGGCCTTTTTATCGGCCAGATACTCGTGAATTAAACTTATTTCTTTTTTAATGATATGAAAAAATGGGTTGAACCAGAAAACGGAGGTAATCACTTCAATAAAAATTTTATCGAATGAATGTTTCTGCTCAATATGCACCATTTCGTGCTTTAAAATTTGTTTTCCAATGTCTGAATTCAATATAATTGTATTCTTCCAGAAAAGGTTTTTAAAGTAAGAGAACGGAGCTTCGGTGAGGTTTGTATGGTAAAAATTAATACCATCAAAACTTTCTTTTTGAAATTGGCTTTTAAGCTGTTGTATTCTAAAGATCCCGTAAATGAATCTTCCTAAAAAATAGAGAGAAACCAATCCCAAAGCTGAAAAAATAATTCTAAAATAAGTGTGGTCATTTTCTATGTTTTTGGTTGTATTAAAATTCTGTATCTTATCCAGCAAGCTATAAACATCATTATTTACCTCTATCGTAAAATCATCCACCGTGATCAGCGGTAATAATAGTGATATCAATATTGCAGACAGTAAATAAAATCTGTTATAATGATGAAATGTCTTGTCTTTTAAAGACAACTGATAATACAAAAACATTACACCAGAAGATAAAATTACTTTTACAAAGTATAGAAGTATTGCTTCCATAGCTAGTCTTTCTTTTTGAGTTCGTTTAATAAAATTTCAAGATCTTCAACAGTCATTTCATTTTTTTCTACAAGAAATGAAACGGCACTTTTATAAGAACCTTTAAAATAGTTTTTCACAAGGCTCTTCATGGTCTTGCCCGAATACTGCTCTTTTGAGATCAACGGGAAATATTCATGCTGTCTTCCGTAAACGCTATAGTCTACGAACTCTTTGTCTTTCAACACTTTTAAAATAGTTGAAACAGTATTGGTATGCGGTTTTGGTTCCGGAAAAAGATCAAGGACATCTTTTAAGAATCCTTTTTCGAGTTTCCATAAATACTGCATTACCTGCTCTTCTGCTTTTGTTAACGTCTGAATTATCATATCCTGTTTCATTTATCATTAAATATGATATAAAATTGTATCAAAATTCTATATCACTAAGAAATTAGTTATACAAATGTAGAAATAAATCTCAATCCAACAACTATTTTTTTAGTGATAAAAGATTAATTAATATAAAGTTCTGAAAATCAATTAAATAAATTTTATTAAAATATGTTAAATTTTTAATTGATCGAATTTATTACCTTATTAATCGGCAGTAAAATTTAGGATTAGAACACAAATTCTTAAAACTTGTTAATTTTTATTAAATAAAATTAAAATCTATTTGTTTAAACTGAGAAAATATATTTATTTTAGTGCTTTAAAAATTTCTCATGAAAAGATATAATTTATTGATTGTACTATTACTACTTATTTTTAATGTAACGACTGCTCAAAAGAAGAACTCTCCTGCAGCAGATTTTGGAACTTTAAAAGAAACTAAAGCAAAAATTGAAAAAACAGTTCCTCTTGTTATAGGACATTTGCAGACAATCGCGACTAAAGAAGGCGACAACAATATCCTTATTAACGGAAAGACCGCTTTAGGAAAAGAATATGCAAAAGTAGAGCAAGAATGGCGTTTGTACAGAGGAAATATGTCTAGCTGTATCCTAAACAATTCAAATAAAAAATCTAAAAAATGTCTGGAGTATCATAACAGAATGTTCAGAGACACCATGATCAACTATAAAAATTACATCACTTACCTTACTAAAAAGAACGGATATTTGGGTGTAGAAGGTGATACTAAAATTGACTTCAACCCTGCTGAAATGGCAACGAAACTAAGTGAAGCTTATTTCAATGCAAGCGATGCCGCAGGAAGAATGAAAGGAATGCAGAAGAAAGATTTTATGGATCAAACCAATGCTGAAGACTACAAATTAAGTCCTTACGCTACAATAGCTCAATAATATATAATCCCGCTTTTAAAGTGGGATTTTTTTTATTTAATAAAATTGTTAATTAATAATTTTCATTTTGAATGGCTTTTTGAAACCGTTCGCAAATTCCTAATATTTCATTAGGGTGTTCCTTAAATTTCCCCAACCTGATAGTAGAGTAATTTATCTTGAACTCCTGAGCATTATATACAACCACTTTTGGATTTTGGATTTTAATAAGGAGACTATACCTTATTGTAGTAGAATAACCGCCACCTTCAGTCGCCTCTCGACGTTCTTCAGAACTTATATCAAAACCTGTTATTTTGTTCCACTGGATTTCATTATCAGGAAATATTCTGAAACCTCCTTCACCATGTAAAATATCTACAATATTTCTTCCGTAGCATAATTTTATTCCGGCTTCAGATAACATTATTTTCTGTTTTACATCCCAGATATAGCCTGATACTACAACAATCGGGAAAAATAGTATGGCTATTATCAAAACGCTAATACAAATACTACCAGCAACATCATCTGATGATATTAACCATTTAATAAAAAAAAATAATGGAACTAAACCGAAAATCGTAACAAGAATTATATCTGTTACCACTGATTTTTTTCTCTCAGAAATAATGACAGTTTCCATTTTATTAAATTTTATCATAAAGATGCATAAAAAATCAATACATAAAGACTGTAGAAAATGTTTTAAAAATAATTTTGTGAAAATTTAGAATTGATTGAACAAAAAAAGAGAACCACAATGTGATTCTCTTAATTTAGTAGCGGGAACAGGACTCGAACCTATGACCTTCGGGTTATGAGCCCGACGAGCTACCTACTGCTCCATCCCGCGGTGTATCTTTAGAGTGTTTACCGAAAACACTTAACTTAGTAGCGGGAACAGGACTCGAACCTATGACCTTCGGGTTATGAGCCCGACGAGCTACCTACTGCTCCATCCCGCGGTGTATCTTTAGAGTGTTTACCGAAAACACTTATAACTTAGTAGCGGGAACCGGACTCGAACCGATGACCTTCGGGTTATGAGCCCGACGAGCTACCTACTGCTCCATCCCGCGGTGTATCTTTAGAGTGCTTACCGAAAGCACTTAACTTAGTAGCGGGAACAGGACTCGAACCTATGACCTTCGGGTTATGAGCCCGACGAGCTACCTACTGCTCCATCCCGCGATATTGGATTGCAAATGTACGACAATTTTTTAAAAATCCTAATTTTTCTTTTAAATAAAGGAGTTTTATGAAAACTATTTTAATATTTGTATCTTTGTAGTATGGCAAAAATACTAAGAATTTACCCGGAAAATCCTCAGGAAAATCTTATTAATGAGGTAATTAAATGTTTAAATAATGGCGGATTGATCATTTATCCTTCCGATACTATTTATGCACTAGGTTGTAATATTTTTGATATAAAAGCCATGGAAAAACTGGCTCAGATCAAAAAAATGAAACTTGAGAAGGCTCAATTCTCTATTATTTGTAACGATTTAAGCCATCTTTCAGATTTTACAAGACCTATTGATACTTCGGTTTTCAGGTTTTTGAAAAGTCATCTTCCAGGACCTTTCACATTTATCTTAGATGCCAATAAAAGTGTGCCTTTAGCCTATAAAGGTCACAAAACAATCGGTATTCGTGTGCCGGATCACCCGATTCCACAACTTATTGTTGAAAAACTAGGACATCCGATTGCTTCAACTTCCATAAAAGATGATGACGAAATCATTGAATATTCTACAGATCCCGAATTAATTGCCGAAAAATATGATCATTTAGTTGATATTGTCATTGATTCAGGATACGGTGACAACGTAGCTTCAACAATTGTAGACCTTACTTCCGGAGAACCTGAACTGATCAGACAAGGAAAAGGAATTATTTAATTATAATTTCTCAATCATTTTATGAGTTTTAATGGAAAATATTCTTTAGGAATTCTTCTCACTTTTGTGCTTCTTGCCTTAGTGATGCTTTATGTTTTTCCTTTTCTCAGTTTAATTACCGGGGTAAAAACCATGACAGCCGGTCTGTTTTTGAATAGCAGAATTGTTATTTGGATCGTTTTGTTATTGATTTTCCTTTATAGTAAATTAATCGAGAAAAGTCCCATTACGATTTGGAAAGACAAAGAATATCCAATCTCATTTTATATTGGCGCCGTGCTTTGCATGTATTTTATTTGCGCGATTGGAGGCGCACTTTTAAATGGGTTAATCTTTCTTATTACGCATGAAAAAATGAGTGATAAACTCATTCAGCTGCAATCGATTTTTAAGAATAATTATTTTTTAATTATTTTTACTTGCCTAACTGCAGGCGTTGTAGAAGAGGTTTTAATGAGAGGTTATATCCAACCAATAATTGAAAAAATATACAACAGTCCGGTTTTAGGAGTCATTATCTCCGCCATTTTATTTGGAATTCTTCACAGCACATACGGAACGATTGGTCAGGTTGTAGGACCTCTCTTTATCGGGGTTGTTTTTGCTGTATTTTATAAATTATATTCGAATATTAAAATCATTATCATGTGCCATTTTCTATTTGATTTTGTGTCTTTGATGATCATGAATTTTATTGATATTAAACATTTATCCGCTTTTTAACAACATGAAAATAATAACATCTCCTGCCAAATTAATGAACGTAGAAAACTCAACAGACCTTTTGAGAACAACTACACCTAAATTCATTGAAGAAGCAGCACTTTTACAATCACATTTAAAACACAGATCTCCAAAATACCTTTCTGAACTCATGGAAATATCGCCAAAACTGGCCGATGAAAACTGGGAAAGAAACCAAAAATGGAAAGATAAACCCACTGCAAAAGAATCTGCACCAGCCATGTTTGCCTTTACAGGTGAAGTTTACAGAGGTTTGGATGCTAAAACATTAGATAAAAACGCAGTAGATTATTTACAGAAAAACTACAGAATACTTTCCGGATTGTATGGTTTGTTGAAACCGTCTGATAAAGTAATGCTTTACAGATTGGAAATGGGTCGTAATTTCGAGTTTGAAAATTATAAAAATCTGTACGAATTCTGGAAGGAAAAAGTGACAGAACAATTGAATTCTGAGATGAAAAAAAATGAAGTTCTTCTTCATTTATGCAGCAACGAATACGGAAAAGTAATCGACAGAAAAAAACTGAATCATCACGTAATCGATTTTGATTTTTACGAATTAAGAGACGGAAAACTGAAAACAATCGTCGTTTACACAAAACATGCGAGAGGTTTGGTCGTGAGATTCTGCGCAGAAACCAATGCAAAAACGTTGAATGATGTAAAAGCTTTTAATTACGAAGGCTATATGATCAATGAAGAAAAATCTACAGATACTAAATTGGTTTTTACACGATAAATGAATAATACAGAGATCCGAAATTTGATATTTCCAAAGGTTTTAAAACTTGTTTTTTCGATGAGTTTTATCTTTAGCTGTGCTCAAAAAAAAGAAGCATCAATTAACGGATTTCTAGATAATCATACTTTTAACAGTCCTTACGAAGATTCAATAAACTTTAAGACAGACAATATTTTTTCGGTTACAAAATTTAAAAAACCTGAAAAAAATGATAGTATTTCCGCAAAATTCAACGGTCTTTCTTACACGAAAGAATCATATACAGAATATCTTCCAGACGGTAGAAAATTGTACCGAAAATCTACTTACGATAAAAATTCTGTTGTAGAAAAATTTCATTACAAAAATAATTTTCTCGTTCTTAAAGAATTAATTGAAAACAAAAAATATTACAATTATAACTGGCTATTTTACAACAAAGAAAATCACCTTCAAGAAGAAATAGATTATAAGATAGGCGAAAATAAATCCTTTATTTATGAGGGTTATACGAAATATAATTTCTCTTCCGAGGCAAAAAAGACAACCGTTAAAATCATTGATTATGGTTATGATTCTGTAGCCAATCCTGAAGAAGAATATATTTTTGAATTTCCCATTCTTACAAAAAAAACGCCTTTGTATCAATCCAAAATCCATCGCTATCAATGGATGAATGGGACTTACAAACCTATTGATATTAAAAATTACGTTATTGAAAATCGCGATGTGACTTTCAGCTATGATAAAAATGGCTACTTACTTTCTGAAATTTGGTTCGCAAATCACAATTCACTGGAAAATAAAACGGAATATGAGTATTCAAAAGATTATCTGGAGCGTGTTGAACAGCAATATCACATGCTTGGAACAGAAAAATCTATGAAAACCACCAGAAAATATGATGATCATAACAACCTTGTTTTTGAGCAAAGCATAGAATATACAGGACATCCTTTATATGCCGAATATTTTGAATATACTTACGATAAACAGGGAAACTGGATTTCAAAAAAACACTACAGACAAGATCCAGACGAAGGAATTGACAGTAAAAAAGGGCTCATTGATTATGAATATCGTGAAATAAAATATTACGATTCAAATTCCAAACCTAGAAGTTTTATTTTACCTGAATTTCCGAAAGATGCAGAAAATATCCGAACAAATATTCCAAAAATATCAGATAAAAAGCATACTACAGCAGATGCGTTTCAAAAGGCGGTAGAAAGTGGAGATTTTGATTCAGAAATCACGCTAAAAAAAGCAAAAACTCTTGAAGAATTCACCCCAAAATTCTGGACTTTAAAAGACAAACAGTTTGGAAATTTAGACGACACCCCAGAAGATGAAGCAGTTTGCGTCTACGAAACTCCAATCGAAGGTGATTTAGGATTCGCACAAAGTTTAGCTATTTATAAAAAAGAAGGTGAAAATTGGGTATTATGGCACCAATCAACCAATCCTATTCTTTCTACCGAACATGGCGGAATGATGGGAAATCCTTATGAAGGAATTAGTATCACAAACAAAACAATTATCGTCAATCATTTCGGAGGAAGCCGACAAAAGTGGAATTACACCCATAGATACAGATTCCAAAACAACAATTGGTACCTAATTGGAGCATCTGTAAATTTTGGTTCTCCATGTGATTATTTCCAATCATTAGATTATAATTTATCAACAGGAGATGCAATATTTGACTATTCATCTGAAAATTGTGATGAAAATAATACTGTAAAAACCAAAAGCTGGAAAGAAAAAATCAATAAAAAAGCTCCTTTGCCTTTAATGGATGAATTTCAGGTTGGCGAAAATAAAATTGAACTAAAAAATAGAAAAACAGAGATGTTTTATTAATAAAATGACAGTATCAGAACTCAAAAAATCTTTTTTAACAAGTCTGTCGGAAATTTATGCAGAATCAGAAAGTGCGTTTATCTTTCAGATTTTTGTAGAAAATATTTTAGAATTAAGCAGTATCCAGCAAAGACAGTTTGCAGATCAGAAAATATCTTCAGAAAATGAAGAAAAATTCCAAAATATCGTTTCAGAATTACAAACAGGAAAACCTTATTTGCAGATCTTGGGTGAAACAGAATTTTACGGAATGAAGTTTTTTGTGAATGAAAATGTATTAATTCCACGTCCTGAAACGGAGGAATTATTGGAAATTGCTATTCAGAAGATTCACAATTCACAATTCACAATTCACAAGCTGAGAATCCTCGACATTGGAACCGGAAGCGGGATAATTCCTTTAGTTTTAAAGAAACATTTTCCTGAAGCCGAAGTTTCATCAATCGATTTTTCAGAAAAAGCTTTAGAAGTCGCGAAAAAGAATGCAGACTTTCATCAATTGGAAATCAATTTAATTCATTCGGATTATCTGAATTTTGAATTGACTGAAAATTATGATATTATTATTTCAAATCCACCTTATATTGGCATTGAAGAAGAGACCGAAATTGCTGATTCTGTAAAAGAATTTGAGCCCAAAATGGCACTCTTCTCTCCTACTTCTGACGCGTTGATTTTTTACCGAAAAATAGCCAAAGATTCTGAAAAAAATTTAAATAAAAATGGGTTATTATTTTTAGAAATTAATCAAAAATTGGGTCTGGAAACTTTGAATCTTTATAAAGATTTGTTCTCAGAAGTTGAGCTTGTTAAAGATTTATCTGAAAATGATCGTTTTATTGTTGGAACAAAATAATACATATTGCATTAAAAAAGCTTTCAAAATAAAGAAAATCAACTATTTACTCTAAATGAAAAACCTCTTTTAAAGGAATGCTTATTGGAGAGTTATCCGGATTGGTTTCCATAATATCCGCCATATAATTCCACCATTTCTTTACAATTTCAGAAGTCCCTAGATCCTGAGAACCTGCACTTTCCGAAACTGTTTGGTGAGCAAAAAGAATATTCGTGTCTTTATCCCAATATATCGTATAATCCGACACTCCCGATTCTTTTAATAATGCCTTTAGTTCCGGCCAAATTTCACTGTGCCTTTTTTCATATTCCTTTTCGCAACCGGGCTTTAGAAACATTTTGAAGGATACTCTTTTTTTCATTATTTGTTTTTTACTGATGTATTAAATATCAAAACTAACGATCATTCATAAAACAGCCAAATTTCAAGGTAAAAGAACTTGAATGATTTTAATAAGTACTCTATTTTTATTTATTTTAAAATCTATTTTTCTCAATTAAATATCTCTTTCGTTACATTATCTACTTTTTCAGGAAATTAAAATTGACTTTTAATTTCAAGGTTATACGATTAACATATTTTCAAATAAAAACCTAAAACCTTTTAGAATAAACTAGTTACAAGCTTTTTTCTGATAAATTTCACAACAAAATGATTTATATTAAAAATTTATATATATTTGAGAGCAATCGATTGCACTTTACAAAATCAATTTTAAAACTAAACTAATATTATTAATCATGAAAAAATTCTTTATTTATTTTGTGCTTCTCTTCAGCTCCATTTTGCTGAAAGCACAAGTTACCATAACCCAAGCGACAGGTTGGCTTGAAACAGCGTACGTAAAATGGACTCCAATAAGCGGAGTTGACAGTTACAGAGTCTATTACACTGGTGGAGGACAGACAAACAAACTCATTGATACCCAATTGATCAGAAGTTACGGTTCTTATTTTAGAGCTGATATTTTAGGTCTTAGCGCAGGAAGTTACACCATAAAAGTCGTTCCCGTAACCAATAATGTGGAAGGTCCGGAAGCTGTATCCAACGCAGTTACTGTACTTCCTCATGACCGAACAGGTTTTGCCCACAGCAACGGAAGAATTCCCGGAGCATACAATCTGGACGGAACTCTAAAATCCAACGCAGTAGTTATTTACATCACTCAAGGAACAAAAAATACAGTTTCCCTGAATGTAACAGGCGCTAATGCAAATCCTTGTGTAGGATTACAAACCATTTTGGATGGTTTCAAAAAAGGAAGTGACAGCCGTCCTTTAGTCGTAAGATTAATCGGAAATATTACAGATCCAAGTTATTTGTTGAATGGTGATGCTGTAATTGAAAATAAAAGTCTTGTGGCTAATTCAGTGACTTTTGAGGGAGTTGGTTCTGATGCTGTTGTGAATGGCTGGGGGGTAAGAATTAAAAATGCGACCAATGTTGAAGTAAGAAATCTAGGTTTTATGCTGACAGATGCTGCGGAAGGTGATAATTTAAGTCTTCAACAAGATAACAGCTATGTTTGGGCTCACAACTGCGATTTTTTCTATGGAAAGCCAGGCGGAGATGCTGATCAGGCAAAAGGTGACGGAGCTTTGGATGCTAAAAAATCAACGTATATCACTTTTTCATACAACCATTTTTGGGACAATGGGAAAAGCTGTCTTCTTGGTTTAAGTGAAGGAACAACTGCCGGACTTTACATTACTTATCATCACAATTGGTTTGATCATTCAGACTCAAGACATCCGCGTGTTCGTTATTATTCGGCGCATGTTTACAACAATTATTATGATGGAAACTCAAAATACGGTGTAGGATCAACGTTAGGTTCATCCGTTTTTGTGGAGGGAAATTATTTCAGAAACTGTAAATATCCGATGCTTATTTCAAAACAGGGAACTGATGTTGCCAATGGCTCTACAGGAACTTTCTCAGGCGAAAACGGCGGAATGATCAAAGCTTTCGACAATTATATGATCAACCAAAATGCTTTTATTCCATACAATTCAGCAAGCGCATCAGCTCAGTTTGATGCTTATGTTGCAACAACGAGAAGTGAAGCATTGACAGTTAATATCAAAGCTTTTCAGGGAAATGCAACGTATAATAATTTTGATACGAATGCTTCATTGTACATCAATTCATTGGTTCCGGATTCTCCGACCGCTGCCAAAGATAAAGTAACGCAGTATTCGGGAAGAGTTTCAGGCGGAGATATCAACTGGACTTTCAATAATGCAGTTGATGACACTTCTGATTCGGTAAATACAGGATTAATGGCCTTATTACAAGGCTACACTCCTACTTTGGTATTTGTACAGGGAGAAGCTTCAACTCCGGTTAGTTCTCAGACATTGCTTATTGCATCGAACAACGATCAAACTGTAACTACAGGAAGCGCGATTGAACCAATGATTTTCACTTGGGGCGGAACCGCAACCGATGCTACCGTAACAGGCCTTCCGGTTTCAGGAATAAGCTTTGTGAAAAATGCAACCAATAAAACAATTACCGTATCGGGAACACCAACTGCAGATGTAGATTTCACAGTAACGACGGTTGGTTCTTCGGGAACTCCAGTTTCTGGAACGGGAAGTATTACAGTGACTTCAACAGGAACAAATCCGCAAGGAAATGAAGTTCATAATTTTACGTCTTCTAACCTAAGTAGTTCATTTTATTCATTTACCTCAGCCAATATCAATTCTACTGACGGTTCAGCAAATTATGATGGAATAGCTTTAACAAAACGTTTAAAAATAGAATCTGCAACCGCAATCAACTATAATACAACAGCTCCATCATCATTAACTTTGGTTTTTGATCCAACATTCAGCGGAACTGTAAAAGTAGACGGAATTTCTTACACGGCATCTTCGGGAGTTGTAACGATTCCAACGGTAAATGCGGGTTCACACTCGATTACAAAAGGAAGTGTTGCGAATCTGTTTTACATTAAAACACAATTCGCTTCTTCCGCTGTTTTAGCAACTCATGAAAATAAGGTTGAAAAACTGACGATTTATCCAAATCCGGTAGAAACAATTCTTACCATCTCAAATTCTGAAAAAAATCCCATTGAAAATATTATTTTAATGAATGGCTTGGGAGAAATTATTAAAAATATCAAAGGAAATACTCAATCAATTGATATGAGCGGGCTTCAATCCGGAATGTATTTTATTCAGATAAAAACAAAACAAGGCGTTGTAAATCAGAAAATTATCAAGAAGTAATTTTTTTAACAGCTAATTATATTTTTTTAACCGTCTCAGCTTTTGAGGCGGTTTTATTTTTGAAAAATTCAACAGCATCTTCAATTGCATTTTCAATACGCTGATATTTCATTCCCAGTTCATCGATTGATTTTTGATTAGTGTAAAAATTGTCAATTCTCAGGGCTTTCATATTTGATGAGCTTAGATCTGTTTTGATTTTAAAACATCTTAAAATATCTCCAATCCATCCAAGAAATATCAATAAAAAGTTCGGAATTGGAACCGTCAAGGGGTTTTGATCTGTTACTTTATTTACTCTTTTAAAGAACTCTTTATATTTTAAATTTTCATTGGCTAAAAGATATTTTTCACCATTTTTCCCTTTTTCAATAGCTTGAAAAATTCCGTTGGCAACATCTTCTGCGTGAACGAAATTTTTTCCACCCTTTGGATAAAAAACAATATTCTTTTTCCAAACCCAAAAAATGATTTTTCCTGAACTTGGCTTGTTGTCATATTTTCCAATCATAAAAGTTGGATTTAAAATAATGACTTCTGTGGTTTTATTATTTCTAAGAAGATAATTTTCTGTTTCCAGTTTACTTTTAGCGTAAAATGATTGAGTGAAAGGATATTTTTGTTTAAAATTTTCATTGCCTAATTCTTCCAAACTTCCAAAACCCAATGTATTCGCAGAACTCACAAATAAAAATTTCTGAACATTAGCTTTCTCTGATTGAGAGAATAAATTAATCGTTGCATAATAATTAACTCTTTTATAATCTTTATAAAAAAGAAGACTCTGACTTGTTTCCGCAGCAATATGAATAACAAAACTCACATCCACCAAATACGATGAAACTTCGGAAAACAAATCACCTTCAATCAGTTGTAGGTTCTCATTTTTTTCACCTAAATAGCCACTTTTCTGGCGCACCAAAGCAATAACAAAATAACCATTTTCTAATAATTTTATAACAACATTAGCTCCAAGAAGTCCTGTAATTCCGGTAACAAAAACTTTTTTCATGCTTCGATTTCTTTTTTGATCGCGTTGGTCATTAAAGGTAGCTTAATCCAAATTGGTAAAACTTTCATAAACAGCCAACTGATAGGATTTACCATAATTACAGAATCTCTCTTAAAAAGTCGGTCAATGCAATATCTAGCCACTTTATTAGGATCTAGCAAAGTCAATTTTCCTAAAAATCCTTGTTTTTCAATTCTTTTACAGACATCAATATTAGTTTTCATCGCTCCCGGATTTACGACGCTTACGAAAACATTGGTGTCTTTTAATTCTTCATGCAGACCTCTTGAAAATGAATGAATAAAAGTTTTGGAAGCCGGATAAACAGTTTTAAAACCAATCGGAGAAAAGGCTGCCATACTCGAAACATTTAGAATATATGCTTTTGGCTGGCTCAATAAATTGGGTAATAATTGATGCGTAATTAAAGAAGTCGCTGTAATATTTACCTGTAGAATTGTATTAATGTAATGTGGAGTTGCGTCTAAAAATTTTCTCGTTCCTCCTAAACCCGCATTATTAATTAAAATATGAATATTGAAGGAATTATTTAACCATTCTGTCAGTTTGAAAATATTTTCGTTGATAGAAAGATCGACTTCATAATATTGGGTTTTTACATCATATATTTCAGCAATTTCTAAGCTCAAAGCTTCAAGATTTTGATTTGGAAGACTTATTAAAATGACGTTAATTTTTTTCTTAGCTAAACTTTCGGCAAATGCTTTTCCCAAGCCCTGACTGGCTCCCGTGACAACTGCGTAAGACTCTTTCGTTTCCATAAAGCAAATTTTATGGTACAAAAGTATCTTTGTAAAGTCTTTTTAATGTTCCAACCTATCTGAATGAACAGATTTTAATTGAAAAACTAAAACAAACTAATCGATTAAAAATCAATTAATTAAAATAAATAAAAGTTAAAAATTATAAACCTGAACTTATTTTTTTGAATTCGGAAGGAGTCTGATCGGTGAATTTTTTGAAAGTTGTATTAAAAGAAGTCTTAGAATTAAATCCCGATTCATATGCTATTCCTAAAATCGAAAGTTTAGTATTATCCTTCAATAATTTTTTAGCATGTTCAATTCTATATTCATTGACGTATTGGAAAAAATTCTTTTGAAATCCTGTATTGATCACATAAGACAAATGATGGGTGGAAATGGATAAAAGCTCTGAAAGTTTGATCAAATTAAGTTCACTTTCCAAATAAGGTTTTTGGCTGTTCATTAGTTCTTCCAACTGAACTTTAATTCTTACTAATTCTTCATCAGAAATCAATTTCCTCTTTAATTCTTCCGTTTCAGAATCATCATTAATTGAAATTAATTCTTCACGCAGTTTTTCTTCAACCGGATAAATTTCTTTTTGTTTTAAAGAATTATAAGCTACGAAATAAATAACTAATAAAAAGATCAGATTAATGAAAAAATTCAGTGAATTAGCATTGTAAGAGAGGTTATAAATCGTATAAATAATGCTTACGATAAAAATAATAAGGATAATATATTCCAGCCAGTTTAGGTTAATTCCTTCTGTATTTGAAGAAAATAGCTGAATTTTTCTTTGATGTTTTCTGATGGTAAAATAAGAAAGTCCCGTATAAAATAAAGCCTGAAAAAGAATCAAACCTATAATAACATATTGGAAAGTATAAAATCTGAACTCAACCAATACAATGCTCACTAAAAAAATTACAGGAAGCACCGCATATTTAAGATCGGAAATTTTAAACTTAAAAGCCGGATTTGTATAAAATAATACACTGAAATAAAAGACAATCGGCGTCAAAAACTGAATAAAACGCACCAAAAAAAGCGAATGAACTTCAATGGTAGACTGTGTAATTAGAAACAAAACCTCATCCAACCAAAAAGTTGACCATAAAAAAAGAAATATCCCAAACCAAAGATTGGCTTTTTTATTAACTTTTAGTGGATTGGCAAGCTTTAATAAAGAAAGTAAAACCAATGAACCATAAATAAGTATAACGATGAAATTGTTTAACTCTGATGCGCTCATTGGTTTTACTATTTTAGTTAAAAATGTTTTTTAACCTATTCTTTTTCTTACAAAGATCTCATAACTTAAATATAGTAATGGAAGTGCCATAATTCCAATGTATAATGAGTTTTCGATTGCTTTTCCGGGTGCAAGCGCAATTGCATAAACCAATCCAAAAAATGCTCCCCCTAAATGGGCAGCATGACCAATATTATCATTTTGTTTTGGATTTAGCATCATATAAACCGAATAACTGAAATATATAAGTCCAAAAATAAATCCTGGAATTCCAATAGGAATAAAGAATATATATATTTTAAGAGCAGGAATCATTGCAATCGAGGCAAATAATATCCCTGAAACTCCTCCACTCGCACCAATTGCAGAATACCACGGCTGTTTTTGATATAGAAACAATGAAAATATATTTCCTAATAATATAGATCCGAAGTAAACAATTAAAAATCCGACATTTCCAAAACCTTTGACAACAATAGGCCCGAAGAAATAAAGTGTCATCATATTAAAAATCAGGTGCATAATATCCGCATGAAGAAATCCTGCAGAAAGCAAACGAATGTATTCTTTTCTATTTTGGATTGCCCCAACATTAAATTTATACTTTTCGAAAATGCCAATATTATTAAAAGCAATAAAGCTGATAATACCCGTAGCAATTATAACTAATATTAAAATATTCATATTTTTTTATTTAATTTTTTGAATCGGAAGCTCTTTTGTTGCTCCACCTTCAGAAGGAATCATCTCACTTTTAATATAAAACGCATTGTTTTTATTGTATAAGAAAAAGTCTAGATCAATTCCTGTATTTTCTCTGTCAATTACGATTTCGGGTAAAAATTTAATGGCTGTATTCTCATTATCTGCCTTACCAAAACTTCCGTATACATGATGCATCCCTAATTTTGCGGTATCACTCGGTTTTTCATACCAAAGATAGAAATGACCATCTTCAGAGCCATCTAATACTAATTTGGCTTTCAATTTTGTTCCGTCATTTTCTCCTGCATAATCAAGATAATCTAAATGATACTCGCCTTTCCATTGCTTGAAATCCTTTTCACTGACCATTTCATAGTCGGTATCTTCTTTTCGAGGTTCTTCATCAGTTATTTCTTCTGAAGTTACACTTTGAACAGAATCAATAACTTTGGTTTCAACAACTTCTGGTTCAGTTACCTTTTCTTTTTTCTCTTTGCAAGAAAAACTGATCACGAAAATTGCAATCGGAAATAATATTCTTTTCATTTAGTTGTAAAATCTATTGATTTTCAGGCTCTCCTGCATCAAACAAATCACCGATCACGCCTCCATCATCATCAGTTCCTTCCGTATTTTCAGATTCTTCATATACTTCCGGCTCTTCCTCTTCAGGTTCAGGAATGGTTACGTTGATTGTTTTAACTTTAAATTTAGTAAACTGATTTCCAATAGCTTTAATTCCTTTCACGGCAATAAATTCATCAATATTTACCGTTTCAGGATCGCGTTCTTTCCCTTTATCCTTTGCAAAAGCGATCTCTGCAGTACAGCCATTTGCTACAATTATATTTTCGATAAATGACTTAGGATGTTCCGACGGCATAAAGGCTTGCGGATTTGTATTATTCTCCAAAAGGAATCTTTTGATAAAATAAATTTCCTTTTCACCATCATAGTAAATACATGTGATGGGCTGATTAGGTCTCCATTTTTCTAAGATCAGATATTCGTCATCGAAGCGGTTTCCTAGATCAAAAGAAATCAATTTAGCCTCTCCATTTCCGGTGACAATTAATATTTTATCGTCTCCTTTAAAGCTTCCCAATAAAGTTCCTCTTCCGTCTGCGTTCAGCCTTCTCACGGTATCATCAAACCAAATTCTTCTTGGTGCCAATGTAGAAACACCTTCTTCTTTAAGATCAACTTTTTTAATAGAATATTTGGTTACCAAATTTCCTTTAGAATCACGTCCTTTGATGGCTAATTCGGAGAAATCGATATCCATTTTATTTTTTCTGATTCTTGGATTTGGCTTTAAAAGTACGGATACTGTTTCTGCTTCACCATTCGGATTAGCTGAGAAATAAAGCATTTCAGAGAATTTTTTATCTGAAGCCAACGGATAATCTGTATTTCTGGTCACACCCGTTACGGAAAAACGTTTCATGTAATACGGTCCGTCTCTTCCTTCACGATAGATCATATTGTAAACCGTTCTCTTATCGTTTTTCTTGAAAATTGCGACATGCAAAATGTCTTTTCCGATAAAAGTTTTGGCTTCCACTTTTACGACTTTCATGCTTCCGTCTTTTCTGAAAGTAATAATATCATCGATATCTGAACAGTCGAATAAATACTGATCTTTTTTCAGAGAAGTTCCGATGAAACCTTCTTCAAAATTGGCATAGAATTTTTCGTTGGCTACGGCAACTTTACTCGCGTCAATAGTATCGAAAATTCTAAGCTCAGTCTTTCTTTCTCTATCCTTACCAAATTTCTTTTGAATATTTAAATAATAATCAATCGCATAAGTAATAAGGTGAGCCAAATTATGTTTTACCAGCTCAATTTTACCTTCAAGAGCAGCAATATTTTCTTTAAATTTATCTAAATCGAACCTTGAAATTCTCTTAATTCTGATCTCAGTCAATCGAAGAATATCTTCCTGTGTTACGGCTCTTAAAAGATGTTTCGTGTGAGGTTTTAAACCTTTGTCGATTGTTAATAAAACATCATCCCAGGTTTCAACTTCTTCAATATCGTGATAGATTCTGTTTTCAATGAAAATCCTTTCCAATGAAGAGAAATGCCAGTTTTCCTGTAACTCGTGAAGTTCAATTTCCAATTCTTTTTTAAGCAATGAAACTGTGTGATCAGTATTCATTCTTAAAATCTCAGAAACATTCAGGAACATTGGTTTATCACCAACAATTACACACGCATTCGGAGAAATCGTTACCTGACAATCTGTAAATGCATATAAAGCATCAATTGTTTTATCAGGCGAAGAGTCATTAGGAAGGTGAATAAGGATTTCTACTTTATCAGAAGTATTGTCCTCAATTTTTTTGATTTTGATTTTCCCTTTTTCATTCGCTTTTAAAATCGAATCAATTAAATCGCTCGTATTTTTAGAAAAAGGAAGTTCAGTAATGACCAAAGTATGCTTGTCTGTCTGCGTAATTCTGGCTCTGGCTCTTACTTTTCCGCCTCTGTGACCGTCGTTGTATTCAGAAACATCTAAAAAACCAGCGGTTAAGAAATCCGGGAATATTTCAAACTTTTTACCTTTTAAATAGGCAACAGAAGCATTAATTAATTCATTAAAATTATGAGGAAGAATTTTGGTTGAAAGTCCAACACCAATTCCCTCAACTCCCTGTGCAAGAAGCAATGGGAATTTTACAGGAAGGTCGATCGGTTCGTTATTTCTACCGTCATAAGATTTTGCCCACTCCGTTGTTTTAGGATTGAAGACAACTTCTAATGCGAAAGGCGTTAATCTCGCTTCAATATATCTCGCCGCTGCTGCAGAATCTCCTGTATAGATATTTCCCCAGTTTCCCTGAGTATCTATCAAAAGCTCCTTTTGGCCTATCGCTACCATTGCATCGGTAATAGAGGCATCACCATGAGGATGATATTTCATGGTATTTCCAACGATATTGGCAACTTTATTGTAACGACCGTCTTCCAGCTCACGCATGGAGTGCATGATTCTTCGCTGAACAGGCTTCAAACCGTCATAAACAGACGGAATTGCCCTGTCTAAAATTACATACGATGCATAATCAAGAAACCAATCTTTGTAAAGACCGGAAACTTTTTTTAAGCTTTCACCTTCATGAGAGTGTTCTTCTGTCATCTTTTATTTTTAACTCTTTTTTCTCGTTATTAGCTTTTACGACTTTGTTTAAAGAGAACTTTAAATCTACTATTTCTTTTTTTGTGAGGTACGAAATTTCATATTTCAGCATTGTAGATCCGCTGTTTTTGCTTGAAATTGTAACGTAAAGTCTTTTAATGTAAAAAACGTCTATTATTTCATAGCGTATCAGTTTGTATTTTGGGAATTCATCGCTTAATGGCTTATCCAGAAACGGAACAATGTTTCGGTTTTTAAAATTAAGGGCTTCCCCATCGCTGTCATATTCAAAAATTTGTCTTCCTCTTAAGTAAAAAGCTATTAGTAAGGCAACAGGAATAACCAGTAAAAAATAGCTTTCTAATCCTAAAATATTAAATCTATATTCTTCAAGAAGAAAAAGTGCAATCCCGATTAAAACTGCCATTATCAATAGCGTATTCACAAAGTTATATACCGAAGCTTTGTTACGGTTACTCAGTCTCATATTAATTATTGTGTGTTTTGGTGGTTTTTGTTTTTTGGTGTTTTAAGTGGTCTTTTTTCATCATTGTATTTGTATTATTTATTCTTCTATAGCTTCACTCAATATTTCTTTTTTATCAATATCCGGATCTTCTACAACAAGGTTATCCAGGATGAATAATTGTCTGTCCGGCGTATTTTTACCCATGTAAAATTCCAATAACTGTTCTATTGTCTGATCTTTACCGATCACAACAGGTTCTAAACGAATGTCTTTACCTATGAAATGTTTAAACTCATCAGGCGAGATCTCTCCCAATCCTTTGAATCGTGTAATTTCTGGGTTCTTTCCCAACTCGTTTAATGCTTTCACTCTTTCAACTTCAGAATAGCAATATCTTGTCTCCTTTTTATTTCTTACCCTAAACAATGGAGTTTGAAGGATATAAAGGTGACCATTCTTAATCAGATCAGGGAAAAACTGTAAAAAGAATGTGATCATTAGCAAACGAATGTGCATCCCATCGACATCGGCATCTGTTGCAATAATTACGTGGTTATATCTTAAATCTTCAAGACTTTCTTCAATATTTAAAGCAGCTTGAAGCAAATTGAATTCTTCATTTTCGTACACTACTTTCTTCGTAAGACCATAGCAGTTCAAAGGTTTTCCTTTTAATGAAAATACCGCCTGAGTTTCTACTTGTCTGGATTTTGTGATTGATCCTGATGCAGAATCTCCCTCGGTAATAAAAATCTGCGTATCTCCTTTTCTTTCAGCCTTTTGATCATTGTAATGCTGTCTGCAATCACGGAGTTTTTTGTTGTGAAGAGAAACCTTTTTAGCTCTTTCTCTCGCCAATTTCTGAATTCCGGAAAGTTCTTTTCTTTCTCTTTCTGAGATTAGTATTTTTCTCTGGATCGCTTCTGAAATTTCAGGATTTTTATGTAAGAAATTATCTAATTTACTTTTTAGGAAATCGATGATAAAAGTTCTTACTGTCGGCCCGTTTGGCCCAATATCGTTTGAACCTAATTTCGTTTTCGTCTGAGATTCAAAAACAGGCTCTTCAACATTAATTGAAATCGCTGCAATGATTGATTTTCTGATATCAGAAGCATCAAAATTCTTATTAAAAAATTCACGGATCGTTTTTACATACGCTTCACGGAAGGCATTTAAGTGCGTTCCACCCTGCGTTGTATTTTGTCCGTTAACGAATGAGAAATAGGTTTCCGTCTGAGATTTGTCAGAATGCGTGATCGCCAATTCAATATCATTATCCTTCAAATGAACGATAGGATAAAGAATTTCGTTTTCCATTTCTTCTTCCAACAAATCTTTAAGACCATTTTCAGAATAAAAAGTTTCTCCGTTGAAAAGAATTTTTAATCCAGGATTCAAATACGCATAATTACGTAACATCCTTTCGATATACTCTTTTCTGTATTTAAAATGAAGGAAAATTTCGCCATCCGGAACAAAAGAAATTTCGGTTCCGTTTCTGTCTGAGGTATCTTTTTCTTCAAAATCTTCCGTGATCATTCCACGGGAAAATTCTGCCATTTTCATTTTTCCTTCACGGAAAGACCTCACACGGAAATATTCTGAAAGTGCATTTACAGCTTTTGTACCTACCCCATTCAGACCTACAGATTTTTTGAAGGCTTTACTATCATATTTACCTCCAGTGTTCATTTTGGAAACAGCGTCGACCACTTTTCCTAATGGAATTCCACGGCCAAAGTCACGAATCATAACTTTACCGTCGTCCACTTTTATTTCAATTCTCTTACCCGACTTCATTCTGAACTCATCGATCGAGTTGTCCAGAATTTCTTTAAGCAAAATATAAATACCGTCATCAGCAGACGAGCCGTCTCCTAACTTTCCGATATACATTCCGGGACGTAAACGAATGTGCTCCTGCCAATCGAGGGTTCTGATATTATCTTCGGAATAGATTGGATTTATTTCTTGTGACATATATTATTTCAGCAAACATACAAAAGTACGAAATTGAACAAAATTATCCGAATTTTTTCTATCCGTTTTTTTAATATTTATTCACAATTTATTGCACTATTATCAACCAAATTATATATTTACAGTATTATTCAGACTTATGTGAAAAAATTAACTATATTTTATTCAATTTCATTAATAATTTTCTTTTGCATCTCTTTTTCCGCGCAAATTCCGGGGCTGATAAATTACAGTGAAGAAAATGGTCTAAACAGTTCCTATACTTACAGGCTAAGCCAGGACAGCAACGGATTTATCTGGGTAGGAAGCGATAACGGACTGTTTAGATTTGACGGAAAAGAATTTAAGCAATACAGTAAAAAGAACGGACTCAAAAACATTGATGTTCTGGCATGTTATCCTTTATCAAACGGAGAAATCTTTATTAATCCTTTTTTAAACGATTTTGCTTATCTCAAAAACGGGAAAATCATTAATTCCGACACTAATAAAGAGCTCAGAAAAATACAATTCGGACATAATCCGGACATTCATATCAATAAAGATTCTCTCATCATCTACACCACTTACAATCCAAAGAGTATTTACATTTACAAGAACGGAAAAGTAACTATAATCCCTTTATTCATAGGTAATAATCCAAATATAGTTTATTATGCTTTCGGTTTTGATCAATCTAAAAATCTACTTTATTTATCAGATCAACAGTCAAAAATAACTGCGTACGATATTGTAAGTAAAAAAATAACTCCGTGTAATATTTCATCAAAAAAAGGAACTGCAATTTCCAGAAAAGGAGATTATTTTATTTTCAGGTTTAAAAGAACAATTGAAATTTATAAAAGAGAAAATAATTTTCATTTTAAAAAGCTGCAGTCTTACACGATTAATGAAAATATCCATCAAATGATTGTGGACAAGAACTTTAAAATTTGGCTTTGTCTTGAAAAAGGAGGTTCATTGTACTTCAAAGAATCTTTATTAGAATTAGAAAAGATAAAAATTTCTGCGCCCACAAGGATTTTAGACAATTATATTATCAATGACATCATGATGGATAAAGATAATAACGCATGGTTTTCTACCAGAAACAACGGTATTTTTTTCATCGCTGACAGGTTTTTTAAAAATTATATTCATTTACCTATTAAAAACAATTCAGGTTATATTACTGCTATCACTAAAAATGATAAAAATATCATCTTAGGTTATAATGAAGCAAAAAGCGGAATTTTTAATTCAAAAAAAATAGAAAATATCACTCTTGAGAAAGACAGAAAAATTGAACATAAAGCCATTTTTGCTAAAGGGAATACCATTATTTTTGGACTGAGTTTAAGTCTGATTCAATACAATACAGCTACCGGAAAAAAAGATATTTTATGTGAGTGCAATATTAAAAATATCATTCCATTTACTGAAAATTCGGTTCTTCTTTGTACGAGTGATGCGCTGACAACCTATAATTATATCAACAAAACCTTTACGGAAATTCTGAAAGAACGAGTTTACAACGCTTTGCCTTACGATAAAGACAGTATTTTTGTGGGAAGCTTCAAAGATCTGTACAAACTCAATATCAAAACAAAAAAGAAGCGTCTTTTTCTTGAAGGATATTATTTTACGGATATCAAAAAGCTCAGACCAAACGTATATTTGGGATCAACCAATCTCAATGGGATCATTCTGTTTAATAATAAAGGAATTATAAGAAAAATCACAGAAAAAGACGGACTTACAACAAGCCAGATCAAAAAAATAGAGGTTGAAAATGGAAATACCTTTTGGGCAAGTACAAATTCAGGGCTATGCAGAGTTGAAATTCAATCTAATAAATTAAAAATCAACAACTTTACACAAACAGACGGACTTCCTTCCAATGTTATTGCAGGATGTGTTATAAAAAATGACACCATTTATGCAGGAACCTCAAAAGGATTGGGCGTTTTACCTATTAAATCACTTTTTACTCAGCAAAAATTTATTAATAAAAAAGTAATTATTAATTCCGTAACCATTGGAAATAAAGAATTTCTCGATCTTAATCACCAATTCATCGGTCAATCTCCGAACAATGATATTATTTTTAATCTTAGTTTTCCGGATTACTCCTCACAAGGAAAAATAAAATATAAATATAAGATTGATGGGCTTAATGAAAACTGGCAGACCAGCAATTCATCAACCATTACATTCAATGCAATCCCGCCCGGAAAGTATGTTTTTAAAGTTTTCGGATTGGGTTATAATGGTAAACAATCTCAGGTTTCATCGGATCTTTCTTTTGAGATCAAACCTCAATTCTGGCAGACATGGTGGTTTAAATTTTTATTGATTATTGCTTCCGCAGCTCTTCTTTTTACTTTAATCACATTTTATTTTCAGAAAAAAAGAAATAAAAAACTCGAAACCCTGTATTACGAGAAAAAGATCGCCGAGCTTGAATTACAGGCGATAAAAGCACAAATTAATCCTCATTTTATTTATAATTGCCTTAATTCTATTCAGTTTCTGCTTTATAAAAAAGATTATCCGGAAACGGAAAATTATCTTGATATTTTTTCGCAAATGATTAGAAAAACGCTTCATTATTCAGAAAAAACCTTTATGCCGATTAAAGAAGAGGTTGAGTATCTTTCTTTATATTTAAATATGGAAAAACTGCGTTTAAAAGACCAGTTTGAGTACAAAATCTCGGTTTCAGAAAAGGTAAATGAAAACTGGACCATCCCTTCTTTATTGATACAGCCTTTCGCCGAAAACGCCATTAAACATGGGATTGCCAACCTTAATAAAAGAAAAGGAATCATCGAAATTTCATTTGATCATATTGATTCTTCACTTTGCATAACGATCGAAGATAATGGCGCAGGAATAACAAATAAGTCTGAATCTATCGCAAAAACCAACTCATTTGGGGTAAAATTATCCCAGAAAAGAATTGAAACCTTCAAACAGCTTTTTGAAACTAATATCGAATTGGAAATCAATAATTTGTCTGACACTCAGCAAAAATCTGGAACCCAAATTAAACTATACATAAAACCATATGAAAACCAAAACACAAGTCTGCATCATTGATGACGAAAAAGACGGAAGAGATTATATTTCTCTTTTATTAGAAAATGAATTTCCGGAAATTCAGGTTGTATTTCAGGCTTCAAGTGTAGAAGAAGCTTATATTTATCTTACAAAAAATACGCCTGAGATTCTGTTTCTGGACGTACAGCTTAAAGACGGAACAGCTTTCGATCTGCTCTCAAAATTCCGTGAAATTGATTCCCAAATTATATTTATTACGGCATTTGAACATTTTGCCATTCAGGCCATAAAGAACGGAGCTACCGACTATCTATTAAAAGCTATAAAGAAAATAGACTTTATTATTGCGGTAAATAAAGCCTTAGAAAATATCAAGAAAAATAAAAATTCGACGGTTCAGCATTCCAATCAAAATAAGATAAGTCTTCCTACGCTGCAAGGTTTTAAACTAACCAATATTACCGACATCATACGCTGCGAGGCAGATTCCAGCTATACAACATTTTATCTTTCAGACAAAACCAAAATTATTGTATCTAAAACACTCCATGAATTTGAGGAACATCTTTCTGAGCATAATTTTTTCAGAATTCATCATAAGCATCTTATAAATCTGTTTCATCTCAAAGAATATATCAAAGGAAAAGGCGGGCAGGTTGTGATGACGGATAATTCTATTCTGGATGTTTCTGTTCGTAAAAAAACCGATTTTCTATATAAAATTGAACATTTAGACTAGGTACAGTTATTAGAAAAACGGATACACTTACACATTTTCGATAGGGAAATACTATTGATCCTGATACTTTTGAATTTTAAAAATAAATTAATTCAGAATAATCATGAAAAACATTAAGAAGTTATCCAGAGAAGAGTTAAAATCAGTAAGTGGCGGTTATTCGTGCTACTGTGGAAATGATTATGCGGGCGATTTTGTCTTAGTACAAACCTGCGTGAGCGTATGTTCCATGTGGGATATTTTAAAGCCTAAACCGAATAATCCAAATTAAAATTAACCCATTTTAATTGCTAAAATACCCTGTAGACTACTGCAGGGCATTTTTATGTATATAAAACATTTTATTAAAACTAAATCACATTTAAGAGAAATGAATCTACACTTATTAGTTAAAGTTTAACACTTGCTAATTCACAATAACGGGATATTAAATATCAGAATACTTTTATGAAACCAACATAAAAAATTAATAACCATGAAAACAAAAACATTTTTAACCGTTATCGGTTTAGTAACCTCTCAATCCTTATTCTATTCTTGCAGTGACGATAATGACAGCAATATCAATATGGAAACTGAAAATAATCAGAGTAAAAACCTCGTTTCAACCAATTCTTTCAATGGAGCTACTGTTAATGTTGATATTTTTAATCATTCTGTAAGTTTTATTAAATCTAAAGTCGGTTCACAGGGAGCCAGTTATGTACTTACACAAAGCGATCTTAATCAATTTTATCAGATTGCACAAATTCCTAATGCTCAGAGATTATCTTTAGACAAGGTAAATAGCATTATTTCTCAAACGGCTAATATGGCGCAGTTACCATTTGATCAGGTTCTTGAACAGCTTGGTTATTCTGATATGGCAAAAGATCTGGCAATAGCAATTTCAAACAATTATATTCCAGATCTACAGCATAATCAGGGATTTCAAAATCTTGCCTCTAACGAAAGACAGTTTATCGAAAGTTTAAATGATCTTAGATTCAACTATGAACAAGGACTTTTAAATACCAATGTTTTCAGTAAAGACGGCGGCCCTTTCATTGGCGGAGCAATCGGAATGGGTGTAGGATTCATGGTTGCCGGGCCAATCGGAGCTTTCGTTGGCGGAACTGTAGGTTGGTTCGTAGGTGGATATTTAGAAAGTAAATAATTCTTTCATTATGGCTTTCAACTTAAAAAAATTCAAAACAATATTTACTATTATGGGCATTTTGCTCATAATAGTAATTTTCTCCTTTCATAAAAGTCCTTCACTGGATAATAAAATTAAAGATCTGGAATTTGATAGCAATTCTATTTATTTAATACAGCGAGGAACTACAGGAAAATTGGGAAATGTAGCAAAGGATTTCAACATCAGCAATAAATATGCTTCTCATTTGGGAATCGGTTTTGTGGAAAATAATACATTAACCGTTTATCATGTTTATGTTAAAAAAAATGATGAAAAGAATAATCTGTATGTCGAAACAATCAGTGATTTTATAAAACCTGATGATCTGAATTATCTTTCTATCTGGAAGATTAAAGACATTGATAAGATTAAATTTAATGATGTAAAACAATCTCTTATCAACTCAGAAAAAGAAAACATCAGCTTTGATTTTGATTTCGATGAAGGAAATAAAAAATATTATTGTTCCGAATATATTGTTCGCGAACTTGAAAAAAATAATATTACAATAATGCCCGAACATCAAAAAAATCTTATCGGTATGGCAAAACAGATCCTAAAAAAAGACACGCTCAACTACTTTCCTGTTGACGGTTTTGAAAACACCCAAAAAGCCACAAAGATTCTGGAATGGATAAAATAATTCTATAAAAAAGCTATTTCAGAAAACTAATTATCAGAAAAATCAAACCAAATCATCGAGTATTAATTTCTAAAGTTTTTGTTGGTTTTTGATCTATAAAATCAATGTCACATTATGATAAGAATGTATTTTTTCTCGTTTTTCTTTCTTTTAGGATGCCTTTTGAATGCGCAGGCTCCATGTTCAGATTTCAATGATCCTAATATCCCTCAGGGACTTTGGACTCCGGCTCCCTATCCAAACGGTCAGGTTGGTGTTTCCAGCGGAAACCCAAATGCACTGGACGGAACACAGTATATCATATTAGACGATAAATCTGGCGGTTCTTGGTATATTAACCCCTCAGATTTTAAAAATTTAGGGCAAAAATATTTAGGACAGTGTCTTTATTTCGATTTTTATCTTGAAAAAGACGGAGGTTATGGTGCGCCAATTCATCCTACAATTTATATTATGTCGGGAAGCCAGATCATCTCATTTGTAGCGAATGTTACCGTAACTCCGAACAGCGGTTGGGTGCGTGTTCGTGCACCTATAGCCAATTGTACGGGAGGTGTTCTTCCTAGCAGTTCTGAAGGAACATGGACGATGTCGGCCGGAATGACATGTGCAGATTTCAATAATGTGATGAATAACTCCACAGCCGTAATGGTATCTCCGGATTACACATCAAGCCCAAGCGAAAGAGTGTATTATGATAATATTTGTGTAAAATCTTGTGACGGTTGTACGGCAGATTTCAAACTTGAAACATCATTCAACACAACATCCAGCGCATCTACTGCGAATTTAACTCTACTTAATCCGATTCTTGTTTCAACTCCCGGAAATCCTGGAAGTTCATATAGTGTAAATTGGGGTGACGGAAGTGCTGCACAAAATTATATCCTATCTACTTTATCCCACAATTATACGAATCCTGGAACTTATACGGTTTGCGTAACTGAATCGAGAGAGAAAAAAGTAGTATGCATCAGATGTTTCACTTTCTGTTACACGAAAGATCGAGTAGCTACAAAAAATGAATCCGGTCTTGATTTAAAATCACCAGTTGCCGATCTGGAAGCCATTTCAAAAGCCGAAATCAGCCAAGCGGAACAAAAAGATGTTTTTATGGTTCCAAATCCTGCCAAAAGTTTTGTCGAAATACAGACTACTCTTTCTAAAAAAGAAACTGTTTCTGTAAGATTGATCGATGTTTCAGGAAAAACAGTTCTTGAAAAATCTGAAAACCTTAACAGCGGTCGCCAAAGTATTAAGTTAAATATTGAAAAACTGATTCAGGGAAATTATATTGTTGAAATAAAATCAAACGGAAAAACCAGTTCACAAAAACTGATTATTTCTAAATAAACTAACATAGAATTAAAATAATGAAGGCTATCCCAATACGGATAGTCTTTTTTATGAAATTACCACAGTGAATTGCAAAAAATAAATTAAATTCGGTGTAAGTAAAAAATTTGTTTTAATGATACAACTTCCTTTTTCTAAACTTTCCGATGTAGGAACTACGATTTTCAGCCAGATGACGCAATTGGCCAATGAAAATGAGGCCATCAATTTATCACAGGGATTTCCGGATTTTATGCCCGATTCTGAATTGTTAAATCATGTAGATCATTTCATTAAAAAAGGTTTTAATCAATATGCACCTTTGGGTGGAATGATTGGTTTAAAGGAAGAAATTGCAAGAAAAATTGAAAACAGTCACCAAGCTGTTTATCATCCCGATTCAGAAATAACCGTTACTGCAGGCGGAACACAGGCTATTTTTACAGCCATTGCGACTTTCGTTAAAAAAGATGATGAAGTGATTATTTTTGAACCTGCTTATGACTGTTATGAGCCTACTGTAGAGCTTTTCGGAGGAATTGTAAAACGATTTGAGATGAAAGCTCCAGATTATGAAATTGATTGGAGCGTTGTGAAAAATTTGGTTTCATACAAAACAAAAATGATCATCCTTAACAATCCGAACAATCCTTCAGGAAAAATTTTAAAGGAAAATGATATTCAGGAATTGATCTCTATTGTAAAAGACACTCCGATATTGATTTTGAGTGATGAAGTGTACGAAAATATTGTCTTTGACGGAAAACAACATTTAAGCATCTGCAAATATCCTGAATTAAAGGAAAGAAGTCTTTTAGTCGCCTCTTTCGGAAAACTTTTTCACGTTACAGGCTGGAAAATTGGCTATTGTGCCGCGCCAAAAGCTTTAACGGATGAATTCAGAAAAGTACATCAATTTAATGTCTTTTGCGTGAATACTCCGATCCAGTTAGCTTTGGCTGAATACATGAAAAATGATGATCATTACAATCATTTGAATCAATTCTTTCAGGAAAAAAGAGACTTTTTAAGACAAGGTTTAGCCAATACTTCTTTTGAATTGCTTGATTGTGAAGGAACTTATTTCCAAGCGTTGAAATATGATAAAATTTCAGATAAAAATGATTTTGAATTTGCGAGTGAATTAACAATCAATCATAAAATTGCAAGTGTGCCGTTTTCTTCTTTCTATAAAAATAAAGTGAATGAAAATGTGATTCGTCTGTGTTTTGCAAAAAAACAGGAAACTTTGGAAAGGGCGATTGAAAATTTGTCTAAACTATAAAATAAAAGCAGTAGAAATTTCTACTGCTTTTATTTTTTCAATATTTATTTTTTAACGCTTCCATCTCCTAAGTCGTTAAATATTGTGTAATATTTTTAATTTTATAAAAACATTCCGCCGGAAGCTTCGATTCTTTGTCCGTTCACCCAACCTGCATCATCAGTACACAAGAAAGCAACTACTCCACCGATATCATCCGGCAAACCTGCTCTTCCTAAAGCTGTAATGCTGGCAACCATATCGTTCATATGTTTGTCATCTCTCGTTCTTCCGCCGCCAAAATCAGTTTCAATAGCGCCCGGAGCAACAACATTGGCTCTGATTTTTCTTGAACCTAATTCTTTCGCCATATATTTTGTCAGCATTTCAACTCCTGCTTTTATTGAACCGTAAACAGAAGATCCAGGCAACGCAAATCTTGCTAATCCTGAAGAAACATTCACTATTCCTCCTCCATCATTAATAAAAGGCAAGAATTTTTGAGTTAGGAAAAATACTCCCTTGAAGTGAATATCTACAACGTCATCCAACTGCTCTTCTGTAACCTCAGAAATCGGTGCATATAAAGCTGTTCCGGCATTATTTACAAGGAAATCTATGTTTCTGCTTCCTGTGTTTTCTTCCAAATGATCTCCAACTGTTTTGACGAAAGCGTCGAAGCTCTTAATATCTTTTGTATCTAATTGATAAGCAATTGCCTTTCTTCCCAAAGCCTGAATTTCTTCAACAACTTTATCCGCTTCTTCCTTGTTGCTTCTGTAAGTGATGATGACGTCAAGACCTTTTTGAGCAATCTTTAACGCTGAATTTTTTCCCAATCCGCGGCTTCCACCGGTAACTAATGCGATTTTTGTTTGTGTGTTCATTTTGTTGTTTATTTTAATGAGACAAAGTTGCGACAATTTACCACTGATGTGTTTGCTCAAATCAATCTGATATTTGCAAAATTCAAATCACGAACGAAATTCTAAAGGCGTAACCCTAGTTTTTCTTTTGAAGAAGTTAGAAAAATGGGCAATCTCCTCAAATCCTAGTGCATAAGAAATTTCTGAGACATTCCATTTTGTTTGTTTTAAAAGGATTTTTGCTTCCTGAATCATTCGGTCTGCAATAAATTCAGTTGTTGTTTTTCCTGTATTTTCTTTTAATTTCTTGTTTAAATAATTGACATGAACTGACAATCGATCAGCGTAATCTTTTGCTGTTTTGAGCTGTAATCTTTGTTCATTGGATTCAATAGGAAACTGTCTTTCAAGTAATTCTATAAATAAAGTTACTACTCTTAATGAAGCATCATTTGAAGTCGACAATTTTGTAGCAGGTTGTAATTTTTGTCCGTAATGGATGAGTTCTACCACATAATTTCGGATTAAATCATATTTAAAAATATAATCTGAAGCGATTTCTTTTTTGATTTTAAAGAAAAGTTGTTCGATTTCATTGGCTAATTCGTCATCAATTTCAAACAAAGGAATATTTCCAGGCTGAAAAATCGGTAAATCTTCAAGAGAACTTCTTGAATTGTTTTTAATGAAAAAATCTTCCGTAAAAACACAAAAACTCCCAGACTGATCAGGATCTTCGGGAACCCAATGATAAGGAACTTTAGGCGTTGCAAACAACAAAGCATTCCCTTTGATCTGAATAACTTTATCTGCATATTCTGCCCTGTTTTTTCCTCTGATAAGACTGATTTTGTAATATTTCCTTCTGTTGTAAGGCATTTCAGAAGTGATCTTTATTTTTTCAATTGTTTGAGCAATATCAAAAACATTGAAGTGACCAATATCCTTGTGAAGGCCTTTAGGAAAGATACTTTCGAGGTCTTTTCCGAGCTTGGCTGTCATTTCTTTATAAAAATCTTCCAAAGAAGCGTGTGCAATTTTTTCCATGACCTTTGGTTTGTAAAATTCAAATATAGGAAGTTTTACGTAATTGAGATTAAGACAATTGAATTATAATTTTTAAGTATTCTTTATTTTTTTTATGCAAAGTCTGCAAAGATTTTTTGACTACTAAAAGTTCTAACGTTTACAAAGACGTTCTACTCAACAGAGTTCGAATTTTTCTTCTAAGAAATCAAATATTATTTAAAAAAGTCCAACAAATGTGATTTACTAATAATAATTTTTCATAACTTCGTTTTCACTAACTCACTAAAAATCAATTACTATGAAAAATCAAAACGTTCCTAAAGGAAAAAAATTAAACAAAAAAGAATTAAGAACCATCAAAGGAGGATTACTAGACTGCATCGATCCATGGACCGGAGGATGCAAAAAAGTATCATTAAGCTGCGCACAATTGCAATGCAGACCAGAATTACCGTAGTTAAAATAATATATTTTCAAAAGGAATACCGCTCTGTTTTGAGCGGTATTTTTGTTTGCAAAAAACGCTCCCAAAATACATTGGAAGCGTTTTTCATTTATAACTAACTTTAATATTCTCTTATTATACGTTGAATCTGAAGTGCATAATATCACCGTCCTGAACGATATATTCTTTCCCTTCTACAGCTAATTTTCCAGCTTCTTTGATCTTAATTTCAGAACCGTATTGTACATAGTCATTAAACTTAATAACCTCAGCACGGATAAATCCTTTTTCGAAGTCTGTGTGAATTACACCTGCAGCTTGAGGAGCAGTCCATCCTTGTCCGATTGTCCAAGCTCTTACTTCTTTAACACCAGCCGTGAAATACGTTTGAAGTTTCAATAAGTCGTATGCTTTTCTGATCAAACGGTTAACACCCGGCTCAGTAAGTCCAAGTTCTTCAAGGAAAATCTCTCTTTCTTCAAAAGTCTCTAATTCATTGATATCAGCTTCAATTTGTGCTGCTAAAACAACAACCTCAGCATTTTCATTTTTAGCCATTTCCTCGATCTTAGCGATCCAGTCGTTTCCGTTTTTGATAGAATTTTCATCTACGTTACAAACGTACAATACAGGCTTGTTTGTTAAAAGCTGAACATCATCAATAATTGATTTTGCAAAATCATCCATAGGGAATTCTCTTGCATTTTTACCGTCTTCAATAAATTTTTCAAGATTTTGAAGTGTTTCGTATGTTAAAATATCATCTTTCTTTCCAGATTTGATGAATTTTTTAGCTTTTTCAACTGCTTTTCCAACAGTTTCAAGATCTTTCAATTGAAGTTCAATATCGATAATTTCTTTATCTCTCATTGGATCAACCGAACCTTCAACATGAATGATATTTCCATTATCAAAACATCTTAAAACGTGAATAATTGCCTCACATTCGCGGATATTTGCTAAGAATTGGTTTCCTAATCCTTCTCCTTTGCTCGCTCCTTTTACAAGACCGGCAATATCTACGATCTCCACAACAGCTGGTAAAACTCTCTCGGGATTTACTAATTTTTCCAATTCAAACAATCTGTGATCCGGTACTGAAACAGTTCCCAAATTCGGTTCGATTGTACAGAAAGGATAGTTTGCTGATTGAGCTTTTGCATTGCTTAAACAGTTAAAAAGAGTTGATTTACCAACATTCGGTAAGCCTACGATTCCACATTTCATATATTCTTAGCTTTTAGAAATAGTTTTCACTATTGCTCGTTAAAGGTGTGCAAAGATAGTGAATTTAGTATGAGTTTCATAATAAAAAAATCTGCCAATATTCTGACAGATTTTCAATAATTTTTATATCACCAATTTGGCTTTTATGGGTTATCACCTGTAGCATTTTGGGCTAAAGGAACGTCGTTTGGTGCATTCTGTAAGGTTTTATCTAAAGTAAATAGAGATTCATCGGTAGCTCTGTCACCGCCGGCAATTTTTAATTTATCAATTAAATTAGATGCTAATGTTTCCTCCTCGATCTGTTCCTGAACAAACCACTGCATGAAATTCCACGTCGCCCAGTCTTTTTCTTCTAAAGACAGATCTACAAGCCTGTAAATTGAGGTTGTGTTATCAACTTCGTGTCTGAAAACACCATCAAAACAATCTGTTAAAGACTCTGGATCCTTTGGTGGAGCGGGAATAGCGTCTACTTTCGGTTTTCCTCCTCTGTTCAGTACGTATTCCATAAACTTGATGGAATGGTTCCTTTCTTCCTGCGAATGTCTGTAAAGAAAGTTGGCAATTCCCTGATAGCCTTTATCATCAGCCCAAATTCCGTAAGATAGAAAAATGTGTGAAGCATGAATTTCTTTATTCATTTGATCGCTTAATGCTTTTTCCATATTGTCGGAAAGTCTTTTAGTATTCATAATGTATAATTTTGTGTGATTAATAGTAATGATGCAAAAATGATTCCGAGAAGATTATTAATTTTAATTAAAACACTTCAAACAAGTTTATAATAAATTGAAATTCATTGATTTAAATTGATAATTTATAGTTATTCTAAAATATAAAAGATCGATTTATTACAATTATTCCTATTTTAGAATCTTATTAACCATACAAATTATTATCATGAAAAATTTAAAAAAATTAGACAGAGACGAGCTGAAAAGTGTTTCGGGAGGTGGATTACTTGATCCGGTATGTAAACTTCTTTGTTCATTGGCTGACACAGGACTTATTAATTTAACACAGGTTCAAATGCTTTTGTGTCCGGATTTGGATTGTTTTAATCTGAGTAATTAAACAAGGATTTTATTACTTTAAATCCATTAAAAAAACGAAACCAGCTCTTTTGAACTGGTTTTTATTATTTTACTAAAGAAAATCATTTCACTTTTTTTGCCATGTAATCGCTTTCGTTTCCTAATCTGTCGATGGCTTTGATGGCAATGGCATTTAATGTTTTGCCGTCTTTATTTTTAGGAATATCTTTTGTAAGATTTTCTATCGTTAAAATTTGAGTTTCCCAAACTCCGTTATACTGCGTGAAAAGTACCCATTGGAAAACGTCTTTTATATTTTTACTGCTCCAACTTGCCTGTATTGAACTTCCGTTATCATTTGTGAATAATGTCGGAGTTTGTAATGGTAAAGCTTTTATCCAAGGACTTTTTGGAACTAATGCTTTCTCTTTATATGGTCCGTTTTTTAAAGTTGGTAACATGCTTGAATTTTTGGTCAATCCTGCAATACTCCAATGAACTTCTCCCGCATCTTTTCCTAAAATCTGTCTTGATAATTCGATCTGATCTTTAATTTCTGTCGGACGGTCTGAAGATTTTATTTCGACTGTATTTAATCCCGGCCATAAGTGGCGGTTCATTGTATTTTCAGATTTCCACCAATTTAATAACGCCCCGAAAGGCTGACCTTTTGATTCGATTGGCCAATATAATTGTGGCGAGAAATAGTCTACCCAGCCTTTATTTAACCATAATTTAGCATCAGCATACAATTCGTCATATTGAGAAGAACCAACGATTCCTTCAGGATATCCGGGCTTCCAAATACCAAACGGACTGATCCCGAATCTTACATAATTTTTTTCAGCATGAATTTCTTTATAGATACGTTCTACGAATTTATTCACATTATCTCTTCTCCAATCTTCTCTTGATAATGTTCCTCCACTGCTTAGATAAGCATTCCATGTAGCATTATCAGGGAAATCTGCGCCCTTATTATAAGTTGCGTAAGGATAGAAATAATCGTCAAAATGTACGGCGTCGATATCATACCTTTTTACAATATCTTTAACGACATTGGAAACATGGCCTTGCGTTTTCGGATTGGCAGGATCAAACCAATACATTCCGTTTTTTAATCTTACAACAATGTCTGACAATTTATTTGCCATCGATAAACTGTTTGGCGAACCTCCGTTTGTATGATGCGCTCTGTAAGGATTTAACCAAACATGAAGCTCCAACCCTCTTTTGTGTGCTTCATCGATCCAAAATTGTAAAGGATCGTAATTAGGATAAGGCGCCGTTCCCGTTTCGCCTGTTAAGAAATATGACCAAGGTTCGATATTACTCGTATACAAAGCATCCGCAGAAGGTCTAACCTGGAAAATAACCGCATTGAAGTTGTTATCTTTCAACATATCCAACATGCTGATCGCTTCCTGTTTTTGCTGATCAACGGTTAGATTATTTCTTGAAGGCCAATTGATATTCGCAACACTCGCGATCCATGCCCCGCGAAATTCTCTGTTGATTTCAGGAAGATTAACTTTAAAAATTTCTTCTGTTGGTAGAGCGGTAACTGGTTTTGTCGTTACAACAGGTACATTTGGCTTTGAAGTATTGTTATTAGGTTTTGTCGAACTTTTTGTTGGAGCTGGTCTTACAACACTATTATTAGCCGTTTTTGCACTGCTACACGAGGCTAGGACGCCCAAAAATATGATGAGTTTTAAATTATTTATTTTCATAGTTTGCAAAACTACATTAAATTATTTTTTTAATTATATGATGTAATAAATAATCAGATGACTTTAACTAATTTTTATAATCACAAAAATAAGTTTTGGCTAAAGCCAATTTAATGATATAAATATTAAGAGCGGACTTTAGTCCGCTCCTATTGAATATACTAACCGGAAAACAAAAAAGCCCCGAAAAATTCGGGGCTTTGATTTATATAGAAAAAACTTATGAAGCTTTTCCTGATCTTTCGATTCTTCTTCTTTCTTCTTCAGAAAGTACTTTCTTTCTCATACGGATGAAGTTTGGAGTTACCTCAATTGCTTCATCAGATTGGATATATTCCATACATTCTTCAAGAGAGAATAAGATTTTTGGAGCAACTCCACCATCTTTATCTTTACCTGCAGCACGGATATTATTTAATTGTTTTGCTTCTACAATATTGATAACCAAATCTCCTGGTTTGTTTTGCTCACCAATGATCATACCTGCATAGATCTCCTCGCCCGGATCAACATAGAACTTACCTCTATCTTGTAGTTTCGCAATAGAATATTCAGTTGCCGGACCTTGACTTTTACTTACCAAAACACCGTTACTTCTTCCAGGAATTGCCCCTTTGAAAGGTTTGTATTCTGTGAAACGGTGAGCCATAATAGCTTCACCAGCAGTAGCAGTTAACATCTGAGAACGCAATCCGATCAAACCTCTTGAAGGAATTTCGAATTCCATGTGTTGCATTTCACCTTTAGTTTCCATAATGTGAAGATCTCCTTTTCTCTGAGTTGCCAAATCGATAACTCTTGAAGCAAATTCTTCTGGAACATCAACAACTAATGATTCATAAGGCTCACATTTTTCTCCGTCGATTTCTCTCAAGATAACCTGTGGCTGACCAATTGTCATTTCATACCCTTCTCTTCTCATTGTTTCAATCAAAACTGACAAGTGAAGAATACCTCTACCGAATACTAGGAAAGTGTTTGCATCACCAGTTTGTTCAACTCTTAATGCTAAGTTTTTCTCTAATTCTTTATATAATCTTTCTTTCAGGTGATTAGAAGTCACATACTTACCATCTTTCCCGAAGAAAGGTGAATTGTTGATAGAGAACGTCATGTTCAACGTTGGCTCATCAATAGAAGTTCTTGGCAATGGTTCAGGATTTTCAAGATCTACGAAAGAATCACCGATTTGGAAAGCTTCAAAACCGACAACAGCACAGATATCTCCAGCTTTAACTTCTGTAACTTTCTTCTTACCTAATCCTTCAAAAACGTAAAGTTCTTTTACTTTTCCTTTCAATACTTTACCGTCTGCCTGAGCTAAACCAATCCACTGAGATTCTTTGATCTCTCCTCTGATTACTTTTCCGATAGCAATTCTTCCTAAGAAAGAAGAAAAGTCTAGAGAAACGATCTGCATCTGTAAGTTTCCTTCTTCAACTTTCGGTTCCGGAACATATTGTAAGATACCATCTAATAATGGGAAAATATCTTCTGTTTGCTCTAATGAAGTGTTGAACCAACCTTGCTTAGATGAACCGTAGAATGTTGGGAAATCCAACTGTGCTTCAGTAGCATCAAGAGCAAAGAATAGATCAAAAACTTTATCATGAACTTCCTCAGGACGACAGTTTGGTTTATCAACTTTATTGATAACAACCAATGGTCTTAATCCTAATTCCAACGCTTTCTGAAGTACGAATCTTGTTTGAGGCATTGGACCTTCAAAGGCATCCACCAACAAAATAACTCCATCAGCCATTTTTAAAACTCTCTCTACTTCCCCACCAAAATCGGCGTGACCGGGAGTATCGATTACGTTAATTTTAACGTCTTTATAAGTAACAGAAATATTTTTAGATAAAATGGTAATCCCTCTTTCTCTTTCAAGATCGTTATTATCCATTATTAATTCTCCACTCTCCTGATTTTCTCGGAAAATGTTTGTAGCATGAATAATCTTGTCCACCAAAGTCGTCTTACCGTGGTCAACGTGTGCGATAATCGCAATATTTCTAATGTTTTGCATGAATGATTTTTACGGGTGCAAAAATAGTGTTTTTTAATTAAATAATTAGTAAGATTATGTATTATTTAACAATTTAATAATGAGAGTATTGAAAAAATCTGCATAAAAAAAGCCTATCAGCAATATGTTACGTCAAGTTTTGGCGCTGTCTACATTTACTTTTGTCTCATAGATTTCTTGCAAGAAAATATATAATTAATTATTTAACTCTTAAAAAAAATTAAAAAATGAGCACAATCCAACTCACAGATCAGTATACAGGCGAAACTGTAGATTTTATTGAAACAAGTATTTGGTACGATGGTACTACAACAATGACAGATAATGAATGCGATGGTGTCATCTACATTAAACACAACAATCTTTATTATAAAAGATATATTGAAGATCATATTAATGTAAAATGGTTTGGTGCAAAAGGTGACGGAATCAATGATGATACCCAAAGTATTCAAACTGCATTTAATTTCCTTCTCAATATGAGAGACGTAAGAAAAATTGATAATTCTACCTTTAATCTTTGTTGTTTTATTCCGGATGGTAGGTACAAAATTTCTAGTATGTTGCTTTTCCCTACTTCTTGTACCTTAAGAGGAGGTTCTCAACACGGAACTATTTTATTTACTGATGAGAACGACATTGCAGTTCTTTTCCCTACTGATGATGGAACTGCAATAAATTCTAATATCGAAAAACATGATTACACAATTATAAGTGATCTAACAATTGCCGGAAATTTTTACAAGATAAGTCCTTATGATTTCAGACCGGATATTCCTAGTGATTATGGAAAAGGAATTTTAATTGATAAAACAACAAAAATAAATATTCAAAATGTTGCCATTAAAGGATTTGAAACAGCAGGGATACATTGCAATGAGGTTAGTTATATTTATATAACCAATACTATTATACTTAATAACAGAATTGGTTTATTAACAACTAAATCTTCTATTGCTTCTACATCTGTTTTTGTGGTTAATACAGAAATAAGATTAAATTCAACAGGTATTTCAATGTCTGATTCTTATGCCTGCTATTTCACTAATTGTTTATTAGAGGCTAATTTTGCCCATTATTCTAAAAATATTGATTTCAATAAATCACCGGAATCTTCAGCAGGAATAGCGGTAACTCTGAAAAATTGTCAAAATATTAATTTTTCAAATTGTTATTTCGAGGCACATTTGGTAAGTATTGTTCTCTATTCTTCTCATTCTAATATATTTAATAATTGTTTCTTTGCTCCTGCGGCTGGAATATTTATGGATGGAGCCCTTATTCAACCTTACTTAGTATGGTTTTATGGAAATAATGCATCGGATAATAAATTTATTAATAATTATTATCTAAGTTCGGATGAAAATATTTCTCCTTATAAATTCTTCACTCATTTCAGAAATACTTCCACAGGAAATGTCTTTGAATTAACAACTAAAGAACAATTGGATTTATTTATTTCTCAAAATCAAGATGAATTCACAGAATTTGTTAACAATAATTGGAGAGACAATGCTCCAAAGTTTTTCTGTGACGGATCTAATGAGCAATTTATAGATGCAGAAAGAAGATATATCACCGATAAAACATTCGGATCATCTTCAGAACGTCCTGTAAATAATCTTTATAGCGGACAACACTTTTTTGATTCCACGCTAGGAAAACCAATCTACTGGCAAGGAATAAAATGGGTAAAAGCAGATGGAACTGATGCTTAATTAAAATGAAAGCCTCATCAATTGATGGGGCTTTCATTGTATAAAAAAGTTGTAAAAATAAATTAATACGTCAAGTTCTGGCGCTGTCTACATTTACTTTTGTCACATAGATTTCTTGCAAGAAAATATATAATTAATTATTTAACTCTTAAAAACAAATTATGATTTACACAAACGATTTCTTTAGTACAGGAAGTACTTTTCCTAGTGATGACTTTGTTCAGTTAATTGACAGTAATACTTTGGAAAATGTCAATTATATAAAAACTACAACCTGGATTGATGGAACTTCAATGGATGACAGCAAAAAAGACTCTGCTATTTATAGAAAGAAAGGCACGGAATATTATGTTCGTGATGTTATTTTTAGAGAAAATATTATCAACGTAAAATGGTTTGGTGCTAAAGGAAATCTAAACAAAGATGACGTAGGTGATAATGATACAGAAGCCTTTATAAAGGCTATTGAAACCGGAACTAAATTATTCCGTCCAAGATTGGATAGCAATGCTCAATTTGGAGGATTTACATTATACATTCCAAATGGAAAATATAAATTAACTGAAACTTTAGTACTCCCCCATAATACAACCCTATTAGGAGAAAGTAAAAAAGGAGTTATTTTACATCAAGCGAGTCCAAATGCATGTATTACTAACATTACAGGGGAGGAATATGATGTGAAGAATCATGTGACAAATTTATTAATGTCAGAATCTATTATTATTAGAAATATAACATTTTCCCAAGGCGGAATTATCTTATATGGGGCGCCGGATTCTATTATTGATGATGTTACTATTACTAGGCTTTTTGGTGTAGGATCAGATTCATATGGGAATGAAGTAAGTACAGGATTAACTATAAAATTGCCTGTAAATATAAAAATTTCGAATTTCAAAGTTCAAAACTCTACAGGAATCGGAATTCTCTATGAAGATTCTCCGGGTTCAGGACCAAGTACAACAGTTACTTTCAATAATATCTGGGTCACAGGATGTAAAACAGGAATGTTAATTAATGGATTATTGACAGGAGCTCATGCCGTTATAACTTCATGGATTCAAAACTCTATTTTTGAATACAATGAAACCGGAGTTGAAATAAAAGGGATTACCCGAAATTTATCTTTTAGGGATATTCATTTTGAGCAAAATAAAAATTATGCTTTGGTAGCATCTGAAAGCGCATCATTCTCCTTGGAAAATATTTGGGCTGATGGATTAACCGCAGGCCACTGTAATGCTAACGATTTTTTAATTAAATATAATGCTGGTTTAACTTCAAATAATATTGTACACTTAAAAAATCTTTTCATAGAATCCGGAATGTTGGTTGAAGATAATTATGAGGGAACGGTGTACGTAGATGGTTTTGTAAATGATTTTAAATATTACGATCAGGATATTAAAATCTATAAAACATTTGGTGATATCGGAGATTTGAACAAAAGACCTTTTAATCCAATTGCAGGTTATAATTTTTATAACACCTCACAAAGTGAACCTCAGTTTTTCGATGGTGCATCATGGAGAAATGCAGACGGTATGGTTGCGGATCTAAAAAGGTACGGAACAACCTCAGAAAGACCTTCAAATAGTTTAGATTATGGATTTACATATTTTGATTTAACTATAGAAAAACCAATCTATTGGCAAGGAACAAAATGGGTAAATGCAGATGGAACTGATGCTTAATTAAAAATCAAAGCCTCATCAATTGATGAGGCTTTGATTATATAGATATTTTACAAGAAAGTAAATTATTACAATCTGAATTAAAACAACCAATCCAAACTTCAACAAAAAAGACTTTTTCGAAATTTTATGTCTGAAAATCAACATTCCAAGCACCGATCCGATTGTTCCGCCCAAAAATGTAATGAATAAAAGTGTATTTTCTGAGATTCTCCTTTGATGTTTAACGGCTTTCCTTTTATCTAAAGCAAAGACTAGGAAAGTGACAAGATTGGCTATTAATAATAAATAAAACATTCCAACAAATCTAACATAAAAAGAATAATAAAAACAAAGTTTCTTAAATTTGTCCAATAAAAGCAAAATCAATGACTGTAATGGATTTGGTAGGAAATTATTCTATTGAAGGTTCCAATCAGGAAGAATCTGACCAACCTTCTTACCATGGTATATTAACTTTATCGATCGATGAAAACAACCGTATTATCGCGCAATGGATAATTGGTGATCATGTACAAAACGGTACAGGATTTTATAAAGATGAGATTTTAGTTCTCAATTTTAATTATAAAGATGATGATCAAAAAGTCTATAAAGGTGTTGCAGTATACCGTTGTTTAAGTAAGGATGTATTGGAAGGTTTTTGGTCTGAGAAACATGGTAATCCTTTGTATTTGGGGAGTGAATATTGTGTGAGAATAAAGAATTCTCAGTTTTTAAATTAATCTAAAACATTTCAGATAAAAACGTCTCAATAACTTCTCTTTGAAGTTACTATATTCAATATTTTAAAATTTCAAAATAAAAAAAGCTGCCTTAATAAAAAAGCAGCTTCTCCCATTTTTATGGTCTAACAATTATTTTTTAGCCTTTACATCTACAGCAATTTCGATGTCTTTGCTGATCATCCATTCTGCAGGATCTGCCTCAGAAGTTCCGAATTTAATTCCCCAATCTGATCTGTTTACAGTAAATTTAGCCTGAACAGCAGCCGAGTTTTCTGTAACATCAACCTTTGCAGGGAAAGTTACGTTAACTGTTTTTCCAGATAAAGTAAGGTTTCCACTTACTGTTTTATTAGCTCCGGCAACTGCATCTTTAGGTGCATCTTTTAAATCAGTTACACTTGTGATTTTGAACTCAGAAGTAGGATTTTTTGTTACGTCAAAGAAATCAGCACTTTTTAAGTGAGTTTCCAAGTCTGCCGGTTTTTTATCTTTTTCCGTTACTGATGCAGGATCTACTTTAATAGAAGCCATGTCGATAACGAAATTACCTGCGGAAAGTTGCCCACCTTCAACATTTAAGTCACCGGATTTCACATTAATTGTTCCCCAACGTGGCGCAAAACCACCTTTATGGAATGCTTTCCAGTTTACTAAAGAAGTTGCAGCATCAACCGCTAAAACTTCACCTTTTCCTTCTGCAACAGTTTTTTCTGTAGCTGTACCAGCAGTTTCTGCAGATTTTTCTTTATTACATGATGCTGCAAGCAAACCTACAGCTACTAATGCAATGACACTAAGTTTTTTCATATTAATTATTGTAAAAATTTATTATTCTGAATTATAAGGTGAACGAAATTATCAAATTAATATTTCACTTCCTTAATTTTAATAGGTCAAAAATAGAAAAAACACTTTTTTATCACCTTAACATACATCAAGAAATGAAAAAAAGTTAATCCTCAACAAGCAAAATTTAATGATTTTAACTGAAATCTATTATAATTGAAAAATATTACATCAAAAACATTTATTACAAATAAAACAAAAGACTAGATAACAAAATTAATTGCCATACAATGATTAAAAATGTATTTTTGACCCTTCAATTTTAAAAACACACATTCCAACCATGTCAAAAAAACTAATTTTATTGTTTATTTTAGGAGCTTTCAATTCATATCAGGCTCAAGAAAAAGCAGAACAAGCTCTAAAAACATTTGAACAAAAATATCCTCAGGAGAAAATCCATCTTCTCTTTAACAAAGAGAACTATGTAGCAGGAGAAAATATTTGGTTTAAATCTTTTGTGTTTGAAGGCTATAGCCCTTCTAATATTTCAACTTCTTTATTTGTTGAATTATATGACAGTAATAAAAATCAAATAAGCAAAAAAATTTTTCCTCTCTTAAATGGAGAAGGGAGTGGCAGCATTTTACTACCTGAAACATTAAAAGAAAATGTTTATTATATAAGAGCTTATACAACTTGGATGGCTAATTTCAGTGAGGATTTTCAATTAATAAAACCTATCATTGTTTACAATCCATCTTCTCCCGAAAAAATCACACCTGATACAAATTCTGCATGGTCAGCTTTTGTTTATCCTGAAAGTGGAACTTTTGTAAATGGTATCAATACAAAATTTGCAGTACGTTTACAATCAAAAGATGTACCTCCGTCAGAATGGGAAGGTTATATATCAGAAATAGATAAACCTGATACGAAAATCGTTACTTTCAAAGGGCTTGATCAAAACGTTGGACTATTTAATATCACTCCGGAAAGTGGAAAAAAATACCAGCTAACTGTTCAAGATAAAAAAGGACAAAAACAAACTATTAATCTGCCTGAAGTTTCATCTTCAGGGCTCAACCTACAAGTGATAAGCAGTGCAGATAATGTTAAATACACTTTAAAAACAAAAAATATTTCACCAGAAGCGCAATATTATAAAGTATTGGGAACCATAAATAATCAGCTTGTTTATAAGGCTAAAATTAATAAAATATCAGACGGACTTCAATATTCTATTCCTAATAACCAATTGATAAACGGAATTTTACAACTTACAGTTTTTGATGACAAAGAAAACATTGTTGCTAATAGACTTACTTTTGTACAGCCTCAATTATTACAAATAAAAAAGCCTGCCCTTCAATCATTATCTATAAAAAATGGTTCTCGTGAAAAAAGCTCTTTTGACATTACTAAAGATATTAATTGTTCAAATTATACCGTCTTAGTAATTGATTCTAATACTAACAGTTCAGAAGAAGAGCAAAGTTTTCTCAGTACATTATGGCTTACGGGTGACATTACATCAAACATATCACATCCTTCTCAATATTTTACCAAAAACCGAAATGTAGATGCTTTGGATGCCCTTTTAATCTCTGAAAAATGGAAACGTTTTGCTTGGAAATACATCATATCAGGAAATTATCCATCGATAAGATACCAACCGGAAAATTATCTTTCCTATAAAGGAAAAGTAAATATTCAAGGGAAACCCGCTCCTAATACAGATCTAAATTTGATGTTTGCTTCAGGATCAGGCACCAAACTCCTTCAGGTAAAAACTGATAATAATGGTTTTTTCACTTTAAATAATCTAGCTTTTGAGAATTCAATGAAGTTTTCATATCAGTTAAATTCAAAAGAATCTAAAAATGAATCATCTGTTTATTTTCAACCTAACTTCAGTTTCATTCCATATAAAAAAGAGTTACCAACAAGTGCATTCAAGCTTACAGAAGAACTACAGAAGATAAATTATCAACAGAAATAACCCGATCAATTACAACTTTAAAGACCCAAAAAGTCATTAATGAAAAAATAACAGATATTGAAGAGGTCGTTATAAAAGGACAGAGAAAAGATAAAACAAAAAAACTGAATAGTGAATTAAGCAGTGGCTTATTCAGAAGTGCTAATGAACAAATTTTTGACTTTGTAAACGATCCTCAGGCTCAAGGTTCAACAAATATTTTACAATGGTTACAAGGAAGAGTTGCCGGTTTGCAGATCCAATCACAAAATGGAACATCTACTCCTTATTTAAGAGGTAGTCAAGTAGGAATATATCTTGACGAGATGCCCATAGAAGCTAATCAAATCTCAAGTCTTTCCGTGTCTGATATTGCGATGGTAAAAGTGATAAAAGGATTTTTTGCAGGTGGTTTTGGAGGAGGAGGAAACGGGGCAATAGCCATCTACACTCGACGAGGAGGTTCTAGTGGATCAATCACTGACTCATCAAAACCTTCGCAGTTAAGGCAAATAACTTTAAATGGTTACGATCAGGAAGCCCCTTTCAATAATCCTAATTATGAAAACCAAAGTTTTAAAGATATTTCACAGGATACACGCAGTGTACTTTATTGGAACCCATATCTGGAAGTTCAAGAAAAAGAACCAACCAATGTACAGTTTTACAATAATGATGATGCGAAAAATTATAAAGTAATTATAATAGGATTTGACAGAAATAATGACACTCCTATTTACTATAATGAAATTCTTCCCTAAAAATCATCTTTAATAAAAAAACATAATAGTCTAACTTCAATGGAGTTAGACTATTATTTTAAGGTACCTTTTGATAAATTAGAAAACTTCATTAAAAAAAGTCAGTATTTTAGCACTTTAATTTTACAGAATGACAAATATTGAATTCATCCAGAAGATAGTAAACATTTCCGAAAAAAGTATCAGTGCAACGCTTCAGTTATTAGCGGAAGATTGTACGATCCCTTTTATATCGCGTTACAGAAAAGACAGAACAGGAAATCTGGATGAAGTACAGATAGAGCAAATTTCAAAGATCAGCAAACAGTTTGAAGAGATTATAAAGCGAAAAGAAACGATTTTAAAATCTGTTGAAGAACAAAACGCCTTAACACCAGAATTTAAACAAAGAATAGAAGAAAGTTTCGATATTCAGGAGCTTGAAGATCTCTATTTACCTTTCAAAAAACGTAAAAAAACAAAAGCTGATGCTGCCAAAGAAAAAGGTTTGGAACCTTTGGCTAGAATTATTATGAGTCAGAAAAGTAATGATTTAGCATTTTTAGCTTCAAAATATTTAAATGAAAACGTTGCATCAGAAGAAGAAGCACTTCAGGGAGCAAGAGACATCATCGCAGAATGGATCAACGAAAATATGTACGTTCGTAAAAATCTCCGTAGATTATTTCAGCGTAAAGCTTTGATTACATCTAAAGTTGTTAAAGCCAAAAAGGATGAAGAAGGCGCACAAAAGTTCTCCCAATATTTCGAGTGGGACGAACCTTTATATAAAACCCCATCTCACAGACTTCTTGCGATGCTAAGAGCAGAATCAGAAGGTTTTGTGAAAACAAATGTCGGAGTTGACAAAGAAGAAGCCATTGATTTTATTGAAAATGCGATCATTAAATCAAATAATGAAAGTTCAGATCAAATTGCATTAGCCATAAAAGACAGCTATAAAAGACTACTAGAACCCGCAATTTCAAACGAAACTTTGCAGGAAGCCAAAGAAAAAGCAGATAAAAAAGCCATTGAAATTTTCGCTGAAAATCTAAGTCAGTTATTATTAGCACCACCTTTGGGAGAAAAAAGAATTCTAGCAATCGATCCTGGATATAAAAGTGGCTGTAAAATCGTGTGTATCGACGAAAAAGGAGATTTACTCCACAACGAAACCATCTACCCTCACGCCCCGCAAAACGAGTCGGGAATGGCGATGAAAAAGATCCGTTCGATGGTAAATGCTTATAATATTGAAGCCATTTCTATCGGAAACGGAACCGCAAGCCGTGAAACTGAATTTTTCATCAAAAAAATAGGATTTGATAAACCTTTGCAAGTTTTTGTAGTTTCGGAGGCTGGGGCATCAGTTTATTCTGCGAGTAAAATTGCAAGAGATGAATTTCCAAGTTATGATGTAACTGTTCGTGGCGCGGTTTCTATCGGAAGAAGATTAGCAGATCCGTTGGCTGAACTGGTTAAAATTGATGCTAAATCAATCGGTGTTGGGCAATATCAGCATGATGTAGATCAAACTCAGTTAAAAAACGAATTGGATTCTACCGTTATGAGGTGTGTAAACTCTGTCGGAATCAATTTAAATACAGCAAGTAAGTCGTTATTAAGTTATGTTTCCGGAATTGGAGAGAAAATGGCTGAAAATATCGTGAATTACCGAGCTGAAAACGGAGCTTTTGAAGACAGAAAACAATTGAAAAAAGTTCCTCGTTTGGGTGAAAAAGCCTATCAACAGGCAGCGGCGTTTATTAGAATTACTCATGGGAAAAATCCGTTGGACAATTCTGCAGTGCATCCTGAAGCTTATAAAATTGTTGAAAAAATGGCAAAAGATCTTGGTATTAAAACCGATGAATTGATCGCCAATAAAGAGAAAATAGAATTAATTCAACCTGAAAAGTACACAACCGACGACATCGGAATTTTAGGAATAAAAGATATTTTAAAAGAGCTTGTAAAACCAGGTTTAGATCCTCGAAAAGCAGCAAAAGTTTTTGAATTCGATCCTAGCGTAAAAAAGATGACAGATCTAAAAGTAGGAATGATTCTTCCGGGAATTGTCAATAATATTACAGCTTTCGGATGTTTTGTAGACCTTGGAATCAAAGAAAGCGGATTGGTTCATATTTCTCAGTTAAAAGAAGGTTTTGTTTCTGACGTAAATGAGATCGTAAAACTACACCAACATGTTCAGGTGCGAGTGACTGAAGTGGATGAGGCGAGAAAAAGGATTCAGTTGAGTATGATTCTTTAATTAAAAATTCATGAAAATTTCAGAATTAAAAGAAAGAAAAACAGTCCGCCGAGCGACACGAAATTTTGATTTGGAAGGTAACCGTATTTATAATGAATTTGAATATGATTTACCTTTCAAAGCTGATTTTTCAGATAGTGAAAAACGAAGAGAATGGGCTAAAATAATTGATTTGATACCTTTCTTTCTTATTTTTCTTTTCATTTTTAAACTGGCTCCAATTCTATCTTTCTTGTTTTCAATCCCACCAGTTATTATTCTTGGAAGTATTACCGAAACAGTTTGGGGAACAACTTTTGGAAAAAAGATTTTTAGAATGATCGTTATTGACGATTTTGGAAATTTCCCCAATTTTTCTACATCATTAAAGAGGAATTTTTTGTGCTTATCCAACTTCTATCCCTCCTTTTCATAATATACCACCAAAGATGTCGCATTTGGAACTCAAACACATTTTAGAACGGATTTAAGTATGCACATGAACAATAAAAACTTTGCAAAACATATATTGTCAAAGAAACCCAGTTGTTGAAAATCAAAAAACTGTTAGAAGAAAAAAAAGTAGCTTAAAATTAAGCTACTTCCTTTTTATTTAAAATCCTTAGAATCTCTCTTCGGTTGCTTCGCTTCCGGCCATTTTGTAACCTGCCCTTTATCATCCAAAGGCATTTCTCTTTTCTCTCTGTTGGTAAATTCCGGATCCTCGGATGCCATGTAAGCCAATGATGCCGTCAAAATTACGTTATTCTTCACCTCATCAAAAACAATCTTGTCATACGTATCTTTAGTCGTGTGCCAAGTATATCCGAAATATCCCCAATTCAGGGAACTTAAAGAAAATCCGGGAACTCCTGCGGCGACAAAAGAAGCGTGATCAGATCCTCCTCCACCAGGCATTCCTGGGAAATCTGTTTTGATTTGATCTTTTACTTTTTTCGGAACTCCATTTAGCCATTTCCCGATGTAATCGTAGGAATTTACAAATCCTTGTCCGCTGATATTCACAACGCGACCTGTTCCGTTATCTTGGTTAAATACAGCCTGTATTCCTTTTATAATTTCAGGATTATCAGCCACAAAACCTCTGGAACCATTCAAACCTTGTTCCTCACTTCCCCAAAGTCCGACAACGATTGTTCTTTTATTATTTGGATAATATTTTTTAAGGATTCTCATCGTTTCAAGCATCGTTAAAACGCCCGTTCCGTTATCTGTTGCACCCTGAGCGCCATCCCAAGAATCAAGATGGGCAGAAAGAATGACATATTCATTTGGTTTTTCTTTTCCTTTGATAATTCCGACGGTGTTAAAAGTTTTAGCATCAGGAAGAACTTTTGACTGAGCTTCAATTTTAATTTTTGGTTTACTGCCTTTTTCAGCCATTCTGAAAAGCATTCCATAATCTTCAACATCAATATCGATCATTGGAATTTTGCTTGTCTTTGCTCCAAAAATTCTGTTGGCACCCATAATTCCTGTCCAGTTGGAAATGGCAATTCCGACAGCACCTGCTTTTTCCAAAGCTTCTGGAAGCGTATTGTTATCATACCCGATATTCTTTACGTAATCACGGAAATCTTTTGAAGCCTGTTCTTTTTCGGCTTTTAATTTTTCATATAATTCTGGCGTTGCAAACTCTTTAATTTGTTCATCAGAACGTCCGATTTTTTGATACTGCGCCATCAAAACGATCTTTCCTTTTGCAGAAGGCAACCATTTATCGAATTCAGCTTTAGAAGAAACTTTAGGAAGAACAACAACTTCAGCTTCAATTGCTTTTTTAGTTGATGGACTCCATGCTAATTGTGTTGCAGATAATGATTTTATGCGAGGATACGTCATGTCTACATGCGTAATTCCTCTTTGCCAGCCTTTCCATGTTCCGAATTGCTGTAGATTGGCATCAACTCCCCAAGAACGAAGTTTTTCGGCCGTCCATTCATTGGCAGAAAGCATTTCAGGAGTTCCAACCAAACGAGGTCCTATCCCATCAAGAAGTTCATATGCCATATCTTCAAGCTGAGAATGGTTATTTACTTCATTCACGAAATTTTCAACAATAGGATTCAGTTTTTCCTGCGAGCCGGTTTGCGCCTGAGCCCATGAAAATTGCACCGCCAATACTACCGCAGGCGTCACAAAAAAGCGATTTATCTTCATAATTTCATTGATTGGGATAAAGATAAAGGAATTCGGGGAAAACTGAGGAGGATAAAGAAGAAAAACAGAATGATTTTTATCTTATGATTGATATTTAAACTTTAGTTTTTAACCATTAAGATTCATTAAGTTGTTAAGAAGATTAAGGTTTTGACTACATAAAGTTTTATTCTAACCACAAAAGATGCAAAAGATTAACACATGAGTTATTTTAAGTTTAATAATAAACTACAAATTAAGAGCACATAAGTTGTTAAAAATCTGTAATTTTTATTCTTTTAAGAACTTTTGTTTTCAAATAAAACACTAGCTTTTGTATATTTTGTGGTTAAAATAAAAAGTTTGAACATATTTATAAACAAAAAAAAACCGACTTCAATGAAGCCGGTTTATATCGATTTTGGGATCGATTATTTTTTTGATTCCTCAACAGAAACTTTTCTGAAATCTTTGAACAATTTGCTTAGTTCTAAAGCTGATTTACGAGCTCTAGTTCCAGCAGCCTTGTTTCCTTTTTCTGCTTGTTGGTTTGCTTCAGCAGTGAATGCTTCAAATTCCGCGTTGATTTTTTCAATTAGTTCTTTCATTATTTTAAAATTTAGGGTGCAAATATAGGTTTTATGGTGGATTTCGCAATAGTTAAGGTCAAAAAAACTTAATAAAAATCGAGAATTATTAAAATTTGGAATGAAAACAAAAAAATTTAAGCCAATTCGCACCCATTTTCCCTCTATCAAAAGCTAATGTAGGGTAAGGCTCAGATTTATTTAAAATAAAAATCAGATTTTCGGGAAGACCTTTTATCGGTTTTATGTAAATTCGCTAAATAACTAAATTATTTGTCTGTAAGTGCCCATGGAGTTGCCAAAGGAATATATTTTACCGAATACGAACATCAGTACACTTTCTATATATGAACTTTTGAAGCATACCCAAACGGCAAATTTTATAGAAAATAAAGATTTCCGAGACATCTACCCTATTGCTTTGGAATCTAATGCCGGAGTATTTACAAGATCAACTTCTGTGATTGATTTCCCCAACGTTTCCGTCAGTCAGGTTGGAACTTCGTTGATTACTGCCTGTTCATGTGATAATGAAACTAATAAACTCTGCGAGCATCAAGCCGAAATTATTCATTCTATTCTGGAGCAGAAAAACTTCCGAATCTTTTTTGATCACAACTTAAGACAAAGATCATTAATGGTAGTCGCCAAAGGTTTTGGATTGGAAAATGAAACAAATCTGGATGCTTATTTTAACATTGAATATACCGATGGAAAATTGGATATTCAACCCAAAATAAAAGAGCTCATTCAAATAGACGAACAGGTTTTTAAATTAGATCTTCTTCCCCAGCGTGTTTCAATATTAGATGAATTAGCAGTTCAGAATACTGACAAAAGACAAATATTGGTTATTGGGAAACATCGCTTTTACAATCAATTAAATTTTTCATTGATGGAAGCTGATATTACTCAATCAGGAAAAGTCAAAAATCCAATTACAACCATTGATCCCATACAACTGATCTGGAAAGCAGAACAGCCCGCAGAGATCAAATTTCACACAGCAATTCTTACCTTTCAAAATAAGTACAGCGAAGAGAAAAGCCCTGCAGAATTACAGGCTTTAAAACTGATCGTTCAGAATCCTTTGGACTTGGATGTTTATTATCACGATCACAATGTAGCTGAAACTATTTCTTCTAAATCCTTAATTCCGGTTCATTTAAACATATTAAAATCAGAAATACAGCTTACCGTTTTCAAGAAAGATCCTTTTTACGAAATTACGGGTGAACTGTTATTCAATGATATTTCACTTCCCTTTAAAAATGTGGTTATCCGAAATGATTATTTTGTTTATTTTCAAAATACACTTAGTATGGTTGATAATCCTGATATGCTTCGTGTGATTAAGTTTTTCAAATCAAACAACGAAATATTAATCATTCATGCATCAAAATATGAGGAATTTTTACAGACTGTTTTATCTTCACTAGAACAGTATATCCATATCAATTACAGCTATATTCGTCAGGCAACTCCGGTGGAATTGGCGGAGAAAGATTTTAAGACTGAACGAATTATCTATTTGCAACAGAAAGGCAATTTTGTATCCATTACACCTGTTATGAAATATGGTTCGGTTGAGGTTGTCGTTTATTCAAGAAAACAATTATTTGATACTGATCAAAATGGAAATCAGTTCACCATCGAACGAAATCATAATGCAGAAGATCGTTTGACTTCAATCATTATGAAACAACATCCTGAATTTGAAGAGCAAATGGACGGAACCGAGTATTTCTACCTCCATAAAGATAAATTTCTGGATGAAAATTGGTTTCTGGAAGCCTTTGAAGCATGGAAAAATGAAAAGATAACCATTCTTGGATTCAATGAATTAAAGAACAATAAATTAAACCCAAATAAAGCTAAAGTAGACATCCAGATCACCAGCGGTGTCGATTGGTTTAATGCTAAATTAGCTGTAAAATTTGGTAAAAAAGAGGCTTCATTAAAACAGGTTCACAGAGCAATTCGTAACAAATCAAAGTTTATTCAGCTTGATGATGGTACTCAAGGTATTTTACCTGATGAATGGATCAATAAAATCACCCGATATTTTCAGGTGGGAGATATTGATGAAGAATTATTGAAAATTCCGAAAATTAATTTTACAGAAATATCAAATCTCTTTGAAAAAGAAATTCTTAGTGATGAGGTACATGCAGAAATTACGACCTATTCAAAACGCTTTTCAACAACCAAAAACATTCCTGAAATTGCCGTTCCTGCTGAATTAAAAGCAGAATTGAGAGATTATCAACGAGACGGATTAAATTGGCTAGGTTTTCTTGATACCTTTAATTTTGGAGGTTGCCTTGCTGACGATATGGGATTGGGTAAAACCATACAGATCATCGCTTTTATCTTGCATCAAAGGGAAAAATATGGACCGACGACCAATCTGATTGTTGTTCCCACTTCTTTGCTGTTCAATTGGCAGGAAGAGATTGAAAAATTTGCACCCTCCATCAAAGTATTGCTTCATTATGGAGCCGACCGGAAGAAAACAACCGAATTGATGCATCAATATGAAGTGGTTTTGATAAGTTATGGAATGCTTCTTTCAGACATTCGTTTTCTGAAAACCTTTCATTTTAATTATATTTTTCTTGATGAATCTCAAGCGATTAAAAACCCAAATTCAGAAAAATACAAAGCTTCCCGTCTTTTACAATCAAGAAATAAGATTGTATTAACCGGAACACCTATTGAAAACAATACTTTTGATCTGTACGGACAACTTTCCTTTGCCTGTCCGGGATTATTGGGAAGTAAGCAATATTTTAAAGATACGTACGCGATCCCGATCGATAAATTTGAATATACCAAACGAGGAACAGAGCTTCAGCAGAAAATAAATCCTTTTATCCTCCGAAGAACCAAAAAGCAAGTCGCCAAAGAGCTTCCTGAAAAAACAGAGATGGTCATTTATTGCGAAATGAATGCAGAACAACGCAAAATTTACGACACTTATGAACGTGAGCTTCGTGAATTTATTTCTGCATCTACCGATGATGAAACCCTCAAAAACAGCATGCATGTTTTGACAGGATTAACGAAACTTCGACAAATTTGTAATTCACCTGCTTTGTTGAAAGAAGGTCATTCAGGAGATAATTCCGTTAAAATAGAGATCTTGACCGAGCAGATTGAAAATAAATCGAAGGAACATAAAATTCTTGTGTTTTCTCAGTTTGTTGGTATGCTGGATCTTATTAAAGCTGAATTAGAAAAGAAAAATATTCCTTTCGAATATCTGACAGGTCAAACTAAAGATCGTGGAACTAAAGTCAATAATTTTCAGACCGATGAAAATATTCGTGTATTTTTAATTAGCTTAAAAGCTGGCGGTGTAGGTCTTAACCTTACCAAAGCAGATTACGTTTATCTCGTAGATCCTTGGTGGAATCCCGCTTCGGAAAATCAGGCTATCGACAGAAGTTACAGAATCGGGCAAACCAAAAATGTGATTGCCGTTCGACTGATCTGCTCTAATACCGTTGAAGAAAAAATCTTAAATCTTCAAAAGAAAAAAAGTAAACTTGCTCAGGGATTAATAAAAACCAGTGAATCAAAATTACAGGGTTTTAGTAAAAGTGATCTTCTGGAAATCTTGGAGTGAAAATTCAACCACAAAAGAGACAAGAGCTTAAACACTTAAGTTATTTTAAGTTAAAAGCAATACGATTAACAAGTACACTTAAGTTTTTGGAAAATCTTTGATTTTCTTTTTATGTGAGCTCTATTATTTTCTACCTATTTAGCTTTTAAAACTTAAGTGCTCTAAAGTGATTAAATAAAAACTTTTGTGCCTTTTGTGGTTAAAAAATTCAGCTAGCTTTTATATATCATTAAATTAAAAATTGATTTCATTGAAAATAATTTAAAAATAAAATTACATTTAGTATATTTGATTTTTATAATTTTGCATCATGAGCGATCAATTAGAAACTATAGCAGATTACTACAAACGGATCAGAGAAAACAAAAATAAAATGTTTGATACTGATGATTTTGAAACAGGAAAATCGCATTTCAATATTTCTATGCGAAAGTATTGTAGTTTTAAAAGTCCGTACAATCGTCGTGATTATTACAAGATCAGTTTTATTATTGGTAAAGGAACTTTTCAATACGGGCAGCAACAATTGTATATTGATCGTCCTGCTCTATTTTTCCCGTCTCCCAATATTCCTTATTCGTGGGAATGTGACGGAGACCTTCAGGAAGGCTATTTTTGTTTGTTTAATCAGGAGTTCTTTAATGGAAATTCAGAGTTTAAATTATTCAAGAAAACATCATTATTTAAAGAATGGAGTATGCCGATTGTTTTTCTGACAGAAGAGCAAACTCAGCTTGTAACCGTCTATTTTGAGCAGATGTATAGACTAAATAACTCTTCTTACCCATTTCAATGCAACAGTATTAAAAACCATTTGGCATCCGTTCTACATCTCGCTTTAGAAAACCGTGTAGAAGATATTGATCCTAATGAACTTCCGGCTAATATTAGATTATATCGACTGTTTGACGAACTCCTCAACAAACAGTTTCCGTTGGATTCTCCGGCTTATCCGTTAACTTTAAAAACTGCTTCGGACTTTGCAGAACATCTTAATGTGCATGTGAATCATTTAAATTCTTCTGTAAAATCGGTCGCTAATCTTACCACCACTCAAATCATCAAGGAAAGAATGTTTGAGGAATCTAAAAATCTGTTGAAATACACCAACTGGGATATTTCAGAAATTGGCTACACGTTAGGATTTGATGAACCATCTCATTTCAACAACTTCTTTAAAAAGCATGCGAACACTTCTCCGCTTAAATTTAAGAGCACCGTATAATTCTTTGAATTTTGTAATTTTTACTTTGTCTTTTAAAATTCATATTAATGATACTTTCTCTATTTTTGTATCGTTAAAAAATGAATAAACATGTTGTTGAAAGAAGCATCTGAAAAACGCATCAGATTAGTTACGATAATGGCCTTTATATCGATTCCGCTTTCGGGGTTTGTGACGGATATTTATTTACCCTCATTTCCATCGATGGCCAAAGGAATGCAGGTTTCGGAAAAAGATATCCAAATTACATTAACATCGTATTTACTGAGTTATGGGATTTGTCAGTTATTTGTAGGAAATATTCTGGATAATATCGGACGTTACAGACCTAAGTTAGTGGCACTATTCTTTTTGATCATCAGTAGTATTTTGATCACGATGACGAATAGTATTTTATTGATTTGCCTTCTCCGAATCCTTCAGGGTGCTGCCGTTTCTGTTCTGGTAGTAGCGACCCGTGCTATTTTCGTAGATATTTATGATGCGGAAAAAGTGAAACATTATTTAAGTTATTTCACGATCGTTTGGTCTTGTGGACCTATTTTAGCGCCTTTTCTTGGTGGCTATCTTGAGAAATTGTTTAACTGGCATGCGAATTTTTATTTCCTGGCCTTCTACGCAGGAGCAATATTTCTTTTTGAATTATTCTTTAGTGGTGAAAGTCTTCCAGAAAAGAAGAAAGTTAGTTTTTCAGAAAATATCAAATTGTATCAGATGATGTTGAAGAACCGCATTTTTATGTTGGGAATCTTCATTTTAGGATTAAGTTATTCGATTGTGATGTTGTTTAATATTACAGGTCCTTTTATTATTGAAAATACTTTTCATTTCACCCCGGTTGTGATTGGATATTGTACTCTAATTTTAGGATTCTCATGGATGATCGGCGGATTTATTGGAAAAAAGAGAATTTCGTTAGGTTTTAATTCCCGTATTTTACAGCCTGTTATTATACAATTGGTTTTAATTGCCAGTTTAATTGCAGTAAGTTACTTTGCACAGAGTCTTTACATTACGATTCCTTTTGCATTTTTTATTCATATCTGTTCAGGAATTTTATTTACCTCATTTTTCACGACAAGCATGTTGTATTTCCCTAAAAATGCAGGAACAGCGGGCGGATTAATGGGCGGATTGGTCTATATCATTACTTCCCTTACCAGCTTTATTATTTCTGTAAGTGGAAACGTTAGCGAACAAAAAGATCTGGGTTGGCGATACCTGATTATTGCAGCTTTACTTTTTGGAATTATTCTTATCATGAGTAAAACTTTGAAAAAAGAAAAAGCAGAGAATTGATCTCTGCTTTTTTCATTATTTTCTTAAATGGAGGAATAGATTTACATTTTCCGGCTCTCGTCCGATGCTGATTTTGGCTTCATCATACCCAGCTTGTTTTGCAAGATCATACAATTGTTCTTCGGAGCGATGATTTAAATACCAATCACCAAAAAACTCCATGTATGCTCTGTTTGGATTATAGTTTTCGTTGAAATTACCTATAATTATTTCACCATCATCTTTTACCCATTCTTTGAGTCTTTTTATTAACATAACGAATGCTTTATCATCAAAGTAATCAAAAAGCCCGGCAGACCAAATAATGTCAAATTTATTCTCTGTATTAAAACGAAAAATATTTTTTTTGATAAATGCGATTTTATCTAAATGAGGTTTGTTTAATATTTTTGCATACATAATGGCTTTTTCGTCCATTTCAACGCAAGTAGTTGCTATCTCTAGCTGTGGGTTTTCATTATATAATTCATAAAGATCGCGTGCTGGCCCGCTTGCTAAATTCAAAAGATTTCCTCCTTGTTTTAAACTCTGCGATACCTTTCTCTTAAAATAGCTTTTCCTATTTCTAACGGCCTTTGCCGAGGGGATTGAAATGGAATACTTATCCCATTTTGGAAATTTAGAAGAAACTTCTTTAGTGTATATCCTGTCGATAATGTGAAAATCACCGGCATACCCATGAGGTTTTGTTAAAATATGACCCATTATTGATTTTTGATCTTTCAGAGATTCACATTTATTTATAAGGTTTTGTATTTCATCGGGTGCCAATTTGTTTTCATTAATCTGACAAGCCAGCTCATTGATCATTACTGTAAGTTCATCAAATTCTTCAATTGCAGGACCTTCATGAGAAATTATTTCATTCATTCTTTCAAGAAGTAGTGTAGTTTCCATTATGTTATTAGTATTTAATTGTGAACGGCTTTATAATAACTACCATAAAATGATATTTTAAACTTCATTCAATCAACTTATCCCATAATTTATCATTTCTTAGTGACTAATTTAAGAAATATTTCATTATTAATTATGCATTAATTTTAAATTATTATAATGTTTTTATTAAATTAATTTTGATTTAATTATTAATTCCATTCACCATCATCTAAAATCAACAAGCTCAGGATTTTCTCTGATTAGAAATCAGTAAAGTTTTAAAAGATAATTTTTACCTTTTTATATCATTACTGACTTCTCTGTTTTAATAATGATCATCACATTAATCATGAGCTCAAAAGCATTTATCCCGAAAAAGATACTACATTATTACTAGCACACTTCGTTAACTCTATAGTTGTCAAAACATTAAAAATTGAAGTAGATATGCAGTAATCCTTTTTCAAACTAAAGAGGATATATTTGAAATGTAAATAGTAATTAATTTATTTATTACAAAGCAAGGGTTGTTCTAGTTCTTTATTCTCTCCCCTGCTTTTATTTTAAAAGTGCCTACAAATATCGATTTGTAGTTTTCATATGATCATAGAGTTACGGAAATACTCACACTTTATGTTTATGTTTTTTGTGTACAGGGGCGATCCCAAGCCCCTGTTTTTTTTAAACAAAAGATAACTCCACAATTTCTTTTCAAAAAATGTTCTATAATTTTTCCGTTAAAAATTAATTTTATTAATCAGAATAGTCTTTCAGTAGCTGTCTATAACTCATCAATATAGATGATTTTGAAATGAATCCCACAAATTTATTGTTTTGATCCACAACGGGAAGATTCCAAACGCCGGTGTCATCGAATATCTGAAGGATTTCTAAAGGTTTATCTTCCTGATGAATAATTGCCGGTGGAGCTTTCATAATTTTAATAATACTTGCCGAAGTATCTGTATCTGAAAATAAAAACGGTCGTACATCATCTATTGTAAGAATTCCGCGCAATGTTTTAGCATCATCAACCACTCCGAAAATATTTTTGGTTCCGTCTTTTACGAGCTCAAATAAATCTGCTATTGAAGCATTTTCATTCACTGTTTCTGAAAACCTGTCGATAAAATCTTCTGTTTTTAATGAAAATAATAAATTCTTATCATGTTTATTCGTGAAAATTTTCCCTTGATCTGCCAATGATTTTAATTCAGGAGAAATCGGAGAAAACCATTTGGCGATGAGGTACGACATGATAGAAACGATCATTAAAGGTATAAAAAGATCATATCCAAAACTCGATTCAGCGATTAGAAATATTGCCGTAAGTGGTGCATATAATACGCCACTCATCGCGCCCGCCATTCCTACAAGAACGAGATTGGTTACCGGAACATCCGAAAATCCAAGATGTTGGCAAATCAAAGCAAATAAATATCCAACAGTTCCACCTGCAAAAAGTGAAGGCGCAAAATTACCGCCATTACCACCACTGAAAATAGTAAAAGACGTCGCAAAAGCCTTTAACAGACATACCAACACTAAAAATATAATGACTGTCCACTCCTTAATTTCAAAATATCTGAAAAAACTGTTTTCAATAATTGAATGGGTATTTCCATTCGTAAAAGCCTTTACCGTATCGTAACCTTCCCCAAATAAAGGTGGAAAAAGCACACAAAGCAACGATAAAACAGCCCCGCCAAACATTGCTTTTCGCAAACGAGACATGTTTAGACCCTTTATAAAATGTTCAACTTTTTGAGATACAATCACAAAATATCGCGCGTACAATCCCGTCGCAATCCCTAAAATAAGGTAATAGGGAACGTTTTTATAATTAAAAGGCTCTCTGGTATAAAATCTGAAAAGAATATCTTCCTGAAGTAAAATTCTCGATAAAAGACTTCCGCAAACTGCTGCAACAACCAAAGGAATAAAATCTGTGAAGACAACTCCCGTCAGTAAAATTTCAAATGCAAACATGATTCCTGCAATCGGCGCATTGAAAGCCGATGCAATACCTGCTGTTGCTCCCGCAGCCAACAATAACGTACGTTCTTTATAACTTAAACGGTAGGTTTGAGCAAAATTTGATCCGATTGCAGCCCCAGTAACCGCAATTGGACTTTCCAGACCGGCAGAACCTCCAAGTCCAACTGTAATCGCGCTTTGAACGATTTGAGAATACATTTTAACAGAAGAAACTATACTTGAATTCTGAGCAATTTCGTATAAAATAGCGCCAATTCCTTTTCTGTCCTGACCTTTAAACAGCGTAAGAACAATGCTTGTTGTAAGAACAATTCCTAAAAAAGGAAAAACAACGTAGAATAATATCTGATATTCAAAATGAACTTTAGTCGTAATAAAATTATGAATATGATGAACAAGTGTTTTCAGTATAACCCCCGCCAGCCCGGCACTACACCCTACAATAATACCCGAAAGAACAAGGAACTGACTACGACTTAACCTGTTATTTAACCAATGAAGAATCAGTTCATAACTTCTTACTTTTTCAAGTCCATATTTTTGAAAATCTCTTTTGAATTTTAGAAAACTTAGGTATTTTCTTTTATTATCAATTTTCACTTCTTTGAATATTTTAATTCCACCATTAAGTAAGCGGGATGTAAATTTAGGGAATTAAATTTTGTTTTTTCGATGACCGTTTAATTGATTTTATTAACAGTTTCCTTACAAAATAAAAAAACCTGCCTTATAAAAGCAGGTTTACTATTTTTTAAAAAAATTAAGGTTTCCAAAAAGACCATTTACTGCCATTAAAAACAGCCAAACGTTTCGCTCCGGCTTTGTTGACATAAACCATCATTCCAGGAGAAGGGCTTGGGATATTTTGCACATCCTGTACAATGGGTAAAATCATTGCTTTGGTTGTAGATTCTAAGACCACTACTCCATTTGCAGTACTAGATGGCGCTCCAATGATTATTTTTTCACTAGACGTTTCAGCCAATTGCGCTACAGTAACCTGAGTTGCCATAGTGCTTGTGATTGCAGCGTCCTGACCGCTTAAATCTACCCACGATCCGTTGTAATATTTTACACGGGCTTTCGTGCCATCGGTTGCATCAAGAACCAATGTTCCTTCTGTTGGAGAAGATGGCAATGTTCTTACATAAGGTAAAATAAGTCCTTTATTTTGGTTCGGAGCAAAATCTAATAACACAGAAGTTTTTATTGTTGATGTTCCAACAGCGTCTCCTATAATGATTTGAGCGTTCGAAAATAGAGTTATTCCTATAAATATTGTTGATAATATCGCTTTCATTTTTAATTGAATTTTTATGTGGAAATTTTTTAATAATAATTAATCTGATTTTTCTTAATTCAAATTAATTATGGACAAGTTGGAGTATTAAAACAGCTCCATGCCGTTCCATCATATAGTTTTAAACATTTTACAGTAGTATCATACACCATCATTCCTTCTTGTGGAGAAACCAAAGCAGTTACCTGAGCTGTCGTTAGCCTGGAAATTACAAATCCTTTATTATTAGATTCTAAAACCATGTGAGCCGATTTTCTGCTTGACGGCCAGCTGCCATTGTTAGGAGAAGCTTTTTGCAAAAGTGAAAAACCTACTTTGCTGTCTGCTCCTGCTGTTGCGGTATTCGCGTCATTATAACAAACGCATCTACGTATAAAATAATCATTTGTTCTGGGATAATAAGTATCACCAAATATTGGGGAAGCAGTTGACAAAAAGTTAGTTGTTGATCCATTCATCCCCTGTTGTTTGATTTCAAACTTAAAGGTTTCATCGGGTTCGTAAACAGCGTCATTTACAGATGCAATATTAATCGTGATTCCGTCTTCGTCATTCGTTGGACTTGAGTACCCGGGAGTAGATCCACCGTCATAGTTTCCGTTGGGTATGGTCACCAAATAAATACTGCTTCCTGCCGTATGAGTCACCACAGGCGTACCATTTGAATTAGCAACACCCGTAACCGTAATATCATTATCTGACGCTACCGCTGTACCATTTACAGGATCGATCATCTGAAAAGCCACCGTAGTTGCAGAGGTTACAGCACCATTAATTCTCATAAATAAATTACCGTTACTAGAACCTTCACAAGATGATAAAGCATTAGAAAATTTTAAATCAATTAGTGGATTTAATGTAATCTTAATATCATCCAGTAAATTTCCTGAACCAGGGCCACCTCCATTTACAAGCGCTCGAAATCCTACTCTGTAGACACCTGAAGCACCTGTAAAATTATAAATTCCGGTATTATTCGACCAAGCATTAGTTGCAGAAGGCACAACTGTCTGTCTTACTGTAGCAATATTTACCTGGTTTTGATCTTCAATAACCATTGCTGCCTGTTCTGCCGTATTTACTCTGGCTCTGTGCTTAAAACTGAAACTAATGTTATCTCCATTGGCCAAATACATATTTTGATAGATCATTGAACTTACATAGGCATTCAATTCGACAAAATTTGATCCATTAGCAGCAGGCACTCCACCGAAACCAGAACCCCAAACTTCAATAGGATGACAAGCTCCTGAGAACCCGGCCGTACAGGCTCCATCCTGAGTTGGGTGTGAAGTATACCATGGGGAAGTAACCGTTGATCCGGCATCAAAAGAGGCACCAAAACCAAAGTTAGCATCATTTTGTACAACAGATAAATTGGCCACACCAAATTCAAGACTGGGGTTTACAATAACCCTCGTCTGTGCTTGGTAATTTTGCGAAAAGGCTAAAGATAAAATTCCAGGTAATACAAAACGTAGTGCATTAGCTGAAAACATAGAACTTCGTAAAAAGGTTTTCATGGTTTATTAAAATGTTTTATAAGGGTGAAAAAAATTTATGATGAAGAAAAAAATTTAAAATAAAACAAGCTTTTTCCCATAGGAATGAACTGAACATAAGAATTCATTAAAAAATATCACTTTCAGGGGGAGTTTCCGGTGACTATTTTTTAAGGTCTATATTTCTAATGAAAAGAGGAAAAGATTACATGAGAGGAAAAGCAAAAAGAGCTTAAGATTAAAAACTCTTGAATCATTTAAGAAGTTTAAATTTTTCATATAATATTTAAAATTATAATAAATTTTTCTTTAATTATAAATTTTATGATTGCAAAAGTAATAAAATAATTAATGAAATTAGATTAATTTTCTTTAATAAATATTTCATAATCCGTTTACTACAGCCACTTTTAAAACATCTTAATATTTGTGATTATCAATAATTTAATTCAAAAGCAGAAGAATTATTGTTAAACACTATGCAAAGAATATTAATTTTATAAAATACCCGTAAAACAATTAGAGAAACTTCATCAATAAAAAAATATGAATTAATTGAATAAAAGAATGTTAAATGATAAATATCAGAAAATATTTTATGAAAAATTAGTTTTAATTGAAACTAATTTTAGGTATATTTGTTAGAGTAAGAGAATGAAAACGAATAAATTTTGTTGAATTTATTTCAGAAAGTTTGTCATTCCGGAGGAATCTCCATATCGTAAATATAAAGCATAATGTAGATTCCTCCGGAATGACAAAGTGTATGTTTTCTTTAATCAATTAATTTTATTATTGATAAAATATGCCTGCAAAACATAATACAATATCAGAATTAGCCTTAGAACTAGGTCTTGCAATGGGCGAAATGAAAAACCGTCTGCGACAGAAAATTCAGGCAAAAATTAATGAATATGATCCTGATCTGTCTTTCGAACTTATAGAAATAATGGGACTTCTCTCCCGTAACGACGGTATCAATCAGCAGGAAATCGGCATTAAGGTAAGTAAGGATAAATCAAGCATAACTTATCTGATTAACAGTCTTGTAAAACGTGAATTCGTTCAACGTATCGAAAATAAAAACGACAGAAGAAACAAGCAAATTTATCTTACGGATAAAGGAAAACAAATCGTAGAAACGGTGTATCCATGGGCATTAGAGCTTTACGAAAAAGCCGCAGGTGATTTCAGTGAAAATGAAATAAAAAATGCTCTTCTTTTAGTTAAAAAAATGACAACAAATCTCGAATAACTAAGTTTTAAATTAATCTAATATGAGAACAATACTGGTACCGATTGATTTTACCTCAACCACAGAAAATGCCGTAAAAGTTGCTACACAATGGGCAAAACAATATGAATACGAGCATATTATACTGTTGAAAACTTCTGACGAATCCGAATTCGATTATCTGCATATTGCGGAAGGCCATTCATTTGTAAATGAAGAAAGTATCAACAGCCTTCTGGAAAAAACGGAATTATTATTGAAAAATTTATCCAATATCATTCTTGAAAAATTTCCTGATCTTAAAGTTTCAAAAGCAGTAAGCAACTGGACTTTAACAAGAAGTATTAATGATATTGTAAAACAACAACCGTCGATAGAACTGATTGTTTTGGGAAGTGACGATCAGGCGGTTTCCAGCGACAGTGTAGTTTCGGAAAATATTATAAATATTGCAAGAACAAGCCCTGTAAAAACTTTAATTGTTCCCAACGGTTACAGCTACAGCGAAATTAAAAATATTCTTATTCCGTGCGACATCAATGGAATTACAAAACTGGAAAGACTGTTTAACCATAAATATATCATTCGCAAGCAGGATGTTCAATTGATGTTTTTAAATATTCATACAAAAGAAAATCAAACAATTATAGAAGAAAAAAAGGCTGAAATTCAGGAATATATTCATCAACATTTAACCGAAATCCCAAGCACAATCTATTATTCTTACGATAAAAATATTGTTAACGGAATTCTGACTTTTGCATCCTCAAATAAAACAGATCTTATTATTGCGCTGCCTGGAAAGCATAGTTTTCTGTATTTTTTAACAAGTACAAGTATTTCGGAAGGGATTTATCAAAATGTAAATCAACCTGTTTTGATATTAAAATAAAACCTACTGACAGACTCTTGTCACAAACCTGATTTATTTTTGTGGAATAATTTAAAATCTTCAAAAATGAATTTAGTATCAATCCGTATCATTACCGCTAATATTGAAAGTTTAGTAAAATTTTATGAGCAAATAACAGGAATTACAGCCATCCAATACACTCCCGATTTTGCTGAATTAAAAACCTCAACAGCCACAATCGCTATTGGAAGTACAAAAACTTTGCAATTTTTTGGCGGAGAAAATATAGCACAACCCGCTCAAAACCGTTCTGTCATAATAGAATTTTTAGTAGACGATGTAGACAAGGAATTCGAGCGATTAAGAGATTTCTTATCTTCTCATATTGTACAGGAACCGACCACGATGCCTTGGGGAAATAAATCTTTGTTATTCAGAGATCCTGATGGAAATTTAGTTAATTTTTTTACACCGATTTCAAAAGAAGCGGTTGAAAAATTTAATTCAAATTGATTTTAATGAAGCTTTTTTAAGCTTTTTATTTTAACCACAAAAAAAACAAAAGATTAACACTTTAGTATATTAAGTTCATTAATAAACTACAAATTAAGAACACATAAGTTTTTAAAAATCTTTGATTTTTATTCTTTTGAGAACTTTTGTTTTCTACTTATTAAACAAAAATGAAATATTCAAATAGCTTTTGTTCCTTTTGTGGTTAAAATAAAAAGCTTTTAAATTAAAAACAGCGCCATTAAAAATTAATGACGCTGTTTTTTATTGAAATTGATTTCATTTAAATTCAAATGATAAGCAGGTTTTAACCTCTCGCCTTCTCATCCGTAAAAAACTGATAACCTTCTTTTTTATTGATAAGCTGTAACGGATATAATTTAGGATTATATTCTCCGTTCAATACTTCATTCAATGCATGTTTTTTGGATTCACCGAAAGCTACAACCAATATATTTTCAGCTTTATTGATCAAAGGTTCGGTCAAAGTGATCCTGAACATTTCCTGAGGTTTTAAATAATAAGCAGAAACCCATTTTTCTTTTTCATCTAAAACTGCTTCACCCGGAAATAAAGAAGCGGTGTGACCGTCATCCCCCATTCCTAAAAGGATAAAATCAAAAATACCTTCGTTTCCAAGAATATTTTTAATTTCCTGCTCGTATTCCTTAGCATAATCTTCAGGTTCTACTCCATCTTTATACATTGGGAAAATTTGGTCTTTATTGACAGGAACTTTATCAAAAAGTGCTTCAAAAGTCATTTTTGCGTTACTTTTTTCGTCATTTAAAGAAACCCATCTTTCATCAACCCAGAAAAAGTATACTTTATTCCATTCAATTTTTTCTGCATATTCTTGGGTCGCCAACAGATTAAAAATCGCTTTTGGAGAAGATCCTCCGCTTAACGCAACCACAAAACGGTTATTTTTCTGAATAGATTTTTTTGAAAGATCAACAAACATATCTGCTGCCTTTTTGTACAAATTATCTAAATCATCAAATACTGTAATATTCATTTTCTTCTTTTTAAATTAATATAATCTTAAACCCAGTTGTGACCTTGTCTTTCAACCAAAGCAACACTTTCTTCCGGACCCCAGCTTCCTGCTTCATAGTTCGGAAAAGATGCTTTACCATCTTGCCAAGCTTCCTGAATCGTTTTTACAACATCCCAGGCTTCTTCTACCTGATCTGAACGCATAAACAAAGTAAGATCACCTAAAAGCGCATCCAATAATAGTGTTTCGTAAGCTTCCGGAGTATCCTCCTGACAGGCAAAATTATCAAAGATCATTTCAACAGGCTTCAAAACCAATGAAAGTCCAGGTTTTTTTGCCATAAACTGCAGTCTGATATCCATCAACGGTTGAATATTAATAATCAATCTGTTAGCCGATAAATGTTGTGAACTTTCTGAAAAAGTTGAATGCGGAAGCGGTTTAAACTGAATCGTAATATAAGAATGCTTCTCCTTCATTTTCTTTCCGGTACGAACGTAGAACGGAACGTCTTGCCATCTTTCGTTATCCAGATAAAATTTTACGGCTGCGAAAGTTTCTGTATTAGAATCTTCGGCAATTCCTTCTTCCTGACGGTAAGCTTTAGCCTTAACTCCGTTCACAACACCTTTTCCGTATTGACCTCTTACTGCGTAATGATCAACCTGATCTTCTGAAATTCTACGAATCGATTTAAGAACATCTACTTTACGATCTCTGATCTCGCCCGATTCTAATGAAGCTGGCGGTTCCATTGCAACCATACACAGGATCTGTAACAGGTGATTTTGAATCATATCTCTCAATGCTCCCGTCTGCTCGTAGAAACTTCCTCTCGTTTCAACGCCAACTTCCTCGGCAACTGTAATTTGCACCGATTCTATGTGTTTACGATCCCATAAAGGTTCAAAAATAGAATTTCCAAATCTAAATGCTAGAATATTCTGTACCGTTTCCTTTCCTAAATAATGATCGATACGGTAAATCTGCTCTTCTTCAAAAGTCTCAGCCAACAAGCTGTTTAGTTCTATTGCCGATTGTTTATCATGACCAAAAGGTTTTTCGATAATGATTCGGTCTTTTTTAGCATCCGAAGCTAAAGACGTATTTTTAATATGATTGGAAATCGTAGAAACAAAATTAGGACCGATTGATAAATAAAACAACCTGTTCCCTCTTGTTCCGTAAACGGTATCAAAATCTTTTAATTTCTGATGCAGATTTTTGTAAGAATCTTCCTCATCCAATTGATGCTGAAAATAAGTAATATGAGCCTGAAAACCTGCCCAATCTTCTGAAGTTATCTTTTTTCTTGAGAAATTCTCAAGGTTTTCTTTAATGTAATTTTTAAAATATTCGTTGGTATTATCTGCTCTTCCAAGGGCTACAATATTAAAACCTTTGGGCATTCTCCCATCGATATATAAATTATAAAACGCCGGAAAAAGTTTTCTTTTTGCCAAATCTCCTGTAGCACCAAAAATGATAATTGTAGTTGGATGCAAGGCTTTATTTTCAGTCATTTTTCCGAATTTTAATGAGTTGCTGTTTGCCATAAAGTGTGAAAAACACCTTCTCTGTCTGTACGCTGATACGTATGAGCTCCAAAATAATCACGCTGAGCCTGAATTAAATTAACAGGAAGCGATTCCGTTGTATAAGCGTCAAAATATCCTAAAGCAGTCTGCATTCCTAAGCTTGAAACTCCGTTTGAAGCAGCAAAAGCAGCCATTTTTCTTAATGAATTGATTTTATCTTTAACGATAACAGAAATATCCTGATTTAATAAAATATTAGATAAATTAGAATCTTTAGTATATGCTAAATAAAACTTTTCAAGTAAAACTGAACGAATGATACAACCACCTCTCCAGATTTTTACAACATCTTTTAATGGAATTTCAAATTGATATTCCTCAGAAGCTTTTACCAATAAAGCAAGACCTTGTGCATAGCTGATCAATGTAGCTAAATACAACGCATCTCCTACTTCTTTGATAAATAATTCTGTATTTTCCGGAGTTGCAATTTCATTTTTAGTATATAATTGAGAAGCCTGAACTCTCTCTTCTTTATACGCCGATAAAATTCTTGAAGTTACTGCAATATCAATAGTTGGAATAGAAACCCCGATTTCCATAGCTTGTTCGGAAGTCCATTTTCCGGTTCCTTTTGCGCCGGCTTTATCTAAGATCTGGTCAACAAGATAACCGTCTGTCAATTCATCTTTTTGTTGGAAAATATCTCTTGTGATTTCGATTAAGAATGAGTTCATTTCACCATTATTCCATTCTTTGAAAACCTGGTAAAGCTGATCGTTATTTAATTTAGCTCCTCTTTTCAGTAAATCGTAAGCTTCGCTGATCAACTGCATGATGGCATATTCGATTCCGTTGTGTACCATTTTCACATAGTTTCCAGCAGAACCTTTTCCCATGTAAGCTGTACACGCTTCTCCGTCAACTTTTGCAGAAATTGCTTCCAACATTGGCTGAAGTAAATTGAAAGCTTCCAAATCTCCACCAGGCATGATACTCGGGCCTGTTCTGGCACCTTTTTCACCTCCGGAAACTCCCATTCCCATAAAATGTAGGTTTTTTGAAGCTAAGTCAGCAACACGTCTATTGGTATCTTTGAAATAAGAATTACCAGCATCAATAACAATGTCTCCCTTGCTTAAAAGTGGCGTAATACTATCCAGAACTGCATCTACAGGTTTTCCGGCAGGAACCATCAGAATGATTTTCCTAGGTGTTTCTAAAGCAGATACAAAATCTTCTAAAGTAGCAGTGCCTTTTACCTTCATTTCCGAAGTAGCACCATCCTGTAATTCTTTTACTTTTTCGGTATCAAGATCAAATCCTGCAATCGAAAAGCCATTGTCGGCAATATTATAAAGAAGATTCCTCCCCATCACTCCGAGACCGATCATCCCGTAATTATATTTATCCATTTTTATTGATATTTATATGAATTCTATTTTACGGAGTATAAAATTACGAAAATGCTAATTAGTAAAAAAATAAATGGATGGAAAAATATTTTAGGATAGTAATTTGAAAGTTTTTGTATTGATTAAAAACATGTTTTATTTAAATATAAAATATTAAAAATCAACACTTTGAAATAAGTAAAATATACTTAAAGAATAATCTTTAATAAAAATATTGATTATTAATTTTTGATTGAAATAATATGATAAGCTAAGTTTTAATTCATTTCATTTAAGAACAATCAACCAAGAATTTAATCAGCCTTTTAAACGAAAATATTTTGATAAAGTCATGATTTGGGAATTTTTCAAACAATTGATAAGCTATTTCGACGAACAGACGAGCCATTTCATCTAATTTATAATGGCCGTTTAATTGGAAATTTGCAAAGGTTTTTTAATCTAAAAAAAACAGAACATTTATTACATCACAATTAAAAGCAATTTATTATGAATAAAAAAAATAATACCTTAAATATGCCAATTCTAGGAGTTGGTACTTTAATCCCCGACGCAGCCACAACAATAAATGCTGTTATGTATGCACTGGAAGCAGGATTTAGACATTTCGACGCTGCAGAACGTTATAGAAACGAAAGTGAAGTAGGTGAAGCCTTGAAATTAGGAATGGCTGTAAATGGCATCGCTCGAGAAGACATCTTTATCACCACAAAATTATGGAACACGAACCATCGACCTGACCGTGTAGAAGCAGCTTTTAATGCAAGTCTTGAAAGACTTCAGCTCGATTATCTGGACTTATATTTAATTCACACTCCGTTTGCATTTCAGGCAGGAGAAGAGCAAGATCCGCGAGACGAAAACGGGAATATAATTTATGATCAGGACGTAAGTTTATACGATACCTGGAAAGCAATGGAAAGCTTGGTAGATCAAGGGAAAACCAGAGCCATCGGACTTTCTGATGTGAATGTAGAACAATTAAAAGAGATTTATGAATCAGCAAGAATTAAACCTGCAGTGGTACAAGTAGAATCTCATCCTTATCTTCCCGAAACAGAACTTCTAGAATTTTGTAAAGAAAAAGGAATTATATTCTTGGCATTCGCACCATTAGGACATGGGATAAGACCCGGTTTGCTTGAAAATCCTGTGATTGTAGAAATTGCTGAAAGTATTCAAAAAACTCCGGCTCAAGTTCTTTTGGCGTGGGCAGTACAACGTGGGACAGCTTTGCTTACAACACCTAAAACTGAAGAACGGGCAAAAGAAAATTTTAATATACCAAGTCTTTCAGAAGAAGCAATGGCGAAAATTAATAATATTACGACCAGACAACGTTACAATCAGGTAGTAAAAACAGGATCACCAGGTTTTATTCCACAAAATTTTTTCGATTAAGAAAACTAAAATTTTATCATTTTTATTATTGTAATTTTCAATTCTGTTTCCAATTATTGGAGGCAGAATTGATGCATTAAATCCTCATGTTAATCCCAAAATCAGAGATAAAACTTTTCTATCTTTGTTAAGAAAATAGATGAATTAAAAGTATAAATTCCTTTAATTAATATCAAATCAGATGAAAACCTTTTCCCTTTCAACACACAGCAAACTTTTCTCCGTTCCCGAGAGCAAAAAAGATTATCTTTTTGTTGGATCTTCAAATCAGCCATATCATGAAGAACCCTATCGTGCAGAAAGTTATGCTATTGCGTACATCAAAGAGGGAACAGTAAAATTGAATGCAGGCTTGTCTTCATGGACGGTCGAAGGACCATCAATTATTACTTTGGGACCTTCAGTCATCAGATATTTTACGAAAACCAGCGATCTTTTAAATATGGATGTTATTTTCTTTAAAGATACTTTCTTGTTGGAACGTCATCCTGATCTTTTCTTTCTTTTTAAATATGATTTTTTCGGAAATAATGGACTTCACGTCTTGCCATTAAAGGAATCCTGCTTCAATAAAATCAATAAAATTTTTGAACTGATTCAATTGACACAGCTGGGAAATGATTATCATAGAAGTGAACTTGTCCGAAACTACATTTTTGCCTTAGTTTATGAAATTGATACCTATTATAGACAAGTAGGTTCAGAAATTTCGTCACTCAATGGCCAGCATCCTCTTTTTACAAAATTCAGGCAACTGCTCAGTAAAAATTATATGAGTGAACATAAGCTTGATTTTTACGCCAAACAGCTTTATATGACTCCAAAATCATTCTCTGCTGCTATTAAAAAATACACCGGAAGATCTGCAGGAAAATGGATTGACGATGCAGTGATTCTGGAAGCAAAAGTTTTACTTCAAAACAAAACATTGACAGTCTCTCAAGTGAGTGATCTCCTCAATTTTTCTGATCAATCCGTGTTTGGAAAGTTTTTCCGTGCGAATACCGATGTTTCTCCTGTAGAGTACAGAAAAAGACTTGACTAAAATAATTCTGTTTTTTCAAAAATAAGCCGTTTCGACGAATATCAAGGGTAAACAATCGACTTTAACTGCCTATTTTGTAGGAATTTTGTCTAATGAAAATTTAAATAAAAATTTGAATCATGACAAAATCAGTACCCTCCAATTTGTCGCTTGAGAAGAGACAAATTGATAACAAAAAATTATATTCATTAGTTTTCGCTTTTTGGATCTGTACTTTTTTGCTGTTTCCAATAACAATGATTGCCCAAAACAACACAGAGGAAAAGTACCAACTTACCCTTTCTGAAGCTATACAATTGGCAAAACATCAAAACCAATCGGTTCAGGCAGCGGATATTGAAGAAAACGCGGTGTATGAAGACCGTAAAGATGTTTATAAAAGTGCTTTACCAACCATCAACGCGGGAAGTTCTTATCAACGCTTTTCCAATCTTACCTTATTTACAGACGGATTGAATCATTCGACTTCAGGAGCAAGAAAGCCTAGTCCCAACTCTGCAAATCTGGGAGTTGATGTCTCCTTCAATATTTATAGTGGTGGAAAACAAAAAGCTTTACAAAACGAACAAAATTCACGTTTAAAATTAGCCAAATTAAATACATTGGACACTTCAGGAAATGTCGCTTTTCAAACTGCAAGTGAATATCTTGAATTATTGAGACTTAATGAATTGCAGAAATTTATTTTAGATCAACTTAAAAGAGCTCAGGTAAGGCTGGACAATATTAATTCGCTGTACAAAAATCAAAAAGTAACCAAAAGTGATGTTCTTCGTGCGCAAGTTATCTTGTCTAATGTTGAGCTTTCTTTACAGCAAAATCAAAATGATATTGGCATTACGAATCAAAAATTGATTGTATTAATGGATCTACCCGATTCTGTACACTTATCTCCCATCGATTCTGCGGGAATTCAAAAACCGGAAATCAATTCGCTTTTACCTCTTATCGAAAAAACAGAGAACTCTTCTTTCAACATACAAAAATCAACAGAAAATATAAAATTACAACGTACAAAAGTCAAAATTGTTCAAAGTAATAATATGCCAAGTGTGAGTTTTTTCAGTGCTTATGGATTGAATTATCCTAATTATTTGTTTTTTCCTCCGGTAGATCAGGCTTATTCTATTGGTTTTGTAGGTTTAAAAATGCAATATAATATTTCATCTATTTATCAGAATAAAAACAAGCTAACTGCGGCCAAAATGCGCGTAAAAGAATTGGAATTATTACAGAAAGAGCAGATTCACGTCATCAATTCACAGATTAAAGCGTATTACATTAAATATGAGGAAGCGCTTAACAGAATTTCAGTCAATGAAAAATCCGTAGAACAGGCAAAAGTGAACTACAGAATCGTGAATACAAAATACCTAAATCAATTGGCTTTACTGACGGATTTGCTAGACGCAGACAATCTTTATCAGGAATCAAGATTAAATCTGGCAAAAGCCCAAACCGATGCGCTGACCATCTACTACCACATTTTATATACAAGTGGAAATTTATAAAAGAAAAAATTAAAGACATGAAAAAAAATGATCATAAAAGGCATCTCGGCAATATTATTATCAAAATTGCAGCTATAATTCTGATAATTGCAAGTACGGTTTATTTCTTCAATTATTTAAAATTCAACAAAAACTATGAAGAAACAAATGATGCACAGGTAGAATCTTACATCAATCCGGTTTCAGCAAGAGCAGGCGGATATATTGAGAAAGTTCTTTTTAATGAACATCAATTCGTAAAAAAAGGCGACACATTAGTTATATTGGATAACAGCGAATATCTCGCTCAATTGCAGTCTGCTGAAGCTTCTTTTGATGATGCTCACAGTCAGTTGGCCGTACTTTCTGCGACTATTCATTCTGCTCAATCTGGTACGCAAATCAATAGAGATCAGATAAAAGGGGCTCATGCAAAATACGTTCAACAGCAACAGGATATCAGACGGTATGAAAATTTAGTGAATGAAGAAGCTGCAACAGGAGCAGAGCTTGAACAGGTAAAAGCCCGTTACGACGTTTCAGAAAGTGATTACAGCGCCGCACAAAATGGTCTCAAAACCAATGAAGCCAAAATCGCAGAACTCAGAACTCATTTTGCGATTCTTCAGGCTGACATTAAAAGAAAAGAAGCGGCATTGAAATTAGCCCGACTTAATCTGTCTTATACCATTATTAAAGCACCGTATTCCGGAAGATTGGGACGTAAAAACATTTTGGAAGGACAACAAATACAGTCAGGACAGCCTTTGGTGAGTATTATTAATGAAAAAGAAAAATGGATTACGGCAAATTTTAAAGAAACCCAAGTTTCAGAAATGTACATCGGACAACCTGCCGAAATAAAACTGGATGCGATAAACGGTAGAGTTTTTAAAGGAAAAATTGCCGCCATTGCAGGTTCTACAGGATCTCGATTTTCGCTTTTACCGGCTGATAATTCTACGGGAAATTTTGTAAAAATCATTCAGCGAGTGCCCGTGAAAATTGAATTTTCAGATAAAAATACCGAAAGAATTGTTGCGGGTATGAATGTCACAGTTTCCGTTAAAAAAAGATCTTAATTATGAAATCCATTTATTTTAAAGACTGGACGGCAGGCTGGAAATGGGCAACCCGTATCACCTTGTTTTTCTTGCTGTTATCAGGATTGGTTCAATTGGGAATGTTTGTATTTACTCAAAATTATCTGGTTTCGTATTTGGGTACTCAACCGGAAGATATTTGGTTTGCTGTAATGGCAACCTATGCAGGAATTATCACCATTTTGCCAATACAGTTTCGATTTTTGAGGTATTTTGAAACAAGAAGTTATTTATTGTTTAATATTGTGATTACCATTATTCTCAACATTGTTTGTCTTTATTGTCAGGATATTTTTTTATTTTTTGTGATCAGATTTGTTCAGGGAATTTTTGCAGGAAATGTGATTGTCTGTACATTAACATTGGTCTTTTCATCATTAGCTCCCGAACGTGTAAGACCAATTGGCTCGGCTGTTTTTTATGGAACAATGCTTAGCAATACTGTTTTGATTGCATTGGTGTCAGGCATTGTTGTAGAATCATTCGATTGGAAATTTACCTATTATTGTCTGATTTTATTTCAGTTTTTTATGCTCGGCTTGGTTTTATTACTATTAAAACGAAAATCAGGAATTAAAAAATATCCTTTGTATCAAATCGATTGGGCGGGAATGATCATTTTTGCATTCACCTCACTTTCTGTAGCTTATACAATTCTTTACGGTTCAAAATATTATTGGTTTGAAGATTCCAGAATTTGTTGGAGCGCTTTTTTCGGACTCATCGGACTCCTGTTATTTATTTACAGACAGCTCATAGCAAAAAGACCTGTCGTGAATTTAGACGTTTTTAAGTCACGTAATTTTCTCATCGGACTTTGTCTTCTGGCAATCTATTATGGCGGAAAAGACAGCATGAACCTAATCTACAATTACGCAGGAGGAATTCTAAAATGGAGTACTTTGGATGTTATTTTACTCACTGCATCTAATCTATCAGGAATAGTGATTTTCCTAGTTTTTTCCATTCGCTTAATTGTTGTAAAAAAGATTTCTGTGACTGCTTTTTTTGCTCCGGGATTTGCATTATTGGGCGGATTTAATTTGTGGATGTCTTTTTTCTTAACACCTGATTTATCTTTTACAGATTTATTTTTGCCTGTGTTTTTGCAGGGGGCGGCTTCCGGACTTTTGTTTGTACCCATCATGATTTATGTGCTTTCATCCGCTCCGGTACATACAGGAACAACAGGTTTGATTATCGCTGCATACACACGTTTCACAGCAACTTTAAATTCATTTGCGGGATTTTATAATCTTCAATTATATTTTAATCAATATTTTAAGGAAGGGTTTTTAGGATACATTACAACCGAAAATCAAAATACGATTGACCGCCTGAATTTCTATAAAAATCTATACATTTCGAAAGGCTTTTTACAGGATCAGGCTGTTGCGTTGGCAAATTCAACAATTGCACAAAATGTGGCACAACAAAGTCAGTTATTGACAAATCGGGCAATATTCATGATATTCGGAATTGTATTGATATTTGTAGCGGTTTTAATTCTAATCATCCCTCCTATCCATAAAAAATTGATGGCTTTTAAGGCTCAAAGAATATTTAAAATTCGTTTAAATACTTTCAAAAACATTCATTAATATTATAAATTCATTTTTACCTATGTTAACAGATATTATCAGTAAAAATCTTGAAGTTATTTTCGTTGGAATTAATCCAGGTTTAAAATCTGCCGAAGACGGGCATCATTTTTCAGGAAGAAGTAACCGTTTTTGGAAAGTTCTTCATTTATCGGGTTTCACAGATTATCAAATCGAGCCAGAAAATGATACTGAGATTTTAAATTTTGACTGTGGCTTGACGACCGCCGTGGCCAGAGCAACTTCAAGAGCAGACGAACTTTCAAAAGAAGATTTTGATGAATCTCTTGAGTTTTTTAAGATTAAAATGAATAAATTTCAGCCAAAATACATTGCATTTTTAGGGAAAGTTGCTTACAAAACCTTTTCAGGAAAAAAGCAGATTGAGTGGGGATTGCAATCTGAAGCTTTTCTAGGTTCGAAAGTCTGGGTTTTGCCTAATACAAGCGGTTTGAATCGAGGATTTTCGCTTGAAGATCTAGTTATTCGTTATTCTGAACTTTATAATGTAATTAATAAGAAATGATAACAAGGTTTTCTATTTTAGAGTTACTTGAAAAATGGGCAGATCAATATCATATTGATAAGGTTATTTTAATGCTTCAATAAAAATGAATGAGCAAACAGCTTTTACAATTTTGTCTGACAATAAATATTGTTGTTACCACAAACACAGATTAATTATTTCAATTCCTTATTATTTAACAAAGTATATTGATTTTTAAAATTTGATATTAATTTCAGTTATCAGTATTTATTTTATCTTTGAAATTGCGCAATCGATTACAGTTTAAATTTTATTTTTTAATTAAAAAAATTTATAATACCGACAGTGCAGGATAATTTTTTATCACAATTATTTTAGATTGCAATAATGAAAATTATTTAAAATAGTCTTCCTTAAACTATACAACTCCATCATTATGAAAAAATATGCTTTATTCTGTCTTTTACTATTGATATCGATCTCTTTTTCGGCTCAATATAAACCTTGGACTTCAGCACAGCAGCCTTTAAAAGAAATTGATGCGTTAAAAAAACAAATTGTAAAGCCAAATTTCAGAAAACAAGACTATCTCATTACTGATTTTGGTGCCATTGGTGACGGAAAGACAAAAAATACAGTAGCATTTAAGAAAGCAATCGAAAAATGTAATTCAGAAGGCGGAGGAAGAGTTGTAGTTCCAAAAGGAGTTTTTCTGACGGGTGCTATTTATTTAAAAAGTAATGTAAATCTGTATGTAAGTGAAGGATCAACTATCTTATTTAGCCATGACAGTAACGATTATCCTATCGTATTCACAAGATGGGAAGGAATGGAATGTATGAATTATTCATCCCTAATTTACGCTTACGAAGAAGAAAATATCGCCATAACCGGAAAAGGAACATTAGACGGAAATTCGGACAACGACCATTGGTGGTTTTGGTGTGGAGCCAAACAATATGGTTACAATGAATCCCGTCCCGGAAGACAAAATCCAGCTCGTGCAAAACTTCACGAATATATGGCCGCAAAAAAAGATCCGAGAGAAAGAATTTTTGGAGATGGACATTATCTGAGACCTAATTTTGTTCAGCCTTATAAAAGTAAAAATTTCTACATGGCAGATGTTTTAGTTAAAAACTCTCCAATGTGGAATTTGAATCCTGTTCTTTGTGAAAATGTTTTAATTGAAAGAGTAAAAATAATCAGTCATGGTCCTAATAATGACGGTTTTGATCCTGAAGCCTGTAAAAATGTCTGGATCAAAGATTCTTACTTCGATACAGGAGACGATTGTATTGCCATAAAATCAGGAAGAGACGAAGACGGAAGAGGTATCGGAAAACCCGCAGAAAATCACATCATCGAAAACTGTGAAATGAAAGACGGGCACGGTGGTGTTGTGATCGGAAGCGAAATTGCAGGCGGTGCTAAAAACATTTACGCCATAGGAAATGTGATGGACAGTAAAAATCTTGACCGAGCTTTAAGAATTAAAACTAGTTCAAGCCGCGGTGGAATCATTGAAAACGTATTTTTCTACAATACAAAAGTTGGTGCGTACAAAGAAGCGGCTGTCCGTTTCAACATGCATTATGAAAAACCCGGCAACTTTATCCCGACCATCAGAAACATTTGGGTAGAAAATTTACAGGTGGAAAAAGGCGGAAAATATGCCGTTCTTTCTGATGCTTACGAATCTTCACCGATAACAGATTTCACGATGATAAATGCTAAAATTAATGGCGTTGAGATTCCCTATAAAGTTGATTTCTTGAAAAATGTGACACTGAAAAATGTAACCGTTAACGGAAAACCTTTAACCAATTTTAAATAAAATGCGAAGAAAATCCATTTTAGCAGGTTGTATCATTTTATCCGTCTATTCACTTTCATTTTCCCAATCGAAACATTGGCAGAACAATGAAAGAGAACTGCATTATAAGGAAGATAAAGGTGATTTTTTATTGGTTAATGGAAAATACCGTTTCAACCGTGCTTTGTATGGAGACAACCGAGCTTCAAGAGTCGAAGCCGGAGATTTACCGGAATTCGCGCTGTATCTTCCGGGAATGGGCGGAAATCTTCAGTTCGTTATTCAAAAAGGGAATTCCATTAAAAAATTGATTAATGCGGAAAGGATTGAAACCCGTTATCGTCCGGGATCAATGCTTTACAATATTAAAGATCCTATTCTTGGATTTGGAACTTTAAAACTAACCGTTTTAGCACAATCCAAAGAAGAAGGTTTAGTTTTAAAAATGGAAACAGAAAATGTAGATTCTTCAACAAAAATCTACGCTGTTTATGGCGGAGCGAGCGGAACAACATTCAGTAGAAACGGCGATATTGGCGCAGATCCGGAATCGGGATTTTATCTGTTGCCTGAATATTGTCTAATTAATGAATATAAAATCAGTAAAAATCAGTTTCAATTAAATTATTTAAACAAGAAAAAAGAAACTCAAATCGTTAACGGAAGCTTTTCAAATGTCAATTCTCTTCAATTCACTGATGCAAAAACATTAGAAAAACTATCTGATTTTACTCAAAATAAAAATGAACAATCTCCGATAATTTACGCTTCATATTCGGCAGAAAAAAATCCTGTTTACATTCAAATTGCAAAAGGAAAATCTGATAAACATTTTTCAGACGAAGAGTTAAAGAATATTTTTAACGAATCTGAACAATCTCGTTTAAATTTAACAAACCGAGTTCAGTTAAAAACTCCCGATTCAGATTTAAATAATTTCGGGGCAACTTTAGCAATTGCAGCAGACGGAATTTGGGAAAGTCCAACCTATCTTCACGGCGCTGTAGCATGGAGAATGCGATTAAATGCATGGCGTGGTACATATGTAGCAGACGCTCTAAGTTGGCACGATCGCGCAAAAGAACATTTTGAAAGTTATTCAAATTCTCAGGTTTTGAAACCAGATTTCGCACCTGTTGAGATGGATACTTTACTCCATTTAGCTCGACATGCTGAAAAAATGGGAAATTCTGTATTTTCAAGCGGATATATTTCGAGGAATCCAAATGATAATTCAAAACCACATCATTATGATATGAATTTGGTTTTCTTTGATCAGATGTTTTCTCATTTCAATTACACCGGAGACGTTGAGTTTTTAAAGAAAATGTGGCCAACGATGGTTCGTCACATGGATTGGGAAAAACGAAATTTCAAACGTGGTGAACTTTACGATGCTTATGCCGCAATTTGGGCAAGTGATGCTTTACAATATTCGGGTGGAAAAGTTACTCACACTTCTGCCTATAATTACAGAGCCAATCGTGAAATGGCAAAATTGGCGAAAATTATTGGCGAAAATCCTCAACCATACGAAAAAGAAGCTGAATCGATTTTGAACGCAATGAAAAATCAGCTTTGGATTAAAAATAAAGGATATTTTGCTGAATATAAAGACTCTTTGGGTAATCAAATTCTTCATGACAAACCCGGAATTTGGTCAATTTATCATGTTTCGGATGCTTATATTTTAAATGAGTTTGAGGATTATCAAAACACTCAATATATCAATAATTATATTCCAAAAATTCCGATAAAAGTAAAGGGAGAAGTCGATAAAAACTATTATACTTTATCGACTACAAATTGGCAGCCATATGATTGGTCGATCAACAATGTAGCTTTGGCAGAAAACCTACAAACCGCCTTGGCGTATTGGCAAGCTGGTAGAACTGAAGATGCTTACCGACTTTGGAAAGGCAATTTGGCAGAAAGTATGTATTACGGAATCAGTTCGGGAAACTTTGAACAACTGTCTCATTACGATGCGTTTCGTGGTGAATTGTACAGAGATTTTGCCGACCCGATTGGTGTTGCTGCAAGAACTTTAACGGAAGGACTTTTCGGGGTTTATCCTAAATTATTAGAAAATAAAATCAGTATTAAACCAGGCTTTCCTAAAGGTTGGAATTTTGCTGAGCTAAAACTTCCTGATTGGGAATTTAAATTTAACCGAAACTCAAAAAAAGCTGAATATTTTTTCAAATCAAATTATTCAAAATCGGTTGTTTTGGAAATGCAGATTCCTGTGAATTATACTCAAATACAATCGGTGAAAGTGAATGGTAAAAATGTGAAATTCGTGATAAACCCAAATTCTATTTCACAACCTTTTTTACAGTTTGAAACTCCGATTGGAAAAGAATTTAAGATTGAAATTAATTATTCAGGAGAAGTATTAAAAAATGAAAAGACAGATTATGTAAGCTACATTTCTGAAAACCTTCAACTTCATTTAGATTCAAAAAAGAAGATTAAAGCAGTTTTTGATCCACAGGAATTGATTAAAAATAGAAAAGACAATCAATTTGAATTAATTAAAGAAGAAAGAAAAGGAACTTTTTTCGTTCAGTTAGAGCAAAATGGAACCAAATGGTGGCAGCCTGTAAATGTTGATATCCGTTATCCTTTGGAGACAAAATGGGTAAATAAAAAGTTGCAAATTCAATCAAAATCATTAAATCAGATTAATGGAAAACTGAGTATTAATGGTTTAAATAAAACTTTTTCAGCTCATAAAAATCAATTAACATCAATTGAAATTCCTCAAAATATTTTAAGTAAAGGAACAAATTTTATTGAACTTGAATATAACGGAATTAAACAAAATATAGAAATCACAGATTGGGAAATTGAAAACAAAGGAGAATTCAATACCATTTCATTAGCTTCAAAATATAATGAAAGCGTAACTCAAATTTTCAACCAAAAATATCTTTCGCCAAGGCTAAATGTTCCGACATTACAACTTCCGTGGCAGGGAATTGGAAATTGGTGTTATCCATTAATCAACGCTCAAATCGACGACAACGGATTGATGAATAAAAGAAAAAACGGTAAAGTTGATTTTCTTGGAGTTCCTTTTTTAATTGATAATTCGGAGAAAAACATTGTCTTTACGAGTCAGTGGGATAATTTCCCTAAATCGGTTGAAATTCCCATTTCAGGAAAAGGAAAAAAAATCTATTTTCTGATGGCAGGTTCTACAAATCCGATGCAATCACAGATTATTAATGGAAAAATTACCGTTCAATATGCTGATGGTTCGACTACAGAATTAGAATTAAAAAATCCAACCAATTGGTGGCCGATCGAGCAGGATTTGCTTGATGATAATTATGCTTTTGAAATTCCGGATGATAAAATTCCGTACAGAGTAAAATTAAAAACTGGAGAATTATATAAAGGCGGAAGTTTAACGAAGTATTTAGGCATTATAGGATTTACCGATCGTGCTATAGAAGGCGGTGCAGCAACGATTTTGGATTTACCTATTGACCCGAACAAAGAATTAAAAACTATAAAATTAACGGCAGTGAGCAACGATGTTGTTATCGGAATGATGAGTGCCACTGTACTTAAATAAAATAAAAATAATTAAAAGCTTTTTACCACAAAAGCTTCAAAAGAAATGTTTGAAAATAAAGTGTTGCAAGAGTTTACAAAATATAAAATGTTATTTCCATTATTTTGTCGTCTTTTAAATATCTATTCAATGCTAAAATCTTTTGATTCTTTTGCGGTTAAAACATAAAATAAATTAAAAAAATGAAGAAATTAGTCATATATCTAAGTCTTTTTTGCATTGGATTTTCTTCTCTCAATGCCCAGAAAATTGACCGTCAAAAAGTCGTTCAGCGTCATAATATCGTCAATACAAAAGTTGATACATTGTCTTCTTTGACCGTCGGAAATGGAAAATTTGCGTACACCGTTGATGTTACCGGAATGCAGTCATTTCCTGAGGTTTATAAAAATGGAGTTTCTTTGGGAACTCAATCCGAATGGGGTTGGAATAGTTTTCCAAATACCGAAAATTACAAATTTGATGAGACGTTAAAAGCTTACGACTTCAATAATGATGGACGAAAAGCATTGTATAGTGTCCAGCTCAAAGAACCGGAACGTAATAAAAAAGCTGTTGAATATTACCGTGTGAATCAACATCGTTTGCAGTTGGGAAATGTGGGAATTGAACTCTATAAAAAAGATGGTCAGAAAGCCAAAATTTCAGATTTACAGAACATCAATCAGAAAATTGATTTGTGGACAGGAATTATTACGAGTGAATTCTCATTGGAAGGAAGCCCAGTAAAAGTATGGACAGCGTCTTTCCAAAATTCAGATAAAATTGGAGTTAAAATTGAATCAGATTTAATTACTCAAAAAAGACTAAAAGTATTCGCGCACTACCCATCTCCTTCCGGACAATTCTTGGATGACGCAGTTTTTTATGGCAATGAAAAAGATCATTCTACAAAAATTATTTCATCAAATCCAACTCAGGGATTGATTGAACATAAATTGCAAACTGCTGATTATTTCACTCAACTATATTTTACAGACGGAAAATTAAGCGAAGCGGGGAAACATTATTTTGTTTACGAACCTTCTTCTAAAAACAAAACAATAGAATTAAGTGTTGAATTTTCGTCTAAAAATCCAAAAAGCAGTAAAACATTATTTGCTGATGCAGAAAAAGAAAGCACTTCAGGATGGAAATCTTTTTGGGAAAGCGGTGCTGCTGTAGATTTTGAAGGAAGTACAGACCCAAGAGCAAACGAATTGGAACGCAGAGTTGTTTTATCGGAATATTTAACCAAAGTACAATGCGGAGGAAGCAATCCACCACAGGAAACAGGTTTAACTTTCAACAGCTGGTACGGAAAACCACACACAGAAATGCATTGGTGGCACGGCGTTCACTATGCTTTGTGGGGAAGACCTGAGATTTTGGAAAAACAATTAGATTATTATTTCAGATCATTTGAAAAAGCAAAAGCTTTAGCCCAAAGACAAGGCTACAAAGGTGTTCGATGGATCAAAATGTCTGATAACGACGGAAACGAAAGTCCATCTTCTGTAGCGGCCTTTTTGATATGGGAACAACCACATCTTATTTATATGACCGAACTTTTGTATCGCGATAAAAAGGACAAAAAAGTCTTAGAAAAATATAAAGATCTGATTTTTGCAACAGCAGATTTTATGGCAGATTTTGCCACTTACGACAAAGAAAAAAAACGTTATAATTTGGGTAAAGGTGTAATTCCTGCTCAGGAAGTTTTTCCTGCTAAAGATACTTACAATCCGACTTATGAAGTGGCATATTGGGATTGGGCATTGAAAGTTGCTCAAGAATGGAAGGAAAGATTAGGACAACCGAGAGATAAAAAATGGGATGATGTCATTTCAAAATTGGCTCCGCTTCCGGTTCAGGATGGTGTTTATTTGTCGACCGAATCTGCAAAAGATTCTTTCACTTATCCAAAATGGATGACCGATCACCCGGCAGTTCTTGGAGCGTTGGGAATGGTTCCGGAATCTCCGAAATTGGATAAAAAAATCATGAAAAACACACTCGATATCGTTTGGGAAAGATGGAACTGGGAACACACCTGGGGTTGGGATTTTCCGATGACGGCAATGAATGCTGCAAGATTGGGACTTCCAAACAAGGCTTTGGATGCGCTTTTCATGAATATTCAAACCAATACTTATCTGAAAAACGGTCACAATTATCAAGATGGTCGTTTACGAATATATCTTCCCGGAAATGGCGGTGTTTTAACAACCGTTGCTATGATGCTTGAAGGTTGGGATAGCTCAAAAGGCGAATTCCCGGGCTTTCCTAAAGATGGAACTTGGAAAATTAAAGCCGAAGGTTTCAAAAAAATGCCTTAAAAATTTTACATTCATACTTAGTTGGAGTCTGTCCTGAAAGGGGCAGGCTTTTTTTATGTTCAATCTTTACTCAGAATGAAGTTTTCTTATCGTAAAAAATCCATGGATTTAGGTTTATTTTGAATAATCAAAAAAAATACAAGTATATCAACATAAATTTTACAACTTATCTGTAATCATTGATTAATTTTTTATAAATTAGATTCTTTAAAACCGTTTTAATCTCTCCTATCTGAAAAGCCATGGCAGAAACATTTGAAGTACAGATAAATGAACACTCCAGAGTTCCCAAATACAAACAAATTGTAGATTCTATTCTGAATGGAATTGATGGTGGAGAAATTCAGATAGGAGAAAAGATTCCTTCTATCAATGAGCTTAGTGAGTCCTGCTTCCTCTCAAGAGATACAGTGGAAAAAGCTTACAAAGAGCTTCGAAAAAGACAAATCATTGAATCGGTAAAAGGTAAAGGATATTATATTTCTCGTATCAACAAAAATGATATCATTAATATCTTCTTTTTGATCAACAAACCGAGTACTTATAAGATGATGATTTATAATTATTTCGTCAATGCAATCGGTACCAAAGGCAATGTAGAGATGTATATTTACCATTGTGACGAAACACTTTTCATTAATTCATTAAAGAAAAATTTGGGTGGATTTGATTACTATGTAATTATGCCTCATTTTCGTGATGAACAGTCAAAACATACCAGTTCGACACAGGAAGTTCTTGATATGATTGAAAAAATTCCGAAAAATAAATTACTGTTGTTAGATAATACAAAACCCAACATTTCAGGGGAATACGGTACTATTTTTCAGGATTTTGAACATGATATTTACAATGCTCTGAAGGAAGGTTTAGACAAAATTAAAAAATACGAAAAAATCATTTTGGTCTATCCAGATAAATCTATTCACCCCTATCCTTTCCGTATTGTACGTGGTTTTGAGAATTTTTGCAAAGATTTTAAACTTGATTATGAAATTCTCGACGAAATTTATCCCGACATGGAATTACAGGAAAAAGATATTTTTATCACCATCCGGGAACGTGATTTGGTGAATTTGGTTAAACAAATCAGACAGAAAAATCTGAAATTAGGCGAAGACATTGGAATTATTTCCTATAACGAAACTCCTTTGAAGGAATTGCTTGGAATTACGGTAATTACTACAGATTTTAAAGCAATGGGAGAATCTGCAGCGTATATGATTCTGAAAAATAAAAAAGAACAGGTTAATAATGTTTTTAAGTTTATTCAGAGGGATTCTCTTTAAAACTTAAAGTTTATATTTTTTACAAAAATGCGCAATCGATTACATTAATTTTTAAAATATACTTTCAAAAAAATATCTAATTTAATTATGATTAAAAAATTAATTTTTGCCATGAGTTTTTTCATGGTACTTGCTGTTTCAGGACAGAAAAAGAATGATAAAGATGCTGTGACTGAGATTGCAGAAAAGCTAAGATTAGCCATGATAAGCGGTGATAAATCATCGTTAGAATCTTTGATTTTACCCGAACTAACCTACGGACATTCTGGAGGTCATATCGATGACTCAGCAGAGTTTGTTGACAAATTATCCAGTAAAAAATCAGTTTTTGAAACCATTGATATTACCAATCAAAATATCAATATCGTCGGGAACACAGCGATTGTTCGTCATCATTTTTATGCAAAAACCAATGACCTTGGCAAAGGGCCGAGTGATGTAACATTGGATGTATTATTAGTTTGGGCAAAAGTGAAAAATGATTGGAAATTGTTGGCCAGACAAGCTGTGAAATCTGAAAAGAAGAAATAAATTTTCAAATTATAATAAACAAAATTCGCAAGGTTGTCTTTGCGAATTTTTTATTTTGAAATTGTTGAAGCTTTTTTGACGCAAAGTTTTATTTATGATTTTAAATATTTTAAGTGAGCAAAGAGTGGAATCAATACATTGATTCTTATTAAGCTGGCTTCATCAGCGACTTTGTAGCCTTACTTTGATCCTTTAAATAATACATTTTTTATTAAATCTTTGCGTTTAAAAATATTTTAAAGTTTAAGTTTTGGCTAAAGCCAATGTAGAATTTCTTTTATTGAAAACGAGCTAAAGCCCGTTCCTATTGAATACAAAAAATTCGCAAAGACAACCTTGCGAATTTTTTAATTTAGATATTTAAATCTGAAAAATATTCTGGATTATTTTACTCTAAAGTTTTGTAAATCTTCCGGTTTCTCACAACAAACCTGCTCCAAAACCTGTCTGAACTGCATTTTAAGCATTTCAATAATATGATCACCGCCTTTTTCGCCTAAAGCACCCACTGCATACATAAAAGTACGTCCCATAAACGTAAATTCGGCGCCACAGCTTAAAGCACGGGCAACATCCGGACCGGTTCTCACGCCGCTATCCATCATTATTTTGATCTGATTTTTGTATTTTTCGCTGATTTCTTTGACTATGGTAATTGTAGACTCTCCGGCATCAAGCTGTCTTCCGCCGTGATTGGAAATGATCATTCCGTCAAATCCTAAACGTACAGCTTCTGCAGCATCTTCATCGGAAGCAACACCTTTAATGACTAATTTCCCTTTCCATTTGTCGCGAATTGCTTTTATTCTATCAGAATTTAATCTCCCTGAAAAAGTGGAATTCATGAATTGTCCTAATTGCTTCACTCCCATATTTTTATCCATGTATTTTTCCATGGTTTTAAAACTAGGAACTCCATGTTTCAGAATTTCCAAACACCATTCCGGTCTTGCTAAAGCTTGAGAAACGTTTCGGAAGTTAATCTGAGGTGGCATTGCCAAACCATTTCGGATTTCTTTTGCTCTATATCCAAAAGTCGGAACATCAGATAAAACGCACAAAACATCATAACCAGAAGCTTCACAACGGTCGAGAATATCATCACGCAACCATTCTTCTCTCGGATGGTATAGCTGGTACCATGCTTTTCCTTCCGTCAATTCAGCAATTCTTTCGATACTGCTGGTTGTAACTGTACTTAAAATAAAAGGAATATTGTGTTTGAAAGCTGCTTTTGCTAAAATTTCGGGAGCATTAGGCCACATTAATCCCTGTAAACCAACAGGAGAAATTCCGAATGGTGCGGAATATTTTACTCCAAATAATTCAGTTTCCATATTGGCTTCCGCATAATTATTGTTCAGGTATTGCGGACGAAGCAGAACTTCTCTCAGTTCGCTTGTATTTCTGTCTCTGTTGATATTTTCATTACATCCGCCATCTAGATATTCGAAAGCAAAACGGGGCATTCTTTTTTTTGCTCTTTCGATCAGAAGTTCAAGCGAAGCATAACGGGTATCAAATGGAAATGCCATAATTAGTTGTTAGTTATTGGTTGATAGTTGTTGGTTTTTGAGAGTTTGCCATCAACTGACAACTATTACCCAACAACTAAAATATTTTATAAATTAAGAATTAACGGTTGAAGCACTTTCATCTGATAATGCTGCTGTAAAAAAGTTTCGTCTATTTTTTTGTTGGAAATAACCATAGAAGCTCCCAATGCCGAACCCAACGGAGAATGTGTAGACATCACATTGTAATGCTGGAAATGGTGAGACATTAGTTTCATAAAAACGTCGTTGTCTGTAAATCCACCGTCAATGTAGATGTTTTCAATATCCGAATTTCCGATTGCGTTTGTAATGGTATGAATCTGTAAATCCATCAATTCAATCATCAATTGATGATATGCTTCTTCAAATGTAGTAAAAGAATTTAAATCTGTTGCAGTAATCATTTTTCGTTTCAAAATAATTCCTTCAAATCGAAAATAAATATTCTTATTTTTCATTAAACGCAGATACAAATCCTGATCAAACTGTACTTCTCTGTGGAAACCATATTCTTTTCCGTAATAATCACACAATTTTTCAACCTGAATCTTGTATTCATTTCCCATGAAAAAGCGGGACGCTTTTACGCGTTTTCCATCGATTCGCATATAATTAAGGCAATTGTTTTCTATATCTTCATCCGTTAAGCTTTCATCATTAAAAGGATTTAAAGAAATACTCCAAGTTCCGGTTGAAAGCAATAAAAATGGTTCTTTTTTACTTAAAATATAAGGCAATAATGCTGAAGAACTGTCGTGAATTCCGACTCCGATTTTAATTTTTTTGTTTTTATAAGATGTGTTGATGCTTGCTGAAGTCGGTACAATTGGCCCAAGCAATGCATCAATTTCTTCTTCGTAAACCCAATCATGGTAATCCGCTTTGTCATAATCCCATAAATTGGTGTGACATCCGATTGACGTAAATTCCGAAACACAAATTCCTGTAAACAGATACGATAAATATTGAGGTAAATGAAGGCTGTAACGGATCTTTTTGAACGTTTCGGGGTGTTTGTATTTTAACCAGAATAATTGCAGTCCTGAATTCAACATTCCCGATTGCGGTGATGCTGTTTCGCGGGCAATTTTCAGTTTATCTCCATGTTTTTCATAAAATAAATCAAGAATTTCCTGATCCATCGGTTTGGTATAATTGTACAAAGGCGTCAGGATATTTCCTTTATGATCCAAATGCACAAAACTCGCTCCATAAGTGGAAAAATTGATCGCTTTTACTTCATATTTTTCATCTTCAAGAATGGCATTGAAATTATCTTTAATCCAGTTTTGTAATGCAACAAGATCTTCCGTGGGATAACCATCTTCATCTGTTGTGAGGGATAATTCCGTATATTCACGAACAACCTCTTTATAATTTTTATCAAATAAAAAGAACTTTTTATTGGTTTTTCCAATATCAAATACTATTGTTACCTTTTTTTTGGACATTCTTGTGATGAATTTTTATATTTTAAACACAAATAGCGCTAATATTTTCACTAATAACACTAATCTGTTTTAATTGAAATTTTAATCTTAAACGCAAAGTTCGCAAAGATTTTTGACTACTATTCGATTTTACGTTCGCAAGGGCGTTTCACTCAGCAAATGATAATTATATTTATTGAATATTCATTTAAATATTACTTTATTGAACCATTAAGGAGTGTTCAGATAGTAAGATGCATTAAGAAAAAAATCCACTAATTTCTTAAGCAGCAATGCCTAAAACCCTACTCATCTAAACACTTTCAACCTTAATGATAAAAAAATAAGGATACATATAATAAAAACTTTCGATTGCACTCAAAAGTTAAAACTATCAATTTTAAATAGGATTACAATCCAGTTGCCTTAACATTTAGACCTCTTTCGGTAATTAAATTTTCTCTTACTTTTAAATTTCTGTAAGCCGAAATCGGGTCAAGCGCCGCACCTGTCTGTAATCTTGCAGCTCTTAATAATGGACGAACATCTGTTCTGTACGCATTCTGCAAAATGTCCTGCGCTCCGACAACATCATTATTTAATTGTGCTTCTTTTAATGCTTTTTGGTCAACCAAAAGTGCTTGAGCATATGCAATTAAAATAGCTTCCAAAGATTGTAATAAATCTTCCAACGGATCTTTGATGTTATGACTTGCGTCAATCATCCAAGCTGGATACGGGTTGTTAGCATTGTTTTCCATTCCGTATACCAATTCATTGAAAATCAAGAATAAAGCATAAGGTTTGATTGAACCAACTGTCAAATCATCATCTCCATATTTGCTGTCGTTGAAGTGGAAACCACCTAATTTTCCTTTATACATTAAGGTTGCAACGATCTGCTCAATATTTGTATTCGGCAAGTGATGACCTAAATCTACTAATGTGTAAGCTCTTTCTCCACAAGCATTTGCCAACATGAATGAAGTTCCCCAATCCTGAATTGTTGTTGAATAGAAATTCGGTTCGTAAGGCTTATATTCAATGAATAATTTCCAGTCTTCCGGCATTCCTGCGTAGATTTCTTTTAAGCTTTTTTCAGTGTTTGATAAAGCTGTCTGGAAATTTAACTGTCCCGGAAAACTTGCTCCGTCCGCCAACCAAACGGTTAAGCTTTTTGAACCTAATTCTTTTCCGATTCTGATTACTTCTTTGTTATGTTCCACCGCATAAGCTCTTGAATCTTCATTCACAGCGTTCAAAGAACCGAATTTGTAAGATGCTTTTGCTCCCGGCTGATCTTGAAACGTGTTAGAATTCATCGCATCAAAAATAAGTCCGTGAGACGCTGCTTTTTCTTTAATCGCTGCTACATCACTTGGAATATCCCAAGGAATATGCAAAGAAATTGCTCCTGCAGAATGCGTTAAAGCATGAATCAATCCTACATCATCTAATTTTTGTTCTAAAGAAGAGGGTTCGCCACCGTAAGAAAATCTTCCAAAACGGGTTCCGCCTGCTCCTAAAGCCCAACTCGGAATCGCCACTTGAAAATCGGCAATTTTGTTGACGATTTCAGTAACATTTGAGCCTGATTTTTTTAATTTATTTTGTAGAAAATCGAAATCTGTATTAAAGTTTTCAATTTCTCCTTTGTTATATTGTTCAATGATATCTTTTCCTATAATCATGATTTGATTTTTTATTAACCTTGTCAAGGTTTTGAACCTTGACAAGGTTGAATTGATTGATTAAAATTAGCATTAAATATTTATTTCGACCCCTGATTACTTTCGAATCTCTCGCAGCCCGACCTGAGTGGAGCTCTTTTTGTGAGGAGGTACGACGAGCAAAAAAGCGGGAACGGAGGGCGGATTAAGCTGCCCAAATAAAATATATTAATAAATAATTATCTCGGGAAGGCGTTTGCCATTCCACCATCTACATTAATGATGTTTCCTGTACTTTTATCTAAAATTGCGATACACGCGAAAACTCCGTTGGCGATGTCTTCCGGAAGGATAATTTCGTTTAATAAATTTCTTTTTGCATAAAATGCTGGTAATTCTTCTACAGAAATTCCGTTGGCTTTTGCACGACCTTCCGCCCAAGAACCCTCCCAGATTTTACTTCCAACGATAACTCCGTCAGGATTTACAACATTAACACGGATTTTATCAGATGCTAATTCCGCTGCTAATAATCTTGTCATGTGTTGTTGTGCTGCTTTTGCAGTTCCGTATGCCACATTATTTGGACCAGCAACTAAACCGTTTTTACTTGCAATATTTACGATATCACCTCCAAGACCTTGCTTTTTAATGATTTCCACTCCATTTTTCGCCATTAAAAACTGTCCTTTTACCAAGACATTTTCTAAGAGATCCCAATCTTTCGTTGTTGTATCTTCTAGAGATTTAGAAATAGCCAAACCTGCGGAATGAACAATAATATCTACTCCACCAAACGCCAGAACCGCTTCCTTAAAAGCGTTAGCAATCGCTTCTTCGCTCGTCACATCACAAGTTACAGCAACCGCCTGATCTTTACTGTATTTTGCAGTAACAGATTCTACTGCTTCCTGATTTAAATCTGTAAAAACTACAACTGCGCCTTCCTGAACCATTTTGTCAGCAATTGCCTGTCCGATTCCGCCTCCTGCTCCTGTAACCACAGCGATTTTTCTTGAAAGAGGTTTTTCTTTAGGCATTCTTTGAAGTTTTGCTTCTTCCAACAACCAATATTCGATGTCGAATGCTTCTTGTCTTGGTAATGAAGTGTATTCAGAAATGGCTTCTGCTCCACGCATTACGTTGATTGCGTTTACATAAAATTCGCTTGCAACGCGAGTCGTTTGCTTATCTTTTGAGAAACTGAACATTCCAACACCCGGATAAATGATGATCACAGGATTCGGATCACGCATTGCAGGACTGTTTGGATGTTTGCAGGTTTCGTAATATTCTTTGTATTCTTGTCTGTATTGTTCGAAAAGAGGATTTAATTTATCTAAAATAGCTTTAGAATCGCTTAAATCTTCATTTTTATCTAAAGTCAACACTAAAGGCTGAATCTTTGTTCTTAAAAAGTGATCCGGACAAGATGTTCCAAGAGGTGCCAAACGCTCAAGATCATTACTATTGATGTATTCTAAAACTACATCGCTATCAGTAAAATGACCAACCATTCTGTTTTCAGATGATGCTAAACCTCTCAATAAAGGCATTAATTGAGCTGCTTTGTTTTTACGCTCATCAGCAGGAAGAGATTCTACTTTTTGACCTCCAAAAACCTGTCCGTTTTCTTCAATTTTTTTAGCAATATATTCAGAAGCCATTTCGATTACTTCTAAACTATTGATGTAAGATTCGTAAGAAGTATCTCCCCAAGTGAATAATCCGTGGCTTCCTAAAACAATACCACGGATTCCCGGATTATCGTTTAAGCATTTTTCTAATTGTAATCCCAGATCAAACCCAGGACGTTGCCATGGAACCCAGCCCATTGTGTCTCCCCAGATTTCTTTGGTAATCGCCTCGCTGTCTTTTGCAGCAGCTACAGCAATAAGAGCATCAGGATGAAGGTGATCGATATGTTTGAATGGAAGTAAACCGTGAAGAGGCGTATCAATAGAAGGCGCTTTGCTGTCCAAATCAAAAATACAGTGATTGAACAGGCCCACCATTCTGTCTTCATCTTCTAACCCCTGGTAAACATTTTTTAAGTTTCTTAATCTTTCTGTATATAATCCGGCGATTCCTTTTCTGGTCAAAGTTCCGATGTCGCCACCTGAACCTTTTACCCACATTACCTCAACTTCTTCGTTGGTTAACGGATCTTTTTCAAGTGTTTTACAACTGGTATTCCCTCCTCCATAATTGGTAATTCTTAAATCTGCCCCTAATATATTTGAGCGGTATAAAAATAAAGCAACCTGATCATCTCCTAAAGCTGCCGCCTTATTTTCATCCCATAAATAGTCTACGTATTTGAATGTTTTTACTTTTTCCATTGTTTGTCTTATATTTCTAAATTGTAACCCAAAATTAGATTGTTATATTTTTTTCAGTATCCCGTACTATACTGCTAAACTCTTTATTTAAAGATAATTTAACGTTTGAATTTTCATTAAATCAATTCATTTATACAGCAATCTAATTGAGTTTATTTATAATTAATATTTTGTGATAAAGTTTTTGTTTAAAAATTTAACTATTAAGAAAATTTGAGTTGATTTTTTGTTCAACCAAAATTTTCTCAATGTTTAAAATAAGTTTCAATTGGTTATTAATTAATACCCCGGAAGTTGCGTAAGATTTGGATTATCAACTAAAGGGTGACCTGCCGACTGCGCTGCAAACGGAAGTAATTCTGTTTTGTTTGGTACAAATCCGTAGAAAAGACCATCTCCACCACCTTCGATCCAGTTTGGATATGTTCCACCGTTTTCAACAGAACCTGTTGGTTTTGTATAAATAATGGCTCCGATCTGAAGTGCATTGAAGCCTCCAGTAAATCCTACCGCTTTTCTTGCATTACCATTAAAAGTACTTGTATAGGCTTCAAACATCTTAGTAGGATACCATTTGTCGCCAGCTACTACAGTTTGTCCATGTGCTGTAACTATACTCGCCAAAGCCGTCTGATAAGCTGCAAAATTTGCAGCAGCCGTAGGAACGTTTTGAACGATTGCAATTTCTGCAGGGTTCGTTATTTCAATATATTTAAGTGCTAAAAACGGATCTCCATAAATCTGTGCATTTTTTTCAAATTTATAAAGACGCAGAGCAGGCGTATTTGCGTATTGACCGGTTTTGTTTGATAAGTTTTTCATTGCCTGTTTTGTAGCATCAATTTCACTTGCCAAACGATTCATTCTAATTAAATCAGTACGAAGATTAAATTCCCCTGCAAATTCCCATTTACGCTCCTGAACAATGGCACTTTCGAATGCCTGCTGACCGCTTGGTATTGGTAATGAACCTATTCCTGCACGGTTTCTTACCTGTTGTAATGCTGCTGTAGCCTGAGCGGTAGGTCCTCCATTTAAATAATTCTGAGTTTCTGCATACATTAATAAAACATCAGCATATCTTAGAATCGGAATGTTCAAATTACGTGCATCCGCCGCCTGTGGTGCCACACACCATCCCATTCTAAATTTACCGGACATAATACAAGAGAATGTAGTTCCTGCGTTTACCCAAGTATCTGTAGCTGCCCCAGCATTTAAGAAATAAATACTGTAAGAAGTACAAGAAACATCTCTACGTGTATCGCCTTGATTAAAAGAAAGATAATAGCTTGGAAGTATAAATTGCAGTGCTTTACGAGAACCATAAGTTCCGCCACGAGAACCTTCCATTGCATAGACTCCAAAAGCTGAATTGGTATTTGCGCCGTATTCAGCGATGTGCCAAAGCATTTCCGGATTCGTTACTGCAAATTTTCTTTGATCAAAATTGAACCATAAAGCTTCGAAACCACTTTTACCACCCTGAGCCTGTACTAAACTGGCAGTACCGCCATTGACTACAGCCGCAGCCGCGTTATCTGCAATTTGATATAATTGTTGAACTCTTGAATTATCACTTCTACGAGACATTGTACCAGGAGCTGGGCTATTAAGGTCCCATCTTAGAGAATACCCTGCAGCATATAAAGCGATTCTTGCTAACAAACCATTACCTGCTGCTTTTGTTAAACGCTCAGTTGTTCCGGTAGTAGGTAAATCATTTACCGATTCCTGCATATCTGCGATAACACGATCGTAAATTATATCTCGGGAAGTACGTTTTGGATATAAAGTATTAGGATCGTTAGGATCTGCATCTTCCAAAGGAATCCAAACGGCGGGAACGTCTCCATATACTCTGATCAAATTGTGATAACAAAATGCACGAATCGCTTTTACTTCTGCTATCAGAGCATTACGTTTCGCGCTGGGCTCCATCAAAGCTAATCTGGTGATCGCAATATTGGTTTTCTCTATACTTGAATACATTGCTGCATAGATTCCTGTAACTGTATTAGGCGTATAAGCATCATACTGGTAATTACAAATATTGTATTTGGAATTATTAGTGGAACCATCTTCAGAAGAGTGAGTTACTGTATCTCCTGCTCCAAGCTGATAATACATTTCTGTAGGAACCAGACCTCTGTAACATCCCTGAACAAACAAATCTGCAGTATCTAAACTTTGAAATACCGTATTGGTATCAGTTATATTATAAGCTGGCTGATCCAAAAAGTCTGCACTACACGAATTGATGAATATTCCGGCAATTATAAAAGATGGAAGTATGAGTATTTTTTTTATTGATCTATATGTTTTAGATATATTTTTCATGATCTAAATATTTAAATATTAAAAAGTTAAATTGATCCCAAGAACATAGCTTCTTGAACGTGGATAAGATGAAGTATCATACCCCGGTGTTATTGCAACTCCAGATGCTGCCGCAACTTCAGGATCATAACCAGAGTAACCGGTAATTGTTGCTAAATTGTTTACTGTAACATAAATACGTGCATTAGTTACTGCGATACGTTGTAAAAATTCTTTATTTAAGCTATAACCAACTGTTAACTGAGCAATTCGCAGATACGATCCGTCTTCCACATAATATGATGACGGATAAGCAATATTAGCTGTATTTGTATTGCTCAAACTCCAAAGACTTGAGTCTTCATTAGGATTAAGTTCTTTTAATCTTACCAAATTTGTCGTTGCCTGCCCTGTATTAGGATCAATCAAATGATAATAATTGTTTCCGAATTCTGTAGGAACATTTTGGTATAAAGCATATGGGCTCAAACTTTGTTTAGTGGCATTATAAATATCACCGCCTACGCTGAATTTCATGAATATAGCAAGATCGAATCCTTTATAAGAAAAATTATTGCTGATACCTCCAATAAAATCAGGAGTACCATTTCCGATTTTCACTAATTTTCTTGTGAACTGATCTCCAGCCTCATTATCTGCTGCAAATTTCATATCTCCCGGTTTAGGAGTTCCGGTAGCAGGTTTTACAACACCAGGTTTTAAAGTAAGTGTTCCATTTGTAGCCTGAGTAAAATCATCAGTCGTATAAACTCCCTGATAAACATATCCGTACATATCTCCCAGCTGTTCACCTATTTTAGCATAATAAGTTACCATTCCGGATCTGCTTCCACCTGCGTTAAATGGCCTGTTGTCTCTTCCATCCAAAGCAAGAACTTTGGACTTGTTGAAACCGATATTCGCATCTGTTGACCATCTGAAGGCTCCTGTTTTTACGTTAATAGAATTAAGCGTAAATTCCATACCGCGGTTTCTCATTACTGCAATATTTTCATATTTTGTTGTATAACCTGTAGACACTGGCAACCCAACAGGCAGCAACATTTTATTTATATCATTATTGTAAAATTCTGAAGTTAGTTTTATCCTATTATTGAAGAAGGCTAAATCTACCCCAATATTCGTTGCTTTCATCTCTTCCCACTGCAAATTTTTATTACCCACGGTAGAACTTGTTGTAAATGCTGGATTAGTAGCATTATTATCAGAAGGATAAGTTGTAAGAACTAAGTTTGTTGTGTATAAACTATTCCCAATATCATTGTTACCTGTGATACCATATTCAAATCTTAATTTAAAATCATTGACAATTTTATTAATCTTGCTGTCTTGCCAGAAATTTTCCTGAGAAATACGCCAAGCAGCAGCTACTGACGGGAAATTACCCCACTTTTTATCTGAACCGAATTTCGAAGATCCGTCTCTACGAAAGGTAGCAGTTAATAAATAACGATCATCATAACTGTAATTTACACGTCCAAAAAAAGAACTTATTGCATATCTTGAATTATCTACATTTTTATTGGACACTGTTGCATTGTCAATATCATATAATCCATAATTAAAAAACGGAAATTTGATTAATGTCATGCTATTACTTTCAGCTTCCTGATAAACAGCTTCCTGCCCTGCTAAAACACTAACTCTATGTTTCTCTGCAAATGTTTTATTAAACGTTAAAGTATTGGTAATCTGATAACGGAATGATTCTGCATTTCCAATACTTCCGTTAATTCCTGTATTTACAGGATCTGTTAAAAATGAACGTGAGTTCTCATCTGAAAATGTTGTAGATTTACTGTTATTCCAGTTATAAGAACCTGCTGTTCTGAATGTGAAATTTTTCAAAAAATCAAATTCAACACCTGCATTAGCCACAAATGATCTGAAACGTCTATTGGATTGAGATGCCTGGGTTTCTATATATGGATTTTCTGTATCAAAACTTGAATCTAATCCCGAATAATCACCATATGTTTGGGTGTTAAATAACTGATCCTGTGTAAATTTAGTTCCTCCAGTGATTGGCTGAAGAAGGATTTTTTTCATTCCCGAATATGCTCCACCTCCGTTGGTAGAATTGGAATTAAACATAGAGCTGAAGTCTACTCTGATTCCTTTATATAATTCTGAATTGATATTGGCACGCAATGAATTTCTGGTTTCACTATAATTTTGTAATAAACCCTCTTGTTTATTGTAATTATAACTGATGTATGCCTGCGTTTTCTCATTTCCTACAGAAATGTTGACATTCTGGTTTTGGGTTGTCCCCGTTCCACCAAGCATTCTTTCCTGCCAATCTAATGCAGGAGCCGATGCATATCTATTATTGATTCTACCATAAACTCCGGTATAAAATCCAGGAGTATCAGTTCCTAAACTGTTATCGAAAACATTACTCCATTGAGTTGCTTTTCCTGAAAGTTGTGCCAGTTCATATTGATATTTTACATAATCTTCCGAATTTGAGACCATATCCAGCTTCTTCGAAAGCATGTCAAATGACATAAAAGAGTTATAATTAATAGTTGTTCTACCTTTTTTTCCGGTTTTTGTTTTAATAACAATAATACCATTGGAACCACGTGCCCCGTAAATCGCAATTGCAGAAGCTCCTTTTAGTACGTCAATACTTTCTATATCATTTGGATTAATAACATTCAATGCATTATCCAATTGGAAACCGTCCACAATGTAAAGTGGCTCTGTACCTTGGGTGATCGATGCACCACCACGAAGGGTAACGTTTGCACCTGCTCCCGGAGCACCACCTGCTGTAACGATATTCAGACCTGCAGCTCTTCCCTGTAATGCCTGTAAAGCATTCATTGCTGGTGTGGCAGCCAAATCTTTTGCAGAAACTGAAGCTACAGCTCCCGTTAAATCAGATTTTTTCACTTTTCCGTAGCCGATAACCACAACCTCTTCGATCTCTTTCGTTCCTACTTTTGCAGTATCCTTAATTGTTGTTTGCCCAAAGACAAAACCAGACGCAAGCAGAAATAAAGGTGCAATTAATGGCTTTAAATTCTTGTTTGTAATTTTTAAAGACATATATTAAGTTTTAGTAACATTAAATTATTATTTAGCCAATGTACATTGTTACAAAAATTTCGGCATCCTGCCATATCCTGCATCTTAAAATTCATAATTTATCTTAATTAGGTATAAATATTTAATGTAAAAATTAAAAATAATAACAATTTGGTGAAATAACTTTAAATAAATTTTTAAATCTGCAACTAGCTTTAAAACAACAACATAATTATTTAATAATCAATTCTGTTTCAAAAAAAATTACAGTAATCTATTAGCATAAAAAAAAGGCAACTGAAAAATATCAGTGCCTTATAAAAAACTAAACTATATATTACCTGTATGATGATAATTTAAAAGGATTGTAAAGGTTCCCGAAAAATGATTCTAACGTAAGGAATTTCCGTATCCTACGATCAAAATAGAAATAAACATCACCGTCATTCCTACAGCGATAGTAGAAGTTGTTTTTTTAGAAACTCCTTTCCATTCTTTAATGATAATACCCCATAAATTGGCAATCAAAATGATAAATGCCATGTGTAAAATCCACGAACTGGCACCATTTCCCATTTTACTTTCTCCCATTCCATAGAAGAAAAACTGTAAAAACCACATTGTTCCGGCAAGTGCGCAAAAAATTAAGTTTCGTAAAACCGGTACATCTTTTTTCACGTAATCTGTATAAGATTTATTTTTAATGGCTAAATATAAACAGCCGATCAGATTGACAGCCATTCCGCCCCAAAGGACAACGACATACGTTACATTGTTTTGAAAAAGGAATTCTCCCTGTCCCGGATTTGCATTTTTCCACAATTCATTGGCTATGTCTGCCATTGGTTTTCCTGCTTCCAGACCAAAATTAAAACAAGCACTTAAAACTCCTGATATGATGGAAACTATTAATCCTAAACCAAATTTATATTCAGTTTTTACGTGAGTACCATGAGGATCTAATGAATCTGTTTTCAGTTCTTTTTCTTTCATCATCCCGGCTTTTCCGCTGATGACAATCCCGATAACACAGACAAAAAGTCCCAGTAAAACCATCTGTCCCCACCTATTGGAAACCAACAAACCGATACTATCTTTTCCTGTTTCCGGTGAAAATTCATAAAATATCGATGGAACCAACGAACCGAACACCATACAAAGCCCCAAAATAATGCTGCTTCCAAGCGCAACGCCCAAATATCGAACACCTAAACCATAAGTAAAACCACCAATTCCCCATAAGGCACCGAATAAAAACGTTAATCCTAATATGGAAGAACTCTCATTCTGTATGATTTCCCAAAAGTTAGGAATGGTAAGAAATGCCGCCAATGGCGGAACAATGATCCATGAGACGATTCCTCCTATCAACCAATATGTTTCCCAGTTCCATCCTTTTACTTTTTTGTACGGCAAATAAAAACTTCCCGAAGAAAAGCCTCCTAAGAAATGGAAAAAAATTCCTAATAATGCATTCATAATTTATCTTATGGTTAGAATTTGAAAATTAAATATATGAAATCGATTGCGCATCTTGTAGTGTCATGCAATTCATAGTATTGTTCTTTTCTCGATAATAAAATTAATGTTTTTTCTTAATTCTATTAATATTAATTAAATATTGAAGTTTAAGGCTGTATATATTTTTTTTAATTTTTGGCTAAAGCCTTTGAATAGACGTTATTTATTAGTCGGTAAAGCCCGATCCAATTGATATTTAAAGTAATTTTTTCTCCCCCACAGATTACACAGATTTGCACAGATGTTTATGTTATAATTAATTTAAATTGTCAAATTATAAGCATTCATCTGTGCAAATCTGTGGGAAATAAAAAGTTATTTCAATTTATAAACTTCACTGGCTGCAAGCAATAAACAGCCCAATCCATAATCTTCAAAATCCGGTTCTTTGCTTACAGAAAGTGGCTGACCGTCTTTTGGTTCCTTTCCTGTACCCTGAACCCAACCTAAAAATCCATTAGGCTGAACAGAATCTTTTGCAATCGCATTCCAAGCTTTGATAGCAACAGGCAAATACGTTTTTTTATCAATCAAACCGTTGTTGATTCCATATGCCATTCCATATACGAAAAGAGCAGTTCCTGTCATTTCTTTTCCTCCGAAATTGGTGGGATCATGCAAACTCGCGTTCCAAAAGCCATCTTCTCTCTGAATTGGAAGCAATGCTGATAACAAATCTTTGTAATCCTGTAAATATTCCTGATAATGAGGATCAGATTTTGGAGTATCTTCCAATGTACGAGCCAAAGCAGCAACTACCCAACCATTTCCACGGCTCCAATAGCAGTCCTCCCCGTTTGGTTCTTTATAAGGCGGTACAAAGCTTTTATCTCTCCACCAAAGTTTGTCTTTTGGATTGTACAGACCATTTCCTCCGTGCTTGTATTTTGTGAAGGCATACATTTCGTAATTTTTATCGAAATACTTTTTCTCACCTGTCATTCTACCTAGTTTTGTGAAAATAGGCATTCCCATTTGAAGCGCATCGATCCACCACCAGTCGTCTACTTTATTGGTAGCCATCATGCTGTCTATGGAAGCTTTTACCAATTTAATTCTCTCCGGATTTTTCTTACCATCGATTTCATAAAGATCCAAATATGTTTGCCCACAAGCTTGATTATCAGCGTTACGCGTATAAGTGTCGCGCATCATGTCCCAATTATGCTTTTCAGACCATGACATTGCGTAGTCGTAATATTCTTTTTTCGGATCTACTTTATATAATGCAATTAAACCTTCATAATAAACTGCACGCGTCCACAGATTGCTTGGCCAAACTTTTTTTCCTACAATTTCTTTTCCGGTATCTGGCCATTTGTCCATGAAATATTGGTTGGCTCTTTCTGCAGTTTCCAGAACTTCTTTTTTATTGGGAAGATCAATATTATTTGTTGCTGATTTTTGAATTGAACATGAGGATAAAGCTCCAAAAATTACTGCAAAAACAGCAGTTCTCATGAGTATCTTTTTCATAATTATTATCTTTTTATTTAGTTTAATTTAAATCTTATTTTAGACTTTGGCTAAAGCCAAATGGTTATTTTAAATTTTAAAAACGGGCTAAAGCCCATTCCTATTGATAATTTAATGCTTTACAGTAATTATATTTGGTTTCGGAATTTCTTTAACAGATTCATCCAAATAATAATCCGTGTGCGGGGGCTGATTGTAGCCTACATTTTGCCAAACGATACTCAAACGATATTGCGGATTGTGCATCAAAGTGTACAAACGGTGCTTCGTAGGAATTGTCGAACTGAAAATTCGAAGTTCCTGATTATCTGAGGTTCTGTAAATTACTTCTTCCCTCCAGTCTCCAAATAAATCTGCAACTAAAGAAGGATTTTTCTTAGTTCCGTTATTTGATTCACACTGAAAATCTTTAGCATCAAATATCAAGTTTGATTTCTCATTTTTCCAGTCCCATTTTGACACGGAAGTTCCGTCTAAAATTTCACTTAAAAAATCTCCATCCCAGTAAATTCCCATATTAACTGACGGATTTTTTTCACTGATTTTATTTCCTTTGGCATCGTAAAGACCTTTAACTCCCGCTCCGGCAGCCCAACATTCAGAACCTTGGTAACGAGGATCTATATTTAATGAAAGACCTCTTCCCGGACCTTGGAATTTGCCTTGCTTACTGTAAATTAAAGAAGGTAATTTCCATAAAACCTTTCCCGTTTTTCCATCTCTGAAATGTGCGCCTGCATTGTCGAATCTTTCCTGAATATCAAAAATTTCCAATCCCGGATTTGAAGGATCTAAGTCACCAACGTGCAAAGCATCGCCGTGACCATAGCCTGTGCTGTTTAAGACTTTTCCATTGTCATCGACGGTCATTGCGCCATAGACAATCTCATCTTTTCCGTCGTTATCAACATCAGCAATGCTTAGGTTGTGGTTTCCCTGTCCACGAAATTTTTTATTTTCTTCTGAACTTTCGGTATCAAATAACCATCTCAGACTGAGTTTTTTATCTTTATAATCCCAAGCTGCAATCGCAGTTCTTGTGTAATACCCTCTCGACATTACAACACTCGGATGTTTACCGTCTAAATAAGCTACTGCTCCCAAAAATCGGTCTATACGATTTCCTTTTGCATCGCCCCAGGTTTCGGTCATTTGTTCATCAGTTGGATTCAAACTCCCTGCAAATCTTGGAACCTGATAATTGACGGTATTAATTTCTTCTCCTGTTTCGCCATTAAAAACTGTCAGATATTCTGGTCCCGAAAGGATAAATCCGTTTTCATTGACGTAATTTTTTGTGGCATCTCCAATGACTTTTCCTTTACTGTCTTTTGAACCATCTGCGGTTTTCATTACGATTTCTGCTTTACCATCCTGATCTAGATCGTACACCAGAAATTGTGTATAATGAGCGCCTTCTCGTATGTTTTTCCCTAAATTGATTTCCCATAAGAACGTTCCATTCATTTTGTAAGCCTGAATAATAGGTTCATCCGTAATCCCTTTCTGGCTGTTATCGCGGGATTGTCCGGTTTGATGAAGGATGATTTCATATTCCCCATCACCGTCCAGATCTGCAACAGAAATATCATTTGGTGTATATCCGGCCGGAGTTTTCAAAGGAATAGAAAAATACGGCTTTTGAGAAGCTACATACTTCGCAGAATCATCATCTACCGTTTTATCCTGAGTGTTGGATTTCACGAAATAAGTATAATTCTTTGCTTTGTCTGCTGTTTTGTCTAAAAAGTTAGTCTCATTGAGCAGCGGCTTTTCATTCAATTTTTTGGTTGAACTATTTTCAGTTCGATAGAGATCAAAATGAGTATTTTGAGCTTCTGTTCCCAACAGACGCCAGCTTACAAAAACGCCTGATTCTGCAGGGATTGCTACGATTCCTCTTTTCAGATATTCCATTTGTCTTTGTGCAAAAATTGTTTGCGAAAGAAAAATAGCGGATGTAATAAAGATATACTTGATTTTCATAATTCTACATTATTTTTAGTAAAATTTTTATGTTTTGGCTTCCTTCGACAAGCTCAGGATAAAAAAGCCATTTATGTTGATTTATCCTTGTCAAGGTTTTGAACCTTGACAAGGATTTTCCCGTTGAATCTCTCGCAGCCCGACTTGAACGGAAATCCTTTTTGTGAAACGCAGTGTAACAAAAAGATTGGGAGTGGAAGGCGGATTAAGCTGCCCAAAATACTTATCAGACAAATTCAATCGATTGCACAGATTTGATTATTTTTTGGAAACTTGTTCCAATAACCACTTTACCCATTCTTCTGTTCCTTGATAATTGGTAAAATCTGCCGGTAACTTTTTGCCATCGATGTACTCATTATAACACCATGGATCGCCCAATGCGAAAACCGTCCCTTTTCCAAATTTAGCGACAGCTCCAATGTTTTTATTTTCTGCCGTCAAAATAGCTTTGGCAGGCGATTTTACGTCTATAGAACTCACTTCTTTCATATATAATTTTTGCTCAGAGAAAACTTCGTTTCCTGCAGGAACCATTACTTTTCCTTGATCAAACTCTTTTTTCTGAACTCTGTTGTAGCTGTCATCGTTGAAATGAATTCCGAATTCTCCGGCCAGTTTGTTAAAATGTTCAAATTCAGAATTGCCGTGATCATTGCTTAGCAAAACTAAAACGCCACCATCTTTAACCCATTTTACCAGATTTTTGATGCTTGCCGGATCAATTAAATTTGCCTTTCCTCCATAAGCTTCTTTGTCAGTATCCGCATCTACAATGATGTAGACATTGGCTGTTTTCAGGTCTTTTTTTGAGGGAGCCGTTTTCAGAGTACTGATTTCAGCACCTTGCTTTGTAAAGATTTCGCCTAACAAAGAAAATCCACCGTTTGTTTTATCTTCCCATGTATAATGCATGGATTTTAATTCTCCTGTTTCCTTGTCTTGCTGTTTTTCGTTATTGAAAAAATTATCCAACACGACTTTTGGTTTGTTTTGAGAATAGTAAAAACCAGCCACCAAAAAACAGGTTCCTAATGCAATTTTTTTTAAAATAGTCTGCTTCATTATGTTTAAAATTTATTTCGAGTAAGTTAGTGGAATTATTTGAATTTTACCATCCAAACCAGAAGGCTGAACTTTCCAATTGGAAGCGTCAAACGGTTTATAATTAATGTTTACAAAATTAATTTCATTATAATTTCGCCACGTGATTTTATTCTGGTCCATATATCGAATTCTATTTGCCATTAAATTACAAACTTCTATTTGGATTGTATTTTTACCTTTTTTCAGGTATTTTCCAATGTTAATTTCAAAAGGAATACTCCAGACAATTCCCGCATCCTGACCGTTTACAATCACTTTTGCGCTTTCATACAATTTATCAAATTTTAAAAGATAATCGTCTGCATTTTTGTTTTTTAAGCTTAAAGTAGTGGTGTAAATTCCTGTACCTGAAAAACTTTGCGTTGCAGGATCGTCAAAAAAATTCGTCCAAGGTTCTAATTTATTTAAATTTCTTGATTTTGGAAGTTCGGGACCGCCTTCTTTGAAACTCAATTGCCAAGTCTGATCTAAAACTATCGGAGCGTCCGTCTTCTCTGCATATTTCCATTTTGAGATGGATGAATCAACAGTTTCAGAATTTTTCAGAATTAAAGATTCTCCGGATTTCAACTGAATTCGAACAGAATTATTTTGGGTCTGCGCAACTCCAAAATCTCCATTTTCAGGATTCATTATCGTCGTTTGCTTTTCTGTATAATTAATAGGAACAAATTGATTAATTTCCTTTGAAGTATGATTGACAATGTAATAATATTTTCCGCCGTCAAACTGTCTTCTCACAAATTTCAATCCCGTGTCCGTTAATTTTTCTCTTTGAATTTTTAAATATTCTAATCCTTTTTCAACATCTGAACTTAAAACAATCTTTCCTTTTCCAAAACTTGCAATTTTTACATTTTCGCCTTGATTTTGAAACAGAATTTGATTCCACAAAGATTTTAATTGATTTCTTCTTTTCTCCACTTCAAAGTTTCCGGGAATATCTTTTGGTTCGTTTTGAAAAATAACCGAAGCACCATTTTGGGCTAATTTCAGAATATCATTCAACGTAGTTTCCGGTAAATATGTCAATTCCGGAATGATTAAAACTTGATAAGAAGATCCTTCTTTTGCAGTCTGAATTTTCAGATTTTCAGATTTTGATTCGTTAATCATTTTGTCTGAAATCATATCAAGTGAATAACCCATTTTGTTTAGTTTATTCAAATTCTCATACATCGGAGTTGGCTGCAACCACTTTTCAACGTTATGAACTTTAAAGGCAATATCTTTTCCTTTTGGACTTGCCCATTGGTCGTAAATCGGCCAGTACATCAGCAATTCATTATCGGATTTTCCACTTTGTAAAACACTTTGAGTGCGCTCAATGTAAGAATTTAATCCTGTTAAATGTGGCCACAAACTGTTTTCCGGAACAAAATTAACCGAAGCATAAAACAGCCATCCCGGAAAAGAAACATCAGCCGGCGTGTAAGTTGTCCCATGATAAAAAACGTGATTGATTCCCGATAAAAAAACCTGCTCCACTTCTGGTTTTGCCTGCGACCAAGAGGTTTTGAAATGCTCAGTCAACCAAGTAAAAGTCTCGTTTGAAGTTAGTTTTTTGCCTGTCACATTGGCTGCTGACGAAGCAAATTTCAACATATTGAAATCAGGCATATCCGATTTCTGAATATCTGCGGTGTCCCTTCTCAACCCCGGAATTTCAAAAATAGAGCTTCCGAAAGTTTCAGATTCAGGAATATCGACTGCGGCATACAAATCAAGCAAATTTCCGGGTGAACCGTGCGCTTGATTGGTATTTTTTGAGTTTTTGGAATGTGCCCAGTTCGTGAAATTATCTGCAAAATTGTTTAAAATCAATTCGCTCAACGTTTGTCTGTAATCAGATTTAACTCTTGTCGTTATTTCGTTTTCATCATTATTAATCAAATATTTGATGTACGGACTCAAATCGTATCCTCTCCTTTTTTTAAATTCATTTTTAAAATCAGGCGTCCAGTCGGCATTGTAAACTTCGTAACTGTCATTAAAAAAAGAACGCACGCCATAGTTTGAATTTCCAAAAGCTTTATCGAAAGTTTTAAGATAATTTACCGTTGCAACAGGCGAAAAATGATCTAATGTATATCCTTCACCACCCGGAGCTGCACGTTTTACTTTTTGTAAAGTTTTACCTGTAAAAACCGCATAGATCATCCATTTTCCGGAATCGGGTTTCCAATTGAGAGAGCCGTCATTTGTGATTTTATCGTTTAAGACAACGGCTTCATTTTTTTCGTTGTAAGCGGTAACAATATCGAGTTTTATCGTTTTTAAATTTTTAAGCTTTTCATCATTTAAAACAATTTTCTCTGCAAATTTTTCACCTGATGAAATTGTATAAGTCTGAACAATCATTTTTGTGGCAGCATCCTCTTCACTTACCTGCGGCCCACCAATTGGCCAGCCTGTTCCGACTGCCATATCAACGCCCATATTCAGGCTTTTTGCTTTGTTTGTGGTGAACTGAAGCATTTTCATCCATTCCAGAGAGAGATAATTAATATATTGACTTTCAAATCCTTTCGCTCCGTAAATCGGAACGATTTCAACGCCTCCAAAACCTGCTTTATTAAGTGTTGTCAGCTGTTTATCCAATCCTTTTTCATCCACAGCATTTCCCATCCACCACCAGCGTGTCCACGGTTTTGCGGTTTCGGTAGTTTTGGGCCACGGATTTTGTGCGGAAAGGTTTCCGAAGGCAAAACAGATTAAACTTAGACTGATTATATTCTTAATTTTCATTTTTACGTATTTAATTTAGGCACAAAAGATCTTACACTTAAGTCTAATTGAAGTTAATTACTAAACTTTTCAGAAGAACACTTAAGTTTTTGAAAATCTTTGATTTTCTCTTAACGTGAACTTTTATTTCAATCATTTAAACTTTAAAAACTTACGTGTTCTAAAGTGTTTAAACCACAAAATTCTAAATTTTTCAATTTCCATCAGGTTTTAAAGATTCCATAAAAATACTTTCAGGCCAATGAAATTTTTCGGCTGCATCAGGTTTATTTGGATCAAAACCTTTATAATTTTTGGAAACAAATTTACTCAAAGGCAACTTTTGATCTACAATACTTTTCACCACACATTTTGCCAATTCATAAGCTCCATATGTATTAAAATGAGTGTCATCTGCCAAAGCATTTGGTTGATTCGGATAAGAATTTGCGGGATAATACACAAATGCTTTTTTAGAATTTTCCGGTCCCATCGCTTCGAACAACGTTTTACTCATGGCATTTAAATCAATTAAAAATACATTTTCTTCTTTTGCAATTTCACGCATTGCATCAGGAAAATCATCCAAAGTATTGACAATTTTATTGTTTTCATCAAAAACATGACGATTCATTGAAGTCACCAAAACCGGAATCGCTCCCAATTGTTTTGCTTTATTAATCCATTCTGTTAATCTTTTTCTATAGCCGGATTTCGTGCTGTTCCCATACTTTTGGTCGTTATGTCCAAACTGGATGAATAGGTAATCTCCGGGCTTTATCTTATTCCAAATTTTATCAATTCGGTGGCGGTCTTCAAAGGCTTTCAACGTTTCCCCGCTTTCGGCATAATTGGCAATTACGACTTCTTTCGGAACAAAAAAATACGGCAACATCTGTCCCCAAGAAGCCCAAGGCTCGTACTGCGCATCTACAACCGTAGAATCTCCCGTAATATAAATCGTTTTTGCTGTTTTGTTGGGTTGAATGATTAATGCGCAAACTTTTGGAGCTTTATTATTAAATTCAATGGTCAACAGATTATCCCAATGCAGATATTTTGTTTCTCTTGGTTTTAATTTTACAATCCCGATCTGAGTTCCGTTTTGATTACGAATGATGCTGTCTTTAACATGAACGGTAATTGATTTTTCAATGATTTCCTTTTCTTTTGTTTTCACATCATCCAGCATCAGACGGCGATTTTCTACACGAACCGTCGTTTCAGAATTGCCTTTGCTGTCGCCTAACGCTAATTTTATATCATAATTTCCTTCAGGAATTGCCACTGAAAAATAGAAAGGCTTGTCGCTGGTGATATAGTCTCCCGTCAATGCATTTCCTCCATTGTCAACGGATTTTAAGCTGGAAATATCCATAAATCCATAGCCAATTTTTTTATCAAATTTTGAAGTTGAAGTGATTGGAATAAATCCGTTTTCCGTTCTGTTTCCGCCAAAATCAAACTTGAAAATTGTCTGTTGCGCGAACAAAAACGAGCTTAAAAAAAACATTAAAAATCCTATCTTTTTCATAATTTAATCCGTTAAAATGTTTTCTTTCGGCATTGTAAACTGTTTATTTTCATCCCCTAAATCCGGCAAACCGAAATAAAAATAAAGCGTTCTTTTAAAAGTTCCGTTGAGATGATTCAATTCGCTTTCCTTTCCTAAAGATTCAGTTTTATCGTTAATGTTAAAAGCTAAAACAGTTCCCAAAGGCGGTATCGCATCCAAAAATGAAATATTTCCGCTTGGTAATTTCGGATAACCTTCGGCACCGTAAATTCCATAAAAATCAAAGAGCCTTACAAACATCTTTTCTTCTTTTGTTCCGATCGTAATTTTCCCTTCTGCAGTATCAAGCTGCAACCACGAAACATCATCATAATATCCTTTAAATTCGGGATAAATCCAAGGTGAAGAACCTGTTCGGGTTGAGTTTCTCAAATTCTGCCAAACATTATAAGTTTGCCCTTGAGTACGGTTTTTCCAGACGTGATAAGGGCCTTTGCCCAACCATTTTGCGCTGATGACATAATTTTCAGGGTAATCAAAACTTACGCCTGCAAACGGATAATCGCCTGAAAGTGCATATTCGTAATTTAACTCTAAAATTCCGTCAGGATTCAGCTTCCAGATTATTTTATTTCCGTTTTTATAGGATATTTCAATGATTTGATTTTTCCCTTCCGCAAAAGATTTTATGGATGAGAATTCTACTTTCCCATTCACGAAAACTGGTCCGTTTCTGAAAGTCATTTTCTTGCCTTTTTTATCGATAATGACTGATTTTAATAACCCATCTTTTTTACCTATTGAAAATTCTTTTTCTTCTGATTTTAAAATAAATAAAGAATCATTTTCTACAACAGAAACCGGAAATTCTTTGGTTAAAGTTTTCTGAAACTGTTTTGAAATTTCATCATTAGACGAAATTTTCCAAGTCCAGGTATAAATTTCTTTTCCGAAAGGATCGGTCGCTGTTAATGATAAAGCTTCACTTTCTTTCCAGTTTTGAGGAAGATTTAAATTGATATTTCCTTTTTCTGTCGGTTTAATATCTGGTGATTTTGCTTTTCCTTTTTGCAGAACATCAAATCCTGATTCTGAGGAATATGGTGTTTTAAATTTGATCAATTTCCATTCAAACTGACATTCATTTAAATTCGTGAAATGATATCGATTTTCCACAGGAATATTTCCGTTAAAATCGTTTGAAATCGTTTTAATATCAATTTTTACCGGACTGTAAATTTCGCGGATCGCATAAAAACTTCCTTCTTTTTCACGATGCGGACCCACAACTCCATCCGGAGCATTGATCGCATTTACATCAATCTGATTATTGAAATCGGTTCTCACTAAGCCTTCATCTGCAAACGCCCAAATAAAACCTCCGGCGCCTTTTTTTGAGTTCCAGTGAAGCTCCCAATAATCGGCCAGAGAAGTTCCACCGCCGCCATCATCCTGAGCGTGCAAAAATTCGGTCGGCATATAAATATTTTCTCCTTCGAGAATCGTTTTTGTACTGTAATAATCTTCGTAATGGTTGCAATCAATCCCGTTGAAAGCATTTCCCGGTTTGTGATGTGCGTGAATGACCGGGCGATTTGACACATCATATTTTGCAAACTCTGTATCCAAATCAAAATTATGTCCGCCTTCGTTTCCGTTGCTCCAAAAAATGATCGAGGGATGATTGGCATCTCTTGTAACCATTTCTCTCACGAGTTTTTTCCCGACTTCTGTGCTGTATTTTTTTTGCCAGCCCGCCAATTCATCCAAAACATACAATCCTAACGAATCGCAAGCTTTTAAAAATGATTTATTGGGTGGATAATGTGAACAGCGAACGGCATTCATATTCATTTCTTTGATAAGCTGAACGTCCATTAAATCGATATTTTTGTTAACAGCTCGTCCTGTTTCCGGCCACCAAACGTGACGGTTGATGCCTTTCATCTTGATTTTGATTCCGTTGATGTAAATTCCGTCGCCTTTTCGGATTTCAATGGTTCGAAAACCGAATTTTTCTTCGGTTTGAAAGATCTCTTTTTTATTTTTATGTAAACTGAATTTTGCTTTGTATAAATTCGGAGTTTCTGCCGTCCAAAGTTTTGGATTTTTAACGGAAAACTGGATTTGTTTTAAAGTATCTCCTTTTTCAATTTTAATTTGAGATTCTCCAATCAAAATATTCTTAGCATCAAATAATTCTACTTTTATATTATTGACCGAATTAATTCCTTTTAAATGAATATTGGAACGAAAAGTTCCGTCTGCTTTTGCATCAATTGATGTTGAAGAAATGTTTTCTTTTGGAGTTGCCTCGAGATAAACAGGTCTGAAAATCCCTCCTAAAATCCAATAATCTGCAAGACGTTCGGCATTGTTGACAGATTTGTCGGCGGACATTTTAGAAACTTTGACTTCGAGAATATTTTCTTTTCCAAAATTTACTTTGTCTGAAACATCATATTTAAACTCATAAAAAGCACCTTGATGAATTGCTCCGGCAAGTTTTCCATTAATTTTCACTTCGGTGTCGGTCATTGAGCCTTCAAAAACGATGTTGAGCGATTTCCCTTTCCATGAGTTTGGAACCAAAAATTTGTGTTTGTATAAACCTACTTCATCATTAAATTTAAAATTTTTGCCATAAGTCACATAATCTCTTCCATAATTGTACGAGCCAAATCCCTGCTGTTCCCATTGAGAAGGAACCTGAATTTTGCTCCAACTTCCGGATTTCCGACCTCCACTTATCCAAAAAACCCACTCTTTTGTATGCTCAGAATCTGTCCCGCTCAGGAATTGAATTTCCTTACTTTGAGCATGCAGCAATTGGAAGCACAAACATAACAGAAAGAATATTTTGGAAGAATAATTCATTATTTTTTGCCTTCGTCGGAATCGTCTTTTTTATCGTATGATTGACCTAAAGAAGCTACTTTGGTAACGTTTACATTCGTTTTCTTTACATTTTCAATAGCATTTAAATTCTGTTCTTCAGGTTTTAACGCTTTTATCTTTATATTTTCAAAAGTAAAATCTTTCAACTCGTACAGGTCCGATTTTTCAATATCGAAAGCTGTTTCACAACTGATGTCTATATTTTTTAACACAATATTATTTGCTAACCTCCTTTTCGGTGCTTCTTCTCCTTTCAAATCAAAAAACTGGCTCCAGCCTTTTACAAATAAGAAAGTTTTTACGTTTCCTTTAATATTATCAAGCGTAATGTATTCGTAATGTTGCGGCGTGTCCGGACGCATTTTCAAATGCAGCAATCTCGAAGCATCATTCACTGTCGAATTTCTGAAAATGATATTGTAATTGTGAATCGATTCGCTTCCGCAAGTCAATGCAGAATGGCAGAATCCGAAAGTATTGTTTTCTATGATAATATTTCTGTTTTCACCATTATTTGGATCTTTATCCGCTTTTGGACCTTTTCCGCCTTTCAATGCAATGGCGTCGTCGTTTACTGATAAATAACAATTTTTAACTAAGAAATTAGAACAAGCATCAATATCAATTGCGTCTGTACTTGGTGCTTTTACAGGCTCTTTTGGAGCTAAAATTGTTAAATTTAATAACTTTACGAATTGACTTTTATAATAATGTGTACTCCAGAAAGGTGAATTTTTTACGGTAATATCTTCAATCTGAACGTTTTTAGAATTTGAAATGTAGATGATACGAGGTCGCATTTCATCCATATTGGTGCATTTAGGATTCCATTCGCGTCTTTTCCAGAATGATTTCCAGAAGCGTAAACCATTTCCGTTCAGTGTTCCTTTTCCTGAAATCGTAAAACCGTCCAATCCGTCTGCATTTACTAATGCCGGAAAATATTTTACGGTTTGTCCTTCCATTCTTGTTGTTACGACCGGATAGTCGTTGATGTCATCGCTTCCTTTTAAAACTGCTCCTTTTTCTAAATGCAAATGTGTTCCTTGTTTAAAGAAGATCGAGCTTATCAAAAATGTACCTTTTGGAACAATAATAACTCCGCCTCCATTTTTAGCAGCGTTATCAATGATCGCCTGAACTTGTTTTGTCTGAAGAATCGTGCTGTCATTTTTAACTCCAAAATCCGTAAGAATATATTTTTTTCCTAATTTGTTGATGTCTGTCGGTTTGTTATCTCTAAACCATTGCGGAATGACCGTTCCATCCGGAAATTTATCCTGACTCTTCACCGCTGATGAAAAGAAAAAAAGTATAAACAGAGATAATAGGAATGTTGATATATTTTGAAATTTCATAATTATTTTCAGTAAATCCTGAATTATTTTAATTAAACTAATTAACAAAAATAAAAATATACATTTTAGTAACTTACAGCATCCTGCTCTTTCATGTGGAAAAGTTTTTGGTTGTTGGTTGCTCGTTGTTGGTTATTAGTTAATCGCAAAGGCGCAAAGTTTTCATATAAATTATTCTTTTTAAGGCGCAAGGATTTTATCTGCGATAAAATTTAGTTACAAGAATTTGTCATGCTGGAAGCATCTAAGCTTAGTATTAGAAAAAAGAATGGAAATATTCGCGTCTAGATGCTTTCAGCATGAAACTTTGTAGAGGCTTTCAATGTTGAAATAAAAGACTACAGCCCTAGCCCCGATTGGCGCGACATCCTTTTTGGTTGCGGCCGAAGCGAAGCGGAGGCCGTAACCAAAAAGATACAGCAGAAAGCGGGAAATTGCTCCTTAAAAAAATTAATTACAATTAAACAGAGTCAAAAAGCTTCAAATAAATAGTGTAAATTTGCCCTGAATTACCATGAAAGTTCATTTTTTTAAGTTTTAATTATAATGAAAAAAATAAGATTTTCTTTATTTGCTATTTTGTTATCCGTTGCTTCTCAGGCACAAAATTTTGACCTTATTCCATTAGGTATTTATGGTGGAGAACAGGAAGATAATTTATCGGCTTATCTGGTCGGAGCGCCCAATGACAAGTCGTTTCTTTGTCTTGATGCAGGAACAGTAAATGCAGGAATCCGAAAAGCCATTGAATTGAAAAGTCTGACTGGAATAACAGAAACTGTTTTAAAAGATCAGATCAAAGGATATTTTATTTCTCATGGTCATTTGGATCATTTATCCGGGCTGATTATCAATTCTCCAGCTGATTCTAAAAAGGATATTTATGCTATTGCTCCGGTAATTCAAATTCTTCAAAATCATTATTTTATAAATGATACATGGATTAATTTTGCTGATCAGGGGCAAAAACCAATACTCGGAAAGTATCATTATAATGAACTGAAGGAAGGAGTAGAAATTCCAGTATCAAATACTTTTTTTTTCCTGAAATCTTACGAACTGAGTCATGTAAATCCTTATAAAAGTACTGCTGTTTTGGTAAGAAAAGACGAACATTATTTGCTGTATTTCGGTGATACAGGAGCCGACAGAGTTGAGAAATCTGATAAATTGAATACTATTTGGAACGACATTGCTCCATTGATAAAAAAAAGACAATTAAACACCATATTAATTGAAGTTTCTTTCCCAAACAGTCAACCTGAAAAGTCACTTTTTGGACATTTAACTCCTAATTTATTAGTAGAAGAATTAGAAAAGTTGAAAGAAAAAACCGGACAGAAAAATCTTGGAAACTTTAATGTGGTAGTTACTCACAGGAAACCAACAGGAGATAATCCGGAGATTATAAAAGAGGAATTATTGAAAAATAATCCGTTGAAAGTCAATTATATTTTCCCTGAACAGGGCAAAAAAATTAGTCTGCCCTAGATTATATAAGCTTTAGAATTATAAGGAAGAATTGAATTTTATATTAATAATTGTACACTTTTATATTTTTCAGTTTTACTGAATAACTACAATAAAAAAGCCTCAATTAACATCTAATTGAGGCTTTTTATTAACTATCATTATTTTAAAGTATCGATAATATAGCTTTCACAATATCATCATAAACCTGTTTATCTTTTTCTCCGGTGCGAGCCAAAACTCTGATGCCGGAATAATTATTAAAGATAAATCTTGCTAAAACTTTGGCGTCCATTTTTTTAGAAATATGTCCTAAATCCTGACCTTTTTGAACTGCATTTGTAAAAATTTCTTCCATGGTTTTGGCGTTGTTTTGTACAATTTTAGCGATCTCTTGATCGTGCATAGCAAGTTCAACCGAAGAATTGACCATAAAACATCCTTTTGTGATTCTATCTTCTAAGCTCTCGATAACTGCCTGTTTGAAAATATCATGCAGGGTTTCTTTTATATTTTCAGACGTTTCAAAAAGATCTATAATCTGATCTTGTGATTGTTTTTGGTACTTCTTTAAAGATTGTACAAATAATTTCTGCTTATCACCAAAAGTATCGTACAAACTCGAGCGACTTAAACCAAGATGCGTTACCAAATCCTGCGCAGAAGTTCCGTTATAACCTTTATGCCAGAAAATTTCAATTGCTTTGTCTAAAGCTTTATCTTCATTAAATTCTTTTGTTCTGGCCATGATCTTCAAAATTATATTCCTTTGCAAAGATAATAAAATAACGGAACATTCATTCCGAAATTTTAGAAAAAATTTTTAGACTACTGGATTGACAGTCAAACCACCATCAACAACGATTTCTGTTCCTGTAATAAATGATGCATCATCTGAAGCAAGGAAACTCACTGTTTTTGCAATTTCACTAGCCTGTCCGAAACGTTTCAATAAAATTTTCTCTCCTAAAACTGCTCCAAAACCTTCAACTTCTTCTTTTGCTAATCCTAATTTACCATAAAGCGGAGTTTCAACAGGACCAGGAGATACTGCATTTACTCTGATTTTTCTTGGCGCTAATTCTGTAGCGAAAACACGGTTTAAAGATAGTACTGCTGCTTTGCTTGCGGCGTAAACACTTGAGTTAGGCATACCAACATGTGCATTGATTGAAGTATTAAAGATAATTGAAGCTCCATCATTCAGGATAGGCAATAATTTTTGAACAGTAAAGTAAACTCCTTTCACGTTTGCATTCATGATGCTGTCGTAATGTTCTTCTGACGCTGAATCTACGGGTGCAAAAGCAGCCATTCCGGCGTTTAAAAATACAATATCCACTTTTCCAAATTGAGAAGAAACTTGTTCAACTAAACTGTCTATTGATTTTAAATCTGTTTGATCGGCTCTGATTCCGGTTACATTTAATTCTGTTTCAGCTTGCATTAAAGATTCTTGGTTTCTTCCTGTTATAATTACTTTTGCCCCCTTAGCTGATAATTCTGCTGCTGTTGCCAATCCGATTCCGCTATTTCCTCCTGTTACGATAGCTACTTTGTTTTCTAAATTTTTCATTTCTTAAATTGTTTGAATTATTAATTATTAAATTTTGATAGGACAAAGATATAATAATGGAACGATCGTTCCATTATTTAAAATGTTAAATTTTTGTTAAATTTTATTTTTTGTTTTATTTGAATCAAAAACCTGTTTTTAAAAGAATATTTTTTCGGGTATGTTTGTCATCCTGAAAGGATCTAGATATAATATTAGAAGGCTGTTTGGAAAAGCTCGTGCTTGGATTCTTTCAGAATGACAAATATTGCGGATTTAAACCTCATAGGTTTTAAAAACCTGTGAGGTTTATTTTCTATAACAATCGCAAATTCCTAGCCCTAATCGAAGCATTTGTTTGAGCTCATTTTCTGTCTTAGTTTTCGGCGCGGCGGCAAAGCCGCCGCGCCGAAAACTAAGACAGAAATAGCGAGTGCGGAGAGCAGGAAATAGCTCCTAAAAAATAATCAGGTGCCATTCGAAGCAGTAAAATACCTTCAAATAAGAAAAATAAAAGTGCATATACTTTTAATAATGATTTCTCTTAATACCTAGTTTCAGCATTTTAGAAGCAAGCGTTGTAGGGGGAACTCCAAGAATTTTAGCAGCACCATCCTCACCTCTTATTCTGCCACCGCATTTATTTAGAATATTGAGAATATGAATTCTTTCGTTCTCTTCAATCGTTTTGTCTTGCAAAAGATCTTCATCTTTATCATTATTTTTTATATTAACGGCTACAGGTAACGGAATTATATTGATACTATCTCCTTTCGTTAAAATGACACTTCGTTCAATAAGATTTTCCAGTTCACGGATATTTCCCGGCCAGTTGTAAGTTAGCAGACTTTTTATTGAATCCGCGGATAAATTCAGTTCATTCTTTTTTAATTTTTCACAATATTTTTTGATGAAATGCTGAGCCAAAATGCCAATATCTTCCTTACGATCCCTTAATGCAGGCAATTCCAGTGGAAAAACACATAATCTGTAGTATAAATCAAGGCGAAATTTTCCTTCGGCAACTTCTTTTTCCAGATTACGGTTGGTTGCTGCGATAATTCGGATATCAACTTTTATAGATTTGTGGCTTCCGATGCGTTCGATTTCTTTTTCCTGCAGAACGCGTAATAATTTAACCTGAACTTCCAAAGGAATCTCTCCTATTTCATCCAGAAATAAAGTTCCGTTGTGTGCTTGTTCAAACTTCCCGATATGTTGGTTAATCGCTCCCGTGAAAGAACCTTTTTCGTGCCCAAAAAGTTCTGTTTCAATTAAACTTGCAGGTAATGACGCGCAATTTATTTTAATTAAAGGCTGATCTTTTCTTGATGATAAATTATGAATTGCATTGGCTATTTTTTCCTTACCTGTACCGCTCTCCCCGGTTATTAATACAGTAGTGTCAGTAGGCGCAACCTGACTTATAAAATCAAAAACGCTAAGAAGTAACGGACTTTTACCAATGATCCCTTCAAAACCGTTTCCTAATGAATTTAAGGTTACAATATCCTTTACACTATCATTTTGTCTGGCAATTATATTTTCTACATTATATATAAAATTATCCTGTAATCTTTTACAGATTTCCAGATGCTTTTCATCAAATACTGATGGATTTTTACTGTAAAACGAAAAAATAAATTTCCCTTTTTTACTGATTGATAAAGGAATTGGCAAGCTAAGATTAGATTTCATTCCAAGATAATTTACCGTGATTTTATGTAATGTAGCTTCCGTTATTTTCTTTTGAAAATCTTTACCATTGTACATGCAGATGTTATCTTCGGTGATTGTGTTTTTTAAAATCGTTTCTAATTCATGAAGTTTTAATTCAGTTAATTCTTGGAATCCATTCAAAGTAATTTTTTGATATTCATTAAAACCTGTTCTCAAAAATCCGAAAATTATATTGTCAATCCCTTCATCCGTAATATAGGTTGAAATCATCAGATCAAACGGGATAATCGGCTGTAATGCCGTACACATTTGATATAAATATTCATCCCAAGTTCCAAAATTCGAAACGAGATTTTTAAGCTGTCTCTGAAAAAGTTGTTCTTTTCTTACAGAAGATTCGATGTTATACTTTTGATGATATCCTGCAATCTGCATCATGATCAAAAGGTCTTTTTCACGAAATGGCTTCACCAAAAAACCATAAGGATGGGAAGCTTTTGCCTCACTTAAAATATCTTCACTCGAATTGGCCGACAAATAAATAAAGCCAATATTTTCTTCCTTTAAAAATTTAGCCAAATCAAGACCCGTTTCTTTTCCCATCAGGAAAATATCCAAGAGCACAAGACCCGGTCTTTCTTTTAGAATGTTTTCTTTTGCGTCGTTTACACTTCGTGCAATTCCCAAAATCGGATAACCAGCGTTTTTAAGCATCAATCTTAAATGATTGGCTTCTACAAAATTATCTTCAACAATTAGGATTTTTGTGCTTGTGTCCATTTCTTTAAATTGTAAAAATTAGTTCTATTTTTGTTCCTGATTCATTGCAGATTTTAAAATCAGCCAAAATATCTTCGCTCAGTCCTTTCATAAGTTTTAATCCTAAAGATTTGCTATTTTCAGGACTAATCGTTTCGGGAATTCCTATTCCGTCATCCCAGATAGTCAGGTGAAATTTCTCATTTTCCTGTTTCAAAATGATGGTTACAACACCCTGCCTGTTTTCAGGAAAAGCATATTTTATGGAATTGGTTACCGCTTCATTTAAAATTAAACCTATCGGAACAGAATGTGACAACGGAAAATCTACCTTTTCAATATCAAGTGAAAATCGGATTTGCTTCCTAACATCAAATGAATCAGACAAATAATAAGTAAGATCTAAAATATACGATGGCATATCAATCATAGAAAGATTTTCGGACTGATACAATTTATCATGAATCATCGACATCGATTCTACCCTTCTCTGACTTTCTAAATTAGCATCAATCGCTTCATTGCCCTGCAAATATTCGTTTTGGCTTGCCAATAATCCGACCACCATGTGCAGATTATTTTTTACCCTGTGATGGATTTCCCGAAGCAACCACTCTTTTTCAGTAATTGCATTTTTTAACGAAATATTACTCTGCCTGATCTGATCTTGTTGCTCTTTAAGAATAAGATTATTTTTTTGTTTTGATTGATAAGCCCTGTACAGAAAATAAATAAAAGCCAAAAGAATAACAAAACCTCCAAACATGATATTCCGGATCAACGATGCTTTCTCGAGGTTGCTGTTTTGCAGAATAGATTCACTTTTTAGATTGGTGATGTACTTGTCTTTTTTTTCAGTTTCGTACAATATATTCAGTTTATTGATTTCATTTGACTTTTTTTCATCAAAATATCTCTTTCTAAACCTCACATATTCTTTGTAATGCATCAATGCAGGCTCTAATCTTCCTTTCGCTGAATCAATTTTATACTCCCAAAGATTATAATCAGCATAATAACTGTCTTTATTGAGTTTTTTACAGACTTTAAGGTGTAATTTATTGTAATAAATTGCCTTTTCGTAGTCTTTTAAAGCTAAATTTAAGTCAATTAAAGTAGTGTAAACCAACACTAAGACGTCATAATCATGAACTTCTTCAATATTGGAAATTATTTTTGTCTGATACGGCAACGCTTTTTCATACTGCTTTTTGTGAACATATATTCTGATTAATATACAGTCGAGCTTAAAGGAATTTGTTGTTCCGATTTTTGGATATTGCTTCTTTATATCTGTAATTAATGTTAACGCTTTATTATACTGTCCGGTTTTCAACAAAGTGCGGGAAATATTGCCGACAATCGCTCTGATATCTTCAATACTATTAAAATCCTGAGCGACTTTTAATGATTTCTCGTAATACTGTAACGCATTACTATAATCATTCATCTCTTCGTAAGCCAAACCAATTCTATTATAAATTACATAGAGAAACGATTTTTTCTCACCCAATTTTTCGGCGGTATTCAGAGCCAGAAAACCATATTTTAATCCTTCTTTATAATCTCCTAAAAATATGTAGGCCGCGCCCATGAGATCATAAATATTGTCTAGCTTTTTATAATGACTTTGCTGATATAAGGTTAGCGCTTTCTTTAGACAGTTCAGTGCTTCCTTTCCGTTTCCTATCAAAAGATAAATATCGCCCGTTTCTTTATAACAGTCTCCCAAACGTTTTTTGTTATTGGCTTTTGCGAAATACGTACCCGCTTTTTGAAGGTAAAAAATACGATCTTCATAACTCATTCCCATCAGCGTTTTGCTGGACCAAATCATCACCCAGGATTCTCCGAGTAAATTATATTCATTACTGTTACTCAGAATATTTATTGCCGCAGATGCATGTGAATAACTTTTATCGAAATGATTATCATGCTGTTCCAACATAGAAAGCATGAGGTAAGAAGCACCTAAACCCTTTCTATACTTGAGCATTTTACTGATCGTAAAAGCTTGTTTTGTATAAATTATAGATTTTGCAACGGGCTCGATATTGTATTTATCTCTTTCGTAATAATAATTGCTTAAAGCCAAAAGTAAATCGACTTTTTCTTTATCATCGTCCTTTAATTTCAAGCGTTGTTCTGCTCGAAGAACCTCTTCATTATTATTAAAACTACTTTGCGCACCCATAAATAACGGAGCCAAAACGAAAATACACGTAAGGATAAACCTGTGTAAAAATAAGTATCGCAGTATTAGTTTTTGAGGTACCATATTTAAGGTAGAAATATTAGACTAATTTACGACTTAATCATCTGCAATGCATCTGTTAATCAGAAAAAAATCACATTTTTTATAAAACGAAAAATGACTACTTTTTTTCGTTTTACGACGAAATATAGTTGGATGAAAATTTTCGTTTTCATATTAAACATTTGATTATCAAAATATTATAAAACACGCTCGATTTTTGTCTGTTTTTAAAGCATAACAACCAAATCACTCAAATATGCAAACAGATAATCGAAAAACGATCCTTTTTATAACAGGAGCATTCGTCAGTAATGAATCCTGGAACGAATGGAAAGATTTTTATGAAAGTAAAGGATATAAAACCATCGCTCCAGCCTGGCCTTTTAAAGACGCTTCACCCGAAGTGCTCAGAAAACGTCATCCGGATCCGGAAGTAGCTTCTATCCGATTAACTCAACTCATTGAACATTATGAAAAAATTGCAAAATCACTTAATGAAAAACCTATTATTATTGGTCATTCAATCGGCGGTTTAATTGCCCAGATTTTAAATCAAAAGGGATTGGCTTCTTCTATTGTTGCGATTCATTCAGTTCCACCGCAGGGTATTATGACCTTTAAGTTTTCTTTTTTAAAAGCTGGTTGGGGACCGCTCGGGTTTTTCACCTCTACCAAAAAAACTTTTTTCATGAGTTTTTCACAATGGCAATATGCATTTGCAAACGGCCTTCCTCTTGAATGGCAGGAAAAAGGTTATCAACAATTGGCAATTCCGGAATCTAAGCTTGTTGTTCGAGATACAATAACCTCAGCTGCAAAAGTGGATTTTATTGCGCCACATCATCCGATATTATTCATTGCTGGTGATAATGATCATACCATTCCGCACCAATTGAATCATGATAACTATAAAAAATATACCGACAAAGATTCGGTTACCGATTATAAAGTTTTTCCCGGCAGAAATCATTTTGTTTTAGGACAACCCGGCTGGCAGGAAATCGCAGTTTATATTTTAGAATGGATACAAAAACAGAAAAATTAAATAAAATTATTAACAATTTTTAAAATCAAATACTATGAAAACAATCTACAAAATTGGACAAAAAAACAGAATGTTTTTTTTAAGCCTATTACCCGTTATCTTTTTATTGCTGACCTCATTTAATAAAAAAGAAGCGCCTTCAAAATCTGAAACATCTCAAACAGTTGGTATCGATGACCCAAAACCGGCAAATCCGCCTGCTAATTTTAAACATCAAACCGCTTTAGTAAATGGTGTAAAAATTCATTATGTAATTGGAGGAAAAGGAGAACCTCTTGTTTTGATTCACGGTTTTGGACAAAACTGGTACATGTGGAACCGTCTTCTACCTGAACTTTCAAAACATTTCACCGTTATCGCACCCGATTTAAGAGGCGTCGGAGAATCTGACAAACCAGAAGGTGGTTATGATAAAAAAACAATGGCAAAAGACATTCATGAATTGGTTAAAAAACTGGGTTATAATAATATTAATCTTGCCGGACACGATATAGGATTGATGGTGGCCTATGCTTACGCTGCACAATACGGAAATGAAGTGAAAAAAGTCGCTTTAATGGATGCACTTCTTCCCGGAATAGAACCAGTTTGGTCACAAGTTTCGGCTTCAGCTTGGTGGTTCGGATTTTTTGCTTGGCCAGCTTCAGGAGATATTGTTAAGGGAAGAGAAAAAGAGTTTTTGACTAATTTCTGGCCAATGGTTGGACACGTGAAAGATCCTTTTACAGCTGAAGAAACAGCCGAATTCGTAAGAGCTTACGCCGTTAAAGATGGTGCAAAATCAACTTTTAAATGGTTTGGAAATTTCCCTCAGGACGGAAAAGACAATTTGGAATTTGCAAAAACAAAACTGAAAATGCCTTTGTTAGCAATGGGCGGAGAATACTTTGCGGCAGCTTTCCTAAAAGACCATTCCCTATTAGTAGCTGAAAATGTTACAGAATCTAAAATTGCAGGTGCGGGACATTGGCTGGTTCAGGAAAATACAGCTCAGGTTCAGAAAGATTTATTGGCATTTTTTCTTGCGAAATAAATATCACATAAAAACTTTTTTAAACTTTTATTTTTATCACAAAAGAAACGAAAGATTAACACTTAAGTTATTTTAAGTTGATTATAAAACTGCTCAAAAGAACACATAAGTTTTAAAATCTCTGATTTTTATTCTTTGTAAAACTTTTGCTTACTCAATAATTGAACTCTATAAATCAATAATATCTTTTGATTCTTTTGTGGTAAAAAATTATTCAATTTTCAACAAATTTCTCTTCAATAAAAGTTTAAAAGACCAATTAAATCTAAAAAAAATGAAACGAATATTTTTACTCCCATTATTTTTCTTTGGTCTGTTGATACAGTCTCAGGAAAAAGCCGACCTGATTGTTTACAACGGAAAAATTGCAACCATGCAGAAGTCAGGTGAATTTGTTCAGGCCATTGCAACAAAAGACGGAATTATTCTCGCAACAGGAACTTCAAAAAGCATTTTAGATACCTATAAAACAACATCAACTAAAGTTATTGATGCTAAAGGAAAAACGGTTGTTCCGGGCTTAAATGACAGTCATATTCATGTGATTCGTGAAGGACTGAATTATAATTCTGAATTGCGTTGGGACGGTGTAAAAACTTTAAAAAGAGCCATGGAAATGCTGAAAGAACAGGCAGCGAGAACTCCGAAAGGAGTTTGGATCAAAGTAATTGGTGGTTGGAATGAGTTTGGATTTGAGGAAAAAAGACAACCCACAATTGACGAAATAAATGCCGCTGTTCCCGACAAACCAGTTTTCATCACCTATTTATATGGTAAAGCATTTTTAAACAAAAAAGGAATCGAAGTTTTGGGTTATACGAAAGATACTCATTACGAAGGAAGCGTTCTGGAACAAGATAAAAACGGAAACTTAACCGGACTAATGTTCGCTAAAGAAACTCCGAAAGCCATTTATACTACTTTAGGATTAACTACAAAATTAACCCCCGAGGAAAGAATTAACAGCTCTCTTCAATTTAACAGAGAACTGAACCGATTTGGTTTGACCTCCGTTATTGATGCCGCAGGAGGTTCTCAAAATTTTCCTGCGGATTATGCAACTTCTATGGAATTGGCGAAACAAGGCAAACTCAATCTTAGGATTTCCTATTATTTGTTCGCACAACAAAAAGGAAAAGAGCTTCAGGATTATGAAAAATGGGTTGCCGAAACGGTAATCAATAAAAATGATAATCTTTTGGTTGCCAATGGTTATACCGAAGAAGGTGCGGGAGAAAATATTGTGGCTTCAGCGGCAGATTTTGAAAACTTTTTAGAGCCTAGGATTGTTCTTTCAGATGAAATGGAGCAAGATTTAGAGCCAATCATTAGGCTTTTGGTTAAAAACAGATGGCCGTTCCGATTACATGCGACGTATGGAGAATCAATTGACAGAATGCTGAATGTTTTTGAAAAAGTGAATAAAGACATTCCATTTAATGGTCTAAGATGGTTTTTTGATCATGCTGAAACTATTACCCCTCAAGAATTAGAAAGAGTTAAAAAACTTAATGGCGGAATCGCGGTGCAATTCAGAATGTATTTTCAGGGAGAATTGTATGAGAAAATGTACGGGGCTCCAAAAACTCAACTCCCTCCTATCAAAAAAATGATGAAAATGGGAATCCCAGTTGGGATGGGAACAGATGCCACCAGAATTTCCACCTATAATCCGTGGATGGCAATGCACTGGCTGATTACAGGAAAAACGTTGGGTGGAATGCAGTTCTGGCCGAAAGATCAGGTTTTGGATAAGTTTACAGCCCTTCAATTATACACTTCTGGAAGCGCTTGGTTTTCTGGTGAAGAAAAAGACAAAGGAAAATTAATCAAAGGAATGTATGCCGATTTTTCTGTTTTATCTGAGGATTATTTCAATATTTCAAATGATAAAGTACGAGAAATTGAATCTGATTTAACGATCGTTAATGGCAAAATTGTTTACGGAGCAAGAGAATTTAAATCACTAGATCCTGCTATTGATCCTGTAATTCCGGAATGGTCGCCTGTGAAATATTTTGGTGGATATTCTAAGTAATTATTAAGCCAAAATGCCAATATTGTATCCCAATAAAGACGTTTTGAAGTCCTTTAACGAGACCTTTTAATGATCCGGAGAGGTTATGATATTCGTCCATATCGGTTTCGGAATAGTAATTTGGCGTCTTTTAATCATCCGAGAAGGTTAAAAACTCATCTTTATAGGTTTCTAAATGGTTTAACGAGGTCTTTTAACCATTGCTAGGAGCTTTATACGTATACGGATAGGTTTCACACTTGTTAGAACATATAAATAACCTCACAGAACAGGTACAAAACCTCGTCCGATCTTTAATAAACCTCATCGGACAGGATATATAACGTATCGGAACCTATAATTAACGTATCCGGATGATTTCAGAACGTATATTTTGGGGTTCGGAACGTCAAGATATGATAGTTTTAATGATCTTCAATAAAGAATATAAAATCTAAAAAAACTCTAAAAAATCCCTTATGAAAACTCAAAATATAATTTCAATATTGATATTGCTCTTTTTCGGCAATATAACGAATGCACAGTTTGCAATGCCCGATCACGTCCCGATTTGGGATGCTAACAAAGTCACTTTAAAACTGCACAAAATCTCAGAAAACGTTTATGCCGTTTCACCAAGCACAACCGAAACGGAAACCACGAAAGGTATTCCACAAGCGACTTCTGCGGGATTTATTGTCGGTGACAAAGGCGTTTTGCTTATCGAAACGATGTTGAGCAAAGGATTGTATGATCAGCTTTATAAACTGATAAGATCTGTAACATCAAAACCGATTGTTTATGCGATCAATACAAGTGATCACGGAGATCATTGTTTCGGAAATTATCTGCTTCCCAAGGAAACGATTATCATTCAAAACGAATTCTGTAAAGAAAATTTGGCTAAAAATTATGACAATATTAAAAAATTCATGATTGGGCTTTTCGGTAGCGGTCGCGGTATTGAAGAAAGTGTGTATCGTCCTGCAGATGTTACGATTGCAGTAAATCAAACGATGAAAATCGATATGGGAAAAGGAAATATTGTTGAAATCATTAATGTTGGAACCGCACAGTCTCCAGCCGATCTTTTTGTCTATCTAAAATCTTCGTCGGGAAATGTCTTGTGGGCAGGAAATCCTTTTATTGCAGAGAGTCCGGCTATTCCATGGTTGTTTGACGGTTATTTTTTAGAACCTGTTAAAAACCTCAACAAAATCTATAATATGATTTCTGATAAAGACATTGTAGTTCCCGGACACGGCAGAATTACCAACAAAGCAGGAATTAAATATACGATTGATTACGTAGCAGCTTTACAGACCAATGTAGAAAATGCCGTAAAAAAAGGGCTGACTTTAGAGCAAACAAAAGCATCTGTTACGATGAAAGAGTTTGATAAAGGGTACGAATTGTTCAACTGGCTACATTTTAATTTCAACATTCCGAATGCGTACAAAGACATTAAGGAAAATGGTGTTAAATAATATTTTAATCATAAATGTTTAAACTTCTTATTTAACCACAAAAGTTACAAAGATTTGGATTTTTTATTAAAGTTTATTATAGAATCTCTTTAATAAGAACACATAAGCTTTTAAAAATCAAAGATTTTTATTCTTTTGGAAGCTTTGATTACCTAAGCTGTTTATCCCGAATATCTTTTGTCTCTTTTGCGGTTACATTCAAATTAAGTTTAAAATAAAAAATGGCTAATCTTTAAAAATTCAATCATGAAAAATATAATTCTAACATTAGCTTTATTGATTCCTTTTTCAGGTTTTGCGCAGGAATTTCCGAACTTAAAATCGACCCGACAGGATGAAGATTACAGTTTTCTGAAAAATGATACCATCAAAGATAATTGGTATAAAACGATGAAATTTTTGCCATTAAATGCTTCAAAAAACACGTATTTAAGTTTCGGTGGCGATATAAGATTTCAATATTTCTATGCTAAAAATGAAAATTGGGGCGACGGGGATCAGGATAAAGACGGTTATGTTTTATCGAGATATTTATTTCATTCCGATCTGCATGTTGGAAAATATTTCAGAGCGTTTGTTCAGTTGCAAAGCAGTGTGGTTGGCGGAAGAATCGACCCGAGTCCTGTAGATGCAAATCCGCTTGAAGTTCATCAGGCTTTTGCAGATTTTAATTTCATCAATGAAAAAAGTAAAAAATTAATTCTGAGAGCCGGAAGACAGGAGCTTTCGTACGGATCTCAGCGTTTGGTCGCTCTAAGAGATGGTCCCAATAACAGACAATCTTTTGATGGTTTAAAATTGATGACCGGAAAAGAAAATATGTCGGCAGATTTCTTTTTCACGCATTATGTAGTTGCGCGGGACGGTATTTTTGACGATAAATCTAATGAGGATCGACAATTTTGGGGAAGTTATTTAGTGTTCAACAAAGTTCCTTTACTTAAAAATATTGATGTTTATTATTTAGGATACAAAAGAGCAAAAGCCAATTTCGATGATGCAACGGGAAAGGAAATCCGCCATTCATTAGGAACGAGAATTTGGGGAAAATCCGGAAATTGGCGCTACGACGGAGAAGCGGTTTATCAGTTCGGTGATGTTGCAGACAAAAACATCAGCGCATGGACAGCTTCCATTAATGGCGGATATCGTTTTAATACTGTAAAATTTCATCCTGAAATAGGTTTTAAAACTGAATTAATAAGCGGAGACAAAACCAAGGGTGATTCGAAATTACAGACCTTCAATCCGTTGTTTCCGAGAGGTGCTTATTTTGGACTGGCTTCTGTAATCGGACCTTCCAATCTTATTGATATTCATCCTTCTATCAGCTTTGAAATCACTAAAAACATCGACTGGATCATCGATTACGACATGTTTTGGAGATACAGCGGAAATGACGGAATTTATGCACCGAACACGTCTCTAATTTATCCCGGAAATACCACCACCAAAAAGAAAATCGGGAATCAGCTGGAGACGGAAATTGTCTGGGAACCGAATCCATTTCTTTATTTCAGATTGGAAGCAACCTGGTTTCAGGCGAAAGATTATATCGAAGCTTCTGGAATGGGAAAAAATATATTCTTTACGGGAATTACGACGCAGATTCGTTTTTAAAGATTCAATAAAATAATCAAAACTAAAAACCCAACAGTCATGAAAACGATACAATTAATTATAATTATCCTATTTCTTGGTTTTTCTGCACAAATAAAGGCGCAAAATTATTCCGATGAGGAAATTAAAACCAAACAAACCGCAGAAAAGTTTTTTGAATATGTAGGATCAAAAGATCCCGAAAAGATATCTTCAATTATCTCTGAAAAAGTAGACTGGTATATTTTCGAGTCTAAATATATGCCGTGGACAGGCCATCGTACCAAGAGAGCAGAAGTTGCAGAACTTTTCAAAACCCTCTTCACTTATTTTGTTGAAGGATCTGATAAGTTTGAAGCCCAATCTTTCTTATTGAGAGGAAATGAAGTGGCCGTTTTCGGGTTTGTTGAAAGAACGGTAAAGAAAACCGGCAAGCATTTTAAAATGCCATTTGCGATGCATATGACGATTAAAGATCAACTTATCAGTCAGTTTGCGATGTATGAGGAAACTTTAATTATCGAAAAAGCATTTCAATAAATCATTTGCTCCCGCTTTGTTTCAATCCATTAAATCAATAACCTTAACTCAAAAAAATTAAACAATATGAGCAATCGAAGAGATTTCATCAAGAAAAGCAGTTTGATCGGGGTTGCAGGACTTGTAGATCCGGTCACAACATTTGCTGCACCTGCACAAATAAATCAGAATCCTGAAACAAAAGTAGAAAACTCCAAATGGGCAGATGGTTCCCGTTTGATTGTTTCTGTTTCCATGCAGTTTGAAGCCGGTGGTCAGCCTGACAATGCCGAAAGTCCGTTTCCGAGAAATATGGAAAAAGGATATATAGATTTACCCTCCTCCACTTGGTATGAATACGGATATAAAGAAGGAATTCCGCGGATGCTTGATAATTGGGATCAACTTGGAATTAAAATAACATCGCACATGGTAGGAACTGCCGTTTTGAAAAATCCGGCTCTGGCAAAGGAAATTGTTGACAGAGGTCATGAAGCCGCTGCTCACGGAATGAGCTGGAATTCGCAATACAATTTATCATACGAAGACGAAAAAAAATTTATAAAAGCTGGTGTCGATGCTATCAAAAAGACAACAGGTTTTACTCCTGTCGGATACAATGCAAACTGGCTTCGAAGAGGAGAAAATACTTTAAAAATTTTGCAAGAGCTCGGTTTTAAATATCATATTGATGATCTCAGTCGTGATGAGCCGTTCATTATCAAGGTAAACAATAAAGATTTTGTGGTTGTACCTTATACCATTCGATGCAATGATATTGTTTTAATAGAAGGTAAAAATTTTTCTGTAGATCAGTTTATCAACCAAGTGAAAGCAGAATTTGATCAATTATACAAAGAAAGTGCAAATAAAAGAAGACAACTATCAATCAGCTTTCATGATCGTATTGGCGGTACACCTCAAATGGTAAAAGTTACGGCAGATTTAATAAAATATATTCAGGAGCATAAAGGAGTTTCTTTTAAACGCAAAGATGAAATTGCAGAAATGGCATTACACGATAAAACCATCATTAGGGAATAGCTATCGTTGAATTGTAACTCAAACAAAAACTCAAAAATTAATATTTAAATACTATTATTATGAAAAATATTTTAAAAATAAGAAAATCACCAGATTCACATTGGTTTACCTGGCTGATTATGATCGTATTTTTTGCTTCATTTAATACATTAAACGCACAGCAAAAAGTAAAAAATATTGTATTGGTACATGGAGCTTTTGCAGATGGATCCGGCTGGGAAGGTGTATATAAAATATTGGTCAAACACGGATACAATGTAAGTGTTGTCGGAAATCCTAATACCGGACTTGCAGACGATGCTGAAGCAACCAGAAGAGTTTTAGAACGTCAGAACGGCCCTACAATTTTGGTAGGACATTCTTATGGCGGAGCTATTATTACTGAAGCCGGATTAGAAAAAAATGTAGCTGGACTTGTTTTTGTCGCAGCCTTCGTTCCTGATACAGGAGAATCATTGATGCAGCTAGCACAATCTGGGCCGCCATCTCCAAACTCAGGTATTTTGCCCCCTCAAAGTGGATTTTTATGGTATGATAAAGCAAAATTTCATTCAGGTTTTTGTGCTGATCTTAGTGCTGAAAAAGCCGCCTTTATGTTTGACTCGCAAGTTCCTGTATCTGTTTCAGCTTTTCAGGCAACAATTACTAAAGCCGCATGGAAAACAAAACCAAGCTGGTATATTGTTGCTTCACAAGATCAAACCATTCCACCAGACGGTCAAAGATTTATGGCTAAACGCGCCAATGCAAAAGTTACCGAAATTAAAGGAAGTCATGTAGTGTTTATTTCACAACCGGCGGCAGTAGCTGCTGTAATTGAGGAAGCCGCAAATGGAGCTTTAAAATAAGGTATTAATTATACATAAATATCTAATGAAAAATCAAGAAAAAACATGGTTTATCACGGGAACTTCTCAAGGTATCGGACTTATTTTGGTAAAACAGTTACTCGAAAATGGATATAATGTAGCAGCAACAGCCCGAAATATTGAAACGCTAAATATGGATTTGCTAATTATAAAATTGATTCGCTGAAAAATGAAATCGAAGCCAATAAAGAACTTACTTTTTCAACAGATTTTAAGAAATAATTTACGCTTTTACCATATAAAACAACGCCAATAAATTCTATTGGCGTTGTTTTATGCTAAATAAGCCTAGTTTTCGAACAATTTTATTGAAGATTTATATGCTTCTAATTTGAATTAATTTAGGAAAAGTATAATTTAAGTTTTCAAACTAACTGAAAATTTTCTGTGCAAACTGATAAAGACATCTTCTCCAGGTCAGCCATTCGTGATATGTTTGAGGAGATTTGTATTGAAAATAAGGATATTTATTTTGATTTAAATAATTAATTATCATTCGATTGTATTCCAAAAATCTTGCATCTTCTTTTTCTCCAATTCCGATAAAGAAGAGCGGTTTCTGTTTTGATTTTAATAAATTACTGATAGGAAGTTCTTTAAAAGGCTGATCCTCTGTTCCTTCATAAATAACAGGGCTGAAAGAGCCAATTGCAGAAAATAATTCCGGATGATTTGCTCCGATCAACATCGCTTGGTAACTTCCGCGAGAAAGTCCTGCGATAGCTCTTTTACCATCGGTTTTATACTTTTTTTCGATGTAGGGAATCAATTCCTGAACAACAATCTTATCTAAATTTTTAGTTGAAATAACAGTTCTTGGATAATTGTCCGGCATTTTTTCCTGTTCAGAAGTAAGCGCAACGCCATAATCCATTACGACAATCATTTCTTTTGCGTTTTTTTCAGCAAAAAGATTATCCAGAATATTTCTGATATAACCTTGCTTTTCCCAACCCGTAATATCTTCGCCAGTTCCGTGATAAAGGTATAAAACAGGAAATTTTTTAGTTCCGTAATTGGGCGGAAGATACACTTTGAAATTTCGTTTTTCCAAGGTAATTTTCGAACTTAAACTGTCATTAACAATTTTTCCATGCTTTACATTTTTCTCAAAGAAGAAATCTTCACCGGAGGGAATTTCAATTCCGCTTGTTGGCTGACCGTAGCCAAAATATAGATTTGTATTGGGATCATTTGTGCGCTTGCCATCAACATTGAACCAATAATAATGGAACCCAATTTCCATGGGCGGAGTGGAGATATTTCAAAAGCCATCTTTGTCTTTCGTTGTAACAGATTTTAAATTCTGCATCCCGTCTCCACCCTCTAAAACAACAGATTTTGCGTCCGGAAAATAAACTTTAAACTGAGCCTGATTTTCAGCATTAATTTTCGGAAATTCTTTTCCTTCCAATGCGGTTACAGAAGTTTTATAATTCTGAGAAAATACCATTGCTGACCATAAGCCTAGAATAGAAGTTATTATCTTTAAATTTTGCATTTATTTCGTTTTAGAATAGTAAAAAGTTGTGTAATTTATGGATTTAAACTTAAAAAAAGCTGAACTTCGATATGAAGTTCAGCTTTTCTATAATGTATCTAAAATTTAATTAGGAACAAAGTATTTAGTGAAATACTATCTATAATTCTATTGTTCTACAATCGTAAGTGCATTATAAACTCCTGATGACGAAGTATCAAACTGACTGACCGTACTGTCTGAAAATGCTACTGTAATCCATGTAAAAGGCCTTAATTTATCACCTTTGTTCAGATAAACACTCACCGTACAGGCAGAACCTACAGGTATTTTATTAGGAGATGATCCAGTATCCGAAGAATATCCATTATTGGTTTTTACCCTTTGAGTGATCGTTCCCGCAGGATTTCTGACCTCCCAAATAGCCTCTGTCTGGTTATTTGACCCCGTATTTACCTGACTGGCTTGCAATGCGAAAGTAAAAGTGGCAAAATATACCCCAGCTCGTGGCGCTACAAATTCACCCGTTGCAGGATTGAAATTAGTATTCGGTACTCCTGAATCTGAGTCTAATATTTCCGTCCAATTCGTCAGATAAGAAGATCTTCGCTGAACAATACCGGATTTAGTTCCTATTTCTGAAGGAGTTCCACTTTCAAATACATAGGTATCCTGTGTTGTTTTACTGGCCATTACTACGATTCTGGGTTTTCCTTTAGGATAAAAACTAACCCAATTTGTACCATCGGAAAATTCCAGATATCCTTTAACCCCAATTGCGGGACTTGCAACATAGCGTAAAGCACCTGATCCGGCCTGCGCGGCTGTTTTGTCAGTATTTCCTATGGCAACCGAACCATTGGTTCCACTACGCAAATCTATTGCAACCTTTGGAGCAGGAACTAAAACACCCATTTTCCCTGAATTGTCTACAACGATATTACCTGCATCAGTTTTAATTTCGACAGGATTTGTAGGGTTTGGTACTCCCAATCCTATTTGGGCATTCACCTTTGTTGTTAAAAATAACATAGGTATAAAAGCACTTGCTAAACTTTTTATTTTATTTTTTTGTATCATTTTTTATACCTTTTATAATTCGCTAATGCTTAAATTATTTAATTTACTATCATTAAAAGTATCTCTTGCACTTCCAATATTATGTTTAACACTGAATTTGATAGTATCATCTTTTTTAAGATTAAAAATAGCATTGCAATTACCACTTATATAGTTACTTACCGTTCCAGACTGAAATGCAGGATACGAATTCACCGTTTTAAATATTGGAATATTATTCGTTAGTCTACTACTTTCAATCGCCGTTTCTATAAAGGTATTTTTAGGAATATTACCATTCGCTAAAGTAATACTGAAAGAAACCAAGTAGAACCCGTCACGTGGAGCGGTAAAAGTATCATCATTGTTAAAATCACCGCCCAAATCAACGGTTTCATTCCAACCTTTAATATAGGTAACTGTATTATCCGGTACACTTTGAATAGAGCTTTTACTAGCATTTACAAGTGCTTTAGTTGGGGGTGCAAGTGGCAGAGAAATCCATTGTTCGCCATCAGAATAATCTAAAAATCCACCCGAATTATAACGTATCGCCCCAGCACCGGCTGCTGCAGGAGTTTGTGTATTGGTACCAACACCTATAATCCCTTCATTATCTGGTGAACGAACATCTACTTTAGTCACAGGATTTAAAAATCCTACTCCCAATTTACCATCCGAAGTTACGACCACATCGTTGGATAGCTTTGTGGCATCTGGCGTGGCGCCGTTATCCTTTGCGGCATCTATTTGAAGAGGATGCGACGGATTTGGAGTAAAAAATCCTATTTGCGCAGTCATTTTACTTGCGGAAACAATTAAAATACAAGTCAATAATTTATATATGAAATCAATTTTCTTTTTCATGATCTATCTTTAATGTTCTATAATGGTTAAATTATTAAACCCATCATCTGGATTTGCCGGATCTGAAGAATCTGTTGTTACTCTAAGTGGCACAGAACCAGATGTGATAAGGTTATGAAGCAATCTTGCTACAACTCTTGTACCTGCGGTCAGGGTAAGTGTAACCGTACTCGATTCTCCGGCTTGTGTGAAGCGGGTAGAATTGGCATCGTCCGCAGTCCCTGTCATTGATTGTCCAAATGTTTTATAAACACTCGCCAAAACAGTATTTGTTGCAGGGTTATAAAATTGTGATTCGACTCTGGAACCATCATTAATAACGGTACTGTTGAAATTAAAGGTTAGTAAAAATGTGTAAGTACCATCACGAGGAGCTGTAAACTCACCATTGGAGATATTAAAGCTGCTACTCATATCACGAATTACATTCCAATTAATAATTGTAGTAGCCAAATTTTGAGTAATTAATTGACTTGAAACTTTACGCACAACCACCACTGCTTTTTGAGGAGCAACATAAGCCTTATTCCATACTGAACCGTTTGAAACTTCTATTTTTGCGCCTACCGGTGCATGAATCACGTCATATCGTACAGCACCTGCACCAGCACCCGCAGCAGTCATCGTGGTAACACCTAGACCTAAAGCATTTTCGGTTGCAACTGATCTCATATCTAATTTTACCAGCGGATTAAGAACTCCCACTCCAATAAAACCTGTCGTTTTGTTAATAATAAAATCATTAGCTATTTGTGTTGCTGTTGGTGTCCCAACAGCTGCATTATCCTTAGAACCATCTACGTGAAAAGCTCCCTGCGGATTTGAAGTCCCTATACCTGTTTGAGCAGAAACCAACCCTCCATATCCATAGAACATTGACAATAGTAATATTCTATGCATTCCTTTATTCATCATTTTCATCTTAAATATTGTAATATTGGTAGTTTAGAAGATGAGCATCGCTCAGTGTTTGGGATAAGAACTCTTCAGAGATTAAGGAATAATCTTTTTTCATTACATCATCGTTTACTTTAGCGTCTACTCTACTAATTCCTGCTTGAGCGGAAACTAATGGAGAGACTAAAGAAGCCAATGACGGTATTTTTTTTCTCATTTTGTATGTATTTAATTATGTTTAGATTGTGTATTGAGTATCAAAAAAATTGAAATTTCTTACAGTAAAAACTTATTTTTCCATTTTGTCACGGTGTTTCTGCTTAGCTTAAAATGCCTGGCAAGCTGGGAGTTATTGAGTTTATTCTTTTTCTGATATTCTAATATTTTAACAATGGTTGATTTACTGTAAGACCGATGCTTTTGGTTAAATTCAGCATTTTCTTTAGAACTTTTATTGAAAATAATTTGGCTGATCTCTATAATATCCAGAGTTGATAAATTGGCTTTAGATAATAATTGATCGCATATTTCTCTTTTTTCAGGATACTTTATGGTAATCATATCGCTGTAAATTCTTTTATAATCAGGTGTGTTTTGTATGTTCATCTTTATTTATCTTTTTTTAAATGATTATACTTACTTATCCATTTATACAAAGTTGTTTTCGGAATTCTATATTCTGCTATGATCTGTGATTTCGTTTTATTGCCACTTTCTACCTGCTCCAACACAAAATCTACCATTTCCTTTGTATAAATATTTTTTCTATAATGTGGAAGTGAAGATGTTTTATTGGCTGGATTATTATAATGAGCATTGGCCGGAGGAGCGTACAAGATCAGGTGTTGGGAATAGAGCCTGAAAAAGTCATATTCCAGCAACGTGCTCATTCTCAAAACAATTTCAATATCCAAAGATTTTTGAGACTGTATTTTTTCCCACTCTGAATCTGTGCATTTTAAAAATTTACAGATACGAAATGAGTCCATTCCCTTTTCTGCAACGCGCTCACGAATTAAGTTTCCGATGTGGATATTTTTCAGATCAAGTATCATGAATGAAAATATTTAAAGTTTGTGTTTTTTAATAGGTGGTAACATAAATATCTCTTATTTTGTTATCCGAATTCTCTGTACAATATAAAAACAGCCTTTTTTTGATTAACCCGAAAAAATATCTTTTCAGCGTACATTCATATCCTACAGCTTGTACTTTTTCGATTTTATAACCTTTCAGCTTTAACAAAATCTGAGCTTCTAAGATTGTTTTTCCTACAAGTATCTCATAATTATCTTGTTGCATTATTTCTTAAATAATATTTATTACAGAAAATTTTCATTTGTGTTTTCAGAATAATTAAGCCTGATTTATAATATTCTTTCAATACTTACACTGCTGTCTGCTGAACCTCCGAAATTATAACTGCTTATAGACCAAGAAGAACCATCCAGAACAAGACGGAATGTAACATCATTATTAACATCAAGAAATAAAACACCGTCCGTAGAAACAAGGTAATTTCCGACATTGATAAAAGGAGATGCAATTCCGGACATGTAAGCCTTTTCTACACCATTCACCACAACGACAATGGTAATTCTGGCTCCGTTAAAATCAAATCCGGCCGTAAAACCACTGAATAGTACATTAAAATTTACCCTGTATAATCCTTTCTGTCTTATTCTAAAGGTTTCGGAATTTCTTACAACAGACAGATAATCAGAAAACTGTGAACTATTTGTCGGAACAGAAAATTTCAGATTGTCCGAGCTGCAAAGCTGTAAAAGCTGTCCGAAAAGATCAGACGTAGAAAGGCAGGTCATATTCGTACTGTTGATACTCGCCCTCGTCCACGTTGTTGATTTATTTTTAGCGTTAAAAGCCTGCTTCCACTTTGTTCCGTCATAGACTTTGGTAAGACTTTCCGCTTTATTGTACATCAACATCGCTTCCATTGTGGCATCGTCATCGTATTTATCGGGTTGAGCAATGTTATACTTTGGTAAAACGGTTTCGTTTTCTGCAACGGGAAGAATCAATACTTTTTGTCCTGAATTTTGAAGTTCCAGCTGAGTATTCGTACTTGAAAGCGTTGAACCTCCAATCACAACCTGGGAATTTGCCAACATAAATCCCAGCATACCTATAAATACTAAATATTTTTTCATGTGTTTTATTTTTAAGGGATTATCTTAATTTTTGAATATTAACAAAGGTTTCTCTATGATCTGTTGAATTTGAAAATGTAGAAATCACAGAATCCGTATTTACAGCCGCCTGAAGCCTGATTCTAGAGTTTGCAGGTAGTGTAACAGAAGCAGAAACACTTGCACTTTTATTTCCGCCCTGTCCAAGATCAATGAAGATTCCACCATAGAGTTTGGTTTCTTCAAATGCCAGTGTAGACCAGGTCGTTCCTCCGTCATAACTTACATCAATGCTTACCCAAAATGTAGCATCTTTACCCAAAGAACCTAGAGAAAAACCTCCAAATCCTGTAACTCCGGAAATATGATACAGTCCGGCTTGTGGTATTTGGATCACATTATCGCTTCCGCTTGTCGGTGTTGTGGTATTCAGATTATTAACCAATAATTGAGACCTGTTTGTGACCGGAGAAAGTGAAATAGTCTGTTTACTGTTGCTTCCGAAAAGTGCTAAAACACTACACGTACTTACCGTTATCGGAGTAAACGGCGGAAAAGGATTGGGAACCTGTGCACCTACACAATTCCATGTTTTTGAATTGTCTGCCTTTCTTCTCGTTAAAAAAGGATTGTACCATCCTCCAAGTTGAAGCGCTGGAATCCAGGTTGTTCCGTCATATTTATAGTACTGTTTGTCTTCTTTATTGTACAAAATTGCACCTTCCAGAGGAGCTTCATCATTAAAATAATCTTCCTGAGTATTATTAAATAATGGAAAAGTTGTAATATTTTCAGCACGGGTAAAAATCACCCCTTTTGTGGCATTTTTTATGTCCAGTAAAGCATTTTGATGAGCAGAACCAGCCGTTTTGGAAATCATCACCTGCGCATTGAAAAACGTTGCAGCAAGTAAAGCTGCAGCCGATAAGTATATTTTAGGATACATAATTTTAGAATTAATGATTTATAAAACAATTTTTTCGAAAATCAGCTCACCTGTTCCATACGTATTGTTGTTCTGAAAGCTGGTCGATGAGTTCACCAAAGGCGAAAATCCGGATTGCATAAAGCCCTGCAAGCGAAATTTTTCTCCGGCATTTACCTGTAAAACGATCGATCCGTTGAAGACAGGTGAATAGCCAAGATTGTCATTATCACTTGTAAAAGATTTGTAATCAATTGTCGAGAACGTTGTAGGCGTTGCAACTGCTGCTTTTTGGAGTCTTAATTGAATCTCGTCCGTATTCAGACCGTTAAAAGTTGCGTAACCTCTGTAAGTAATTCTGTACAAAGCTGTTTCATTTACAGTGACAACATTTGAAGCCAAGGAAAGGCTAATAGAACTTCCCTGAAAATCTACACTTCCGTTGTTGGCAAGCTGTACAGTTCCTGAAGCCGTACAACCATACGGTGGAAGAAAACCTCCATTACAGGAAAGATTAAGATTGGCCGAACGCGAAAAGTGGGCAAAATACTGTGGCCTAACGTCTACGACATAATTGTAGATACTCGACCAATTGGTTCCGTCGTGTTCGTAGATCGTACCATAGTCTTTACTGTAAGCTATTGCCCCTCTGAAATTGTTGTCATTATCGGGGTCTTCCGCATTGGTAATTTGTGAAACCACAGGAATCAACACCGCTTTTGATGGTGTCGTAGATTTCACATCCAAAATAGAATTCTGATGCGGTTCATGATCGGCGGAATTGGGAGCAATAGCTATTTGAGCATGGCATAAAGTTCCCAAAACAAAGAGCGAAATAAAATAGTGTTTTTTCATCATCAACTTTTTTTAAGTGATACTAAATGTAAATTGGATCAAACGCAATTTTTCAAAAGCAATAAATTTTTTAATCATTGTTCAGTGTGTGTGTTTTTAGAATCTATATAACGAAGACTCAGAAATAATTCAATTGTGCATTGGATTACAGTGCAATGTTAGAAACTTTTAGAGGTTGTTTCAAAATGGTATGAGTTGTAAATTCCGAAATTTTAACTTAAAAAATAAATCAACAATCAACTTGTTATTAATAATTTACATCAATAGTTATCAAAATAAGTCGTATTTTAACGTAAGGAAAATGGAAGAGAAAAAGAAGTGATATTCTGACCGAATAATGGAAGAGATAATTTAATTAAAAGCATTGACGCTTAAATTACACAAATATTTAATTATCAATAATTTAAGTCAAATTTAACGCGTTATAATTTCGGAATTTATCACATGTCAATCATAAGTAAATATTAAAAATAGCACTAAAATTGCAACCCTAAAAACTTTATGAAATGATGATAACAAAAAAAATTATTCCTTTATTATTTGGTTTGATTTTCGGTTTTTATTACGCTCAAGTTGAGAATCGCACAATAACCAAAGAAAGCATTGACCAACAAATTGCATTAGGAAAGAAAAATTCTGATAATCCCAATAAAGCATTAGCTCTTTTCTTAAAGATAAATAAAGATGCAAAAAGCATTAATTATAAAGAAGGTATCATAGGTAGCGGAAAAAAATTAATGACTCTCTACCACAGTATCGGGGAAGAAGAAAAATCAATAGAATATTCGCACGAAATAGAAAAGCTTGCAAAAGAAATCAATGATAATGAGTCTATTTCTATGGCAATTATCCAGAGAGCTACCGATCTTTCTGCACTTGGTATTTTGGACGAAAACTATAAGGAGCTTCAAAATGCAAAAAATTATGCCAACAAACTAGAACCTAATAAAAGGCATTATCATACATCACTTATATACCAAGGTTTAGCTACCTATCATACTTACAAGAAAGCATCTCAGGATACTATTTTATCATACTTCAAGAGAAGTCTGCAAGAGGCTAAACAAATCTCTGATGACAAAAGAGATTTAAAGCAAACTGATGAGAAATATGATATGATTTCTTATCTTTATATGAATATCGGAATGTATTATGCCACAATATATACTCCAAAAAGGGTGGATCTTGCCGAAGAATATTTACAAAATTCGCTAAGTACAATTAATAACAGGAAATTCACTGAAATTAAAGTCGATAAAATTCCTATCTTAAACTGTCTGGGTTATTTTTATTCTGAACAATATAAAAATGCAGAAGCTATAAAATATGCAGAACAAGTTATAAAACTGGAAAAAGCAAAAAAATCTCCTTCTGAAAGAGTTAAAGCATACGTAACATTGGCCAACTCTTATGAGGCTGCTAAAAATAAAGACTCTACGATTAAATACATGTCGCTTTATACCAATCTTAGTGACAGTTTAGCTTATATTAATAAATTATCCTCCGATAAAACAATTAAAAAAATAAGCTCTAAACAAGATAAAGTACATAAGGATAATGAATCACAAATTATCATTATTTCCTGTATTATTCTCTTAGTATTGGTTATAGCAGGCTGGTTTTTCTGGAAACAAAATCAAAACAAACTTCATAAAAGATATAAAACAATCATTGAAAATCTTAAAAATGAAGAAAAAACGAGTCCAATTGAGCCAATTTTAGTGGAAATTGAAAATAAAAGTCCCGAAAATGCCATCAACATCTCTGACGATACAACCACTTCCCTATTAAATAAACTTTCTAAATTTGAAAAATCTGAAAAATTCCTGAAAAACGACATCAGTCTTTCTTCTTTATCAAGCTCATTAAACACGAATCCAAGGTATCTTTCAGAAATTATAAAACAGCACAGAGGTAAAAACTTCAATAATTATCTTCACGGACTACGAATTCATTATATCACCAACAAATTATATGAAACTCCTGTTTTCAGAGAATATAAAATCAGCTATCTGGCAGAATATTGCGGATTTTCTTCCAGAGAAGTTTTCGCAGTTATATTCAAAAAAGAAACCGGTGTTACGCCTTCCTATTTTATAAACCAGCTCAAAAAAGATGATGTAAAACAAGAAGCTATATAAAGTAAAAAAACAGTTGCTCAATCACTTAGCAACTGTTTTTTTTATGATTTATCGTGTCGTATAACCTCCGTTTGCAAAGATGGTTTGTCCGGTAATCCACCATCCGTCTGTTACAAGAAACTCAATTAAAGGTGCGATATCTTTAATATCAGTCAATCCTCCCAAAGCTGATGCAGATTTATGATAAGCTACAGCATCCGCACTTTCCTGTCCATAGAAAAAAGGCGTATCCATTGGGCCCGGAGCAACAGCGTTTACAGAAATTCCTCTCCCTCCAAATTCTTTAGAAGCCGCTCTTGTAAAATGTTCTACCGGAGCTTTTGCCCCTGCATATGTGGAATACAAATCTGTGTAAGCAGCTAATAATGAAGTAACAACAGTACAAATCTTCCCGTGATCATTCAGTTTTTTACCAGCTTCCTGCAAAAAGAAATATGCTGATTTTGAATTAATGCCAAACATCGTATCATATTCAGCTTCTGTGGTTTCGGTAAATGGCTTCTTTAATACCATTCCTACCGTATTTATTGCGATATCGATACCTCCGAATTTAGAAATCGTTTCGTCAAATAATTTGGTAACGTTTTCTATTTTAGTTAAATCACCTTGAAATAAAAACGCTTCCGCACCCAACGTCTGTACTTCCGCCAATGTTTTTTCGCTTTCGGCTCTGGATCCTTCACTGTTGTAATGGATGGCTAATTTCGCTCCTTTTGATGCAAAATCTTTACTTAATAATCCACCCAGATTTTTTCCTCCTCCCGCAATAAGAACAACCTTATCTTTTAAATCATTTCTTGACATACAAAATGTTTTTTTTAATTGTTAATTCTTACAAATGTGAATATTATCAATTAAAAACAGGCATTGATTTTACCTAATCTTGTTATCAATTCGGAATTTCTTTTTATAAATACAAAATTACAATCATCTTATTTACAATCAATTAAATTCAAATTTTAAATTATTTCAATTGATCATAAAATTATTGTGAATAGCATACGATTTTCATGATCTGAGTGTTATTGAGGTGATAAATGCTCTCAATTTTAATTAAATTTTAGTTGATTAATAGTTTGTTTGAAGCACTTTTAACAATTCAGTCTGTTGCATCACTTCATTTTTACTGTTGATCAAATTATAATTTGCCTGAAGCCAGTTATTTCTCACAACAAAAAAAGTATACGCATCCATCAATCCTTCTTTGTACTTTTCTTCTGATTTTTGGAAAGATAATTTCTGATTTTCAAAATTTGATTTCAATAAAGTATATTTTTCCTCAGAATTCTGGAATTGTGTTTTGATGGAATTGATACTTTGCGTAAGATTATTAACGACAATTTCTTTTTCGTAATTGTAATTAATAACATTCAATTTTGCAATTTCAACATTATTTTTTACTTGCAGTTTATTAAATATCGGAACCGAAAGTCCGAAAGAAACCTGCTGACTTTTATTTCTTTTAAACTGATCCGAAAACGGATCGGCAGATTCCCCCAAAACCTTGCTGTAAAAACTCGACCAGTTGTAAGAACCATTAAGCGTCGGCAAATAGGCAGATCTTGCAATACTTATATTCTTTTCGGCAGCATTTATTTCTGTAATTACGGTTTTGTAAGCAGGATTTTTCTCCAACAAGTTTTTAATAAACTCAGGATCATTAAAGCCAAAATCTGATAGATTTTCTTCAGCCATTTTAAAATCTAAAGAATCGTTTGTGATGGCCAGCGCATTCAATAAATTTATTTTAGAAAGATCCCTGGCATTCTTTGCAGAAACCCACTGTTCCTGCAAAGTTCCAAGGTTTGCTTTAATGTCGTACACATCGCTTTTTGGTCGGTTTCCGATTTCAACTTCTTTTTCGGTGCGTTTGATTTGATCTTCAATTCCTGAGATCTGAGTTTCCAAAACATCCAGCCAGCTTTTGCTGTTCTGATATTTGAAAAACATTTGGATAACATTCAGTTTTACCTCATTTTGAGCCTGTTTCATTTTATAAGTTGAACTCTCTTTATTAATTTTTGATAAAGAAATATTGAGATAATTTCGCCAGTTCATCAGTTCCCAATTGGCTTGTGCGTACACATTATCGTATTGTGTATTGATCGCTTCTCTTTGGTTATTATTCTGATTGATCCCCAATCCGAAATTGTAATTATGATTAACTCCGGCTTCAACTGACGGCAGCAACATTCCTTTTGCAGCAGAAATCTGACGCTCATTTTTCTGAATAGTAACGGTAGCCTGCTTTATCAACGGATGATTTGTAGCTGCATAATCCAGACATTGGTCGAGCGTCCAAACCTGCTGAGCCGGAAAAAGATTGATGATAAATATGAAGAATAATTTTTTCATAATAAATTGACTGACAGTTGATAATTAATAGTTGATAGAAAAGCGTGTGATTTACAGTTTACTCGTATTTCAGGTATTTTACAAGATTCACTTTTGTGGCCTGATACGCTTTAATGCTTACCACAGAAAACGTAAGTAAAAGCAACACAATAAGACTGAAAACAAACGGCCAAACCGGCATATCTATTCTGTAAGCAAAGTCTTTCAGCCATTCATTAATCAAATAATAACTGATCGGAATGCTGATAACAACGGCAGTGAATGTAATCCAAAGGAACTGTTTCGTTAACCCAAGAATCAAGGTTCTGTCTGATGCTCCAAGTGTTTTTCTGATGGCAACGTCTTTCAATTTCTGTTCGATCATTAATGATGACAAAGCGAATAATCCTAACAATGCTACGATCAGAACCATTGCATTCAGAATAGTGAAAAGGGTCTGCTGTTTCTGATATTTTGCGAATGTTTCTGCAAATTTCTTATCAAGAAAATAATAATCAAAAGGATAACCCGGCTCTATACTACCCTGCCAATAGGTTTTCAGCCTTTTTACAGTTCCGTCGATATCATTCGGATCTATTTTTAATTGAATATTGTAGACATTTAACCTCTTCCATTCAGTTTCTTTATAATGGAAAAATATGATTGGTTCTACTTCCGTTCTCAAACTTCTAATGTTGAAATCCTTTACAACACCTACAATTTTATACTTTTTATTATCAAATCCAGGCTTAATTTCATTTTTTAAAGCGTCTTCATCTTTCCAGCCGAATTTTCTTACAAAAGCTTCATTCACCAACACATTATTTACGGTATCAGACGAAAGATTAGGGTCTAGCCAACGGCCTTTTTTCAGTTTAACATTAAGAAATTTCAGATAATCATAATCCATAGATCCATGCTGTCCCTGAATACTTTTATCCATAAAATCCATATTCGAACTGCTTGATCTGTTACTTCCGGGAACCGCTTCCCCGTAAGAGACATCGGTCACACCCTTAATTTTTCTCATTTCAGTTTTAAGCCTTTCATATTTCAGCCACGGTTTTGGATCACTTTCATTAAAGTTGATCATGATGATTTGCTTTCCGTTGTAGCCGAGGTCTTTATTCATCATATATTTCACCTGTTGATTAACGATCAATCCGCCAATAATGAAAAATGAAGAGATAATTAATTGTAAAGTTAAAATCCCGTTTCTCAACCAAACTCCGTGCTTGCTTCTTGCGAAATTTCCTTTCAAGGTTTCTATCGCCTTGAAGTTGGCCAAGTAAGTTGCCGGAATCAATCCTGAGATCAGCGTTACCATAATTACCATCACAAATGAGTAAAAGTAAATATGCCAATCATTCATCTTCATTTCTTTGTCATAAAACTTATTGAAGCTTGGTAAAAGAAGCTCTGTTAAAGCCAATGAAAGTAAATATGACGCAATACAGATTACAAATGTCTCCATCAAAAACTGTAGAACAAGGTTGGATCTTGTACTTCCAATTGCTTTTCTAACACCGATTTCTTTCGCTCTTTGAGAAGCCTGCGCCGTTTTTAGATTGATAAAATTGATAGCTGATAACACAACGATTAAAACTGAAAGTGTAAACAGAATCATTAAAGTTTTAAAATCAGGATTTCCAAACCAAGATGCTTTTGCGTGGAGTTTTATCTGATCAAGTGGTGTTAATTCACTGTCAGTAGGTCCGTACAAATCAAGATATTGCTGAATAGTCATTCCCGAAGAATCTTTATCCAGACTTGCACGATATTCAAAAATATCCTTTATAAATTTTTTCTGTACAAACTTAGGATCTGTTCCTTTTTTCAGCATAAAAAATGCTCCGTAATTGAAGTTTCCCCAATTTTTTTCATCACTTTTGATCTGTTCTACAGGATTAATGATGAATTCTGGCTTAATCTGGCTATTTTCTTTCGGTAGCTCATAAACCGCCGTTACGATGTAATCTTTGTTCTCAAATTTTACACTTTCTCCGGCAACATTTATTTTTCCAAAGAGATTTTTGGCAGCATCTGTGGAAAGTGCAATTACATTTCCACCTTTCAAGGCATCTTTATAACTTCCGGCAACCAATTTGAAAGGGAAAAATTTGAAAAAACTTTCTGTACCCGTCATTCCGTCTTTCTGGAAAACGGTTTTAACCTTTGTGGTCATCTTCAAACCAATTCCAGAACCATTAAACAAAACGTAATCTTCAACGCCAGGAATTACTTCTTTCGCACGTCTCGCCATTGGAATAGAAATATTGTTCCCGTAAGAATTTTCCGGTTTATGGTACGTTTGAAAATAGTAAATCTGATCTTTTTTAGGATTCCATTTTTCGAAGGATTCTTCGTCATTCCAATGCATGAGGATGAGCATGAATCCGGTTAACCCAATCGTCAATCCAAACAAATTGATGATGGTTGAGAGCCAATTCTTTTTATAGTTGATGAAGGCAATTCTTAGCCAATTGTTTATCATAATTGATGTAATAAGTGGTGATAAATTACAGAGAAACAGCGCTAAACCGCTCTCTGTAATTTTTGAAAAATAAGGATGAATGAATGTATTTTTTGCAGAATTTTATTATCCAAAATTCTTAGCATCTGCTTTTTCGAAAACATCTTTTCTCTGGGAAGAATGCTCTTCTGAGAAGATCTCGCCATCTTTCATATTCACAATTTTCGAAGCGTAACCGGCATCGTAAGAAGAGTGCGTTACCATTGCGATGGTAGATCCTTCTCTATGTAGCTCTGCCAAGAGATTCATAACTTCGTTTCCGTTGGAGCTGTCCAGATTTCCTGTAGGTTCATCGGCAAGAATCAGTTTTGGTTTCGTTACCAACGCTCTTGCAACGGCTGCTCTTTGTTGCTGACCTCCGGAAAGCTGTTGTGGATAATGCTTTGCTCTGTGAGCGATATTAATTTTATCCATGATCTCTTCCACCTGTCTTTTTCTTTCGGAAGGTGAAACGCCGTTGTAGATCAATGGAAGTTCGATATTTTCATAAACTGTCAGTTCATCGATCAAATTAAAATTCTGAAAAATGAACCCTATATTTTTCTTTCTGATGTCTGATTTTTTTCTTTCATTTAAATTAATAGTCTCAGTTTCTCCAAACTTATAAGAACCTGATGAAGCGCTGTCCAGCAATCCCAAAATATTAAGAAAAGTTGATTTTCCACAGCCTGAAGGTCCCATTATTGCTACAAATTCGCCTTCTTTTATGCTTAGACTTACATTGTTAAGCGCATTGGTTTGAACGTCTTCGGTTTTATAGACTTTTGAAATGTTTTGAATATTTATCATTTTATTAATTTTTTAAAGTGTTATTTATTTTGCTTGAGGATTTGCTTTATTTCTGAATATCAAGCATTTCATATTTTTTAATCTCAGAATAATCAGAACTTATCACTTTTTCGCCCTGCTTCAATCCGGAAACAACTTCATAATACAGTGGATTTTCTCTTCCCAGACTGATATTGCGCTTTTCAGCTTTGTTGCCTTTCAGAACAAAAATCCATTTTCCGTTGGTGTCTTTGTAGAAATTTCCTTTGGGGATCATCATGCTTTGGGTGTCGGCAGATAATTTTAATTTTACTCCGAAGGTCATCCCTATTTTCAGGTTTTCAGGTTTTGCATCGATGAAGGTTAATTCTACAGAAAACTGTCCCTCCTTCACTTCAGGAAGAATTTTTGTAATAATCACTTCGAACTGTTTGGCGTTGCTTTCCAGACTTCCTTTAATTCCGTTTTGAAGTTTATTGATGTAATATTCATCAACTTTTGCAATCAATTTGTAACCGCCCATTAGATCTACTTTTCCGATACTTTCTCCACTTGTAAGATTTTGTCCGAGCGTAATATTGAACGATGACAATCTTCCTGAAACAGGCGACATAATAAGGAAATTGTTTTTGTTGGAACGAAGAATATTTAAACTTTTTTCCATTTGATTAATAGAATTATTAATCGCTGAGAATTGAGAATTTCTGGAAGCTTTTTCACTCGAAGCCCCTTTTTCTACAATTACTTTTCTCTGTTTCTGATAATTTAAATTTTGAAGGCTAATATCATAATCCGTTTTCTTTCCGATTTCTGCGTCATATAATCTTTTCTGAAGATTGAAAGACTGCAATGCCGTATTATAATCATTCTGAGATTGAAGCAACTCTTTATCCTGATTGAATTCCTGGTTTTTAAGTTCCAAAAGTGTGCTTCTCATCTGGCTGATTTGCTGCATAATTCCCGTTTCCTGATTCAGATAATTGAATTCCGTATTCGGGTTGTAAACTCGTGCGATTGGTTGACCTTTGGTTACCATCTGTCCGTCTTCTGCAAAAATTTCTTTTACAGCACCGCCTTCCAAAACGTTGACCAATGATGAATTTAAAGATTGGGTCTGTGCGGTTACCATCAACATATCTTCAAATCTTCCCACCGTAACTTCATCCACCTGAATGTCTTCTAACTTCACGTTATACGTTTTTTTCTGATTCAGAAAATACCAACCAAAAACCGAAACTGCCAACGCAGAAGCAACGATGATTAATATTAATTTTAATTTAGACTTCTTTTTTACTATTTTCGTATCCATATTTGAGATAACTAATTTACTTACAATATATTAGACAAATCAAATACCAGAGATTTATAATCTTGTAAGAGCCTGAAAACGTGAACGAAAATAATTTTATTCATTTCAGGACTGTTCATTATCGGACACTTTTTGTGCGAAAACGAACATTTTATTGGTTGTTAGTGTTTAGTTGTTGGTTGTTGGTGTTTGGTTGTGATAAAAATTACATTCGGATAACTAAAATCTAAACACTAACAACCAAAAACTAAACACCAAATAAGATCAATGCGAAAAAAAGAAGCTCATATTTTAATTGTTGATGATGACGAAGATATTTTATTTTCGGCAAGAGTCTGGCTTAAGAAATTTTTCACGGAAGTAAGTTGTCTTAGTCAGCCAAAGAATATTTTGAAATTTTTGGCCGAGCAACAAATCGATGCCGTTCTTTTGGACATGAATTTCCGAAAAGGATTTGAAAACGGACGAGACGGATTGTATTGGATGCAGGAAATTAGAACTTTAGAACCTCAACTTCCAATCATTTTGATGACAGCTTATGGTGAAGTTGAATTGGCTGTTGAAGCTCTTAAAAACGGGGCATCAGATTTTATTTTGAAACCCTGGAATAATGAAAAATTATTTGCTTCCGTCAATCTGGCTGTGGATATTTCACGAAAGAATAAAAAACTGAATCAGTGGGAAAATGTAAGCATTAAAACCAATCAATATCAGTTAGATACAAAATCTTCTTCCATGCAGGCGGTGATGGATCAAATCTCAAAAGTTGCTGCAACTGATGCTAATGTCTTGCTTTTAGGCGAAAATGGAACCGGAAAATATGTTTTGGCAGAACATATTCACGAATTATCGGAAAGAAAAAATCAGCCTTTTGTACACATCGACTTGGGAAGTCTTTCTGAGAATCTTTTCGAAGCGGAATTATTCGGTTACAAAAAAGGAGCTTTTACAGATGCCAATCAAGATTATTCAGGAAAAATTGAAAATGCCCAAAACGGAACTGTTTTTTTGGATGAAATAGGAAATCTTCCATCTCACCTTCAAACCAAATTGTTAAGTCTTATTCAAAATCGAAAATTATCCCGATTGGGTGAAAGTAAGGAGCGATTATTAGACATAAGATTTATTTTCGCAACCAACGAAAATCTGAAAAAAGCGGTATCTGAAAACCGTTTTAGGAAAGATCTTTATTACAGAATCAACACTGTAGAACTGCAGATCCCAAATCTGAGAGACCGAGTGGAAGATATTCCAACGTTGGGAAATTATTTCTTGGAAAAATACAAGCAGAAATATCATAAAACGGAGCTTTCTCTTAACGAAACTTTAATTGAAGAATTGATAAATTATTCCTGGCCGGGAAATATCCGTGAATTGGATCATTGTATTGAAAGAAGCTTAATTCTCTCTAACGATAAAAACCTAAAATTACTAATGCCACAAGATGAAGAAGCTGACAATCCAATAATCAACCTTAATATTGAGGAAATGGAAGAAATTCTCATCAAAAAAGCTCTAAAAAAGCATCGAGGAAATATTTCTCTCGCTGCCGAAGATCTAGGATTGTCGAGAGCCGCACTTTACAGAAGAATGGAAAAATTTGAGTTGTGATGAGTTCGGAAGCTAGAAGATTGAAGCTGGAAGTTAAAATCTTTATGGAAAGTTTAGAACAGTTCCGAAGGAACGATTTAATAAAGGATAGGATAAAATCCTATTCATTCAAAATTTGAATTGTAAATGAAAAAACAACAACTTATTTGGTTAGTTTTTATTTTGCTGGCGGTAGTTAGCGGGATTTTTGCTTTTGATTTTTATTCACAGAATAAGTGGATCAATTTCGGTTTATTTACGATTATTGCTATTTCTTGTATTATTTTAGCCCAACTTTCAGCGTTATCATTTATTCAGAAAACTGAAAAAATATTGTTGGCGATTCAGAAAAAAGATTTCTCTCTTTTCCCAAAAACAGAGGAAAGTAGTTTGTTTGATAATGCCGTAAAACTTTATTATCAAAGCAAAGAAGAACACCTTTCGCACTCTTCCTATAAACTTTTGTATGAAGAAATTTTGAGTCAATTGGAAATTGGGCTGATGATTCTTTCCGAGAAAAATAATGAATGGGAAGTGTTTTATGTAAACCCTGTTTTTTTAGAAATTTTACAAATTCCGAAATACAATTCATGGGAATTATATGAATCCAAGACTCCCAATTTTTATAAGATCATAGAACAGGCGAATTACGAAAACTCTCAGGAATTCTTTGATATTTCGATCAATGAAAATGTAAAACAATCGTTTTCTCTGCGAACAAAAAAAGTACAGAATGTGAAAAATCGTTTCTGCATTATCAGTCTGGAATCTGTTCAAAAAATTATTGAGCAAAAGGAAAAACATGCCTGGAACAATCTGATGAAAGTAATTTCTCATGAACTTTTGAATACGCTGACGCCAGTCAATAGCTTAATTCAGAATCTGGAATATATTGCCAATCAAGATGTTGTTGAAAAAGAAGATCAACAGGAAATGAAGGAAAGTTTAACGATAATTAGTTCAAAATCAAAACAATTACTGAATTTCGTGGACGATTATCGACAAGTTGCCGAATTACCAAAACCTGTTTTCAAAACTATTTCTTTAACTCAAATCGTAAAATCTGCGCTTAATTTTCTAAAACCTGAGTTTGAAAAAAACAATATTACAATCATCAATTCATTGGAAAATCAAACTATTTCAGCAGATCAAAAAATGATTGAAAGATGCTTAATAAACCTTTATTTGAATGCAATTTACGCTGTTGAAGACAATGCTGAGAAAATCATTAAAACAGAAATCAAAATACTTAATAATAGAACTGTTCTAAGCGTTGAAGACAATGGAATCGGAGTTTCAAACGAGATTAAAGACAAAATCTTTCTTCCATTTTTCACGACCAGAATTAGTGGTTCCGGAATAGGCTTGACACTCAGCAAAAGCATTATTGAAGCCCATAAAGGGTATTTAAATTATAGACCTCTGGAAAAAGGAAGTTTATTTGAAATATGGTTTCTGGAATAATCATAATTGCTACTAAAAGCTAATTATATTATTATGCAAAGCCTTTTCAATACAACCTTTTTTAACTATTTTTACCTCACAATATATAATTGACTATGAAAAAAATCGTATTTGCGGGAATAATAGCTTTAGGAGGATTTCTAACAGCAAATGCACAGTGTAAAACTGTATCCACACTTACAGAAAACTTTGATACCTGGAAAGAGATCAACAAATGCTGGACGGCTCAACAAGGAAAAGCAATGCTTTATGCAAGCGATAAAAAAATTATATTTTATTCGATGAGCAGCCCCGGAGAAAATATGTATCTGGTGACTCCAAAAATTAAAGCCGGAAAATATACACTAACTCTTGATATTTCAGACAACGGCGGAGAAACGACACTTGAACTTTTCTCTATAAACAACGTATCCGATGCTAAATCATATGTTTCAATAGCTAAATCTTCTAAAATAGAGGGAGGTAAAAAAACATTTGACATTTCTTTAAAAAAGGATTCAAATTTAGGTCTGAAAGTTTTGCTGAATGGAGTGCATCAGGCAGTTTATGTGGATAATTTCTCTTTAAAGCCTAAAAAATAAACAGTTTAGGATTAATACATTAGAGAATATATACTAAAATATTAATAATCAATAACTTAATTTAATTAAAAAACATTTCAACATCTCCTACTCTCTGAAATCTACCGACTTTGGAGATAAATGATGTTAAATTTAATATATACTTTATATTGGCACAACACGAATTCATTACTTTTGCCAAGCATTGAAACCGTGTCGTGCCTTATAATGGAATATTTTAAAAAAATATATTTAGATTACAAACATCAAGTATACTTTTTTGTCAAAAAGTTTATTTCCAATATGGAAGATGTGGAAGACGTTGTACAGGAGATTTTTGTACATCTTTGGAAATATTCTTCGTCTCTTAAAAATCCCCAGACTTTAGAAGCGATCATCTTCAAAACAGCTCAACAGGAAGTTGCTAATTTTTACAGAAAAAACAAAATGATCTTCTCTTTTTCGGATGAAAGTTTTATCAAAGATGAAGCCGATTCAGAAAGAAATGATACTGAATTTAAAGAAGAACAGCTACGAAAAATACAAAACCTGCTGGAAAACCTTCCCGAAAGAAGCACGACTTTTTTTTATAAAAATAAATTAGAGAAAATAAGCTATTCTCAGATCGCGAAAGAAAATAATATCTCTAAAACAGCCGTGGAAAAGCAAGTGAATAAAGTCGTCCGGTACATCAGGGCAAATTTAAATCTATTTTAACGAAATATTAATCAATATAAACAAATCATTAAATCCATCTCTTCGGGGTGGATATTTTTATGTAACCGCGTAATTATAATTGTATGAAAGATTCTCAAAAACATTTTGAAAAAATTTGGAAAACCGTCTCCGAAGAAAAACAGGAAATGGATTCTGCAACCGATTCCAGAATCTGGAGAGGAATTGACGGGAGAATTAAGCAAAATAATAAACGAAAATATTATTGGATGGCTACGGCTGCTGTTTTGGTGCCTTTATTCGGAATACTGTTTTTTTATAAAGATTTTACGCCAAAAGAAACAAAAAATAGTCTGTCAGCGATCATACTGCAAACCAATGAGTTTTCTAAAACTTTCAGATTATCCGATAACAGCATTATCACCTTGGAACCTTACAGTAAATTATCCATCAATAAAGATTTTGGAAAGAAATACAGAAATGTAAAATTTCAGGGGAAAGGTTTTTTCTCGATTGCAAAAGATAAATCCAGACCTTTTATAGTAGATGCAGGCGGTTTCAGTGTTGAAGTTTTGGGAACAAAATTCTCAGTTGATCAGAAATCAGAAGAAAAAAAGGTAAAACTGTTTGAAGGAAAAGTAAAAATAGATCACAACGGCAAGCTGACCTATCTACTACCGAATGAAAACTGGAGCACGTCTCCGACAAAAAGTGATTATCATTATTATGCGGTCACTGCTGTAAAAACTTTCACTTTTGAAAACACAACTTTCGAAGATGCTATAGCTGAAATAGAAAATACATACGGAGCCAAAATCACCTATCCTAAAAACATTGCTAAAAACGAAGTATCAGGCTCATTCTCAGGAAACTTAAAAGAAATTCTTTCTATTATAAATTATCCCTTTAACCTAAAAACTGTTTTTAAAAATGAAAATGAAATAACACTCTATTAAATAAAACAGCACCAATAATGTGGCGTTATCAGTGCTTGTAATTAATTCAAAACTCGCTAAAGAATAATAAATTAACTCTTCAAATTTATGAAAAAAACTGCAATTTCTATTGCTTTACTCGCAGCTATGGGACTTCCTGTGCTAAATTATGCGCAAACCCAGGCCAGCACGCCTGTCACAAACAATCAGGGGCAGGTATCATTAGTCAAAATACTTAAAAAATTAGGAAAATCTACCAATACTAAATTCTTTTATTCTGCTTCAGATTTTAAAAATATCTGGGTAAACGAAAGCAAAATCAACTATTCATCATTAAAGCAAAGCTTAGATTATCTGAAAAAGAGTGTTCCTTTAGATTATCAGATTCAGAACAACACAGTAACTCTTAGGAAATTAATTTCTAATAATTCTTTTACCGAAAATGAGATAAAACCTCAAAACGATACCATAAACCAACAGGAGAAAAAAATAGAAGAAGTCGTGGTTGTTGGATACGGTACACAAAAGAAATCGATTATCACAGGATCTGTATCTGTGGTGAAAGGCTCATCCGCAAACGGACAGCCAATACTTTCAGCCGGAAATGCTTTACAGGGGCTCGCACCCGGTGTTACGGTGACCACACAGACCGGTGCGCCAGGCGGTGATGCCGGGAATATCAGAATCAGAGGGATCAACAGTTTTGGTGGTTCCGACAGTAATCCTCTTTTTATTATTGACGGTGTTGCAGGAAATATCAATGACATTGATGTCAATATGATTGAGTCTATTTCTGTGCTTAAAGATGCTGCTTCTGCTGCAATTTATGGTTCCAGAGCAGCCGGTGGAGTTATTCTTGTAACAACAAAACGTGCCAAAGGAAATAAACTGACCGCTCAATACCGAGTGTATACAGGATGGCAGAGAGCTACAGCAATACCAAAAGTTACCGACGGTCTTACCTACATGAAGGTATTTAATGATGCCAGCATGAATGACAACGGGACAAAAATCTACAGCGATGAAGCTATTAATGCTTTTTCGGAAGCATACAACAAAAATCCCAGTAACTATGACTGGCAAAAAGCTATCCTTCAGGGGAGCGGATTCTTGCAGGATCATTATTTTTCGTTATCCGCAAAATCCGGAATTATAAGCGTGTCGCCGTCATTCGGATATTCAAAACAGGAAGGTATTATTAAAAATACCGACTTTACGAGATTTACTTTCCGTAATAATATGGATATTACACCAAATGACCAATGGAATATCAGACTGGATATGTCATTCGTAAACAAAGACAGAAAACAGATCGCCGATGAACCTACCATCTGGAATTATCTTGGCAGAATGCCTACCAATATTCCAATCTATTATGGTAATAACTATTCTGACGGGTGGGTAAAAATCAATCCGGTTGGTTTTATCGAAAATGGCGGAAACCGTACCCAAAACGACTTAGAATTTATAGGAAATATGAACATTTCTTACAATCCTACAGACTGGTTAACATTAAAAGGTCTTGTCGCTCCACGTTATCATACGACCAACATCCATCTTTTCAGAAAAAGCGTACCTACCTATTACGAAGACGGAACTGAAGCCGGTTCTGCCAACACTTTTACAGAACTTACAGAATCTGCAAGACGTCAATTTTACGGAACTTATCAGTTTCAGGCGAATGCAAAAAAAGAATTTGGTAAGCACAGTTTTGAGCTTCTTGCCGGAGCTTCAAGAGAAACTTATAACGAAAAAATCTTATCCGGGTACAGAAGAGATTTTCTATACGACAATTACGAACAGCTGGATGCCGGTGCGGATAATGAAACTAAAGATAATGCAGGCTCAGAATACGAATGGCTGTTAGTTTCTGCTTTTGGCAGATTCAATTATAATTACGATCAGAAATATTTATTTGAAGCTAACGTAAGGTACGACGGCACATCAAGATTTATCGGTAAAAACCGTTGGGCAGTTTTTCCATCATTTTCTGCGGGCTGGGTGGTTTCAAAAGAGAGCTTTTTCGAAGGCTTAAGAGGAACGATCAGCCAGTTAAAACTGAGAGGTTCTTGGGGTAAATTAGGAAATCAGAATATCAGCTCGTCTTACTATCCGTTTTCAGAGCCATTATCATTGGGAAGTACTTCTATGAACGGAGTTGTGTATCAGACAATCCAGCAGTTAATCATGTCTAATCCTGATTTGAAATGGGAAGAAACCACCATGTCTGGCGTTGGGGTTGATGTATCTTTATGGAAAAAATTAGACCTGACTTTTGATATTTACGATAAAAAAACCGACGGGATTCTTTTAAGATTAAATACCTCTCAGCTTACAGGTTTACAGGCACCCGTTCAAAATGCTGCCACCGTAAGCAACAAAGGTTGGGAAATCGGTGCGCAGTATAATGAAAGATGGGGAGATTTTAAAATGAGTCTAGGTTTCAATCTTTCTGACGTCAACAATAAAATTCTTGATATGAAAGGTCAGTCTTCCGGAACAATTCTTCGTCAGCAGGTTGGCTCTTCAGTGAATTCTATTTATGGATTTATCGCTGACGGTTTATACCAAAATCAGGCAGAAATCGATGCCGGACCGACACAATTCGGAACTTTGAAGCCGGGAGATATCAGATACAAGGATATTGCAGGAGCTTTTGATGCTAATGGTAATCCAATTGGGGACGGAAAAATCACAGATGCCGACAGAACCATTATCGGAAGTACAATTCCGAGATATACTTATGGTTTTAATATGGATTTTTCTTATAAAGGCTTCAGATTATCAGCTTTGATACAGGGTGTTGGAAAAGTTGACGGTTATCTGGATTCACATTACGTAATTCCTGCCGTAAATTCAAGTGCTGTGAAACCTTGGCAACTCGATTACTGGACACCGGATAACCCAAATGCTCAGTTTCCGCGTGTTTCTCTGACTTCTACAAACAATACACAAAACTCTACCATGTGGATGAGAAGTGCAGCGTATATGCGTCTTAAAAATGTACAGATCGGATATGAATTGCCTAAATCTTTTACAGATAATACATTCCTGCAAAGCATTTACATCTACTTAAATGGACAAAACCTCTTCACTTCTACAAAATTCTATGAAGGATACGACCCGGAAATCAATTACAATGCAGGAAGTTCTGACGGTGTTGCTCTGGGAGGTGGAAACTATTATCCACAAGTAAAAACATACTCATTCGGTATTGATGTTAAATTTTAATTATAAAAAAATGAAAAACTTTTTAAAAATATTTTTATTAGCCATAATCACTTCGTGCTCAAGCTCCGATATGGATTTAGAACCACTTAACGGACCAACTTCCGGGACTTTCCCCGCATCTTATGAGGAAGGGAAAATGGGACTTTTTGCCGCTTATAGAAACCTCAGCACTTTGGATGCCGCAAGTACTCCGATGTGGCACGTGATGGATAATATTACGGATATCGGATATGCAAGACCGGGAACCAATTACACATCCCCTATCACGAGTTCTCTTACTACGACCAATGCATTGGCAATAAAACCTTGGGAAGTTCATTATCAGACCATTGCAAGATGTCACGCTGTACTTGATAAATTAGATGGAATTTCAGGACTTACTGAAGCACAAAAGGCAGAGCTTGGTTCGGAATTAAGATTTATCCGTGCTTACTGCTATTCTCAGCTTATCGAGCTTTACGGAGATGTTCCGTTAATAAAATCATCAGTTACGCTTGAAAATGCTAATGTTGCAAGAACATCCGTTGCCGAAATTCAGCAATTTATTATTGACGAACTAGGAGCTGTTGCCCCTCAGCTTCCGATCTCACAATCGCAGTTCGGAAATGTGCGTGCATCCCGTATAGCAGCGTTAATGTTAAAAGCCAGAGTTGAACTTTATTCTAAACAATATGCAGCAGCAGCAGTTACTTCAAAACAGGCTTTAGACGCAGCGGCAGGGGTTTATAGTTTGACACCATTTAATGCTTCTGTGAATTTCGCGGGTAAAGATCATACCTTCGGAGAGCCGGATCCTAGTAATATATTCGGACACAGTGGTTTTTCCAGCAGTAAAGAATGGATCTGGGTTGCCGAATACAACATTAATGTACCTGGATATCTTCATAATCAGCAATATTATGCAGCATCCCGTTTAGGTAAAGGAGTTTGCTATTGGGGACCTACTCAAAACCTTATCGATTCTTATGAAATGACAGATGGTTTATCAATATTGGAATCTCCGTTGTACGATGAAACAAATCCGTTTAAAAACAGAGATCCGCGTCTTGATATGTATGCTGTACGTCCACATTCAAGATATCTTGGATACCAATTTGAGCCGAATACATCTTTTGTAAAAGTAAACAACTACTGGTCAGCCGGAGCGCCAACACAGGTTGCCAATGCCGACGCTACCAATGCGTACCGCTCTTTCAGTGGTTATCTTTGGAGAAAAGTAGTTGATATTGCTGACTTTAATTCTACTTCAGTAAGTGGAAATTCAGATTTAGATGTCGGAATTTTCAGATTGCCGGAATTACTATTGATTTATGCAGAAGCAAAAATTGAGTTGAACCAGTTGGATAATTCTGTTTATGATGCGATCAACCAGATCAGAACACGTGCAAAAATGCCGGTTTTAAGTACAGGAATGTCACAAGCTCAATTGAGAAAAGCCCTTCGATATGAAAGAAAAGTAGAATTGGCGAATGACGGATTAAGATGGTACGACATAAGACGTTGGGGCATCGCAAATAATGTGATGAACGGATATTTATACTTAAACCGCAACGCCAACAACTGGTCAAAATCAGCAATAACCGGCTTTGATGAAAGTGCAAACCCTATCTATAATCACTCACAGGCTTCAGGCTATTTTTCTACGCAGGAAGTGGTTTACAGACTAAACAAAGATGAATATTGGCCGATCCCGCAATCGGAAATGGACGCGAATCCTAATTTAAAACAAAACCCCGGATATTAATTATAAAAAAGAATTTATGAAGAAGAATATATCGCTATTATTGCTACTGCTGTCTGCAGTGATTTTTGGGCAGGAAAAATTTCAGGAACCCAAATTAGACAATCAAAAATCATGGAGCATCGTTCTGATCCCGGACACACAAAACTATGTGAAATGGAACAGAAATCAGCCGATTTTAGATTTGATGGTAAGATGGATTGAGGATAATATCTCTCCACTTAATATTAAAATGGTTTGTCAGGTTGGAGATTTGGTGGAACATAATAACATTCTTAATCAGGGATATGACGGAGATCAAAGTGCAGACGACCAATGGAAATCCATACAATCAATCTTAGGAAGGTTAAACGGAAAAGTACCTTATATAGCTGCAACAGGAAATCATGACTTTAGTATTAATAATGAAGGCAGAAGATTTTCCCGCTATAATGAATTTTTTCCTTCTAATTTTAACAGTTTAAATCAGAAATATTTGGCACAGAACTTTTTCAATGATGCCGGTGCTCCAAGCATGGAAAATTCTGTTTTGGAACTTAAAGGATTAAATGGTCAGGATTATTTATTTCTCAGCCTTGAATTTGCGCCGAGAGATAAAACGCTGGAATGGGCTAAAAAAGTGCTGGATATGCCTCAATACAAAAACCATAAATCGATTTTAATCACTCATGCTTTTCTGAATGAGAAAGACAAGAGAACGGATAAAGAGAATTCATGGTTTATGTATGAACCTTTTTTGGTAAACAATGTGCCTCAAAAATCCAAAACCATCGTGCTTCCGGAGTCTAATAACGGAGAACAGATATGGCAAAAGCTAATACAGCCGTCTCAAAACCTTGAGCTTGTGTTAAGTGGTCATATTTCTGGTGAAGGTTTCCGCGTAGATTCTAATAATTATGGGAAAAACGTAAATCAGATGCTTTTTGATATGCAGAGTGAAGGCGGAGGTCATCGTGATGGCAACGGAGGTGACGGCTGGCTAAGAATTATTGAGTTCTATCCGGATAATAAAACCGTAAAAGTGAAAACGTACTCCCCTCTTTTCGGTATTTCGCCGGTTACTCAGAAAAACGCCTATAAGACGGATCCGAGAAACGAGTTTACTTTTAAACTCTCGGAATAATATTAGATTTAAAAAATAAGCCATTGGTTATTTAATAAAATGCCAGAAAATTAAAATTTTCTGGCATTTTTTAGCTTTTAAAGGTAATATCTAGATTGAAATAAGTCAAACTTTATAACAAATTAAACATTTTAGGCCATTTTATAATCCTAACCGATTATCAGCTGTTCTAAACTCTATTAAAGCAAAAAAAGTATTGAGAATGTTTGGAAACTTACTATCCATTTGCCGTAAAAAACTTCATTTTACAATCAAAAATGACATGTTAAGTATAATTGCAGTAATCGTAATTATAAACCTTCTTAATAATTTTGCCGAATAATTTTTAATGCAAAATAATTTGTCTTATTTCTCTTTCAGAGTGCTTGATAGAAGTTTTACTATACTATGTAACTCCTATTTTCTAAACGAATAATTTTAATCATTGTTTCTAAATTATATTTAAATATTAAACAAAATTTTTAACGTTATATAAAATATTAACCATAAATAATTAAATTTAGATGAAGAAAAGATACTTTACAGGCAAAGTACAATTTCTTATGTACATTTTTTGCTTTATTATTACAAAAGGGCAAGTCGGAATTAATACCACAACACCAGACCCTTCCTCTATTTTAGATATAAACTCCACTTCTAAGGGAGTTTTAATTCCAAGAATGACTACTTCAGAACGTAATTCAATCTTAAATCCAGCTACAGGATTACTTGTTTATGATAATCAGCTCAACAAGTTTCTAGGATATGATGGAACCCAATGGACATTAGATGTTTTCAGCGGGTCAAAATGGGGTATTACAGGAAATGCAGGTACTAATCCTACTACAGATTTTATTGGAACTACTGATAATGTAGGACTTTCTTTCAGAGCTAATAATGTTGAAGCAATGACTATTTCAAGTGATGGACGAGCATCCTTAGCAGGAGGTAATATAAATAATCCAAGATTACTTGTTGGAAGATCAAACCCCGCCACATCCGTTCCTTCAATTATGTCTGTTGTAGAAAATGATACCGGGGATTCTTATCCTGTTAATATGATAACTGCTAATGTTGCAGGAGGAAGAGTCAGAGGTAATTATGCTTTTGCGAGTAGCACAACCACTGCAGCCAGTGGAACATCAAGTGCAGGTATCATACTAAGTAACTCTAATTCTCCAATAATTGGTCCTTCTCTTGTTTTTTACACAGGAGGACACCCAACTAATATGAATAGTACAGCTCAGGAAGCAATGATAATTGGAGGTACAAATAGAAATGTATATATCGGATATAGCAGTTTTAATACAGCAACACTTACGCTTCCTAATGCTAAACTTAATGTTACAGGAGGAGACATCTACTTAAATAGTATTGGTAGTGGTGTTATCATGACTTCGCCTAATGGTTCTTGTTTCAAAGTAGGAATCGACAATACTGGCGTTTTACAAACCACATCTATAACTTGCCCATAATAATGGATATTATGAAAATACGTACTTTGTTTTTAACCGTTTTTTGTAATGGAGTCTTTCTTCAGGCTCAAATTGGTATAGGAACAACAACTCCTGACGCAAGTGCTGCACTTGAAATGGTTACTACCGAAAAAGGATTGCTAGTTTCAAGAATGAATAATATAGACATGAGCAATATTGCAAATCCTGCTACAAGTCTCTTAGTTTACAATACAGAGAATAAAAGTTATTTAGGTTTTGATGGTACACAATGGAGTCCCAATCTCTTTTCTCCCGACAATCAATGGGGTACTAAAGGAAATACAGGAAATATTAGTACTAATTTTATAGGCACTACAAGTAACGTAAGTCTTAATTTTAGAACAAATGGTAACGTCGCTCTTTCTATCTTACCAAGCAGACAAGTAAGATTTGAAGGGATAAGTTCACTATCTAAACCTAGGCTAAATGTTTACCCTTCTTCACCCGGAACTTCTTTTCCTTCAATAAATGCTTCCAATTCTAATGGAACGGGAGGAACTTCAATTGCTGTTACAACAATAGTATCCAATACATTAAATGGTAGTGTGCGGGGTACTTATGCTTTCGCCAATACTGTTGGAGAAGCAGAAGCTGGAATTTCCTCTGCAGGAATCAGTTATATACAGGATCCTGATGTAAGTGGATTGTCTTTTTATACAGGAGGTCATCCTTCCGGCATCGATGATAGAAGCAAGGAATCAATGATGATTTCTAATACTCGAAATGTAGGAATTAATGCTCATAATCCTAAAGCCAAACTTGATATTGGAGGTGGAGACATCTATATTAATGACCCAAATAATGGTATTATTATGACAGATTCAGGAAGTAATTGTCGAAGAATAACGGTTACTGATTTGGGTGCTTTAGACGTTAGTAATATAATACCGTGCCCGTAATTTTAAAAATTTAGATGCTATATAAAAAACAACACTAACAGAAATCTATTGGTGTTGTTTGATTTTTAAAGGTATTTGTGACCTCGGAGGTACGGTTTTCGAACACTTTTGTAGAAGATTTGAGTAAACTTGCGGATCTTACTATTTTATAAATTGTAATGTTTTTTTGAAACTTATTTTAGCAGAATAAAGTTAACATTTGTCGCTCCAAAATTGGTAATACTCAATCCTATAATTTTATTTTTTTTGTTTCGTTGAAAATTGACTTCCACAGCAAATGTAATGACTCCTGTAAATTTATCTTTCGCTGTTTCCGTCAGCACAACATCACTTAGTCTGTTATGAGTCATTGTTAATTTTCCCTTGATGACTTTTAATGTAAAAAGTGATGACAAATCGGAGTTCTGAAATTGACCTTCAAAGTCTTTTAGATTAGTAGTAGAAAGATATTTGGGGTTTTCTTCCGCTTTCTTTTCAGGTTCGGTTATCGGCGCTCTCTTTTTAAACTTATCAGACAAATAAAGTTCTGCAATGTCCAATCCTGCTTTGTATGAGACGAAATTTTCATCATTACTCAAAAGTATCACGGATAATTTATTACCCTGAAAACGGCCTAAAAAAGATTTGAAACCAGCGTCACTTCCTGTGTGGTTGTAGACAGTAAGACCTTTGTAGTTTCTGATAAATTGACCTTTGGCGTGGTAAATAGTTTCTCCATCTCTTACTGCTAAAATTGCAGGCTCGCCATTATCTAATGATGTTCGTTCATTGAAACGATTAATAAAATCAACATCACCTACTTTGGGATTTTCAAAATTAGTGGTCCATTTACTTAAATCTTCAACGGTTGTATAAACATTTGTAGGTCCTACAGAAGAACTGTTAAGGTTTCTTTTGCTGTACAATCCGTTTTCACTGCCGTAAGAATAGGCTCTGTTTTTGACTGTTTTTTCGTTGTCATCATATATTAAGGTATTTTCCATACCCAGTGGATCGAAGATGTTTTCTTTAGCAAACTCAGCAAAACTTTTTCCGGAAACTCTTTTCACAATTTCGGCTAATAATGTAAATCCTGAATTGCTATATTTAAACTGGCTTCCGGGTGCAAAATTCAACGCTTTGTGTTTAGATATTATTTTCATGACCTGTTCGGAAGTAATTATATCATCCATTCTCCATCCAGCTAATGTAAGCAGTGCCCATTGATCCTTCAGCCCGCTTGTATGGGAACACAAATGTCTGATCGTGATTGTTTTTTCATAAATAGGCAATTCCGGAATGTATTTTCTGACATCATCATCCAATGAAATCTTACCCTGTTTCTCCAATAAATAAATTGAAAAAGTCGTGAATTGTTTTGAAACAGAACCTACATTAAAAATCGTTTTTGGAGTAATTGGTATATCGTATTCAAGATTTGCAGTTCCATATCCTTTTTTAAAAATCAGTTTTCCATCTTTAACAATACCAACAGCAACACCGGCAGTTTTTGAATTGTATTGAGAAAATAACGAATCAATCTTCCTTTCTGCATTTGAATTTGTTTGTGCCGAAAAATTGTTTGCAATAAAAATATGAATTAGAATAAATTTTACTAAATATTTCATTTGATTAATTATGGTCTTGTTTTTCACTAAATTTCTTTATAATTTACGATAACAATTTGATTTTAATATTTTTGCGAATTAAGCATTGATTTTAAAGTTACAAAACAAACTTTAAATTTTGCTCTAATTATTTTTCTTAATCAATTCAATAATTTTTAAGGCAACACCATTTGATGATTGAAAATTTTGTCCTGTAATAATTCGCCCGTCTTGTTCCACGTGAGAGATATCCCCCTTAGAAAATTTAAAAGTCCCGCCTCTTTCTTCTACAGTCTTCTGAATTAAGAATGGAAAGTGTTTAAAATATTCACCATCTTGTTTTTCAAAAGAATCAGGATAGCCACTTATTTTTTTCCCTTGAACCAAGAATTTACCATTTTTAGTTTTTAAATTAACAATACCTGCCGTTCCGTGACATACCGAAGAAATAATTCCGTTGTTATCTTCGTATATCTGCATAGTAATATGTTGAATGTCTGAGTTTTCAGGAACGTCATACATTGCACTTCCACCTCCAATGTAATGAACCGCTTTGTAATTTTTATAATCAATTTCTTTAGGACTTAAAGTATGTTTGATGGCATACATAAAGTTTTGATCATATACATAATGTTTTTGCAAACTATCCGAGGTATTGATGTAGGCTAAAGGAATATCGCCACCTTTTGGACTTACAAAATCAACGGTATACCCAGAATTTACAAAAGTGTCATAAGCGTTTACGATTTCGGCAAAGCTATTTCCTGTTGAAATTGTAGAATTTCCGTAATAATGTGCATTAGAAACAATGAATAATATTCGTTTACCAGATTTATTACTTGCTTTACTGCTTGCAGATTTGCTGATTATTTTCCATTCGCCCTCAATCTTTTTTAGCAAGAACATATCCATAAATTCTTGTTTTCTTTCAGGAATAATAATTTCGGCTTTTGCAATAGCAATATCATTAAAATATTCTATAGAGACGATTTTCCCTATACGACCGTTAAATTCTCCTTTATTTCCTTTTTGAAACCAACTGACATATTCTGAAATCGGAACAATCCATAAAGGCTTTTCTTTGCGGCTTAGAAAAAGATTGGCTTTAGCATAAAAAGCCTTACTAATACTTTCGGGTCTATTGTAAGATGTACCATTAATATAGTTTTGAATACAATTCTCAATAAGAGATTGTTCCGATTGTGCAAATGACCAGTTTGATAGAAGTACAAATAAAATGGCGAAAAATATTTTTCTCATAAACTTTGATTTTAATGATTTAAAAATGTTTCGCAAAAATATATTGCTTAGGTTTTAAATCACTCCAAGTTTATGATAATGAAGTACGAATGTATATTTTAGGAGTAAAAATTATGTTTTTTGATAATTTGAAGGCGTAGTTCCTGTGATTTTTTTAAATGAGCTATAAAATGTACTGCTCGAATTAAAACCAGATTCAAAACCCACAGCATCTATTTTTAGCTGAGTACTTTCTTTTAATAATCGTTTTGCTTCATCAATTCGATATTCATTGATGAATTGAGTAAAACTTTTGTTCAAATTATCATTAATAAATTGTGATAGTAATTGAGGGCGGATATTTAATTCTTTTGCTAAAATTGATAAAGTGAGGTCAGGATTAGTATAGATTTTTCTTGTTTCAAAAAGTATATTAATTTTTTCCTGAATTTCCTTTACTAGCTTTTCATCTATTTTGTTGATGTATTTTTCTTTATTAATGACAGAAATTAACGTTTTGTTTTTTGCATAATAAATCAGAAGGAAAGAGATATAAAAGCTGAAGGAAAAAGTCAAAGCCCCGGAAATATATGAAGTATATCTGGACAAAGCATAAGAAAGCCAAATTGCAAAAACACCACAGATAACTGACAATATCCAAGTTTCCTGATAGCTAATTTGGTGGCGATTGGTGATCAACTTACTGAAAATTTCCCTAGCCTCATAAATGGATAATACAATAAAAATAAACCATTGAAAATTGATAAAATAATAAATTATTCCCCTCCATATCTCAGGATTTTCCTTGTATGGAAAAAGAAAACCTAAAATACTTATGGCTATAATTGTAAAAATGAGGCCATATTTTGCAAAAGAATAATTAAGCTTTTGCAGTATTGATTTAACAAAAAAATACAATAGAGGACCAATTAAAAAACAAGCCGACAAACCTATTTGTAAATATGTTTTTGACAACTGTGGATTAAAATTATACAATACAGATTTTCCGATCCTTGTACTTAAAGATAATAATAAAAGCCCTAGAAATAAATCGGATATAGCTTTATTTCTCTTGAAAAATAAGAAATAAAAACTCAAAACAACACTATTAAAAACACCTAAAGCACTTAAAAAAAATAATATTTGATTATCAATATTCATTATTTTAAAATATGTTTCTTTTTGGAATTGTTTGCGGTTATCGTTTCGTGCTTCATTATGGTTATCTTTTACTACAAAATTTCTTTACGAAGCCGATGCGCCAAATTTAGCGAAAACTTTCTTATGAAGAACTTTAAACTTGACAAAAGAACTTGTTAATGATAGTTTTTTAATTAAGTTTTTTCTTTATCAATTTTTCAAATTAGTCCAATAAATTTGTTTGTTTTAAACTGTCAAAAACGAGTTTGTCAGCATCTTAAGATTTAGGAAAAGAGTTGATTACATTCAAAATGAGTACAGAAATTTGAATTGATTTTATTATTTGCTGAATTTTTATAAAAACAACGCCAATGAAAATCATTGCGTTGTTTTGTGTTAAAAAATAATCTGTGACCTCGGAGGGATTCGAACCCCCAACCCTCAGAGCCGAAATCTGATATTCTATCCAGTTGAACTACGAAGCCTGTTCATGAATAATTGGTAATAAGTAATTGTAAATATTACTCATTACCAATTGCTCATTACTTATGTTTAGAACGTAATCTTCACTCCTCCCAAAATCTGCGCACCAAGAACTTTATATCCTTTGTACGTCTGATAATTTGAGTTGAAAAGATTGTTTCCAATCGCGAAAATACTGAAATTTTTATGAATTTTGTACTCTGCGGAAAGATTTAAATCTGCATAACCACCAACTTTATCGTCGGTATTCTCTATTGACTGATACATCATCGGACTTCCAACTCCCTCAATAGCAAAAGAATTCGTTGTTCTGTCGCTTGCAAAAATCCCTTTGAATCCTAGCAATAATTTTTTATCAAGCATCGTATATTTAGCACCAATACTTGCATTCAACAATGGAACATTGTAAATATTGTCATAATTCTTTAAATCAAATTTTGTAAACTTTACTTCTGCATCTACAATTAAATTCTCCAATGGGAAATATTGTAGACTTCCTTTAATATCGCTTACATTTCCATCATCATAAACTGCAGAAAACGTGTTTGCATAGTTATAAGCAGAACGGTTAAGCGTATAAGTATTATCAAAAATACTATTCGCTTTAAAGAACATAATATCTCTCATTTTTCCATAACCTGCAGAAACATCATATTTAAGAGTTTCATCAATATCACCTCTTAAACCAACATAAAAATGATATTTGGTTTCAGTTGGTTTTAAATACTGATCAGAAACAATGAAAGGATTCTGTTGTAAAAGATCTGAGTAAGTGTTTAATTTCAAACCTCCGTCTACTCCACCATAAAACTTAAATTCTTTCACTGCCGCAAACTGGAATTCAGCCTGTGGGAACCAATATGTTTTACTGTTTTTCATTTGCTCTGCCAATAAATCGTTATTGTTTTTAGCATTTAAAAATGAAAAAGATGAACCTAACATCAAATAAGAATCTCCTTTTCTGAAAGTTACTTTCGGAGTTAAGCTTGTATTAAAAAAGTTAGAAGAATTTTTATCTCTAATCGCAAATTCCGACTTTACAGCTTCCAAACCAACTCCTAAATCTGCATTCAATGTAATTCCGGAACCTCCGACCTCAACGCCATGTTTAGACAAATTCGCCAAGATAGAAACCTGATTTTCCTTTGCATCAAAATGATCTTTTAAGAACGAAGATTTTACTCTTACATCATTCAAAATTTCATTTGAATAAAAGTCATAATAACCGTTTACTTTAAACTGATTAACTCTTTGATCCAAATCTACATCACCCGGATCTAATGCATAAATTCCGTAGTAATTGTTATTATTTAAGCCATATTCAGCATTTAAATTGAACTTCCCTTTTTCTCCGTAAGAATTCAGGAAAGCTCCAACTGTTGCTGCGCTTTGTTTAGAATCCCACGCATATTCTTTTTTCAAACCTAAAGTAGAAAGAAAATGAGCATCCAAGCCAACTTCCAGCTTATTCTCAAGTGTTTTTGAGATATTCAGATCACCCAAAATCTTCCCATAATTACCCATTCCGAATTGGAGGTAATTATTTTGAGCCGTACCCTCAAACTTTGGAGTAACGTCCTGTCCCTGAATCGTTGATGTTTTAAAATCAGAAACCGCAGGAACGTCTGTAATCGTATATTTTACAGGATTCTGAGATTTCTCTTCCGGTGGATAATTTTTAATTGTTTCCACAGAAGTTTTCTTTTTTTCGATCTTTTTTACTTCCGGTTCTCTTTTTTTATTAAGAATCAGTTTTTCTTCTTTGATCTGGGAAAACGCAACCGACGACATCCCTAGAAATATGATTGGAAGAATATATTTCATCATAATTTATCAATATTTAAGTAGCCTCCCTAAATCCTAAGCCCTAAATCATGCTACCTTTTTACTACTTTTACTTTTTAATCTGTTTTTTAACCTCTTTTGCTTCAGCTACGATCTCAGGGAAATCTTTGTAATTAGAAATGATCTGATCACAAGTATAACTCGCCTGATAATTATCTTTTAAGCCTACATAATTCTTCGCCATCAATACCAGCGCTTTTGCACCCCAATATTCTTCTGAAGAGTAATTGTTGGCCAATTTAAAGATCGTTTCGTTTGAAGATTTGAAAGCTTTTCCTTTGTTTTGATAGAATGCTTTTGCATAAAGAGCTTCCGCCGCAACTTCTGTATTTGAAGACTTTTCAAGAGAAGTATATGCCGTTTGAGCATCTTTATCTTTCCCTGAATTCATCAAACTTCTAGCCTTGATAACTTTCGCAGTTTCAATAACTGCAGCAGAGTTTTTATTGTTTGAAATCACTGCATCCGCTAATTTTTCAGCTTGTGAGAAATTCTTTTCGTCTGCATACATCTTCATTAATTCTACATTCGCGTAGTTTTTAATGTTGACATCTGATGAATTTTTAAGGTTCTCCAAATATTTTTTAGCATCTGCACTATTTCCTTGCGCAACATAAATTTGAGCCAAACGAGTCTGCGCATCATCCTGATAATCATTCTGAACATCCGCAACTTCCTGTAAAACCAGAAGTGCTTTTGTTGTATTATTAGTTTGATAATAACTTTCTCCAAGCTCATATTTAGCCTGATAAAGCCCCTCTCCTGTTGGATTTTGCGTTAAATATTTCTCGTAATAAGAAATTGCATTTTTATAATCTTTCTTGGTGAAATATTGTTTTCCTGTTGATAGGTTAATCTCATCAATTTCCGAAGCATCAACATTTACTCCAATATTCTTAGCGAAACTTTCATACCCTGCAACATCACCGTTTTTCGTGAAAATAGGTTTTGCAGCCTGAACGATTTTCTCTGCATAAGCTGTATTTTTATATTGATCGCCAAGAGATTTTAACTCAGATAAAGCTTTATCATTTTGATTTTGATCGATATAATTCTGCGCTCTGTAAATTGAAGCGTTGGCAATCAAATCTTTATCAGAAGAAGTTTTAATCACTTTTCCAAAGAAGTCATTTGAGTTGGCAAAATCATCCTGAGCCGCGTAAGCTGTTCCCATTTCATATTGAGCATCATCGTAATATTCAGAGCCCGGATATTTAGATAAAAGATTTTTTAAGTTGGTGATTTTCGCTTGAGTATCTCCTTTAAATCCTAAAGCCATCGCTTTTTGGAATAAAGTATAATCCGTTGCATCTTCATTTTTATCATAGATCGCGATAGCTTCATTCAGATCATTATTTGCGTAATAAATATCTGCTAAACGAAGTTCTGCATCATTTTTAAACTCAGGTTTCGGATTGGTTAAATACTGCTTAAAATAAGTTGCTGCCTGATCAAATTTCTTAGATTTAAAATAAGCATATCCCAAATCGTAAGGCAATTGCTGTTTTTCAGGGAAAGTTTCGGTAAGCAATTTTTCGTAACGAACAATTGCAGACGGATAATTTCCTTTTTGATAATAAACTTGCCCCAACCAATATAAAGCTCTGTTATTGAATTCTTTATTAATATTAAAACCTAAACTTCTTAAGAAATATTTCTCAGCTTCATCATAATTTCCTTTGTTGAATTCTTCCGTTCCCAATAAATAAGAAACTTCCTGATCTACTTTATCAATATCAGGAGACGAACTTTGAAGCTTATCAATTGCGTTCAGCGTTTCTTTGAAATTCCCTGAATATAAATATGATTTCACCAAAAGTGATCTCATTTCAGAAGCATTCGCAGCGTTTTGATTTTCATTGATATAACTTTGAATAACCGCAGACGGACTTTCAAACGGGTTTCCAATATCGTAGCTTAACTTTGCATATTGTTCGTGAGCCAGTTTTTTAACCTTAGGATCATAATTCATCTGATAAGATGAACGGAAAGCCGAAAGTGCCTCCTGCTTTTTATCAACCGCCAAATAGGCATTTCCAAGCTGATAGTAAGCATTTTGAGCTAAAGCAGAATTGCTGTTTAACAATTGGTTATAATAAGAAACCGCTTCATCATATTTTTTAAGCTGAGCCGCAACAAATCCCATTTCATAAAGGTCATTTTCAGACGGATTTTGCTGAACGCTCAAGTAATCTTTTAAGTGAGGATAAGCAGAAGTATAATCATTTTTCATGAAATAACTTTCACCAATGATCTTGTGAACTTCAGCTTTATAAGCAGCAGAAATATCTTCATTTAATAAAAGATTCCCTTCTGAAATTGCTTTATCATAATCCTTGTCATTATAATACATTTGTACATAATAAGGACGAACCAGTTTCGAATATTTCGGCTGATCTTTCACAGAATCAAAGTATTGGAAAGCCTTATCATTCTGTCTGTTTGAGTAATACAAATGCCCCAACATATAAGCAATATCGCCTTTTTGAGAATCATCAGCAGTTTTGTAGGCTTCTTCCAATGCATCCGTTGCCCCTTTAGAATCACCCATCATGAATTTAGCATAACCTAATTTCAAAATATACTGCGTGTTTTCCTCTTTTGAAAGTTGATATTGGTTAACCTTTTTCAACGTTTCCAATGCTTTCGGAAAATCTTTTTTAGCCAGATAGTAATCCGCTAAAGGAAGATTTGCCTGAGCAAAATAGGCAGAGTTCGGATATTCTTTCATAAAGGCGGTTAATCCTTCTTCAGCATGATTTTTCTGAAGAATAACGCCAATTACGTTATCAAAGAACTGTGCAGCTTCTTTTTTCGACCTCGACAAATTTTGATTATAAAAATATTGTCTCGCATATTCGTACTGAGAAGCATTGTATATTTTGGTCTGATAAAGATTTTCGGCTAAACTGAACCTGTAATTATCTTGCTGGGTAAAGTATTGAGACTGCTGTCCTTCGGAAATTCCGAAATAAAATACGGCAGCCGCTAAAAGTATTTTTTTTGATTTCATTAATATCAAATTTTAAAATGGATAAGGCTAAAGTAAATGCCAAATATTTTAAATTTATAGAGAGATTTTATCCACAATTTATCAACGAAAATATTGAAAAGATATTGTATAAACAAGCCTTTTAACATATTGTTAGTAAGTGGATTATTTTTTAATACTTATTAACTTTCTCATAAGAAATATTAAGAAAATCTTAATTATTTCACAGAAATAATTACATTTGTTTTTTTCAAATCAAATATAGACATTGATGAATCAACTTTTTAGAAGGAAAAACTATTCAGAGACAGATACTTCCACGAACCTTTTGAGAGTTTTGGGTGTTTGGGATATCGTTTTTTTTGGTATTGCGGCAATTATCGGAGCGGGAAGCTTCAGCAGTTTGGGAGAAGCCGTATTCAGAGGAGGTCCCGGCGTTATTTTGTTATATTTGATTTGCGGTTTTGCCTGTGGATTTACAGCACTTTGCTACGCGGAATTTGCGAGTAGAATTCCAACTGCGGGATCAGCTTACACTTATGCTTATGCAAGTTTTGGTGAATTAATCGCCTGGATCATCGGCTGGGCGTTGATTATGGAATATTCTTTCGGAAATATCTATGTCGCCTTTTCATGGTCAGATTACTTTACCAGCTTTCTCGAGCGACTCGGAATGCATATTCCTGATTATTTAACCTGCAGCTATACAGAAGCCAAAAAAGCTTTCATGAATGGCTCTGAAAATAAAGATCTATTAAATGCATGGAAATCAGCTCCTTTATTGGGAAGTTTAAAATTCATCGTGGATGTTCCGGCTTTGGTTATCAACGGGTTAATCACTTGGTTATGTTATGTTGGGGTTAAAGAAAGTAAGAACTTTAATAACTCTTTGGTTATCCTAAAACTAGCCGTAATCGTTTTAGTTATTTTAGTTGGATTTGCTTATATTAATACTGAAAACTGGACGCCCGTTAACCCAGAAACTCATGTTGCTTCCTTTATGCCGAATGGTTTTGCAGGAGTTATGAGTGCTGTTTCCGGAGTTTTCTTTGCTTATATTGGATTTGATGCGTTAAGCGTACTTTCCGAGGAAACAAAAGATCCTCAGAAAACCTTACCAAAAGGAATGATTATTTCGCTTGTACTGTGTACAGTAATTTATATTGCGTTAACCTTAGTGTTAACCGGAATGGTTGATTACAGAAAATTCGACGGTATTGGAGATCCTCTTTCATTTATATTTGAAAAATCAAATGCCAATGTTGCCTGGATGGAACTTACTGTTTCTTTTGTAGCCATTGTTGCAATCACTACTGTACTATTGGTTTTCCAAATGGGACAGCCGAGAATTTGGTACGCTATGAGCCGTGACGGATTGATGCCTGAAAAATTCAAAACAGTGCATCCAAAATATAAGACACCATCATTTGCTACTGTTGTTACAGGTATTGCAGTGGGTGTTCCTATCCTATTTACAGATAAAACTTTCATCCTTGATTTTACGAGTATCGGGACTATTTTCGCGTTTGTTTTGGTTTGTGCAGGAGTTTTAATGCTTCCTGCTAAAGAAAAAATCAAAGGTAGATTTCACCTTCCTTATATTAATGGTAAGATTATTTTTCCTGTTATTTTTATTGGAGGATTAATTGGATTTTACTTCTGGCAACCGGAATTTTTCAATTCATTGACCGATTTTAGTACTCCAAAAGACAGTGAGTTCAGGGCTTCTATTTTGGTATTTATTGTGATTAATTTAATTCTATGTGTTTTCACTTTTATTAAAAATTTCTCTTTAATTCCTTTAATTGGATTAAGTTCTTGCTTATATCTTTTAACCGGTATGAGCCACGAAAACTGGTTCTGGTTCGGATTATGGTTCGCACTAGGTTTAGTTATCTATTTCTGCTACGGTTATAAAAACAGTAAACTTAGAAACGCTTAGTTTTTAAAAAATTAGAAATAAAACATATTAAAAGGCAAAATTGCAATCTCGCAGTTTTGCCTTTTTACTTTTAATGATCTTGCTTAAAAGTTGGCGAACTTATTGCTTTACGTTAATCAAGAACTTAAACTATAACGCCATGTCTGAAAGAATAAAAACATTCAAAGAATTCTACCAATTCTACCTTACCGAACATAGTAGAACAGGAACCAGAGTTTTTCATTTTATCGGAACATTACTCGTGTTTCTCGTCATAGCATATGTAATCAGCTCAGGAAAAGAACGATTCTTATGGTACGTTCCTATTTTTGGTTATGGTTTCGCTTGGTTAAGCCACGCTTTGATCGAAAAAAACAAACCTGCTACTTTTAAATATCCATTGTGGTCACTGATTTCTGATTTCAAATTGTTTTTTGAATTATTGATCGGTAGACAAAGCTTTATTGGAGTCAGTAAGCCAAAACAGCCTTGGGAATAGTTTTTATTAAATTTTTAATCTAAAAAGTTCGGCACAGAAATTGTCGCCTACGAGTTAAAATCAGACTTATGAAAAGTATTACAACAATTTTAAAAGGAACAATTGCAACGGCAGCTTTATTTGCAATTACGCAATGTACAACAGCAGCGAACGCTTCCGGTGGAGACGAAAAAACATTTATCGTCGGGCCACAAACTGTAGATTGTACAGGAGTTGCTCCAATGAAATGTCTTCAGGTGAAAGAAACTCAATCAGGAGCCTGGACTAATTTTTACAGTAATATTGACGGGTTCACTTACGAACCGGGTTATGAATATGTCTTAAAAGTAAAAACAGAAAAAATTGAAAATCCGCCAATGGATGGTTCTTCAATCAAGTATACCTTAGTGAAAGAAGTTTCTAAAACTAAGAAATAAAAAAAATCCCTTTCAATGCACATTGAAAGGGATTTACATTTTTCATCAAACTATCTTAATGCTCATGATTTCTCGGAGGTTCGGGTAATTGCGCTTTATTAACTTCATCCATTTTCTGCGTTGCAGCCATAGAAACAACCAATTCATTCAGCATAGAGCTTGCTGCTTGTGGCGAATTGGGCAATAACACCAAATTACTTCTGTTATTTGCTCCGATAGAATGTAAAGTATCATAATGCTGTGTCACCACAATTAATGCCGAAGCTTCTTGTGCATTGATTCCTGCAGCATTCAGCATTTTTACAGACTCTTCAAGACCTTTTGCAATCTCTCTTCTTTGATCTGCAATCCCTTGTCCTTGAAGTTTTTTAGATTCTGCCTCAGCTTTTGCAACAGCAACAATTCGTATTCTTTGCGCTTCAGATTCGTATTCTGCGGCAGTTTTTTCACGTTCTGCAGCGTTGATTCTGTTCATAGCATGTTTTACCTGCTCATCCGGATCAATATCGGTTACCAAAGCTTTAATAATATCATAACCATAACTTTGCATTGCTTCCTGCAATTCACTTTTTACAGCAACAGCAATATCATCTTTTCTTACGAAAACATCATCTAATTTCGTTTTTGGAACTTCTGCGCGTACAACATCAAAAACGTAAGATGTAATTTGATTTTCAGGATTTTCTAAACGATAATATGCATCTTTTACATTTTCTCTGATCACCTGATATTGTACAGAAACCTTCATTTTAATGAAAACATTATCCAAAGTTTTGGTATCAATAATAACATCCAATTGTTGAATTCTCAAATTCAGACGCTTAGAAATCTGATCCAAAAACGGAATTTTCAAATGCAAACCAGCATGACTTACTTTTAAGAATTTACCTAATCTTTCTACAACTGCCGCAGATTCCTGCTTTACCGTGAAAAAAGAAGCAAATAATGTGATCAGTCCGAAAAAGACCAAAATACCTAAATATATCATAGTTTTATTTTTTAAATGTGTCGTAATTATTTACGATTTGTTAAATGAAGCTTATTTTTCAAAGTCCATATTTTCAAAAATAGGCAAAATAATCATATTTAATACATTGAAAACCAAAACACTTTTTACTTGATTTAAAACTTAAATTATTTTTCAGACTCTTGAGAAAATATTTTAATAAAAAACCTATTTTTGAATATTAATTACCCATTATGGTTGATGCTCGAGAAATATTAAAGGAACACATTTCAAAATTTACAACTCTTACTTTCGAACAGTTTGAATATGTCTTTTCACATTTTAATATGATCAAATTAAAAAAAGGACAAATGCTGATCACGGAAGGAGATTTCGTAGATCATGAATATTTCGTTGTCGACGGTTGCCTGAAAGCATTCTACCTTAATGACAGTATGAAAATGTTTATCCTACAATTTGCTATGCCGAATTGGTGGGTAACAGATTTTGACGCACTTTATAGCAAAAACAGAGCGACCATCAATGTTGACTGTATTACCAATGCAAGTATTTTATCAATATCCAATGAAGACCGAGAGAAAATCTGCAAAGAAATTCATGAGGTTGAGCATTTTTTCAGGTGGCGAACGAATAAAGGATATGTTGCGGCACAAAAACGTCTACTTTCCTTCATGAATAATGATGCGAAATTCAGGTATGAAGAGCTTTTGGCATTGTATCCTCAATTGTACAACTTAGTTCCAAAGCATCTTATCGCAGCATATTTGGGAGTCACGAGAGAGACTTTAAGCAGACTTCATCAGTAGTAAGAAAGGTTGGAAGTTGGAAGATGGGTGTTAGAAGCTACCATTGGAGTGGTAATTTCTGATTGTTAAAAACAAATCTCTTAAAAAATTCACGACCGCACTATCTTCCAGCTCCAATCTTCCATCTTCCATCCCTTAAAAACTTCCCGTATTTCGTGATCTACATCACGTAACTTTTTCCTTCAATCGGCTGACATTTGTATCATCATTTAAAACAAATCAAAATGGATACAAAAAATTTTAAAGTAAACAGCGAAAACAGTTTAGTTGAATGGATCGGAAGAAAAGTAACCGGAGCCCACAACGGAACAATCGAAGTAAAAGAAGGAAATTTCACTTTTGAAAACAACATTCTTTCTTCAGGAAAATTTGTCATCAACACAAGATCAATCAAAATTCTTGACATCGATGATTCTGAAACAAACGCACAATTTGCAAGTCATTTGGCTTCTGATGATTTCTTTAACTCAGATCAGTTTCCTGATGCAGTTTTCGAGATCAAACACGCAGAACCGGGTGAAAACAATTTTTACCACGTAACCGGAGACCTTACCATCAAAGGAATTACACATTCACTGGAAACAACTTTACAGATCGTGAAGACAGACAACGTTGCAGTTTTAGACAGTAAAATTGTCATCGACAGAACAAAATTCAATATCAAATTCAGATCATCCAATTTCTTCAGCAATCTTGGAGATACTTTGATCTACAATAATTTCGATTTGAATGTTCACTTAGTTGCAGACGCACAATAATTTATTAACAACAAACTTTTTTCAATTCTTATTTCAACCACAAAAGATTAACACATAAGTTATCTTAAGTTCATTAATAACAGCAAAAAAAAAGAACACATAAGTTTAAAAAAAATCTTTGATTTTTTCTTTTGCAAAACTTTGTTTTCTAATAATTAAACAAGATTAATTATCCAAATAGCTTTTGTCTCTTTTGCGGTTAAAATAGCAGTTCAAATAAAATTAACAATTAAAATTTAACATCATGCCATTCATAAAAGTAGATGTTTTGCGCGAAGATCTTAATCGCGAAAAAAAACAACAATTAATCAGAGAAATAAGTAAAGCTGTAACAACAGTTTTGAATAAAGATCCACATTTGACACACATCGTGATCAATGAAATCGAAGACGATAACTGGGGATACGCCGGAGAACAGGTTACCGTCCTGAAAGAACAAGGATTTTCAACTGAAAAACAATAAATCAGACATGAAAAAACAAACAGTAATCGTTACAGGCGCGTCATCAGGAATCGGCTTAGAAATTGCCCGTTACTTTCTTGACAGAGGTGATAATGTGGTAATTAATTCACAAACAGAATCAAAATTACAACAGGTTTACAACGAATTGGGAGCAGGAGAAAACCTTGCAATGGTTGCAGGAAGCGTTGCCGATAAAACCGTTGGAGAAAAACTGGCAAAAACGGCGATTGAAAAATTCGGTTCGATTGATGTATTGGTCAACAATGCAGGAATTTACGAAAACAAACCGTTTTTAGAAGTTACGGAAAACTATTTAGACAGATTTTTAAATACCAATTTAAAAGGAACATTCTTCACCACACAATCCGTAATTCCTCAAATGCAGAAACAAAAAGATGGAGTTATTATCAATATCGGAACTCCGCTTGTATATCACGCGATCGCACAATCTCCGTCAACTGCACCGATTTCAAGCAAAGGAGCAATTCACGCTTTGACATTGCAACTGGCAGCAGAATTCGGAAAAGATAATATCAGGGTAAATGTCGTTGCACCAGGGCTTATCAGAACGCCGATGCACGATGAAACTATCGACAACAATGCGGGAATTCACCTGATTAACCGTATTGGAGAATCGGAAGAGGTAGCTCAAATGGTTCATGCTATTGCTAAAAACACATTTATCTCAGGCGCCATTATTAATGTAGATGGAGGAATGGGCGCAGGTCATAATTTGTAAAAATGAAAGTTTTACTATTATTTGCATGGCTGTTTATCTTTCCGGTAAGCAGCTTTGCTCAAAAAATCAAAGTCATGAAAACAGACACAGTACAAGAAACAGAAATAAAAAATGCCATAGAGCAATATTATTTTAAAGGGATCTATGAAGGAAATACCGAGCTTTTGAAACAGGTTTTCCATAAAGATGCTCTACTTTTCGGAGATATAAAAGGAGTTCCTTACTACAAAACCGCCACACAATATATTGAAGGTGTCGGAAGCAGAATAAGTCCTCAAAAATCAGGTAAAGATTTTAAGCCGACAATCATCTCTATCGACGTGATAAACACAATTGCCACAGCAAAATTAAATGTAAAAATGTATGATTTTAATTACTATAATTTTATAACTTTCCATAAAATTGATGGTAAATGGCTCATCGTCAATAAAACATTAACTGATGTAGAACTTTAATTTTAAATTTTAAACCAAAATCATCAAAATCATGTGGAATAAAAACAGAATAACAGATTTATTGGGCATAGAATATCCAATTTTTCAGGGACCTTTTGGTGGCGGATTATCAACGGTCGAATTGACCTCTACAGTTAGCAATCTCGGTGGATTGGGCGGTTTCGGAGCTTATACATCGTCTCCCGATGAAATTTACGAAATTGATAAACAGATAAAATTAAAGACGGACAAGCCTTACAACCTCAATCTTTGGGTAAACGATCATGATATTATTGATCAGGAATACACTGAGAATCAGTATAAAAAGACGGTTGAAATTTTCAAACCTTATTATGACAGCTTAAATATTGAAGTTCCTCCGCTTCCACCCTCTTTTGAGTCGAGATTTCAGAATCAGCTGCAGGTTGTTTTTGATATTAAACCTAAAGTTTTCAGCTTCATGTTCGGGCTTTTGGATCAGGATATCATTGAAAGATTGAAAAATCAGGGAACGATCATTGCCGGAAATGCCACAACGTTAGACGAAGCCATCGCTTTGGAAAACATCGGTGTAGACGTCATTGTCGCATCAGGTTTTGAAAGTGGCGGTCACAGGCCTTCATTTTTGGATAAAGCCGAGCTTTCAACGACAGGAACTTTTGCATTAATTCAATTGGTCAAAGATAAAGTAAAAACTCCACTTGTTGCCGCCGGCGGAATTGCCAACGGTCGCGGAATCGCTGCAGCAATGACCTTAGGAGCAGAAGCAGCACAAATCGGAACTGCATTTTTAGCAACCGACGAATCCGGAGCATTGCCTATTCACAAAGAATTTCTCTTTTCAGAAGCAGCAAAATCCACTACCCTTTCCAGAGCGTACACCGGAAGATTAGGACGCGGAATTACCACAGAAATCACAAGAAAACTCTTGACAGCAACAGATCAAACCTTGCCGTTTCCTTTGCAGACCACTTTCATTTCATCCATGAGAAAAGCAGCGCTGGAACAAAAAAAACACGAATTGGTTTTCTTCTGGTCAGGACAAATTGCTCCAATTTTAAAACATAAAAAAGCATCAACATTAATGAAGTCATTAATAGCAGATGCAAATAAATTGTTGGGTTGATTTGCTAAAAGTTTGAATTTGGAGGCTGGAAGTTCTTATTTGACTAGAACAAACTCCCAGCCTCCAGCTCCCATCTTCCCTACAAAAAATTTACATGGTCATTCCAATGTCAATTCCTTTGATTTTTCTGTAAAGATCGGTTGCGTAATTGTCTGTCATCCCTGAAACAAAATCGATCACGCCAAGAACTTTTTGATAATCAGTTCCGTTTTCGTAGATGAATTGTTTGGGGATTAATTTCAACGCTTTTATATCGTAAGATTTAATTTTTTCTTCAGATTTTAAAATTGACGGAATAAAATGATCCAACAATTCATACATTACATTGTAGCCGGCATTTTCAATTTCAACAACCGCTTTATGGTTGTAAATTTTCTCAACAGAAAAGCTTGCAATATCCTGCAATGCTTTATTTTCACCTTTATACATATCGAGCAGAGCTTTGTCAAGATTTCCTTCAAGAATTTTATCAAAGTTCTGTTTGTACATTGAAATCGACTTATTAATTAAAGCATTAATAACTTTCGCTCGTAAATATGAAATTTTTTCGTTGTCATTTCCAATAGAATCAAGCTTTCTTTTGACTCTGTCTACATCATCAGTTTCGGATTTTACCAGTTCAAAAAACAGGTTTTGGCAGTCCGCAGTTGAAACAATACCCAATCTGTGAGCATCTTCCATATCGATAATATTGTAACAGATATCATCCGCAGCTTCCACCAGCCAAACAAATGGGTGTCGCTTGAAAATATGAGGTTCTTCGCTTTCTGATATTAAATTTGTTCCTTTTGCTATCTCAAGAAAAATATCCTTTTCATTTTGAAAAAACCCGAATTTCTTTCTGTGAATAATTTTCTTATCTCTCGCAATCGCTTCACACGGATATTTTGCAATACTCGCCAACGTTGCAAACGTTAACTGAGTTCCTCCCGCATCTTTTCCTTGTTGCTGTTGAGCCAAAACCCTGATTGCATTGGCATTTCCTTCAAAATTAACAAGATCAGCCCATTCTTTTTCATTGAATTTAGGTTTAAGATCATTTTCATTTCGATCAAAATAGCTTGCAATGGCATCTTCTCCCGAATGCCCGAAAGCAGGGTTTCCAACGTCATGGCAAAGGCAAGCTGCCGCAATTACATTTCCTAAATTGTGAAGATAAAAACTTTTAGAATCCTCCGTCAGATCACTTTGATAATTATCGTGAATAAATTCTCCGATAACACTCCCCAAACTTCTTCCTACAGACGAAACTTCCAAAGAATGCGTCAGACGGTTGTGCACAAAAACACTTCCCGGAAGCGGAAAAACCTGCGTTTTATTCTGCAATCTTCTGAATGCCGAAGAAAAGATAATTCTGTCGAAATCTCTCTGAAAATCTGTTCGTGAAGCTTTGGTATGTGGATTATTTCCTGTGCGCTGATTCGTAAAAATCTGATTCAAGTTCATCATTTTTCAAAATTACTTCAAATTTTAATTTTAATGAACTAATAAGATGATTTTTTCTAAAAAACCTCATTTTCAAGATCAATGATTTTCCGTAAAAATACCTGAAAATATTTCTCTTTTTCAATCTAACTTAGTGATTGCTAATAACCAACTCAAAAAAACTCGTCATGTCAGAATTATTAAAACAAATAATAAGCAATTCGATCGTGATTGCTTTATTTACATCAGCCATTGCCTATTTTTTTCACAAAAGAACAGAAAGGCAAAACTCCATTCTCAAAAGAGAATTTGAACAATTGTCAAGTAAAGATAATTCCCATTTTGAATGGAGAAAAAATACCGTAGAATTGTTGGGACAAGTTTATATTCACTTGAATCGATTGGGACTTGGCTTTCAAAATAAATACTCCAAAATTCCTAAATATGATCCTTATTATGAAGATGAGATTATTTTTAAATCTAATCAGCACATCAGAGATTTATTAATTAACAACGGACATTTTTTGCCTCCGGAATTATTAGGTGAAGCTTCAAAATTGATTGAACATTTTGATGTTTGGCTTACAAAATATAATCAAATAAGATCAATTGATAAAGACACAAAAACAACGCAAATTTATGTAGGACCAGACGGTTTTCGTTTTCCTGAAAATGCTGAAAAGCTATTTAAAGAAAAATATGTTGAAATGTTTAACGATTTGCATAAGTGAAAATTTTAAACCAAAATTCAATTTAAAATTAAAATCATGGCAAACTAATTGCAATTTATGAAAGCATAAATCAGCGTATGCCAGAAGGTCCAACAATCCTATTAATGAAAGAAGATCTGCAAAAATTTGCAGGTAAAAAAGTTATTGATGTATTCGGAGATGCCAACTTCGAAAAAGAACCTTTGAAGGGTGAAATTTTAAGAGAAATCAAAACTTTTGGAAAACAAACGTATCTTGTTTTTGATGAATTTGCCATTAGAATTCATTTATTGATGTTCGGTTCTTATATTGTTGATGAACATTTGCAATCTGAGAAAAATTTACGTTTAGGATTACAATTCAAAACTGGCGGAATGTACTTTTATACTTGTAACGTAAAATTAGTCGATCTTGAATTTTTATCGAAAATAGATTGGGAAGCCGACGTCATGAACGATGACTGGAACACTAAAAAAGCTGAAGAAAAATTAGATTCAAATCCTAAAATGATGGTTTGCGATGCTTTGATGGATCAGGATATTTTCTCAGGTGTCGGGAATATTATTAAGAATGAAGTTTTGTTCAGAATTGGTGTTCAGCCCGAAAGTTTACTGGGAAATTTACCTCCGAAAAAGGTAAAAGAACTCATTGCCGAAGCCAGAAATTACAGTTTTGATTTCTTAAAATGGAAAAGCCAGTCTGTCCTGAAAAAACATTGGCAGGTGTACAGCAAAAATACATGCCCAATTTGCGGACAAAAACTCATCAAAAAAAATACAGGACTCGGGAAAAGAAGCAGTTTTTATTGCGAAAAAGATCAGAAACTGTATTAAAAATCATGTTTTTAAGAAGAAGAAAATGGCTTACTTTTATACAACTTAAAAACGATACAATGACCGACAACACATGGCTCGACAGATGGGACGAAAGGTACAGCAATGATGAATTTGCGTACGGAACAGAGCCCAATAATTATTTAAAAGATCAACTACAGAAACTAAATCCGGGCTCAATTCTTTTCCCCGCTGAAGGTGAAGGAAGAAATGCTGTTTTTGCGGCTCAACTTGGATGGAATGTTTCGGCTTTTGACATCAGTTCTGAAGGAAAAAATAAAGCATTACAGCTTACAAAAATCAACAACGTAAAGATCGATTATCAGGTTGGTGAATTGCAGACATTGGATTTTCAGGAAGAACAGTTTGATGCGATTGCTCTTATTTATGCCCATTTTCCGGCTGATATTAAATCATCAATTCACAAAATGTTAGACAAATATCTTCGTAAAGGAGGTTTTATTATTTTTGAAGCTTTCAGTAAAAATCATCTTGAATTGGTCTTGAAAAATGAAAAAATTGGTGGTCCTAAAGATATAGGTTCACTATTTTCTATCGATGAAATTACATCTGATTTCCCAAATTATGATATTATTGAATTATTAGAAACTGAAATTGAGCTTAATGAAGGCGTTTTTCATAATGGAACAGGTTCTGTGATAAGGTTTGTGGGACAAAAAAGATAATTTTAAAAACTTCAACAGTATCTAATTCTTTTTTCAATATGTCCTTTTGCCTTGAAGCAAACGAACCAAAATTCAAGACTGGAAGCTGTAGCTAAAAATGATTACTTAATTACCATCCAAATTTAAAGATCCACCAGAATATCTTGTGAAAAAAGCTGATCTGTATACTTCTCCCAAAGGAATTTCAGCATCATTAATATAGATATTGTGATTATCAAATGAGTCGATAAAATTAATATTGACAACATACGATTTACTCACTCTCAAAAAAATATCCTCTGAGATTTTCTGGTGAATTGTTTTCAAATTCATTGCTGTGATCAGCTTTTGGGATTGAGTATGAATGACCACATAATCTTTTAATCCTTCAATAAATTTAATCTCTGAAAAATTAATTTTATAATATCTTCTGTCCGCTTTAATGAACAAAAAATCTGTTGTATTAGATTCCACTGTATTTTTTACCGTATCTCTGGATAAAAGTTCCTTATATAGAACAGCTTTTTCAATGGCTTTTTCTAACCTTTGTTTGTCGATGGGTTTAAGCAAATAATCTACCGCTTCCAACTCATAACTTTTCAAGGCATATTGAGAATAAGCTGTTGTGAAAATAATTAAGGTTTGTTTTGGAAGCATTTCTGCGAACTCCAATCCCGTCACCAAAGGCATTTCTATATCGAGAAAAATAAGGTCTACTTCATTCGTTTTTAAAAACTCGATCGCTGCGGGTGCGTTTGAGAATTTTCCGAGAATTTCGAGTTGGGAAACTTCATTAATCAGCGACTGCATTTCTGCTCTTGCCAATGGTTCATCATCAATTATAATGCAATTCATACGGGAATTATTAAGTTTACGGTATATTCTTTTTCTGTAGAAACGATTTTTAAACTGTATTGATCCTGATACAAAAGTTCCAGACGTCTTTTGATGTTTGCCAACCCCAAACCTCCATAATTCTTATCCGAAATTGAATAATTTGGGTTTTGAGAATTTGTACAGATAAAATATAATTTCTTATTTTCTACTTCAATTTTGATCTTTACATAAGAATCTTTATCATCAATTTCAACGCTGTGTTTTACTGCATTTTCAACAAAAGTGGTGAATAAATTGGGTGGAATAAATGTGCTGTTCAACATTCTTTTATCCGTTTTACTATCAATCTCAACAGAAAAATTTTCTCTTCTTATTTTTTCAAGGTTAAGAAAATTAGATAGAAAGTCGATTTCGGAGGTTAATAATGTCTTTTCCTCGCTGTTTTCGTACAATTGATATCTTAAAAATTCTGATAGTTTGATGATAACGGTTGATGCTTTTTCAGGATCGGTCCTGATTAACGCTTTCACATTGTTAAGCATATTAAATAGAAAATGAGGATTGATTTGATTTCGCAACTCATTCAATTCCATATTTAAAGTAAGGTTGCTCAACTCGATAATTCTGTTGTTGTCTTTCGTCCATTTTTGCAATAATTTCACTGTCGTGCTGATCATTATGATCGGAATACACATCATCACTCCTTCGTACAGCCCTCCCCTGCGCTCATCATCCTGAAGGGTAGGAATTTTATATTCTGAAAAATAATGACTGAAACAATATCCTATAAGATTCAGTCCACCAACACCTAAAATGATTAACAATATAAAATAGGAAGCATAATGTGTTTTAAAAAAGAACATCGGAACCAATATGTAAATATTTATATAAGCCATTAAAATCAATGAAAAATATACAAACAGCAGAATATAATATTTATACTCCGGAACATACCAGTGCCAAAAATGGGTAAAATATAAGAATAAAAAGAAACAAATGAGAAATACCAAATGACGCAGAAACTTGTATCGGTCTTCCATAAGAAAATCTATAAACAGTTTATCTTTCAACGCGTGCGAACTGTATTTCATTTTATTTTATTCAGTTTTTAAAGAACAACAAAAATAACTAATAACGAAAGTAAACAGTATAATATTATACGAACACGCTATTTTATTATACAAAATTTCAACGCGCCGGATTTGGTATAAAATGTAAAGGCTTTGGTATAAAATCCCGAACTACAACCTGTTTTCTCTATTCCTTTGCTCCTATATAATTTATTTGCTTATGGAATTAACCGTTTTTCAGGAACTCACAGAACAAATTACATTAGAATGTTTTTTTATGACAGATTCTCAAAAAGAAGAAAAAGTAATTCAGCTCATTGACCTTCACCATTTTATAGAATGTTACCATTCAGATATAAAAATTATTAATTACATCCACCATCCTATTAATATTATAGAGGAAAATGGCATTAAAAAAGGAATTTTATTTTATGATCTGAAGCATTCTTCACTATTCGATCTCAATGCCTACGAATCTTTTAAAAGACAACAGCAATTGCAGGAAATATGGTTTGTTTTTGTGGAAGAAGAAATGAATACCAACACCCGTCTTTACACAGATTTCATCATCGAAAACAGCATTGAAATATTTTATGACAAAATATTCTTATTCAACTTCTTTCAATCAACAATTAAAAAAATAAAATAACAATGAACAACTTTAGAAAAGCATTGGTTCCACTCGCCTTTTTTCCCTTTAAAAATATTGTTTCTGCACAAAAAAGAGACAGCATTCCGCAAAAAGTGGTTGCTTTTGTCACAGATAAATTCCCGCAGGCACGTGATCTGAATGTGGAATATACTCAAGTTACGCCTTATAATTATTCTTCAGCATTTCAGGGAGCTGACTTACCTGATAATAAGGTTAAAAATTTTAGTCAAATCAACGCAAATGCTAATATTTATTTCATTAAAAACAGAAAATGGATGTTAAGCACAACTTTAAATTATCGTTACACTTCTGTCGAAACTGAAAATTCAAACTCATTATTTTCCAATGAAAATAGTAATAAAGGAGATTTTCATTATCATTCGGAAGCTTTAAATTTTACTTATTTTTCAAAGTTATTCAATAAAATTGCCATTTATTCAGCGACAGCTTCGCTAGATGGAAGCGATCAACATTTTGAAAGAATTCGAGGAATGGTGACCGGAAATATCGTCTTAAAAGCCAACGCCAAAACAAAAATGACTGTAGGTTTAGCTGTTATGATCGATCCGAGCACGCGGGTTCCTGTAATCCCAATTTTTACTTACGAACATAAATTCGACAATGGCTGGGTTGCTGATATTATCTTACCTCAAAAACTTTTGCTAAGAAAAGAGGTGTTCTCAAACGGACGTATTTCTTTAGGTTCGGAAATGAGTAATACCTCTTTTTATCTTTATCAAGCCAATAAAACGTATGAATTCAGGCAATTGGCGATTAATTCCGGAGTAATTTATGAGCATAATTTAGGATCAAATTTTATAGGAACCCTAAAAACAGGCATAAGAGCAGTTCCCAATGCCAGAATATTTGATAAAGAAGAATCTTTCAAAGATTATATTTTTGAAGCCAAGCCAAAACCATCCTTTTATTTCAATATCGGAGTTTCTTATAATCCTTTTGGAAAGCCAAGAAAAAAATAATTTCATTTTTTTAAACAAGCATTTAACTTAATGCAAAACTTTTCATCAAATATTTAATGTAAAGACAGGGAATCTCAGAATAACTATCTAGTTGTAATATTTTTTTAAGATAAAATAACTTTAAAGTTAAAATTTGCAACTGTCGGAACGAAACATTAAAGCTTGCTCATAACGCATTATTAAATCTGTAAAATATGGCTGTACCTAAACAAATATTTCAAACTTTTAAATCTAAAAACCTTCCTTTACTCACGAGATTACATATTTGGAATATGAAAAGGAAAAACCCGGAATACCGCTATTTCTTTTACGATGACAATGATATTCAGAAATTTATAACTGATGAATTTCCTCCCGAATATATTAGAAGCTACAATAAACTGACAATCGGCGCAGCAAAAGCGGATTTTTTCAGATATGCTATTTTGTATAAAAAAGGAGGTATTTATTTAGACATAGACAGCGCTATCACAAGACCTTTAAAAGAATTGATACGGGATGAAGATGATGCCGTTATCAGCGCAGAAAGGCATAAAAATCTATACGTGCAATGGGGACTTATTTTTAATAAAAAACATCCTTTTCTGAAAAAAACATTAGAATTAATGCTTGACAATATTGAAACACACCGTTATCCCCACAATATTCATGCGACGACCGGCCCAACCGTTTTCAGCAAAGCGATAAGAGAATCTTTACAGGAAAATCCCAAAATTTCATACAGATTATTTGACGGCATCGAGTTTCGGGGCTACTTAAAATTCAAATATAAGCTCGGGAAATTTTTTCTCTATGAAAAAAGAACCGAACATTGGAAACAGAAACAAAAAACTCAGGATATTATTATTTAAATTTGTTTTTCCTATTCAATTTTAAATAACATACAAATGATCAGCATTACCAATTTTATTGAAAATTTCTCGGATTTTGATTCAAACGAAAGCCTTCAACCATGGAAAATTATTGATGATCTGGAGACAATTTTGGATGAAAAATTTAAACATTTGGGTGATGATTTTATAATTTCAGGAGAAACTGCCATTCATAAAACTGCTGTTGTTGAGCAGAATGTAATTTTTAAAGGAAAAATCATTATTGGTAGAAATTCTTTCATAGGTGCCAATGCTTATTTAAGAGGTCCGATTTATATTGCAGAAAATGTGAAAATTGGGCCGGGAAGTGAGATCAAGCAAAGCATTATTTTTAATGATACAGCCGTTGCCCACTTTAATTATATTGGGAACAGCATCATCGGAAACCGCATCAATTTTGAAGCGGGATCTATCTGCGCCAATCATTATAATGAAAGAAAAGATAAAACGATCTCGGTACTTTTTAATTCTGAAATTATTAAAACCAATAGTCAAAAATTCGGAGCGTTGGTTGGGGATGATTCGAGGATTGGAGCTAATGCTGTTTTATCGCCGGGAACTATTTTACCAAAAGAAAGTATTGTGAAAAGACTGGAATTGATTGAACAGGTGAAAGAGATATAATGCGTGAAATTCCGAAATATAAAATAGGAACAATAATTCCGATTGATAAAGATATCATTATTGATTACTTTAAAAATGTAGTAGATTTTAATAATGTAATTGAAACTCAAAAGGAATATCATTTCCAAGATAACTCTATTTTAATTCTTAAAAAATCTCTTTACAAAAACCAGTATTTTGTAAATTTTTATATTCAATTTCAAGTTTCTGATCGAGCCATAGAATTTAAAAGCACACCTTTTATACTTAAATTTTTTATAGAAAATAATTCAAAAATAAAACGATTAAATAGAAAAGAAATCATGTATGCTTCTGAAGGAGCTTTATTATCTGATATTTATCATTCTAGATCTTTTAAAATAGCTCGACACATAGCAGAACATCCCAAAAACACATTAAAATAAATTTAATGCGCTCCCATTTTTGAGAAAATATTAATAACTATCACTCCAATCACAATCAGAGCAATTCCGATGATGGCAGGAAGATCCGGAATTTGTTTAAAAGCCACAATACCGATGATCGTAATAAATATGATCCCAACACCCGACCAGATCGCATACGTGATCCCAACCGGTATTTGACGAAGCGTCACACTTAAAAAATAAAACGCCGCCGAATATCCTATTACCGTAACTATTGAAGGGAGCAATTTTGAAAATTCCTCGGATTTTTTCAGAAAAGTTGTTGCAATAATTTCAAAAACAATTGCTAAAATAAGATAGATATAACTGCGTCCCATAATTTTAAACTTAATCTACAAAAGTAGCAAAAATTGACAGTTATTTTTTTTCGGCAGAATTGTCACTGTCATTTTATGCACAGAAACTGACAAAAATTCACGTACAAAATTCACACTTTTTAGAATAAATAATAAATCTCCTTAACATGAAAACTCTTTTTAGGAAAAAAATTCATGCTTTTAAACATTAATTAAGACAATATTATGCACACCATTTCTTTTGTTTTGTATTATCAACTCTTAAATACAAGACGTAAAACGATTATCAGATTGATAAAATTTTACGAATAAGACAATAAATATAGGCAAAAATCTTTTATAATATATTAAATTAATGTAAACAAATATGTAGCAAAAATTAAGAATACAACACCATAACTCACTGATAAACATCAGTATTATTTGTTTTGGCATACAGTTTGAAAGTAGTAATATTGCAATTGAAAAATAAGCAATAAAACTCTAATTAATTATAAATAAAACAAAAAATGGTAACTTACATCGGAATCGCAACATGTTTAATAGTATTCGCTTCTTATTTCGTAACAGCAAGAAGAGAAGAGAAAAACTAATTAAAGCTTTCTAAAGAGATATAGCCTCTAGAAAACTTTTACACATTGGTTATTTATGTTTTTGATCTGTATTTCGGATCGCGCGCTCTTTTACTCAACCCGAGTAAAAGGGCAGACAAAACATAAAGCGAAAACCTATTTCAACGCAACAAAATTTTTAATTATATTTTTTTAGTCAAGCCGAGCGTAATGTTCGGCTTTTCTTTTTCCCACAACTGAAAGTTTTATCTTTGCAGAGAATTTATAAAAAATCATCTGCTATCATGAATCTGTACGACCTTATTATTCAGGACAAAGAAGAAATAACGCTTAATGACGTATTCCTTGATCAATCTAATAAGGAACAGTTTGCACAGCTCATCAAGGAGCATACCTACATCAAAGAACTTCAGGAATACGGGCTTCCTGTTAATAATAAAGTTCTGCTTCAGGGAAGTTCGGGCTGTGGAAAGACAATGACCGCAAAAGCGATCGCCAATGCGCTGGGTAAAAATATCATGATCTTAAATCTCAGCAATATTGTTTCGTCCCGAATCGGAGAAACTTCTCAGAATATTAAAATGATATTCGACAAAGCGGGTCGCGAAAGATCCGTTCTTTTTCTTGATGAATTGGATCAGATCGGGAAAGCACGAGGCAGTGACGATAAAGATGTGGGCGAAATGAGAAGACTTGTGAATACTTTGATTCAGTTGATTGATTATTATCCTGAAAATGCGCTTTTACTGTGCGCCACGAATCATCCTGAAATTATTGATACTGCAATTTTACGACGTTTTCAATTGAAAATTAATTATGAAATGCCTTCTAAGGAATTTTTGGACAGTTTTTATGATAATTTATTGTCGAAGTTTCCTGAGAATTTGAGATATATTGATAGGAAATATGAGGTTTCTTTTGCGGAGGCGAAGGATTATGCTTTTACGGTGGTGAAAGGGAGGTTGATTGAGAAGTTGGAAGAAGAAAAAGTAGTTTAAAATAAAAACACAACACAAATATGTTCCCTTTTAATTATCAGTTCAACCGAACTATTAGAGTAGAAAAAACTAAGAAACAAGTTTTCGATGAGATTGTTAACTCTTTAAATCAAAAAAATGTTAAAGATATCATCATTAACGAAAACAGTATAGTTTTTAATGAAGGACTTTTTAGAGCAAGAGGTAATTTTGATTTTTTGGCTTATATCGATAAAGGAGAATTTATCTATAATGAAGAAACTAAAAACTTAGGTTACAGTGCTAAAATGCTAACTTATAATCTTATATTCATTATTTCCTCACCTATACTTTTTTATTTATTCAGCAATATTAATCATATCGCAAAATGGATGCCTATTATTGCTTTTTGTTTTGGAAATCTTGTTTATTATATTCAAAATCAAAACTTTATTGATAGCATTGCTAAAAAAATAAATGAAGAATAAAAATTAGACTTCCATTTTGAGAGCCAAAATTTAATCAATTAAATATATCTCACATCCATATTATCTATGAAAGTTTCCTTTACTTTAGCTTTATTAATCGTTTTAATTTCCTGTTCTCAAAAATACACAGGTGAGGTAAGTTTTAAAAATTGCAAGATCAATTATCCTCTTCATGATGAAGAAAAAGAAAGGAAAATTAATTATGAAGCTATTCCAAATCAATGGGAGTATGAGTCTGCATTGCGAAAATTAGCCCTTTGTTTATGTGATAAATATCTTCAAAAAAAAGATGAAGAAACTAAAGAAAAAATCATTGAAATCTATAAATATAAATTCGAGTTTTATAATAGAGATGATTCATTCAAAAAAGTAAATTTTGACTCTATTTTAGTAAACAGAAAGGAAGTTTTTAATCCTAAATTTTATTGATTAAAAGATTTTGTTTTTATATTTGGCTGTTTAAAATTTTAACTCTAACAAAACTAAACCTATGAAAACTAAAAGTTTCTTCATTGCTTTATCATTATTTACATTTAGTTCCGTCTATTCACAAAAAATTTTTAATGTCATTAAGGATCAAGATGTTGAAAAAATAAATAAACTATTAGATAAAGGAGAAGATATTAATCAAAAATCAAAAGAAGGTATTACACCTTTATACTCTGCAGTGGGTACAGGCAACTTAAAAATAGTTGAACTTCTTATCAATAAAGGTGCTGATGTGAATTTACCTTTGGAGTCAACAGCAACACCGCTGAATCTTGCAGCTCAGGAAGGATATACAAAAATTGTTGAGTTACTTTTAAAAAATAATGCAAATCCAAATTTTCAGGATGTAAACGGATGGTCGGCTCTACGATTTGCTACAAGAAATAATAAGATGGAAGTTGTGAAACTTTTGGCAGAAAATAAGGCGATAGTCGATACAAAAGCAACCGATCTTGCAACACCATTTGCAAGTGCTATTGGAAAAGGTTATATAAATATTGCAGAATATCTTATCCAAAAAGGTGCAAATATTAACAATATTGATAAAGATAATGAAACTCCAATAATGTATTGTGCCCAAGGAGGAAATTTGGAAACCGTAAAATTCTTGCTCAAATTTAAGCCTGATTTAACAATTAAAAATAAAGAAGGTAAGACCGCTTTGGACATGGCGAAGGAGAAAAATCATATGGAAATAGTTAAACTTCTACAATAACTCCCGATCTATGAGAAATTATATCGCTTTATTCTTAATCTTCATCTCAATAATAACTTTAGGACAAAAAAACACTGAAAGAAAATTTGATCTAGAAATATTTGAATATTTAAACAAAATCACCGATCAGCAAGCTACATCACTAGAAGTTTATCTTATTAATTCCAAACCTTTTTCAAAATGGGATATGCGACCTTTAGTAGTAAAAGAAGTAAAGGCACTAGATTCCGTTTATTCTTCAAGTCAGATTCCTAATTTTATCTGGGGCTCTTTTTCAAACAAATATGGATTATCTCAAGAAGAAGGTATGGATAAGGCAAATAAATTTTTGGAGGAAGGCATTCAAAATCAGAACAAATTAAGTGATTATTTTAAGCTTAATAATAAAAATTTTAATGATTTATCTAATCTGATTCTAAAATCTTCTGACAAGATTTTTCTTAATCAAAAAACAATTCAAAGAGTTGATAATATATTTAAAGAAAATAATCTCTATTGGAGTTATATCATCCCCAAAGGTTCCCCTTATCCTATTTCGCCTGAAATTAAGATTGAGAATAATTTGAAATTTTCAAAACAACAAAATCAAATTTTAGCTATATTAAATGAGTTGAATATATACTCTGCAGTTAAAACTTCAAAAGGAATCTTTTACTTAGTAGATGGTTTTACGGATAATTCTTACGGCTTTTATTTTAATCCAAAAAATCAAATGGAAGAAGATCATTTATTATTTGAAATAATGAAATCAGATAAAATCATAGATAATTATTTTTATTATATTGCTAATTAATCATTAGGCAAAAAATAATAAAACCCTTCTCAATTCTGAAAAGGGTTTTATTTATATCTAAAACTTTTAATTACATATAAGCTTCAATCGGCTCACAAGTACAAACTAAGTTTCTGTCTCCGTAAGCTTCATCAACTCTTGAAACAGAAGCAAAGAATTTGTGATCTCTCACCCACTCTAGCGGATATGCTGCCTTTTCTCTGCTGTATGGTTTATCCCAAGAATCAGAGATAACCAGTTGTTCAGTGTGAGGAGCGTTTTTCAATACGTTGTTCGCCTGATCAGCTTCACCGTTAGCTATCTCATCAATTTCATGTTTGATAGCGATTAAAGCCTCTGCAAAACGGTCAATTTCAGACTTACTTTCAGATTCAGTCGGCTCAATCATCAATGTTCCTGCAACCGGGAAAGAAACTGTTGGAGCATGGAAACCATAATCCATCAATCTTTTCGCAACATCAGCAACTTCAATTCCTAACGTTTTGAACTGTCTGAAATCTACGATACACTCGTGCGCTACTCTACCTTCTGTATTTGAATATAAAATAGGGAAATGTTCAGCTAAAATTTCTTTTAAATAATTAGCATTTAAGATTGCGTGTTCAGTTGCTTTTTTCAATCCTGAAGTTCCTAACATCTTGATGTAAGCGTAAGAAATATTTAAGATCAATCCAGAACCGTAAGGCGCTGCAGAAATCCCTTCAATAGCATCTTTAGCTCCGATTCTGATGTTTGCGTTGGTAGGTAAGAAAGGAACCAAATGTTTAGCAACACAGATCGGACCAACTCCAGGACCTCCACCTCCGTGAGGAATTGCGAAAGTTTTGTGAAGATTTAAGTGACAAACGTCTGCTCCGATGTTTCCTGGACTTGTGAATCCAACCTGAGCGTTCATGTTAGCACCGTCCATATATACTTGTCCGCCATGTTGGTGAATCAAGCTTGTAATTTCTTTAATGTTTGCGTCAAAGAATCCGTAAGTTGACGGATACGTGATCATTACACAAGATAGGTTTTCAGAATGTTGTTCTGTTTTAGCTTTTAAGTCTTCGAAATCAATTTCTCCGCTTTCAAGATTTTTAACAACAACGATTTTCATTCCTGCCATTGCTGCAGAAGCCGGGTTTGTTCCGTGTGCAGACTGAGGAATTAATACTACATTTCTGTGACCTTCGCCTCTTGAAATGTGATATTCTCTGATTACCATTAATCCTGCATACTCACCCTGAGCTCCAGAGTTTGGCTGAAGAGAAGTTCCTGCGAAACCAGTGATTTCAGCTAAATCTTTCTCCAATTCTCTGATCATTTCCTGATAACCTCCAGCTTGATCTACCGGTACAAATGGGTGAACAGCTCCCCAGTTATCCCAAGAAAGTGGTAACATTTGAGTAGCAGCGTTCAGTTTCATTGTACAAGAACCTAGAGAAATCATTGAATGTGTTAATGATAAATCTTTTCTTTCCAAACGTTTGATGTAACGCATCAATTCCGTTTCAGTATGGTATTTGTTGAATACGCTTTCTGTAAGAATTTCGTCTTTTCTTAAATTCTCCTCAGGAATGCTGTATCCTTCTTTTATTTCTAATTTGAAAGTCTGCTTATCTTTAAACTGAGCGAAAGAAGCCATTAGAACATTTAATTTGTCCAATGTAGTACTTTCGTTGATAGCAACACTTACAACACCTTCTGTGAAATAGTTTAAGTTAAGTCTGTGATCAAGCATCATTCTCATTAACCTTCCTTTCTCATCTTCATTTAATAAGATTTTTACCGTATCAAAGATTGGCTCTTCAACAGCTTCATATCCTAATGCTTTAAGACCGTTTTTCAAAGCGTTTGCTTTAAAGTGGATCTGGTCAGCGATATAGTTTAATCCTTTCGGACCGTGATAAACAGCGTACATTCCAGCCATTACAGCTAAAAGAACCTGAGCAGTACAAATATTTGAAGTCGCTCTTTCTCTCTTAATATGCTGTTCTCTAGTCTGTAAAGCCATTCTCAATGCACGTTTTCCGTACATATCCTGAGAAACCCCGATAATTCTTCCCGGAATATCTCTTTTATAATCTTCCTTACAAGAGAAAAATGCTGCGTGAGGACCTCCATAACCTAATGGAATACCAAATCTCTGTGAAGTACCAACCGCACAGTCAGCTCCCATAGAAGCAGGTGATTTTAGTTTAACCAAAGCCATAGGATCACAAGCTACAACAACCTGTAAGTCTAATTTTTTGTATTCAACAATGTTTTCTGTGTAATCTAGAACAACACCATTTTTACCTGGATATTGTAATAAAACTCCGTAATAAGATTCGTCAAATTGGTGCGTTTTGTGGTCACCTTCAACGATCTCGATTGCTAAACCTTCAGCTTTAGTTTTTAAAACTGAAACTGTTTGAGGTAAAACAAGGTCGGAAACGAAGAATTTGTTGGCTCCTCCTTTTTTCTGATCTTTCGTTCTGTTATTAAAGAACATGTGCATTGCTTCTGCAGCAGCTGTAGATTCATCTAATAATGAAGCATTTGCCAATGCAAAACCTGTAAGATCGCATACAACAGTCTGATAGTTCAGCAAAGCCTCCAATCTACCCTGAGCGATCTCCGCCTGATAAGGTGTGTAAGCTGTGTACCAGCTCGGGTTTTCAAAAATATTCCTTTGAATAGCCGATGGCAACAATGTATTGTGATATCCAAAACCAATATAGCTTGTATAATCAGTATTCTTCGATGCCAATTCCTTAGAATGGATAAGCATTTCGTATTCTGAAAGCGGTTCTGAGATTTCAAGATCTTTTTCTAAACGGATAGAAGAAGGGATGGTTTGAGAAATTAACTCTTCGATACTTGAAACGCCAACTCTTTCCAACATCGCCTCTTTATCGGCTTCATTTAAGGAAATGTGACGGCTGACAAACTGTTCTGTATTCATTTTTTATATTAGATTTTGTTTGTAAAAAGATGGGTAAAATTACAATTTTTTACAGGATTGCACAACACTCTAAAATTATTGAAATAGCAAAGATTGATCTCTATCGTTTTTAAAACTAATGACTTTCGGATATTTTTTTGATTAAAATTCAATTTAGTTTTCATCTATCATTCTTATGGATTTTATTTTAAATTATTAATAATTCAATATTAATTTTTAAAAACAATTATTAATATCTAAAAAATATTTACTCAATATTTCATCAATTGGTAGATATTTTAAACAAAACTCTTTAAAAATTAATTTCGTAGTTTCGTTTTTTATCATTTAAAATATTACTAATCAAATAAATACAAAATAAAAAAGCAACAGTTAATTCAGTTGAAATTATTTTAAACAAACCAAAAAGATGTGAAAAATTTATTCTAAAAAATAGTAACCAATTAAAATTAAATAAAGATGAAAACATAAGTAAATAAGACAGCTTTTAAACACAAACAAATGAAAAAAACAACAAAAAGGCTTACGGCCTCATTGAGTATTATCCTAATATTCAACATCAAAACTCGTGCGCAAATCACACTTACAAAAAGTAAAGCCGAAGATCAAAACGAATGGGAATTGTATCTTAAAGGCTTTGTTCAGACAGATTACACTGTAGATTTTCAGGATATGAAATCGATAGAGGGTTTTGCAGCGCAGTCTATCACAGTTCCTCAACGTAATATTGCAAGCAGTAATTTCAGTGTAAAACAGTCGCAAATCGGATTGGGAATTAAACAAAGAAATCCCAAAGGCGACGATAATTTTTCTGCATATGTAGAAGTTGATCTGTATGGCCCCAACGGAACAACCGCTCCAAGATTCCGACAAGGCTACATCAAATGGAAAAAATGGATTGCCGGACAAACATGGAGTAACTTTTCCGATCCTGACATTTTTCCTAATATTTTTGATTTTATCGGCCCTGATGGATTACTATTCAACCGAAGAATGCAGGTTCGTTATTCTACCAAAATTTCGCCAAAAGAAAATCTGTCCTTCTCATTGGAAGATCCAAATACGCCAAGTATTTCATTACCAATAGATTCTTTAAACTGGAAAAAAAGAGCAGTTATTCCCACTTTTACGGCAATGTACCGTTATGGAGATGAGAAAGATTATGTAAAAATGGGAGCACTTATTTCTCCTATAAGTTATGATATAAGATATTCCTTAGATGATGCCTATCAAACCAAAACCATGATTGGCTGGGGTGCCATTATATCGGCAAGACGTTATATTAACGACCTGAACAGTTTCAGATTTCAAACTTCTTATGGAAGCGGATACGCAACCAATAACAGTGATCTGAATGGTGAAAAATATGATGCCGTGCCTAATCCCGCCAACAGAAATTTATTAGAAACTCTCCCACTTTTCAATGTTGTCGGAATGTACGAACATTGGTGGAATCCGGAATGGTCTTCGGTTGCTTATGTAAGTTATTCAAAAGTTGGTAATAAAGATTTTGTTCCAAAAGATCTGGCGAAGAACTTTCAGAATATCGGACTTAATCTGGTTTTTCAACCTCTAAAAAAACTGAGAATGGGTGTGGAAGGAAATTATGGAAGAGTAAGGAATTTTCAAGATCAAAAAGCTGAAGCATGGCGAATTCAGTCATCAATTGCGTTAAACTTTTAAAATAAACAGGACATTTTAAGCGGGATAAACTGTTATTAATCAGCACTTATATAATTTATGAAAATTTATTATCTATATTTATTCTAAATTAATATATTTGCAACATGAATATGATTGTCCCGTTTAAAGTTCCGGCTTTAACTCCAGCATTTGCTTTCAATAATGAAGATATGTTTTGCGAAAAGAAATCTTGTTGCAAAAAATTTAAGAAAGGAAAAAGATGTAAAAAGTGCCCTGGAAGAAAAAAAATGGCTTAGTTTAGCTAAAACTTTTTATTAAAAAATAGATAGCAACTGCTAATACTATTATCGCCCCAATTATTCTTATAATTTTGGGCTGACCATGACGATTCGTAACTGTTCTCGGTTGCGACTTGAATAAGTCTTCCGCTTTGTCTCTGAATTTTTCCGCATCATTTTCAAAAACTTCTGTGATCGTGATGGCCTGAACTACAGTTTTATGTAAAAGTGAATTCGTTACATGAAGCAAAAGCTGAAATTTACCATCTTTGAATTCAGTTATTTTAAAAATTCTTTCTCCGTAAGGTTTTTCTAATCCAAAAGGTAGAATTTTAACGACATCAGCATTGCTTGTCTGCCAATTGATAATAATCTCCTCTCCTTTTTTCGCATGAATTTTATTCGCTGTAAAAGTCTTAATTGCAGGCGGAATATTATATCTGAAACTTTTCTGATGACTTTCTAAATTCTGGTCATACGCATATCTCCTGCTTTTATCACTCAACGTTTCATAAGCTTCCTGAATTTCACGAAAACGATCCGAAAAGAAATCGTCGTTATCATTTTTATCCGGGTGGTATTTTATGGAGAGTTTTCTATACACTTTTTTGATGTCTTCTTCTGAAGCATCCTGTGAAATACCGAGAAAATAGTAGTAATCTTTCATGTACAGCTATGCAAAAATAAGGAATTTGTCATTGCGAGCAAAGCGAAGCAATCTCTTTTTAACGCGAAGGTCGCAAAGATTTTTTTGAAATGATTGAGGATATTTTTCGTTCGCAAAGGCGTTTCACTCAGCGAAGGTTGGAAGGTTACAATATCCATTTAGTGGAATCTAGTCTTATTTTTTTCGGAATTATTTTGTAAAATCTTTGGTGAGATTCCTGCGGAATAACAAACTTTGTGGTGATAGTGAAGGTTGAAAAGAACGGCAAATACCCTAGCCCCGATCGTAGCATTTGTTTGAGCTCATTTCCTGGGTTTCGGCGGCGGCTTTGCCGCCGCCGAAACCCAGGAAATAGCGAGTGCGGAGAGCGGGAAATAGCTTCTAAAAAAGAGAGAAGAAGGAAGAGGGAGGCTGGAAGTTTTACATGATTGAGAATATTTTTTGAGATTGCCAATTCGCTTCGCTCCTCGTGATTATATGAAAATATTTCGGCGCGGGAAGCTCTGCTTCCCGCGCCGAAATTAAACAATTTCAATTTAGTTACTTTCTATTATTATGCTTCCGCAATGTCTTCTTTTCTTTCAAATCTTCTGTGGTGGCATCTTGAAGCGAATTCTTTTTTGAATTTCCCTTTCAGTTCCTGATATTGTTCTTCATCCATTTCTCTGATCTTATCTGCAAGACCGAATGGAGATCTTTCCTTGATTCCGTATTCGTTAAAAATACCTTTTACAAATCTTTTTCTGTCTGCCATTTTTTTAGCAATTAATGCTACACCTACAACGGCTAATGCTCCTAGAGCTCCTTTTAACACTGAATTTTTCATTTTTTCAAAATTTTAAATTTTACTACTTCTTGTTTTTTATATAGACGAATAAGTTTCAATTTTACTTTACTACTTCTAAAATTTTTATTATTCGTTTGTTCTGTTATTTCGGTTAAAGAATCCGCCTGAGCATCTGTCTTTCCAAACTTCTTTGAATTTTTCTCTTTCTTCGGGAGATAAACTCATCATTCTGTCTCGCATCATTTTTTTCTCTTTAAAATCTCTCATTCCTTTTCCAAAATGGAAACCTCCGAAAAGTATTTTACTTAAGATCAAAATTCCCATTGCCTGCCAATAAGTAATCGATTTCACTCCTAAAATATCAGGAAGCAGACAATTCCAAAGAGACATGACGATCCATGTAACTCCCAGTAAGATTAATGGCGGACATAAGAATAAAAAAATCCAGCCTTTTTTGTGTTTATTATGATTCATAACTTTCTTTTTACTAACTATTTAAATCTTCGTATAATTTTCTCAATCTGTTTCTCAGATGCTTCACAGCATAGTTTTTTCGACTGATAATTGTTTTAATATTTTCGCCTTGTTCATCAGCTATTTCCTGAAGGGTTTTGTCGTTTAACTCATTTTCAACATAAACCAATCTTTGTTTTTCGGGAAGTTCATCCAACGCTTCAAAAAGTTTTTTCCAAATTTCATCCTGAAACATTTTCACTTCCGGTCCCGCACTTTCATCCAGCAAAAGAATATCTTTTATTGAAAAACTTCCGTCTTCATCTTCATATACAAAATCTTCAAGATTCTCGGTCTTCTTTTTACGGTATTTGTCCGTGATCTTATTGGCTGTTACTCTGTACAACCATCCACCAACATTTACAATCTCGGAAAGATTCGTAATGCTACTGAACTGATACCAAACCTCTTGCAAAATATCTTCCGCATCTTCCGTATTTTTCACTTTGGGACGAATGTAAGACATCAGCTTTCCTCCGTACTTTGAAACGGTTTGTGAGATGATACTTTCTTTCTCTTTTTGCGGCATTGTTATTTTTTCGACAATCTCCATATTGCTATGACGATCGATCTTTTTGTTTTACTTTAATAAATTTAAAATATTTTTTCTGAAATTTGGGTTTTCTTTTGTTTATCGGGGTTTTAATTATTTTTATTTTGTAGTCACTGAGTTTAAATAAACACTAATAACACAAATCTTTACACTAATGTCACAAATAATTCATCGTGTCATTTGTGAAAATCATTAGTGATATTCGTGTTTAAAACAAAAAACGGAAAGTAAAATTACCCTCCGTTTCTTTTAATTATAAAAATTTGAATGTCTTATTTATTAAAGTTTTCAGCAAAGAAACCTAACATCGATTGATATAATTCAATCCTGTTTTTTTCTTTTCCGAATCCGTGACCTTCATCGTATTTTACCATGTAGGGAACTTCAAAACCTTTGTTTCTTAATGCTTTTACAATTTGATCTGATTCATTGATGTTCACTCTTGGATCATTCGCTCCCTGAACAACAAATAGTGGTTTTTTGATCTTATCAATCTGAAAAACAGGTGAAACTTCTTTAGCTATTTTCGCTTCTTCAGGGTTATCAAGATCGTACCAGATTTGTTTTACCATTTCTTTGTAAGGCTTCCAGTATTCAGGAAATGAATCGAAGAATGTAAAAATATTTGAAACGCCAACATAATCAACTCCACAAGAATATAAATCCGGAGTTTTAATTAATCCCATCAAAGTAGCATAACCTCCGTGGCTTCCACCGTAAATGGCAACCTTATCTTTATCAACCCAACCTTGTTCAATCGCATATTTTACTCCGTCTTCCACGTCATCCATTGCTTTTCTACCGATTTGTTTGTATCCGGAATTTTGAAATTCTTTTCCATAACCTCCTGAAATTCTGAAATTAACCTGCAAAGTCGCATAACCTCTACTCGCAAACAATTGCGTCTCAGGATTGAACCCCCAACTATCTCTGATTCCTTGCGGACCACCGTGAGGATTTACAATCAAAGGAACTTTTTTGCCCTCCACCGCAGCTTTTGGCAATGTGATGTAGCCATGGATTGTCAAGCCGTCTCTGCTTTTGAATTCAATTGGTCTCATTTCAGCCATATCCTCTTCTTTTAATTGAGGCATCAGGTCGAGAAGGAGTTTTACATTTTTTGTTTTAGTATCGTATTCGTAATATTTTCCGTATAATTTATCGCTGTCAACAACCACTAACAGCTTAGAATCATTATCATCAGAAGAAACTACATAAAATTGCTTGTCTCCAAATTCAGATTTTAATTTAGCATCAACTTCTTTATAAAAATTGCTTACAGGAATCGTTTCATTTTTAATTCCGTTATAACTGATATAATCAAGCTCGTAATTTCTGTTTTTTCCTGCAACACTAACTGAACTTACATCAAATGTAGGATTAGAATAAACTTCTTTAATTACTGTATTTTTCTTTAAATCATACAGAACAATTCTCGATTTATCACTATCCAAATTCGTTACAACATACGCCTCGTCTTTGTTTTTCGAATTATCATTAAATCTCATGATACTGAATGTATCTTTCCAATCTATTGATTTAAGAAGATTAAATTTACCTGTCTGCAGATCTTTATAATAGGTTTTTGTTGTCAAACCGTTTTCAAGAACAGTATACCCTCTTAAATTTCCTTCTTTATCAAAAAGATAATCGTCAATCGGGTTTTTAGGATCTTTATTCTCAAATAATTGAGTCATTTCTCCTGTAACGAAATTGATTTTAAATGGTTCAAAAATCTGCTTATTGTTTTTATTCATCGTAACAACAGCGAAATCAGTGTCCTTTATAATGTTTGCAGAACCAATTTTCACCCCATCAAAAGGGGTAAGATCTTTAAGGTTTTTACCGTCTACATCGGCAGCGTATAAATGAAGGTTTTCATTTCCGCCTTTATCCTGAGTATAAAACAGTCGTTTTTTGTTTAGCCAGCCATAACTTTTAATCAAGTCATCTTTTTCTTCAAGAGCTTTGGTAACTTTTCCTGTTTTTAAATCTTTTACATAAACATGATTTTTCATGTCTTTATCTTTTTCCTTATAAGAAAGGTATTGTCCGTCCGGCGAAAGTTTAAATTGAGAAGCTTTTGGCCTTGCAAAATAATCTTCAACTTTATATTTAAAATTCCCTTTATCATAAGAGATAAGTTTGTCTAAAGTACCCTTGGAAGAGACTAATGTAGGATCGCCCGGCAGCTTTGCCGATGTACTTTGTGCATTGATCATAATCGCAGATATTACAATGTGAGCGGTGGTTAAAATTTTAGAATTCAGATTCATAACTCATATTTTGATTTGGTTTTGGAATTTTAATTCACTTCAATTAAAAAATTGATGCTTCTTTATAAGACATTTAAATAGGGTAAAATGTTACAAACAATTCGCTATTTTGTGAAAATAAATAAAAAAACGGAAAGCAAACTGCAATCCGTCCATTTATACTGATTTTTAAATTTTAATGTAAATAAATCCCGAAATACCAAGTCCAGGCGATTAAAATAATCTGCATCGGAAGTCTTTCTTTATAAAGATAATTCATTCCGGGACCTGAATAATCTCCTTTGAAAAGGTTCACTTTTTTCTGTGATGAATTAATATTCGCCAAGAAAACTAAAACCAAGAAAATTATTAATAAAATTGCGGTTATTTCTCGAATCGACGGAATCATTAATCCAATTCCGGCCGCGATTTCAATAATTCCGGTAAAATAAACCAAAAACATTTTTGCAGGAATAAAATCTGGGATCATCATCGCCATTCCTTTTTGAAATTTAAAATGAGCAAATCCCGTGAAAATAATGAAAACTGCCATTCCCAAGTTTCCTGAAAATAAGAAATTCCAATCTCCCTGATAGAGTTTTGTTCCTATCAAAGCTAGAATGAACGTCGCGAAAAGGATTGTTAATAGTTTCATGTTTTTTTATTTTGATTCCCACAGATTACACAGATTTGCACAGATGGTTGCGCATATTTCTTTAATTGTATAAATGTAACGCAAACATCTGTGCAAATTCGTGTAATCTGTGTAAGAAACTATTTAATTCATAATTAATTGCCTTCAGCAAGATTCTTCACAATTTCCAAACCTTTTATAAAACCGTTGTTGATGTGATCCTGCCACTCTTTTTCAATTTGAACTTCTGCATGAAGTTTTGTTTTACCATCAAAATCAATGAGAATATATTTTTCAAAACAGCCGCTCCATTGCTTGACTTCCATACTTTCGGTGTCTTCTACTCCGTTTTTGTCAACCATTCCTAAATGCTTAAAAACAATCTGATTAGGTTCTTCTAAACTGTCGATTGTAGAAACCATACCTTCATTATTCATGTCCAGAAAATAGGTTTTCCCTCCTACTTTCCAATCAGATTTCATTTGAGATTGAGAATTAGGATTGAAAAATTGTGTCCACTGACCATAAGTTTCCGGGTTCCAAAGAACGTCCCAAACTTTTTGTTTCGGGGCATTGATTACTGTTTCGTATGATAATGTTTCCATATTTTTGATTTTTGTGATTTGATTTTGATTAAACACTAATGACACGGATTTTTAAACACGAATAACACAAATATAGCATTCAATTATTTGTGCTATTTGTGAAATTTATGTTTAAAACTAAAGTTGATTCTCCGAAAGATTTTTCACAATTCCCAAAGCTTTTGGAAATTTATCTTCAAAAAATCCTTTAAATTCTGTAGGTGTCTGAATTTCACTTTTCAATTTTGTCCCATCTTCATTTTCTTCTAAAATATAAGCTTCTGTTGCTTCTCCCCAATCTTTTGGGACTTCAATTCCATCATAAATTTCTCCAAGATGTAAGAATTTCATTTCTTGATGAGGGATATTTTTTTCAACCTGACTGTACATTCCGTTGTTATTCGGATCAAAAAATTTCACGATACTTCCCTCTTCTAAAGTTCCCTGATAAAATGAGCCTTCGGTAAAAGCTGTCGTCCATTGTCTGTAGGTGATTTCGCTCCAAAGTACGTCCCATACTTTTTCGGGTGATGCATTTATTTCAATTTCAAATGATAATTTTTCCATTATTTTAAGCTATTTCATTTATTTTTTTAATTATACAAAATACCGTCTTACTTTCTGAATTAATTTTATCCTCCCACAAAATCTCCACCATTAATATGAATAATCTCTCCAGTAATAAAACTTGAATCTTCCGAGGCCAAAAAAACATAAGCTGGAGCCACTTCTGAGGGCTGACCTGCTCTTTTCAATGGATTATCTTTTCCAAAAGTTGATAAATCATCGAAAGTTTCTTTTACCAAAGGCGTCCAAATCGGGCCTGGAGCAACTCCATTAACCAGAATTTTTTTCTCTGCAAGATTCGTTGCCAATGATCGTATGAAAGTAGCAATAGCGCCTTTCGTAGCCGAATAATCAATCAAATGATCACTTCCACGATATGCTGTAACAGAGGTTGTACAGATGATTCTTCCCCCACTTTTCATTAATGATAAAAAATCTCTGGTTAAGGCAATCATCGAAATAATATTCACATTAAAAGTTTCCTGAATCTGTTCGTCAGAAATCTTTTCAATACTATTTTCGGGAAATTGAATTCCGGCATTATTAACCAGAATATCGAGAGTTTTCCAATCTTTTTTAATCTTCTCTAAACATTTGGTCTTGAATGCTTTTTTAGCAATATCACCTTTAAGTAAGATACACTTTCCTCCTTCTTTTTCTACCAGTTTTTGAGTTTCCTTGGCATCTTTGTCGCTTTCTTTATAAATAATCGCAACATCTGCTCCTTCTCGTGCAAAATGAACTGCAACTGCCTGCCCGATTCCACTGTCACCTCCAGAAATTATCGCTTTTTTGTTAAGAAGTTTTTTACTTCCTAAATAGTTCTCACGAATAATTTCAGGAAATAGCCCATCTTTAGGGACTTTTGATTTAGATCTTGACTTGTTCTGTGTCTTCATAAGCAAATCTTTTCCCTAAACAATATCAAACAACAAGCCGAAAAAAAGTTTAAGAATTATAAGCTTCTTCTATATCTTTTAGAATAATTTTCTTCATCTTCATCATCTCCTGCATAACTTTCTGAGCTTTTTCTTTATCTGGATCGTTGATTAGTTGAATCAGTCTTTTCGGAGTAATCTGCCAACTGAAACCGTATTTATCTTTCAACCATCCGCATACGCTTTCTTCACCTCCATCTGCTGTAAGATCATTCCAAAAATAATCTGTTTCTTCCTGATCATCGGTCATCACAACCAAAGAATATCCTTCGTTGAAATCAAATTTATGGTCATAAGAAGAATCCATACAGGCTAAAGTGTAGTCATTAATGACAAAATGAGCGTGCTGAATATTTTCAGGATTTTCATTCGCTGAACCTCCATCTTTATACTTTAAAATACCTTCAATCTTGGAGTTTGGGAAAACTTTGGCGTAAAATTCCATGGCCTCCATTGCTTTTCCATTGTTTTTATTTACGAACATCAACGTTGGAATTATTTTTTGCTCAATAGCTTTTTCACGTAATATCATTTGCCACGAAACGCCATATTTATCACTAATCCAGCCATATTTTTCGCTCCATGGATAAGAATTTAAATCCATCAGAACCGTTCCGCCATCCATTAACTGATCCCAATACTTCTGAACCTCATCTTCAGATTCACAATTAACCAGGAAAGAAACTGATGCGTTTTTTTCAACTTTAGGACCATTTAGAAGCATTAATTTTTGTCCGAAAATATCAAGATCAACAACAAATTCTGTTTCCACAAGAATTTTTGCATCAAATACTTTACAATAAAAATCGGCTGCTTTTTTTGCGTCTTTCTCGTAGAGAAAACATGGAAAAATATTATTATTCATGATCTTAAATTTTATGTTTCACGTTAAATAATAAATCAAAATATCTTTAAGAATTATAAGCTTCTTCCAAATCTTTAATGATAATTTTCTGCATTCTCATCATAGCTTGAACTACTTTTTGAGCTTTAGCCTGATCAGGATCGCTCATCAATTGGATCAACTTTTTTGGAACAATCTGCCAGCTAAAACCATACTTATCTTTCAACCAACCGCACATACTTTCTCTACCTCCATCAGACGTCAACGTATTCCAGTATTTATCTGTTTGTTCCTGATCATCGGTCATTACAACCATTGAAATTCCTTCATTGAAATCGAATTGATGATCGTAAGAATTATCCATACAGAAGAAACTATAACCATCAATTTCAAAATGAGCGTGTTGAATATTTTTCGCAGGTTCCGGACTCGGGTGACCTTCGCTCCCATCTCCATATCTTAGAATATTTCCAATTTTAGAGTTTGGGAAAGTATTTGTATATAGTTCCATGGCTTCCTCCGCTTTTCCATTATTTTCATGAATAAACATTAAAGTCGGAATAATTTTCTCTTCAGCTTGTTTTTCACCTAAAAATATCTGCCAGGTAACATCATATTTATCTTTAAGCCAACCATATTTTTTGCTCCATGAATAGGAATCTAAAGCCATCAAAGCTATTCCACCATCCATTAACTGATCCCAGTATTTTTGAACTTCATCTTCCGTTTCACAGATCACCATGAACGAGACTGAAGCATTTTTCTTAAACTGAGGACCACCGTTCAAAAGCATTATTTTTTGACCAAAAAGATCAATATTCATCACAACAGGAGTGTCTGCTGTAATCTTTCCTCCAAATATATTACAGTAAAATTCTGCTGATTCTTTTGCGTCTCCGTCATACCAAAGGCATGGGAAAATATCGTTGTTCATATAGTTTTAAATTTAGGGTTGATTTTAAGAAAACACAAATAACACAAATCATTTACACCAATTTTTACTATTCATTATATTGAATTATTTGTGAAAAAATTAGCGTTATTAGTGTTTAAAATATTCAGTTTTTAAAAGAAACATGATTTTCTTTCATATAAATTTTAAGTTTTTCCATCGCATTTTTTCCGAAACCATGCAATTGCATAATTTCTTTTTCAGAATAATCTGATAGTTTTTCTAAAGAATTTATTTTCTCTTTTTCCAAAGCTCTTCTTGCGGGCATTGCAATAATACCTCGTAAAAAATCTCCTTCCACAACATGATTAACCATACAAATAGAGCTTAAACATTTCGCCATTATTATCAAGTTTATCATGATGCTCAAAAGTTATTTAATTGTTTTCAACATATTTGTGAAAATTATTCAGGATAGCATACCAGCCGTCTCTTTGCATTTCCACAGAGTTTTGCTTTTCAGGTTCGAAGTTTATCTTAACTTTCGTTGTATTTTCATCAATTTTATCAAAAACGATGTCTACATTTCGTCCATCTTCCAAATGGTATTTTATTCTCTCATTTGGAATTACTTCATCATAAATTCCTTCAAAATCAAACCCAAAACTTCCGTCTTTTGCTTCCATTCTGCTTTTGAATTTTCCACCAACTCTTAAATCATTTTCAGCACTTGGGCATTGCCAAGATTCGTGAGCAAAATTCCATTTGGTGATATGTTTTGGACCGTTATAATAATCCCAAACCTTCTGAACAGGTTCTAAAATCGTAATATCAATCTTAATAGGTTCCATAAATTGTATTTTTTAATGATGTATTGAAAGGGCGGCTAAAGTTTAGCAGCCCTTTTGTAATTTAGTTTAAATATAAGATTATTTTGTGTATTCTGCATTATAGTTCACCATCCAATGAACACCGAATTTATCCTGAAAGCTGCCAAAATAGTCTCCCCAAAACTGATCTTCAATTGGCATTTCTACATTTCCGCCTTCTGAAAGTCCTTTGAAAAGTCTGTCAGCTTCCTCTTTAGATTCAGGGAAAATTGACACATAATTATTGTTTCCAACATTCAGTTTTTGTCCAAAACTTGGAACAATGTCCGATGCCATCAACAAATCTCCACCAACCGGAAGCGCGATGTGCATTACTCTGTTCTTTTCTTCGTCTGATAAATTTTCAGTTCCGGGAGCGTTTCCCATTTTATGAATTTCACCTAGAAATTCTCCACCGAAAACAGATTTGTAAAAAGTGAAAGCTTCTTCTGCTTTCCCATCAAAATTTAAATACGGATTTAATTTAGCCATGATATTTTATTTTTTAAAGTTGTTTTTTGTTTTTATTTAAACACAAATCATCACTAATATTTTTCACGAATAACACTAATAAGGATTTGTGAAAATTGTGCAAAGAATTTGTGTTTTTAGTGTTTTATTTTAACGCAAAGAGCGCAACGATTTTTTTAATGATTGAGAATATTTTTCGTTCGCAAGGGCGTTTCACTCAGCGAAGACTGAACGTATAGTTTGTCATTCTGACGAAGGAAGAATCTATTTTAACCTTAAATGAATTATTGATTTAAAAATCTCTCAACTTCATAAGCTGTAAAATCAATTAAATTCTTGTCAATATTTCCTCCAAAATCAGCCATCATATAAGAACCGTGGGTTGCGGGAAGAATCATTAATTGAGAACCTTTTACCAAACGCCACATTTCAACGATATGTTCTGGTTTCATTACATCTTTATCACCAGAAATAAATAAGGTCAGAGATTTTATACCTTTTAAAATATCTTCGCTCCAGTCTTCGAAAGTATGCATTCTTTTGCTGTCTTTATCGAACATATTTTCGAGCGCTGAAAAGTCTGGATTTAAGTTTAGAAAATTAATTTTCAAAGGTTCAGGCATTGATTCCAAAGTTGCTTCCATCATTCCTTCAAAAAAACCGTTCATCATTCCACTTCTCTTGTAAAATGCAGAAGCAACGGTCAATTTATCAACGAGTTCAGGATAAAGATGAGCAATCTGCATAACGGTATTTCCGCCATTGCTGAAACCCCAAAATGATGCTTTTTCTATATTTAATTCTTTCAAAAGAGCAGCAACATCATGAGCATCCTGTTCGAAAGTTTCGGGAATATCGCGATGTTCGGACATTCCGTGGTTTTGAAGATCAATTCCAATTAATTGAAACTTGTTTTCTAATCTTGTGATAACTTCTTTATAATCAAATAAAATCGAACCACCTCCGCCATGAATCAGTACCAAAGGTTTTCCGGAACCGTAGATTTCGTAATACATCTTGATTCCGTTAACTTGCTTGTGACCTTTTTCAACCGGATTCATTGTTAATATTTTAAATCTTTATCAAAATCATATTTCATTCCTTCATAACCAAGGATTCTTCGCATTAATCCGATTTGTCCGGAAAGATAATCTTCACGACCGATGCACATTCCAACGAAATTCAGAACGGTTTCAGGGAAAAAATCGATGCTCATTCCCATTGGAAATGCTTTGTCGAGTTCTTCATCTGTTGCTTCCAATAATTTTTGATAAACAAGTGGAGAAATTTTATGAAAAGCATCTTTCAATTGCTGTAAAGACGGATAATTTAAACTTTCATCCAACGCTTTCCCCTGAAAGAAAAAGTCTTTGAATTCGAATTCTTCCTGAAGTCCAAGTACAGATCCCAAAGCGTAACGCATATCAAGAAAGTTCCCGACCATCCAAATAATATGGTTTGTCCTTCCTTCAATTCTTTTTAATGCATCTTCTTCTGAAATTCCGTCAAGAACCATTAGAAAACTTTGGCTGTGGCCTCGAAATGCGGGGATGATGATGTCTAATTTTTTTGATTTTGGTGTGTCCATTGTGTTTGATTTTTTTTCTCCCACGGATTTCACAGATTTATACGGATGATTGTGTTTATTTGTGAAAAAAATTGTGGTTTGGGTTTAGGTTTTTCTCTCGCAGATTTTGCGGATCTGCGAGAAATATTTGAATTATAAGATTACTCCTTTGGCATTTGAGAAGGATCTGAAAACATGACATTCCAGCCATGTCCATTGATATCCCAGAAAGAATTGTGATACATCCAGCCGTAATCCTGTGGTTCTTCGTGTTGATACGCTCCGTTTTCGACAGCCGTATTTACTAATTGGTCAACTTCTTCACGGCTGTCTAGCCCAATAGCAATCAAAACCTGAGTTGTATCACCTTTTGGAACCGGTCTTTCTGAAAAAGTCTGGAAATGTTCTTCCGTTAAAAACATGACATAAGTATTGTCATTCATTATCACGCAAACTGCTCTCTCATCTGTAATTTGTTCGTTGATTGAGAATCCAAGCTTTGTCCAGAATTCTTTCGTTTTTTGAATATCCTTAACTGGAAGGTTAACGTAAATTTGATTAATTTTCATTTTGTAATTTTTTAAGGTTTTGTTTTAATTTTAGAAATTTTATTCTGTCGGAAGCTTAGACATATCAGCAAACATTATTTCCCATTGATGTCCGTTTAAATCTGAAAAAGCACTTTGATACATCCAACCGTGATCTCTCGGTTCGCTGTATATAGACCCTCCGTTTTCAACAGCTGTTTTTACCATATTATCAACTTCTTCACGGCTATTTACCCCGATTGCAAGGAGCGTTTGAGTTGTTTCTTCGTTTGCAATAGATCTGTCTGTAAATGTTTGAAAAAATTCTTCCTTTAAAAACATGGTGTAAATATGATCGGTTTTCATTATTACGCAAATTGCCTTTTCATCTGAAAATTGTTCGTTGATCGAAAAACCTAATTTCGTCCAAAATTCTCTCGTTTTCTGAATATCTTTAACCGGAAGATTGACATAAATTTGATTGATTTCCATTTTGTAATTTTTTTAGTGTTAAACTTTTAACCAAAATTACCAACTCGTTACGAAAATCAACTTGCCATAAGACAAGATTTAAATTTTCTTTGGATGTGAAACAATTTCTTTGCGAATTCTGCTTAACGAAGTATCTGTAACTCCCAGATAGGAAGCAATTTGCTTCAAAGGGGCAAATTGTACAACCTGAGGTTTCTGCTCTAAAAGATTAAGGTAACGCTTTGTTGCGGAAAGCGTAAACATCTCGACAGAGCGTTGCTTATAAATGAAAAGTTGTTGTGACATCCAGGCTCTTCCCCATTCTCTGAGGTTGGGAATTTTATGGAATAATTCCTGAAAAGTATTAAAATCGAATTTCCAACATTCGCAATCTGTAATGCAGACAATATTCTCCTGTGTCGGAATTCTTTGAAAAAGTGAAGAAACTTCAATAATGATCTCATTTTCTGCAAAAAAATGCGTCGTTACATCATTTCCATTAAAATCATTGACAAACGAACGAGCCAAACCTTTCTCCAAAATATAATATTCGTTGGCGGTTTTTCCTTCTTCAAGAATAATATCTCCTTTCTGGAAAACTACTTTTTCATGAGCCAGAAATATTTCTTCAAGCTCCTCGGATAAGAAAAATGGGAAATCATAGCAGATTTCTAAGGCTTTGTTTGTCATCAAGTCAATGTTTTTTAAGGTTTTAAAAATAGAATTTTTATTGGAATTGATGAAGGAATTATTAAACATTAATTTAAATAATAATTTATCTGTTCTTTTACCTTGAAGCAAAAGAACCAAAAGTTCAAGACTGGAAACTCCGACTAAAAATTAAAATTTAATCCTAAAATCCCCAAAACTCGCGCGAATTTAGTATTTGTTCTTCGATTCTGAATTTATCTCGCGCTCAAACAGTGGGAATTTTTTAACGGTTTAAATTGTAATTTTCTTAACGTCTCCGCTTCCTAAGTCGAAAAAAGTGTTAGAATAAAGAAAGCTGAATCGATTTTGGACTGGAAGGTTTTTTAGCATCTCCGAAAACCGTTTTTCCACCAAAACGCCAAGAATTTTGTCTTTCGTCTTCAATTACTTCCAGTATATCAAAATTTGGGATAAAATCCTTTTCTGTGGCTTCAACAATCTGATGAAGTTTATTTAAGGTTTTTAATTTATCTGAATTTCCAAGCTTAGATTTTTCAATTCCTGATTTAAGAATTTGAATACTTTCATCATAAACATTCGTCGGAACAGGAAACGGATGACCGTCTTTTCCGCCATGAGCAAAGGAAAATCTTGCAGGATCTTTGAATCTTGAAGGCGCACCGTGAATCACTTCGCTTACCAAAGCCAAAGACTGCATTGTTCGCGGTCCGACACCTTCTAATAATAATAAATCTTCGAAATTCTGCGGTTGATTTTCGCGGGTTACATACAAAAGCGCTCCGAGACGTTTTAAATCAACGTCAGAAGCCTGAACATCATGATGATTAGGAAGAATTAATCGTGAAAAATCACTCATAATTTCTGCGGAATCTGTGTGAGAAATATCTAGAATACCTTTTCGGTTTTCTGATGCTTCTGAGTCCGTTAAGTTTAAAATTGTTCCTCTCGAAATTCCATTGATTCCTGTATGAGGTTCTTCAATAAAGGATTTTATGTTTTCCGAATGCCAATGGTAGCGTCTTGCAGTTCCGTCGGATTCATGCATTCCTTGTTGAACAACACTCCAATTTCCGTTGTCTGATAAAATAAAGTTGTGTAAATATAATTGATAACCATCCTGAATTGCCGTATTATCAACCTTTGCGGAAAGTTTGCTGGCTCTAACCAATTCTGTTCCGTTCAAGCCTGTTTTATCAGCAATTTGAAGTAATTCTGATGGCGTTTCTCTGGAAAATTTACCCTTTCCTCCACAAATATATAATCCGAGCGATTGCGAATTGGGATTGATAGATCGTTTCAAAGCGCCCATCACGGAAGTTGTAATACCTGAAGAATGCCAATCCATTCCCATCACAGCACCAAAACTTTGAAACCAAAACGGATCAGAAAGTCGACGAAGAACTTCATCTTTCCCGTAATCTGCTAAGATAACTTCAATAATTGAAAGTCCGAGAATCGACATACGCTCGTACAACCATGGCGGTACTTTGCCATAGTGAAGAGGTAAATCTGCTGTTCCGGAACGTTTCATTTATTGTGTGTAAAGTTAGTTTTAATATGAAGATATTTTGATGAGTTGAATCATTAATTTAAATTTGTGTTGATTTTTTTTCTCCCACAGATTTCACAGATCTGCACAGATGTTTGTGGTTATTTGTGAAAATATTTGTGTGCGTTTGTGTTTAAATCAAATTAATGGTTTGAATAAAGATTTAAATTTTTATGCTTTTCTTCATCAAACTTTTCATTAAAAATAATTTTATTTCCGAAAGGATCATCGACGGTGAAAGAAATAGCGTCATAAAAGGTTTTCTCCAACCCGGGACGGTTGTATTTGTATTTTTTGTCGATCAATTCTTTGTGATAATCCGGGATACCTTCACCCCAGATGAAAACGCGGCTTCCGGGAGTTCCATCACCGTGATGTTCGCTTAAATGAAGAATAATATTGTCTTTTTTAACTTCCATATAAACGGGAGTATTGTCTTCGAAATGATGTTCCCAAACGATTTCAAATCCAAGCCAATTGATATAAAATTCTATTGTTTTTTGATAATCAAAAATTCTTAAAATTGGGATAACTTTTTCTGCATTCATAATTTAGGTTTTATTTCCAATAATAAGAAAAAGCACCCTTTTCAGGATGCTTTTTTATCATTAATTTTTAATTATTTTCTTTGTTATGCTTTTATCTTTATTTTTAATTTTCAGCATATACACTCCTTTAGGAAGATCATGAACGCTGATACTCTTTTCATTTTTGCCGGATTTTATCAAACTTCCACTTGCAGAATACAGCTCAAAGTTTTCCAGTTTCTGATCAGAATACAATACATCTTTTACAGGATTCGGATATAAAGAAAATTCTTTTTTGTCTGCTACCAAATCATTAGTCCCTAAAGACAAAGGTGTTGATCCATTGAATCTTGCCAGAAAAATATTAGTTGTCCCCGCAGATCCGCAAACCATTATCTTTCCGTCACTCATGACATCCATATCCTGAATAACAGACAAATTACCATATCCCTGCTGAGTTTTCCCGTTGGTTCCGAAAGTTGTATCTAAATAACCGCTGCTTGTAACTCTTATTAAACCTATATCATTATAAGATCCTGAACTAATAGTTCCTGCCAATAAAATTTTACCGTCTGAAAGCAATTTCATAGCATAAGCCGTATCATCAGATGATCCTAGGGCAGTTGTAAAAATACCTGCTGTATTAAAAGAAGTATCTAATGTACCGTTAGCATTCAATCTTACTACGGCAAAGTCATCTCTGGTGCTAGTTGAAAGCAATGCAGATCCACCCATTAAGATTTTTCCATTACTTTGAAATGCTATTGCAACAGGTTTATCATTAAATGATGGAGCAATTACCACAACATGCTTTCCGTCTGTACTGAATGATGTATCTAAAGAACCATTTGTATTGTATTTCGCAACACCAAAATCAGCAAAATTATTTGATGATCCCGCTCCGTAAGTATAGCTGCCTACTGCAAATTTACCGTCGCTATTTATGGCAATACAAGTCGCTGCATCATGATTTCCTGCAATATCTGTTGTAATCTTCCCGTTGGTTCCAAATGTGTTATCGAATGTTCCGTCTACGTTTATTCTTGCAATCGCAATATCTCTGAAAGATCCTGTGAAAGAATGCCCGGCTACCAGAATTTTACCATCATTCTGTATGGCAACAGCATTTGCTACATCCTCATTTGTACCAAACGCAATGGTAAGCTTTCCTGTTGCATTGAAAGTAGTATCCAGTGTTCCGTCTGCATTTAATCTGACAACAATAAAATCTTTTCTGTTTGCGCTTCCTGCATCTTCCCAATATCCTACCGCTACAATTTTTCCATCAGGCTGTATTTTCATATCATTTAGTACAGCATTTTCTCCGCCTAAAGATATTGATGTTGAACCTCCTGTTCCAAAAGTAGTATCTAATTGATTTGATGAACTAAATCTAAAGAATTTAAAAGTACGATCTGTACCATAGCTTCCAATCACCATTTTTTGATTGGCATCAATCTCAATAGATTTTCCGTAAGCTCCACTATTATGGACATAAAATCCTGAATTGCCGTAAGTTGTATCTAAAAACCCGTCCTGTGAGAACCCTAATGCAAACGTTAGGGTTGATAAAAATGTGAAAATTTGTTTCATTAATTATTTAGTTTTTTGCAAAACTATCTTTTTTACAAATAAAATACAACAATCACAATAAAACAATTCAAAATATTCATTAACAAACAATTAATACATGAATCATTTTCACAGAAAAAAGCCCTGCGAAATATTTCACAAGGCTTTCCATAGAAAAATTATTATTTCTAAATTATTTTAAAGCTGAAAGAGCTGCATCATAATTTGGCTCATCAGCAATTTCTGAAACCTGCTCTGTGTAAACAACTTTATTATCAGCATCAGTTACGATTACAGCACGGCTTAAAAGTCCTTTCAATGGAGAATCTGTGATCGTTAATTCATTATCATCACCGAAACTGCTTCTGAAATCTGAAAGTGTTTCAACATTGTTCAAGCCTTCTGCAGCACAAAATCTTCCTAATGCGAACGGTAAATCTTTAGAAACATTGATTACAACAGTATTTTCTAAACTTGAAGCTTCTTCGTTGAATTTTCTTGCAGAAGATGCACAAGTCGGAGTATCAATACTTGGGAAAATATTGAAAACTTTTTTCTTTCCTTCAAAACTTTCCAATGTTTTTACATTCAAACCTGAATCTACCAAAGCAAAATCTCTGATGGTAGTTCCCACTGACGGTAAAGTTCCTATTGTGTTTACTGCGTTTCCTTTTAAGGTAATATTTGACATAATTTATTTTTTAAGGTTTTTCAAATTTAATGAAAATCAAAACTTTTTTAATGAAACAAAGGTTAAATTAATCTTAAAGTGGAAATTCTTATTTAGGATTAATCTAAAAAAATTAAATTTTAACTAAATTTGTGGAACTTAAAATTTCAAATAATAAATAACAGTATAATGTCAGACAAATCAAAAATCTATTACACCCTTACGGATGAGGCTCCAATGTTGGCTACACACTCGTTTTTACCGATTGTAAAAGCTTTTACAAAATCAGCAAATATTGAGATCGCGGTTCCGGATATTTCTTTGGCAGGAAGAATCTTAGCAAACTTCCCAGAATTTTTGAAAGATGATCAGAAGATCGGTGATGCATTGGCAGAATTAGGTCAATTGGCTACTCAACCGGATGCAAACATTATCAAATTACCCAATATTTCAGCTTCTGCACCTCAATTGGATGCGGCTATCGCTGAATTACAGTCTAAAGGTTTCGCAGTACCAAATTATCCTGCAGAGCCTAAAAATGACGATGAAAAAGCTATTAAAGCTAAATATGCTAAAGTATTAGGAAGTGCTGTAAACCCTGTGTTAAGAGAAGGAAACTCTGACAGACGTGCTCCAAAAGCTGTTAAAAACTACGCAAAAGCAAACCCTCACAGAATGGGAGATTGGGCTTCTGATAGCAAAACTGACGTTGCTCACATGGACAACGGAGATTTCTACGGAACTGAAACTTCTACCACTCTTGAGAATGCTACAAAATATAAAATCGTTTTCAAAGGAAATGACGGTGCTGAAACTTTATTAAAAGATTTCGCAGGTCTTCAGGCTGGAGAGGTTATTGATTCTTCTGTAATGAACTTAAACGCTTTGAGAGCTTTCGTTCAACAAGCTATCGATGAGGCTAAAAACAGAAACGTACTACTTTCTGCTCACCTTAAAGCTACGATGATGAAGATCTCTGATCCAATTATTTTCGGGGCGATTGTAGAAACTTTCTTCAAAGATGTTTTCACTAAATATGCTGAAACGTTCAAGTCTTTAGATGTTAATCCAAACAATGGTCTTGCTGATCTTTTTGACAAAATCAAAGGAAATGCTCAGGAAGCTGATATTAAAGCTGACATCGAAACTGCTTTGGCAAACGGACCAAGAGTGGCAATGGTAAATTCTGACAAAGGAATTACGAATTTCCACGTTCCTTCTGATATCATCGTTGATGCATCTATGGCGGCTTTGGTAAGAGGCGGAGGTAAAATGTGGAACAAAGAAGGGAAAGAAGAAGATACAGTTTGTATCATTCCAGACCGTTCTTATGCAGGTTTCTATCAGTCAGTAATTGATGATATGAAAGCTCACGGAAAACTAGATCCTACCACAATGGGTTCTGTTCCGAACGTTGGTTTAATGGCTCAAAAAGCTGAAGAATACGGATCTCACGACAAAACTTTCCAAGCTACAGCCGAAGGAACAATTGAGGTTCAGGATGAAACTGGAAATATTCTTCTTTCTCAAAAAGTAGAAAGCGGAGATATTTTCAGAATGTGTCAGACTAAAGATGCTCCAATTCAGGATTGGGTAAAATTAGCAGTAAACAGAGCAAGACTTTCTGAAACTCCAGCTATTTTCTGGTTAGATAAAGGAAGAGCTCATGACAGAGAAATGATCAAAAAAGTTGAAAAATATTTAGCTGATCACGATACAAACGGACTTGACATTAAAATTCTTGATGTTAAAGACGCAATGACGGAAACGTTGAAAAGAGCAAGAGAAGGAAAAGATACAATATCTGTTTCAGGAAACGTATTGAGAGATTATTTAACAGATCTTTTCCCAATCCTTGAGCTTGGAACTTCTGCAAAAATGCTTTCTATCGTTCCGTTAATGAATGGTGGTGGTTTGTTCGAAACAGGTGCCGGAGGTTCTGCTCCAAAACACGTTGAACAATTCTTAGAAGAAGGTTATTTAAGATGGGATTCTCTAGGTGAATTCTTGGCTTTACAGGCTTCTTTAGAACATTTAGCACAAACTCAAGGGAACACAAAATCTCAGGTTTTAGCTGATGCATTGGATGAAGCAAATGCTAAATTCTTAGCAACAGATAAATCTCCTGCAAGAAAAGTTGGACAAATCGATAACAGAGGTTCTCACTTCTATTTAGCAATGTATTGGGCTGAAGCATTAGCTAACCAAACTGCTGATGCTGAATTAGCCGCACAATTCGCTCCGGTTGCTGAAGCAATGCAGGAAAACGAAGAAGTAATTAATGCTGAATTAATTGGTGCTCAAGGTAAACCTCAAAATATTGATGGTTACTTCAAAACTGATACATACAAAACGTATGAAGCAATGAGACCAAGCACAGTTTTAAATGAAATTATTGACGGAATTTAATTTTCGAATATACTATAAATGAAAGCTCCTTTTTTAAGGGGCTTTTTTTTTTTTTTAACACAAATAATCACTAATACTTTTCACAAATAACCACAAAGAAAAATATACATCTCGTTTGTCATTCTAGAAGAATCTAGGCTAAATATTATTTTATGTTTTGGCTAAAGCCAATTGGTTATATATTATATTGAAAACGGGCTAAAGCCCGTTCCTATTGATATAATAAAGTTGTATTATTTGTGCTTAAAATTCGTGAATATTTGTGTTTAATTCTAAATCTTATCCTCCACAATCACTCTCCTATGCTCCCTACCCCAATTAATCATTTCTCCAATAATCTTCCCAAAAGTCCGGCAGTATTCTGTTGGAACATATTCAATTAAAACAGGAGTATCGGGGTAAACATTTCGTTTTACCAATTTGTTCATTTCCATATCTTTTAACTCTTTTGAGAGCATTCTTGTGGTGATTCCGGGGATGCTTCTTTCAATTTCACGGAAACGTTTGTTGCCGTTACAAATGGCATTAATAACAGGAATTCTCCACTTTCCGCCAATAAAATAAAGGGTGTCCTGCAATGCTCTAAGCTCTTCGGTTTGATCTCTTTCCATGTCTGTAAATTTACGTGATATAATTGATGATACTGATATACTCTGTGATACTGGTTACAAAAGTATATCAATTTGAAATAACTTTGTCAAAAAAGTTTAAAAGAAATGAAAAAGTTTAGTAACAAACTAGCCATCGTAACTGGTGGAAACAGCGGAATCGGATATGCAACCGCAAAAGAATTAATTGCAGAAGGTGCAAAAGTAATCATCACAGGAAGACGAAAAGAAGCGATTGAAAAAGCGGCAGAGGAATTGGGAGCAATTCCATTTGTAGCCGATCAGGGAAAATTAGAAGATATTGAATCTTTGAAGACAGAAGTTGAAAATCAATACGGAAAAGTTGACATCCTATTTATCAATGCCGGAATTACCGGAACTTTAGGATCAATTGAAAACATGAGTTCAGAAAATTTTGATCAAGTAATGAATATTAATTTTAGAGGAGCATATTTCACATTAAGTAAATTTATTCCTCTATTAAATGATGGCGCATCCGTTGTCTTTTTATCTTCGAATGTTGCAACAACTCACAAACCAAACAGCTCGGTTTATCAGGCAAGTAAAGCAGCTTTGAACTCAATTGCAAAGACAGCTGCTGCAGAGCTTGCGCTAAGAAAAATCCGTGTAAATATGGTAAGTCCGGGACCTACTAAAACAGAAATCATGACCAAAGCCGGCTTAGATGAAGCTACTTTGGATGGTCTTAATGATTGGCTAATTAATGCAATTCCTTTGAGAAAAATGGGAACCGCAGAAGACGTTGCCAAGGCAGTCATCTATTTATCAGACAATACTATTGCAAGTTTTATGACAGGAACCGAAATTCTGATTGACGGCGGAATGGTTCTGTAGGTAGGAAGAGAGGAAGCTGGAAGAGGGAAGATTTTATACATCGTTAAACTTCCAGCATCCAGCTTCAAACTTCCTATCTTTTTAATTCCCAAAATTCCATTTTCACCTATTCATTTGTCCGGTTCACCTAATTTCAGATTCCAAAACATCCTTCAACAAACTACTTTTGAGACATAAAAATAAAATCATTATGGACTCAATAAAGAAAAAAAGAACCGCAAAACCAATAGCCATTGTATTTTTGGCGGTTTTAGGAATCTTTGTCGTTTTACAGCTTTTCAATAAGCCATTAGAGGGAAAACCTGTTGCAAAAAAGATCGAAGCACCTCACGAAGTTCTCGCAATCCTGGAAAATTCATGTTTTAATTGTCATTCAAATCAACAAAATTTAAGTTGGTATGATAAAATTGCCCCGATTTCTTGGGGGGTGAATAAAGATGTAAAAAGAGCGAGAGAAGTTCTCAATTTTTCAGAATGGAATTACTCAGCAGGTGAGCATCAGGGAAAAATGTATGCCATTTTAAACATGATGCAAAGCGGAAAAATGCCGCTTCACAATTATACATTACTTCATCCTTCTGCAAAAATTACTACAAAAGATATTGAAACGATTAAAAAATATACACTTTCATTATCCAGCATTGCTCCTGTAAAAAACGAATTGAAAAATATTCATCAAAATATCGAAATTTCAGAAAATAACACACCTTCAGAATTTCCGGTTTCTCCAAACGGCGTAAAATACACAGACGATTATAAAAGCTGGAAAGTCATCAGTATGAGTACGCTTTTCGATAATTCAATCCGTGTAATTTACGGAAATGATATTGCTGTAAAAGCTATCGAAACGGAAGATTTTCACCCTTGGCCAAACGGAAGCATTGTTGTAAAATCTGTTTGGAAACAGGAGAAATTAGCTGATGGAGAAGTGAGAGCAGGAGAGTTTGTGAATGCTCAATTTATGGTTAAAGATTCAAAAAAATATACCGATACGGAAGGTTGGGGATTTGCAAAATTTTCAGGAAAAGATCTTCATCCGACAGGAAAAACGGCTTCATTTGCCAAAGAATCATGTATCGCTTGCCACCGTCAGTTAGCTGAAAAAACAGGATACTTATTTGACGTTCCAATGAAAGTAAATACAGAAAGATTAATTAAAAACCTTCAGAAATAATGAAAAAAATACTATTCATCATCATGTCAGTTTGCGCTTTATTCACTGCCTGTAAAATTGACGAACCGGATAAAGATTTAAAACGCGTTGTTTTTGATCCTGGAAATTTGAAATTCATTTCAACATCATTAAATACAAAAAAAGAAACATCATCCGCTCTATACGGAAACCAAAAAGCTTTAGAATCATTATCAAATGAAAATAATCAACTTAAAATGGGTTCAGAGATAAAATTAGTAACATGGAAGTATCACGAAAACCCACAATATATCGGAGGAACAATAACTGGTGAACTTTTAAGCGTAGAAACCATTAAGACAGATAAAATCGGAAATATTTCTTATCAAATACAAAATTCTTCTAAAACCGAAAATTTTCAACCTAATAAAGAAGAAAGAATAAAATATATCATGAGTTATAAACCCGTCGTGAGACCTTAATAATTTTTTAGTGAATGGTGAATTTTGCTTCGCAAGTGAATGGTCAATCTATAAGACTCCAACAATTTACAAGTGAAGCGAATTGACTATTCACAATTGACAAAAATAATAATTAAAAATATTAACTTAACATTTTTAAAATTCACAGTTGTCATGCAGCAACAAAAAATAAAAATTTCACAAGCCGTTATTTGGGTAAGTTCCCTGTTTTTGGGAATATTATCTTCGGTTCCACAACTCGCTTCCCATGCTTTCAATTGGGAGGAGGCGATCGTGAATTCAGCGATAACAGCTGCATTTTCAATCATTATGTGGTATCTCAATATCTATATGCTGAACCGCAATTCGGGGAAAAGAAGACAAAATATTTCTTATTCAAGACTGTTGGTCGTTTTGGCTTTTGGGATGGTCGTGATGTTCGGTCTGGCGTGGATCCAACAACTTATTTTGTCCCATATCAATTTTGGTCCAACCATGCTGATGGTCGAGGTTAGAGGGATTTTGATCAACCTTGTTTGCTATATGTTTTTGACTTTGCTTCAAAATAATTACGCAGGTCAGCAAGTTCAGCTTGAATTGGAGAAAGTAAAAAGCGATAATTTAGGCGCTCAATTTGAATTATTAAAACAGCAGATCAATCCGCATTTTCTTTTTAACAGTTTGAATACTCTAAAATCAATGGCAGAAACCAACGATTCTGAAACTGTTGATTTTATTATGAAACTATCTGATTTTTACCGTTTTACGTTGGAAAGCAGAAAGTTAGATCTTATCACCGTTAAGGAAGAAATGAAAATTCTGGATTCGTATCTTTTTCTCCAAAAAGCGCGTTTTGGTGAAGGAATTACATTTACGAATGAATTGAATGATGAAGTTTTAAAAACATTAATTCCCCCTTTTACATTGCAATTATTAGTTGAAAATTGTATTAAGCATAATATTGTTTCGAAAAGCAAGCCTCTTAACATTAAGATTTATAATGCAGAAGATAAAATCATTATTGAAAACCCGATTCAGCGAAAAATGATTCCCGAAGATTCTTTGGGAGTGGGTTTAAATAACGTAAATATGCGCTACAAACATCTTATGGAAAAAGAAATCAACATTCTTGACGACGAAAAAATATTTCAAATAAAACTCCCCCTGATCCATGAATATAATCATTATTGAAGACGAATTTCGAGCAGCAAAATCCCTGCAGAATTTGATTTTAGAATTAAGACCCGAAGCCAAAATCATCGATGTTTACGATAGTATCGAAAGCAGTGTTGAAGCTTTGTCAAAAGGTATCAAGCCTGATTTAATTTTCATGGATATTCACCTTTCAGACGGACTTTCTTTTGAAATTTTCAAGCAGGTGGAAATCACTTGTCCGGTGGTTTTTTGTACCGCTTTCGATCAATATATGTTGGATGCTTTTAAAAGTAAAGGTGTCGATTATGTTTTAAAACCATTTTCACGTGACGACATTGCCGAAGCTTTCCGGAAAGTTGATGAATTAAAGAAATTTTTTCAGAAATCAGAAATTCCCGACTTGGAAGCTCTTTTACAGAAAATAACACAGCCCCAAACGGCTGCGAAAAGTAGTTTTCTGGTTTTTAAAAATCAAAAATATACAACAATTCCGACGGAGAATATTGCATATTTTTTCATTCATAATGAGATCACACATCTAATGACTTTCGATAAACAGCATTTTCAGCTTACTCAAACTCTGGGGCAGGTTGCAGAACAGGTTTCTCAAAAACAATTTTTCAGGGTTAATCGACAATACATTATAAATTTCAGTGCAATCAAAGAAATGGAGCATTATTTTCAGCGAAAAATCTATGTGAAATTAACGATTGAGACTCCCGAAAAATTATTAATCAATAAAGAGAAATCACATAATTTTTTTACTTGGCTGGAAGATCGCTAATAGTTAAAAAACTTCAGTTTTATATTTTCAAGGTTCACCTCGCAATTTGTCCGGTTGAACCTTTTTTGTATTCTTTTGCGTCGAAAAGGTGTCTACTTTTGAATCAAATTAAAAGAAATGATACTAAAAAACTTAATAGGAACAGCAGCTTTTGTAGCATTAATGTTCATCGTCTCCGCTTTTGTTTATAAGAACAAAGCTGAAGAATCTCATCAAAATTTGTCTTCCAAAAACAACGGTTTTGCCGTTCTGGAATTATTCACTTCAGAGGGTTGTTCAAGTTGTCCGCCCGCAGATGCTTTGATGGGGAAAATTGCAGAAGAATACAAAGATAAACCGGTCTATATTCTTGCTTACCACGTTGATTACTGGAATCATCTTGGTTGGAAAGATAAATTCAGCAGTGCAGAAAATTCACAGCGCCAACAGCAGTATAGTAGTACTTTAAATTCACAAGTTTATACTCCGCAATTGGTTGCTAATGGAAAAAAAGAGTTTGTGGGTTCAGACCAAAATGCAGTGGAAAGTGCTATTCAAAATGCGCTTTTTAGTTCAAATAACATCAAAATAGATTTAGAAGCAAAAATTCTTTCAAAAGAAATTACTGTTAATTATAAAACTGCAGAAACCAATTCTCAAAATAAATTACTCATTACTTTGATTGAGAAAAAATCGTCCTCCAATGTGGCAAAAGGCGAAAATGAAGGACATCATTTACAGCATTGGCAGATCGTTCATCAGCAAAATCAAATTTCACTAAAAAGCACTTCGGAAGGAACAACAAGTTTCCCGTTACCTGAAAATTTTAATCCTAATGATTGGGAAGTAATTGGTTTGATACAAAATACAAAGTCTGGGGAAATTTTAGGTTCTGCTAAAGTTTTATTTTAAACTAAATTTTTCAAGTTAAACGCAAAGACGCAAAGTTTCTTTAAACAGTTTATGCTTTTAAGGCGCAAGGATTTTATCTGCGATAAAATTGATTGTAGACAATAGCAATTTAATTAAAAATTGAAAATCAATGATTTTCTTGCGCCTTAAAACATTCTATTATTAATTATTCTTTGCGCCTTTGCGATTAACCAAATTAAAAAATCAACAATTTAAAAACAAATAAAAATGACAACAAAAACAACAAAAATCATCTATTGGTCAAGCGCAATCTTTATGTCTCTTTGGTTTGGAGCGAGTGGCTTTTTTGAACTGACAAAAAATCCTGTGGTTTGGGACATTACGCTTCAGTTAGGCTATCCATCGCATTTCATTTACATTCTTGGAATATTTAAACTAGCGGGAGTAATTGTTCTTTTACTTCCAAACAGATTATTGAGATTGAAAGAATGGGTCTTTGCAGGAATGTTTTTCGATATTATTTTTGCATTCTTTTCTAAAATTGCAGTTCTCGGATTTGCTTCAACCATTGACGCGATTTTAGCATTTACTGTTCTTTCAATCACTTACCTATTATTTAGAAAAATTTATCCTCAGGAATTAATTTTTGAAAAAATTTAAAGTAAAAATAAATTTCATCCGTCTTTACTATTGCACAACGATATGTAACAATATCAACTTTTCTTATGTTAAAATAAATCCTCCCAGCAATGAGAGGATTTATTGTTTAATTATTTAGTGGAAAATTTAAGTACTTTTATTTGAACCATTAAGAAAACTTAAGAAGTTAAGTTTAATTAAGATAAATCATTTTGATTTTTAAGCTAAAAAAAAATATAACCTAAAAGCTTAATATTCTTAACTACTTAAATAAAAACTTAATGGTTAAAGAAATTTTTCACTTTTTAATTCATAAATACTTCCGGAAACCATTCAAAAGCATTACCTTTTTTCTTTGTAAAACCTAATCCCGGCCAAGGCAAGTGATAGGCAAAAGCTCTGGTTTTGGTTTCAGCCAATTGCTGAAGCAACTTTTTACGCGATGCGATTGCAATATCAAGATCTGTATCTCCGAAATATCCCCAATCCGGATGCGGAAAAAGAATAACGTCTGAATGAATGAGATCTGCGATATAGAGCAGTTTCTCGTTGCCCGAAGAAATTGTCATAACCGTTAAGCCAGGCGTATGTCCGGGCGCCAATTGAAAGTTAAAATTATCATACAAAGATTTATTTAAATCATAAAATTTTAACTTTGGCTGAATGGTTTTCAATACATTTTGAATGCCTGGAATAATTTGATTAAGAACATCAGGTATTGTTTTTAATATACTGTTACTAAAATCTTTAATCGTCGCCTGCATCCAAAAGTCATGTTCAACTTTTGAAATGAAAATATTGGCATTCGGAAAAACCAGTTTGTTTTGCTTATCCACCACTCCACCAATATGGTCAGGATGTGCATGGGAAAGAAAAACATCTGTAATATCTATGGGTGAAAATCCTGCTTTTTGAAGGCTTTTCACTAAAAATCCGGTTCTTTCATCAGCGAAAATTCCCATTCCGGCATCCAGTAAAATCAGTTTATTTTTTGTTTTTACCAACAGAACGTTCATCGCCATATCTACATATTCATCGGATCGGAAATTATCTTTAAGAATTGATTTTAATTCTGAAACATTTCCTCTCGGAGCAAAAGATTCCAGATTTTTCTCATGAATAAATCCATCGGTTAAAATGAATAGATCAAGTTCACCTAATTTTATCTTTTTAAAACCTGAAAGATCATCTTCCCGATTCAATTGTGGCTCATTGATGGCTGCGAAAGTATTGGAAAAAGGAATAACACTCAACGTTCCCGCCAATATTCCTGTTTTTAAAAGTTCTCTTCTGTTCATGGTTTAAGCGTTTTTGTTTTAATTATCAAATTAAAATTTTCATTTAATTATTCACTAATTTCATAGAACCTTCGCTGTATCTTTCTCCAATGTTTGGATATTTTTTCAAGATAAAATCAATGGTATCAAGATCAGATTGAGAAAGCTCAATATTCGTTGCAGCAATGTTTTCTTCTAAATATTTGATACGTTTTGTTCCTGGAATCGGGATGATGTCTTCGCCTTGATTCAGAACCCAAGCTAAGGCCAGCTGTGTTCCTTTTATTCCTTTAGATTCTGCTAAATCATTGAATTCTTTGGCTAAATTTTTATTATTTTTCAAACTTTCATTTTGATAACGAGGAAGAGATTTTCTGAAATCATCATCACCGAAGTTTTGAGCTTCATTAATATTAGCAAAAAGACCTCTTGCCAAAGGTGAATAAGGAACCAACGTAATTCCAAGTTCTCTGATGGTAGATAAAATTTCTTTCTCCACATCTCTTGTAAGAATAGAATATTCTGACTGTAAAGCCGTAATCGGATGAATTTTATTAGCTTTTCTAATAGATTCAGGTGATGCTTCGGATAAACCTAGATATTTTACTTTACCTGCTTTTACAAGATCTGCCATTGCTCCAACCGTTTCTTCAACAGGAATATTTGGGTCAACTCTGTGAGCGTAGTAAAGATCTATTTCATCAATCTTTAATCTTTGAAGACTTAAATCTACAGCCTTTTTGATCCATTCCGGAGAACCGTCGAAATAAGTTCCGGGAGCCCCACTGTGACTTGCTTTTCCATCCTTAAACCTGAATCCGAATTTTGTAGCAATAAAGATCTTATCACGATTCGGAACCAAAACTTTTGAGATTAGTTTTTCATTTTCTCCGTTTGCGTACATATCGGCAGTATCCCAAAAATTGACTCCAAGATCCAACGCTTTATGTAAAGTGTTGATACTTTCCTGTTCGTCCGCAGGTCCATACGCAAAGCTCATCCCCATACAACCTAAACCTATTGCAGATAACTGCTCTCCTGTGTTTCCTAATTTTCTGAATTTCATAATTGATTGTGATTTTAAATTATAAGAACAAAATTAGAACAAGAACTTTTACTATTTGATATAGAATTCAAACTAAGAATTATAAAATTCAAACAAGAGAATTTCTTAATGAATTTGGAGTAAGCCCGGTTTGCTTTTTAAAATAATTGGTAAAATAAGCAGGTTCTTCAAATCCCAATCCATAAGCGATCTCAGAGATATTCCAATCTGTGTGCTGTAATAATGCGTTGGCTTCCTGAATGATCCTTGAAGTGATTTGCTGGCTCGTAGTTTTACCCGTAATTTCTTTTACAGAACGATTCAATGAATTGACATGAATGGAAAGACTTTCCGCATAATCGGTTGGAGTTTTCAGTTTAAGGTAAGCTTCAGGACTATCAATTGGAAACTGTCTTTCAAGCAATTCCATAAATAATGAAGCTACTCTTTGAGAAGCATTTTGATAATGTTCAAAATTTTCGGCAGGATTTATTTTCATGGTTTCATGTACCAAAAGATGAAGATAAGCGCGAAGCATGTCGTATTTGTGAATATAATCAGACTGAATTTCAACCATCATTTTTTGGAAAATTTCAGAAACTGACTTCTTTTGTTCATCATCAACAAAGAAAATCGGTGTCCCGCCAATTTTGAAAAGCTGGGAATCCTGCAGATTTCCCAAACGGTTTCCATTTTGTAAAAACTGATCTGAGAAAAGGCAAAACCAACCCGTTTGATCCTCATCATCAGCCTCCCAAGAGTAAGGAACCACAGGATTTGAAAACAATAATGCAGGTCTGTCAACATGGATCCACTTATCCGCATAATGGAGTTTTCCTTTTCCGATAATTAATGAAATTTTATAATAATCTCTCCTGCTGTAAGGCGTTATCAATGAACAATCGTCTCGGCTAAAGACATTAAAATGCCCAATTCCCGGAGTTGTAGCGTCTTTGAAAGTTATATTATTTACATTACGTTCGTAAAATTCGCTTATTGTTTCTGATGTTTCCATGATTCAAAGTTATAAAATTCAAACAAGATATAATTATGTTTAATATCAAAAAAATGACCGATCTTTCGACCAGTCAAGTTAAAAATTGAATATATAGTTGATAATAGGTTAGTGTTTGTGACCTTTTCCGTTATCTTGTTTATAATTTTTGGATTTTTTGGTCATGTGTTTATAACGTTTGTCGTTGTTTTTATTTCGGTTGTAAACTGCCGTAGGATTTTGTCCTTTGTAATATTTAGTTTTGAATTTTTGGTATTTTTCCCTACCTAAAATCCTTTCAATTTCAGAATATCTGTCTTCTTTCCATCTGTCCGGATTGTTTACGTATACCCTATTAAAAGAGTTATAATCATGGTACCTGTCGTTGAGTGAATTTAACTCATTTGTCTGTGTTTTTGACAATAATAAATCTACAGCCACGGTCTGCCAATTTACATCTGTTACACTTCTTCTATAATCGTTGTAGTATTCTGACTGTGCATAACTTAGACTAAAAGTCCCTACAAAAAACGCTGCTAATAATATCTTTTTCATTTTATTTAAATTTTACTATAATAGTATTCTCAATTAAAATGCCAAATCAATACAATGTCTTCATAATCTTTGTTAAACATTTCACAAATAGCGGATGGGTCAGTGTTTTAGTGTTTTAGTGTTTTAGTGTTTTAGTGTTTTAGTGTTTTAGTGTTTTAGTGTTTTAGTGTTTTAGTGTTTTAAAATTAAATATTGCTTTTATTTAAAACACTAATATTACTAATAAATTTTTCACAAATTACGCGAATGGTTGCGCTTTTTGTATTTCAGTTTCATTTTAAATTTGTAATTTTAAAGGAAAGAAGTTTGAAAATAAATTTCGAATTCAATATTCATTCAACCCAAATCTTAATCATTATGGAAAATATAAAATTCGAAATATCTCCATATCAAGATGAATTGCAGATATTAATTGATGGAAAAAAGGCAGGCTATATGTCTATAAAGATCGACGGCAGGCTTCTCATTGTTTATTATACTAAACTTAATGAAGAGCACGAAGGTCACGGATATGCCAAATTACTTTTGGATAAATTAGTGAATTTCGCAGAAGAAAAAGACTTATTGGTAGACCCTGAATGTGATTTTGTAAGACAGCAGTTTGAAAATCATCCTGCCAGATATAAAGATATTTGGCACGCCTAAATTAATCTTCCCACCAAACTTTAAATTGATTGTCGGTTTTATTTAAATCAACAGTTTCACCGATTATTGGTGTAAGAATATGTAAGTTTTTGTCTTTTCCGAGGGTTGTAATTTTTTGTAAAGGCTCATTCCAAGCATGAAGTGCCAACGCAAATTTTGATGAATGTACAGGAATTACATTTTTAGCTTTTAAGTCTAAACAAGCTTGTACAACATCTTCCGGCAGTCCGTGAATGTATTTCCAGGCTTCGTTGTATTGTCCGTTTTCGATAACGATGTAATCAAATGGGCCATATTTTTCACCAATCATTTTAAAATGTGTGTCGTAACCACTGTCACCACCTAAAAATATTTTCTTCGTTGGAGTTTCCAAAACATACGAAGTCCAAAGCGTTCCATTTCTCTTCACATTTCTGCCTGAGAAGTGTCTTGCTGGGGTAAAAGTTATTTTAAGATCATTTTTCAAATCAAAAGAAGCTCCCCATTCATCTTCAATGATTTGGTTTTCTTTATAGCCCCATCTTTCAAGATGCGCACCTACGCCCAAAGGCAGAATCACCTTTCCTACTCTATCTTTTATAGATTTTACCGTCGGATAATCAAGATGATCAAAATGATCGTGTGTAATCACCAAATAATCAATATTCGGAATATCTTCAGGTTTAAAAATATCTGATCCCGCAAAAGCTTTATTGAAAAATTTGAAAGGCGAACCATATTTACTAAGTACAGGATCAATCAAAAAAGAAACGCCATCTGTCTGAATATAATACGACGAATGCCCCAACCAAATGTAAACATCTTCGTTTTTCGGAATACTTTTAAGGTCTGTATGAACGGATGGAACAGGCTTTAACGGCTTCAATAAAGGATCTTTTTTAGCAAAAAAGAAATCATACAATACAGTTGTCATTCCGTATCCTTCTGTGATGGACGGGGTATAACTAAGATTTTGAAACTGCTTGTTTTTGTATAATTTAGATTGTTTCACACGTTCTAATCTCTTTCCTTTAGGAGCTTCACCAAAAACTTCCTGACCGGTTACTATGAAATATGCCGCTACCAATAAAACGACAACTGTGATAATTATATAGATCATTTTCTTGAAAAAATAGGGTTCAAATGTATAACTTTAATATTACATGACGATCTGGGAACGCAAATCCTTTATTTTTAACTAAAATTATAATCTATTTTGAATAATTTATTACTCATTTATTGAATGGTAATTTTAAACCTTTTAATTTAGCCGATTGAAAAAAACTCAAACACATTGAAAAACTATTCGGTAATATTAATTATCATCGTTCTGGCTTCCTGTTCTTCCGTAAGAAAGCAGCGTGATCAGCAGGATAATTATATTCCGTCCGAAAAACTTAAACAAGATGTAGATTTTGCTTATTATAAACTTAAGCAGATGCATCCTCAGCTTTATCAATATATTTCACAAAAAGATCTGGATCATAAAATCGACAGTTTAAAACAAACTCTTGATAAACCTCTTACACCAACACAATTTTATTTCAGGTTACAACCTATTATTACGAGTATCAGGCAGGGACATCTTTCTCTGCAATCTCCTAATGAACTTTCTAAGGAAGATATTTTAAAGATCAAAAAGCGTTTGTTTACGCGTTTCAGATATAGAATTCAGGATAATCATCTATATATTGTTGAAAATAAGGATTCTTTACACAATATAAAGCCCGGAACAGAACTTATCAGCATTAATGATATTCCTGTTTCTCTTTATATTGAAAAATATAAAAAATTAATAAGCAGTGACGGCTTCAACACCACTTTTCAGCCTTATTATCTGAAAGATATGTTTTTCCATTTTTATACTTTAGAAAATGGAATTCTGGACAGTGCAAAAATTGAAACTTCATATAACGATCAAAAACAGACCTTCATTCTTCATCGACAAGAAGAACCAATTTTGTGTGGCGAAAAGAAAGAAATTGCTTCTTCAACAAACAATAATTCATTCAATAGGAGTTTCAGGTTTTTAGATGAAAATAATTCTACGGCGTATTTAAAAATCAAAAAATTCTCCCATTCGGCTTCTGATAAATTTTATAAAAATACGTTCGCTGAAATAAAAGATGCAAAAACATCAAACCTCATCATCGATATCCGTAACAATTACGGAGGTTCTTTGGAGGAGATTAATGAATTGTATTCATATATTGCTACTCAGCCTTTTGTGTTGATAAAGCCTTCACAGCTTAATTCAAGTCTTACTCCATTACAAACCAATTATTTTAAGAAAAGTTCAGCTTTGGAATATGCCGTAAAAGGGGTAACCTATCCAACCTATGTTTTTCTTAAAGCCCTCAATACCTACAAAGGAAAAGACGGAAAATCTTACTATAAAATAAAAGCTGATCATGTAACCCAACCCAATAAAGATGCTTTTCAAGGAAAGGTTTTCGTTTTGGTGAATGGCGGAAGTTTTTCTTCATCTTCCATTTTCAGCTCTAAATTAAAATACGACAGACGCGCCACTTTGGTGGGAGAAGAAACCGGAGGTGCCAATGATGGAAGCGTGGCGGGGTTTTATTCTTATCAGGTTCTTCCCAACTCGAGATTGACATTACCGATTGGCCTGCTTCTCGTAAATCCAAATATTATCCTTTCTAATACTCAAAAAGGAGTTATTCCGAATGTTGTTATTCCACAAACTTTGCAGGATATTATTGAGAAAAAAGATGTTCAGCTAGACTGGATAAAAAATGAAATCAAAAATGAAAAAGAAAGTTTAAAATAATAATTTAACGGGTTTCGGCGGGCTTTCAGCCCGCCGAAACTATTTATTGATTCAATTCTTTCAAAAGATTCTCAATTTTTGTGATATGCTTACCGTAAAAATATTTGAACCACCAATTTCCTACGAGATATAACATGAACAATCCAACTGAAACAGATCCGATAAGCGTTGTGGCAATCTGCATATCCGATAAAGGCTGTGGATAAGGAATACATTCAATAACGATAATGAGTTCACAAACCAAAAACGGTACAAAACTCAGATAAAATGAAACATAATACTGCTTATTTAGATTTAACTGATACAGAAGATCCTTCAAAGAATCATAGGTTTTCAACATTGGACTTCCCATTTCCTTATATAATTTGAAAAATTTACTAAAGAAAAAAAACGTCACTATAGCCATTGAAGCCAATAATATGGTGATATAAAATTTAAATTTAAACGGCGCTTCAGGAATTGGGATCCAAACAACCATAAATCCGAAGATAAATATCCCGATGGTGGATAAAAATTCCATTCTCATATTTTTGCGCATTTTTTCCAGCGGAAGATTGATTTTATTCTTCTGTTCAATGCTTATTTCTGGAGTTTCTTCAAAAATATCATCTTCGTTCCAAGCGTTTTTTAGTTCGTCTATATTCATAATGAGTTATTTTTTGGTTAATGAGTTACGAGATGCGAGGGTTACAAATTCAAGTCAAACTCGAATTCCGAATATCGCAACTCGTCTATTTTGAATTTAAGATATCTTTCAGTTTATTTTTGGCGCGGTTCATTTTCACTCTTACATTTACCTCGGAAATACCCATTTGTTCGGCAATTTCTCTTCCTGAAAAATCTTCCAGATAATAGAAAATAAAAGCTTTATCAATTGGATTTAACTGATTGATTGCTTTATACATTTCAGCCAATTTTTCTTCCTTATCATGATCATATTCATCCTGAATGATCTTGTAATTGGAAAAATCTTCATTGGCGATAAAACTTCTTTTTTTCTCTGATTTTAAGAAAACAATTGCGGTGTTGAGGGCAATTCTGTACAGCCAGGTTGAAAATTCACTTTCGCCTCTAAAGTTTGAATAAGCTTTCCAGACCTGATAGGTAATCTCCTGAAAAAGATCGTCGCGATCGTCTTTTTCATCCATATACATTTTAGAAATCTTGAAAATGATTCCTTTATGTTTTTCGATTTTATCTAAAAATTCCTTTTCTAATGAGGTCATGGCTTTTTACTCTATAGAGTTAGTTCAGTTTTGAAAATAATGTTACACTTTTTTTGAAAATTAATAAAAAAAGCCCGACAGAAAGTATTCTATCGGACTTTTTATTTATCACCACAAAAGATTTTACTCTTATATGATCTAAGAATTAGTCAGTTTTAATTTAAAAAATATAATCTGTGCTTAAAAAATTAGAATCATGTTCTCTTACAATCGTGTTCAGTAATTTTTTATTGGAATCCGTTAATTTTGCAGCCACCAAAGATCTGATCGAGAACGAACGAAGCGCATCAAAAACCGAAAGCGTACCTTCTGCACTGTCTTTTCTTCCTGTAAATGGGAAAACATCGGGGCCACGCTGAGCCTGACAATTGATATTAACACGGCTTACCAAGTTCACAAAAGGATCAATTAATTTTGAAACTTCCAACGGATCTTCGCTGAAAATACTCACCTGCATTCCATGATCGGCATTTACCTGATACTCGATCGGTTCGTCAATACTTTCAAAAGGAACGACAGGAATTACCGGACCAAATTGTTCTTCATGATATAGTTTCATATCACTGTTCACGGGATAAACAACAGCTGGAAACACGAAAGATTCTTCGTTGTAACCACCGTTTTCATTTAAAACTTTTGCTCCTTTCGCCAAAGCATCGTCAATACATTCTTTCAGATAAGGAGGTTTATTTACTTCCGGAAGTGGTGTAATTTTCACATCTTTTTCCCACGGAAGTCCGGCTTTTAAAGCTGAAACTGCGGCCGTTAATTTTTGAGTAAATTCTTCTGCAACATCTTTTTGAACGAATATCAATTTGAGCGCTGTACAACGTTGACCGTTAAAAGAAAGCGCCCCTAAAATACATTCGCTCACTGCAACATTCAAATCTGCATTTTTAGTAACAATCGCTGCATTTTTAGCATCTAAACTTAAAATAGCCCTTAAACGATTCACCTTTGGATGCAATTTTTTCAATCCGTTGGCTACCTTACTTGAACCGATGAAAGCCAGAACATTAATTTTTCCGCTTTCCATGATTGGGGTGATGATCTCTGATCCTTTTCCGTACAAAGTATTCACCGTTCCTTTTGGGAAAGCTTCCTTGAAAGCATTTAACAATGGATAATGCGCCAAAACGCCATGTTTAGGAAGTTTAAACAAGATTGTATTTCCCATAATTAAAGCAGGAATCAATGTTGTGAAAATTTCATTTAAAGGATAATTAAATGGCCCCATACTCAACACAACTCCAAGTGGAGCTCTTCTTATTTGAGCAATTGTTCCTTCTGCCTGCTGAAAACGTGAAGATTCACGATCCAAATCTTTTAAAGCATCAATGGTTTGGTTGATATAATCTACCGTTCTGTCGAATTCTTTGGTTGAATCTGGTAACGTTTTTCCGATTTCCCACATTAATAATTTAATGATTAAATCTCGTTGTTCAATCATTAAGTACACAAACTTCTGCATACATTTTATGCGACCTTCAACCGACATTGTAGGCCATTCTCCAAGACCATTGTCGTAGGCTTTTACAGAAGCTTCAAGAACTTCCATCGCTTCTTTTGGACCGATATTCGGAATACTTCCCAAGAGCTTCCTTTCCAAACCGTTTTCTGTGGGAATACAGATGGGTGAATAAATATTGGTGACTTCTCCGTTCCACTCTACCAGTTCGCCATTGAGAAGATAGGTTCGTTGGTGAATTTCGGGAACTTTATATTCTTCGGGAATTTCGTTTTCGCTTTTAAAAATTTCGTGAAATGATGCGTTATTTGCTGAATCCATAAATCTTTTTATTTGTTTAATAATTTGAGTGTAAAAATTTGAATAGAATAAAGGTAGACGTAAAATTTGATTTTAAAAAGAGGAGATTAATAGATTTGCTCTATTTATAGGGTGTTTGAATTAAAATTAATGTTTAACGTTTTAAAAAAGAATAAATTTGCTTATAACTTGTCAGAATTATTTTTAACCACAAAAGAGACAAAAGTTCATTTAAGCTAATTTAAGTACGGATAGAAGAGCACATAAGTTTTGAAAATCTAAGATTTTCATTTTGTAAACTTTTATTTTCAATGTGTTTAACTTTAAAATATTCAACTTATCTAAATGTTTAAGGGCTTTTGCGCCTTTTATGGTTAAAAATTAAACATCTAAAAAAAAAATAAATTATGTTTTCAAAATTAATTTTCAGTACGGTATTATTTTTCTCTGTGTTGAGCTTTGCTCAAAATGCTAAAACGGCAAACTCCGTTTTAATGGGAGGGAAACCTGTTCATACTTATGCTAAATTACCATCAGTAAATAAAGCAGCGCCGAAATTTACGCTTACCGATGTTACGATGAAAGATCAAACTCTTGATTCTTACAAAGGAAAATATATGATCTTAAATATTTTTCCGAGTGTAGATACGGGCGTTTGTTCGGCTTCTGTGCGTCATTTTAATGAAGATGCTGCGAATATTCCGAACACGGTTGTTCTTTGTATTTCTAAAGATCTGCCTTTCGCTCAAAAAAGATTTTGTGGCGCAGAAGGAATCAAAAATGTAGTAATGCTTTCTGATTTCCGTTCTGATTTCGGGAAAACTTACGGTGTAGAAATTACGGATTCTGTGATGAAAGGTCTTTTAAGCAGAGCCGTTGTCGTGATCGATCCTTCAGGAAAGATTGTTTATGAAGAGCAGGTTGCTGATATTTCGCATGAACCGAACTATGAAGCAGCGATTAAGGCTGTGAAATAGTACGTTTTAAATTTTATAGAAATAATAAGACTCAGCCGTGTGCTGAGTCTTGTTTTATTTAAATCTGTTAAATTTTATTTTTTCTGTCTTTAAATTTCTTTTTAGTTGTAATAATGATGACTCCATTCTGAGCTGGAGCACCGTATATTGCTGTTGCGGAAGCACCTTTCAGAACATTTACTGTTTTTATTGAATTAGAATCGAGTGCTTCAAAATCCTTTAAACTAATTACTTTACCATCCATTACCACCAAAGCTTTCTGATCGTTTCTTACGCCCGAACTTATGCCACCAACCGTCATCTGTCGTCTGCTTAAAGTATCTTTTGGCTGATTAATAACTAATCCCGGCACTTTATTTATCATTACATTAGGCTTATTCTCCTGTGCCTGTAAAGAAACAAATCCGCCCGTTGTCAGGATAAAACCCACTGCAAACTTCACAAAAATTGAATTGATATAAGAATATTGCAGATTTCTATTAAGTTGAGAATCATAAAAATTACCGCAAATATCTTTATCTGTAGCATTAGAAATAACCTCAATAATTTCATCATCCGAAGCAATGGTAAAGTCCCGAACCGTTTTAGAACAGACAGAACAAAATCTTCCTTTTTCTGCGGGGGTCATCATTTCCCAGTTTTCATGACATGGTTTTGGTATGGTGATTTTCATAAGAGCTTTTTATATAAAGATGCAAGATTGAGGGAAAAGGTTGGAAACTATATATTAAAAAAACTCAGCATTACGCTGAGTTTAATGATTTACATTTTCTTATCTAATGAATTTTCCTCTTTAGTTTTAGTTATAGACGAATTTTTCGCAGCCTTCACAAGCTCGTTGGTGTCGGCGTAGAAGCTCCCAATCCGGAACATCTTTCATTACAGTCACCAGATTGATATAAGCTTTTAGTATCTTTTCGAGATCCTTGCGGATAGCTGAAGCACTTTTCATCTGGCGGAGTTCACCGTTGGCTTCTGCCTGTTCTGCAAAGAGAATTTCAAAAGCTTTATGCTTAGACTTCATATCTTCATAAGCAGTATTCAGGGAAAGATTGGCTATTTTCTGCATATTTTCAGGACGTTCTAAGGTTTCAATCAGCTTTTTCATCTGAGCTGTTTGGGAGGAATAACTTAAACGGTCAAGATCCAACCCGAAAGTTTTGAATACTCCATACAGATCTTCCGCCATCTGATAATTAGCCATTGAAGAAAGTTTTCGGTAACCGTTCAGAAATGCCTTCATATTGCTGTAAGTGACATCTCTTTCATGATCTAAAGTAGCGACATCTTTTCCTTTTCCGCTATAGACCTGTTTGGTATATACACTATCATACTCGGTGTATGAGTTCTGTAAAACCGAAAGTAAAGGATGATTAGTGATCACAGGATATTTTCCTGATTGAGAATTTGAAATAATTCTTAGAGCTAAAGTCGCAAGATCTTTAGTACTTAGCCTTGCTAATGTAATTTTCATACGTAGATTGTGTTTTTATTATTAATTATGGAACAATTTCCATGTTTCAAATATAAAAATTTCGTATTTAATGACAAACAATAATGTTGGAAACAAAAACAATTTGTATTTGGTCGCAAACAGTATTGTTTTTCCTAAATGTATTTTGTATTTGATTACAAATGCTATTGTTTGGCTTTAATGTAATTTGTGTTTGGTTATGAATAGGGTTGTTTTAAAGCTTTATAAAAAGTTTTTAGGTGGTAAACGTAGTTTTGTAAGTTTTTGGATTACGGGAAACTGTATTGATTATAAGCTTTATATTATTTATATTTGTTAAAAGCCTGAAATTAATAGAAATAAAAGTTTTAACTATTTTTTTCAGTTATAATAAATAAAATCCTACTATGAGCAATGATATTAAATTTGATTATGAAAAATATATTTATACATCTATTAACGAAATAAGGAGTTTTCAATCCGAGAAAGTATTTAAGATTATTAATAAAGATAAAAAAGTTGAAGTATTTTGTACAGTTGACAAAAATGAAAAAGATGATTTTTTTAAATGTAAAATATTTTTAGATAGCCCTGTGTTTGGACTAGATGAATTAAAGAATAATTTATTCGATCAAAAAAGTTCTTTAATATTATTGAAACTAGGTCAAATATTTACAATAGATTATGATTCAATAACAACTGCAAAATTTTCTTTTAATGTTCCACAAATTTTCACTTTACATTTAAAAAAATTTCATTCCGGCTCAATTCAAGATTTTGACAATAAATTTCATAGATTAATAATACCAATTGAAAAAGATCTTGACTTTGATATTTTTTCACAACGTCATTCAAAAGTTGAATCCACTATTTCTTTAAATCTATTTGAAACAAAATTAGATGACTTTAATTATCATATTTTTAAACACACAAATGATGAAACAAAAGAATCATTTTTTATAATTGAAGGACAAGAAAAACAATCTTTTTCTAATTTTAGAAACTCTTGTGAATCAATAATTATTGCATTTGCTTTTCTATCTGGTCCATTTATTCAACATCAGAACTTTTATCAGGCTTCTAATGATTTTGATTTCAAAACTATTGAAAATGTTTTTTTTGAAAAAAAATTATCAAACATTTTCTCTAAAAGGCCTCTCATAAACCCTTCGGAATTCAAAAAATATTTAAAGAAATTAGAAGAAAATAATGATGAATATAACAAGTTTTCTAATCCTTTTTCATTTGACACTCTTTCAAACTTATGTAACATAATTAAAAATAATAGTGCTTATTCTAGAAGTTGTCAATTAGTAATAGAAGCTAATAATGCAAAACAGTATTTATTAAAAGCTGGCATTTTATCTATTGCATTAGAAACTATAACTACATTAGTTTATGAAGAAAACAGAGAAAATGAAAAAATAAAACCTATTTCAAATAAACAAACTGCAAAAAACATTAGACTTGATTTATTGAAAGAGCTCTCCAAATATAATGAAGAAATTTCTGAGGAAGCAATGAAAATCCTTACTTCAAAAATTAATGAAATTAACAGCCCAACAAATTCAAAAAAATTAGCATTCCCATTTGAACACTATGGTATTACACTAAACGAAGTTGAAAAAGAAATTTTAAATCATAGAAATAAATTTCTTCATGGAACTTCTCCTTTTGAAGAAATTCAATTAAAAGAAAAGGAAACTGAACTATTAATTATTATAGGTCATCTTCTTTTTATGGTAAATAGTTTATTGTTAAAGCATATTGGATATACAGGGCACATAATACACTATCCATCAGTTATAGAATATAAAAAGAATATATCTATGTCAGATAAATTATATAAAATTATATAATTCCAAAAAACCTGCCTCACAGCAGGTTTTATTATTTACAAATGAAAATACCTCGGATCCGGATATTTAAATTCAAAATCCAACTCTGCAATTAATTTTGCGGGCGATATCGTTCTGCCTTTTGTAGTACGTTCTCCCGAATATGGCAGATCTTTCTGCGCATTGATGATTTCTTCTTTATTAGGATGAACAGGCGCCACCACATTATACACTTTGGATTGAGATTGGTTGTTCAGCATTTTTTCAACGACCGAACAAATATCTGCGTAATGAATATGGTTCACCAACAGATCCAAATTGGAAATATTATAATTCTTCAACAATCGCTGATCTCCCATTAATCCAGCCAATCTCAAGATATTGACATGAGGGAATATATTTTTTATGACACTCTCACTCGGAACCTCATCCGCAGATCGATCGTCTTCTGTAAATTCTTTTTCAGTCTCGGGATAAACTCCGGTAGAACTCATCAAAAAGAGCTGACCTTTGTAATCTCCAAGGAATGTCAACAAGTTCTGAGCTTTTTCCTGCAACGGAATTTCCGCACCTCTTACTCCGGCAAAAGGGACTGTAATAATCACGGCATCCAATTGTGGTGCAACTTCCCATTCTGTCATGGTTTCGGATAGATCATTCGGAAAATCAACCAATGTGGTGTGACATCCTTTTGAAGTTAGATCTTCTATTTTAGATGGAGAAGTGGTAGTTACGAAAATTTCATACTGACCGGATAATCTCTCCGCAATATGACCGCCTAGCCAGCCACAACCTATAATTCCTATTTTTTTCATTGTTTAATTTATTTGTTTAAACACAAATGACTCTAATGTTTTCACTAATAACACTAATTAAAGATTTGTGAAAATTTGTGAACTCATTTGTGATATTAGTGTTCTTACTTATTAATTTTTTGATATTCTCTATTTGAAACCATCACAGAATCATTAAGCGTTCTCAAAAAAGCCAACAAATTTTCTTTCTGTTTTGGATTAAAAACAATCGGATTTTGAAGTTCTTTTGCTAATGTTGGGCTTTTTTCTATGCCTTTTTCATAATGTTCCAACACTTCATTCAGCGTTTGAAATCTGCCGTCATGCATATAAGGATAAGTATAAGAAAGATTTCTGAGGCTTGGAATTTTGAACATCAGTTTATCTTCCGATTCCATTGTTTTATTCCATTTTCCGTAGTCTTTGAGTTCGGGGTTGATGGGAAGTCCATTGTTTGCAAACTCATAACTGGAAAACAAAGGCTCGGTATGACACGAACTACAATTGTTTTTGAATAATTGATATCCATTCGCTTCCGACTCAGTGAATTTTGCTTTGCCCTGCTTTACTTTATCATATTTAGAATTAGCAGAAACAATCGTCAATTGAAACTGCGAAAGTGATCTCATAATCCGCTCCGTTGTTGCTAAACTGTCACCAAAACTTCTGTAGAAAAGCGTTTTATATTCTTTTGATTTATTAAGTTTTCGGACAAGAACATTAATATCCTCCCCCATTTCTTTAGGATGATTGATTGGCGCCAAAGCCTGAACATCAATATTCACAACCGATCCATCCCACATAAATTTCTTCTGCCAAGCAAGATTGAATATCGCAGGTGAATTTCGGTCTCCTATTCCATCCTCGATTCCTTTGCTTAAACCATTTCCTGCATGGGAAAAGGCTTGGTTTGAATTATGACAGGAAGAACACGAAACCATATTATTTCTCGATAAAATTGGGTCATAAAATAGTTTTCTGCCCAATTCTATTTTAGCACGTTTCAACGGATTCGCCTTAAAATCATACAACGGCTTCGGAAAATAGGACGGATACACCAACGGAAATTCCTGAAGGCTGTAAAATGCCATCAATAGTAATAATGAAAGAATTCCGAGAGGTTTTAGTTTTGAGTGCACGTTATTTGATATCATCAAAAGATTGCTTACTAAATTGGATTTTCATTTCCGTAATTTTCTAATCTTTTTTTAGATCTTTCTTTTACTTCTTCATAGCTGTAAACACGCCCGTTTCTAATATCTTCTTCCGATTTTTTCAAAGATTCCAGAATTTCTTCTTTAGTTTCATTTCTCCATTGCTTCACTTCTATTGTTTTTGAAATCACTAAAAGCTCTTCTGGTGTAAATCTTTTTTCTTTCAGTTTTTTGAAAAAAGTAGGTTTTTTAATTCCGGATTTCTCAATGATATAAGACATTTTGAAAGGAGAATTTTTTAATATTTCATCGATGCTGTTTTGGATCTCGATGAATTTTTCTATTTCTGCTATCATTATTTTATGTTTTTTGTATCGATTTATGATACAAATATAATAACATTTAAATTATTTCTCAAAAATAAAATCTGTTTTTGAGTAGATGTTTGTATCTTTTATCGTGAATCATTTTCAATTCTAATACTCATAGATGCCAATTAATTCAGTTTCTGGAATTTTTAAAGAATCTAATTTTCTTTTAAAATCATTAGATTTCAAATTCTTCAAAACATAGTTTTTCTCTGTGTTTAAAATCCAATAATCTTTGATATTTTTATCAGGAATTTCATATGTATCTAAACTATCATTTGGTCTTCTTCTCTTCAATCCTTGTCTTTCTGCAATAATAAATTCTTCATACGCATTTACTTTAATAACTTTTGCAGGAATTATAGCGTCTTCATCGCTCCAACCATTGTCAGGGGCAATAAAAACTTCGTGTGCAGAATTTCTGTATAAATTGTATCCTCCTGTTAGACTCTTACTAAAATCTTGGATTCCCGGTCCATACATTAATCCAAAAGATGTAAAAAATCTTGGATTTAGCAAAAAAGTAATGCTAATTAATGCGATTATAAAACCTGAAAAGAACAGGAATATTTTAAAAAACTTATTCATTAGACAAGTGTAATCATTTAAACATTAGGATAATTTTCTTTCTAAAAATGAAAATTATTAATCATGAAAGAATTAAAAAAAACTTTGCTATAAAATGTATAACAAAGTCCTTTTAAATATAATATTTAATTTAGTTAAAACAAATTCTCATCCACAAAATTCGGCAACGTCACTTTCAAATTCGGTTCCATTTCCATCGCTCTTTTTATGGCGAAAACAGCACCTTCATTTCTTGCCCAGCTTCTTCTTGAAATTCCGTTGTTAACATCCCAGAAAAGCATTGATTTTAATCTTCTGTCGGCATCATCGCTTCCATCAAGCAACATTCCGAAACCACCGTTGATTACTTCTCCCCAGCCAACTCCGCCTCCATTGTGAATAGAAACCCAGGTTGCCCCACGGAAACTGTCACCAATCACGTTTTGAATCGCCATATCTGCCGTAAACCTTGATCCGTCATAAATATTGGAAGTCTCTCTGTAAGGCGAATCTGTTCCCGAAACATCGTGATGATCTCTTCCTAAAACTACCGCACCAATTTCTCCATTTTTGATGGCTTTATTAAAAGCTTCAGCGATTTTCATTCTCCCTTCTGCATCGGCGTATAAAATTCTCGCTTGAGAACCAACGACCAATTTATTTTCCTGCGCACCTTTGATCCACTGAATATTATCCTTCATCTGCTGTTGAATTTCTTCAGGAGATGTTTTAATCATTTCTTCTAAAACCTGACAGGCAATGTCATCTGTTTTCTGTAAATCTTCCGGATTTCCGCTTGTGCAAACCCAACGGAACGGCCCAAAACCATAATCGAAACACATCGGCCCCATAATGTCCTGAACGTAGCTTGGATATTTAAATTCTTTTCCAATTGTTGGATTCTCTGACATTACATCAGCTCCGGCTCTTGATGCTTCCAATAAAAAGGCGTTTCCGTAATCGAAGAAATAGGTTCCTTTTTCTGTATGTTTATTGATTGCTGCAGCGTGTCTTCTTAAGGTTTCCTGAACTTTTTCTTTGAATAATTCAGGATCTTCGGCCATCATTTTGTTTGATTCTTCAAAACTTTGTCCTGCAGGATAATACCCTCCCGCCCAAGGATTATGAAGCGAAGTCTGGTCTGAACCAATATCAATTCTTAAATTTTCCTGATCAAATTTTTCCCAAACCTCAACGATATTTCCAAGATAAGCCAAAGAAACAGTTTCCTGAGTTTCCTGAGCTTTTTTCACTCTTTCTACTAATTCATCCAGATTTTCATGAACTTCATTGATCCATTTTTGATCGTGACGAATTTTTGTAATCCTTGGATTTACCTCAGCACAAACGGTAACGCAACCCGCAATATTTCCTGCTTTTGGCTGAGCACCACTCATTCCACCTAAACCTGAAGTAATAAAAAGTCCGCCTTTTGGTTCTTTATTGATTTTTCTGAAAGCATTTAACACCGTAATCGTAGTTCCGTGAACAATTCCTTGTGGCCCGATGTACATGTAACTTCCGGCTGTCATTTGTCCGTACTGTGAAACACCCAGTGCATTGAATTTCTCCCAATCATCCGGCTTAGAATAGTTTGGAATCATCATTCCGTTCGTCACAACCACTCTTGGCGCGTCTTTGTGAGAAGGAAATAACCCCATCGGATGCCCTGAATACATTGTCAACGTCTGTTCATCCGTCATTTCAGACAGATATTTCATTGTTAAAAGATATTGAGCCCAGTTTGAGAAAACGGCACCATTTCCACCGTAAGTAATTAATTCATGAGGATGTTGAGCCACGGCATAATCCAGATTATTCTGAATCATTAGCATAATTGATTTTGCCTGCTCAGATCTTCCCGGATATTCTGAAATTGGTCTAGCCTTCATTTCATAATCTGGACGGAAACGATACATGTAAATTCTACCGTATTTTTCTAATTCTTCTTTAAATTCGGGCAGTAATTCTGCATGAAACTGAGGTTCGAAATAACGCAAAGCATTTTTTAAGGCTAATTTTTTCTCTTCTTCACCTAAAATTTCTTTACGCTTTGGCGCATGGTTTATATTGGTTTCGTATGGTTTTGGTTGAGGTAATTGATTTGGAATCCCCTGCTGTATTTGTTCTTGGAAAGTCATATTGTTATATAAAGTTCTGAGTTTAATTTGAAAGTCTTAAAGATATTCAAATTAGAAAATACAATGCAACTAAACGGTAAAAATTCCGATTAGCGAAAATTCAAAGAAAAAAATTAGCGTATAAGAGTATAAATTAAAGCACCAATTCCGGCATAAGCAACAACAGTAATAATATCAGCTATGGGTTGTGAAAAGCGTTTTTCCTTAATTTTCTCGGCATTAATCTGGTTTTTATGGAATTTCAGAGTTTTTTTAGCATTATGAACCGGATGTACAACCAGACTATCGCTTTCCCACTTGTCAACTATTACTTTATAAGACTTGCCATCAACCTCAATTTTAACATTTTTGTTAGGTGTAAGTTTTTCCTGAACATTAATCGGAATAGGCGTTTGTTGTCCGTTTGGGTTTTGGGATCCAGCTGTTGTACTTGTCATTTGCGGAGAAGTATTATTAGCAATAGTGGCATTCCTTTTAGGATCCTGCTTATTGTCTATCGCTGCATCCACAGTTTTTTTAATCTGATAAGTATAGCAACTAATAAGAGAAAATGATATAATGATAAGATAAAGATTCTTTCGCATGAGCCAAATTTAAGAATTAAACGTAATATTCAGTATTTTCTTTTGAAAGATCCTGTTAAAAATTAACTTTTTTACATTTAAATTGTAAGATAGATGTTCTACAAAGTTCCTGCGGATAAGAATTCCGTTGATTTGGGCTAGGGTTTCTTTCATTATTTGTTTGTATTTAGCTTTCAAAAATAAAAAACCTTACCGAAATTCAGTAAGGTTATATTCATGAGAAATGATTTTTTTAATTATTATTCTTGACGAGAATCCAACCGGTAAATGATCTTCCATCCGGAAGTGTGATGACATACCAGTAACTCGACGTTGGAATAGCTCTTCCTAAAATTGTACCGTCCCAAATGATTTGAGTATTGGTATTCTGTTCGAAAATCAAAGCCTGATAACGGTCAAATACTTTTACGTTGGTCATTCTATTTCCAAAAACATGGAGATTTTTTATGATCCATTTGTCGTTAAGACCGTCTCCGTTTGGTGTGATGGCATTTTTAATATCTAAAATTACTCCGTCCTGTTTTACGATACATTCTCCGTCAACATATTTCACATAAAAAGTAATGATTCCTGTCGGTAAATTATAGAACGTATTGCTCGACTGCCATGTAATTCCGTCTATGGAATACAATATTGTTTTTGAACCTGTAGCGTAAACCGTACAATTATTTCCATTAATATCAAGCTTTTGGATAACGGGAACATCGTAATATTTCAATTCAAAAGTACCCGTGTAAGAACATCCGTTATCTGCCGTAACGGTGAGCGTATAAGTTCCGATTACAGTAACTCCTGTAATGGTATCTGTGTTTGAAACTACCTGTCCGTTTGGATCTGTCCAGACATAACTTACAATATTAAATCCTTCAACATGAACAGTATACGTTAATGAACCATCCTGACAAATATACTGCGTCGGAATATTGAAAATCGGAGTTGGTTTTAAAGATAAATGTATCTCTACTCTTTCAGGACAAGATCCGGGAATGCTTACTTTTACATAGATTGTATTTGATCCTGTATTTTGATTAAATGAATAATTCGAAGGCGTTGCAATAACATTTGTATTGGCATTAATATCCGCCAAAGAAGGGTAATAAGTAAACGTTGCGTTACCTCCTGTATAAATCTGCTGTTCATACTGAGTTAAATTAACATTTTCTATTCCGTCATTTCCAATATCACAAACATTATTTAGGTTAAAAGGACCTCCGTTTTGAAGAACAACCTTAGATCCAAATAGAAAACTAATACTTGCTACATCATCACAAGCCGCCATATTCTGAACTTTCACCCAAATCTGAGTCGGGAACGGATTTGCCGTAAAATTCTGTGGATTAGGAATAGGATTCGTTCCATTTTGTGCATTTTGTTCCGTTAAATAAAAACTAAATACATTAGCCGGATTTTGAATATCAACCATTAAATTCGTAAAATTCAGCAAGTTGACTTCATAAGATCCGTCTAAATTTTCATCACAAACTGTTAAGGTTGAATTAATTGCTTTCGGAGGGAAATAAGTATTCAACTGAATCGGAGCCACAGAATAACAACCCGAAGTTTTAGACTGAAATCTCGCCCAAACCTGCACGGATGAAATATTTGTTGTAATTGTATTTCCTATCTGCGTTCCCGCCGCTCCTGCATTTGCTTCTGCAGCCGTATTGTAATACGTGATCGTCATATTAGAAAGTGGCTGTGTATTTTGGGAAGCAATAAACAATTGCGGAATCGCATCATTCAACTGAAAAGTTTCACTTAAATTAAAATCTTCATCACATTTTTCTAAAAGAGCATTCTGAAGAACAACAGGCGGTAAAAATGTCATTTGTATCGTTAACTGAGCAGCAGAAAAACATTCACTGTTATTAAATTTAACCTTCACATATACCGTTGCATTTCCCGGAACATTATATTGACTCGGATTGGCAATTTCACCTGTAAAAATATGGGTTGCAGGATCATAAGAAGTATAATATGTAAAAGTAGCATCCGTTCCACTATAAATCTGTGATTGTGTCTGAATTAAGTTATAAATTTCCGCACCGTCATTATTATTATCACAAATATTGTTTAGCGAAATTGTAACCGGAGAATTAACCACCGGCGTTGAATTTAAACTTAAATTGATAGGATAAATCTGTACACAATTGTAAGACGTTATTTTCACAAAAATCTGCTGGCTTCCTGTAAGCGTAACGTTGGTTACAGGATTATTACCATTTTGTGCATCAGCCTGACTAAGATAAAATAAAGTCGTTGCATTTTGATTTCCAATAATCGAAGCACTGAACTGAGATAACGGTACATTTTCAGAATTATCATTATTAAAATCACACACCGAAAAACTTGACTGAACAACCACAGGGTGAACCAAATGTACATTCAGAGGTCTTACCGTGTAACAGATATCAGATTGTTCAAAACGTACAAAATAGGTTTGGGTAACAAAATTACCATCAGTTGTAATAGTCTGATTTGGACTAATCGCTCCCGTTCCCAATTCTGCACTCGCAGCATCAGGATAAAATTCTGTTACAGGAACCGTTGTTGGGGAAATCAGCATTCCGGCAGACAACGTATTGAGATTGACCGTGATATTATCAGTTCCATTAAAACAGATATATTCATGCTTTTCGTTGACTTCAATTTTAGTAAAAGTTATATCCATATTAACCTCAACTACAGCAAAGCAGCCATTTGGAATATCAACTCTTATAAAAACTTTATATTGTCCAGGTTTAATGGTTGTTAATACAGTTCCAATATTTGTATAAGCTTCATTATAGGTAGAATATGCTGTAAAAATAACTCCAGTTTGGGTTGTAATTAATGGCCCAATATTTAATCCAAAATCAAAAGGCTCCTGATTATCAGCATTAATATCACACATCGTATAAGGAAATGTAAGCGGAGAATTGACATTAGCCCCAGGCTTAAACTGAAAATGAACCGGACCTAAAATATAAGTACAGGTCGCATCCTGAAGTCTCACCCAAATATTCGTATTCGTCGTAATATTTGCCGTAGTTATGCTGTTATTATTATTTTGAGCATCAGATTGTGTTGCAAAATATGAAATCCCCGTAGTTCCGGGAGGGAAAAGCTCAATATTAAGCAAAGAAAGATCATAGTTTTGCTCTACTCCATTATTATTGGTATCACAAAGTTCAACTGTAGATTTCAGCAGGTTTTTCGATGCAAAATTAAGTGTTAAAACTGCAACCCTGAAACATGTCGGATTACTCGGATTCTGAATTCTTACAAATAAAACAGTATTTCCATTCAAAACATAGGCGTTGGGCAAAGCATTCTGATTATTTTGCGCGTCCAGCAATGTCGAATGATAGCTAAAATTAAAGTTAGCAGGATTCTGCGAAGTAAGGTTTGATTGGAAACTATTTAGATTTAAATTAACCGAAGCATTTCCACAAAAATTTTGCGTATAATTCTTAGCAACCGGATAAGTTGGATCGAAAGTGATCGCAAAATCATCCGTCAAAGTAAGTGTACTATTTCCACAAATATTAAATAAAACATTCGCCGTGTAAACTTCATTCTGTGTCGGACAAATAGTAGCTTGCACGCCTGTAGCAACGGTTTGTCCTGCAGCATTGATCCATGTTACCTGTGGTGGAATAACATTTCCGACCGGATTAAACTTCCAGCCTTCCTGCAAAGCCTGCCAAACTCCCGTATTTCTTGATGCGGGAGAAACGCCAACCGTTCCGTCGCTGTTGATAACGCCAATGAGTGCATTTTCAAATTTTCGGGTTGGGCAGGGTGTTAATTTTTTATCAACAAAAACTTCAATTTGATTCGTTGTTTCATGAAGAACAATTTGTGAAGAAGAACGATCGGTACATCCTGCTACTCTTCCTTCATAAAAATTAACGATAAATTTTCTGTAAGGCGCCGTTCCGATCACGGAATAATAGATTTCAGACTGATCATTTGATGAAAAAACCATATCATGATACACTCCGAAAATAGAATTTTTTGGAAGACCCACATTTGGATTTTGCCATTGAACATTCGGATAATTGATGTTACCGAGCTGACTTTCATCAAAAGTGAGCATTCCGTTGGAACCTACAACTACCGCTTCAAAATATTGATTGTAAAAGCAAAATTTGAACGGAAGATCCAATTTTACAGCAAACAAATCATCATAATTGGCATTAAGCGCAGTTCCCTGATTCATCGCAATCGGCGGACTGTATGATGCCGGACTTACCTGATAATTTGTCGTTTCCTTCAACTCAGGATATTCCACATGCAGTGCTATACAACCGTTGGCATCGAGGTCATTAGCACACGTAACGTTGAAATTTTCATTACCTAGAGCATCTTTCACTTTGATGTTTACAGGCGCTTGAGAAAATGTAAAAACTCCAACGAATATGAGTAAAATTTGTAAAAGTTTCTTCATAGGTTAAAAATATTAATCACTAGGTAATGATAAATTTAGCACTTTTAACAATAGAATATTCAAACATAACCATTTATTTATGTTAAATTAACAACAGCAAACGGTATTACACTAATAAACAAACACTTACATACAAATAGTTAACAAAAAAAGCCTTACTAAATTTTAGTAAGGCCTATTATTTTAGGTAAGCACATCATCGTTTGTTTCTTCATGATCATCATCATTATCACTTGTGCTCCAATAATTATTTTCTTCATCTTCGGAGCCGATTTCTTCCATTTCATCGTCATCTTCAACGCCGGGGATATCCAATCCTTTATCTATTTTATCATCATCAATATCTTCATTTAAGATAGGATTTCCATCTCCATCTAAAGGAATATGTTTTTCTCTGTTAAAGATATCTTCAATTGGACTATAATCCATTTGTTCGAGCTTTCTGTTCTGTTCGTTGGTATTATCTTCAGGTATCATAATGTTATATTGTATTTAGTGTTGATTTAATAAAAGACAAAAATGATTCCAACTTCTATCTTTTTAGAAATATTTAAACCTAATCTTTAATTTTCATTAAATATTATAAACTTCAGGATTAGCGCAGTTCGGCATTTTCTCACCTTTAGAAAAAGCGATGATGTTTTCTGCGGCTACTTTTGCCATTCCGTCTCTTGCTTCAATTGTTGCTGAACCGATATGCGGCAACACACAAACACTTGAAAGCTCTAAAATTGGATCATCCTTAAAAATAGGTTCCGGATTTGTGACGTCTAAACCGGCTCCCCAAATCTGTTTTGAAACCAATGCTTCATACAAATCTTTTTGGTTGTGAAAACCACCTCTAGCTGTATTAATAAAAATAGAATCAGGTTTCATTTTTTCAAAAACCAAAGCATTGAAAAGGTCTTTCTGATCCGGAACAAAATTAGCGTGAATACTCAAAACATCAGATTGCTCAATTAATTCTTCGAAAGAAACATAGGTTGCATTGAGTTCTTTTTCTGCCTCTTCATTGTGATGGCGATTGTGATAAATAATCTTCATATCAAAGGCTTTTTTACACTTTTCAGCCATTTCAAAACCTATTCTTCCCAATCCGAAAACGCCTAAAGTTTTTCCATATAATTCCTGTCCCAAAGCATGTAACGGATCAAAATCTCCCCAATTTCCCTCTTTTACTTTTTGGAAATTAAAACTAGCTCTTCTTGCAACCGATTGCATTAATAAAAACGCAATGTCAGAAGTAGCTCTGCTTAAAACATCCGGTGTATTTCCGATAGGAATATTTTTGAGAGTAGCTTCTTTAATATCAACATGATCAAAACCAACAGAATACAAAGCAATTGCCTTTACATTTGGGCATTGTTCGAAAAATTCTCTGTCAAATTTATTGTGTCCTACATTTAAAACCACATCGGCATTTTCACAATACTTTAACCATTCTTCATGAGGTAAATTGTCATGTGTTGGGAATGTTACTTCCAATCCTGCTTCTTCCAGTATTTTAATTCCTATTTCAGGAATTCTTTTGTTGATGAATACTTTCATTATTTATTTTGTAATTAATAGTTAAAACTTTCAAAATAAAAAACCTCACTCCTACTGAAAATGAGGTTTTTAAATTTATTATTTAAAATTATATCTTCATATATCTCTCTCGATTCATTAAGAATAAATTTTCATCAACAGCCTGAATTGTTTTGCGTTTTTTTGAATAGTATTAAAATCGAGTGATGATTTCAATGATTTGCTAATAAAAATGATACAATTTTCATTCCGAAACAGTATTAAATTTGGTTAATAATACCGATAAATTTTCCAATATTCCTTGAAAATTCACCCATAAAATAAATTAAAAAAACACAATGGCAAAACTTTAATTTAATATAATTATCACTAGATTTACCTTGTTTTTACATTAAAATCAAAAATTAATCAAAATCTATAAACATACCGCAAAATATGCTGATTAAAAAAAATGCCTTTATAAAAGGTACAGGTTCTTATGTACCTCCAAAAATATTGAAAAACGACTTTTTTGAAGCCATCGGTTCTTCTGATGAGTGGATCTATAAAAATTTAGGAATTAAGGAACGTAGAATTGCAGTGGGTGAAGTAACGAGTGATTTGGCTTATAAAGCAGGTTTGGAAGCATTAAAAGAAGCAAATTTAAAACCGGAAGATATCGATTTGATTATTGTAGCAACTTCAACTCCGGACAGACAGGCTCCATCTACAGCGTGTTTCGTTCAAGAAAAAATGGGCGCATATCAGGCAGTAGCGTTTGATATTTCGGCAGTTTGTTCAGGAGGTTTATATGGCATTGCAATCGGTTGCCAGTTCATAGAAACGGGAATGTACCAAAATGTTTTAATTATCGGAGCTGATACTTTTTCCACCATTACCGATTGGGAGCGAAAAGATTCTGTGTTTTTCGGAGATGGTGCGGGAGCAATTTTACTTTCAGGAACAACTGAAGATAAGGGTTTCTTTGATTTTAAACTTCACGCAGACGGTCGTGGAAAATATCATTTCAACATTCCGGCCGGAGGTTCTGAAATGCCTGCATCAGAAGAAACTTTAAAGCAAAAACTTCATTATTTTCAGATGAATGGTAAGGAAGTTTTCAATACTGCAACCAAAGTTTTGCCTGAAACTATTACTGAAATTCTTGAAGCTAATAAACTTTCAGCAGATGATGTAGATTGGGTAATTCCACACCAGCCGAGTATTAGAATTCTTCAGGAAACTGCCAGAAAAGTGAATATCCCTTTTGAAAAAGTAATGACCAATATGGATAAATACGCCAATACTTCGGGCGGAACAATTCCTATTGTCCTTGATGAAACTTACAAAAGTGGAAAAATACAACCCGGAAATATCCTTTTATTCGCAGCCGTAGGCTCTGGATGGACTTGGGGAACCGCTCTTTATAAAGCTTAAAATCAATATTTTATTTTAAATAATACAGAAAAATTATGCTGAAAGATCAGACATTTCTTATAACAGGCATCGCGGATGAAAATTCCCTTGCCATGAAAACCGCCGAAAAAATCCTTGAAAATAATGGAAAAGTTGTGTGCGCCGGATTAGGCGTGACTCCTTTTCACAAAAATATTTCAGAAAAAGCGCAAGCCTTTCTTGATAAAAACTATAATGACTTTCAAACGGCATGTCATAAAGTTTTGGGAGATCAGGTTTACACCGCTCCTTTAGATGTTACATTACCGGAAAGTCTGGATTTTCTGGCGAAAGATCTCTATCAAAAAGACATTAAACTTAATGGATTTCTTCACGCCATTGCAATGGATAAAACAATCAGACAAAAATCCGTAAAGCCAATGCTGGAGGTTACTGTAGAAGAATTTAATGAAACCATGAATGTTTCAGCGTTTTCTTTGATTTCGTTATCACAGGCTTTACTTTCCAATAATGTGCTTCAAAACGGAGCTTCTATTGTTTCTCTAAGTTATATTGCGGCAGAAAAAGTTTCATCTTTTCCTTACATTAATATCAGTATTGCTAAAGCTGCGCTTGAACGATTAACCATGGAAATTGCGCATGAATTAGGTAGAAAATACGGAATTCGAGCTAATGCAATCCGTTTTTCACCATACATGGGAAGCAAAGCCGGAAATGCAACTTTGAATGCTGAAGATGTTGAAAAAGCGAATCAAACAAGTCCGTTAGGAAATGCTTTACCTGAAGATCTGGCGCACGAAATTGTGCATCTTTTCAGAAAAGAAACAAGAATTACGGGAGAAATTCGCCATGTTGATGGAGGTTTCCATATTATGGGATAATTTGTAGGTTTTTAATGTTGGTCATCGCAAAGACGCTATTTTTCAATTTAATTATATATAATAAGGCGCAAGGATTTTATCTTCGATAAAATTGAAGACTTTAACATCATTGAAAATCTTTGATTTTCTAGCGCCTTAAAAAAAATATTTTTTATTAATCTTTGCGTCTTAGCGTTTTGCCAACAATTACAGTTATTGATTAGTTTTACCTAACATCGGAACAAATTTATAAGCTCCAAATTCTTCTTTTTCAATCTCAGTCGGAGAAAGTTTTGTGAATCTGTATAAAACCTGCTCATCGGTTGGACCTAATGGAATGACCATTTTTCCGCCAACTTTTAATTGTTTTAAAAGTTCCGTTGGCAACACTGAAGCGCCACAAGTCACAATAATTTTATCGAAAGGCGCAAAAGTCGGAAGTCCGGCAAAACCATCACCAAAGCTTTGAAATTTGGGATACAAATGCATTTCTCTTAACTTTTTCTTAGAAAAATCGAACAGATCTTTTTGCCTTTCAACCGTGTAAACCAAACCTTTCATTGCTATAAGTACAGCGGTCTGATAACCACATCCTGTTCCAATTTCCAGCACTTTTTCACCTGATTTTAACTGTAGCAATTCAGATTGCTCTGCAACGGTTGAAGGATGCGAAATCGTCTGATGCGCCAAAATAGGAAAAGCACGATCTTCATACGCGAAATCTTCAAAAATACTTTCAATAAAAAGGTGTCTCGGAACATCATTCATGGCCGAAAGTACATTTTCATCTGAAATTCCGATCTTGTGTCGAAGATATTCAACCAAAATCTTTCTTTTTCCTTTATGTACAAACGAATCTTGCGTCATTAGATGGTAGTTATTGGGGTTTCTGGTGGTAGTTTGCACAAAAATAATAAAACAAATACTATTTATCAACCTAAAACCTATCATCTATTACCGAATACCTAAAATCAGTATATTTACAAAAATTTAATACAACTATGTTAAAAGCAGGTTTGGTAGGTGCCGGACATTTAGGAAAAATACATTTAAGACTTCTTAATCAATCAGATAAGTATGAGTTTGTAGGTTTCCATGATAAAGATGTAGAAAACGGAAAAAAATTAGAAGCCGAATTAGGTTATAAATATTTTGAAAACTTTGAAGATCTTTTGGATCAGATCGAGATGTTGGATATTGTAACACCAACAATTTATCATTATGATTATGCTTTAAAAGCTATCAATAAAGGACTTCATTTTTTTATCGAAAAACCTGTAACTCACACGCTTGAACAGGCAGAAGAGATTCTTCAAAAGTGTCGTGAAAATGGTATAAAAGCTCAGGTTGGGCACGTTGAAAGATATAATCCTGCTTTTATTGGGGCAAAAGATTACATTCAAAATCCTATGTTTATCGAGATCCACCGATTGGCGGAATTTAATCCTCGTGGAACGGATGTTTCTGTGGTCTTAGACTTAATGATTCACGATCTTGATATTTTATTAAGTGTTGTAAAATCTAAAGTTAAAAATATTCATGCAAGCGGTGTTTGTGTAGTAAGCAAAACTCCGGATATTTCTAACGCAAGAATTGAGTTTGAAAACGGATGCGTTGCTAATCTTACGACTTCAAGAATTTCTATGAAAGCGATGAGAAAAAGCCGTTTTTTCCAGAAAGATGCTTATATTTCCGTTGATTTCTTAGAGAAAAAAGCAGAAGTTATCCGTATGAAAGATGCTCCTGAAAACCCTACTCCATTTGATATGATCATTGAAAATGCTGACGGAGAAAAGAATCAGATTTTATTTGAATATCCGAACATTCAACCTAATAATGCAATTTTAGATGAATTAAATTCTTTCGCAGATGCTATTATCGAAGGTAAAAATGTAGAAGTTTCGTTGGAAGATGGAACTGAAGCTTTGAAAGTGGCTTTGGAGATTATGAAATTGATCAGTTAAAACTTAAAAAACACACATATGATGAAATTTAGCAAACTTATTTTAGTATCCTTTCTCATTCTACTTACAAGTTGTAGAAATGACAATTCAGATACAGCATTTAATAATTCTCAAACAGAGCCAGTATTACGTCTAAAAAGAATTAGTAGTTCAATAAAAAACTACAATGTTGGATCATCTGCTGAAATAAAGTACGATAACAATGACAAGATCACCCAAATGATTAGCAGTTCAATGAAAACTGATATAATCTATGATTCACAAAATAGAATAACGCAGATTAATACCTATTATATAGATAATCCATCAGTTCTTATTAGTTCAAAGAAATATGAATATGTTGCGGACAAAATTATAATTTCGAATTTATATTCTGGCATCTATAATGAAGAGATGACTTTATTTCTTAATAATTCAGGACTCCTCGTTAAGAGTAAACATAATGTTGGCAGTTATATTATAGAAACCTACTTTGAGTATGACAACAATACGAACCTGATTCATAGTTACACGAATAATAATTCTGAAAATAATTATTATTCGTATGATGATAAAAAAAATCCTTATTATATATTTCCATTGGTTTTAAATATTTATTTGAATCGCTTTAATCTAATTGGCAAGAACAACGTCAAGTCGGCAAATTACTTTAACTATTCTACAAATCAATTCGATACTTTTAATAATCTTCTAGAATATAACTCAAATGATTATTTAACACGCTTTGAAAATTCTCAGGCAGTAATACAATTTTCTTATTAATATTAAAATGTAATAATCAATATGCTATCAGCAAAAGAATAAGAAATTAAATTCTTCAACAAATAGCAATCACTAATAATCAAATTACCTCTTTGAATAATTTTCAAAGAGGTATTTTAGTCTTTATTCAAATATTTTTAAATATATTTGTGATTATCAAAATTAATTCTAAAAACAACCCCTAATATTTTAAAAATCAAAACTATGAAAAGAGCATTCCTATTATCCGCTTTTTTATTGTCTCAATTTGGGACATCACAGCTTTTAAAAACAAATGGTCAGAAAATCGTTAATGATAAAGGAGAAAATATTCAATTGAGAGGCCTTGGTTTGGGAGGATGGATGCTGCAGGAAGGCTATATGTTGAAGACTGCCAATTTTGCAGGTCCACAATATAAGATCAAAGAAAAAATTGTAGAATTAGTCGGTGAAAAGGGAATGAATGATTTCTATAAAGTCTATTTAAAAAACGGAATTACAAAACAGGATATTGATTTTCTGAAAAAGGCAGGATTTAACTCGATCAGGCTTCCGATGCATTACAATTTATATACTTTACCGATTGAAAAAGAATCTGTAAAAGGTCAAAACACATGGTTGGAAGATGGTTTTAAAATGACGGATGATCTTTTAAAATGGTGTGCAGATAATAAAATGTATTTAATTTTAGACCTTCACGCTGCGCCTGGTGGACAGGGAAATGATGTGAATATTTCCGATAATGATAAATCAAAACCATCACTTTGGGAAAGCGAGGAAAATCAGAAAAAGACAATCACTCTTTGGAAGAAATTAGCAGAAAGATATAAAGATGAGCCGTGGATTGGTGGTTACGATTTAATCAACGAACCCAACATCAATTTCACTGGAAAAAATCCGAACGGAACTGATGAAATGTCAAACGCTCCTCTTTGGAAATTGCAAAAAGACATTACAGAAGCGATTCGTCAGGTTGACAAAAAACACATCGTCATTCTTGAAGGAAACGGATGGGGAAATAATTACAACGGATTGACACCGATTTGGGATGATAACATGGTTTTCAGTTTCCATAAATATTGGAATTATAATGATGATGCAACAATAAAAAATGCATTAGATCTAAGAGAAAAGCACAATATGCCAATCTGGTTGGGAGAAACAGGAGAAAATTCTAATGTTTGGTTTACAGAATTGATCCAGCTTTTAGATAAACATAATATCGGATATGCTTTCTGGCCGATGAAAAAGATCGACAATATTGCAGGAATTAACAACGTAAAAATCACTCCCGAATATCAAAAATTACTGGATTATTGGATGAAAGAAGGAGAAAAACCAACGAAAGAATTTTCAACAAAAGCTTTAGCAAAAATCGCTGACAATTATAAATTCAGTAACACTGAAATTAAAAATGATGTGATTGATGCGATGTTCAGACAGACAACGGATGGATCTACAAAACCGTTTAAAAATAATCAGGTTCCTGGGAAAATTTTCGCTTCGGATTATGATTTGGGAAGAATGGGTTCGGCGTATTTAGATAAAGATTTCATCAATCTTTGGGTGAGCGATCCTGCCAAAAGATCTGAATGGAATTCAGGAAATCAAATGAGAAATGACGGCGTTGATATTTATAAATGTAACGACAAAATCACCAATCAATATTATGTTGGTAAAACAGAAACCGGAGAATGGATTCAATATACATTTAATGCAAAAGCCGATAAAAGCTATAGTTTTGACATCAGATATTCCAGCAATAATAACGGGAAAATTAGAATTGAGGATGCTTCAGGAAAACAATTGGCAACCTTTTCTTTAAACTCAACAGGTGGAAATGACATATGGAAAACCGTTTCTGCTACAGGAGTTAATCTTAAAAAAGGAGAAAATAAAATCAGAATAATGTTCGAAAATGATGGAGTTAATCTTAATTATTTTGAAGTGAAATAATAATTATCTTAAATTGCAAATCCCTTTTAGTTTCTAAGAGGGATTTTTTTAACCAAAATATTATGAAAAAAATAAAATTTCTTTTTCTTTTGATCTCTGCATTTGCCTTTGCTCAAGACAATGTTTTAGACAAAAAAATCAATTCAATTATTAAAGATAAAAAAGCGACGGTTGCCGTTTCTGTCTTAGGATTTGAAGATGATTTTAATTTTAATAAAAACGGCGAGAAAAAACTTCCGATGCAAAGTGTCTTCAAATTTCATATTGCGGCGGCTGTTTTGGATCTTGTTGATAAACAAAAACTGTCTTTAGATCAGAAAATTTTACTGGATAAATCAAATTTATTAGAAAATACGTGGTCGCCTCTTCGTGATAAATATAAAGATAAAAATGAGGAAGTTCCTTTAAGTGAAATCATCGATCAAACCGTTGCCATGAGCGACAATAATGGTTGTGATATTCTTTTGAATTTAATTGGAGGTACGCAAACTGTTCAGAAATTTATGGATTCTAAAGGTGTAAAAGGTTTTCAGATAAAATATAATGAAGAAGTGATGCACAAAGATTGGAACGCACAGTATGAAAATTACAGCACGACTAATTCTGCAGTTCAGGTTCTGAAAAAATTCTACGACAGAAAATTACTCTCTAAAAATTCTACAAACTACCTGATGGAAGTAATGCTGGGAACAAAAACAGGATTAAACAAAATGATAGAACAATTGCCGGAAAACACTCCTGTAGCCCGCAAAACGGGAGCTTCCGGAAAGAATAAAGATGGATTGACCGGTGCCGAAAATGAAATAGGAATTGTAACTTTACCCAACGGAAAACATTACGCAATTGCCTTATTTGTAAGCAATTCTACGGAAACCGATGCCGTAAACTGCAAGATTATTTCTGATATTTCTAAAACTGTTTGGGATCATTTTAATAAGTAAATTTTAAAGCTTATTTTTAAACCGTTTTTTAAGTGAGTTTAAATATTCAAAATTGTCATTGGAAGTTTCTACGAAATAACAAAGGCACACTAATTGAGTCTTACTTATCAAATAAAAAATATCAACATGAAAAAAATATTATTAATCGCAGGAATTTTCAGTTTTTCATTCTTTTGGGCACAGAAAAGTGAAAACTATTTACAAATAAGATACGGAAGCATTTGTTGTGGTACTCCATCAACAGATCCGGTAATGAATTATGTAAGCAAATTTCAGAAAAAAAATAAAATTAAAAATCTGGAAATCTACAAACAAAGCGGATTGGGAAGAGAAGGTGAATTCCATTTATACATCGGAACCGACAACTTTTCGAAAAAACAGGCTCTTGCTTTTACAAAAGGTCTGCAATCTGCTATTGAAACTCAAAATAACGCAAGAAAGAAAAATCATGACGGAACGGTGGGTTTTGATGAAACAGAAACGGTAAAAAAAGCCGACTTATCCAACGCAAGAAATTTAACTATCTATAAAAAATAATTTAAGGAAAATGATCAAAAACATCGTAGTTATCGGAGCTGGAACCATGGGAAATGGTATTGCACATACTTTCGCTCAAAGCGGTTTTAAAGTAAATTTAGTAGACGTATCTCAGGATGCTTTGGACAGAGGTTTAAAAACAATTACAACCAATCTGGACAGAATCATCGCAAAAGGAAACCTTACTGAAGAGCAAAAAGCAGAAACTTTAGGTAACATAACTACTTTCACGGAACTTAAAAATGCTGCAACTGAAGCAGATCTAATTGTAGAAGCTGCAACAGAAAATCAGGAATTAAAGTTAAAAATATTCGCTCAAATGGACGAATTGGCTCCTGCAAACTGTATTCTGGCAACAAATACTTCTTCAATTTCTATCACTAAAATCGCTGCTGCTACAAAAAGAGCCGACAAAGTGATCGGAATGCACTTTATGAACCCTGTTCCAATCATGAAATTGGTTGAAATTATCAAGGGATATTCTACTTCTAAAGAAACTTTTGATATCATTTACGATATGAGCAAAACGTTAGGAAAAGTGCCTGTAGAGGTTAACGATTACCCAGGTTTTGTGGCAAACAGAATTTTGATGCCGATGATCAACGAATCTATCGAAACGCTTTACAATGGTGTTGCTGGTGTTGAAGAGATCGATACAGTAATGAAATTAGGGATGGCTCACCCGATGGGACCTCTTCAATTGGCCGATTTTATCGGTCTGGATGTTTGTTTAGCTATTTTAAATGTAATGTATGACGGTTTCAAAAATCCTAAATACGCTCCAAATCCATTGTTGGTAAACATGGTAATGGCCGGAAAATTAGGCGTAAAATCTGGTGAAGGTTTCTACGATTATTCTGAAAGCAAAAAGGCTGAAAAAGTGGCTAAAATGTTTGCAAAATAAGAGAGGTGAATGAGTGAATTGTCAATAGTTAATTTTAAAAATTGACTTGTATTACAAAATTCACTACTTTTCTTCGATGAAATTTAAAGAAAAATATATTCAGATATCAATGGTCATCATTACTTTAGTGATGACCATTTTGCGTTTTTTACTGAATGAAAAAGGCCGTGTAAATCCGGACTCTATCCGATACATGAGAACGGCTCGTGCTTTTCCAATAATTGATAATACCACAACACCATTAGGATATCCTTTAAGTATCAAGTTTTTCACCTATTTTGGGTTTGATGAATTTTGGAGCAGTAAAGTTGTCGGTATTTTAGCATTTCTTTTTATCATAATTTTTGCTTGGAAAAAGAAATTTTATTTTAGAGAAACAATTATTTTAAGTGCCTTATTCAGCTTTCTTTCCATCTATTCGTATACGATGAGCGAAGCATTGATTCTCCCTTTTGTATTTCTTTTTTTATATACCGCAATGCTGATCATTACAGGGAAATTAGAAAAATGGAAAGCTGTTTTTTATCTTTCATTAGCTTTAATTGCTCTTTATAATGTACGATATAGCGCGTTGTTTACCATTGCAGGAACCGGACTTTACGGACTTATTTTCTGGAAAAGAAAATACTCTTTATCGTTTATAATTTCTGCTGCGATTGGCTGTGTTTTCATTGTTTTGTATAAATTTCTCTTTATTGATTATTTTAATGCAAATTACGTGAAAATGTTCCTGGAAATGGGGCTTCATACTACTCCTCAGCTTTTGATTGAGTTATTCCAGGGATTATGTACAACTTTCAATCCGTTTATTCACATTGCGAATCCGGCAGGAGGAAAAATCAATTATATTATTTACGGAATTGGGTTTGTCAATATTCTTCTGATCATTTATTTATTTGTAAAAAAGAAGCTTTCAGATCCTGAATTTTTCTATGTTTCTGTGAGTATTATTGGAATTATATGTTCTTATTTTATCCAATATTTTTATTCTGTGAATCCCATAGATTATAGATTAATGGCGCCTTTCAGCTTACCGATCTGGATCGTTTATTTCAGGAAACTATTCCAGATATTTGATCTTAAAGTGTATGTTATTGGAGCTTTAAGTTTACTTTCCGGAGCTGCATTTACATGGCTTTCAAAAGGAAATTACCTTGAAAACAGAAAAGAAATTACTAAATTTTTACAGTCTGAAAAATTAGACAAAGTCCCTTTACAATTTTTTATCATCGAAGAAAAAGATTTAGAAAAAATACAGGTTGCAGAATTAATAAGTACCGTAAACCCTCAGGTAAGCATTACTTTTAAGCCCGAAGACACTTTAAAAAGAACAACGCTTACACGCTATAAAGTTTTGCAAAAAATTAGTATCGACAAGAACAAGTATCAATAATTTTATTATCTTTGGTTAAAGTTAAAACATTAAAAAAATGAAGTTACCAAAGTTTTTATTAGCAGATAATTCGGAATTTCCTGAAGATTTATTCGTAGTTCATACAGAATATCCAAGATTTATCTTAAACGTTGAGGAAGAAGAAGTTGAGTGGTTAGATGATTTGGAAGGTGATGATGAAGAAACTATGGCAGATGAGGCTACTAAAGTGGTAGAAGCGGCATTCAAATGGTGTGATGAGGAGTTGGCTAAGTACGACGAAGAAGAGGAAGAATAAGAAATATCTAAACATAAAAAAAGGAACTCAAATTGAGTTCCTTTTTTATTTATTCTGCTTTATTGAATTTCAATAGTAAAAGATTGTCTTTATATAATTCTAAGGTATTTCCGGAAACCACATATTTATTGGCCTTTCCTACCATATCCATAAAATTCTGCTCTACGCTCATATTATCGCAAGCCATTCTTGTAGAACCCATTTGCCCCGCAGAAAAACTCCCTGTCGCTATATCTACTTTGGCAGTTCCGAAGTAATTATTACATCCTGCATTTCCATTGATCTTTTCACCTTCAATGTTCAAAGTCGGAACTTTTCCTTTTACATTATCCGCCAACGTCCATTTTGTATTTGCCAATGAAGGTTGAGATTTTCCTACTTTAGAAGCAGATGGACTAGACATTGTTCCACACGATGCCAAAACCGCTGCTGCACATATACTTAAAAAAAGATTTTTCATTTTTTTCTTTTTTGATTTAATCAAATTTACGGAAATTATATTATTTAAACGGGTTTCAGAGGTTTTTATTGTTTCGTTAAACATAAATTTCACCAAAGTTTTTTCATGAATATTACAAATTATTTAAGCTTAATTATGTACATTATTATTCGCATTTTGTCATTCCGTAGGAATCTAAACTGTTGAATTAATGTAACGTTGTCTAGATTCCTACGGAATGACAAAGTTTAGGTTTTATTTATTTTTAAAACAAAAAAACGGACTAAAAAAGTCCGTTCTGAAATATATAATTTTTAATGTTGTATCAATATTATGATCTCAATTCTGCATTAAATTCTTTTTGGAAAGACTTAATCAGAGAATCCATTACGTGAGAAATTTCTTTTTCTTCCAATGTTTTCTCTTCGTTCAGTAATTCAAAGCTCATTGCATACGATTTCTTACCTTCCGGAAGATTTTTCCCTTCGTAAACATCGAATAAATTGATGTTTTTAATGAATGGAGATTTATTCTTCTTAGCCGTCTCAAACAATTCCTGATACGTAATATTTTTATCAATCAATAAAGCTAAATCTCTTCTTATTTTGTTGAATTTTGGAATATCTTTGAATTTCAATTCGTTTGTAGAACGCAATTCCTGAGCAAATTCCAATTCAATTTCAGCATAGAAACATTCTTGCTCGATATCGAAATCTTTCAACATCTGAGGAGCAACTTTTCCGATTCTTACTAAAACTTTTCCGTCAACTTCATATGCTAAAGCATCTGAGAATCTATCGTCAGATAAAGCAACTTCTTTATAATCAATTGCTAATCTTTCTAATAAAACCTTTACGTAAGCTTTTAAATTATAGAAATCTGTCGCAGATTTTGGCTGTAACCAGTTTTCAGCAACATTTCTTCCTGAAATCAAAATTGCCATTTGCTTTCTTTCTTCATATTTATCTTTTTTGTGATAAATTTTTCCGAATTCAAAGAATTTGATATCCTGATTTTTTCTATTGATATTGTAAATAGCATTTTCCAAAAGTCCTTCTAATAAAGACTTTCTCATGAATGCCAAATCATTACTTAACGGATTCAACAATCTTACAGCATCAGTTTCATCTTTTACAGAAGTTAATGAGTTGTTCATTACTTCATTGAAACCAAGGCTCTGTAAAGTTCTTGCCCAATTATTTTCCAATTCATCCTGATCTTTTGCACTAAGCTTCACAGGTGTGAAAGATATCTTTTGTGGAGCTTCGATCTTATTATATCCGTAGATTCTTAAAATCTCCTCAATAACGTCGATTTCTCTCGTAACATCCGCTCTGTAAGCAGGAACTGAGATTTCAAAACCATTCTGAATTTCATTTAAAACCTGAATTTCAAGAGCTTTTAAAATTTCTTTTACCTTTTCTCTGTGAATTTTTGTTCCTAAAATCTGCTCGATTTTAGAAAATCTGATGATCACATAATTGTCTTCGATTTTCTTTGGATATTCTTCCAACAAATCACCCGTCAATTTCCCGCCAGCTAACTCCTGAATCATTTTGATTGCGTGAGTAATGGCAGTTCTAGTGATATTTGGATCTACACCTCTTTCAAATCTGAAAGATGCATCTGTATTCAAACCGTGGAATTTCGCTCCTTTTCTCACCGCTACCGGATTGAAATAAGCACTTTCCAAGAAAATGGTTTTCGTCTCGTTAGAAACACCTGAATTAGCACCACCGAAAACTCCGGCAATACACATAGGGTTATCTTTTCCGTCTTTGATCATGATCTCAGAACCGTTTAAAGTTCTTTCAACACCATCTAAAGTCGTGAATTTTGTTCCTTCTTTTACGGTTCCAACTTTCACTTTTTTATCTGCAATTTTATCTGCATCAAAAGCGTGAAGTGGTTGCCCGAAACCGTGAAGAATATAATTCGTAATGTCTACAATATTATTGATCGGACTTAATCCGATTGCTTTTAATCTGTTTTTCAGCCAAGCCGGAGATTCTGCAACGTTTACATCTTCGATCACCGCTCCGATATATCTTGGACATAATTCTGCGTCCTCAACTTCCAACGTAAAGCTGTGAGAACCTTCGTTATTTAAAGATTCAGAACTTACTTTTTCAAATTCTGACTTCTGCTTATTTGTTGAAAGAAAAGCAAATAGATCTCTTGCAACTCCGTAATGAGACATTGCATCGGTTCTGTTTGGCGTTAATCCGATTTCGAAAACTTCGTCGTTTGTCAATTCAAAATAATCAGCGAAATTCTTTCCTACTTCATATTTTTCTTCATCCAACACCATGATTCCCCCGTGATCGTTGCTAAGACCTAATTCGTCCTCAGCACAAATCATCCCCTGAGAAACCTCTCCTCTGATTTTCGCTTCTTTGATCTCAAAAAATCCGCCTTCTTTATCATAGATTTTGGTTCCGACAACAGCAACAGGAACAGTTTGTCCAGCCGCAACATTCGGAGCACCGCAAACGATGTTTAACACCTTTCCGTTTCCTACATCTACTGTTGTTTTATTCAATTTATCTGCATTAGGGTGTTTCTCGCAAGTTAAAACTTTACCCACGATGGTCCCTTCCAAGCTTCCTTTGATACTTTCAAATTTATCTATCCCTTCAACCTCAAGACCGATATCAGTAAGGAATTCACCAATTCTTTCAGGTTTTAATTCCGTTTTTATATAATCTTTCAGCCAGTTATTTGATATCTTCATTTATTAAATTTTGAAAATTTTATTTGAATTTTTCGAGTTACAAATGTCGTGTTTTTTTAAGAAATACCGAAATTTATAAGATACTTTAAGAGGTTAATTTTCTCTCTATGATTTTCCTTACAATCGTAGATTTTGCAGATTTTATTTTTAATCTTAATTACTATTGATTGACCACAGATTTTCACAAATTTACACAGATCTACGTCAAGAAACATCTGCTGAATTGTTCCGTTAAGTTTGTCAAGCTGAAAGCATCCAGACATGAATATTTCCAGAATCTTTTCTAATACTACATTTAGATGCTTCCAGCATGACAAACTTCGTGAATATTTGCCAATATTTAAGTAACAGACCGCATCCCTAGCCCCGATTGCAACGGCATCCTTTTTGGTTGCGGGCGGAGCGAAGCGGAGCCCGTAACCAAAAAGATATAGTGAAAAGCGGGATTAAGCTCCCAAAAAAGAAAAGAGGTTCTGAAAAATCAAAACCTCTTTACATATTTATCTAAATTAATATTACAAACCGATTACAGGCATTGATAACATTAAGATATTTTCGTTTTCTTCTAGACCATCAAGAGGTTCGATAATTCCCGGTCTGTTTGGCTGAGACATTTTCATTGTGATATCGTCTGAACCAAGAATTGTCAACATTTCAGTTAAAAACTTAGAGCTAAACCCGATGTTGATATCTTCCCCATTATAGTCGCAAGGAATCTGCATATCTGCCTTGTTTGCGTATTCCGTATCTTCTGCATGAAGGTGAAGAATGTTTGCCGACAATTTAAATCTAACCTGATTGGTAGATTTATTTGACATGATAGATGCTCTCTTGATTGCTCCTAATAAAAGGTTTCTGTTGATCGTCAATACGTTCGGGTTTTCTTTAGGAATTACCGCTGTATAATTAGGATATTTTCCATCGATCAGTCTACAGATCCAGATATGTTTACCAAAAGTAAACTTAGCCATGTTCTCGTTGAATTCGATCGTTACGTCTTCATTTGAACTTGCCAAGATATTTTTGAAAATATTCAAAGGTTTTTTAGGCATAATGAATTCCATTGGCTCGGCATTCATTAAGTCCATTCTTTTGTACACAACCAATCTGTGAGAATCTGTAGAAACAAAGTTTGTTTCATTTTCTCCAAACTGGAAAAGAACTCCCGTCATTACAGGACGAAGAGAGTCGTTACTTGTAGCAAAAAGTGTGTTTGTAAGAGCTTCAGATAAAACTCCAGCAGACATTGTTACGCTTTGAGCAGCATCAAATTCCGGCAATTCCGGATAGTCATCCGCATTGTCCAAAGCTACCGCGAAATTATCTTTTTCATCTAAAATCTCAAGCTGACTTCCCGTTCCCTCATCATTATCTTTTACAGAAAATGTTAAAGGCTGTTCGCCATAGGTCTTGATAAAATCCTGAAAAATTTTAGCAGGAACAGCAAACTTCCCCGAATCATCAGACTTCACTTCCAAAGAAGTGACAAGAGTTGTTTCGCCATCAGATGCTGTAATGGTAACATTATTTTCGTTTAACTCAAAAAGATAGTTTTCTAAAATAGGTCTCGATTGAGAGCTTGATATTACGCCACTTACAGTTTGCAAAGCCTTCTGCAGTTCTCCACTTGAAATAATAAATTTCATAGATTTAAAAATAAATTTTTACAAATATAATAAATAGAAAATAGATTGAAAAATATAATCCTGAGAGTTATTAACAACCATCAAAAGATTATTGAGTCTCCTCTACTTTAATTTTTTGTGATAAAATATCATAAAGGACTAAAGATAAGCATTTTCTTGAAGCAATTAATTATATTTGTGAATAATATTTTCATTATGCGAAAACCACCTGTCTATAAGAGTTTATTGAATGCTTTTCGAGGTGTTTTTTTAATGCTGAAATCGGAAAGAAACTTTCAATTGGAGGTTTTAGCTTTCTTTATTAACATTATATTAATTTTCTATTTCCAACTTTCCAATATTGATACGATCTTAATTCTCATTGTTTCTTTCGGAGTTTTAAGTGCTGAAATTTTTAATACTGCGATTGAAAAAATATGTGATTTTATGCAACTGGAATTCGATAAAAGAATTGGTTTTATTAAAGATATTTCTGCAGGAGCGGTAATTTTGATGGCAATTTTGTCGGTTGTTGTGGGAGTTTTGGTGTATTGGAAGTATATTTTTAATTAATTCTGTCATTGCGAGAAACGAAGTGACGAAGCAATCTCGACAAATAATTTCCCACAGATTGCACAGATTTACACAGATGATTGTGCTATTTGTGAAAAAATTAGTGATTATTTATGTTTAAAATTCTAAATACTTTTCAATAATTGGAATAGCAATTTCAGCCATCATTCCGTACCCTTTTTCGTTTGGATGAACGCCGTCTGTGGAAAGTAAAACTTCTTTATCCTGTAAAAAAGCTGAATAAAAATCAATATAATTTAATGAGTTTTCAATGGCAATATCTTTAAGAATCTGATTGTAAATAATAACTTCGTCATTCGTTCTTAGCTTTCCAGAAGTGACCACTACTCCGTCCACTTTTTTAGAAAACGGAAGAATACTTACTAAATAAATATCTTGTGAATATTTTTTTGCTTCGTGAATTGCTGTTAAAATATTAGTTTTGAAATGCTCAGGATTTACCATCTGAGTTCCATTTTTCATAGCTAAATCGTTTGCTCCATAACCGATGAAAATAATATTTCCTTCAGCTGAATTTCTCGCCGCCATTTCATGTGGAATTCTTTTGACAAGACCTTCCGTTGTTTCGCCACCTATTCCGAGATTAAAAAGGATAAGTTCGTTGGTTCTGCCTTCATTGTATCTTTGTAAAGCATATCTTTTCAGAATATCTACCCAACCTCCAAAAACTCCATCATATTCTCCGTAGGTGATGCTGTCGCCGAAGAATAGTCCGTATATCATTTTCTTCATTTTACTTTTAGTATCATTTATAATTTATCACTGATCATTTATAATTAATCATCAATCCAAAATTAACGTAATATTTTTATGCTCTTCTATAATTTCAATTAAAATCTCAAATAAAGTTTGCCCTTTTCCATCAATCAATTCATTTAATTTATCTTGAATTAATTCTACATTAAAAGGTTTTCCCTGTTTGATTTTATTTTCGTAAAATTCTTTCGTCAGTTCAAATCCTAAATCTTCTTTTGATTTCTGAGACTCTTCCCAAATGATTTCGACTTCATCATAATTTTCAAAAACTCCAAAACCTCCGTACAGAATATCATTGAAACCGTCCAACGTACCGACTTTCCAATTTATATCTTTCGTCAAGACTTTTGAGACTTCCTCGTAAAAGCCTTCCAAATTTGAAAAATGACTGCCATTGATGACAGTCATTTTCTTTTTATTGTTATTTGAAGTACTCAACTCCATTTTTAAATATATTGTGATAATTCGCGGTTGGAATGTTTTTCATCAACCCTTCTGCAAAACGTTCAGGGTGTCCCATTCTACCGTAAATCTTACCGCATGGACTGGTAATCCCTTCAATTCCGAACAATGAATTATTTGGATTGAACGGCATTCCGTGCGCAATGTTTCCATCTAAATCTAGGTATTGCGTTGCAATTTGTCCGTTTTCGTACAACTTCTGAATTTCTTCTTCCGAAGCCATAAAACGACCTTCACCATGAGAAATCGGAATCGTGAACACTTGTCCTTTCATTCCTTTCAACCAAGGCGATTCATCGTTTAAAACCTTCACATTAACCATCTGAGAAATGTGTCTTCTGATCGCATTGTGAGCCAACGTCGGAGAATTTTCGTCTAAATCTTTGATTCTTCCGTAAGGTAACAATCCAGATTTAACCAACGCCTGGAAACCATTGCAGATTCCGATAATCATTCCGTCTCTGTCTAACAATTCATGAACTGCATTTCTCATCTTTTCGTTTTTCAAAACGTTTACAATGAATTTTGCAGAACCATCCGGCTCGTCACCCGCAGAGAAACCTCCTGAGAACGCTAAAATCTGAGAAGTTTTGATTTCTTCTACCCAAGCATCAATACTTTCATCCAATAACTGGTGATTGATATTAATTAAAGGTAAACTGCTGATGACAGCACCTTCTTTTGCGAAAGCGTTCAACGTATCGTACTCACAGTTTGTTCCCGGGAAAACTGGTGCGAATACTTTAGGCTGAGCGATTCCGTGTTTTTTAATAATGATATTTCTTGGGTTGATTGAGTTTAGTTTCTCATCAATTTCAACCGTCAATTTTTCTTTTTCAACCGTTGGGAAAAGATTTTCAAACGTGTTTGTATTTGCAGCCAAAAGTTTGTTGATTGCAATTGGTTGATTGTTGATTGTTAATACTTCGTCTGCAACAACTTTTCCGATTAATTGAAGATTTACAGAACTTAATTCTTCTTTAGATTCGATGATTAAGCTACCAATATTTTTCGCTAATAAAGCATTTTCATCAACTGTAATTTCAGCACCTAATCTGTTTCCGAAGCTCATTTTTGCTAAAGCAACCGCAACTCCACCTTCTTTAATCGTTTTTACAGAAACGATTTTTCCAGCCTTGATATTTTCGAAAATAAATTCAAAAACAGCTTTTAAAGCATCATAATTCGGAAGTCCGTTTTCCTGAGCGATATGATTGAAGAAATAAACTTTATTTCCTTCACCTTTAAATTCAGGAGAGATAATATTTTTCTTTTCTCCGTTCGCACAAGCGAAAGAAATCAACGTTGGCGGAACATTCAGATCCTGATACGTTCCACTCATTGAATCTTTACCTCCGATTGCAGCCAGGCCGAAATTGATTTGAGCATCATAAGCTCCCAAAAGTGAAGCCAAAGGTTTACCCCATTTTTCAGGGTTCTGACCTAATTTTTCAAAATATTCCTGAAAACTGAATCTGATATTTTTATAATCGCCGCCCATTGCAACGATTTTTGCCACACTTTCTACAACTGCGTAAGAAGATCCTAACAAAGAATTCTGTTTAGAAATCTCTGCATCAAATCCCCAACTTGCCAAAGAAACCGTTTCAATATTTTTTGCTCCGATGACCGGTAACGTCTGAACGCTTCCTTCCATCAAAGTCTGCTGATATTTTCCACCTAAAGGCATCGCAACCGTAGTTGCACCAATAGAAGAATCAAACATTTCAAGTAAACCTTTTTGAGAAGCAACATTTTTATCGCTTAATATTTTCAAGAAATTCTCTTCGTTAAAAGTCTGTGCTTCTTCTTTTACTTCGTTAAGATGCATAATCTTAACTTCTTGGCTTTTAGAACAACCGTTTGTATCAAGGAATTCTCTTGATAGGTCAACAATCTTATCACCTTTCCAGAACATCTGCATTCTTCCTGAATCTGTCACTTTCGCAACTTCTACAGCCACAATATTTTCAGCTTCACAGAATTTAATAAACTGTTCTTTATCTTTCGGTTCAACCACAACCGCCATTCTTTCCTGAGATTCAGAAATAGCAAGCTCAGTTCCGTTCAAACCCTCATATTTTAAAGGCAAAACATCAAGATTAACTTCCAAAGAATCAGCGATTTCACCGATAGCAACAGAAACACCTCCCGCTCCGAAGTCATTCGATTTTTTAATCAGTCTCGTCACTTCAGGATTTCTGAATAACCTCTGGATTTTACGCTCTTCAACAGCATTTCCTTTCTGGACTTCAGAACTCATCGTGTGAATAGAAGTTTCGTCCTGTTCTTTCGAACTTCCGCTTGCTCCACCAACACCGTCACGACCAGTTGCACCACCCAAAATAATGATAGAGTCGCCAGCTTCAGGCTTTTCACGTCTTACCCAATCCACAGGAACGGCGCCGGCAACGAAACCAACTTCCATTCTTTTTGCTTTGTAGCCTTCATCGTAGATTTCGGAAACCATTGTAGTCGCCAAACCAATTTGGTTACCATAAGAAGAATATCCGTTCGCAGCCTGTTTTGTGATTGTTTTTTGAGGTAATTTACCCAGTAAAGTTTTGTCAACAGGTTCCAAAACATCAGCAGCACCCGTCAATCTCATCGCCTGGAAAACGTAAGAACGTCCGGACAAAGGATCTCTGATCGCACCCCCTAAACACGTTGAAGCACCTCCGAAAGGTTCAATTTCTGTTGGGTGATTGTGGGTTTCATTTTTGAATAATAAATACCAAGGTTCTTTTTTACCATCGTATTCAGCTTCGATTTGGATTGTACAAGCGTTGATCTCGTCAGAAACCACCAAGTTCTCCAAATCACCTGTTTTATGGAAATATCTTCCGCAAACTGTTGCCAGATCCATTAAAGAGATTGGTTTCAATTCACGACCTAAGAATTTTCTTTTTTCGATATAATCATTGAAAATAGTTTCCAATGTATGCTTAAACTGTCCTTCAAACTCAATATTTGACAATTCTGTTTCAAACGTTGTGTGACGACAGTGATCACTCCAGTATGTATCTAAAACTTTAAGTTCAGTTTCCGTAGGATTTCTCTGTTCAGTTCTAAAATAATCCTGAATGAATTTTAAATCATCTAATCCTAATGCAAAACCGTGATTATTAAAGAAGTTTTCAAGTTGAGCATCATCAAAATTAATGAAACCTTCGTGAATTAAAACCTTTGACGGAATTTCATCCGCAGGAAAATCAAAAACTGATAAATCTTTTTGCTGAGATTCTACTTTATTGATCAAAAGATCTTTGATTTTAGCTAAATCAGCTTCAGAAGCACCTTCAAACTCGATTAATTTTCCGCTTCTCACTTTAGACTTCTCATTTTCAGTCAGTAAAGCAATACATTGTTGAGCAGAATCCGCACGCTGATCATACTGTCCTGGCAAAAATTCCATCGCAAAATGGATTCCTTCTGCAGGATTTTCTTCATGCAAAATATCAGTAACAGGGTCTACGAAAGTGCTGTTGACAACCTTTTCGAATTCACCATCGTTCAAATTGAAAATATCGTACACATTGTACACTTTCACATTTTTGATCGACGGAACAACCGCTTTTACTTCATCAAAAATTTTTGGACTTTCTACATCGAAAATTCCTCTTTTTTCTACGAAAATTCTTTTGTTATTAGACATTAGATGCCAGATATTTAAATATTATTAGACTTATTTTTATTTTCAAATTTATTCCTTGCGATCTCTATCGAACGGTGGAACTTTTCAAGTAAAATCTTTTTTGAAGGTAATACAAGAAAATATTCTGCAACTTTTATGTTATCTGCTTCCAGATTCATTAGCTCGATATGTTCGGAATTTTTTCCGGAACAAAGAATTAAACCAATCGGCGGGTTTTCGCCTTCTACTTTTTCATATGCATTAAGATATGAAAGATAAAGCTCCATTTGACCTTTATGTGCAGCTTCAAATTCTCCCAATTTCAACTCGATAACTACTAAAGATTTTAATTTTCTATGATAGAAAAGTAAATCTAAATAGTAATCTCTATTATCTATTGTAATCCTTTTTTGTCTTGAGAGAAATGCAAAATCATTTCCTAATTCAGAAATAAATTTTTGAAGCTCAACAATTATTGCTTCCTCCAAATCCTTTTCAGAAAATGTATCTTTCAATTCCAAAAAATCCAGGAAATAAGGATCTTTAAAAATCAGATCTGGATTTAAAATATTATTCTCAGACCAATTTTTCAGTTCCTTATTAATTACTTCTTCCGGCTTTTTACTTATCGCAGTTCGCTCAAAAAGTAAAGAGTTAATCTTTTCTCTCAAAGTTCTTACACTCCAGTTTTCAATCTTACAAACTTCAATATAAAAATCTCTTTTAGTATCTTCAGAAATAGGAATAAGTAACAAGAAATGGGTCCACGATAATTGTCGCATCGCTGATGCGACAATTTCAAAATTTCCAAAAACAGAAGCAAACTGCATCATTTTTCGGATATTTTTTTCTGAAAAAGAACTTCCAAATTCAAAAGTAAGCTGGTGAGAGATTTGTGAAATTACCTCTTTACCATATTCTGCTCTTTTATTTCCTAAGATATCTTCATTTATTCTTTGTCCTACTTTCCAATATAAAACCACCATTGCCGAATTTACCTGAACAGCTACCTGACTTCTCGTCTGGGCAACCAGTTCTTTTAAATCGGTCATTAATTGTTGATGATTTTGATTCTGTAGCATTATCTTTAAATAATCAATTTAAAAAATTAATAATTCTGAAATTTTCTTGTTATTGGGTCTATTTACTTAATTTGTTCGGATTATCGGGATGTTCTTTTTGAAATTCTTCGGCTTCTTTCATTTCTTTTTTCAACCATTTTTCAAAAGGAATTTTTTCAACGTCATAATCTGAAGCGTAAAAATTTTTACCGTCTTCTGAAACTCTGAAATTAAACCGTGATGATCCTGAATTCATCTTTCCGTTATCATAAGTATTAATCTGAAAGTATGGGAAATTCTTTTTTGGTCTTTCAACGATCTCAAAGAATAATTTCTTTTCATTTTCAGATAACTTATTATAGTAATTCACATAATAAATATTGGAAAGCTGTTTACTATATTTTTCGAAAAACTGAAGAATGTTCTTCTCTTTTTCATTGTATTTGAATGGGTATGGATAATATTTTTCGTTAATTTCTACAGCATTATCGGATTTTGAAATGGGTTGAATGATTTCACCTTTAAAATTCATCATTCCCCAAGTTCCGCCAACAATAGCTTTGTGTTCGTCGTCTGTTTTTTCCCAGTCGCATCCGTCACAAAACGAAGCATAACCAAAATTAAACTGTGATACAAAATCATGAATTGGGTCAATTACTATTTTACCATTTCTATCTGCAAAACCAACTTTTCCATTTTTAACGAACCTTCTTACTCCTTCTTCGAAATAATCTGCTCCGTTATCATATAGAAAAGGTTGGTACAGGAAATTTCCTTTTCGGTCATAGACATATCCCCAAGCATTTTTCTCCCTTTCCTCTCCTTTTTTAGAACCGTCAAAATGGATGGTTTCTCCTTCAACTAATTCACCATTTTCAATATTTGAAAAAATTCTGAACTGCGCAGGAACTATAATTTTACCGTTTTGATTTTTTACTCCAACCAAAGAATCTTTAGATATAAAATACTTTAAAACATCCTTTTTCTGAGAAAAGGAAATCATTGGGATCAATGAAATGATTAAAAGTAACTTCTTCATATTTTGGTTAAAAATAAAATATGCAGCCGAAAAGACTGCATATGGTTTTATACTTTAAGGTCAGCCTCCAAACCTATCAGATCTTTGTTTGCGTCCAGAATCGGTTGAACTTCATTGTTGATGAATTCTTCCGTCTGAATCGGAGCAAAGCCGATAAAGTTTTTAGGATCTAAAACTTCTTTTAATTTTGTTTTATCTAATTTTAATGAATCATCATTTAAGATTCTCTCGATCAGATCATTTTCTTTACCTTCTTCTTTCACCTTTTTAGAAGCTTCCATTGAGTGAACTCTGATCACTTCGTGGATTTCCTGACGGTCACCACCAGCTTTCACCTCTTCCATGATGATGTATTCTGTCGCCATGAAAGGAAGTTCCTCCTCAATATGTTTGTTGATTCTGTTTGGATAAACAACGATTCCGTTCATAATATTATTCCAAATTAATAGAATCGCATCAACAGCTAAAAATGCCTGAGGAATAGTTAATCTCTTGTTAGCAGAATCATCCAAAGTTCTTTCAAACCACTGTGTTGAAGCTACCATTGCAGAACTTGTCGTTAAAGACATTACATATTTTGCTAGCGCTCCGATTCTTTCGCTTCTCATTGGATTACGTTTGTAAGCCATTGCTGATGAACCGATTTGGTTTTTCTCGAATGGTTCTTCAATTTCTTTAAGATTTTGAAGAAGACGTAAATCGTTTGAGAATTTGTGAGCCGACTGAGCGATGTTTCCTAATAACGCCACTACTTTAGCATCAATCTTTCTGTCATAAGTCTGACCAGAAACACCAAATACTTTATCGAAACCGAATCTTTTTGAAAGTTCTTTATCTAAATGTTTAACTTTAGAATAATCACCGTTGAAAAGCTCTAAGAAACTTGCAGCCGTTCCTGTAGTTCCTTTAACTCCTCTGAAACGTAATGTTTCTAAGAAGAAATCAAGTTCTTCAATGTCAAGAACCAAACTCTGTAACCAAAGTGTCGCTCTTTTTCCAACAGTCGTTAACTGAGCCGGTTGAAAATGCGTGAATCCTAACGTTGGAAGATCTTTATATTGAATAGAAAAATCCGCAAGGTTTTTCATAACGTTTACTAATTTTTTCTTTAAAATTAATAGTCCGTCACGGATTTGAATTAAGTCCGTATTATCTCCTACAAAAGCCGAAGTAGCTCCCAAATGTATAATTCCTTTTGCTGAAGGCGCCACATCACCATATGCGTGAACGTGAGCCATAACATCATGGCGGAATTTTTTCTCATACTCTGCTGCTTTATCGTAATCGATGTTTTCAGCATTGGCTTTCAACTCAGCGATCTGCTCGTCAGAAATTTCAAGACCCAGGTCTTTTTCGATCTCTGCAAGAGCGATCCAAAGCTGTCTCCAAGTACGGAATTTGTTGTTATGTGAGAAATTAAATAACATTTCTTCACTGGAGTAGCGCTCTTCCAATGGATTTTTGTAGGAATTCATTCTTCTTTTACTTTTAGATGCACAAAAATACGGATTTTCGTTGAGAGAGAAAAATTGTGGAGGTGGTTTTAGGTTTTGATTAAGATTAATTGATCTTTTACTTTTATTTCAATAGGGTGAAGTGTGTATTTCCTATTTTTTGACCGCAGGTTTACACGGATTTGCACAGATTTTTTAATAAAATTTTAAAATTTTAGAGGTAGCAAAATCTTGGAAATAAATACTATTTTACTCTACATTTGCCTTTTCGTTTAAAAATAACAATAGTATGGGAGGCTTAATGAAACTGGAGATTAAAAAAAACATACAAAAAGAAGAGGATAAAAATCTGTCTTTTCGGGCTTTTGATTTAACGACAGAAAATCTGAGAAACTATTTAAAACCTCACAAAAAAGATCATTTTTTCATTATTGTTATCGAAAATGGTAGTCTGCAGATTCAAATTGAGGATAAAATACATTCTCTGAAGTCAGGGAAAATTTCCGTGGTTTTTCCTGAACAGGTTCATTTTGTTTCTGAACCGAGTGATGATCTTAAAGGGAAAATTATTCTGTTTGAAGAGATATTATTTTGTTCCGATATTCTAAAGAATGAATTGAGTACTTATAATGTCAATCTTTCTACGCAACTGAACTGCACTATTCTTTCTCCCGAAGATTTTGAACAAAGCTTACATGCCATTGAAATCATCAAGGGAATTTACCAAAAACCGAGTCTTATAAAAAAGGAACAGGCACGTTTTCACATTAAAATTTTTCTGTTGGGATTAATAGAATCTATTCACGGGCTTCATCCTATTTTGCATAAAGAAACTGCTGACAAACCTATTTATGTTCGATTCAAAAAATTATTGAATGAACATTATAAAGAGCAGCGTACCGTTCAATATTACGCAGAAGAATTGGCCATTACTCCGAAAAAATTAAACTCAATTACTAAAAAACATTGTGGAGAAACGGCGATTCAGGCGATTCACAATCGGATTCTTATAGAAATTAAACGTCAACTTCTATTTTCAGACCTTAGCCATAAAGAAATTGCTTTTGATTTGGGATTTAATTCACCATCGGCTCTTAATAAATTCGTCAAAGCTAAATTAAAGGAAACTCCAACAGAACTTCAACAAGAGTTGGCGCAAATGTATATCGGATAGTCTTATTTGTATAACATTGTTGCTTCTGCCGTTTTTAATTTTGCTTCATTAATTAAAGAAGAAAAAATGAGTAAATTATTTATTGCAGGAGAAGTTTTCCACGGTGCGGGAAGTCTTGACGAATTAAAAAATATCAACGGTAAAAAAGCGGTAATTGTAACGGGTGGAAGCTCGATGAGAAAAAGCGGAACGTTGGATAAAGCAATTGCTTATCTTACCGAAGCAGGAATCGAAACCCAAATTTTCGAAGGTGTGGAAGAAGATCCATCATCTGCAACTTGTATGAAAGGCGCTGAAGTAATTCAGAATTTTCAACCAGACTGGATTATTGGTTTAGGAGGTTGTTCTGCGATTGATGCAGCAAAAATCATGTGGGTATTTTATGAATATCCTGATGCTGATTTCGAGGCGATGATCAAACCTTTCACAGTACCGGTTTTAAGAAATAAAGCTAAATTTATTGCAATCCCTTCAACAAGTGGAACAGGAACTGAAACTACAGGTTTGGCGGTAATTACAGACCGTGAAAAAGGCGTAAAATACCCAATTGTTTCTTACGAACTAACGCCGGATATTGCTATTATTGACGGTGAAATCTGTGCTTCAATGCCGGCTCACGTTACGGCTAATACTGGTCTTGATGTTTTAACGCATTGTGTAGAAGCTTACGTTTCAAATATAGAAAATAATATCGCTGATGCTCTTTCTAAAGGAGGATTGGAACTGGTTTTTGATAATTTGAAGGAAGTTGTAGAAAATCCAAACAACATCAAAGCTCGTCAAAATATGCATGATGCTTCTTTTATGGGAGGTTTGGCGTTTAACAATGCCTGGTTAGGAATTGTTCACTCTCTGTCTCACCAAGTTGGTGCTTTGTATGGAATTCCTCACGGTGCTTCGAACGCGATTTTCTTACCTAATGTGATTCGTTTTAATGCTCAGGCGACTGAACGTTATCCTGATTTGGCAAAAGTTATTGGTAAAGAAACAACTGAAGAATTGGCACAGGCTATTGAAAGTCTTCGTTCTGAGATTAATAATCAATCAGCCATCAAAGAATTTGGAATTTCGAGAGAAGATTGGGATAAAAACCTAGATTATATCGCCAACAATGCTTTGGTTGATCCTTGTACAGGATTTAATCCAAGAGTTCCTTCATTGGATGAATTGAAAGCAATTTACAATGCTTGCTATGAAGGTGTTGTTTATGCTGAGGAAGTTGCTGTTGCAGGATAAATTTTATATTTAAATTTTAGAATAAAAAAAACAGGAAGTCAAAATTGATTTCCTGTTTTTGTTTTTTATTGATAGATTACTATATCATCTTTTTTAATTTGATAACCCGTCTTTTTGTAAGGGACTAAAACGTAGCTCTCTTTAATCTGTTTTCCACTTTTCCAAAGTTTGCCTTTTCCTTGTCTGTCAAGAATTATGCTTTTTGCACTTCCATCCGGAATAAAAATCTCAGCTTTTTGCATGTTTTTACTGAAAATAACCGCCGTTCTTGTAGAATAACTTTTATCTGTGCTTACTTCGTTCAGTTTAATTTTCTGTTCGAAAACTCTTACACAATCATTCTTAATTTGCGAATAAGTATATCCTGCAGAACCGATACATCCGTGAACATCTCTGTCTCCGCCAACTTTCTGTGCGAAAACTAATGAACCAAGGAACATCGCACCTAATAAAACTGTTTTTTTCATATTTTAATTTTAATTGTTTTCAATTTGGTAAAAAGTGTGCCAAAATATGGTATTAGTTAATTTAAATTCTAAGATACAAAAAAAGCCACTCATTTTGAGTGGCTTAGAAATATTATTTTGTCCAATTAATTTTTGAATGTTTTACATCCTCAGAATTAGTTCCGATCATAATGTCGAAATCTCCGGATTCCCAATCGAATTTTAAATCTCCATTGTAGAATTTCAAGCTTTCAGGAGTGATATCGAAAGTAATTTTCTTAGATTCTCCTTTTTTCAGCATCACTTTTTGGAAACCTTTTAACTCTTTTACAGGTCTTGTAATGCTTCCAACCATATCTCTGATGTATAACTGAACAACCTCAGCTCCATCATAATTTCCAGAATTCGTAACAGTTACAGAAGCCTGAACCGTCTGATTTCCTTTTGGATTGGCATTAGAAACCGTAACATCAGAATAATTGAATTTCGTATAACTCAACCCGTAACCAAACGGATATAACGGTGTATTACACTCATCCATATAGTTTGAACGGAATCTCTGGTATTCACATTTATCAACTAATTTTTGGTCTAATGGGCGACCCGTATTTTTAGCATTGTAATAAATTGGAACCTGTCCTAAACTTCTTGGGAAAGTCATCGGCAATTTTCCGGAAGGATTTACTTTTCCGAAAAGGACGTCAGAAATTGCATTTCCAGCTTCTGAACCTGCGAACCAAACATTAAGAATTGCATCAGGAGTATCTTTTACATTCGTCAAAGCTAACGGACGACCTGTGAAAAGTACCATTGCGATTGGTTTTCCTGTCTTTTTTAATTCATTTAATAAATCAACCTGAGACTGAGGAATCGTAATTTCAGTTCTTGAAGAAGATTCTCCACTCATTTCAGCAGATTCTCCGATTGCCAAAACAATAACATCTGCTTTACTTGCAACGTCAACCGCTTCTTTTAATAAAACTTCTTTTGAACGGCTGTCTCTGTCGGTTTTTTTACCGTGAGCTGCGTAGATATCTTCTAATTTCGCATCATAATCGATATTGGCTCCTTTTGCAGAAACGAATTTCACTTCTTTTCCAAAGTTCGCCTGAAGACCTTGCATTAAATTAACCGCTTTGTCATGTTGAGCAGCAACACTCCAAGTTCCGGCCATGTTTAAAGAATTATTAACCAATGGGCCGATCACCGCAACAGTTCCTGATTTTTTCAAAGGAAGAACCTGATTGTCGTTTTTCATTAAAACCATTGACTGAGCTGCAGCATTTCTCGCAATGTTACGGTTTTCCATGCTGTAAACCTCTTTCGCTGCTAATTTTGCGTCTCCGTGTTTGTAAGGATTATCAAACAAGCCTAGGTCGTATTTTGATTCAAGAATTCTTTTTGTTGCCAAATCGATTTCAGCCTGAGTTACTTTTCCTTCAGCTAAAGATTTTTTAAGCGTTGTTAAAAATCCTTCACCAACCATATCCATGTCAACCCCAGCTTTTAAAGCCAATGCAGAGACCTGTTGAAGATCTCCCATTCCGTGGTCAACCATTTCGTTGATTCCCGTGTAATCTGTTACTACGAAACCTTTGAAGTTCCATTTATTTCTCAACACTTCAGTCTGAAGCCATCTGTTTCCTGTTGCAGGAACTCCGTCAACTTCATTGAAAGAAGCCATCACAGAAGCTACTCCCGCATCAACAGCCGCTTTGTAAGGTGGGAAATATTCGTTAAACATTCTCACATGGCTCATATCAACCGTATTGTAATCTCTACCCGCTTCACCAGCTCCGTAAAGCGCAAAATGTTTTACACAAGCCAAAATATTCGTTCCATTTGCCAAGTCTTTTCCTTGATAACCGTAAACCATATTTTTAGCGATCTCACTTCCTAAATACGGATCTTCACCAGAACCTTCGGAAACTCTACCCCATCTTGGCTCACGTGAAATGTCAACCATTGGCGAGAACGTCCAGTTGATTCCGTCGGAAGCTGCTTCTTTTGCTGCTATTCTTGCTGATTGCTGAACCAAATTCATATCCCAAGAAGCCGCTAAACCTAATGGAATTGGGAATGTTGTTTCGTAACCGTGAATAACGTCCATTCCGAAAATCAAAGGAATTTTCAGACGGCTTTTTTCCACTGCTACTTTTTGAACTGCTTTAATTTTATCAGCTCCTTTTATGTTGAATAGTCCACCAACTAAACCTTGCTCTACTTTTTTCCCAATATCGGAACTTTGAGCCAGACCTGTAGTAAAGTCACCTGAACTTGGTAAATTCAGCTGTCCTATTTTCTCGTCTAATGTCATTTTAGACAAAAGATTATCTACAAAAGCTTTCTTTTTAGCCTGATATTGAGCCGTCTGATAAGACTGAACGGGCTTATTTACCATTTCCTGCGCCGAAAACACAGGTGCCAGTGCTAAAGTGGCGATTACAATTAACTTTTTCATAAATCTATCTTCGTTATAAATTATAGTTCTATTTTTTGTTTTAATTTTTGGTTGGTCAAACGCAAAGGCGCAATTTTTTTATAAACTTTATGTTTTTAAGGCGCAAGGACGTTTGACTAAGTAAAGATTTTAAGCTTTACTTTTTTTAATAATAATTTTGTTTTAAACACAAAGTTCGCTAAGTTTTTTTTCAATTGTTGTGGATATTTTTGTTCGCAAGGGCGTTTGACTACGTCTAATCTGCGATTTCACTCAGCAATTGATAGCGACTTTTAAAATTTACTAATATTATTAAATTGAAATAAATTACTTTCCTTTTCTTTTTGACAACATCCATTCGTACAATGCGGGATTTGAATAGGTTGAATCCCATGAATTATGATTGTCATTAGGGAAAATTGTTAATTCTGCGGTTGGATTTACGGGATGTAGTTTTTGGTAAAAATTCAATGCGTTTTCGGGTAAAACTACGTCGTCCATTCCGCCATGAAAAATCTTCATGTTTAAATCTTTGAATTGATCGATATTCGCTTCCATTATTCTATCCGTTGGAGCGCAAACTGAAACTACGGCAGCAAACATTTCAGGATGCTCCATTGCCAGTTTTAACGTTCCCCAACCTCCCATTGAAAGTCCGGTAAGGTAAATTCGAGAAGCATCAATCTTATATTTTGCCTGAATATCTTTAATTAAATTATAAATCGTCTCCGTATCCCACCACATATTTTCAGGACATTGAGGTGCTAAAATCGCAACAGGTTCCTTGATCAGGTTTTTATACGTGAACGGGCTGTGCGCTTTTACGATCTCCAGATTTGTTCCTCTTTCTCCCGAACCGTGAAGAAATACGATCAAAGGAACATTTCCTTTTGCCTTTTGTGGAAAATCGAGGATGTAGGATATTTTTTCCTGTCTTTTGACTTCTTTGTTTAATTCTCCTTTGATTTCCTGAGCGTTTAGGCTTAGAGAAAATGGAAGAAGTAAAATTGGGAGGTGTTTTAGCTTTAATTTCATTATGAGAATTTTTAAGTTTTGGCTAAAGCCAATTTAATTAATTCTTTATTATTTAAACGGGTTAAAACCCGTTCCTATTGATTGTTTTTAATCCTTGTCAAGGTTTAAAACCTTGACAAGGATTTGGTTTGTTAAGCATTATTTAGCCCCGATTGAAACGGCATCCTTTTTTGTTACGGCCGGAGCGAAGCGGAGGCCGTAATAAAAAAGATATAGTGGAAAGCGGGATTAAGCTCCTAAAAATAATTATTTAATGTTATATTTTTCAGACTTGAAGCTTAATTTCTTCAATCCTTGTTGGATTTCAGGAGCATTCATGAATAATTTCCATAAAAATCCTGTTCTGTAGTTTTCAATCATCGGAGCAATTGTTCCCTGATCGATCGCTAAATATCTTGGTGTCGTCCAATTATCATAATTGATAGAAGTTGCATCGTAAGGCCCTGCAGAACCGATAAATTCAGGTTTTTGAGTATAAATAAATCTCAAAAAGTTCATTGATTCTTTTGGTGAATACGGAAAACTGCTCAACGCCGCGGTTGGAGTGATTACGCCGTGATCATTTTGTGGGAAATGTGCATCGTAACCAACACTTCCATCTTTATTTCTTGAATAACCTGCCGTTAATCCCCAATAATTAGCGCCGTAGCCTTTCCAGCCTTTTGGGTTTTCAACACAATATTTGTAGTCGATAAGGACTTGATTTTTATTTAAATCAAAGTAATTTTTAATTAATTTATCTGATAAATTGGTTGGATCTAATCCGATGTATGAATATTGCGTCCAGAATAATGGCCCGCCGTATTCCTCTGCTCCATTGTGTTTGACGTACATTGGAAGTCCGTATTTTTCTTTGTCTGAAAGGTAGGTTCCGTTTCTTGTCCAACCTTTGTAATACGTTTCAGCATCGATTGAATAAGTGGGTGATGATGCTGCTAAAATATATGTGATCAAGCATTCGTTATAGCCTTCAAGAGGGAAATTCATTTCCCATTGATATTCCGGTGACCAGTGCCAATAAAGGACTTTTTCGCCTCCTTTTGTGTACCAGTTCCATTGAATTCCTTTCCAAAGTTCGTCACATTTTTGAGCTAAGGCTTTTTCTTCTGCATTTCCATTTTTGAAATACTCACGAACCATTAAAATTCCTGAAGTTAAAAACGCTGTTTCTACCAGATCTCCGCCATTATCTTTCTTCCCAAACGGCACAGTTTTTCCTGTTTCTCCATTAATCCAGTGCGACCAGGCACCTTTATGACGGTCTGCTTTTGCTAAGAAATCCATCATTGTTGTCAGTCTTTTTACCGCTTCTTTTCTTGGAACAAAACCTCTTTCAACTCCGACTAATATTGTTGCTAATCCAAATCCTGATCCTCCTGTAGTGACTACATGTTTATCATTATCCGGATAGATATTGTCTTCATGATAGCGCTCTCTTCCCAACATAGAGTTCGGCTCTGCGTAATCCCAGAAATATTTTAAAGCATCTTTCTGAACCTTGTCCATAAGCTGCTCGTCTGTGATATTATTTTTAACTACTGATTTTTGAGTAGATCCTTGTTTTACATTTTGGGAGTTCTTGCATGAAACTGCAAATAATGATGCTACAGCAATTGATAGTACTATCCTTTTCATAATTCATATATTTTTAAAATCATCCCTAAAAGAAGAGGAGAACTTTCATTCTCCTCTAAGTTTTATTTATTTTTAGTAACCAGGGTTTTGCGTTAAAATACCTTTACTATCTGTAATTGCTCTTAAAGGTATTGGAAATAACTCATTTTTACCAGTTTGAAATCCTAATGGACCAAGGAAAGTAGCAGCTTGACCTGTTCTTACTAAATCTGGAAATCTATCATTTTCCATTGCCAATTCAACCCTTCTCTCTTGCCAAATTGCAGTTCTAAGAGTGGACTGACCAGTTGCAGTTGTATTCGCAAGCTGAGCTCTGTTTCTTACTAAGTTGATATCTGTAATCGCAACCGCAGTATTTCCTAATTCGTTTGCTGCCTCGGCATTGATTAAAAGAATGTCTGCAAATCTCAAGATTCTTATGTTTTGGATTGATCCATATCCGCACGCATTATTGTTAAGTGATGAAGGAACGTAAGTTTTATAATTCCAAGTATTGCCTGCTTGCGGATCTCCTTTTTTGATAAGATCACCTTCCGGTGTAGTTTGACCTTCTCTAAGAATGGTAAATTGTTTTCTGATATCACCCGGTTCAAATGCATTCTCTAATGCTAGAGTTGGCGTAAAGAAACCCCATCCGTACTGATTTCTCACACCCTGAACTTCTGCATACTGACTCCCACCAAATTCTGGAGAACAACCACAATTAACTTCGAAAACTGACTCAGTTCCAAATTCACCTGCCGGTCTAAATAAGTGATTAAAACTAGGATCTAAAGAATATCCCATCCCTTTTACTTGAGTTGAAACGTCATAAGCTTTTTGGTAGTCTTTCATATAAAGATAAACTTTTGAGAGTAATCCCAAAGCACCACCTTTTGTAACTCTTCCTTCCTGACCTGCTGGATATGTTTGCGGTAAAATTGCAGATGCTTCAGTTAAATCCTTTACAATAAATGCATATACCTCTGCAGCAGTATTTCTTGGTTTATTAATGTAATCAGCTTGTATCCCATCAAAAATAGGAACGCCACCATATATTCTTACCAAATTAAAATAGAAATATGCTCTCAACATTTTAGCTTCTGCAACCAATCTTGTTTTAAGAGCTGTATCCATATCAATGTTCGGAACATTGGTAATAACCTGGTTTGTTCTTTGAACGGCTTGCCATTGACCAGTCCAGTATCCATTAACTCCGTCATCACTTGTTGTAAAAGAAAAATTATTATACGCATTGATAAAAGATGCATCACCAGGATTTGATCCTTTTTCAACGTCATCTCCAGTTACTCCAAATACAAATTGTGCAGGGAAACCAGAGTTTTCCCAACTTCTTAAGAAGCTGTATATAGCATTCGTAGCTTTCATAGCATCAGCTTCTGTTTTATAGAAGTCCTCTGCCACTACTATCCCTTCGGGTTTAATATCAACAAAATCATTATTACAGCTAGCAAATAATGAAAGTATTGAGATTGTTAAAAATATTTTTTTCATGACTTTTTAATTAAAATGTTAAATTCATACCCATTGTATAAATAGCAGAAATTGGATAAATATTATTATCAATACCCATTTGTACTCTATCAGAATTCATAATTTCAGGAGAGAATCCGTTATATTTGAAAATTGTTAATGGGTTTTGTGCACTTAGATATATTCTCAGTTTTTTAACTGATAAAGATTGAGCTAATGATGAAGGTAAATTATATCCTACCTGAATATTTCTGATTCTAAAATAGCTGCCATCTTCTACATAAAAGCTGCTTGGTAAAATAATAGATTGGTTAGAAGTAATCATAGAATTGGTGTTGGAAGTACCCGCACCCGTCCATCTGTTATTATACATATCAAGATCCCAACTTTCATTACCATAACGTTGCTCACGGTTATAATTATAAATTTTATTACCAAAAACTCCTTGGAAATCTATTCCAAAATCAATTGAATGAACGGTCAAGTTTATTCCAAATCCATAAGTTCCTTTGGGGATAGGGCTACCTAAGAAAGTTTTATCTCTGGTATCAATTACTCCATTTCCATCAAGATCTGCAAACTTGAACCATCCTGCCTTTGCTCCGTTCTGCCCGGATGCAGCCGCTTCAGCATCAGTTTGGAACACGCCTGCAACTTCGTATCCATAGTAAGAACCAACGGCTTGCCCGGCTTGTAATCTTACAATTGAATTACCAAATAAACTAGCTCCTGTTTCTAAGAATGAATCTTGATAAACGTTTGTGATCTCATTTTTCAGAGATGTGAAGTTTCCATAAACTCCAAGTTTAACACTTTCACTAAGATTTGCATTATAATTTACAGATACTTCAAAACCTTTATTTTTAAAAGAGTAAGCATTAGTGATATAATCATACGGATTACTAGCTCCGGAAATTGTGGCTTGATTAACTCCGTAAACTACATCTTTTGATTCTTTGTTATAATAAGCTCCCTCAACTTTTAATTTATTATTTAAAAATGCCATCTCAACACCAAAATCAGAGCCCGTTGTTGTTTCCCAACCAATTGACGGATCAATCACTCTGTCAACTGTTCCTGCTGGATATCCAGTATTACCATAATATGCACCTCCACCAATATTAGTTACAATCTGAGAATAATCTCTTTTAACTCTCGGGTTACCTAATTTACCCCAGCTTGCTCTCAATTTCAACAAATCAAAAACATTCTGCTCACTCATAAAACCTTCTTTTGAAACCACCCAACCAATACTTACAGCAGGAAAAGTTTTATATCTGTCTGTTGATATTTGTGAACTTGCATCTCTACGTACAGAGGCATTTAAAAGATATTTACCCGCATAACCATAATTGATTCTTCCAAAGAAAGATTCAATTCTTTGTTGATCTTGTGTAGCAGCAGGTCTACCATCAGGAACTTCCGCTGCAGTATCTTGATAATTAAATATATCAGTACCGTTGAAAATGTTTAAAGAAGCATTAGTTCCATCATAAGCTACGTTTTTAGCAATGAAAACATCTTCAGATCTAGAATCTCTAATTCTTGAAAAACCGGCTAGTAATTCTAAATTATGATTTCCGAAATCTTTTTTCCAATTAATAGTGTTGTCCCAAACATAGTTCCTATTACGAACATTTCTTGTAATAAGTTTCGAAAGAGTTGCATTTGGTGTATATGTAATTGCAGGTGTATATTCGTACTGGCTTGGACTATAGTTATCAGTTGTATAACTACTTCTAAAAGTAAAATCTTTTAAAAACTTAATATCAATAAAAACGTTATTAAGCATTCTGTCCTGTCTTATCTGTGATCTGTAAAGATCTAATTGTGCTCTCGGATTTGCAATAGAATAGCCGTTGAAAAACTGATAACTTCCTGTTGCAGAATTCATAGGGTCAAATAATGGTGGAGAGTTACGTGCATTCAACAAAGGATTATTTGCTACGTCAGTTCTTGTTTTTGAGTAAGAGAAATTATCTCCAATTGTAATGTTATCTGTAATTTTATAACTTAAATTCAATTTTGTATTGAATCTATTAAAACCACTTCCAGAATTAATTCCTTGCCCTGCAGCCAAATTACCTTCATCCTGTAGATACCCAACGCTACCATAATAATTTAATTTCCCAAGACTTCCTGAAGCAGAGAAATCATTTGAATTGATAATGCTCGTACGGAAAATTTCTTTGAACCAATCAGTATCAGCTGGGAAATCTGCTCTACTGATAGATCCTGCAGAAGAACCATTGTCATTCATTAATTTTTCATTGTACAATTCAACGTATTGATCTGCATTTACCATTTTAGGAATATTGGTAACCTTTTTAATACCTAAATAGGAATTAACATTAAAAACAGGTTTTCCTTTTCCACTCTTAGTTTTGATAATTACAGCTCCATTTGCAGCTTTAGCTCCAAAAATTGCCAAACTTGAAGGATCTTTCAAAACACTCATCGATTCGATATCCTGAGGATTAAGGAAAGAAATATCTTCCGTTAACATTCCATCAACAATGAAAACTGTATTACCAGACAAAGATCCAACCCCTCTAATATCCACCCTAGGAGATCCACCTGGTGTACCTGATGTCACAACATTTACTCCAGCCAATTTTCCCTGCACAGAGTTTAGTGGGTTTGCATTCGGTTTATCTGCTAAATCTTTTGCAGAAACAAGACCAATACTTCCGGTAACATTTTCTTTTTTCTGAGATCCATATCCAATCATCACTACCTCCTCGATCTTCTGCTCTTTCAGAGTATCTTTTTTGGGAGTAGTCTGCGCATTGACATTCATACCAAAGTATAGAACAGCAATGAGACATGAATACTTTAAATCACTTTGTTTCATATAGTTTCAATTTATTTGTACAATCAATAATTTATAAAAAGATTTACGGTCTTTTTACCATCTTTGTTTGAGCCGTTTCGTATTTCTCAAAAAAAGACATTAGCCAAAATTATAAAAATATATGTTACATAGTTAATATTTCTTAAAAATTCTGAAAATTAACAACAAATCAATATTAAGAATAAGTAATATTAGGATTCAATACTATTTCATTAAATATAATCTCATATTAAGAAAAAAAATGCAATCGATTTACCAATAGCTTATCATAAAAAACGCCCCAATTTGTGTAGTTAAATTTAAAATTTTGTTAAACAGAGAATACTAGCTAAATTTGGCTCAGAATTTGAGAATATTATAGATTAATAAAAAATAAATGAAAAAATATATCATTGCAGCTGCTTTAATCATTGGTACTGGTGCAGTTATCAATACAACCATGCAGTCTTGCACTACTTTAGCAACCACCGATTTAGGGCTTTCTGTCATTAAAAAGCTTTTATTAAACGGTATTAATAAAGGAATGGGAATTTATGGTAACAAAGATGCCTTTTTGCAGAACAATCTGGTAGACAAAGCATTACCAAAAGAGTTGAGAGATATTAATTCAACATTAGAAAAAATTGCTCCGTCATTGGTTGCCAAAGAAAAAGATTATATTGCTCAGGCGGCTTCATATACAGTAAATGTTTCAAGACCTATTTTAGAAGGAGCTGTGAATAGCCTAAGTGCGCAGGATGTTACAAGAATTATTCAGGGAACTACGGCAACGCAGATATTGAAAGAAAAAACTCAGCAACAATTGGTGGCAGCGATTATGCCTAAAGTTGACGAACAATTGAATCAATATGGTATCGTTAAAACAATAAATACAGCTTTATCAGGAAATAATTTATTAGGAAGTCTGCTTGGAGGAAATAAAAGTACGGTAAGCTCGGGAGGTTTGAGTCAGTTGGCTTCTGAACAAATGGTCAATGGATTATTCAATATCATTGAAGATTACGAGCACCAGAACTCTAAGGCTCTTTTAGGACCGCTTGGAAAATAGAATTATTTTCGCTATATTTATATATAAAATTAAAATTTGCAGATGGATATATTACAAGGAAATCAACACGCAAACCCTGAAGAGTTTTATAATTCTCTAAAGGAAAAGCTGGAAGATCATCATGATTTTCCGGAAGATTATTTATTTAAATTCATAATCCCGACTGATCAATCTAAACTTACTGAAATTTACAGAGTTTTTGACGGGATCAAGTTTACACTGGGAAACCGCGAAAGTAAAAATGGAAAATACACTGCCTGCAATATCAACGCATTTGTTTTAGATGCCGATCAGGTGGTTAAAATTTATAAAGAAGTCGCAAAAGTAGAAGGAGTAATTCTTCTTTAAAAAGTAAAAAAGTCAGCATAATGCTGACTTTTTGTTTATATTTTTAATGTTAATGTAACTACTTTTCAATAAAAAACTTTACGTTATCAATCGGTCTTCCCAACATCGCAACAGAGCCTTTTATTAAGATCGGTCTTTGTATTAATGATGGATTTTCAGATAAGATTTTAATCCATTCTTCTTCAGAATAATTCTTATTGGCAAAATTATCCATATATAATTTTTCAGTCTTACGGATGATATGAAAAACACTTTGGTTAAGCTTTTTCAAGACCGTTTTAATTTCCAAAATGCTTAGTGGATCTTCAGTCATATTGATGATCTCAAACGGCACTCCATTCTCATCCAAATACTCTAAAACAGCATTTGATTTTGAACAACTTCCATTATGTAAAACCTTAACTAACATTTTATTTGTATTTAAAAAATTAAACTTGAGTCTATCAAATGTAGTAACAAATCAAGTTACGGGACTCTTAATTAATGATAAATAAATGTTAAAACAATCCGTTCAACTCTGCTTCTATCTTTTCAAGGATAAATCCGAAATCTTCCGGTTTTTCAACAAAATCAAGATTATCAACTTCGATAATTAAAAGCTTACCTTCTGTATAACTCGAGATCCATTTTTCGTATTTCTGATTCAGTTTTGAAAGATATTCGATGCTGATTGAAGCTTCATATTCTCTTCCTCTTTTGTAAATCTTTTTAACCAAATTAGGAACATCAGATTTCAAATAAATCAATAAATCCGGTGCTGAAACAAAGTTTTTCATCAAATCGAAAACAGAAATATAATTATTAAAATCTCTGGTCGAAAGAAGATTCATATCATTTAAGTTTTCTGCAAAAATGTGAGCATCTTCATAAATCGTACGATCCTGGATAATGTTTTTCCCACTTTCTCTGATCTCCTTCACCTGGCGGAATCTGCTCCCCAAAAAATAAATTTGTAACGCAAAACTCCATTTGCTCATATCTGCGTAAAAATCCTCCAGATAAGGATTGTGATCTACATCTTCAAATTGCGCATCCCATCCGTAATGCTTTGAAAGCAAGGTTGTTAATGTAGTTTTCCCTGCTCCAATATTCCCTGTAACTGCAATATGCATAATTTCCCTTAATGTTTTACTGTTTAATCGCTTTTATCACTAAATACCAAACTTCTGTACTTCGGAAATCTCATTGATCAGTTTCTCTAAATTCTCTCCTGCAGGCTGTTCCGAAGATCCTTCTTTAGATTTTTCTTCACTTTTTCCTACTGGCTGATCCGTTGGTTTTTTCTCCGGTTCAGGTTCTGTTTGCAACTTAGTTTCTTTACTTTTTTCGAGGTTGTAAAGATAAAGGTTGTTGGCTTTGATTTCAAAATAAGAAAGGGTATTTTTATCCACAATTTGTGCATCGGGATCTTCAAAAATTTTCACCATTTCTTTTTCCGGAATGTATTTTAAAATCGAATTATTAGTAATCACTAAAATAAATTCGTTTTCTCTTCTGAAACGCTTTCCGTTTTCAATCGGAGCTTCAAAGAGTTTTTCAAATTTAAAAGTGTAGATTCTGATTTGTTTTTTAGTTAAAATGTAAATCTTATTTTCAAAAACCATCAAATCCATCAAGTCATCAAAACTTGCATCAAAAGGATAAGAATTTATCGTTGTTTCGTTTCTGAAATTATATTGAATTAATCGCTTCATACTATCATCCAACAACCATAATTGCTGAAGATCTTCTGCGTAAGCCATTCTTATAAATCCGAATTTCTGTTTAAAATCTACTTTCTGGATTTCATTAAGATTTTGATCTACAAACTTCATTTCCTGAGCGTTCTCTGAAAAGAAAGCAATACTTAACGGATTCTGAACATTCTGAACTTTAAAAGGAACCGTAAACATAAGCTTTCCAAGCTGTTTCCCTAAAGAATCATACTTTGTAAAACTGAAATCCTTGTTTTTGTAGATGTAAAGATTGCCATAATCGTCTGCCAACATATCTTTTGCTTCTTTCAACTTTAAGGTATCAAAAGGAATAGATTTCTGTGCAGATAATGAACAGAATAGAAAGATCAATAATAAGTTTAATAATTTCAAAAGTTCTTTTTTCTAAGATAAAATTTTGTGGACACTACCAATTTACATACTTTATTTTATTCAAATTGAAATTGTTGCTTATTTAATCGCAACTTCATAAATTTTAGACCATTTTTTACCTGTAATCAGCATATTATCACCTTTAAAAGCGATACCGTTTAAAACACGTTCACTATCGTTTTGTGCATTTTCTTGAGTAATTTCCGTAAAGTCAAATTTACCAACTGTTTCTCCGGTTGCAGGATTTATTTTTAAAATAATCGGCTGATGCCAAACATTTGCGTAGATAAATCCATTGTGATATTCCAATTCATTGATTTGGTTGTAAATATCTTTATATCCACCAACTGGAACGGTTTTCACGACTTTCGAAGGATCATTAACATCCAAAAAATACAGATTATTTGAACCGTCATCTGCAATAAGATTTTTTCCGTCATAAGTCAATCCCCAACCTTCTCCAAACTCATTAGGCAAAGGAAATTCCGATATTTTTTTTAAGGTATTTTTATCGTAAACAAAACCTTTTTTATTCTGATAGGTCAACTGATAAATTTTATCCCCAGCAATTGCACAACCTTCTGAAAAAATATCGGCAGGCTGTTTCTCTGTAATAATCGGAGTTGTAGTTCCCAGCGCATATTTTATCAACTGAGAAGCATTAGCTAAGCCGTCACTTTCATAAATGGTATTGCCTTCGATAAGAAATCCTTCAACAAAATTATTAGGATCGTGAGGATATTCTTTTACAATTTCGTAAGAAATATTTTGCTCAGGAGTTTTAGAAAATACATTAATTGTAGCATCCTGATTTAATGTTTCGCCACCTTTTGTTTTGATGTTAAAAGTGACTTCATTATCTCCGAATACAAAAAATTTAGGATCGATTGTTAAATCAGAGGTCTCTTTTTCTCCGAAGCTGATGCTGATACTTTCGGCGTTTTCTGTAACATTTTTTGGAAGTTGTAGTTTATCCCCAAAATGATATCCTTTAGTTTCCATGGAGTTGTTGTAATCACTTAAACTTCCCAATATTTCCTTGTCTTTATTACAAGAAATTAATGACAAAACCGCTGCAAAACCAATTATTATATTTCTTTTCATTGATGATCTAAATATGTTTCAAAAATAGGGAATTTATTGCTTAAATTAGGTTTTGGCTAAAGCCGATTTGACTGATGTTATATAAAAAAACGGGCTAAAGCCCGTTTCTATTGATGTGTTAATATCAAATTTTATTTTCTAAAAGTTACTTTACGGCAACTTCATAAATTTTAGACCAGTTTTTCCCTGTTACCAGCATATTTTCGCCTTTGAAAGCAATTCCATTCAATACATCATCGCTTCCTTTGGTATTTTGTTTTGCAATATCTGTAAAATCAAATGTGCCGACTACTTCCCCATTTTCAGGATTAATTTTCAGAATAATTGGTTTCTGCCAAACGTTTGCATAAATAAATCCGTTGTGAAATTCAAGCTCATTCAGCTGATCGTAAGCCTGAGAACTTCCTGCAACAGCAATATATTTCACCAATTTTGTAGGATTATTCGGGTCAAGGAAATACAATAATTTACTTCCATCTGATGCGATAAGGTTTTTACCGTCATACGTTAATCCCCAACCTTCTCCCAACACGTTAGGATACGCAAAGCTTGATAATAATTTTAATGAATTTTTATCGTAAACATAACCTTTTTTACTCTGCCACGTTAATTGATAAATTTTATCACCAACAATTGTACTTCCTTCAGAAAAATCTTCCGGAGCCTGTTTTGTAGAAGCAAGAGGCGTTGTAGTTCCCAGCGTATATTTTAAAATCTGTGAAGAACCGTTTTGTCCGTCACTTTCATAAATTGTATTGCCTTCCACCTGAAAACCTTGTACGAAATTTTTAGGATCGTGAGGATATTCTGCGATGATTTGATATGAGATTTTTTTTTCAGGATTTTTCGCGAATACATTAATGGTTGCGTCCTGATTCAGCGTTTCACCGCCTTTTGTTTTGATATTAAAAGTTACTGCATTATCCCCTAAAGTAAAGAATTTAGGATCAATTGTTAAGTTTGAAGTTTCTTTATCTCCAAAACTGATGGTAACGTTTTCTGCATTTTCTGCAACATCTTTTGGAAGCTCTAGTTTATCACCAAAATGATAACCTTTAGTTTCCATAGAGTTATTATAATCGTTTAAGCTGTTCAGAATTTTTTCATCTTTGTTACAAGATGTCAAGAACAAAATTGCTGCAAAACCTGCAATTATATTTTTTTTCATTGAATTTCTAAATATTTCCCCAAAAATAGCAAATTTTATTCCGCTTTGCTAATTTCATTGACTGCGTGACTAAATTGTAATGTTCTTAAAAAGTAATTTGTCACTCTGAAAAAACTTGATAGCTTATTTTAAAATATGCTTAGATTCTTCCAGAATTACAAAAAGTATTTTTAATTAAATTTTAAAATTACTTCTCTAAATATTGTCTTAAGCTTTGTCCAATAATTCCGTTCCAACCTTCTGTAAAACTTTCTCTTGAAAAATTTTCGCCTAAATCGTTAAAAGCTTCAATATTTTCATGAATCAATGTAACGATTGTTTCTTTATCATCAGGTTGAATTTCCCAAGTCACAACGCTTTTTCCATTTGAAAATTCAGGATAAGTCCAGGAATGTTTCACTTTCTGATGTGGAATAATTTCTAAAATATCTCCCTGATGATGATATTTTTTCTCATCTCCTGGTTCGTAGAAATTAAACTGTTTTCCAACTTCCAATTCAAAATCCGGAATATCAAAATACCAGTTTTTCATTTCGTCTTTATTCGTTAATGCCTTCCAAACCTTTTCGATCGGAGCATTTATTTTAAACTGAACGGTGATTGGTGTACTCATATTCTTTTAATTTTTCATTTAATGGGCAAATCCTGTGATCTTTGCTTCATCAAAATCCAGTTGCATTTCGATGGTTCTCATCACATGATCATCAAATATTTTTTCACGTTTCATACGGTGAAGTTCATTTCTCTGCGCCTGAATGATCTGTCTTAAAACATCTTTATTTTCATTCATCGCAGTAACATAATCTCCGGTGGACGCCATGCAATTGGCCTTATCGGTCATCATCATCATTTCATTTTCAAGTCTATGTTTTTGATGACGTACCAAACTGTTTGTTTCTGCCAATCCTGAAAAATCATTATCTAGTTTATGTAAAGCCGTTTCTTTTAACTTTTTCATTAAAATAACTTCCTGCTTTTCTTCTGGCAGCTCACTTCCGGCATCACTTACTTTTAATAATTTTAAAATCGGCGACAATAACAAACCTTGTCCGACCAACGTAATTAATATTATAACGAAAGTTACGAACAAAATGATATTCCGATGTGGAAAAGCTTCTCCATTTGGTAAAAATGCAGGAATAGAAAGCGCTGCGGCTAAGGAAACTACCCCCCTCATTGCTGCAAAACTTATGATGAAAGGCTCCTTCCAATCAGGTTTGGGGACTTTTAACCTCAACTCTTTCGAACAAAGCCTTGGAAAATACATTAGGGCATAACTGTAAATCACTCTTGTTAAAACAATTGCTCCACCAATCACAACACTGTAGAAAATTCCTTCTGAAATGGTGTAATCTTTCATTGCGGCCACGACAATTGGTAATTCAAGGCCGATAAGAATGAAAATAATCGTATTCATCAAGAAAATCAAGACACTCCAAACATTTCCGGATTGGATTCTCGAAGTATGACTGAGATAGCAATGCGAATTATAAGACATCAATAAACCTCCGGCAACCACCGCCAACACTCCTGAAAAATGGAAATGTTCCGCGCCAACATACATGATGTAAGGAACTATCAGCGTAATCACCGTATCAATATTCGAATTTGACGGAATAAGTCTTAAAAATGCTCCAAATAAAAATCCAGCCGCCACCCCTATCGCAATTCCTCCGACCGCCATTGTGAAGAAATCCTGAACCGCTTCTCTAAATACAAACTGCCCTGAAATTACGGCAGCCAAGGCAAATTTAAATACAATTAAACTCGATGCATCGTTGATCAAACTTTCTCCTTCCAAGATACTTGTGATCTTTTTAGGAATTTTCACATGTTTTAAAACTGAAGTTGCTGCTACAGCATCTGGCGGAGAATTTACACCTCCCAATAAGAATCCCATCGCAACCGTAAGTCCCGGAATTATCGATGAAGAAAGATAAGCTACAACAATTGAGGTAAGAAAAACCAATCCAAAAGCCATCGAAAAAATCTGCTTTCTCCATTTATGAAAATCCTGCCATGAGGTAAACCATGCCGCTTCAAATAAAATCGGAGGTAAGAAGATTAGGAAAACCAAATCGGGCTCTATTTCAATGTGTGGCATTCCCGGAATAAGGCTTATCAATAAACCTGCAATCACTAAAAAGATGGGATAAGCCACTCTTAGTTTTTGCCCAATCATTACCAATATCATCACAGATAATAGGACTGCGATGGATATGATGACGTAAGTGTGAATCATTTATTTTTGTTTTTTAGTGTTATCTTTTTTGGTTAATCGCAAAGGCGCAAAGGGTTTTATTTTAAGTAATATTTAAGGCGCAAGGATTTTATCTTCGATAAAATTTAATCCTGTTTAAATTAAAACCACTTTTCACTGCTGTTATTAACTCAATTATTTTTTAAAGTACAATATTATTTTTCGGAACAATTGCAGGCGGAAGATCAGATTCATCCAGCATATCTCTCATATCGATTTCAATTGTACGACTGATCTGTGTGATCGGGACATCGTTCGGACTGCCTTCAAATGGATTGACAGAGGCCTCTCCTACGCTATCCAATGTATGAAAACACCACGTTACCAACAGTGAAAACGGAATATTAAACCAAACCGTAAATCCTTCAACTATAGTTCCGTCGCCTAGTTTATCAAACTCTTTTAATAATCCAAAAGGCACAAAAACAATGAATAACAGCAACAAATAAGTCGTAATCGAAGAAAAATTTCTTGGATAAGGAAAGTTTTTAATTCTCTCCGCTTTTCCTTGATTATCTGTAAATTTTACTAATTGCTGATTAATCTGCGTCCATTGAAAATCATTAATTTCTCCTTTTGAATAAATTTCCGACAACTCTTTGCTCTGACTTGCCATCAACTGTGTTGCTCTGTTTTTCTTGCTTAAAATATATTGAAGTTCTGATTCTGAAAGGTACTTTTTCAACTCATCATCCAGCTTAGAAAGCCTTTCCGGAATGTCATATTTTTTTGAATATTCGTCAAATTGTGCTGTACTCATATTTTCCCAAGCTCTCGATTCACGAAGCTGAAAACGAAGCGCAGTGAGCCATGCGTAATGACGCAAGAACATTTCTTTCACTTTCTTCGGATCTTTTCCCGAAAGAGAATCTCTCAAAATATACCCAAAACTTCGGCTGTCGTTGATGATCGCGCCATAAATTTGTCTGGCTTCCCAAAGTCGACTGTAACTCGCATTGTTTTTAAAACCAACAATAAAAGCAACCGCAGTTCCCATGATCGCGATCGGCTGCCACGGAACATACAGAAATTTCCATCCGAAGAAATATAAAACCGTCGGAATTGCCGCTAAAATGGCTAAACAATAGATACTTCTTCTTGTCCAGATTATAAATTCAACTGCTCCAAATTTTTTCCCTGAGTGCATATGTGTGTTTTAGTTTTTAATTTTTGTTGAATGGAATATTGTTATAAAAACCAATCTGAACTTGTCCGCGGTTTTTGTTTTCCTGAATCTGATTCATATAACCTGCTTCAATTCTCAGATTTTTATTGATAACATATCCTAACGCTCCATAAACTCTATTTCTGTCGAAAGTCGGGCTGTTTAAATTTAAGAAAATCTCGTTATAAACCGATCCGTAAAAAGTTTTTGGAAGCATTTCTTTGTTATTAATCGGGATATTTAATCCTAACAGATAACGGAATCTCATCCTAAAATCGTCTTGTAGAAAGCGTTCTTCCAAACGGTAACGGTGCTGAAGATAGAATCTTCCGAACTTCTGTTTTGTGATATATTGCTGGAAAATTCGATGTTCAATATTTTCCTTTTTTTCACCATTTACATAGGGTTGACTTAAAATAAAACCATAACCCAACAAAACATTGTTATTATTTTCCGTTAAATCATACCCAATTCCGGTACGAATTAAAAGTTGTTCCAAATCTCCGATCCCATCAAAATTACGATACTGGATCTCGTTATGAAAGTTTAATTTTTTACTGATTTTATTGTTTCCAAAATACATATACCAAGCTCCAAGATCACTTTTCTGAGCAAAGGATTTTGCTGCTCCCAAAGTGAAAATAATCAAAGCCAGTGACTTTAAAATCTTCATAATTTATTCTTTTACATTTTATTTTAATAAAAATAGTTTATTACTAAAATCTATCACAATTTAAAAAGTGATTTCGATTATCAATAATAAGCAAAAAAAATATTTTATGAAAATTTATCTTTTTAGTTTAAGTTTTAAATAAAAAAACTTTTTAAACTAATTAAAAATTTAACCACAAAAGATACAAAAGCCATGAATGATTTAAGATTTAGCTGTTTTGAAAACATAAAGCTCTCAAAAGAATAAAATCAAAGATTTTTAAAGCTAATGTGATCTTATTTGCCGTCTATTGGTTAACTTAAAATACTAATGTGTTAATCTTTTGTTGCTTTTGTGGTTTAAATAAGTTCAAAATTATACTGTTGGAATCTGTTCAACAAGGATATTATTTTCAGCTTTATCAAAATAAGTGCAGGTCATTGTGTTGAGATCCATTTTCCAACCTTCGACTCCGTTTTCTGCGCAGTCTTTACAGAAAGTTAAATAATCTGTTCCTCCCTGTTGGTGAAGTTTTAATCTTAATTTAAAATTTTCAAGGTTTACATTTTCAGAAATAGTTAAAGTATCATATTTACTTCCGGTAGTATCTGATTGACTTTCGTTATCAAAATATTCCGTATTTCCATCCGAAACGTAAACAGTATAATGAGAAACTCCTCTGTTTTTAATAGCCTGAATATATGTTGGAAAATCCGCTCCGCTTTTTACTTTTTGGTGTTCTGCTTTGATTTCTTCGATTGTGAATTTCATCTTTTTATTTTTTTATTTTTGTTTTTTATTTTAACGCAAAGGGCGCAAAGTTTTTTATTAGTACTAAGAATATTTTAAGTTCGCAAAGGCGTTTCACTTAGCAAAGATTTAAAGCATTAAATAACTTTAATCCTAAAAACCTAAGCCCTAAATCCTGTCATCTAATCCCTAAATCCAAATTTAGAATTTTTTGGAATGCAAATGTATCATAAAATAAAAACCGACAGAACGATCTGCCGGTTATTTTTACCGCTGCTTCATATACAGGATATGAATATTAAGGGTGTTGTTGCATTTTAGCAGGATCGTCATAGTTTACCATCCAGTTGATGCCGAATTTATCGGTAAACATTCCGAAATAAGCTCCCCAGAAAGTATCTGCCATCGCCATTGTTACCAATCCGTCCGCAGAAAGTCCCGCGAATAATTTATCTGCTTCCTCTTTTGAATCTGCATTAATAGAAATTGAGAAGTTGTTTCCCGTTTTAAATTGAGAAACCCAATCGCAACCCGCGTCGCTTCCCATTAAAGTCGTTTCCTTAGAAATCGGAAGAGAAACGTGCATAACTTTGTCTTTATCTTCTTCTTTCGCTTCCTGCCCTTCCATTGGAGGCATTTCCCCGAAAGTTCCGATGTACATGTACTCCCCGCCAAACACAGATTTGTAAAAATCAAATGCTTCTCTGCAATTTCCGTTGAATGTTAAATAAACGTTTACTGATGCCATAATGTGTGCTTTTTTTTAAATTATAGTTTAGTTTTATTTTTAAACACGAATAACACAAATTCTTTTCACAAATGACACTAATTTTATTTGTGAATATTAGTGCTTAAAATATTAGTGCTATTCGTGTTTGAATATTTTATTTTGATTTAAAAGTTTAGTTTCCTTCTGCTTATTGCTTTAAGCTAAAACCTATGGTTTTTCAGACATTTCTTTTAGTCGAGAAAGTCCTTTCTGATAATCTTTTCCAATTGCATCTTCCATATTCATAAACATCTTCATTACTGTAAATGGATACGGAATTTTTGACGTAAATCCCCACGTTGCTTTGCTTCCATTTCCTTCCGGAACTACGGTTACATACGCGTGAGCTTCACTTTCGTAAGGAGTTAAGAATTTAATATCTGTATCAATTCTTTTCTTGGCTGCATCTACTTTTTTCACTTCCTGACAGCCTTTTCCAGCTTCATCTTTTTTGCTGTCCCAACATACTTTTTCTCCTGGTTGCCCTGTAACTCCTGTCCAATCTTTTTTCATATTTGGGTCAAGATGATTCCACGGACTCCATTGATCCATTGATTTTAAAGTATTGGTATTCTGCCATACTTTTTCAACGGGAGCGTTGATGGAAATTGATTTTTCATAATTACAGTCACCTGAAATAAACGCTGCGAGAATCAGCCAAAAAATCAGGATTGAAGCTAAAACTATTGCAATTCCTTTTAAAATTTTCATATCATTTGTTTTTTATATTTATCTGTGCTGATCGATTAAAATCATATTTCCGTCAGGATCTTTCAGGAAAATATGTTCAGGGCCGGAGGTTGTTTCATCTGCTTCTTTATCAAGCTGAACACCATTTTCCTTTAAATGTTTCTGAATTTCACGAACATCATTAAAAGCTTCCAGATTCTGAGCATTCTGATCCCAACCCGGATTGAAAGTAAGCATATTTCCATCAAACATCGCCTGAAAAAGGCCAATAAGATGTTCCTCATTTTTCATAATGAGATAATTTTGCTCCGTACTTCCCGCCATAGTGCTGAAGCCCAGTTTTTCATAAAAATCTTTAGACTTTTGAAGATCTTTTACACTTAAACTTATCGAAAATGCTCCTAATTTCATATTATATTTTTTTATTTAAAGCCAATTTATATCCTACTAAAACCAGTCCCCAAACTACAATCCCAAGAACCCAAAACCAAATCGGAGTGGGTAGAATATACATCATATAAATTCCTTGAAGTAAGAAAATAACTCCACAAATAACAGCATATGTTTTTCTGCCGTCATCAGCAATTTTTGTAGCGAAAAATCCTGCAATCAAAGATGCCAAAGCATAGCCAAGAATAACAAAAAGCAATGCCATCAAAGGTGCGGTTTCCAAATATTGCTTCAAAGCTTCCATGTCGTTTTCCTTCATTCCCGCAGGTCGTGGAAATAAATAATGTCCTAATTTTTCAACAATAGTGATGGTTACAACACCAAAGAAGAGCCCTCCAAGAACGGCTAAAATTCTTCTGAACATGATTATTGATTTTTTAAACGTGTTTTAAAATCTAATGTCCCGTCATAGCTCTTCCAATCACCGATGAAATCGATGTATTGAGCTTCGATCTTTTCAGTAGCTTTATTCCAATTGAAAGTATAAATGAACTTACCTTTGAAAACTCCGGAATGCTTTCCTTTCTTTTCTTCAACAAGTTCATATTCACCATAGATCATGCTTTTTTTCTTGCCGTCTTTGTATTTGGTGATCGTTAAATTACCTTCAAACTTCGTGTAGTTTTTATCAACAAGAGAATATCCTGAAACAAGATATTGCTGATCATTTTTCTTGTTTTGTTCAGAAGTATTGATTTTCAGTTTAATTTCCTGTTTATCGTTTCCAATTGTTCCTGTGTAAGGTTTACTGTCGTTTAACCAAACATTGGAAATATTCGGCATTTGGGATAATGCAAAATTGGAAACGAGAATGAGGAGTAATAAAAGTTTTTTCATGTGTGTGTATTTAATTTGTGTTAGACTCCGAATTGCGACAAATGGTGATTCAAATGTTTTGCAAACATATTATTCCATTCGTCAGAATTTAATTTTCCGAAAGAAAAAGATTCTTTACCATCAAAAGCAGAAGCCCCCAATTGCTGTGTTTTTTGGATATATCCAATTAATCTTTTCTTTTCTTCACCAAAATTCTTTCTTCCTGAAACCAAAAACTGTGGAGAAGTAGGAGAATCTCTCGGATACGCTTTCTCACCTACCACTTTAGGCTTTACAAATCTTTTTAAAATAAATTTTGCAATTGCTCCCGGTTTTTTGTGTTTTTCAGGTTCGTATACCATTTCGTAGGTTATACAACAGTGAGCCAACATCTGATCAACAGTCATTTTCCCCCACAAACCGTGAGTATCTTCAATCAATTTATTTATTCTATCAATGTAATTCTGAGCGTCTTTTGCGTCAAATACGTTTTCCATCTTTTTCTAATTGTTAAAAAACAAATATATCAGTTTTTTTTCATCATTTTACACCTATTAAAAAAAAGGATGTAAACAACTATCAAATAGAAAGTTAGGAGTTTAAAATCTTAAGTTCTAAATCATTGATTATGAATGGTAAAATAACATATTTTTCTCGCAAATCTTGCTGATTACGCAAATTTTCAAGTAAGTATAAAAACAAAACTCCCCACAAAATGTGAGGAGTTGATATGTTGATCGTTCAAGATTATTTTTGAACGGCTTTCTTCATTGCAGCGTCCGGGCGCAAGATTCTGTAACGAACTTCGAGGTCTTTTGGGACATAGAACACCAATGGTAATTTGCTGTTGTATCTTACGATCTCGGGCTGGATGTAGACGAATTTTTTGGTCATTTTTTTGTCCAGACAAGCCATTAATGTGCTTCCAACTTCACCGTTGGATTCTACGTCATAATAGTTGTAGCCCCACCCTTGCAGATCCTGAGATTTTACATTTCCCATCAAGAATTGTTTGTTACAGTCCAGCATTTTTTCTGCGCCTACGAAAAACTCTACTTTTAAATCGTTTTCGTTTTTAGCGACTGGAAGCTGGATGTAAACTTGCTTATATCCCTCTTTTGCTTTCGGGAACATTTCAATCTGTAATTTTTCAAATTTATCTGCTTTCTTTTGCGCGAAAGCATTTACTCCGATCAACATTACGAGCCCTGTCATTACTGTTTTTGAAAATTTCATTTTGTTTTATTTTTAATATTTTACTACTTCCCTATAGCCAAAAATCATTCCAAAATCTGAACATTTGTTCCTTTTGTATGCGCATTCATCTGCGGTGCATAATAGTTTTGCATCGTTGTAATCCCATTGGAGAACTTTCCTGATGCGTTGGCTATGTAATCGTATTCGAATACAAATTTTCCTTTCGGCATGTACTGAATATAGAAGTTGGTTGAAGCATCTTTTGTGGATTGATAGTAGCCTAAGTTGTTCTTCCATTGATAACCCGAAAGCACATCTACAGGCTCAAATCCTGCTGCACGCATGTCTTTGATGTGGATAAATTCCATTGGACGGTCTGTGTTCAGGATCATTCTTACGGTTACTTTATCTCCTACTTTTAATGGAGTTTCCGGTGAGATTTTCTGTAATTCTTCTCCGTTTACCGTTTTTACTTTTTTGTACAATTCTTTTGTGATCGAGATGTAATTTTCTGATGATTTAATTTTATCTATATCTTCATAATATTGCCAGAATAATCCGCCCTGAACAATTCCGGGGCCTGGTTTTGTTACCGTTACTGTTCCTAAGTTTTTATCAACAACATCAATTTTTACGGTTGATTTCACATAACCAGTTGCCTGAGTTTGCGGCTGTAATTCTTTTCCGCCCCAAACGATTGTTGCTTTGTCGCTTTCTGCGGTTGTCCATGATTTTCCTGAATTTAATATCGTAAAAATCACTTCCGAAGTTCCTCTTGAACTTCCCCAAGAATTGACTTCTTTTTGCGTGATTAACCAGATTTTCATGTCTTCGATGAACTTCTGATCGTTTGGTTTTAATATATTGAAAGCTTCCAACGCTCCTGCCTGATTCACCACTTTTGAACCGAACCAACCCCAATCGTTAAGGTTTTGTTTCCAATAAACGCCTTGTGTTTTTGTATCAACAGAAGTTTCTTTTAGATAATTCATTAATTTATCCGAAGTATCTTTTAATCCGTAATTGCTCATCAATAACGCTGAACGGTGCAATCCGAAGAACGTAAAATCTGTGATTTTTACCGTTTTTGCTTTTTGTTTTACTAAAGTTTTTAAAGTTGCGCCTTTTCCTTTTAATGGATATTGTTTTTCCCAATAGTTTCTGGTATCAAGATAATCTAACGTCCAGTTATTCCAAACATTTTCTTTTTCCACATCCCAATATTTAGCAATCTCATTATCTACATACTGAACCAGTTTTGCAACCAATTCTTTCTGCTCTGAACTTTGATAATCATTCACATTATCTTTTAACCAAGAATTGATTTTTCCTAAGTTTTTAAGAATATATAAAGAAGTTCCGTACGAGCTAGGGTAACCAGAATACCAAGAGAAACCTCCGTCTGGATTTTGCAGTTTTTTGAAATCATCCCAATCCTGATTGATCGAGTTTTTCATTGTATTGGCATCAAATAACAATGCTAATTTCTGCATTTGCTCTTCTTCGTTTTTGCTTTCCAATACCCACGGAGTTTCTTCCAATAGTAATTGCTTCAATTCCTGATTTTTCTCAAGATTTGAATTTAATAATCCTTTGCTTTGGTACTCTTCAAAGACAGTTTTCATTTTTGGATTAGCCTTGAAAATCTCAGAAGCCAACACATCTGCAAACCATTTATTGAAGATTACATCCGCAGAATTATTCTGGTCATTTTTCAGGCTTGGAAGTGCAAACATAATTTCCCAAATAGGGTTTGTTGTCAATTCCAATGTATTTGAAACATTTGAAATCGTTGTTGAATTTGAGTCTTTAAGATTATCCAAAACAAACGTTTTCGTTTCGCCTTCTTTTACAAAAACAGGAACTGCATCCGTCACCAGCATTCTGTTGGGAAGAATCGCAACAGCTTTTTGTTCACCATCAGAATATTGTCCAGCTTTTGCAACCACTTTTAAAATAATCGATGAAACGTTATTTGGAACCTTTACTTTCCAAGTTAATGCTGAATTTCCGTTTTCATTTAAATCAAAATTCTGAGTGCTTGCATTTAACCCAAATTTAGACGAAATATCTTCGTTAGTGAATGCATCTAATATTTGAAGATTTGCCGAACCACTCAATTTTTTGCTCGTTAAGTTTGAAAGTTTTGATTGAAGGTTCAATTCATCCCCTTCTCTTAAAAATCTTGGATAGTTTGGTGTCACGGAAAATTCTTTCTGCGTTACCACTTCTTTATTTAAAGTTGCTGCTCTTGCGTCTTTTGTATGAGCCAAGAACATCAGTTTCCATTTTGTCAATGCTTCCGGAGAAGTGAATTCGAAGCTTACATTTCCTTCTGCATCGGTTTTTAAATCGGGATAGAAGAAAGCTGTTTCGTTTAGATTTTGGCGGACTGGGATTTTATCTAAAGAACCCGAATCATCTTTGTCCAATACTCCATCCGCATCAACATCGGTATATTCCGCTTTCTCTTGTTCGCTTAATGATCTTCCTGAATCTATAATATCTATTGCAGCATCACTAATTCTTGCAGATTTCATCTTTCTCGATCCAGCAGCCATTGGAGCCGGAACAGCACTAGCATATCCTTCGACTATAACTCCGGACGCTCTTCCTTGCAAATAACCTACAACATTATTATCAAACCAATTAAACTTAGGAACTTCTACATAATTACCATTGAAATACTGTAATCTTTTCTGATAATATTTCTGTTCCAAATATTGTCTGATATCATAAGATGTTACGATTGAAAAAGTAGTATATAATTTCTCCCAATTGAAGCTATTTGCAGCAAACTGATCAAGAGACATATCGTACATATTTGCCAACACTTCGGCATTGATTTTTTCCTTATCATTTCCTAGAACCTTCACAGACCATTTTTCTTTAGAATTTGGTTCTAATTTATCTCTGAAAGTCACTGTTTCAATTCTCAATGGCTGTTCCGTATCTTTTATTTTTAAATTAACAGATTGCGTTTGAACATCATTAAATGCCACAACCTGAAACTGAATATTCAACGTTGCTACATTTTTATCTTTTGGAATATCAGCAGTATATTCAAGAATTCCGTTTTTGAATTTCTGAGTTTCTGCATCTGTTTTTCCTGAACCGTCCTGCACAAAAATGTTTACTAAAGCATCCTGAATTGCAGAATAAACATAGATCTTAGCCTTCTCTCCTCTTGAAAATTCATTTTTAGGTTCTAAAACGGTTAAGAATGTTTTCTGAGTTGATTTTAAAGATTTCTTATCCCAAACACTGAAATTTTGAGAAGATTTTATGGTGTCTTTTCCTTCAATATTATATAACTCTAACTGATAATCTCCTGCTTCAAGCTTTCCTAAATCAAGAGATTCTTCACTTCGCTTTGTTCCATTTAGAATGACAGAAGAGGTTTTCCAGTTTTTCAATTCATCATTTTTATCAAATAGATCATGTGGGAATTTGTTGATAAACTCTTCTTTAGAATATTTCGGAAGATCCTGAATTTCTGATTTAAAATTATCTCTGAAAATCCTGTTCGGAGCGTTCAGTTTAGATAATTTAACCTGATATGATTTTTTTAAATCCTGTTCGTTATAATTCTTCGTTTCAACTTTCACTTTTACATTTTCATCCGCAAAAGTATTTTTGATGTCTTCTGCCTTAATGTAATGAGAAACCGAAGCTACTTTCAACTGCGTGTCTGCAGACTGCGTTTCACCATTAATGTCCGTAACCGAAGCATTAATTTCATAATTATCAATCTGAATACCTTCTAATTTTTCATCTTTTTTAAGGTCTAAACGGATAACAAATTCTCCTTTTTCATTCGTTTTAGCTTCTCCAAGAATTGAATTTTCATTGTCATCACCTTGTGGATACCATCCAAAATATCTCCATCTGATGTTGTGCTTTTTGATCTCATAATTTACTGTTGTATTGCTCAAAGCAACACCTGAGAACATTATAGCTTTCCCTTTTAATTCAATGGTTTGGCCATATTTATATTCTTCTTTTACGGGATCAAAAGTCACTTCAAATTTTGGTCTTTTGTATTCTTCAACGCGAATATCTTTATTACCATTCGTTCCGCCGTCTGTTCTTATGAAAAATACACCATTCAGTTTTCCTTTTGGAAGAATAAAACTTCCATGATACGAACCGAAATCATTGGTTGTAAAGTTTTGAGAAGTAACATCCTCGCCATTGGCATCCTGCAACGTTATTTTCTGTTTTAAACCTGAAGCGACAGACTCAATTTCTTTATCAATTTTAGTATTAATTACTTTGAAATAAACGGTTTGCCCGGGTCTGTAAATCGCTCTGTCTGTAAAGATCTGAGCTTTCGTACGGGTTTGTTTGTTCGGATTATATTCTGCTGGATTTCCATCATTTCCATACACCTGCATAATCTGGAAACTATTGGATTTTGGTTGCTGAATAAGGAAAGTTCTGTAATAATCCTTGCTCGTCGTTGTTGGAAATTTGAAAACTCCTATATCGTTTGTCTTTCCTTCGATTTTAGTTAATGTTTTATTAGAAACAAATTCATAAAACGTAATATTTTCATTAATAATAGGTTTTCCGTTTTCGCTGTTGACTAATTTTAGTTCGTTTGAAAGTTGATTTCTATCTGTTTTAGATTGATAAATAATTCTGTTATCAGAAACTAAAAAGTAAAAATTCTGTCTGGATTCATTATCTTTTGCATCCGATCCGGCAACAGAGTATTCTGCCACATAAACTCCGGAAGGCAGAGGTTTAACCTCCAAAGATGTTTTATGAGTCTGGAAATCTTTAGGATCAGACAATTGAAACACATCTTTTCTTACCAAATTCTTTTTAACCTTGCTATATAGATCTCCGTAAGAATTTTGCACATATTGCATTAATGATGTGTATTCTCCTTTTACTTCGTAGATATTGATTGAGAATTCTGAAACGTTTTTATAATCTGCAACAATATGAATCGGTAGATTACCTTGCGTTTGTGGCTCATATTTAATATTTAAAGAAGGATTCGTGATTTGATTTTCCTTGTTTTTAATATTTTCTATGAAAGGAGATTTCGGATATTGACTTTTTGCCTGAGCTGCGATTTCCAAAGCTTCTTTTGATTTCTTTTTGCCATTAAGTTCAGTCATGATCTCTTCCATGACCAAAACTTTATAATCGCCTTCTACATTAGATTTTACAAGATTTTGAAGCTGCTCTAATTTATCTTTACATAGATTGAAATTACAATTCTCCAATAATTTCTGATGCATGAAATACAATTTAGAATTTCCTGTATTCTGAGCAATTAATTCATCAAAAATAGTATTGATCTTCGTTCTGTTTTCTGTAAGTTCATTTTTAGTGAAAAGTCCGTTATCAGATAAGAAATTAACTTTTCTCAACGAATACCAATCTAACAAAGTCGGAAAATAAGAAATATCTTTTGTGTTTGAAAAAGCATCTTTATAGCCATTTAATGAAACTTTTTTCATTTCCGGCTTTTCTTTGTCAAGCTCCTGAAAGTTTTTAGTTAAATAATTTTTAAAATCAAGTTTGCTCCACGTTTCGATCTGAGAAACATCTTGAGAATTTAGATTCGTTCTTCCATTGATCTCCCAAGAATGCTGATTATAATAATCCATGAAAAAACTATTCAGCAGAACATCATAAACCAATTTCCCTTCACCTTTCAAATTTTTATCGGAATTTTGAAGTTTAACGAAAAACTTAGAAGCCGCATCATTTTTATTATCATCACTCGTCTGATTAACGATCGTAAATTCTGCCTTTAAAGATCGAATAAGCTGAAGTGTATTATTTTCTTTCATAGCATGGTTTTGTATGTCTAAAATAACGGGAAGATTAGATTTATAAGCACCTTTTTTACTATTTTCCTCTATTTTTTTCCACTGATCGTCATAATACTTTTGCCCGAAAGCTCCTGATGAGCTCAGTATTAAAAGTAAAAGCACAAAAATCTTGGAGAATTTTTTCATATATGTTATTTTTGTATAAATGAATTTCTTAAAAATACTCAAAAAAACTGTTATAGACAGTCAACTTTATGTCTCATTAATGGGAACACTTTTTGCAGTATTTTTCATGCTAGAGCAAAACACGTTCCGTTTGCCTACTGTTATCCTGATATTCATTACTTATTTCAGCGGATATCTTTATACAAAATATCAGCGCACCAAACATTTCTTTAAAATATTAGTCTTAAATGCAGTCGCGGGTGTAATTTGTGCATTTCTTATCATTCATAATCATAATGAAATCCGATTGATAAAATGGTTCATTATTGTTGTTTTGGGTCTTCTTTATAATAGTTTTTTTCTTGATGTTTATATTCGAAAAATCCCATTTTTGAAGGTGTTTTATGTTGGACTTGTTTGGGCTCTTGTCAACTGTTGGCTGACTTTACATGAATTTAATCTTCCTATTTTTCTGATAAGTTTTTTCTTTATTACTGCCTTAGTTTTACCTTTCGACATTCGGGATATGAAAAGCGATACTATCAAGACTTTCCCAATGATAATCGGCGTTCAAAACACAAAATATATTGCTTATTTACTTGTTTTTCTGAGCAGTATTTTAGCAAGTTTTTATTTAAATCTTAATTATTCAATTGCTTTTTTTCTGACAAGTATTGTAACTTATATTTTTATTTATTTCGCTGAAAATAAGAGAAATGACGCCTATTTTTCGTTCGGTGTTGAAACATGTTCTGCACTTCCTTTTTTATTTCTAGTAATATTGGAGTATTTTTGACGAATGATTATTAATAAGCTTTCCCTGTATAACTTCAAGAACCATTCTGAGAAAAAATTTGAATTTTCTCCACAGATCAATTGTTTCGTAGGAAATAACGGGGTTGGAAAAACAAATATTCTGGATGCTCTTCATTACCTTTCAGTAGGGAAAAGTTTTTTGGGAAATACCGACATTAATAACATCAAAAAAGACGAGGATTTTTTTACGATAGATGCTGAAATTCAGAATGATGACAGTGAAGATATCATCAAAATTTCTCAACCTAAAGAATCAAAAAAGATCATCAAAAAGAATGATAAAAGCTATGATAGAATGGCTGATCACATCGGTTATTTACCCAGTGTGATGATTTCTCCTTATGATTCTAATTTGATCTCTGATTCCGGAGAAAGCAGAAGAAAATTTCTGGATTCTATGATTTCTCAGACGAATTCTGAATATCTTTTTGAGTTGATTCAATATCAAAAAACGATTCAGCAGAGAAATGCTTTGTTAAAATATTTCGCTAAAAACCGAGTTTTTGATAAAGATTCTTTAGAAATCTATGACGAGCCGATTTCCAGATCCGGAACTAAAATTTTTGAAAAAAGAAGAGCGTTTGTATCACAGCTTAATCCTATTGTTCAAAACTTTTATAACATCATTTCAGGCGGAAAAGAAACTGTTTCTGTTATTTACGAATCACATTTATTTGATGATTCATTTCAAAATTTATTAAAAGATAACATCGAGAGAGACAGAATGTTAACCTACACTTCAAAAGGTATTCACAAAGACGATCTTCTTTTTGATATGGATTCTGTTTTAATTAAAAAAATAGGTTCACAAGGTCAACAGAAATCCTTTCTTATAGCTTTAAAATTAGCTCAAATGAGTCTTGTTAAGGAACTGACAGGAAAAACCCCAATCCTATTATTAGATGATATTTTTGATAAGCTTGATGACCAAAGAGTTTCTCAGCTTATTGAACTCGTAAATCAGGAAAATTTCGGACAGATTTTCATTACAGATACGCACAGAGAACGTACAGAAAGCGTAGTGAAAAAGATTAATGAGGAAAGCATAATTTTTGAGATTTAATTTTATATATTTGATTTACTAAACAAAATCAAATCAATTTAACATGAAAAAAGTACTTTCATCAAAGAAATTATCTAGACAAAATCTAAAGGAAATTCAAGGTTCAGGAGGACCAGGAGATATTTGTTGTCTTACAAGCTGTGATACAGGAGAATGTTTATATTGGACGCAGTGGCCTACAAAGTGTCCCATCTTCCCGGTTTGTCAATAAAAAAATCAAAGGCTACAGAAATGTAGCTTTTTTTATTAAATTTTATGAAGAAGAAAAAACGAGAATACCAGTCCTCAGAATTAGTAAAATCATTTGCCAGAATCTATGGATTTGAACATAAACTTGTAGCATTTGAAATTAAAGATTTCCTCGAAGAATATCTTGATGAAAGCCTTTTTAATGAAATCCAAAGTGTAAATATTGAAGACAAATGCATTATTATAAAGATTAATTCTCCTTTATTGAAGAACGATTTTAAAATGCGCAGAAGTTTTTATTTGAAAAAGTTTCAGGCTCAATTTGGAGAGGAGAAATTTAATGATCTTCAGATTTTGTAGACATTGAATTGCTCATCATATCATCAGCTCTTTTATCCAGTCCCGAGCTTATCGGAAGGAAAAACTTTAATGGATTTTTGAAAAAATACCTAAATATTTCTTTATAAATTTCACTTACCTGTCCAAAATTTAGTTTTCTTGATCTGAATGCCAAAAACATTGATAAACTAAAACTTACTAAAAAGTTAAAGAATCCAATCAGGAAAACGGTAAAAAACGAGATCCAGAAAGTATAAGAATCTACCGAAAAATCTTTTCCGTAAAGTCCAATCGCAAAGTTTCCTGCGGCGAAAGTAATGTGACGAATATCTAAGTCTAATCCGAAGAATAATCCCACAGGAGCCGTTGCTCCAAGGAAAACTCCAAACCAGAAATTAGAGACAATTCCAGGCCAATTTTTAGCATAATATTTCGATAGTCCTTTGGCGAATTTTGCTCCAAAAAGCCTTCTGATAGAAAGGTTTTTTGCAATTCTTTCCGGTATTTGGAAAAACACTGAGTTGTTCCCAATATTCCCCGAAATTATCCCCGAAATAAAAAGATAAAATCCTGCAATACTCGCATGTAAAATAGCTTTAGAGTGAAATGGATCTAAGTCTTTCAATAATTTATCAGATCGGTCAACCGCAAGATTTTGTGAGAAAAATACATCCAACCCATAAATAATTGCCAACGCAATAGGGAAAGATAACAATACGTTTCCAACAAACGCAATAAACTGACTTCTAAATAGTTTTGAAACTAAATGAGCAAATTCTGTTCTGTCATTTTTAGTATTTCCCTCCTCAGAAAGAACTTTGGTCATCGTCGCTGCAGTCATGGCCGGCTGTTTCGTTGCCAACGTAAAACCCATCAGATAAATCATTACAAATCCCATCGCATAATTCATCGAATATAAAAATGCATGGGAAAAATCACTTCCCGGAATGTAGCCGTAAAGCATTTTCAAGACACATAAAGCTCCAACGATTATTCCACCACCACTGGCTTTGTAGAACATTTTCATATACTCTTTTCGGGTAGATGTAATGTAATGTGCGCCTGTTTCTGCGGTATGATTTGTAATAAGGTGGGAAATTAACCTCGTACTGTCATTAATGAGTTCAGAAATATTATTCTTATGAGATTTATAACTTAATATGTTAAAAACTAACTGTTTAGATTTGATTAAAATATCTTCTTCAGTATCAATCACCAACAAATTTACAATATCATAAACCCTTTGCATCTGCTGACGGATTTTCAGAAGAGACTGATTAATTTTTCCTGAAATTCCATATTTAGATGAATTTTTAAAGGCAATATTTACAAATTCCAAACATTGTTCGGTGTAAATTTTAATCTGCTTATATCTGCTGTCTTTTGAATGTAATTGAAGGTCAGGATTTTTCTCCAGTTCTGCAGCAAGATCTTCCAATTCATTTTGTAAAGCCAAAAACGGATTGTCAAAATTTCTGTATTGCGGAGCCATTCTTACCACTTCCACTTCCATCGCCATTCCTGTAGCGCGCCACGAAAGGATATTCATTGCGAAGATCATTTCTTTTTTCACTTTTGATTTTGTGATAAAATCTGCAGCGCCAAAAATTTTCAGTAATTCGTTGATCTCATTTTCGGGAAGATTATGGAGATATTTTAGATCAGCTTTAGGTCTCAAACTGATATTATCCACCATAAACCAAACGGTTTTTTCGTTTTCTACAGGTGGTAATATTTTATTAAGAATCCTTTTTTTAAGCTCAGGAAAGAAAGCATTTTCAGACAAAATATTAGCTTCCGTTAAAGACAGATTGAATGGTCTTCCAGCGAAAATATTATGAATGTAATGTTTAAAATTTTCAGCAAAATTCGGATTGTTTCTAAAAAAATTAAGAACATCCGTAAAATCTGTTTTTTTTATACTCTCTAAAAACTCTGCAAAAGGTTCTAAAGAGAGGGTTTCATTCTTAAAAGAAAAATATTTTTTAAGAACAGATTCAAAATTTGTACTGGAATTGAAGAACTTCATTAGTACAAAGATACTATTTCAAACTCACATTCCTCATTTGTCTCATGATCCAATTGTGTTTCTTTCTCAAATAAGGTGACGGATTTTTAGGATCATACTTTTTCGGGTTGGGCAAAACAGCAGCTATCCATGCCGCATCTGAAGCTGAAAGATCTTTGGACGGCTTGCCAAAATAATACTGTGCAGCAGCTTCTACACCGAAAACGCCCTGCCCCATTTCAATCGAATTAAGGTATCTTTCAAGAATAATATCCTTACTCCAAACTTTCTCAATAATGAAAGTATAAACAGCTTCCAACCCTTTTCTCATCCAACTTCTACCCTGCCAAAGAAAAACATTTTTTGCTGTTTGCTGAGAAATAGTGCTTCCACCTCTTATTTTTTTTCCTTTTTCATTATTTTTCATTGCCTTTTCGATGGCCGTGTAGTCGAAACCGTCATGCATAAAGAACTTTTGATCCTCAGAAGCAATAACCGCTTTTTTCACATTATTCCCCATTTCGTCGTAGGAAATGTAATCTCTGTGCAGTTTTCCGAACTCAAAAAGCCCTCCGATCTGTGTAATGGTGATCGGTGGATTGAAGAATCGCCCCCAAACAATGAATACAACGTTGAGAATGAGAACAATAAAAATAAACTGTTTAATTTTTTTCCACATATCTATTAAAAAAGGAACTGCAAAAATAAACAAATAGTCTGAGTTATTGCAATTCTTTCATATAAGTCAACTGATAATCCGGAAGAAGCTCCGGATGAAAAATTTTAATATAATCTTTAAGAACAAGATCGGCTCTTACAATTCCGCTTTCAAAAAAATCATTGGCTTTTTGTCTTTCTTTACCCATAATTCCGTAGATTTTCCCTTTGTTGAAAACACTTAATTTTCCATAAAAAGGATTTAGGCTAAGCATTTCTTTTTTTGAAGTATGATTTCCGGCATTTACCCAATATTGAACTGTGTTGGATTTTGCAAAAACTTCTTCAAAGCTCATTGTTAAAGCTTTTTCGTCCGTATTATTTTTTAAAATATATTCTGCATTGGCATCTGAAATAAAGTTTGCGACAGAAGTTTTTCCGCCTGGTAGATACCAGACATCGCCATACATTTCATTCGCTAAAACAACAGGTTTTGATTGAGCTTTTAAAGCCAGTTGCTTTAATTCATTATAGTTTTTCTCGATTTCAGTGAATTTTGTTTCTGCTTCTTTGTCTTTTCCGAAAAGTTTCCCGAAAAGTTTTAGATAAGCCGTCTTTTCCAATGGTTTCTGTTCCATATATTCATCAAGAAAAATAACCTGGATTCCGTTATTTTTTAATAATTGATAGGTATTGTCGAAACTTGCGATATGATTGGTGAAAATAGCATCAGGTTTTAATGAAATGATTTTTTCAACATCATATTTCTGTTCGCTTCCTACATTCTGAATTTTTCCCTCTTTAAGTAAGTTTTGAATTTTATCTGAATAAATATATTCCGGACTTGAAACTCCGATAATCAAATTTTCTGCTCCCAACTCGGAAATATATCCCGCCATACTTGCATTCAGTAAGATAATTTTCTTGAAAGGAATCTGATTTTTCTTTAAATCATAAGTGAAATTTCCCGATTTTAAGTGTAGAGCATCATTCTTCTCATCATACTGAACCAAATTCGAGATGGAAACCGATTCTGAAGGTGAATTTTTTTGCTCTCTTTTACAGGCGATTAGCGTGAAAAACGTGATTAACAGTAAAATTTTTGCTTTCATCTTTCAAAGAAAAGAAAAAAGTGCTATATTTGCAAACCTTAAAACAATAAGAAAACAATGGCCTCGTGGCGCAACTGAATAGCGCATCTGATTACGGCTCAGAAGGTTACAGGTTTGAATCCTGTCGAGGTCACAAGACCGACATTTGAAGATTTCACTCTTCGATGTCGGTTTTTTTTATTTCCTAATTCACTGTTATACTGATAGATACACTGAGCAACAATATTCATTTTAGGTGTTTGAAAACTTTTCCCGTCAAATTCAACTTTTTGAGGAAATATCAAACACCCTATCGTTCTTTTTGTATGAAAATCTCCCTGTTTATAAAGGTTTGAAAGGTTCTCCATTGCATCTAACGCTTGATCTATTTTTGTTTGGATATCAATTTCTTTCTTCTCTGAAACCATATGACGTATCTCAGTTTCGAGTTGTTCAATTTGTGATCTGGTGGTTTGTTTGATCTCTTTGTAATCCTCTTCATCTAATTTATCAGAAAGGTATTTATCCCTTGCATTTGAAACTTTTTCGTTAAGTAGATTGATCTCCTTTATAATTGATTTTCTTTTTTCATCAATATCGCCGGTAAACTGTTTGTAATTATCAAGAAGTATACTTTTTAAGAGATCTTTAATAATTGGATTAAATTCCAATTTGCAAATTTCAGTTTCGAATAGTTCGTTAAGTTTATCCGAATCAAATCTAAATCCGCATTTGTAGTGGCAATGATAATAATAGTAAGTTTTAGATTTTCCTTTGGCTCCGCTTGCCGTGAGATTTTTTCCACAGTTCGGACAGGTAAGTAGACCTCTTAGAGGGAAACGTTCATTTCCTAAGACCCTACCTCCCGGCCCTTCTACTTTTCTTTTTTTATCCATTACCATCTGCACCTGATTAAAAAGCCTTTCACTAATTAACGCTTCATGCTTGCCGTCGATATGGTATGCCTCCTCCTGTTTATAATTTTCAATATAAATTTTACCACAGTATACAGAATTTCTCATGGCCTTTGAAAATGCACTTCGTGACATGGATGAACCGTCTCTCTTGTTCATTTGTACTCTTACATGATCTGTTGGAATATGGCCTTTAGCAACCTCGTTAAAAGCCCAAATTAAATTTGACGCTTCAGGCTGTTTTACAGCGATATATTTCTTTCCGTCCTCATGGCTTCTATTAATATATCCATAGGGAGCTATTCCCATTAATCTTCCTTCCTTTTTTGCTCTCCTCATTCCATGAAAAGTATTTAACGCTCTTCTATCATTCTCCACTTCGGGTGTTGACAGGTAAATGGCAAGCATTAATTTATTTTCAGGGACAGACATATCTAAAGGCTGCTCAATAGCTTGTGGAATAATATGATTTTTTTGTAATAAGCTGATCATCTGGTACGCATCACTTGTATTTCTGCTAAATCGATCCCATTTTGTAAATAATACAACGTTGCTTTGATGGCTTCTTTTTTTTATTTCTACTAAATACTTTTTCCATTCTGGACGCTCGAAACTTTTCGCAGAATGATCCTCATAGATAACTTTATTAACAGAAATATTACTGTTTATACAGTATCTACGCAGTCTTTCTTCCTGGTCTCTTTGGGAATACCCTCTTTCAGCTTGTTCGTCAGTTGAAACTCTAATATATAAATCTGCTACAATCATACTATTTTATACTTACTTTTTAAAGTTTAATAGGAATAATGGCATAAGGAGAAAAAATCAATAACGTAATTGATGCCACAAAACGGTTATGCTTTTAACCGTACTACTAAATTACAAATAATCAATCATATGCGAAAAATTCTTTTAATGTAAGTTTGACTAGTATGTAAAGAAATTCCATAATTTCTTCAGATTGCTCCTCATTTATATCATAGCCGGCTTTACGCAATATAGTAAAAGCTTTTTCGGGAGGGATCTTTTTTAGATCAATGGCCGGTACATACTTTTGAATTCCTAAATTCTTCGCATAATTTTTCTCTATACTTCGTTTCGCTTTCTTCATAATGATCAACTTAAGTATTGTTATAATTATGTAATTTAGAATTGCCCATATTTCAAGCTTTGTGAGTGGTCTTACGAAGCATTTTTTGGCGTTCTTTTACAGTTAAGTAACAATTGATTTTTTAGAAAATTAGCCTTTCAAATTTGTAACTTTGAAATTATGAAAGAAAAAGATTTAGAGTTTAAGCAAGAGTTATATAGTTCGATTGCAAAAATTATAGCCGAATCAAAGAATAATGTTTTCAAGACTACTAATACCATACTACTAAAAATGTACTGGGAGATTGGCCGCATTATTATTGAAGATGAACAAAATGGAGAACAACGTGCTGATTATGGAAAATCTGTTTTGAAAAATTTGGCAAATCAGCTTTCACTTGAATTTGGAAAAGGTTTTAATGAAAGAAATCTAAATAATATGAGAGCTTTTTTCAATTCTTTTCCAATTTGGAACGCAGTGCGTACCGAATTGAGCTGGACTCATTATAGAATTATAAGCAGGATTGACAATCCAAATCACAGAATTCAGTATATAGAATATTCAATTGAAGGAAACTGGAATACAAGAACGCTTCAGCGAAATATTGACAGTCAGTATTTAGGACGACTACTAAAACTTCCTGAGAATAATGATAGTAAGGAAGCATCATCTTTCATAAAAGATCCATACATTTTTGAGTTTCTTGGACTCCCAACTGATACAACACAAACAGAAACTCAAATAGAATCTGCTCTTATTTCCCATCTACAGCAATTTTTAATGGAACTGGGAAAAGGCTTTGCTTTTGTAGCCAGGCAACAACATATTGTTACAGATACATCAGATTTTTTTATTGATCTTGTATTCTATAATTACTACCTTAAATGTTTTGTTCTTGTTGATCTTAAGACCCATAAACTTACTCACGAAGCTATCGGACAAATGGATATGTATGTAAGGATGTATAATGACCTTAAAAAAAGTGATGACGATAATCCAACCATCGGTATCATTCTTTGCACTGAAAAAGATGAAACTGTTGTAAAGTACTCGGTAATGTCGGAGAATGAAAAACTGTTTGCCAGTAAGTACCGAACGTATTTACCTGATGAAAGAGAACTTAAACAACTAATAGAAGCGGACAGAATAAAGCTTGAATTAGATCATTTGAAATAACAAACATGCTCATAAAAATTATAAATTATTTTCTTTTTGATGATTTAAAACTATCTCGTATCAATTGATGCACATCGGAAAGCTTATAATAAATCTTACCGCTAATGGTGTAATATGGCAGCTTTTCTTCAGATCGGTATCGCTGAAGTGTACGGGAACTGATTTTCAGAAACTGCAAAACATCTTGATTGTCCAGTAACTGTTCCCCGTCAATACTGCTGAGTGCGTTTTGATTTTCTTTTACCTTTTCGCTTAAGATATCAAACCTGGTCATAATTCTATCCATCCATGAAAGAAATTCGGCTTTATCAATATTCATGATTTTTGTTTTATGGTTATGACAAAGTTTAAAAAATACAGTGAGAATCTTTCGGTAGTTCTTCGTACTACCGAAAGATTTTCTTTAAATCATAATGGATACGGAAATCCCTTAACAGGAGTTTTTATCTTAATAAAAGTAAACATCATAATTTTTCACTTTTTTAATCTTCTTCCGACAGCACATTATTTAGATTTTCATTTAAAAGTTGTAAAAATTTGGTTTTATTTGTTTTTCGATTCTTAATCTCGTTCAACGTTTTATAGAAATTTCCCAAGTCTACATTTAATGCTTTCTCTGCAGATCTTACAATTTCAGAAAACTCAATATTTCCACCATTAAAAACATGCGAACTGAACAATGCATAAAGAAGTTCAACCAATGAGGATTTTGATGAAGACCAGGATATAGCAGTCTTATCATCAACCTTTTTAAAAGCATAGCCGTCAATATTATTAATTGCGGTCAGTAAGTATTTCTCAAGTAAATCATTGGCAATAATTTGCGACACGATATGATCGTGTGAGGTCGCAAATTTTTCGTCGTAGTCATAAAGACCGGTTTCAAGCTTTGATTTAAGATCAAACTGATTTCTTACGAAATACTTATAGTCTAGAAAGTTGGCTTTACGCCGATAATATTCGTAAAAGTCTGTGTATTTGTCATAAAAGGTTTTAAGAGTCAGAAGTTCATACTCGAAATAGTCTTTAAGCACTGTTTTTCCTGCATTTGGAATAGCCACTTCGATAGAAAGAAGTTTAGAATAATAAATAAACTTAGAAATAAATTGAGGCTTAATGACCTTAAAGAAATAAATTTCTTCAGCAACATCTTCAAACTTATACTCCGCAAGTGAAGTTTTTACCTCTCGAACCGAAATATCGATTTCCATCAATGCTCTCTCGCACAGATCAACTTTCTCATATTGAAATCTAGATTCTATAAGATCTAATTTTTTCCCGAGAGCACCCAGTTTTGTTTTACATTCTTTAATTAATAAGTTGTTATCCATATTTTTTAGTAAAAAATACGAATTTAATAGCAAGAGAATTAAGCATCATTGTTCATTTGGAGTTTCTCCACAAATTCCACAGGACTGACACCTGCAACTTCAACAAAGATTTTAGAAAAATTAGATCTATTGGTAAATCCACATTCTTTAGCCAACGTTTCAATCGAATATTTCCTCCATTCACTACTTGTTGTCAACATCTGTTTTGCATATTCTATTCTTAAAAGATTAATATAGGTATTGAAATTGGAACCCTTGTATTCATTTATAATGCCGGATAAATAAGTCGTATTGGTTTTTAGTTTTTTCGCAAGCTGATTTTGTGTTAATCCTTTCTCCAAATAAAATCTATTCTCCTCCATGATCTCGAGCTTGCTAAGAATATCATTAATAACTTTATCCGTGAGTTTAGACACTTTATGGGGGGCTTTCTCTTTATCATCAGGAACATTTTTATTAACCAAACGGTTTCTGTTATTTGCACTATTTTTTCTTTTTTGTTTCATTTGGTAATATCTTGTGCCGGAATAAATAACACAAGAAGTTATTGCAGCCCCGGCAATAAGATAACCGAATAAAGAAGAAGATTCTAGTTTCTTTTTTGATTGAACAAGATCTTCTGTATCGTACTCTTTATACATTTTTCCTGATAAATACTTAAAATCACTAGAGAGTACTTTATCAAAACTCAGCAGCTGCTTGGTGTAATACAGTTCATCAATTGCATTACCTGTACTTCTACAACAGTCGATCAGTAATTCATAAGCTTCTCGTACTGCGGGTAATACAAATTGATGCTGCACAAATATTGAATCTACTTTCTTCAAATTAGCATATCCTTCGTTTGTCTGTTTATTTCGTAGGAAAATTTTTCCCTTTAAAAAGTAGATGACTGAAGCATTGGTAAAATCCTGCTTTTTTTCTATACCTACCAAAGCAATATTAAAATCAGATAAAGCGGTTTCATCTTTATTTTTAATAAAATTGAGAATTCCCCTCAATTTATAAAAATAACTTCTTTCAATATCGAAGTTCAAATCATTCGCAGATTCTCTCATCCCTTCATCAATAAATTTCGATGCTTCATCAACTTTTGATTGATGGAGCAAACAAATAGCCATTTGATTAACACTATTTAAATATCCCTTCTTCGTATTATACTTAAGATTGGGAAGATTTTCATTCAATTTATATACCTGATAGTAAGAACGGCATTTTGAAAAAATCTGGAGTGCCTCGTCATAATATCCTAGATAACTCTTCACAACACCAATATGATAAAGATTTTTATAATGCAGATATGAATTATTGGAGTTTTTCAAATAGTTCCATGCATTAAGATATTCATCAAGAGCTTTTTGATATTTTCGATAGGTAAAATAGTAAACGCTTCCTTTAGTTAAATAGGCATTTCCAATCACATCGCGGTCTTTTGATTGTTGCGCTGCCCAGATGGTACTGTCAGCATAAACTAATTTTCTTTCTTTTGAAAAACTCGTAGCGTCTCTGTATGCCTGAGATAATTCCTTGAAATTATTTTCAACTTTTGCCCTTTTTATGTATACCCTCACAAACTCCAATCCCCTTTCATCATTTTCAGCAAAGTTATCATAAGATGATCTTAATTTCTCGAAATCAGTTGCCTTGAAAAATACACAAAAAAACAGCAGAATAAATGACATTTTATTCAAGTCAAAAATAGTTTTCATAGTGAATTATTATTATCTGGTGATTATGATATAAAATTAAGCAAAATGAACAAAGCTGACATTAATTTCCAAAAACAGGGAATTACAAAGCTTTCATTTCATCAATTACAACCTGTAAATCAAGCTATTACAATTCAAATACATCCTGCCCTGATTTATAAATAAAACATTTATAGTTTATAAATCAGGTCTTTAAACTCTTTTTTTCGAGTGCTCAGCTCTTTAATTTCGCTTTAGAATTCTAATAGATACCGGCCGGGATTACTCAACTTTTAAATCCCAAATCATGAATAGTACAACAATTTATATTCTAGCAGGAATTGTATTCCTTTTGATGAATCAGTCATGTCGATCAGGAGATTTTCTTGAAATAAATGACGCTCAAAACCATGTAAACCAGAAAAATTCTCTTACAGCATCAGCAAAATCTGACAGCACGGTTCAAAAAGAAATTGAAGTTATCGAAACCGATCCTCCAAAAGATCGGGATAATTGGAAAATAGCTAATTAAAAATCTATGGAAAATACAGGCGAAACAACCATTGAATCGGGCAAAATCTGTCCTATGAGCGGAATTTGGAAAGTAATGGGTACCTATACTACAACAACAGCGGTATCACAAAATTCAAAAATGCCCTCCTATGGAGGGATGAAAGTACTTTGGGTTTTATTATATAAATGTTAAATCATATGAAAAACGTATCCCATTTACTCGTTAATTTCACGATGTATTTTTTTATTTTATTGTTTATATACGCAGGGGTAAGCAAGCTACTGGATTTTGAAAATTTTCAGATACAGATTGCGCAATCCCCATTATTAAGTGCCTATGCGGGCTTTGTCTCCTATGCTGTTATTATCGTCGAGTTCATTTTTGCGGTATGCCTCATTATTCCAAAACTACGTTTGGCAGGTTTTTACGGTTCACTGGGGCTCATGGTTTCTTTTACGGTATATATTTACTTCATCCTCAACTTCAGTGATTTTATTCCTTGCTCCTGTGGCGGCATATTGGAAAAAATGGGATGGACTGAACATTTGGTATTTAATACGGCATGTGTCATTATCGCAGTTATCAGTATTACAATCGTTGAAAAAGATAAGGGGCAAAGAGTTTTGATATATGGAGGCAAAATCATCATGATCATCATTTTTAGCAGTTGTTTGGTTATCTATTTATACCGCTCTTCGGAATATATTTTAAAGAAAGAAAATAATTTCACCCGAAGATTCAGATCCCACGCCATAGATTTTCCAGTGAAAATTAATCTCGACACCAATTCATTTTATTTTGCAGGTTCTAAGGGTGATTCTATTTTCTTAGGAAATACTACGGCACCGTTACTCATGGGAAAAATAATGCCCGCCTTTACCACATTATCCATTGATACCCTTACAATCAGCGACAAAAGTTTAGCCTTTAATTCCGTACAGTTACAGGTAAGGTATCCTCATTTCAGTATTACTGACGGGAAAGTTCCGGTCATATTTGAAGGAAGGTTTCCGCAGCGCTCTGCAAAACTTGTGATGAAAGATAAGCTGTACTTTTCTCAAATTTTAATGACAGAGCCACTAAATTATATCTACAGAACCCATCATCGGGCTAAAAATGAAAATATCGTGGGAAGCATTAACACTTCCACACATTCCATCAAATTCAATGATACATTCCTTGAAAAACAGATAGACGGGATCTTTGATACCGACGGCAGATTGGTATCCGATCCCCTAAGCGGAGAATACATTTATACCTATTTCTACCGAAACGAATACCGCAGACTGGATAAAAACCTCCAATTTATGGGAAACGGCAGAACGATTGATTCCACCTCGAAGGCCAATATTGAAATTACCCGCAATAAAGAAGGGGTTAGAAAAATGGCAAAACCTCCTCTAAAGGTCAATATTACTCAATCCGCATATGACGGTCTGCTTTTTACTATGTCAGGTTTGAAAGGCAGACATGAATCGGATGGAATCTGGAAAAAATCCAAAATAATAGATGTGTATGACTATAGAAATAACAGTTACCTGTACAGTTTCCCTGTTTACAATATCAGAGAAGAAAAAGCAAGGGACTTCCTGGTCACTGAAAATTATTTCTATGTTTTAATAGGCAATGATATCATTAAGTACAAGCGCATGTACAAAAAACGCTGAAAGGCGTGAAGGTAAAGCCGAAGACCTTTAACTGTAGGCAACAAATTTCAAATTTTTATTATTATGAAAACTTTCAGAAAACACTTTTTAAGTGCCGCTGTTATCCTGATGGGAATCGGAACAGCGTATGCAAGTCATGCAGAGAACAAAACTGCAAAAAAACTAGCACCTCAGGACGGCTACATTTTTAACCACTCTATCGGAAGCTGTGAAAAAGTAGCTGAGTGCGATAGTACTCCGGGTGTCATCTGTACCATGAACGGGACTCCAGCGAGTCCGCAGGCATTTGGACTAGATGTACCAGGAAACCTGAGTACCTGTAATGTCGAACTCTATCAAAGACAATAATTAAAAAAGCTGCTGTGAAAAACAGCAGCCTTTTTTATTCCAACATCGGTTTTATCCAGTCCGCAGGTTTGCTGCCTTTTAGATAGAAGTCCATCCACTGCCAGCTTTTTACATTCAAATCCAATTGATTGTCCCTGATTCTCAGGTTATGCTTTTCTTTTGGATACTCCAATAAAACCCCTTTTTTACTCAATCTTTTCATCCCGATAAAAAAGCTCCTTGACTGATCGGTATTGATATTGTCATCATCTTTTCCCGCCCAAAGCAGTATAGGCTTTGACATTTTTTTCAAATGGTAAATGGGCGAATTATCCAAATACCCCTGATAATTCTCAAAAAGGCTTTTTATCATTCTGTTTTGTTGAGATTCGATTCTCGCATAATCAGGCACATAATTCAAATATGAAAATTTATGATAGCTCATCGCCTGTCTCGCCATGTCAACAAATCCTGCCCCGGCAATACCGGTTGCAAACCATTTATTCTGCGTCATTAAAAATGCCGTTTCATATCCCCCAAACGAATGCCCTGAGACTCCGATCCTATTCAAATCAACGCTTTTATTATTTTTAAGGACGTTTACAATGGCATCCACAGAATTAGAGATTGATGAACCCACATTTTCCACCTCATAGTCAAAATCAGGTAAAAGTACAAAGTACCCGCTATAGACATAATGCATGATATTAAATCCCTGCATATCGTACAGATGAGGAATCAGGTAATTCAACACGTCTTTGGCCTTTCTTTCATAAATATTAAAAATCAACGGGTACTTAGCATCAGCTCTGAAGTTCGCAGGATACAATAAAGACGCATGATGCATTCTGCCCTTCACTTCGTACCTGATAATCTCTTTTTTGAGCGTTACCAGTTCCCTTTCATCAACGCCCCTGCTTTGATAGACTAATTTACGGTTCCCTTCTCGTAAGATATGGACGGACAATGGTTTTTGATAAGACTCCATCGTATACACAATAGTATGACCCGATTTATATATATCCTGAATCATATCATCCGTTTGTACCCGTACTTTCAGTTCTGATCTTTTATAGTCGTACTCGCACAGTTTCGAACCAAAGTCTTTCTGACTGAATGCCTTAAGCAGGATTTTCTTATTCAGGTTTATGGAGATCAAAATTTCCTTATCCCAATAGGAATTTGTTTGTCTTGGCTTGCTCATGGGTTCTGCAATACTGTACATGAGTTCTTTTTCTCTTCCAAATGTTAATCTTTTAACCGTTACATTGACTACATCAACGAGAAAAAGGTCATAGGCATCAGTAATGATGTATTTTGACTGCATATTAGTGGCATATACCCTGCCAGAAGGACGGTCGGATAAACCACTAAATACTTCACTCATGAAGTGTTCCGGTTTTTCAAACGGTATTTCGCAGCTCTTGTGCGTATAGATATTTTCAATCCTCCATCTTCGGTCTTTATAGTACATCATTCTTTTTGAATCGGCGTCAAAATAAAAATTTTCCCGCATAGCGTACGAATTATCAATTTTTCTTTTTACTCCGCCAAAATCATCCTCTACCCATTGTTCATACTTTGCATTAATTAAATTCTCAACCGTATCCTTCGACGGATCATAGGATAAAATGGTGCCTTTTTGATCGATGAACTGCTGGGACGCATATTCATCCAATCTATCAGGCAGCCTCTTCCAAATGTTGTTCTTCATGTCAAATAGGGCCATTTGGGAAGACGGCTCCCGGTAATTATTATTTTGATTGGTATAAAAAATCTCCCCTTTTTCATGCTTCTCAGCGCTCTCTTTTTTTAAAGGGAATACCAGATACCGATCGTTTTTAAGTTCGACGAAAGACCAAGAGAGGCTATCGAGATAAAAACCTGAGGGAATCTCTAATTTTTTGAAATCCACTCTATTATTTGTATCATACTGACCCACCTGGTACCCACCGCTTATTGCTGCTACAGTTATTATTTCAGCAGCCGAACCCCCGATCCACCTGACCGTAGCCGAACTTTCCCAGTGATACTTCTTCATTGATCGTACATCAATCCTATTGACTTTTTTACCCGTAGCAAAATCAAGCAATGGCAGCCCTTCATGAAAGCTGATCATTCCAACATCCCCAACATGCAATACTTCATTAAAGTTCGTGTCAAAAAATAGCAGCTGCCTGGTTTTTCTTTCATAAAAGACCATTTTCCCTTGTTTTGCAAAAGGCAGGTACTGGAAATTCCCTGTAATGACTTTCTCCGATTTTTTCAATACATTTTTCATAACAGTCTGCCCCGTTCCCTGAGCAACGACGATATTATTATCAAAGAAAAAGTAACGACTGCTAAAGGGTATCTCCTCTGTTTTGCTGTTTTTTATATCCAGAATTTTGGCGCGCTCCATTCCATAAAGATTCGTATCGGTGATTACTCCCCATCTGTTATCAGGGCTTATGGCGGCTAACTGACTAAAGTAAAATTTTGAATATTTTTCGTTAGCCCGCGTTACAGAATCCTCCGTAACCTGCGAATGGCACCAACAGCACAAGGCAGTTAACAGTACTGCATATACTATTTTCTTAATATCCATTGTTCTGAGGTCCAAGATTAGGGTTTAAAAGAAGTTCACTTTCCGGCAGCGGCCAGTTCCTATTAAATGGTTTCCATTGGGGCTTTACAAGAGGGAGAACATCATCAAGGAGATCCAGCCGTTTAAGGTCGTAAAAACGGTGACCGAATTCCGTAAACAGCTCATGTCTTCTTTCTTTGATTATCTCATTCATGATGTCATTAGGAATACTCGAACCGTAAGCTGGAAGTCCGGCTCTTACCCTTACGATATTCAGGTCTGCAAGAGAGGGCAGCAGCATTTGTTGATGCAGATAGGCTTCCGACCTGATCAAAAACAGCTCTTCTACCCTTAGAACAATAGAATGCTCCATCGTTGTTGCAGTCACCGAAGACTGTTTGTATTTTGACGGGAAATAATACATATTCTGCTGCGAATCACTTTTAGATCCGATCCATTTTCCTTTCCTAAGATCTTGTGGAAAAAACGAATTGACGAAGTCATAGGATAATGACACCTGAGTTGGCGGCGCAGAGAGAATAGTATAAAAAGTCCCTTCCTTGGTATTATTCCCTGCTCGTATCGGCTCAAGCTGCCATATGGAGCTTTTACTTTCTTTCAGAAATGTTTTGCTTATATCGGTTTCAATCCCATAGCTCCCTTGGGAAATCACCTTCGAACTTGCGATAATCGCCTTGTCCCAATCTTTTTGAAACAGGAATATCCTCGCCTGCACCGCATACACTGCCATTTTCGTAGGTCTGATCCTCATACCAGGCGGCAACTGTTCAGGAAGCAGCGATTCTGCTTTTGCAAGATCTTCAAGAGCCAATCCTAAAACCTCATCTGCATCTGTTTTTGAAATTTTGGAGTTTTCCACATAATCTACCGAGGTTACGTAGGGCACATCCCCGAAAGTCTGCGTAAGGTAAAAATGCAGCAACGCCCTAAGAAACAAGGCCTCTCCCATCAGCTTGTTTTTAACCTCTGCTGACAACGTTGTCGAGATGGTAAGCCCTGTAATCACCCTATTGATACTATAGAGCTGACCATAGGTATCATTCCATAAGGTTTTCACCACGTTGGACTGCGGATTCACGGTCGTGCTGTAGAGCTGAGCCAAATCGGAGGTACTTACCTGGTAGGACACCAGTTCGTCCGCATAACATCCCATATACCCTCCGCCTCCAGCGGAAGAACCTGAAAGGAACCCTTTTTCCTCCAACGACCTGTACACGCCGGCCATGGCTGATCTGGCCAATTGATCGTCTTTAAAAACAAGGTCAGCCGTCAGCTGGTCATTGGGAAGATCAACCTCTAAAAAGTCATTACAGCTAAGTAAAATAAAAGCAATGACGGTATATATTATTTTTTTCATTTTTTAAAATTTTATGGTAAAGCCTAAAGAAAACACCTGTAAAGGAGGGGTGAACCCTGCCATTACAAATTCTGGGTCAAGATCCCTGAACTTTGTCCAGGTCCATACGTTCTGCCCCTGAAAGAACACCGACATCTGTATTGTTTTAAATACCTCCGCCGGAATATCATACTGCAATGAGATATTCCGTAACCTCACATACAAAGCGTTACTCACCGTGGCGTCACTATTGGTAAAATTCAGGGCAGCACTCGTTAACGCCGCATTGGCATACGTAGTGGGCTTTTGAAACGTCGCATTGGGGTTTTCAGGAGTCCAGTAATCCAGAAACTGTATGGGAAGGTTCCCCATCAGTCCCAAATTGGCTGCGGACGAATAGCTGTTGTTCTGTATTTGGTCAACCACCTGAATCAGAAATTGCAGTTTCCATGACTTATACCGGATACTGTTGGTGATCCCTGCCTCCCAGCGCATTCCGATGTCTTTAATCACGGTACGGTCATTGCTGTCCAATTTCCCGTCCTTATTGACATCTTCAAACTGATAGGTTCCGGTCACCGGATCAACCCCTGTATAATGAAATAATTTTCTGATGACCGTCGAATGCCCAATAGCCAAGGTATTGGCATAAGAGGAGCCTTTAATATTGGGGAACTCAAGCAGCTTATTCCTCGGTGACGAAAAGTTGAAGGAGGTATTCCAGCTTACCTTGTCCTTTTTGATATTTGTTGATTCCAAGGTAAACTCCCATCCTGAATTCTGAACAGTGGCATCCAGGTTGGCCTGAATGCTAGGAAATCCAGTGGTTCCGGGAAGCGGGATACCGACCAGCTGACTGGAGCTTCTGTTCCTGTAGTACGCCCCTGTCACATTAATCCTGTTCCTGAAAAAAGACAGCTCAAGAGCCCCTTCCAGCTTTCTGGTTTTCTCCCATCCAAAACTCGGATTAAATAACCGTACAGGATTGATACTCTGTACCCCGTCGTAAGGATACAAACCTGTCTGATAGGTGTCCATGTACTGGTAGTCCCCTATCAAATCGCTTCCTGCCGTCCCATAGCTTCCCCGCAGTTTAGCAAAACTGACCCATGGTAAAGATTCAAAGAACTTTTCTTTGGAAATGATCCACGCAGCCCCAACCGCTCCAAAACTGGAATACCTGTTGGCAGGGCCAAATCTGCTGGAACCGTCACGACGCGCTGTCAGGTTCAGAATATATTTTTGATCGAACTGATAATTAAAGCGCCCGTATACCGATTGATAATGATAAACAAACGAACCCGCGCTGCTTACTGCTATACTTTGCGCAGAGCCTATATTCTCAATCAGCTCATCCGACGGAAAATTGGAAGCATACAGTACCTGACTGGTAGCTTGCTGCTGTTGAAAAGTTGTTCCTACCAGTGCATTGACACTGTGTTTCCCGATCTGTTGATGATAGCTCAGCTGCGGCTCAACAATCCAGCTTGTACTGCCCGTCTCCCCTTTTCTGATGGCAGAGCGTTCACTCCCGATATTCGTACTGGGATTGTAGAATGTTTTAGGGTATATCCTTTTTTCGTTCACCCTGCTTTCAGTATAGCCGCTGTTCAATTTTGCCGTAAGCCCTGCCAAAATCTTGTATTCCAATGATAAATTGGAGATCAGCTGCCTTGAATCCGTCTTATAGGTTTGGGAAGCCGCAGCCATGGGATTCGTGAAGGTATTATTTTCCCAGTTGATGCTTCCATCCGCTTTGTAGAGCTCAGGTGCATTGGGTGCTATCCCCGTGTAGATCCTGTAAAAGTCAGTCGGAGGCAGTACATTGCTTTGGGTGGTGTAATAGGATGAAAAGCCCACCGAGAACTTCCGATCCGTACTTTGGTGCTGCAGGCTCAGGCCTGCATTATTCCTTTTGTACCGGTAATCACCCGGAAATAGGGTGGTCTGCTCATCATGCGCCCCGGATAAGGTAAACTTTGTATTTTCACTTCCTCCCGAAACATTAATGTGATGCGAGCTTTGCTCAGAGATATTTCCAATAAAATACTTCTGCCAGTTGACCTCCCTGTTCTGATCCCATGTCTTCAGGTCATACGCCGTCACCGGGATATTTTGAATCCCGTCATTGGCAAAGGCAGCCTTCCTCACCTTGAGATAGTCTTTAGTAGACATCATTTCGGGAAGCCTAGCAATACGCCCTAATCCATAGGACGAATTGAAGGTCAGCTGCGTTTTCCCTTTGACGCCCTGCTTCGTGGTAACCAAGACCACTCCGTTCGCGCCTCTGGAACCGTAAATTGCTGTTGCATCGGCATCCTTCAATACTTCAATGCTTTGAATATCATCAGGATTGATCGCATTTAAAGGATTGGTATCCGAGTATGGCAGGACAGCGGATGCCAAACCAGACCTAAACTCATTCCCTGAAGGCATCGGAATTCCATCAATGATATACAAGGGCGCATTAGCATTGAAGCTTCCGGTACTATAGGTACGCAACGAATTCCTACCCCTAATCTGCACATCATAACCTCCACCGGCAACACCTGAATTCTGGACAATCGTCACCCCGGCCATCCTTCCCTGCATTGCGCCCAAAGCATTGGTTACAGGCTGGTTCTCAATATCCTTAGCAGAGACCTTAGCAATACTACCCGTTCTCTCCTTATCCCGAACCTTGTAATACCCTGCATTAAGAACGACCTCCTCTATTGCTTTCTCGTTCCCAACCCCATTACTATTCTTATTCCCATTTTCATTATCACTCTCTTTATCCAATGATACATCAACAAATACCCTATCTCCTAAAGAAACTTTTCGTTCAGGATAATCAGGATGCTTAAATACAAGGACAGGATTCTCACCCGATACCTGAACCCTATAAATACCAGAAATAGTGGTAGTAGCAACCGCATCACTACCTTCCTGAAATATAGTTACCCCCGAAATCGGTTTATTATTAATGTTATCTGTAACAGAGCCTATGATCACACGCATCTGCCCTATTGCTATGCCTGAAGCGAGCAAGGTGAAGCCAAAAGCCAATTGGATATGACTCAGGCTGCAAAAGTTTTTTTTCATACTTTTGAATAGATTTAATTCGTTAAATTTTAGGCTCTCTTCTGCACTGCGTAAATTCCACAATACTTATAGTGCTAAGAGGGCTTTCTTGTTTCTATGGCTAGTTCTTGTATTTTATACTATCTGTTTCTTAAAAATCAGTCTTATTTTTAGCATAGACATAGTTTACTACGATGATGCTCGGGAGAAAGCCTCATTAAAGACATAGCAAAACCTCCTGCCCCAGCACATCTTAAAAAATTAATATGAATGAAATTCGTGTCCCGTGTAAGCTTCAAAAGCCGCAATGAGTTGTACACCCCATTGTATCGTACAGTCTGATACTATATCTTGAGGAAGCGGCTTAGATTGTAGAGTGAGCGGACAACATTGGAAATAAAACGGCGTGGAACTCTACATATCCGAACTGGGGTACTGGTATACCTTGCACACAGATAAGAGAGCCCACGCCCTAGGTCGTGAGCTTCTTACTTATCCTCTCGTGTGACTTAAATTACCAGTTTTCAGTTCGAGATTTTAAGCAATAGCTTCTATAATTCTTTGAAGTATCACAAAATTACATTTCTGTAACTTATTTTACAAATATAATAAAAAAGTTTTATAGTACACATATATGTGTCGATGAATTTGTGAAAAATTGTGAACTTTTATAATATGTATAAATTGGTTATTTCAGATACGCAAATTCAATTTGGGCTCTTTGTAAAGCTACATCGCTTACGTAAAAAAATGTCACAACCTGAACTAGGTGATGAAGTTAATATTTCAAAAACTCATATAAGTCGAATTGAGAATGGCGAAGCAAATATTACAATCACTAATATTATTAACCTTTGTAATTTTTTAGAAATAAATCATTCCAAAGTACTAGTAAAACTTAGCGCAGACGAAACTGCGGAAATAGAAAAAGAAATTAACCTTTTAGAAATAGAATCTAAAAATCAAAAAAGGAAAAAATCCTGATGAGAGTTGAGTCAACTCAAAGTGCAAATTCATTCCACAAATGTCCCTAAATTTTCAAGAAAACGACCCAAGTTTAGAATCTCAATGGAGGGCAATTATATTATTTGGGAAAAATTCTGCGACTTATAAATTTGCCTTTGGGAAAATCCTTTTAGAATTAGCTTCGAAAGAAACAAACACGTTCACACTTAAAGAAATCTCACCTCTTTTCGTAAATAGTATTCTGGAACATCTCAAAAAAAACGATAAACAAGGTAACTCTAATTCTAGTACATTTTTGAATGCTTGCCGAAAATATAACAGTGAAGAAATTGACTACGATAATCTTCTAAGCATAACTGAAAAATATGGATTTGTAAACGTTGTTGATGCTTTTCAAAATGTAAATGGAGGGATTATAGCAAACAAATTTTACGAAAAAGATTACAACGGAGCCAACAAAAAGATTGTATTAAGAGATGAATTGTTGAAACTCAAAGAGAGTTTTCAATTCACTAATTTCAACGAAGAAGTAGAAGCACGTTGGAATCTTGTAGAAACTGCTTGGAACTTAAAAATAAACCCAAATCTGCTTGAAGTCAAAATTGATGACGATTTACAAACTCTTTTTATCGAGAGTGATTTTATGAAAAGGAAAGACATCAGCTCTGCAAAAGCTTCGTTAAATGGATATCAGAAAGGTAAGTGCTTCTATTCTTTTAAGGATATATCAATAAACTCCGGAGATGAGAATTTGTGTGCGATTGATCATTTTTTTCCTCACGTTCATAAAATCAGGATAAACGAATCGGGAGCGAATGTAAACGGAATCTGGAATTTGGTTTTATCGGACAAATTTGTAAATCTTTCGAAGAGCGCAAAAATTCCTGAATTAAGATATCTCGAAAGACTTTATAAAAGAAATGAATTCTACATTGAAAGCAAACATCCCTTGGGAGAAACAATAGTAAATCAGACCGGGAGAACTTCATCAGACAGAAAACGCTTTTTACAGAAGCAATACGATTTATCAGTAAATTTATCCCTGCAAAAATGGAAACCTATAATTGAGCTCGAACCTCTTTTCTAATGAAAGATTTCACTACAATATCAAACGATAGAATTTTATATAAGGGAAATTACTTCTTCATAATAGAAGATGGTTTCCCTGTTTCCCCAGGTCATTTATTAATAATTTCAAACGAAGTTAGAAAAGATTTTTTTGAACTTACCGAAGAAGAAAAAAATAACCTTCCCGAAATGATCGAAAAAGCTAAAGAGCTTATCTTACTTAAATATCAGCCAGACGCGTACAATATAGGAATGAATTGCGGAGCTGTTGCAGGGCAAACGGTTTTTCATTTCCATTGTCATATAATTCCAAGATATAAAGGTGATATGGAAAATCCAAGAGGTGGTGTCCGCCACGTTATTCCGAATAAGGGAAATTATTAAATCTCAATCGCTTATATTTTTTTGTATTACGGAAAACCGTAATTTTCATTACTACTTACTTTGTATTTTTATATTATTAATTTAAATATATAAAAATATGGAATTGTTCATTTTTTCTAAAACTAAAAATCTTACTGATGATCAAATTAAATCATTTAGAAAAACTATTATTGACAGCTTAAGTAAGGATGCCTCTACTTGGCTCCAACTTGATAGAAATATAGATATTGGTGACAATGTCAAACTCCCATTGTTTACTCACGTAAAAAAACAATATCAAACTGAACCTTTCTATTTTAGATTTCGTAACCAATCTATTGTTCTCAAATTTGAAAATGATGAAGATGAAAATGCTAAATCAATGATTATTGGAATGCTAACATATTATCTTGTTAATAATCTACATGAAATAGTTGAAAAAATTGAAATTAAATAATTTAAACGACTACAAGTTCTAGTCTATCTACTTTTTTAACTTTAATAACACTTAAAACATTAACACTATGGCACTAAAACCAGGACCCAAAAGAACAGCAACCTCAACAGGTAAACCAGATCAACGTCAGCGTGATAATAAAGAAACGCCAGGTAATACCCCTTCTTTAAAACCGCCGAAAAAACCGAAAGGAAAATAAAACTTTCAATTAAAATCATTTTAAAATCCTGACATTGTCGGGATTTTTTTACGAAAAACATAATTCAAAGAGGTTGAAATCTTCAAATAATTTGTAAAACAACTTACCGTAAGTATATCGAGCTCGCGGAGGTTTTTTTCTGAAACAGAAAAAGTGAGTGACGGCGGAAGCTATGGGTTGGGATTTGGATCTAGTTACACAGAAGGAGTTTTGATTTGTGTCGAATTTTGTAAAAAAAATATAAGATTAAGAAGTTTTGAATAAATAAATTAAACTTGTAAATAAATACTTGTGTAATTTTATTGAAATAAATTTATAGGTGAATATCGAAACCAAGAAAGTGAATTGATTGGAAATAATATTCGTTAAATTTGAATATCGTACAATTTATATTATGAGTTTCACAATAATAGCCATAAAACCTCTTGCAGGTTGTGATAAGAAGCATCTAAAGAATTTAAAATCTGAGACTATTTATTATTTTAGTCAGGATTATATAATAAACTCACAAAGAATTGATTTTAAGAGGAATTATCCCGAGAATTTTTTCAGTGATAAGGTAAATATTGAAATTAGTGCTATAGTTGGAAAAAATGGTAGTGGAAAAAGTTCGTTGACTAACCTAATTATCAAAATAATCAATAACATATTTTATCTCTTTAAAGATAAAATTAAAGGAAGAGAATTTCATTTTACGGATTTTGTAGAGGGTATTGCTTCTGAGATTTACTATCATATAAAAAATGAAGACGATAATGTCATTTATAAGATAATAATTGAGAATCGTAATTGTAAAATTTTTACATATAAATTATCGGATAACGAAAATTATTTTTTGAAAGATTCCGAAATTGAATTAGATATTTCAAATTTTGGAAAACTATTTTTTTATACTGAGGTTATTGATTATTCTCTTTACTCATTCAATTCAAGGAATGAGGGAAATTGGATAAAATATATTTTTCATAAGAATGATGGATACCAAACACCAATAGTGTTAAATCCTTTCAGAGACGAAGGTAATATTGATATAAATTCTGAGAATGACTTAATATATCAAAGGTTTTTAGCAAATATAATTAGGAAAGACTCAGATAAACAAATTACAGATGGTCTGACAGTGAATAAAATGATTCTTTCCTTGAAAGCAGATAAGGATTTGACAAGTGTTATAATTGAGGATATTAGATATGATTTTACTAAAATTGATTCTACTAAACTCTTTGATGATTTTGTGAAATTTTTTAATTTCCGAGTAAACAAAGAAATAAGTTCTGACATAATTGAAAAGGTCAAAAATTATTTAGTTTATAAACTAGCCTCAATTGCTATTAAATACTATGAATATAATCAATTTTATAAAAAAACTAAAAAGAAACTAAAAAGTGGAGCTATTAGTGAGCTAGACTATTTTGATGAAAGAGACCTATTTTATGTTACATTACATAATATTGTTCCATTTCTTAGCCAAATCGATGCTGATACCAGCCATATTACATTTAAGATAAAACAGATTATTAATTATCTGAAACTTAATCATATTAATTTATTAGAAGATAATTCTATTGATTTCAAAGAACCATTTAGACAAATAAATGGAATTTCATATACAGTTGAATATCTTCCTCCACCTATCTATAAAATTAATATAGATTTAGAATCGGATTCAAATGATAAGGTTGATTTTCTATCTTTAAGTTCAGGAGAAAAACAAATGATTTTTTCTCAAAATTCTCTTTTCTATCATCTTTATAATTTAGATTCTGTAAGTAATAAAATTGATAAGAAAAAAATTGTATATGAAAACATTAATATAATTTTAGATGAGATTGAACTCTATTTTCATCCGGAGTATCAAAGAAAATATATCAAAAGATTAATTGATGGTATCGAAGTTTTAGGTTTAAAGCAAATTAAAAATATTAATTTAATAGTTTCAACTCATTCTCCTTTTATTCTGTCAGATATACCGTCATCCAATGTTTTAAGACTAGAAGGGGGCTATCCATATAATTTTAACCATAAAATAGACAAAACTTTTGGAGCAAATATATACGATTTATTAAAAGATAGTTTTTTCTTAGAAGGTTTTATCGGCGAATTTTCTTTGAAAAAAATTAAAGACTTGTTTAATTTTCTTGAATCTAAAAGTCCTAAAACGGCATGTTGGAACGTAACAAATTCGTTAGAAACAATTGAATTAGTAGCAGAACCAATTATTAAGGAGAAACTTAAAAATCTATATTATAAGAAGTTTAAAGCAGATTTTGAAATTGAAAAAGAAATCAAAGTTTTAGAAAATATTTTAAAAGAAAGAAAACTATGATACCGATAGGAGATATTAAGGTTGAGCAATTTGTAGCTAAAAACAAAAAAAGATTAGACCTTCTTAGTAAAAATATCCTCAATAGACTTAAAACTATTCCAAAAGTGGGATTGTCAGACAAAGAAGAAACTTTTCTACAAGATATTATTATTTTTTTTGAACACGAAAATTTTTTCTCTGTAAAGCTTGAAAATGTAATCAAAGCATTAGGGACTGCACCAACTCCTAATATTAAAAACTTAATTTTTGAAAAATTTGAATATGAATCAAGAAGAAATGATTTGTTGCCAGATTTCTTTAATTATTTAGGACTTAAAGTATGTATCTATTGTCATAGTCAATTAGCTTTGACTTTTAAAGGAAAAGGAGATAAGTTTAAGGCATTACTAGAAGCAGACCATTATCGTTCAAAAAACAAATATCCATATTTATCAGTATCCCTTTTTAATTTATTTCCTGTTTGTGGAAATTGTAATAGAAATAAAGGTAGTCACAAAGTAGATTTTAATTTATATTCCAATGACCAACCAAATGATATTATAAAATTTAAAATTAAAGACAAATCAATTATTGAAGATTTTTTAAATTTTAGCGCCACAAAACTTGAATTTGAAATATCATATAATGAGGATTATATAAACAGGTTTCAGCTTAAAGAAATTTATAATACTCAAATAGATATTATTGAGGAATTAGTATATAAATCCAAGGTTTATAATAACACATATAGAGAAAATTTGAAAACTTATGGAATAGATGAGGATACTATAAATAGATTTATTGTTGGTAATTATACTTCTGAAAGTGATGTATATAAAAGACCTTTGGCAAAAATGATGACAGATATAGCAAAAGATTTGGACTTAATTAAATAATTTTATTATATTTTTGCTTTTATCAATAAAAACAAAAACCAATGGAATCAGTAGATTTACACAAAGAGATAGGAACAGCCAAGGATAACAGGTCAAGCCCTATTCACGATTGGTATAGATTTACAGCGGGATTTTCATACAAACTTGTAGATAAAATAATTGCGGAGGAAAAACTAACTGCAAACGATACTATTTATGAAAGCTTTGCAGGTTGCGGGACGACACTGGTTTCAGCCCAAAAGAATGGTATTCAGGCGGTTGGAAATGAGGGTCAAGAATTGATGTATGATATTATACGAGCTAAACTTAATTGGGAAATTAATTCAGAAGAAATATTATCAATTTTAAAAGATATTGAGAAGGTCGTAAATCATTCAAAAAATAAATTTGAATATCACGTTCTTTTACAAACTCTTTATTCTGAGAAAAACTTATTTGACTTATATCAAATTAGGGACTATATTCAAGATTTAGATATTGAAGTTAAATTATTTTTAAAACTTGCATTAACTCAGACTTTACACAAAGTAAGTATTCATCCAATAGCAATACCTTATATATCAAGAAGTAAATTTTTAAAAAATGACCTTACAGGATTTGAAATGTTTTCAAAAACGGTTAAGAAAATGCTTGAAGATTTAGATAATTATAAGAATAAGGATGAAACAAGCAAAATATTTCTGCACGATTCTCGCAAATTAAATTTAGACATCCAAGATAATTCTTGCTCAGTATGTATAACTTCGCCTCCCTATTTGAATAATTTGGATTATGGCGAAGTTTCTAAAGTATGTTCTCACTTTTATGGGATTACAGATAATTGGAATGACATAACTCAAAAAGTTCGTAAAAATTTAGTTACTGGAGCAACTACTCATTATAAGGAAGCCGATTTTTTTCTTGATGAATGGAAAGAAAGACAATTTTATTTAGATAATAAAAATGTGGTTAACGAATTATTGCCAGATGTTCTAAAAATTAAAGAAATTAGCAAAGGTAGGAAAGGCAAAAAAAGTTTTGACATTTTAACTCTTTACTATTTTGAAGATATGTTTAAAGTACTTGTTGAAATGAGACGAGTTTTAAAAGAAGGTAGTAAGGCTTATCTAGTACTTGGGGATTCCGCACCTTATGGTGTTTATATTGATACCACAAAGATATTAGGTGAAATAGCATTAAATGTTGGATTTAATAATTTTAAAATCATTAAAATCAGAGAACGTGGTACTAAATGGACTACCTTAAAAAATAGACATAGTTTAAAACTTTCTGAAAACATTTTAATTCTTGAATAAAACATTAAACAAATTACAAGAGCTACAAGCAATCCCTCTTCCTATTCTAACAGATAAGGAAGCAGAACACAATTTTGTTCAATGGTCTTATGTTAATATATATTCACTTCAAGATTTAAAAGACATATACCTGATTAGCAATATGGTTGAAGAGAAAAGCGTAAAACATATTACCAAAAAAGTAAATGAATTGATTTATTCGAAAACGAAATGGGAAGAAAGAAAAGTTTTAGAATATTTAAATGCATTAGTGAAATTTGAACTTTTGGATGCTGGATATGCTGCACATAAGAAATTCTTTATTGGCAGTGATATTAATCAAGAATTAACAATTGAAGATATTGCTATTTTAAGGAATGTTTTTTTTTATTATTTTAGATTTAAAGAGCTGTCTTCTTGGTTCATATCTCCAACACAGAAAACTCATAGTTTGTTTGATAGATTTACTTCAACTGATTATCTAAACCTTACCAAGCCCTTGTACTTCTGTAGTGAACGAAATCGCTTTACTGATACTTTTTTTGAAGATATTAATAATATCAGCAGTAAGTATATCATTGAAAGTGATATTTTGATGAGGTTTTGGGATGTCTATTTAAAATGGGGAACAACATTAAATATACTAGATAAATTCAATATATCTAAAACTGGAGAAAAAAACATTTTTGAAAACAAGGAAGTCTCAATAGCATATTTTGTCAGACCTTTTGAGAAATTTGATTTGATAGAATTCGTACAACAAAACTTTAATTCAAGACAGATTTGGATTCCCGAATTAATACATAAAATTGTTAGAAAATACAGGTATGCTGTCAGTGACGTTAAGGATTTTATTGTATCGGAGGTATTAAATAATTCAAAATTAACATATGAAAGAACTTCTGAAATCTTCTTAATAAAGGGAAAAACCAGCAAAAAAAATATTGAATCCGCAACCTACTTATTCCCTAAAGTAAATAATGCCTATATATCTCATATAATACTACGAAGATGAATTATAACGAAATACTAAAACAAAAAAGAGAACAGAACCCAGAAACCAAATATAAAAAATTTGGACTAAAATTTAATCCTTTTCCAAAATCAGGGACTGCTAATATTAACGAATCCTCGGAAACGACTGAATTTCTTGCACCAATTGATGAAGATGTCTTAAATAGAATTATTAATTATATTGGAGATTCTTTATATTCCAACGATGATTCAGACGATTATAAATTGATTGGAACTATTACGGGAGACTATGGAACTGGTAAAACTCAACTGTTATTATTTGCAAAGTCCTTGTTATTAAATGAACCGAAAAAAGCTTATGTTTTATATATAAATAATCCAGGAACAAAACTATCAAAACTAATAGGTTCTATTATTGAAAATATTGGACAGGAGGATTTTAAAAAATTTCTATGGAATCAAATTATAGAAACAATAAATTCAGAACATAACTATAAAAATAGATTAACAGCGTTTAAGAATGTATCACTGTTATTTCCTAATTCTGACCCTTTTGCAGTAGAGAATCAAGCAAATCATAAATTATTTTTTGAAGCATTTAAAATACAGATTACTAATAAGCAAAAGGAAAAAGAATTTAATGAAGTTTTAAAAGGAATAATAATTGAAATCCTAAGTAGGAAGAATGAAGATGATACAGTTATTGCAAATTATTTCTATGATCTTATTTCAGAGGATTTCGGGGTTAGCAAAACTTGGGAAACCCTAATTTCTGGAGATGGTAACTTTTTAGATAACAAAGTAGTTAAGTTACTTAATGCAATTATTACAATTGTTGAGGAGCAAGGTTTTGAAAGATTTTATTTGTTAGTTGACGAATTTGAAGATATTACTTCGGGTAGACTTTCAAAGAAAGAACAGGATAATTATACTTATAATCTTAGAACTTTAATTGACAAACAAAGAAAATGGTGTTTATTGATTGCAATGACAGGAACTGCATTAAAAGACATAGAGGCATTATCGCCACCGTTATACGATAGATTGACTGACAGGGTAATTACAATTGAAAGGCTTTCTAATGAGAAAGCACAGATTTTAATTAAAAATTATTTAAATTTAGCAAGAGAGAATGAAGATGATGATAGCTTTATACCCTTTGATGAAGATGCAATTAATCATTTAAACTTAATTTCAGGAGAGTTACCAAGGTTATTTCTAAGATATTCTTTTTTCATATTAGAGAGGGCGGTTGAAGATTTAGGAGATGGAGAAACAATTTCTTTAGATTTCGTGAAGCAACATATTGATAACTAATTTCAAATATGGAAAAACCAGCCGACTATTTAAGAATAAAAGTTGCTTTAGATACTCAAATATTAGCATATTTAGTTGATAACACATATCCTAGCATTACCAAATTCATCAAAAAACTATCTGAAAGTCCTTATGTCGATTTAGTTTGTTCTCGATTTGCTATTTATGAATTCATAGGCATCAGGAAACTGGAACATTATTTAAGATGCTTAGTTGAGCATACAACTAAGAATAATGGTAATCTTAATCTCAGCTCTGCTATTAAATATAAAAGTGAATTTGATGCGAATGAACTTAAGTATTTTGAAGCATATGAAAAGGTCAAGGAAAAAGTTGAAAAAGAGTTAGTTTCTATATATGATGATTTCGGTGTAGAATACGAGAAAGTTAATATTCATAATAATTTATGGAAACCTCATCAAGATTTAGTTCTTTCAACAAAAATTTCCAAGGAAGATAGTTTATTGATGCTTTCTTGCATTTTTCCAGATGTTTTACAAAGGGAAAAACATATTGTTTTACTTACAAATGATAATCAATTCCATCAGTCATTATGTGGAGGAGAAAAAGAAATAGAACTAAGTAATAAAATCTTTACAGAAAACAGTTTAGAAAGACCTCATCTTTATCATTTAAAAAAAATTAAATTAGGAAATGATGAAACTATTAATTTAACCGAAAATGATATTACTGATGAACGATTAGAAACATTCACGAAAAAATTTATTTTTGAGCATATCAAAGAAAAAAACAAGAATTATTATTTAGGTAAAATAGTCTCCTGTCCAACACCTTTAAGAGGAAAATTGATGTGTTTTGAATTGCAGACAGACAAATTAGTTGACAATATTTATATAACAGTTTTATCTGATGATTTGAATGGTGTTTACAATTATAATAATAAATTGAAAAATTTCTGGAATGTAAATGTTAATCAAATTGATAAATATCCATATATACCTGATGAGACTAAGGAAAACTCAAGAAACATCTCAGTTAAAGTTTATAAAAACGAAGAGGAAGACGTTGATTTAGATACGGAAGATTATAATAAGATTTCAAAAGTCGGAAGTTTTGTTTTCATTCATCCAGATAGTTTTATAATATAATAGTAAAAATAATTACGTCTGATGCAATGAATTTTGAATATCTTGTCAGACGTATCTATAAATATTGACTAAGGAATATATAGATGAAATAATAAATGTAGACAGGAAAATTTACTTTAATCGTCAAATTTACCCTCTCTACTAATAAATCATTTTTCTCTTCTAATTTCTATTTTCTTTTCGAGATTTGTAGATTTTTTTAACCTTAAATTCTCATTTTAGATTAAAATGGGAAACTAAAATATTATCAGTATATTGTATTTCATTAAAAGAAAATGGACTTTCTTTTATTGGGTGTTTGTTAGTTTATTGTTATAATAAAAGTTGGTTTCCGTAAAATTTTCCTGAGCTTTAAGCGCATAAAAATTCTCCAAAAAACTTTTTCTCAGCGTAGTCCTTTTTCTTTAAAGTAATTCTATTTCTGAGCAGAAGTATTTTTTTCTTCTATTTTCCCTCTTTCCCAGAGTATTTCATCGCTTCTTCCAAAATACATTTGCAGTTTTATACTTAATTTTAACTAGACGCTAAATTGGTACGTACACATCTTACCATAATACAAATAATAGAGAATTACATTTACTTGTCGAAAGATATTTTGTTCGTGTATGTTTATGTTTCTCAAAATATATGAATGTATTCCCAGAAAAGATTAATAATTTATCAAAACTATCAAATTTGCTTAAAGCCTAACTCGTAATAAGAGATACCGTATATATACGGTAATTTAAAACATATATTTTCACGAAATTTCGCTGAAAAGTTTTTTACAATCATTTTACGGAAATACGTAATTGTCTAAAACTAATTTTAAGTAATTTAGATAATAAAGCCATCAACTAATAATCGATTAATATATGTCGCTACGAACAGTAATTCACAATACATTTGAAGGAAATACAGATTATGAAAAACCCCATCAGGTCGTAAATCAAGCAAGGTCACTCAAATATTTATCCTCAGATCTTTATAGTGGAACAACACGTTTTATCTATGAGCTAATCCAAAATGCCGATGATTCCTCCATTGATGGAAATAAGGTAAGTCTAATGATAAAAATGTTCGGTGACACACTTGTCGTTGCTCATACTGGCAAACAATTCGATGAGCGTGACGTACGTGGAATTACCGGCATCGACGACGGAACAAAAAAAAATGCACTAGACAAGACAGGTTTTAAAGGTATAGGCTTTAAATCGGTCTTTGGGCAATCTGAGTATGTAACTGTATATTCCGACGGTGAATATTTCCGTTTTGATGCAAATTACATACATAATTGGAATGAAAAATGGGGAGAAAGTCAACAAAGTTGGGAGGTCCAAACAGGACAGAGTTTCGAAATGCCGTGGCAAATTATTCCTATTTATACAGAAGTCAGCGAAGTTGACACTACTATTAATGAATTTCTAAGCGCGGGTGATTGGACGGTAGCAACTATCATAAAGCTTAAGAACATAACAGAAATAAAAAAAGGAATTGCACAGTTAGCATCAAACGCCAACATGTATTTATTCCTAAAAAATATTGCTGCGCTATCATTTCAGAGTGATGCAACCACAAGCATTGAAATTATTGATAAAGAAGAAGGAAATACTGTAATTAAGGTCAACGGAGAAGAAAAAGCCAATTGGCTAAAACATACAATTACATTACCTGTTCCCGAGATAACTAAAAGAAAACTTGCTGAAGACAGAGACGTTCCAGAGAAACTTAAAGCTACATCAGTTGTGGATATTACTTTTGCTGCCAAAATTGTACTTGATAAAATTCAAAAATTAGATGCTTTGGAACGGCTTTTATATGCTTATTTACCAACTGAGGAAAAAAATTATGATATTCCGGTACTTGTCAATGCTTCATTTTACACTGTTGCTAACAGGGAAAGCCTTCATCAGGACTCCCCTTTTAACGAATGGCTTTTTGACAGCATCCCCAGTGAATTGATAAAATGGATTGCGTCAATGGTTGAGGAACAAAAATACGATGCCTACAGTATTCTACCTGAAAAGCTTCCTTTTCCTAATAATCTTGCAAATGCATACAATACAAGTCTGGTAAAAGCTTTAAAAGAGGTTCCTTTTGTGGTTAACAAACAAAATGAGCTTTTAAAAACAGACGAGACAATTATAGACTACACAAACCTATCAAATCGCTCATTTTTCGATCCTCAATTTATACGGTCCGAAATAATGGGAAATGGTATCCGGCCTACTATAGCAGCCACTCCGTTTGTTAAAGAGATTGGTTACAAAAGTAAACTAAAAAAAGCTGGAGTTATAGGTTTTACCTGGCCGCACGTAGAATTCGTTCTAAAAAACCCAGCATTTGTTGCAGAACATACGCTGGAAAATAATAAACTTCTAATTATTCACTTAAAAGAAGTAGCAGAGAATGCCGACATCAATGAACTCACTAATGAAATATTAAAATCTTGGCCTTTCATACTTAATCACAGAAATGAATTAAAATCCCCTAAAGAGGTTTTTTTTCCTGCAACTGGAGAAACTTACGAAGAAGAAACAGATCTCTCTTTTATAAATCCGGCTTTACAGGAATGGCTTGATACATTACCTGAGACTAAAACGTGGTTAGAGAACCTAGGAGTTGTAGAAAAATCCGATCTTACCTTCGTAATAAAAAGAGTTATTCCTCACATCTCTACATATATCACTACTTCAAATGCTGTAAAAGAGACAACAAGGATATTCAATCTATTTGATCAAGGAAAACTAAGTCCCGAAATTTTCAGCCAGCTCAAGAATCTAAGAATTCTAACAACAAATAACACTCTTACACCAGCAAGAAATTGTTTTCTCTCTAATAAATATAGACCCCGGCTGTCAATAGACGGTATATTGACAGAAGATATATACGTTAATAGTGTTTATGTTTCTGATGAAACTAAAATCAGGGAATGGAAGGCTTTTTTCCTGGCACTTGGCGTTAATGAAGGAATTGACACAGTCAAATACGTTGAGAGAACTGCGGTAGGAACACTGGAAAGACAAAACATAGAAAAAGCTTTTATTAATCGCAGAGAGCATACATATAACTGGTTACAAAACGATTACCACACAGAAGAGATAAAAAATCTGATTAGCTTAAATTTGCTTGAACATACCATAAATAATGGTAATTTCGCAACTATTTTTTGGAACGACGTTTTAAACAATATTTCACCATCAGTGATTTCAACGTCTGCTATCGGCTACAGTGGTAAACGATATAAACCAAGTTGGATTGATGGAAAAGACATTGAGAACTATTTAAAATGGTATGTGAAAAACATGCCTAGTATTCCTGTTAAAACAGGTGAATGCTTGTCATCAGATTATGTGATTTTAAACAATCCTGATAATGTGAAGCTTTGTGGCACTTACTTACCCGTGTTCAACGGACCTGAATTAAATGCGGACTGGCGAGAGTTTTTTAATTTTAAACAACATTTAGATCTTGATGACTACCTATTATTATTAAAAAATATCTCTCAGGATCCATCTGTTGGAAATAAAGCAAGTATCAATATTATTTACAAATATCTGCTCGATAAATGTTTATCTTGGGGAACAGAAATCAGAGAAAAAGTTCATGCTTGGGCTCTTGAAGTTGAACTTTTGGATAAAGACGGGAAATATATATCGAGCACAACACTAAAATACTATAAAGACGGTGACAATTCGATTTTCGGAGATACATATAAATTTATTTATTTGGATGCTGATGCACGAAATCATCCTGAGCTTATAACTCTATTAGAAATTCTAGGTATCGAAGTCTTAAGCCAAGACCGATTTGGCGTGGAAACATCAAGTGATATAATTAATTCTGATCTTCACGAGAGACTTAATGAAATTATCCCATTTTGGGCAAAATTGATGGAAACTGAACGACAAAGCGGTTATGAAGAAATGTTGTATGATCTTAAATATAAGTTTGATCAATTGGAATTCAAAGAGGCATCAGAAATTTTTATAGTTTATGGTGTTGATCTGCGAAAAAAAGTACACATTCATTTCGATAGAAATACACTTTATTTAACGAAGCCCTGGAAATCACCAAAATTAATGATGACACTTCCGGACAAGCTTTGCGAAATTTTCAAAGTAAAAAACTATGCCAACGAATTAAGATTTCTCCTAGGCTCATCTATTGCAGAAATTAAAGAGTATTTCGAAGAAGAAAACTTAGTCTTACCACCTGTTGCAGATATCTTGCAAATTACTGCAGTTGCGCCTGAAACTTCACAAGAACAGATAGAAGATGAAAGCACTTCTATGGAATTCGAACACGACTTTAATCACAAACCAAAGGCTGATTACCAAAAACAGTGGAATGACAGTACTTTGCGCAATGCTGAATTAATAGAAGCTTATTCAGATAATCCCAAAGAATTTCTTATTAAAGGTTTAGAGCAGTTCAATGGTTCAGCAGAGCCAATGATTTACCATTTCAGCCATCTCAATAATGCTGTGTCTATAATTAGGGAAAAAGCGATTAAGTGCAGAGGTAGTGCTGTTTTTCTGGACAGCGCAGGATCTGGAATAATTTCTCAAACGATTGATGATCGAAAAGATTTTGCGAGATTCTATTTTAGGCCTAAGACACCCACTCAATATTATATAGAAAATCTTGGGAGAGGGAACGAATCACTTGAAAAAATAGGAAGTGATCCAATCTGTCCTGTACCGGTGTTTTTTGTTATTCCGTTGAAAGAGGCATTAGAACAGGACTGGAATGTTAGTATAGGTTCATTAGCATCACCCCAAACCGAATATGGTAAAGATATCGAAATCCTTAAAAAATTTGACTTTGAGGGTGTTTATCAAAACATGCCACCTCTCAGTTGGCAGAGATTTCGAATTGCCTCTCATCAAGAGTTTTTATTAAAAGACCAGCTAGATTTATCTGATTGTAATTTCGATCTAGTTGTACAAAATGAAAGTGCGAAAGAAAGCCTTTTATCAATGCTGGGTGATTTAGCTCCCCGATATCGTTCTAAGATAAAGATTGATGAAAGTTTCTACAATGGAGATAATGCACAGATCAAAATCGATAAGAACTCTGATCAAATTAAAGCTTCCATAACAATACCCCACGATGGTACTTTTATTCTACAGCATTCAAGTACTTCAGAATGGCACTCTATTAAAAGTGCTATCAAAAGTCAATTCAACAATAATGATTGGATTACGACCTTTGGTGACAAGAATATAGTATTTCAGGGCTACCTGGAACATATTAAATATAAAATATTCTATAACTACAGAGGACGGCAATGGTTGGTTCAGACCAATACAGAAGATTATAATTTCGATCTAACGTTCTCAAGGGCAGCGCTTGACAATTGGATGAATTCTCCAGATGTTGATGTTGACGGTTTATTCTCTTCTCTAAAACTACAACCTGAGTTTTCATATTGGTTTGGAAGGTCAATTGGAGGGCCTGATGACCTTAATCTAGAACAACACACACGTGAAGTGATTAGTAATTATTTATGCTATTTTTCAGGAAAGCAAACATTCTTTCCTACTGAAAAAGAATACCTGCTATGTCTTGCGTTACATGACATAGGAAAGCCGGTTGCTGTCGAAGAGAAAAACAGGAAATTACAACATAAAAAATCACTCGAAATTTTGGACAGAAACAAAGAAATACTCCCTTTGTCTGAAAGATCTTTTGAGATAATGAAAATTGTTATTGACGCCGATCCTATTGGAAAGTTTTTAAATACTAATGAAGAGTTTTTTACAGCTGACGCCTGCGCAGAAATCAACGCAATGGGAGTTAAGTTAGAAGTTCCCCTAAGTGAATTTGTACAGTCATTATTTATTTATTATCAGTGCGATGCTGCCGGCTACCAGTCTTTGAAAAAAAGACTATTTTTGTATGGTGAAGATGAATTATTAACACTTAATAGTGATAGCTCACTTCTTTCATTCAATGATGAGTACGAGCAAAAATTCAAAAGTCTTGTTGAAGCAATAGAGTTTTTTTATTAAAAATGGAAATAATTGAATCAGGAAATATTTTCGAAAGCAACGCCCAAACCCTTGTAAATACGGTAAACTGTATCGGCGTGATGGGAAAAGGGCTTGCTCTAGAATACAAGAAGAGATATCCTTCTATGTTTTTGGAGTATCAGAGGATGTGCAGCAGAGGACTGTTGAATATAGGTAAGCTTTGGATATATAAAATGCCTAATAAATGGATTTTAAATTTTCCTACGAAATACGACTGGCGTCAGCCAAGCAATGAAATGTATTTAGAAAAAGGTCTGGAAAAATTTATGACTACATATAGGGATCGTGGAATAATGTCCATTGCATTCCCATTATTAGGCTCATCAAATGGAGGATTAGCTCCGGAGGTTTCTCTAAAAATAATGCAAGAATACCTACAGCATTGTACTATTCCTATTTCAATTTATCTATCTTATAAACCAATTAGAAGCGAAATTTTCGAAATTTAAAAGTCAAAATTTACATGTAATATTAATATATTAAACCTGATATAGTAAACCATAATTAATTATTCAAATGACCAAGTACATTAAATTCTCAAAAATTGTACTAATTATGATCATTGACTTCTCGCAACCTTTTTTCAAAAACATAGAAGAGCCTAGTCTGGCAATGTTTTTGAAATGGGGTTGCTCCAAACTCCGCAAAAATGCGTTTCCGACCACAAGGAGGAATTGCATTTTTGCCGCCCGATTTTCACCATTCATTCACTTTTTAAAACTCAAACAAAGCAACCTGCAAAGTCAATAGACCTTGCAGGTTACTAAAAAAATTATATCAATTTACTTACTCCCTTCTTCCAGAGTCCACAAACATCTTCACGACTCTCCTATTTCTTCTTCGGATTCTTAAAAGAAAACACAATTCTCCCTATCGTCTTATCAAAACTCATATATCCCTGATACTCCTTCCCTTTTCTGCTTTCTAAGCCCTTGATATAAGCCACATCCCCTGCCTTCAGCTTATCCATCTGCCATCTTCGAAGCTTTACACCTCTAAAATGTGAAGGAACTCCCCTTTGATAATGATGTACTCCGCTAAAACCAGAACTTTTAAACTTATTATCAAACAAAAACTCCATCCACTGTCTATCTGTATTGAACTGAACCATAGCAGAGAAAAGCTTCCCTTTCTTCGACAACATATTTTCAATAAACAAAGCTTTCCCATCACATAGCACCTGTTTCTGCTCCGAATCCAATCTCACACCGCAAAGCACATTAGGAATCCGTACAAATTCCATCCTCAAAGAAATCAGCTCATTGGTCAGCCTGTCCAAACTTATCAATGAAGGAATTATCTCGCCTGTAACTGTATCGATAAGATCCACCACTCTCCCCATATTCCCTGAATTCAAAAGATTGACCCTATCCTCTTTCGTAAACTTATGACCCTTAAACTTCTTTCTGAAATCCACTTTCTTAGAAACCCGATGCACCTTAACGACCAATTCTCCATCATCATCGATCCGTAACTGCAACCGTGCATCAATTTGATTTACCGTTTTCCCATCATTAAAAAGTATCGGAATTAACATCGGTGTTTTATAGCCTTTCAAGAGAGCATCCAACGCACCGATTTCTTCCAACTTTTCCCTGTCAAGACCCAATTCAGCCATCGTGTCCCACGGAACATCCTCGATCTGATAGCGGTATTGAGAACTACTATTACTAGTAACTGACCCGTTATTACAACCCTTCTTCAAAGCAGAAGTCTCCTTTTCATTGGTTTTCTTATTTCTGATCGCATTGATCGCTTCAATAGACACTTCAACCACTTTCAGATCTTGTCTCTCAACCTCTGATAAACAATCAATGTACTCCTGTAAATCGATGGCTGTATCGTGCGCCTCGAATTCCCTCACCTTAAAAAATGAATATCCAGAGGGATCTTTCAGCTGATGGTAAAAATCTGAATAGAAGTCCGTAAAAGAATACTCCGAAGAATCGATCCGCATGATTGTATCTACCTTATTACGGTCAGGCGGAACGTCTCTAAGATTTCCGGATGGATTGACCGATTGTACAATGCCGACAGAATTGTTACGGTGACGAAGTACCAATAAAGTACTCACCTCTGAAATTGCCGTGTGATTTCCGATGTTGTTCATGATGTTGATTTTATTAGGTATTTTAATTATTCTTATTGTTTTTAATAGGTACTATATTACCAAATGCTACCCCAGAGAAGCTTTCAAGCTTTGCCATATTTTCAAAAGTTCCTCCTGAGAAACTCTAAAATTTCGGGTCTTCATTAATTGTCTTGTTGCGTTATTTTAAGATGTATTGTTCTTCTAAAAACTCCTCATGAAGGACCCGAAAATATTGGTATTCACTATTCATAGCATTGCCTTATTTTAATATGTATTGTTGTATTAGAGCTGCTCTGAGAGACCTAAAATATTGGTCTTCACTATTCATAGAGTTGCCCTATTTTAATATGCATTGTTGTAATAAAAGCTCCTCTGAGAGATCTTAAAATTTTGGGTCTCCAATATTCATTTCGTTGCATTACATCAAGTCGCTACCTTTAAATCAATACTGATACAAACAACCATTCTTAAAAGACCCGAAAATTTCGACTGCCCTTTCTCAGATTATTCCATCATCCGCAAATGAATAATGAGAATCCGAAGTCAGGATCACATGATCCAGCAAATTCATACTCAGAATCTTTGCAGCCTCCTTGATCTGTGCGGTCATTTTAATATCATAACCGGATGGTTTCAGATTTCCCGAAGGATGATTGTGGGCAACAATGATCCCCGAAGCATTGCAAAGAAGAGCCGCCTGCATAATAATTCTCACATCCACTAAGGTTGAAGAAATACCGCATTCCGATATTTTCTTGATTCCCAAAACCTTGTTCGCCTGATTCAGATACAGCGCAAAGAATGATTCCCTGTAATCCATTTCTTCCGCATCAAAATGCGCCCTAAAAACATCCACCGCATCCAATGAAGATGAGATCGACCTTTCACAATTTCCTTTTCTTGAGTAGCTCAATTTAATTTCGTTGACAATATTGAATTTCATATTTCCTGCTCCGAGTACGGCGGAGACCTGTTTTTCCCGCACTTACATTTAAAAACCTATGATTGCAGATTGAAGGAAACGTTGACTTTTTTCTATTCTCTATCTGAGTCTATCATCTGATGACTTGGATTATAATCGAGTCTGACCAATCGATTTATAATAACTTTAGCCTAATTGGTTTATTAAAGAATCTGATCATTCGATTTATAAAAGAATCTGATCAATTGATTTATAACAACATCTAATGAGATGATTTTTACCAAGGGAATAATAAGGATCAAATTTCAATGAACTGCGATTGCATCTTGTGAGGTTTCTGACTTTTTCTATGCAGATCACCATTCAGGCAGGCACAAGGAAAACTGTAATCAATTCCTTGAAGACAATAAGAAAGAACATTGATGGAAGCTAGAAATGTTTTTGCGGAGGGTTTGGAATCTCCGATTCCGGATACCCAAAAAGATTTTTTTCAGCCGTGACCACGGAATATATTTGCTATAGAAAATCAGAAAAACCTCCTATGGAATTAGGATCGTTGAAATATGATCTGCTTATTATATATCATTGAATATGAAAAAATGCTATGAGAGATGCATATGAAATACCGCTGTCTGAGGAATCAAATATTATGTAAAAAATTGATTGGAACTCTTTTAAAAATTTTTATAGAAACCCAAAACCTTCAAAATAAGAACAACAGGTAAAACGGTATTACCAAAAATAAGATAAATTGTTTCAATTGAACATTAAATACTTCTACTAACAACACAAAATAAATTTATTCACTACTTTGTATTGCATAGTATTTAAAAATAAACATATCTTTGCATAGAAAGTTATCTCAATTTCAACAAGCATAAATATGTACAAATGAAACATTATAAAAAACTAATCTCAATTTTTGCGATTTTCTTACTTTCCTTACACAGCTTATCTGCCCAAACAGACAAGATAAATCAAATTGACTCTCTTATGAAACGGTCACATCAAGCTGGTTTATTTAATGGAAATGTGCTTGTATCAAAAAATAATAAAATAATTTATAGTGCTTCTTTCGGATTTACCGATGCTGCAAAAACTAAAAAATTAACGACTGATTACAAATTCAATATTGGCTCTATCACTAAAGAATTCAGTGCCGTAGCATTACTACAGATGCAAGAAAAAGGCAAATTAAAATTAGACGACAAGGTATCTAAATTTATTCCCGAATTACCCAAATGGGCCAATGATGTTCGCATCAAGGATCTGCTACAATATACAAGCGGAATCCCTAACGTCAACTGGAAAAAGATTAGAAATGACAAAGACCTTTTTGATGGTTTAATGCTCATTGACACGCTTGATTTTAAACCTGGCACCAACTACGACTATAATAACAATAACATTTTTCTGAGGCAGTTCATTGTTGAAAGATTAACAGGAATGCCTTATAAAAAGTACGCAGAAAAATTCATATTCAAACCTTGTAAAATGAATTCTTCAATTCTGACTCCATTTGAAAATGAAGAAAATATTGCCCGTGGATTTAACAATGATTTAGTTCCAGACAAAGCTGACCTGCCCATAACCGGAGGAACGTATTTAACAACGGTAGATCTTTTAAAGTGGACAGATTATCTTCATAAAAATAAAATAATTAGTTCAAAATCTGTTGATGAGCTCGGACAGCAATTTGGTTTACCGGAAACTCAGTCAGCACTGGGACAAGCAACATATAGAAATGAAAAGTTATTATCGCATTCACACGATGGAAGAGCCGGAAATTATGAAGCGATCTTAGTTTCTGATCTTGATGAACAGTTCACCATCATCTTATTAGGCAATAACCACAATGGAAAAATTTTCGATATATCAGATGCCCTTTCAGCCATATTGAAAGATCAGAAATAAAGCTTTCCTAAAATATAATAATAAAATGATACTTCATAAATCTATGTGTGCCTGCCAATGCAGTTTTTAATCATCATTTCAAATTAATGATCGGAATATTTATACTTCATTTTCTATCTTTGACATCTTTAAATTTTAGTAATAACCGTAAAAAACTCAACTTAATATGATCCCAATTTTAAAAATTCCGCTAGCCTTCATTTTATTATTTTCCTGCACCATCTCCGTTTTCTCCCAGACAGACAGCATTGATGTATTCATACAAAATCAAATGCAGAAACGTAAAATTCCGGGATTGGAGCTAGCCATTGTAAGACAAGGTAAAATTATAAAAACAGGATATTATGGATTGGCCAATATTCAGGATTCCATTGCAGTAACTGATAAATCTGTGTTTACCATTAACTCCATTACCAAAGCATTCGTTGGTGTTTCCATTTTGCAATTGGTAGAAGAAGGAAAGGTAAAACTAAATACGCCAATTTCAGAATACCTAACGGATATTCCGGAAACTTGGAAATCGGTCAAAGTCCAGCAATTGTTGTCTCATACATCCGGAATTCCTGACCTTGTAGATGAAGAGGAAGCGGTTATGATTGCTGATAATTTTGATGAAGCTCTGAAAAAGGTCATTGCCATGCCCAACGACTACAAAGCTGGTGAAGAATTCAGATACAACCAGACCAATTATTATTTGCTTGGTCTGATCATCAATAAGCTGAGTGGAATGACGTTCCAGGAATTCATTGCCAAAGGGCAATTGCAAAAAGTAGGTATAGAAAAAACCATTAGATCCGGTTTCGGAGCCACAAAAGAATTGGTTCCCAATGCAGCTAACAGCTACCAGTTTTCCAAAGGTAAACTCAACAATATGTTCTTCTCCTTCCCTGCTCCATTACAAACAGCTGCAGGAATGAGCTCCACAGCCAATGAATTCGCAAAATGGATCATCGCATTACAGAATATGGAATTACTAAAGCAAAAATCCAGTTTGGAAGCATTGTGGAAACCCGACTTATTGAACAATGGCAAAACAGGTGGATTCAGCAGACTTCTCAACGGTTACGCGGCTGGCTGGCCAACTGTAGACAGAGCAGAACACCCTGCCTTGGCACCCGTTGGCGGAGGAAGATCAGCTGTATTTGTGTATCCTAAAGATAACCTTTCCATTATCGTACTGACCAATTTATCCGGTGGAACTCCTGATGTTTTCATAGATGAACTGGCTGGATTATTATCCCGGATATGAAAGAAGCCAATGGTTTCGGAATGTCGCCTTCAGCAAAATCTTTGAAAGTCGTTTTAGATAAAAAAGGATATAAAAATGCCATTGAAACAGCCAAGAAATTAAAATTAAAAAATAGGGATTTCACTTTAACAGAAAACGAAGTAAATATATGGGGATACAAATTGATTTCTCAAAAAAGCTGAAAGATGCTTTGGAATTATTTAAATTGAACGCTTCGCTGTATCCTTCAAGCGCCAATACCTATGATAGCTTAGGAGAAACTTACGCTGAACTGGAAGAATTTGAACCGGCCATCAAGAATTATGAAAAAGCTTTACAACTAAATCCTCAGAATAAAAATGCGGAAGAAATCATCAAAAAATTGAGATCAAAGCTTTAACCATTGAACAAAAAATTACGCCCAACATTCTATCCTGCAGTTTATCACAACTATAAAAATCAATCATGAAAAGATCAATATTCACAACCAGCATTTTTCTTATATTTTTAATATTTTCTTTAAAAACAAAAGCACAAATCCCCTTTGAACTCAATAGTAATGGACACATTATCATCAAGGCAAAGATCAACAATGTGGAAGGAAAATTCATTCTTGATACCGGAGCGGGTCTCAATGCAATATTTACAAAATTTTCCAATAAAATTAAAAATAAAAAGACCAACAATTTTTTTGTCGGACACAGAGCGACCGGTGAAGAATTGAACGTAGACCTCTATAACGCCAAAAGTATGGAAATCAACGGTAAACAATTTCGTGATCAGCAATACACGATTGTAGATCTGGAATTTGGAGACATTGACGGGATGATCTCATTGCAGCCCTTCAGAAATACATCTGTCACGATTGACTATAACACCAAAAAAATCTTTTTCGACAGATCTACAAAAGGCCAAAAAAACATTGATATCCAAATAGCAGATTATGCAGGGAAAGCGATCGATATTTTTGCTTACGTCGACTTGAATGACACTCTGAAGATCCAGACTTTACTGGACAGTGGCGCCGGAAAAAATTCCTTTTGGTTCAGTTCCAAGTTAATGGAAGCTTTGGCTTTGAAAAAAGCAGATTTTAAAGCAGTTCCTGTCAAAAGCGATTTCAAAAAAGAAAATAATTACTATATCGGAAAACTTTCGAAAATAAATACCACTAATAAACTATGCAAAGTAGAAAACTTAGACGCTGCATTTGTTGATGGACTGATCTATGAAGGCAAGACCAGTATTGATTGGCTGGGTAATGTCTTGACCATTGATATTGCCAAGAAGAAAATATTTATTGCTGATTAAAAGTTTCCAGTACTGCGATATTGAAAGATTGAAAATCTTGAAACTTGCAACTATTTTTTAGACACACTTCTTATACTCTTAAAGTTAAAAAGTATAAGAAGTATGTCCTAACAAAGTTAGCCAATGTGATATGATATCATCAAATGAAATATAATAATTATCATGTTGCTACACTATAGTACCTTTAAGCCATAATTATTACTTCGATGTTTTAAATAATTATTTAACCAAAAAGTTTTATTTAATGAATTTTTTATTATATTTGAAATACAAAAATTAATTTTATAATTTAAAAACTTATTCCTATGAAAAAAAAATTGAATTTAAACAAGGAAAGGATTACTAAACTAACTGCTGAACAATCTGCTTCAGTTCAAGGAGGTCTTGCGGCAAGTACTAATAGAACATTTACTTGTGGCCTATGCACTGGAGGTGATCCGAACACTTATAATTCATTTGACAAATGTCCGCCGACAAATAATACAAAACCTGATGACGGATTAACACCAATTTATCAATCTGAAAAAAATCAAACAATTTGTTAAGATTAATAGGTATATTAATTATTGAATGCTCTACTTTGTAGAGCATTTATTATAATATAAATTATAATGGATATATCAAATAAAATTAATGAAATAGAGATTTTTTTAGATGAGATTTTAGAAAATCCTTTATATAACAAAAACCTTTCTTTATTTTCAGGAATCGGAGGTGTTCCCATTTTCTATGGGCTTTTACATAAATATAAAAGCGATCAAAAATATATTGATAAAATTGATAAATTTATTGAATTTTGTTTTACTTATCTGGATGACAATAGCAATATTATCGGGCTAACCTATTGTGATGGGCTGTGTGGCTTAGGTCAGATGTTAAATTTTGTAACAGAGAAAAATCTGACATCAATAGATTTAAGTGAAGCATTAGATTCTATCGATGAGATACTCTACGAAAATATCAGACATTTTCTAAAGCGGGTTGATCAGCTATCTCATGATGATCGAGTTGAACAAATTGATTTTCTTCACGGTATATTCGGCCTTGCCCATTATCTAATTTCCAGACCTAAAAATTTACATCAAAAGGTACTAGTGGATTTCTTTGATAAGCTTGCAGAAATTGTAGATATAGAATGTGAGTTTACATTCTTTGCTAAAAGTGAGTGTAATGTAAGTGACACGAGTTATCAGACGAATTTGGGTTTAGCGCATGGTCATATTTCTTATATCCTTATTTTTTCAAAGTTTTACGAACTGTATCCAGAAAAAGAGAATATTAAAAGTATCATTAAAAAATCTGCTTACAGTGTCAAATCATTTGAAAATAAAGATCTTGAGAGCAATATCATTTTTCCTGGAATTGCAGTAAATAAAGAAACAGCTAATTATGATGTACATTTGGGCTGGTGTTACGGAGATCAGTCCGTAGCCTTTGGTTTATATAAAGCGGGAATAATTTTAGAAGATTCTGTATTAATCGATATTTCGAAGAAAACAGCTTTTTCAACCTTAAAAAGATTATATTCAGACCAAATATTTGATGCAGGTTTCTGCCACGGATCTTCAAGCGTCGGCTATCTTCATTTAAAATTGTATTTACTGACCAAGGATAAAAATCACAAGGACGCTTATCATCACTTTGTTAATCAAACGCTGAAATTTTGTGATTTTAATGATGGAATCGCAGGCTTTAAAAAATACAATGGGCCTGATGACTATCGTAACAATATTGGAATGTTAGATGGCCTAATTGGTGTCGGAATCTTTTTACTTGATGCTCAGTTACAGAATACTTATTCTAGCTGGGATTCCTTTTTTTTACTTAATTAAAATATGAATAAGAAAAATTATAAACCATTTGAAAAATACGTAATGAGAACTCCACTTCTTTCGTTGAATTTTTATAAAGATTTGACGAAAGAAACAGTTATTTCAGATAATACATTCAAAGAACTTATTGCTCATCCAACAATTAGAGAGGCCATATTTCTTGCTTCCCCTTCTTTTCTGGCAGATCTTGATGACTGGATCAATAACCTGAAGAAAAATGAGGCCAAGATTGAAAAATTAAAATATACATTATTAAAATACCTTTCAAGAATGTCATCAAGATGTACTCCGTACGGTCTTTTTGCTTCCTGTTCCATTGGCCTAATATCTTCCGAGACAGAGATACAGCTTGATGATCCATCTCAATACAGACGTCATACCCGTTTGGATATGAATTTTATGGTTTCATATTATTATGAGCTCCTAAAAACAGATGAAATAAAAAATGCTTTGAAGCTTTATCCCAACTCAAGCTTATTTAAGATAGCAGATAAGTATCGATATGTTGAGTATCATTATAAAAACGGTAACAGAATGTATGAAATTGTTGCAGTAGATCACTCGGAGTATCTGGAAAAAATTCTTTCAACATCACGTAATGGTGCAACAAAAAATAGTCTCATTAAAGTATTAACTGATCTTGGGTTTGAAGACCAAGAGTCGGAGGAATTTATAGATGAAATAATTTTAAATCAAATTTTAGTTTTTGAATTAGAACCCAATGTAACAGGAGAAGAATATCAGCATCAGCTCATTTCAATTTTAGAGAAAAATAACCTAGCACATGCAGCTACACTAAAACGTATATTAAACGATATCAATATATTAGATCATCACATTGGAAATCCCACTGAAAAGTATTATGATATAAAAAAACTCATCGAAACTTTTGAAGTACCTTTTGATCTAAAAAATTTATTTCAGTGTGATCTGATTTCAACATCGAAAAATAATTATTTAGAACAAAAAATTGTCGAGCAGCTGATCCCCGCCATTAAGCTTCTTAATAAAATTTCAATCGAACGTCATAAATCATATCTGAATAAGTTCAAGGAAATGTTTTATGAGCGTTATGAAAATATGGAAATTCCGCTTATGGTAGCATTAGATCCTGAAATAGGAATTGGTTATGGTTCAAAAGTAGAAAGTGATGACTTCAACCCATTAATCGATAATTTGCCGATAAGAAGTAAGCATTCAGGCACAATTCAAGATTTAAAATGGTCATTAACTGATGATATCTTTCAGGAAAAATTCTCGTTGGCTATAAAAAATAACGAACTTATAGTAATTATAACAGATGATGATTTCAAAAATATAGATCTTGCAAGTGATGATAATTTGCCTCCTACGATCTCTGTAATTGCAGAAATTGTTAAAGAAAAAGCTGATTATAAAATCTCATTTACCGGCTGGGGTGGCAGTAGCGCAGCAAATCTAATGGCAAGGTTTTGTCACAGTGATGATTTAATTAATAAACATGTTTCAGATATTATTTCTTTTGAAAAATTAAAGTCCAATTCTATAATTGCAGAAATCGTTCATCTTCCTGAATCTCGGGTAGGAAATATTTTAGCACGTCCATCATTTAGAGATTTTGAAATTCCATATCTTGCCAAATCAACAAAAGATACGGACCATCAAATAAGTATAGAAGACCTTACCATATCTATCAAAAATGATCGGCTATTTTTAAGACATTCAAAACTAAATAAGGAAATCATTCCCAGATTAACCAATGCCCATAATTTCTCTAATCCAAGAGCATTACCGGTGTATCATTTTCTTTGTGATATGCAGTTTAATTCTCAAAATAGAGGGGGTGGTCTTCCTTTAATGAGTTTTGAATCATTGTATTCTTTCTTTCCCAGGATAGAATATAAAAATATTATACTTTCTCCGGCCACTTGGTTCATGAAAAATAGTGATATCGAACATTTACTGAAAATAACAGATGATGCTGAATTATTAACTGCAGTTAAAATTTTAAGAGAACGTTTTTCCTTTCCAGAATATATTTTATTATCTGAGGGAGACAATGAACTTTTAATTAATCTAACCAATGCAACATCTGTTAAAATGTTATTGTTTACCGTTAAAAACCGTTCAACATTTAAGTTAACGGAATTTCTGCATAATTTTGATGATTCTATTGTTAATGATTTGAGTGGTAATTGTTATTCAAACGAATTTATCGTTTCTTTTAAAGTTGAATAGTTTATTATGATAAAAAGATTAAATATTATAGGAGAAGATTGGATATACTATAAAGTATATACGGGATCTAAAACAGCAGATAACTTTCTGATCAATCAAATCAGACCTCTTGTGGAGCATTTAGTAGCCAATAATGTAATCGAAAAATGGTTTTTTATCCGTTATAACGACCCTAATTCTCATTTAAGAATACGCTATCAATGCAATGTTGCTCAATTACCTATTGTCATTAATATGATGTACAATATTTTGGATCCGTTGGTTCAAAATCATACGATTTGGAAAGTTCAAAATGAAACTTATAATAGAGAAATAGAGAGGTATGGTGCATCAACTATGGAATTAGTTGAATCAATTTTTTATCATGATAGTAATATGGTTATTAACTTTTTGTCTTATTACAATAATGATGAAGAAAAAAGGTGGTTATTTGCCATAAAAGCGATAGATTATCACTTGGATCTATTTACTTATTCGTTAATACAAAAAAGAGATTTATTAAAGAATCTAAGTACTAACTTTAAAAGCGAATTTGTTAATTCAAAAGGACTTAATTCCAGTCTTAATGATAAATTCCGAGAAAATAAAAAAATAATAGAAATTTTCATGGAGCAAGATGAAGATGATCCTGAGGTAATTCAGATGTTAAAGACAAAAAATAATCACCTAGCAGATATTTCAGATAAAATAGTTGACATTCTGAAAGATGATAGCTCTTTACCTATGAATAATCTCAATGCAAGTTTAATACATATGATGCTCAATAGAATTTTTAGATCCAAAAATAGGATGAATGAGTTTGTCTGTTACGAATTTCTATATAGATATTATCATTCTAAAATAGCTAAAGAAAAATATAATTAGTTGTAAAAAAGTTGTAATTCTACAATATGATTCTTAATAAATTAAGATGATGATCTATCAGAAACTGAATGGAATTAATGGTTAAAATTTTATATCAATGGAGTAAATAAAAGAAAAAACAGCATCAAAATGATGCTGTTTTTTCTTTTCTATAGTTGTTTAATTAATTTGGTATAAACTAGTATATTATTATCTTTTTAAAAATATAACGTTGACCTTCAACGCTACATTTTATTATCAACACGTCTGGAACATTCCCGAAATTACTATTATTAATAACTTTGAAATATTATACCTCTTTAAATATTATCGTTTACAGTTATTTTCTTTGTTTCCAAATTATAATGCATTATTTGTAGGTTAGTTTCGAACCATCCATGCCAACCATCAATCCAAGAGCTATAACATGTTGGTTTTAAGTTGTAAGGATCATTCTTAAAATTTATTATTTGGATTAAGATTAATTTTTCTCCTTTTTCATTATATAAACCAATAAATTGCTTATCTGAAAAGTCTAATTTTTCTTGGTGTTTAGGACAATTTTTTTGTAATAGTTTATCTTGCTTTATATAATACTTAAGAGCTTCTTTCAGCTTATCTGTATCATTTTTTAAATCAGATAATGTTTGTTCTTTTCTATAGTCTCTAAAATTTTTAATTGCAATGCAATATTGATTTTTTAGTTGTAATACAGTTTCTTTTATCATTTCTGAATTTGGAGTAAAATATCTTTGTTTATTTCCAAATTTTTTTTCTGCGTATTCCTGAGGAAAAATGATTCCATTAGAGTTTTTAAAATTTAATAATTGAATTGAATCTTTTAATTTTTCATCAATCTTAACAACTGAAATTCCCTGATTTATATTAAAATTATCAGTTGGGGTTGAAACACAACTCACTAGAAAAAAAACAGATAAAATAATCAATGGATTTTTTTTTATATTATTATAAATTAATAACATGAGTTTTTTATATTGCTTAATTAATATGATAATATTAGATAATATTAGCCAATATTATCAAAAATAAAAGTTGTACACTATTTGGCATTGTAAATATTCTGTTTTTAAAACTAATCATATTAGGGGAGAAAGTTTAATGCTGCTAATATCTACTAATGTAGTTTAAGTTTTTAAATCAGTACTGTAACTTATTCTTAAAGGTAACACTTGTTCATTACGTAATTGATTCTCAATATACGTAGCAGCTATTTCAGACTGTAAAATGTTACCTCCTAATCCATTTTCTTCTCCATTAATCCAAATTTTTTTAAGTTCTGAATAAGAATAAGTTTGATTCCCATTTGTCAATCTGTTTAAAGCATCATACTGGTAGTCATATCTTCTCAGTACACCATCAATAGAAGTTCTCCATTCTATTTCCGTAATATTTCCTTTGAATTTTCACTAGCACATCTGGAACACGAATAAAGTTTTAATTCCATAAAGGCATATTTTTATGGTAAAAAAAAGAGTAATCATTTAGATTACTCTTTCTTTAATGTTTTTTGTTGAAAATTTAGTTGTTAGTGCCCGTGGATATTAGATACCAACATATCTAATACATTAACCATTATCTTCTATACAGTTCAATCATTTTAACTTTTCCATTATTTCTTGCGACAACGCTCCAATGTGTGTGTGTACCAATTAGTCCATTACTTTTATTGCTAACATATTCTGATTTACCTTTTTTCAGATACTCATCAATTTTTTCAATTGTCTCTTTTTCAAATTTACTAACTTCAAATTCCTCATTTTTATCAACAAATTGACCGTTTTGATCTTCAAAATAATGTTTCAAACCGTAGTAATTATTTTCAGTTTTCAAAATAGTTTTTGTTCTGTATGGTATATATATGTTATCACTGATATAATTAATAATTAAAAAATCTTTATCATTGGAAGTTTTTTTTAACATTTTTAGAGTATTATCTCTGTAGAAATTAAAATGCTCATAATAAGCAATACACTGATCATAAATATTATCAATAATCCATTCTTCAGTTTTTTTGTTTCGAAGCTCTTCACTTTCTTTATGACAAGTTTGAATATCCTTATCACTAATTTTAAAAAAAGAAATAATTTCAGATTCTAAATTTTGATTATTCTGTGCTTTACAAGAAGTAACAAGAAGTAAAAAAATACCTATTAAAAAGAGTCTCATTTTTTTTGTTTTTTGGCGTTATTATAATAATTAAATCTATTTGATAAAGGTTTCCCACATCCTGTACAATCCAGATAAGCATCATATGGGTCACCTGGCTTCATGTCAAAACGTATATTTTTTCCGTAATTATTATAATAAACACTGTTTCCTGTACTGTCGATTAGTATTGTTCTATGATCGACTCCATTAGCAATTTTATTATTTAAATTAACTCCATAGGAAACTCTTAGAGGCAATCCATTTTCTGCTCTGATCATATTCTCAACATGACTTGCATAGATTTCACCTGCACTTATTGTTGGATCAGTCCAAGTTCCAAACAATATATATTTTGAAGGATCTTTCTTATGTGCTAATTCATGTCCAAGATTTACAAAGAATGGAGATTCCTGATATTCATTTGTCTGCGGTAATGACCTTGGCATAGTAGGATCTAATTTTATAGGGGTCAGAGTTTTCTTTACCCGCACCAAATTCTCCTTTTGAATACATAAGATTTACATCATGCTTAGCGTTGTCAAAATAGGATACTAAATCTTTGCCGATATCTCCACCATTTTCTAATGCATACAAACCTGCAACAATTCCTCTTACATTATCTGATAAAGTTACACTTGAATCAATTACTTGCCATTTTCCATCTACTTGATGTTGAGTTTGCCCATTAGAATAACGATATTGATTTTGTCCGTCCGTAATAGAAATCCACATTCCGTCCGGATCAATAAATCTTATAGGGTTGTTTATTGCATAATTATAAGGTGAAAAATTATATCCTTTTTCGCTTAAAGGATCCACCACGCCCCATCTTCCAATATTCCGCATATAGAATCTCGCCCCATAATCATACATTCCAAATTCCTGCAATTCTTTGTATTGGTTTGCAGGATTGCCGGTTAATACATTATAACCTTCATGTTTTAATCCAAAAGGATAGTAGTTGTTTTCTTCAAGAACTTCTGCTCCGGATCCGTTGTTTAAAAAGCTTAAACGCACATTTCCTAGATGGTCAACATAGTTGTAAATATACTTATTATTTTCAAAATTGAAATAACCTTCTGAAGTAGAAACAAACTTGATCAACGGATCACCGGAAGTAGAAATTACTTCATATTGAAATCCGTCAAGATATTCTGTAGTTTTTTGTTTAAATACAGAATCTTCACTGTATTTATAGACCTTCTTCAATTTTGTTCCATCTGCTCTGTAAATGTAATTTGTGTTTACGTTCAGCCAACGACCTCTTGTAAAATACTGTTTGTCGAATTTTATATAGTTGGGAAGATCAAGGGTTTTCTTTTGATAAAAGAACGGTAGAAAGAATTAAGGATTTGGAACAACTGGAGGAGAGCAAAAAGCAAACACTTTACGATCTGATAGATACTTATATCCGTGATTGTAAAACTAGAAAAGCGTATTCATAAAAAATATTGCAATATTCTATAAAATAAAACCCACCGCAATTGCGGTGGGTTATTTTTATCTACTCAAAGTCACAGACTTTGCGCAGCGGGTTAGTTTTTAATTTTACGCATCATTAATTGCATAATTATAAAGAAGTTTGGCTATCTCTTCATTAGTGAAAGATTGATTTTCTTCATTATTAGAATCCTCAATAGCATCTAAAAAATAATAAAAATCAAATAAATTGCAATACGTTGTCCCATTATCAGAAAACTCAAAGTTACCTTCGGTTTTTTCTATTTCAAAAAATGCTAATTCATTATCAATTTTTAATGGTTGCTTCATATAAATTTCAACAACCTCAGATTCTTGATCTAATGAGTGTGATTCGCAAAACTCTTCATAAGAGCCACCACTTCGAAAATAATTAACTAATTCTAAAAGTTTCATATTTATAAAAATTATTATTGTGATTATTTATTTACCCCATATAGAATACCCTCCTTTTTTACCTGGATGTAGTGTTTCCCAAAATATTCCTCCAGGAATGTTGGGATGTTGACTTTTTGGGACTAATTGCATGGCTCCTTTACTTATATCATGATGCCATACCCAACTTGTCGGAGACTTTCCAATAATTGATCCCGAAGCTGATTTCAATGAGTTAATATTTAGAACTATTGTCATCACTAACTTTGGAACATTACATACTTAGTTTCCATTTACCCAAAAAAAACGACTGTTCACTTTGAACAGTCGTAAGATTTAATGTTAATTATTTAGTTTATCAATATTATTAAAAATATTATCCCTAAATTTTTCTACAGATTGTTTATTATCCTGCCAAGCGTTAGAATTTAATATATAATTATCTGCTTCTGTAATTGATATTTTAAATTTAAAAACGAGTAACATTGTTGATTGCATCATAGACAAATCTTCCTTTCTCAGACACGAAAGTAAATCTTCAATTCTATCTAATGTATAATCTTTATATTTTTCTAATAATTGTATGTCGTTCATGAAATTTATAATTTAATCAAATATATATAGGTTACAGACTTTGCTCAGCGGGCTGTTTTAAGTTTTTTCTCGGATAACAAATTGTAAAACATTAAATACAACATACCAAGTTGAATTTTCAAGACTTAATTTAAAATCGGTATTATCTTTTTTTATTATTTGTACGCTATTACATTCGTAATTGCTTTTTCCTTCTATAAAGATTTCCGGTATTTCAATTTTTTCAATATCATCAAGCAAAACTTTTGTAAAATTGGTAATTAATCTAAAATCGGTAAGAACCCAAAATTTATCAATAGAGGAAAAATATCCTAAAACTGGTATTTCATTATCTAAATATGAAATATTGCTATTTAATTGTTGTTGAATATTATTTTCTAAATTTTCAAATAAATCTGTTTTAAAAAAATCTTGCTTTATTCTATTAAATTTAGACTTAACAATATTTATATTTTTAATCATTTTAAAAATTTTACTAATTCTATACTATTCTTACTAAGCTCTTTATATGTGTATCCCAATATTTCTGCAGCTCTTGGATTCATTAATCTGCTTTCTACAATATCAACGCCCTTTATAACGACCTTATCCATTCCAGCTCCTCTAGCCTGACCTTCAAATGCTTTTACAAGTTCAAAAAGACTTTTTCCTTCATAATTAGCAAGTCCTTGAACAGTTCTTTTATAAACTCCATTTTCCATTGTAGTAATGCCTCTTACATAAAATCCTTTTATAAACTCTGTTGTATATTCGCAGTTGTTATGCACCAAAATTCCTTTCTCAGAAACATAATAATTATGGTTGCCTTCTCTTCAAAGTTATAGACTTTTTGAAAAAGAAAGGAGCAGATAAACTACTCCTTTTAATATTCTATTTTAATGAACAGTTTTTATTTTAAATTATGATTTAAAAAAAAATCCTCTAAAGTTTCTAATAATTTTGCAACTTTTTCTTCCGTAGATAATTTCTCATTAACATGGTCAAACTGTGCAAACCAATTCATATTAGGAGCTTTAAATTTCACTTTTTCCTGATACCATTTTGAAATTTCTCTTTCAAAATTTATATTAAGAGCGAACTCTAAACTGTAAAAAACACCTTCAAAAAAATGAATATAGTCTTTTAAAACAGCATTTGTTCCGTTAAAAAAAACCATACCTGGTCGTCTTTTAATGATATGTATTAATTCTATAATTTTAGTTTCCATTTATATTATTTTACCGTTCTTTTTGATACAATTTCAAACATTAGATCTGAATTATATTCAAATAGTTGTATATATTTTTTCATAGCCATTCCTGCAGATCCAGTTAATCTATCATACACCATTCCATTTTTGGTTGCCGCAACATGCCAACTCCAGCCAGAGTTTTCTCCCACTACGTTACCTAATTGGTTTCCAAATTTAGGTGTTATTTGTAAATATTCGGCTCCTTTCCCTAATGCTCCTACAGCTCTGTCTGCAACAACCTCACAGCCATTTCTGATTACGTTTAAACTTCTTGCTTTACTTAACCAATCTAAACAATCATTATGAACTAAAACTCCTTTCTTAGAAACAAAATAATTATGGTTGTCTGCTTTAAAGTTCTAAATAAAGAGTTATTCCTACATGGAATAACTCTTTTAATATTATTTATAAAACGCAGAAATTAATCTTTCTTCTGTTTTTAAAGATTGAAGTTTCCCAATTACATCACTTTTAGTAATATTTTTTAAGAGTAAAAATCTATTTAAAACAAAAGCAATCTCATTAGGATAATATTCAAAATATATATCTTGAGATCTTTTACTTGTAGTTTCAATTAAATAATTCATAGTTGAATATGTCCAATAGTATTTATTGCCATTATCTTTTGAAGCAGCTTCAATAATTATAATACTCAAATCTTCTTTATCTATTTGAAAGTTTATATAGAATTGAAAGCTCTCATTTTCTGTTAATAAAAATTTATTTTTTATTTTAAAGAAAAAAACTCCATTTTCATTAATTTCTGTTGGACTATAAAAAATTATATCTTCATCTTCATACTCAGAATAATTCCCTATCTCTTTGTATTCCATTATATCACATATAAATTTATCTTTATATTTATAACCTCTGATTAGTGAATTTCCTTCTAAAAAACTTGTATATTCATAAGGCTGAAAACCAAAAAGTTCTTTATTTTTATTTATTTCCATGTTTTAAAATTATTATTTGATAATATATGGATGTAAGCTTCTAATACTTGTTCCTGCTTCGTTCATCCATATTCTTACCTGAGTAGTTGTTCCTGATTGATTTATTGCTCTTCCATAATCTAATATAACCTCTCTTACTCCTTGTGCAGATGTTCCTAGTGCTCCTTCACCTCGGCCAATACGTAAAGCTGCCTCTTCTAATACGTCTTTGTATGATAATCCTTTTTGAAACATTTGTGATAAAGGTCTACCTCCAATATTAAATTCACCAGCAAAGAAATGCTCAGAAAGGTGCTTCGTCATTCCTGAAGCCGAATTTTCTAATGTATTTGTGATTGCACTTGTCCATCCGCAATCATTATGCACAAGAATATTTTTCTCAGAAACATAATAATTATGGTTGTCTTCAACCTCAAAATTATAAACTTTTACTTTGCCATCCAAGAAATTAATAGATTCCACAGGAGAAGTTGTTCCGTCTAAAGTTGTAAGAAGCAATCCTTTGATAAGATTTTTGGCTTCGATCCAGCTTCCGTTTACGTAGAAAGGGTGTTCTGGTGTACAGGTAATTTCCGTACCATTAACGGAGATTTTTACTAATGAAGAAGAAGTATTGCGGGATAGCTCAACTACTTTTTTCAGTTCTTTTTTCCCTGTTTCTTCGTTATAGCTCCATACAAGATCGCCTACTTTAATATCTTCAATCTTTTTGTTACCTTTTTCTACAGAAATAAGGGTTCCTTCTGTGAAACAGATTTTGAATAATCCGTTGCTTACTCTTCCTAATGGTCCGCATAGATATCGACTCAATCCTGCAGCTCTCCAACCTGCGGAAAGAAGTTCTCCACCAAGCATCGTTCCGGGTAATTCTAAAAATAAAAAGTTTTCGGCAGCAGATACAGATTGTCCTACTTTGGTATTTTCTATGGCATCAGAAAGCATACCGTTATTCATGTCAAAATTCCATTGGCCTAAAGCCCCTGTAATTTTACTTGACATTAGGAAATTATTTCCTTCTAGGTTATCAGAATTGTTCCAAGTCTTACTATTTCCTTTAAAGGTTATATTAAGGCCTGGTATATCTACTGAAAAGGTATCACTGGAATCCATAAACGCGGTAACACCACTTACTGTTCCTCTACCTTTAAAATACCCGAATAATTCGTTTATTTCTCCTCGGTTGCTGGTGCTGATGTTTCCACTTGCATCCATGCTGTACATTCCCGAAGGATCTGAGAATGATACAGGATTATTCATGGCAAAATGAGAAGGTGACTGATCCGGATAACTTTCTGCCATAGCATCCATTCCTGCAAATCTTCCTAGATCTGGCATGTAATTACGCCAGTCCATAGCATAGAATCCTGTCTCCTGAAGCTCTTTTCCATTATACTTGTACTGGTTTGCAGGATTTCCTGTTAATACATTATAACCTTCATGCTTTAATCCAAAAGGATAGTAATTGTTTTCTTCAAGAACTTCTGCTCCGGATCCGTTGTTTAAAAAGCTTAAACGCACATTTCCTAAATGATCTGTATAGTTGTAAATATACTTATTATTTTCAAAATTGAAATAACCTTCGGAAGTAGGAACAAATTTAATTAACGGGTCACCAGAAGTAGAAATTATTTCATATTGAAATCCATCCAGATATTCTGTAGTTTTTTGTTTAAATACAGAATCTTCACTGTATTTATAAACCTTTTTCAATTTTGTTCCGTCCGCTCTGTAAGTGTAATTTGTGTTTACATTCAGCCATCGTCCTCTTGTAAAGTACTGTTTGTCAAATTCTAAATAATTAGGAAGATTTAAAAAATTATAATTAATCTTTAAAATTCCTTTATCTTTTTGACTCGTCATATTTCCATTGTCATCATAAGCAATGGTATTTCCTGAAACATCGGGATATCCTCTGTAATTTGTAGAACCGTCAGTTACCGAGCTTAATCTGTTTCCTGAATAAGCATAGGTAAGATTATCAATCTGTTCTTTAATTCCGTTTGCTCCTTTGCTGTTTCTCTGCAGAGAAGTGATATTTCCGTTCATATCGTAATCTAACGATTCATTAAAGAAATCATTCCCCGGAACGGAGGTGTCTGGTTCAGAATAGATACCCTTTTTTAGCCTGTTTAGAGCATCATACTGATAATCATATCTTCTCAATACACCATCAATAGAAGTTTTCCAATCTATTTCTGTAATATTTCCGTTGAATCTTACCGGAGCATTAGACGTATTTACAGGATTGTTATACCTCATTTCATACCCGAAGAGTTTTCCGTTAAGATCTGCGGGATCATTGATCTTGGTCATCCAACCTCGGATATTGTATTTGTAATCAATACTTTGAAGAGGTGTTGCAGGGTTTGTACCACCAACTTTCTTATTTTTTAACTGTGAAAGTTCATTATACTCATTTTGAGCTAAGATCTCTTCGGTATTATTGTCAACCTTATGTTTCTGAACCAATAACCGGTTTTGGTTATCATAAGTATAGGTTTGGGTAATTACTTTTTCAGTATCGGTATTTAATCTTTTGTGATATACTTTGGTTTGTTTTGCAAGTCCTGCAAAATCAAGCTCAGATTCTGTTTTGGTGTACCCTCCTAAATGATTAAGAGCATAAGAACCGATAGATCTTCCTTTTTCATCGTAATAAGTGTAGCTTTTTGTCCATGCTTTGTCTTCCACATTTCTCACATACGAAGCCAATGGTAAGGTTCTGGTATTTTTACCCGTTGTACTTTGTCCGGGCTGTTTCAATACCTGCTGTCCGATAACGGCAGACGGAATGCTCACCTCCGAAGGAAGGGGAGGATAGGTGTCGTAATAATTCACCGATAAGATAGTCACGCTTTCTGTAGGAAAGGCATTTTTGGTGTAATAAATATTTTCACCGTCCTGTACGATAGGAGTTGTATTGTTTCTCTGCTCATTATTTCCTGCATTGGCAGCCAAATTATTAATGGCGGTTTGCATGGCGGTTCTTGTTTCAGCATTGGCAAAGAACCCTGTGTAAACCACTCTTCCGAACTGGTCATATTTAGTAAAAGTCCATCCTTTCTGCGCAAAATTGTTGGTAACAGATCCTAGATTGGCATCCTGAGACAGCACCAGTCGATTCTGTTTATCATACACCAGATATTCCCATCCTTTGCCGGGAAGCTTCTTTTCTACGAGCCTGTTTTTGTTGTCATATTTGTACTGATAGCAAAGATTATCCAACACTGTACCCGAAATAGATGCAGAAACAGAAGCCAGTGGCGGAATTACAAAAGCCAATTGCTTATACTCATTATACACATAATAAGTATCTGCATTTTGAGAAGCATTTACAGCTTTTCGTATTAATACAGTTTGTCCCGAACCGTCTTTAAATTCTGTGGTTGAATTTCCGTCTTCATCGGTAACGGTATTTTTCACCAACTGTCCTGCCGGATATTCTGAAGCAGTCGGAAGCTCGTTGGCATATATTTTCTCTGTAGGATTCCAGTTGGTGATGGGGTCATATTTCTTTACATGATCTGTCAGGCTGTTTAAGTCATAGCCAAATATTACAGGCTTATCTGCCCAGGCATTTCCTACCTGTTTTTGCTGTAAGACTCTTTCCAGCGGAGAGTTTTCAAGGATCTTTTCTGTGTAGATCTTTTCTCCACCATAATGAGTGGGAGCGTTAGAGAGTGGAGAGGTGTAGATTTCTCCATTCTGGGTTCCTGCTTGCGGAACAGGAAGATAACTTTTGGTCTGTCTTCCCAGCACATCATATTCTACGTGAGATACAATATCTTTTCCTGTAGGGGAGGCTTTTACACTGATAACCTGTTTAGGTCTTCCCAGATAATCAAAATATTGTATAGTTTCAGCTTTTTTGATACAGTCTGCATCAAGGCAATTCGTCGTCTGTATATAATTTTCTGTATTAGTCTGTGCATAAGATAATCCTGCTACAAACAATACGATGTTAAATAAAAATATTTTTTTCATAATTGATGATCGTTAAATTGTAAAGTATAGGCGAAGCATAAAATAATTACTCATTACCCATTACTTATTACTCATGAATTAATGTTTGTAGTTGTATTTGTATTTTTTTAAAACTTTTCCGTTTTCGTCAACAATCTGATCCAGCCTGTTGGCATTATCATACTTATACAGCTCACGGATTCCCGAAGGTGGCGTCATGCTTTTCATTCCGATCAAAGGATCATATACATAGGTGGTAATCTGATAATTGCCGAGATTGGTATTATTTCTGAAAAGATCCAAAGCATTCTGCAAGTTTTGTTCTGATCCCGCATCAACGTCTGCATCAGATTTAGAAACAATATCTGAGAGATAAGAAGATATTTGATCATAAGTCGCGCCCTCTATTTTTACGATAGGCTGAGTTTTGTTGTATCCCCAAACTACCGAAACAGGAATACCTTCTTTCGAGGTATATTGTTCTAAGTTTCCTTTACTGTCATATCTGTTGAAGGTAACTTCTTCAGAAATTATGTTTTGTGTATCATAAGAGACAGCAGAGCTGGGAAGTTTATTGGCAGTGTTTTCATACTTTGTTTCTGCTCTGGAAACTAATTTTCCTGCATCAGAAATATTTTTCTTAACTATTGATGTTGTTTCCAAAGGGATGCCTATAATATTGGCAGTAATAAGTTTCTGATTATTTTTATCCAAAGCATATTGATACGTTGTTTCCTGAATAGTTCCGTCAAAGGATGTTACTCTTTCTAAATGGGTACCGTAGTTATTAGAATTTTTAATCACCTCTTTTTTAGTTTCTGCAACTCCCGAATCAAGATAATTCCTAGAGGTTACTTTTTCTTCTTTAGCCCAGACTGTTTTTACATTGAAAAAACCTCCTGGCAGAGAATATTCCGGACCATCAAAATCCTGAATCGTATAATCGAAAACGCTCTCAGATTGTTTTTGATTTAATGCATTATAAACCTCAGTTTTTTCCAGTAAACCTCCTCTTGTAATATTATAATTAGGCCAAAAGTGTTCATTCTGAATAGGATATGCATCCGGTGTCTTAAAATAATATTTGGTATACCCTGTATTATTACCCTGAGAAACCTTTACATTTTTGTAGATCATACTCGGGGCGGCTGCGGTCATCCCGTCATTCAGTGCACCTCCGTCTACGTAATAGCCGCTGGATTCTGTAGGAGTATCAAAGAGATTATACTCATACTCTTCAATTTTTGAAGGGGTAGAAGAAGAGCTGATAGCAGAAGAAGGTAAATTGAAGTATTTAATATTCTTTATACGGGGAGCTCCTGTTTGTGAAGCAGTTGTAATATGTTCTACAATAGGTGTTCCTGTCATGTCATAAGCCTCAATATTGATCGGTGGTGGAGGTAGAGTAAAGCTTCCGTCACAGTACAATTCTACATAATATTCTCCGGGTTCAAAGTTTCTGACCTGTATCAGGTTATAGCTTGGGTCAGGATCTATTCCTGTGCCAACAGTCTGGGTAACCTGATAAGTGTTGCCGGTTTTTCTAAAGATATTGATTCCCCAGACATGGCCGGACAATACATCCGCTTCCGAAGCATCAATTGTGATTTGAGTATAACTGGCTCCATTGAGTGTAAAGAGATATTTTTTACCTCCGTTATTTATTTTGTCAAAAGATACTGTCCCGTAAGTTACTCCGCGGGTTGGAGTTGTTTTAGTGATTTCCGAATAGTAATATGGTACCATATCAAAATTATATTCAATAGATCCTCCGGATGGAAGTAAAACTTTATTTAAAACATTGGTAACGAAACCGCTGCCGTTTTCCAGATAAGGACTGGCTACATCTTTATAGCTGAACTGATATTTTTCAATAGTATTTTCGTTGGCATCAACCTGGCTGAAAGAATTCAGCATTCTGAGCATAAGTGGAGCTGAATATTCAAGTTTGTATTTCTTTACAAAAAGATTATTCGGAGTTTTTAAGATAATATTATCAATACTGAATATATCATTTTTCTTATCTAATGTTTCATTTTTAGAATAATTAATTTCTATAATACCGTGATCTTTTATTTCAATACTCGAAAGCCTGTGGTTTTCAGATTCTATCCATTGATCAGCTTCATGCCCCAAAACATATTTGGTCTCTTTCAGATAATTATATTTTACAAGTTCCTGGTCATTTTCATCCAGTATTGAGGTAAGATAAAATGCACTTCTGTAGAGCTTTCTACCCATTAAATATCCATGAGCAGGGTTAAATCCGCCTGTAACAAGCATTCTTGAAGTATCGTATTTTTGAAATTTGTACTTGATTCCTGTATTAGTGGTTATTGTAAAAGAATTTATAATTAAAGTAGCAGGATTAGCTACCGAGTCATATTTTATTTTAGAGGCATATGGCGTTAATTTTACAACCCGGAATGTATTATTCAGTGTATCTCTTATAATTCTGAATTTACCTGACTCTTCCGGAGTGCTAAAATTATATAGATCTTTAAATTCATTTTTTTTATATCCAAAAGAGCTTGCATCATCATATTTTTCATCAAACTCTGCCATAATTTCTCTGGAGATTACTCCTGGACCTAGCAACGACCAACCTTTCCCCACGTTGCCTACCCATTGGTCTCCGGAAGTATTACCTGCATGATAGTTCAAACCTAAGCTGACATTCACCAACTTATTGTTGGTCGGAACGCTCATTAAAGGATAGGAAATATTCGGAATTCCTGTCTGTATAGAAACAGGACTATTGTTATATGCTGCCAGCGAAGAAGCTGTAGGAACTGGCTGCGTAACTCCTACATTTTGGCTCTGTGCCTGACTGTGATACACATGATAACTTAACATGCATATCACCAGTAAAAATATTTTCTTCATAAGTTGTGTTTATTTTTTAATCAATTTAGCATTAGCCGTTTTATTCGTATTGGTTTTTACAGTCACCAGATAAGCTCCCTGAATCAAACTCTGAGTATTGATTTTGGTTACTTTATTCTTAGTTTTCAAACTTTGCAATTGTCGTCCACTCATGTCGTAAAGGTTAATCTCCGCCTCAAACGCTCCCTCTCTCAGGCCCTCAAACCCAATTTCCACGTAAGCATAATCTGAAACCGGATTCGGATAAATCTTAATGTCTTGTTTTACAATCAGCTGATCAATCAGTTTATCACCAAGCTTAACAATCTTCCAGTTTTCTTTTCCTAGTTCCTCAGCACTTGTACCTGCCAGCAAAATCGAGCCGTCTCTGTTAAGTTTGATATCAGACAATCTTTCCTCTTTTTTACTGGATTCTCCTTTTACATGCTTTCTCCACTGCTCATTGCCGTTTTCATCTAAATACAGTATCCAAAATTTCTCATCATCACTTTCAATTCTTCCCTCAGCTTGAGTATATCCCCCGATCAGCACTCCTTTTGTAGATTTCCCATTTCCATCTGACTCCCTGTTAATCACACTCATTCCCATCAAAACATCCCTGTTTTTGAAATTGAAGGATTTCTGCCAGATTTCATCACCTCTTTCATTCAAAGAAATCAGCCAGACATCGGTTCCTTCTTCAATTCCAACGGTTTTATTTCCTGATCTCTCAGATCTGGATTCTCCACCGATTAAAAATCCGTTTGAAGTTAATGCCAGTGTTCTCAAATGATCATCACCTTTTCCACCAAAATTCTTTTCCCATTCAACTTTTCCATCTTTATTGAGTTTAATAATCCAATAATCTCCTTCTCCAAAGTTTTCGGTTTTCTTTGAACCTCCTGCATTACTTCTGGAATAGATACCTAATAATGCTCCACCATCTTTTGTAGGAATCATTTTTTCAACTTCATCTAATCCTTTTCCGCCTAAAATAAGTTGTGATAATTCTTTCCCGTTCTTGTCTAATTTTATAATTAAAATATCCTTGGAACCATAGCCTTTAGCTGAATTCTGAACATTTCCGGCAACGAAAAATCCCAAATCTGTAGTTTGTATCACAGATCTTGCTTCTTCGTCAGAAGAACTTCCCAACGTTTTTTGCCATAACTCGTCTCCGAATTCATTCAAACGAATCAACCAGATATCCGATCCGCCTTTAGAATCCTCTTTTTTGTCTAAACCTTTTCCGCTGTAAGACGTTCCAGAAAGGAGAAAACCGCCTTCCTGTGTTGCAACGGTTGCAGACAGAAAATCATGATTTTGACCGGAGAAATATTTCTCCCAAACTTCCTCTCCCTGTTGATTAAGTTTAACCAAGTGAAAATCGTAGCCGTTGTTTTGTTTATTATCCGTAGACAGCTTTTTAGATTGAATAGAACTGCCTGTAATTAAATACTGTCCGTCAATTGTTGTGGTAACTTGTGATAAGAAATCCTGAGTATTGGATTTAATGTCCTTCTGCCAAATCACTTCCTGTGAATAAAGGACAGAAATCGTGCACATAGTAAGTGCACTCATATAGAGTTTTTTCATTCCCGTGTTTTTTAGTGTTAATAGTTTATTTTTTAAATCGCGCAAATTTACTATTTCCCAATGAGTTATAAAATTATATTTTATAGATTTAATTCGTGCTTTTCATCGTTTTTATTACTTTACAGCTGTACATGTATAAGTTGACATGATTTTACTGCTATATATGTTTGCAAAGGTATTTCTGTAAGGCGACAAAGCATGTCGTATTATATAGAGATGCAAAAATTCTCTCAATGGTTCGAATACAAAAATAAAAAGCCTGCTTATACTTAGATTACGGAATACCATATTATCTATTTTTTTTAAGTATAATTTATATTTTTACGGTCTTGAATCTTACTACAGCACAAATAGGTATGTAAACCAAATAATTATTCGACTCATGAAGTTACCCACAAAACTGGAAGACCACTATGTAAAAAAAGTACTTTACAATACTTCCTTAGAAAGCCTTCCTGATGAAGAATGGAAGCCCGTAGAAAATTACGAGAACTACATGATTTCCAACTATGGGCGCCTGAAAAGCCTTGAGCGGCAGTCTACCTCATTATTTGGCAAAGAACGAATGCTGCCTGAAAAGGTTATGAAACTTATTTTTGTAAAACACTTTAACAGATATCTTCAAGATAGCATGTATCATGTTCATTGTACCTTATCAGTAGAAGGCAATAAATATCGAAAATCTGTAGCCCGTCTGGTCTATTATCACTTTGTTGAAAAATTCGATGTGAAGGATCGTACTATTGCTATTATCTCTAAAGATAGCAACAGTCTTCATATACATAGCAACAATTTGGAGAAGGTTTCCGCCAGTGAGCGGAGCCTTAAGATATATCGCATGAACAGGGCACGAAACCGAAATGTGATCTATCTCCAACCAGTCAGTCAGTATACTGTTGAAGGTAAATTGGTAGCCAATTTTGAAGACATGTACACCGCCGGCGAAGCAGTTGGTGTACTTCCCGAAAGCATTATGGACGTTGTCTATAAGGAATTTTTAACTGCAGGCGGGTTTAGATGGTTTTTACAAAGCTATCACCCTAAAAAAAAAGATTTTCTAATCACTGATACATCAGACTACTCAGAAAGAGTATTCAATTTTTCTCTTTGGAAAAAGCTAGGTCAGCCTAAGATTGAAAGAAATAATCCGCCAGCCTGCATGAATTTATCTATTAAAGATCTGCCTAATGAATGCTGGCGACTGATATCGGGATCTGAAAGCCGTTTTGCCATCTCCAATAAAGGAAGGATCAAACGTCTCAGTAGCTGGGTCTCCCATCCCCAGGAAGAAAGATCTTTTTAAAAGAACAAATCCTATCCCAAATTATGGGAATTAACAGCAGTACAACCTACTCTCTGTATAGTATTTTACGTCATAAAGGAAAAACAAACGGGTTACCATTACCAAGCTTCTTTATTACTATTTTGTGGAAGAGTTTGACTTAAATGATAATACCATGACGGTTGTTAATCAAAACAGTCCATTGTGGGAAATTGATATTTCAAAACTAATGTTATGCCCTATTTATGATGTCCTTAAGGGAAAAGTAAATATTAAAAAAAAATTGAAGTTATGAAAAACCACTTAAAAATAGCAAAATATGAAAATTTCTAATATTCAGTTAAAAATGAAATATTGGAGTTGCTGAAATTTATTCGGAAAAGACCTTCAGGTTTGCCCCAAGGATTATTTATTTCTGAATAAGTATAATTTAAACCATAATTATCTCACTAACAATACATTTTCTATTATAAAAATATAATCTAATTATTGTATTTTCTGATTATTAGATAAATTGGTAATATGCTATAAACAATATTAGTTCGTTTTCAGTAAAAAAACTCTTCAAAAAAAATTGTTTTGTCCATAGTGTCAATTTTATTATAAGCTATATGACCAACATAATTTTCGTGAATGGAAATCTCTTTTACATAAAACATTTTATCATCAATTAAACATTCATTATTTATAAATTCAAACGATTGTAGATCTATTTGTAAACCTCTCCCATCCGCTTTTATAATGGCTTCTTTTATTGTCCAATACTTTAATAAACATTTAATTTTATTATCAGCATGATGTATTTCATCAAATTCTTTACCGGTCATTTGTGATTGAAAATCCATGTAATTTATTTTTTCATTTAAAAATTCAACATCAATTCCCACAGGAAAACCAGCGATGATACAAACCGCCAGTTTTTCTGAATGTGAAATGTTAAAATAAATATCCTGTCCTTTTAAAAATGGTTTATTATTAGGCGTGAGATCAATTTCAATTTCGTTGATCTGATAATAATTATTTAATCCGTATTTCAAAAGAACCCTTCCCAATAAAGACAATTGAGCATCCTGCCATTTTCTGTAGTTCAGAATTTTAGCTTTAAAATTTTCCGGGAAGCTTTTTAAATATGTATCTAATAGAAATTCATGTTTAAACTCATCAATAAATGTATATAAAATGACCACTAATAATTTTCTTCAATCGCATCCAAACTCAAAACTCCCATAAATTCCAGATAAGGAGTCATCAGCTTTTTATCAAAAACCGGCGGTGTTAAATTGGTATCTGCTAAAAATTGCTGGGTATTGCTTCTGTCATAATAATAGGTATTTTCGTAGGCTTCTACTAATGATTTTCCTTCGTGCACATCTTCTGTGAACAGGCTTAGCAAAGGATAAATAGGTAAATTACTATCATATTTCCATTGGTTGAGCCATTGATGATATTCCATTCCTTTTAAATTGATATCATAATATTCATTTATTTTGGCACAGAAATCAGTGAGCGAAACATCATTTTCAGGTAAAGGAGAAAGGTGGAAATTGAGCCCGACCGCTTCTTTCTTTTTACTGATGTGCATGATCGCTTTACACATATAATCTACCGTCGTCAGTTCATCTTTTAATCCCATGACAAGCGGAAATGAATTAAGCTCAACACAGCTTCTAATAAGCGATCCCCACCACTGATTCATCACGGTTGCCCCGGAAGTGCTGTGACAAACTGCAAAACCCAACCTGAAATTCGTAATAGGAAGCCCTTTTTGTCGCGCTTTTTCAGCAATACTTTCCATTACCCATTTGCTTTTTATATATCCCAAATCTCTGGAAACTGCTGCCATATTTTGATCGATAGAATCGTCTTCATACATCCACGTTTTCTTTGTGAAAGGTCTTCCCCAGCTAAATACGCCCATGGAAGACAGCAACATCAGAAATTTTATTTTTCCGGTCACCGCAAGATCAATGATATTGTGCAAACCGTCAATGTTTGATTTTTTAATTAAAGAATACGGCTGCACATAACTCACCGAACTTCCCGAATGATAAATGACCTCAATATGATTGGTAACGAAACTGTAATTTTCATTTTCCATTCCGAAATGAGGTAAAGATAAGTCTCCAATCATCGCAATAACACGGCTTTCATAATCGACCGACCACGATAATTTAAATTTTTCAAAAGTATTTTTAATACGCTCCAGCCCTTCTTCCGAGGATGAAGCACGTACCAAACAGTAAATATTTGCCGAAGTCTGCTGTAAAAGCTCTTCCAATAAATGAGATCCTACAAAACCTGTTGTTCCTGTTAAAAAAATACTTTTAGGATTCTTTAAAATCTCCGGATCTGGTGATTCATTTATATTGAAATCGATATGTAATTCCGAATCTTTTATCAATTCACTGATCATCATTTCAGCCTTACTTTTTTGCGAAATTTCGGTTTTCACCATTCTATTTTCAACCTCTTTAACAAAAGCTGAGATCGTGGTATAAATATAAAGTTCTGGCAAACTGATCAAATTTCTGACAGGCTCAGGAAGCAGCATATGCAATTGAGCAAGCAACAGCGAATGACCTCCCAATTCAAAAAAATCATCTTCTTCATTAACATCTTCCAGCGAAAGAAGGTCTTTCCAGATGTGGGTCACGACTTGGGTTAAATTATCTTCTTTCCATTTCGGTAAATTGTTATTTTTTGATTGATTTTCAGGAATTTCTAAGAGCTTTTTATCTATTTTTCCGGCATGATTCAAAGGCATTTGATCTACAATAAAAATCTTGTCAGGAAGCATATAGGCAGGCATCACCTGTTGTAGTTTAGCCTTTATATTCTGTAAAACTTTTGTCTGATCTTCATCAGTTGCAAGTTGAATAAAAGCAATTAAAGCAGGTAAACCATTTTCTTTTCTCTGTACTTTAACCGCACTTTGAGTAATCTGTGGCAATTTTGAGATATTATATTCAATCTCAGCAAGTTCAATTCTATACCCTCGGATTTTAACCTGATCGTCTTTTCTTCCGTAAAACTCCAAATTTCCATCTTCTCTTCGCAAAGCCATATCTCCCGTTTTATAAAGCGTTGTGCCTTTATTTAATTGATCCAAAAGCCATTCCGGAGCATGGATAAAAGATTTTATAGTGTCTTCTTCACGATGTAAATATCCTAACGCCAGTTGAGAACCTCCGACATAAATTTCTCCAACTGTCCCATCTGTTACAGGTTTCAGATTTTCGTCCAATAGAAATACATCAACAAACGGCATTGCAGTTCCTATAATTTTTGGATTAATTTCTTCTTTAAATTCATAATTACTTACCGCAACAGTGGCTTCGGTTGGACCATAACTATTAATTAAACGTATCCTTTTGTACCATGATTTTACGGTGTTTTCACTACAAGCTTCACCACCAATGGCTATCGTATGGAGATTTCCGATAGGTTTGTTCAAAGGTAACGACGCTAAAACCATCGGAGGCATTAAAGGAACGGTGTCGATATGATGAGTAACAATAAAATCTAAAAGCGGTTCGCCCACAATTTTATTATTTGGATATAAATGTATGGTAGCTCCTTTAATTAAGGGCGTCCAGATATCTATTATAGCAGCATCAAAGCTCGGAGAGGCAAATTGCAGGGTTATATTATCAGCCGATAAACCTAAAACTTCTGCCTGATATTGTACAAAATTATAAAAAGAATGATGTGAAATAATCACTCCTTTTGGCATTCCTGTACTACCGGAGGTGTAGATTACGTATGCAGGATTATCTGGTAAAATATCAATTAAAAGATTGTCGGTTGACTTATTTTGAAAACTTTCATCAGAAATTAAAGAATCTAATGCAATAGTTTGTGTCTGATCATTATTTACTTTATCTAAATATTGATCTACGCTGAGCATCAGTTTGATTTTTGAATCATTAATCATCATCTGGATTCGGGCTTGTGGTAATTCCCCATCGATAGGTAAATAAGTTGCTCCCGACTTTAAAATGGCTAAAAAAGCAATGATACGGCTTGTTGATTGAGGAATACAAACTCCGATCAATCCTCCTTTTTCAATATTCTGAGTTTGTAAATAATGTGCTAATTGATTGGCTTTTGCATTAAGTTTTTGATACGTGGTTTTTTCAGAACCATCGACGATGGCATTTTTTTCAGGATACTCTTTCGAGATTTTCTCAATTTGCTTTACAATATTGATTGCATTATTCTGCAAATTACTATCCAAAAAATCATTTAGATAGTTTAGTTGTTTTTCCATGGATTTAGTTTTTGTGAAATGGTATTATTAATTTTTTGATTCTTAAAAATAAAGGTTTTAATTCCTACCTATATAACAGTCGCATTAATTTTTTTTAACAAATACTATTAATAAATTTTATTATTCTTTATTTTACATCAAAATTAATAAATTAAATAAATAGATAATGTAATATTAATGCAAACTATTTTTTATTTAACTGAATTAATTGCATGTAGTTACCCTCCTAAAACAATTGACTTAATGCAAATAAACGATTGCTACTTAATTCTATTTTTTTCCGTAAAACGCTAATTATGGTATAGATAGGCACAAAAAGCCTTTGTGCGTAGATTTTATAAATGTATTTGCGAATCTTAAAACCTACAAGCTTCTAAAATAGCATTAAGAATTTCGTTTTTGTAAAATTTATCTACAATTAAGTTTTCATTATTTATAAATTCAAAAATACCTTTAGTTGTAGCTTTTATTGTGTCTTTATAATTTTTTGTATTTTTTCACTTGTATTCATAATCATCGTTTTGTGAGATGCTATCATTAAAATACTGGGTATATTTATAAATTTCACTTGATCCTAACTTTAAAAAGTTTATATATCATATACTCCACACATTATAACTTTTTCAGAATCAATTTGGTGAATCATAGTATATATTAGATATTTATAAGATTCCCCTTCTTCATCTATACCATCAAAAAAACCTAATTCATCTGGAATGTAAATCTCACCCGGGAACTAACTAGCAATTGCATTTTTCATTTCTGTTAGATCTTTGTATATTCTATTCTCATAGACCTTTAGTAACTTTCCGTTGTAGAAGTATTCAATATATTCCATTTTATTATTTAATGTTAATTTTCTAACTTGTTGATATAGTAATTATTTATATTATAGGTTTTATTTCATTTTTTACAGAATATTGTTTTTCAGCTACAAGAAGTTGAATATTTATGATTTATTTATTAGATAAATGTAACGATTAGGGCATTACATTACTAATCACTACATATAATTAAGCCATTTATTCTCTCGTCCAGGTTACAATAATATAAAATGAAGTTCCTCGTTACTCATGTTATACCTTTAGGCAATGCAATTATCTCAAGGAATTTCAATGCATCTTCAATAATGTATGGCCTTATACTTCTTTTGGTTTCCAACCATTATGAAGAAAATATCGAATTAATTCGGCTATAACAGCCGGCCGATTCAAATTGATCTCATCAGTTTTTTGCTTATTAACTGAATATATTTTATTATTAGGTAAACGAGGTTTATGCTTAAACAACCAAATTACTCCATTATCGGGATAACCTACGCGCCATTTTTCTTTTTTTACATCTGATTTAAGAATTAAATTATCCTCTTCTCTAAACAAAAGTTGAAGCGGAGATTTTTTATATCCTTCAAGATAAATCACAACCTTTTCAACGCATGTTGAATATTCATAATTTGTTAAATGAAGATGCAACCTTTTCCATAAGTAAGTCTCATTATCTATTTTAATTTTCCGTAATATACTTTTTTCATTAACTGTGTTTTTAAAATGCATTATGACTTTCAAATTTACACATTGCGTCAATCTGATTTATATGACTTTCGTAAAGTTATTTATCCGAGTAATAAAAAAATTTACTTTGATCGTTTTTTGAGATTTACGTTCGCTTTTTTAAAGTTCTTAGGTTTTGCTTTCGAGCAGAAGTTTGAATTTCTGAGCTCAGCAGTTGCAAACCTATTAATACACACAACATTTTTACTGTTTAGATAACTCCGTTTTGCTATTCAATAAGTTGTAAATCTTTTTTGTATTTTCTGATACTTTGTCCCATTCTCCAACAGAATAATATTTACAACTCAATGTGGTATTTCTGTCAGTGTATTTTAGCTCTACATTTCCGACATAATCAGAAGCATTTAAAGCAGTAAATTTGGGTTTAAGAATAGAAGATTTAATCCAAGTTTTTAAGCTATCTTTTTCATTTTTGCCAAGATAAATTTTTGTTTTTATAGTGTCTTCAATAATATATTTTGGGGGAATATTGTAAATCCGTTTATTCCAGATAATATTTTCAACTTCTGAACTGTCAGAATTATTTTCAATTGTAATTTTCTGAAAAAGCGTGATAACCTGTAATTTTTCCCAAGTGTCATTCTCTATTTTTTTTCAGGTTGCTTTGCGCATGAAAGCAAACAACTTAGAATAAATATTGATTGTATTCGCATCGTTTTGTTAGATTTAAGATTACTAAAAATAATTTTATGAATTTTAAAACCAATTTCCTTATTTAAAAAAATTATTATTAAAAATTATTTATCCCTTTGAATCAACGTTTTTTATTAATCAATATCATTATTTTTCTGTAACCAACGGTGTAGTGTACTCTTGGGTATTGAATATTCTCTAATTATGTCACTCTGAGTCATTTCACCAGAAAGTATTCTTCTAAGAATAAAATCTTTAATTTCCTGAGTATATATGTTTTTTCTGAAATAAGGAATTTTTTCAGATTTATTATGATTTTTATTAACTGCTGAAGGTGGTGCATATAAGATAAGATGCGAACTGTAAATTCTAAAAAAATCATATTCTAATAGTTTACACCATCTTAACAAAAGTTCAGTATCCATAGATTTATTAGCATACAATTCTTCAACGACACTTTCTTCTTTATCCAAAAAATTACAGATTCTCTCTATTGAAATCTCTTGTTCTGCAACTCTTTCTTTAATGAGTTCTCCTAAATGTATCTCTTTATATAACATTTGTTAAATATTTATTATTAAAACGATACCTTAAAAGTAAAAAAAAGTAAAATATTATTGTTATTTTTTTTATTACTAAAAAATTGGTAGAATTTTTAATATTTATCATTAAAAATTTTATTTGAAATAGATAAGAAAGTAATCGTTTTTTGAGATTCTAATATCAATTAAAACGTTTCGGGTATTGGCGAAGGCAGGGCAATCGAAGCACTACCGTTCGGCTAATGTACAAAACTTCAATATAAGCACAAAAGCTGTAGTTTGCACTTCAGCCCTGCTTTTGCCAATACCTTGTTAGCGGATGCCCTTCTTTTCACTATCTTTTATTTCAAGCTTGTTCTAAAAAAAATGTCCATTTTGTCAAACGGAATTACGGCAATTTTATCATATAAATCTACGTGTACGGCATTTGGAACGATGACTAATTCTTTCGGTTCATTGGCATTTTGAAATGCGGTTTCGCTAAAATATCTTGAATGTGCTTTTTCGCCTGCAATAATCAAAAGCGGTCTTGGCGAAATTTCTTGGATGTAACTTAAAATAGGCATATTCATAAATGATAATGGCGTAGTTGCCGTCCATGAATTTCCTGAATTTACCGAACGTTCGTGATAGCCTCTTGGTGTACGATAATAATCGTAATATTCTTTTACATATTGTGGGTCATCATCTTTCGGCGCTTTATTGTATTCTGGTCCATAGGAAAATGTTCCTGCTTCTGCATCTTTCCAACGTTGTTCGCCCAATTGTTCCAAAGTTTTTGTGCGTTGTTCTAATATTGTTGCATCGTTATAACCCTTAGACATTACTCTTGTCATATCGTACATTGTCGAAGCCACAACAGCTTTTATACGTTTGTCGATTGCAGTAGCGTTTAAGGCAAATCCACCAAAACCACAAATTCCGATGATGCCGATTTTTTCCCTGTCCACATTTTTTTGAAGTCCTAAAAAGTCAACTGCTGCACTGAAATCTTCGGTATTAATTTCTGGCGAAGCCAAATTTCTCGGTTCACCACCACTTTCACCCGTGTACGATGGGTCGAATGCTACAACGGCAAAACCACGTTCCGCCATTTGATTGGCGTACAAACCTGATGATTGTTCTTTTACAGCACCGAAAGGTCCGCTGATTGCCAGTGCTGACAGTTTTTCATTTCCTCTATCTTTAGGAAGATATAAATCGCCTAAAAGCGTGATGCCATAACGGTTTTTGAAAGATACTTTTTGACGGGTAACTTTATCACTTAATTGAAATGTATAATGTTCTTTTGATGTATTCATTTTCTTTGAATTTTTATTTTGTGCAAATGATTGTCCGATGGTCATTAGAAATGCGATTGCAATAATTGCTATATTTTTCATAGAATTTATTTTGATTTTTTAATCGAGTATTGTTCATCCGTAACCGCTTCATTCCAATTCACAATTCCTTTTTCGGTGTTCGGAACGATGTATAATTGCTGTAAACCCACACCAGCACTGGCTCCGTGCCAATGACGAACATTGGGCGGACATTTTACAACGCTTCCTTTTTTTATAATTTCAATGGGTTGACCTTCTATTTGATGGTAGCCAATTCCATCAGTTATAATTAAAATCTGACCAGCCGGATGACTGTGCCAATTGCTTCTTGCACCAGGTTCAAAATACACATTTCCAACCGCTGTCGTTAAAGTGGTATCTGCCTCTACCAAACCAACATTGTAAGCATTTCCGGTAATAAATCTTCCGAGCCTTTTTTGCCTTTCGGGAAAATTTCTGATAGTTCATTTGTATCTGTTTTCATTTTTTCCTGATTTTTATTGTTGCACGACAGTGTAGTAATTGACACAAACATTATTAATGCAACTATTTTTAAAGTATATTTCATATTGATTTATATTTAATTATTCTCAAATTTCACAACTACATTTCCATTGCCCAGCGCCGTTGCAAGTCCGGTTGGGTTATTAACATAGCCAAGCTTTGTATAGCTGTATGAGGTGTTGAAACTTTTATAAAACAAAACCAAGGTGTTATTTCCGTATAGCGTTAAATCGCCTGCTTTTATATCGCTACCAACGGAAGCATTTGTTGGAAGTGGTTTGGGCAAATCGAAGTACTTTTCGTTGTTATTTAATTCCGTCATATTGATAGAAAGTGGGAATAGCGCTTTAAACGCATTTGCACTCGGATTATCATACAAGGTTGCGGTAAAAACTGCGGTGCCAACTGTAATTTTCATTTTGCTGGTTGAAGGATTATTATTCGTACTGCCATTATTTTGGATTGGATTTGTGTCATCATCTTTACTGCAAGCAAAAAGAGAAACGCAAGCAAAACACATAAAAATTACTATTCCTATTTTCATCTTATATTGATTTAATTTCTTTAATAATTTTTGCAGGAATTCCGCCCACCACTACATTGTCAGGAACATCTTCAGTAACCACAGAACCAGCTGCAACAACTGCGTATTCTCCAATGGTAACGTCCTGCAAAATGGTTGCGTTTGCACCAATCCACGCATTTTTTTTGATGTGAATAGGTTTCGGAATTAGCGATTGTCTTTCGTTAGGATTAAGCGGATGACTTTCGGTAAGCAAGCTCACTTTCGGAGCAATCTGTACATTGTCTTCAATAGTTATTCCACCTAAATCCAGAAAAACACAATCGAAATTGATAAATACGTTTTTGCCAATTTTGGTGTGTTTTCCGTAATTGATGTGCAAAGGCGTAAAAACAGTTACACTTTCATCGATTTCACTTGCGGTAATTTGGTTTAAAAAACTTCTGATTTCTTCGGGTTCTGTTGCATTATTCATTTGAACCAAAATCTTTTTTGTAGCGAAAGAAGCTTCACGCATTTTGTATGCTTTAGCATCGTTAGAAGAAATAGTTTCTCCGTTTCGTAACCTTTCAAAAATATCTTGTGTTTCCATTGTCTGCATTTATTACGATGCAAAATTAAAAGTAATCGAAAGGTATTTTGTTACATTTATAACCCAATTAATGTCAAATATTACTTATTTTTGTTGAGTAGACTTTTAATTTGAATAAATATGTCAGAAAATCAAAAAGTTATCTTGTACAAAACCGCATCAACGGCACAATTTCCCGAAGATTTTCAAAATCGGTTTCATACTCATATTTATTGTCAAAGTGGAACTGTGAAATTTAGTTTCAATGGTCAGCAATTCCATTGTAAAAAAGGGGAATTTATTTTTTGGTTGGCTGGACTTTCTATTATAGGCTTGTCTTTTTCATCAAGTTTTAAAGCAACGATCTTGTTTGTGGAGAGCAATTTATTAACCACTAATATGCCGAGTGCAAATGCTAGTATAGACAGTTACATTCATTCCAAAGATAATCCAATTTTGCATCCCGACAAGGAAGACAAAGAAAAGATTTTAAAGAATTTCCAGTTGCTTTATGATAAGTCGCAAGAAACAAACCACCGATTTTATGATGAAATGTTGAAACTCCAAATGCAAATTTTCTTGTTGGAAATGTGGCACATTTTTGAAGATGAACTCGATAGACGAAAACGAAGTTTGCAAAGCGGAACTTTGTACGAACGTTTTTTGCATTTAGCTCAGCAACATTGTATGAAAGAACGAGAGGTTCAATTTTACAGCGATAAGCTAAACATTACACCCAAATATCTCAATTACATTTGCAAAGTCAATACCCGAATTACCGCTTCTGAATGGATACAGCGTTATGCGAAAGAACGGATATTGCTTTTGTTGCAAAACAAAGACCTAAACATTTCAGAAATTGCCGATGAAATGGATTTTTCAAGCCGTTCGTTTTTTACCAGATATGTGAAAAAACTTTTGGGTGTCAGTCCGAGTGAGTATAGAAATCGGGTGAATTAGTGTCAATTACAAAAGAAAATGATAATTTACAATACGAAATGATAAAGTAACAAATATAGATTCTATCATTTATTCATCTATAGTAAAAATATCGCTTTGTGAGATTAAAGAATACTAAAATTATCGTTATAGTACAGCTCTGCTTTTATTTCTTTTTGAGCATCATTTAGATCATTATCTTTCAATGCATCTTTATATACTTTCTTAATAAAATCCTTTTCATCATTTTGAAATTTCAAATTATTATCCATTAAAAAAGGTAATAACATTACTCTGTTTGGATTAAAGTTTCTAGCTAAGAAAAGTAAGTTTTGTATTGGTGTTTTCATATAATAGTATTTAGTTTTCTAAATTTTTTATCGTTTTTTGAAATTTTAAGAGGTTATGGATTTTGAGTATTTTATCAGTTCTAATTGTCCAGTTCAAATTTCGCTCTGTCTGCCTCTATTAAATTTTTCAGTCCTTTTTCATCAGGAAGATATGTTCTGTATTTACTTGCGAATAATTCCATTAAAAATTGATGAAGGTGCGTAATTAAAGCTGATTCTATTTGAGTTTCAGTTTGTGATATGTTTGGAGGAAGTCCTAAAAATTCAAATATATAGGGGTCTTTAATATAATTAGATATTTCTTTGTTTCTGCTTCCGAAAATCTTAATAATTTACCTAAATACTTGCTGTCAATGTTTCTTTGAAGTGTCCTAGTATTAAAGTTTCCTTCAATAGAATGTTCTATATACTGTATTCTGTATTCTGTGTTCAGTATTTTCAATTCTACTAATAATTCGGTAGTGAGTCCAGCTTAATTCGGTACGCATTGCGTTCCAAATTGGAAATGCGATGAAAAAGCTTCGCATATTATTAAGATTTCGATCATTAAATCCCTTTCCAAATTCTACTGATAGATGATTAGCAAGATTCTTCAAGACTGATTTACCATACTTTGCACGAAGTTCACCATTTTGTTCATCCTCAATAATAAGCTGTCCAATTTCCCAATACATTTTCAGCAATATAGTATTACTGTTTCTATAAACTTGGTCTTTGGCATCAACAATAATCTTTGCAATAGAACTGTAAGGTCTTGATTAAATTCTGGTGTATTTTCTATCATTTACCAAAATGACAAAATTTACTGTAGGTAAGTTAGCTAACCTCAAAGATCATTTTTCAGGTTTTGTCCATTTTTTTCAAATACATATAAAAGAAGGGAATGTTGTGCCTATTCCAAGATTTCCTGTTGGGCTAACAATAACATCATTCAATTGTTATATAATAGAGAGGATACCAATAATATTGTATTTACTTATGTCAATATGAAACGTATTTTTGGAGCAGAATATTTAATTCCACCGAAACTATTAGTTAAGTAAAACAATAAATTGTATAAAAACACATTAAAAATAGGAGCTTTCAAAATAAATCCAAAGCTCCTATCAACACTAATAGGGAGAAAAATAAAACTTATATCTTGTTTTAAAAAGCCCTTGTCCAAATTTAAAACTAAAATAACCAAAAGCTTAAAAAGCATCTACTGCATTTTTACTTACTACAACAAAACAAGTAAATATTCATCTCTAAACTTTATTGAACTGAAAATTATTTTTTCTAGGGGATAATATAACAATTTATAATATTAATGATTATGAAAGTAAAATACATTTTCATATATCTAAAATTAGATTTATTTATTCTCTAGTGTTTTTCATCTTATTATTTGAGAGTAAAACAGCTACTGCATACCAACTGTATGTATTTAATTAATATATTGATTTAAAGATTATTACAAATAAAGAGTGTAATTGCAGTAGATGCTTTTTAAGCTTTTGGCTATAAATTTGTCGTAGAATTATTATCGATATTAAAAGAAGAGTTATCTCTTTTTTTAATGGAAAAAATTCTTAAAACGCAGTAAAAAATTCACTAACACTAAGGCTAAAAAAAATGAAAAAAAACATTTTACTGTTATCAATGATAACATTTTCTAGTTTCGTAATTGCACAAGTAGGTGTAAACACTCCCAATCCAAATGCTACATTTGATATTACAGCAAAAAATATAACAGGAACAACAGCAGAGGGCTTATTGATTCCAAGGATTGACCGTTTAAGGGCATTTAATATGACTGGAATTACAACATCTACTTTAATTTATGTAAACAGTATTGCTAACGGTTCGCAAACAGGAAAAGCAGTAAATATAGATAACGTAGGCTATTACTATTTTGACGGAACTAACTGGGTAAAATTGAACTCTAGAACGAGCGTCGATAATGACACTAATATCTACAATAAAGATGGTTCTCTTGCAGATAACCGTGTGGTAACACAAGGGGCTAATACATTAACTTTTAATGGGACTGTAAGAAATGTACTCTCAATAAATAGAACAGGTACAAATGCAGGTACAGTTTTATCAGCAGATGCACTGAATAAAAGAATTGGTGTTGGTACAGCAACTCCTGCAGGGAAATTTGAAATTGTTTCTGATGGAGAAGGTAGTGCTGCAGGAAATGATTTCTACTTCAAAGGATTTGGAGATTCTAAAAATCCAGCTTTTTATTTGACATCTTCAAACGGTACAGCAGCTTCACCTACTAACCTAGTAAACAATGAGCAAATCGGAGGATTATATTTCACTCCAAGAGCAAACAATACTTTTGCTTTCACGGGAGGCTCTGGAATACTATCAACATATAAAGGAAATGGTACTACACTGTTAACAGATTTATCATTAAATACTTCAGGGGCTGAGAGAATTAAAATTGATGAGTCAGGAAATGTTGGTATTGGTACTACTACACCTACAAACAGACTACATGTGAATGGTTCTTTGAAAATTGAAAATGGCTCTCAAGCGGCAGGTAGAATTCTAACTTCAGATGCAAATGGGGTAGCAACTTGGCAAGCACCTGCAGCGGGAATTGTGGATACAAGTATATACGCAGCTAACGGGACTATTACAGGAACTAATGCAACAAGAATAGTTGCCCAGGCAACTAATAATTTGGCATTTACAAGTACAGCAACTACAGGCACAAGCCATTTTGCAATAGATGGAAGTACATTTTCAGTTGATGCGGTAAATAATAGAATTGGAATTGGAACAACAGTACCTAAAAACTTATTAGATTTAGGTTCAGGAAATGGAAAAAAATTAGCTCTATGGAATAGTACTGCGGGTGATGACTTTTATGGATTTGGGAACGCCGCCAATGTATTGCAATTTTTCGCAGGAGCTAATGCTACAGGTGATGCATTAATAACTTTAAATAAAAATGGAAGAGTTGGTATAGGTACAACGACACCTGCCACAAATTTTCACACCGTAGGTACTGTAAGACTAGAAAATGGAACACCTACTGCAGGTATGGTTCTTACTTCTACAGATGGTTTAGGCACTGCCACATGGCAGAGAGCATCATCAAACGTTGTTACTGGAACAATCACAGGTGGTATAAATATTAATTTTGAAAATAATTCTCTTATGAAGTATACAGGAAATTATATCACGCTTCCACCAGGAAAATGGGTTGTCAATATAACTCAGCTAATAAGAATTAATGGTCCTTTGGCATTAGGAAATGGCATGTTTGTAAGAAGTACATTTTCAGATGAAAATTTAGCTATTGGCGCTACAGGTACACAATCCTCAGATGTAATCAGACCTACAATGATGAGCTTTATGGTGACAGGAAATGCAGGAAACGGTGGTGGTACAACAATAAATGATGTAAAGACAGGAAGCATTTATATTAATAATACATCAGCGGGAAATAAAACATATAGATATATTGTGGGTAGTACAAATTTATCAGGAAATCCATCTAATACAACTACAATAATTGGATTAGGAGGTAATTGGTCAGAAAATGCAATTTACGCAACTGCAGTAAATTAATGAAGATAATCTCAATATTCTAGTATTTTAAGACAGAAGCAATTATGACTTCTGTCTTTTTTACATCGATTTTATTTAGTAAATCAATATTATTTTTGTCTAAACCAATATCATCAAAAGTTCCTTTTGTTTTATCTTCCCTAATTCCAAGTATTATAATACCACCATTTCCATTACAATATGCTAAAATGTCTTTTGCGAAATTTCGCATAAAAATATCTATAGGATCTGAAAGTCCAAAAAAGTTTAATTCAGCTTTATAATCATAAAGATTATTTTCTTTAGGAAAAATTCCGTGATCTTTTAGATTTTCAATAGTTTGATTTATTTGATCTTTCAGCTCATTTAATGTCATTCGATGTGTCGTTTAAATATTTTTTTGAGATCATTTTAATTATTTAGTTTTTTCAAAACATAGATATTTATTAAAAGGTTTTGCAAGTTCATAGTCAGGAACCCAATTAAAATTCTAGTCATAACTTTTGCCTTCATATGATCTTAAATGTTCTGCAATATCTTTTCCAAATAAATAGTATGCTTATTTTGCATAAGGCTCAATATCATCGATATGCTTAATATTTCTGAGAAAACTCTTTCAACACATCTTTCGAACATTTATAGGAAAACTGAGCTCAATAGTAAAAAGGATATCGAAGAGTTAAGCGAAGGATTTAGGAACTCCATCTTAGCTTGAATAGATTTAAACTATAAAAAAAAGGGATTGCTACAAATCTTCTAATTCTAAATTTAATTAAAAACAATCACCAATGACTTGTTGATTTTTTTTGGAAACTTAAAAAATATTAATTATTCATTATATAATTTTATTCTAAATATATCACACATCTATAAGTTAAAATAAAAAATAATTGCGTACTTAAAGTTAATTTTCTACTTTTATTGAATTACTAATCACCAAAATAATAACAATGAAAAAATCATTTATTATGGGAAGCCTTATTTTGGCTTTTTTGGCATCTTGCAACAATGAGCAACTTGCCATAGTTTCTTACGAAGCTGGAAAATCTCCAGATGTGGTAAACTTCGAAAAGGCTATAAAGAGCCTTGGAAATTCTGAAAACAAAGAAACCCCTGAAGAAAAAATGCAAAGAGGAAATTCTTCTGAGTTGAACAACAGGAGAAAAGACCTCCTTATTCCATCTGCTTTGGGGCTTATAAAATCTACAGGAGCAACAGAGAGTAAGATTAGAAAAGAAACACAGGGAGACCGAGACAAAATATTAGTCTGGGCTGTGAAAATATATAATGAAAAACTAAACAATATCAATAATAACCTTAAAAACCAATAATTATGAAAAAGATAGCATTATTTATATTAGGGCTTGCTTTTGGCTCTTCTTTATTTGCTCAGAATAGTACTGGAAATCTTCATATTGTTAATTATCATTCGTATGGATTAGATCTATATTATACACTGAACACTGTAGATATTAATAATTGTGACAGTTACAAAAGTAATGCTCCTGCAGCACATATAGCACAAGGAAATGAGGTGGTTTGTGTGAAGTATAGTGATATGATGACTAATACCCCACATTTTCCGTACCCAAATACCATTGATGGATGGACAAATGTTACTAATAATTCGATTTATACCCCAGTCAATGAATATGATGTTCAAGTTATGGATACTGTTTGGGATCGTATAGACTTTGAACTAAATGATTCAAGCAATTATAGTGCAACATCTCCTTTAACTGGTTCTGTCGGTTTTGTATCTTCATGCATATCAAATAATGCCTCTGTTGTCACGGGATCTGGTACTTTAAATGGTAATAATTATGATTTTAAAGGTGAGGCTTTCACCATGGGTGGTGATTATTGGGTTTTCGTAAAATAGAATACATGCAAAGTGTAAAATATTTGCTTTTGTTTGCGGCAGTACTCTGTACTGTCCAAACTTTAACTACCAAAGGGATTGGGGGCAAGAATTTAGGTGGGGTAAACGGAACGATGGGCAGATTGTTTGAAGCTAATACCATTATAGTTTTAGATGGGTGTGCAAACGGGTAATATTTCTTCTGTTCCTTCGACGGGTTTATTATGACCACTTAATCACTCCGAATGAGCAGGGTTTTTAGTTTGGGATAAATATTTATAACACTAATTTCTTTGTCTCAAAGATTTCATCTGATGATTCGGCATTACAGTGTTTGGGGTACCCGCACTTCCCGTGTGATTCATAGAGAAATAGATGGTAATTATTTTAATATTACCAATAACGGCACACCTACGGCAGGAGCCTGGTTATCTACTGGTGTACAGACAAATACATATCTTTTTCACAACTGGCTGTTAGACAAAATATGATGCGAATAATAATCAATTGAATATTCAAATTAATAATACCAATATTTAAACTTTGTCCTATAGAAGTAGGTTTGCGTTTTGATAATATGGATTATTCGATAAAAAGCCAGGCAGATAAATAATAATTTCATTAGCACTTATTGCAAAATCATTTTCAGCAACAAATGGAGGATAAGAACCTTTCATAGCAGCTAACTCGCCATGTTCCATATAAATAAATTCATATTTATCCTTTTTTGAGATTTATTAAGTCTATTACCGACGTTCTGGAGCTTGGCATGGTTGTAAACTTCGTAGCCGAGTACTTATGGTTATGATAAAATTTCTTACGAAATGTAGAGGTAAATTTACCATAAATCGAAATCTTGCCAAACTGCTTTTAGTGGAAGCAACCTCTCCGCTCTTTGATTTAATACAAAGACTTTGACATAAGTTCCATAACTTATGATATCCATCATATCGTTTCTTTGAGATTCTAAATGTGTCGCAAATGTAAAATTATTTAAGAGAAGTGATGAAGAACTTTTTTAAAATTTAATTATTATTCTACTGGTATATCTGGTACTATAATATAGCATTCTGCATTAATTGGGACACATACTTCAGCTTCAGGACAATAGTAATTCCCGGGAAGACATTTTGAAATAGATGCCGCTCCTTCAATTGCTTTCAGTTCTTTTCTTGACAGAATTTTTAAATTTTTCATAATAATAGAATTTGGTTTAAATATAAAATTTTCTAATTTTTACATACTCTAAGTTAGTAAAACATTTATATCATGAAATTTAATTTATTAAATATTTTACAGAATTAAAATCGTTTATGAAATTAATTTTTAACTAAACTTATTTTCTTTATTTTCTACTCTATAACAGCTGAAGAAAACTTATATAATAATCCCAAATATTTTTTTTAAACAATAAAAAAAATCTATTGATGCACCTGCAGCACCAAAGACAACTCCAACAGGACCACTTAGAATTCCGCCAAAAACTCCCACAACAAATTCATTATCACCATCTTGTCTTTTCTATTTAATATTTCTTGGACAAAATTTAACTTTAAAATATTTAATTCTATATTATCTACTATATTTTAGTTTTATTTTATATTAAATCATTTATTTAGGAATTATTTTTATCTTTCAAATCGAATTAAGAACAATTACTATGAAAAAATTAACAAGAGAAAAATTAAAATCAACTTTTGCAGCGGGCGGTGTAGGCGGTAGTACTGGCGTAGGTTTAGAGCCGACAGATCCAACAGGACCAGCTTGTGGAGGATCGCATTGTCCCAATAACGATTACATTTGCTGCTATCATCAAACAGGAAGCTATTGTACAAGCAGATATTGTGACATTAAAGTCAACTAACAAAGATCCCTCATTGAGAGGGATTTTTTATTCTATATCTTAACCCCAAACTCAATTTTCCTTTCATGTTCAAAATAGGTTTATCATACAGCACTGCATTGTCTAAAACCCAATTACAGATTTGTTTATTGAAGCAATCAGTTCTCTATTCAAGAATCTGATAAAATATGAAAATGAAGACCACCAAATAATGATATTCTAATTAAACGACTTCCTGAACTTCAACGGCGAAACTTTTGTTTTGGTCTTGAAAAGTTTGCTGAAAGATTGTGAATGTTCAAAGCCCAATTCATAAGCAATTTCTGAAATGGAAAGAGTTGTCGTTGATAATTTTTCTTTGGCTTTTTCTATGATCGAATTCTGAATGTACTGCTGGGTGTTTAGTCCTGTTAATGAAGTCAGCATATCACTCAAATAACGCTGTGAAAGCTTTAATTCTGTACTGATGTATTTCACGGATGGCAAACCGTTTTTCAGACTATTTTTTTCTTCAAAATAGCTGTTTAAAAGGTTATCCAAAGTTGTTATGATATCGTGATTGATAGCTTTTCTCGTCAAAAATTGCCTGTTGTAAAAACGATTGCTGTAATTCAACAGCAATTCTATTTGCGACACCAAAACATCCTGACTGAAACTATCAATATTATTGGCTAATTCATTGGCTATTGTAGCAAATAAATTAGCGATGATTTCTTTTTCCTTTGCTGATAAAAATAAGGCTTCAGAAACATCATAAGAGAAAAATCCGAATTGATTGATTGCTTTTCCTAATGTATAATTCCGGATAAAATCCGGATGAAAATATAGCGCAATCCCTTCATAGCTTTCTATCTCTTCCGGTGGAAAAACAATTTGTTTTGGCTTCAGAAATGCCAATCCACCTTCTTCAAAATCGTAATAGCCTTGTCCGTATTTTATATGTCCTGTGAAGGTAGGCTTAAAGGAAATTTTATAAAAATCAAGACTTACTTTTTGTCCTTTTGGAAACATTTCAATCGAAACATTATTGTAATCAACCAATGCAATCAATGGATGCAATGGCGCAGGAAATCCTAACACCCGCACCAATTGCGAGATACTTTTAATGTGATCTATGTGAGATTGTTGTTGCATTTTCGTTTACGAATGTAATCAATTTTGTTTTGACGGACGAATCACAATATCACCAACTTCAACATCGTCAGGTTGGCTTATTGCATAAAGGACGGCATTAGCTATGGCATCTGGGCTAATGGCCAAATTTTCCATATTATTCTTGATGATGGTTTTCATTTCCTGATTTTTTATATTTTCAGCAAAGCCGGTTTTTACAACACCTGGCGAAATTCCTGTGATCCTGATCGCTCCGTCTGATTCCTGTCTAAATGCTTCTGCGATAGTTCTTACCGCATTTTTAGTTCCGGCATAAATGCCCTGCATGGGAACAATCTTTATTCCAGAAGTTGAAATGATATTGACGATATGTCCGGACTGTTGTTTTTTAAAAATTGGAATCGCTGCCGCCATTCCATACAAAACACCTTTGAGGTTAATGTCGATCATTTCTTCCCAACCGTCAATATCCAATTCATCAATGCGGCTTAACTGACTGACCCCTGCATTGTTCACAATGACATCTAATTTTCCATATTGTTCAACCGCCGTATTGACCAATCTAAATAGATCAGCTTTATTCTTCACATCGATTTTAGTACAGATGGCAATGCCACCTGTACTTTTTACTTCTTCAACAAGTTGTTGCAATTGTTCTTCTCGTCTTGCACCCAAAACAACTTTTGCACCGTTTTTCGCTAATTCTGTGGCAATAGCTTTACCCATTCCACTGCTGGCACCTGTAATAGCGACAACTTTCCCTTTAATATTCTGCATTGTTGTTCGTTTTTATTTGTCTATCTGTTTTTCCAAAAATTCAGGGTAGCGGTCGCCCACAAGGGTAATCCCATTCACTGTTGAGTCAATTTTTGCCAATTCCCCGGCTGTTAATACAATATTTGTACTTCCAATATTTTCTTCTAAACGATGTAATTTTGTAGTCCCGGGGATGGGTACTATCCAAGGCTTTTGGGCTAAAAGCCAAGCCAATGCTAATTGTCCGGTGGTCATATTTTTTTGTTGAGCAATTTCAGAAAGCGCCTCCACTAAAATAAAATTGGCCTTTATATTTTCTTCGGTGAAACGAGGAATCACATTTCTGCGGTCGACATCCTCTAGTTTTTTATTGATGATACCTGTGAGGAAGCCTTTGCCCAAAGGACTGAACGGAACGAAACCAATTCCTAACTCTTCTAAAGTTGATATGATTTCATTTTCCGGCTCACGCCAAAACAAAGAGTATTCGCTTTGCAATGCTGATACAGATTGAACTGAATGTGCTTTTTGAATCGTTGTAGCACTTGCTTCCGACAAACCGAAATATTTTACTTTGCCCTCTTGTATTAGGTCTTTTACGGTTCCTGCAACATCTTCTATAGGAACATTGGGGTCAACTCTGTGTTGATACAACAAATCTATATAATCTGTCTTTAATCTTTTTAAAGATGCTTCGGTTACTGCTCTGATCGTTTCGGGCCTGCTGTCTAAACCTACTGCCGGGCTGGCATCTTTACAACCAAATTTTGTAGCGATTACAACGTCTTTTCTATAAGGTTGTAATCCTTCGCCAACAAGCTCTTCGTTGGTGTAAGGTCCGTAAGCTTCTGCAGTATCAAAAAATGTGACACCTCTTTCAACTGCGTTATGTAGTAGTGTGATAGCCTCTTTTTTATCAAGACCTTTACCGTCTAAAAAGTTTAAGCCCATACAGCCAAAGCCTAATGCGGAAACTTCTAATCCGTTATTTCCTAATTTTCTCTTTTGCATAATTCTTTTTTAAATTGTTTCTAAACCTGAATTTAATCTCAAGTACAAAATTCTGGATTGCTACTCTATAAAAAGTAGCTCAATTGGTAATTGTTGTAGTTCAATTTTCAAACGTTTTAAATACTAAAAAAGCTCTCATCATCAATCTACTGTAAATTATCTTGCAACAATGACGGAGGTTAACGACTGTATCTTGAAGTTTTTGAATAGTTATCAGATCTTAATATTCAGAAAAACTCTAATTGGTTCTATTTATTTGAATTAAATAAAATGTTCTTTCTATATTTATAGTGATGAAAATAGGTTTACATCCGATTCAAATGAAAAAAAAACTACCGGTTTGCCTGATAATTTAAAATCAGGGATAGAAATTCTCTGCGGTCATTCTCTGGATGACGTAAAAGTACACAACAATAGTTCTGCTCCCGCCCAGCTACAATCACATGCATACGCCGAGGGCACGAACATTCATCTTGATCCCGACCAGCAGAAACACCTGCCTCATGAAGCGTGGCATATTGTACAAAAAAAGGAAGAGAGAATAAAACCTACTTCACCTTCAGAAATTGAGGTAAATATCAACGATGGCCAAAAATTAGAAAATGAGGCCAATATAATGGGAACAAAAGCATTGCAAATGAAATCTGATACCAATAAAAGCAGTCAATAGGTATGCGCTTATTTCACATAATCGTTCAGGTAAAATGAATCCTTGCCATCATCTTTTTCTTTTTCGTCCACAAAATTTCTGTAGGTGTATTTTTTTCCTTTATGCTCAGACTTGTTTTTCTCCCGAAGGTAGTCTCCGTAATATTGAAAGCCTCCTGAAATAAAATAGTCGTTCAGCAATTGATCTCCGGCAGCTACAACATATAAACTACAGGATTTGAATTTTTCATTATTGTATTTTCCTGTATTGTTGGTCTCGAACAGATAAAGCTTATTCCCGGCATTCCAAACCCTGTACGAAAATTCCGCATCCCTGTAATAAAAATCAGTTTTCCCTAATTTATTTTGCAACAACTTCTCAAATTCCTCTGATTTTTTAGTCGTTTTTATTTCCAGCCTGTAGGCATTCACCTTATTTGATGTCCTGTTCTCGTAGAAAGACACATAATTATTAGATAATATGGAGGTTTCCTGTTTGTTAAGAGTTCCTGAAAAGGAATACCCTGAGAATTGCAGCAATGCCGCATCAGTACTATTATAAACAATAACACCTGACAGATCACTGTTTTTATCCAGTTCATATTTTTTCTCTATGGCCGATATGTCTATCGGAAAGGATAATTGACCAAGGTCAAAATTATTGGTCTGGCAAAACATCAGCAGAGGAAAAAAAATTAAAATGAGGATACTTTTCATTATATATTTAATTTGGTTTGATATAGCGACTAGGCTCTTAAAATAATTCTTTCAGGAATGAAACTAAAATAATAATTGAGTACAGATCAATAGTTATTACTTCATTTGATTTTGATCCTTTTTTTTAATCTCACTGACAAGTTTATCAAGAAATCTTTGTTGTTCTGCATCTTCCTTAAAAAAACGTTGATAGGCCACACTGCAATCTGAAATATCAGCAATATTTTTTGGGTTAAAAGTCCAGTCATCCGCGTCATTGACCAAAACACCTAATTCCCCACTACAACTTTGCCACATCTCTGAAAACTTAGTTTTTTTGTATTCACTTAATTGACCAAAATCTGCATTAACAGTAAATCCTTTCATTTCAGGATTGGAAAATTTTGTAATCATGTATACGGGCACTCCACCCCAGTCGATCGTCTTTCCTTTTGGCAACTCTATACCGGTGAGTTTTTTTTCATTCATTATTTTTTCCTGTCTGCCTTCCTTAAAAAAATGTTCTTCATAAGTCAGTTTTGTCCCTTTGGGCACTCCTATATTTTTGACAGTTACAGGCACAGTGGTAATAAAATAAGGATAATCAGGTGCCCTGCTTCCATTGGGATTTCCCATACTGCTCAATCCATCAAGTACGATGAGTCCTCCTATCACTAATATAGCGATCAGCGACAAAACTCCTATAATAATGTAATTTCTTTTTCTCATTTATTCTTTAAAGTTGGGCTTTGATTGGTGAATCTATGTAAATAATCAACAACCGCAATCTCCATCATTGCATTGAGGCTAATTTAACTCATTTTTTATACCACAAAAGAATTATTTTGGTACTCTCGTATTCTGAAAAGTAGCGTAAGAAGTTTTTGTAACAATCAAAAAGTAATAGTTTACCGATAAGACTTTAAATATTAAATCATCCCACTTGTAATTTACTAATTGATTTTGGTAGAAAATTCATTGATCGGCAATCTGGCTTTTGGAGCCGATGCCAGAAAATCATTAGTAGCATCCCGATAGCCCAATGACATGATGACGGAGGCATGAAGACCTTTTTCCGAAAGGCCTAACACTCCATCAAACAATTTCGGATCAAACCCTTCCATAGGTGTTGCATCCACTTTAAGTTCTGCCGCCGCAATCAAAGCTGTTCCCAAACCGATATACGCTTGTTTGTCCGACCAGATTGTATTTTGTTCGGGCGTCTGAGTAGAGAAATAATCTATCAACGTATCTTTCAGTATCTTCAAACCTCCTTTTTCCAAATCTCGTTGTTGTTCGATCATCACAACATATTCTGTGATGTAATCAGTGGTTATTTCATTGAATCCTGCAAAAACCAATAAATGGGAAGAAGCGTGGATCTGTGCATTGAATGAACCTTCTCCTAATCTTTCTTTTACCTCCGGATTGGTAATGACAAACAATCGGTAAGGCTGTATTCCACAGGATGACGCAGTTAGATTGACGGCTTCGATAATCCGGTCGATTTTATCTTCGCTAACTGCTTCCTCTGAGTATTTCTTAACCGCATACCGCCATTGTAAATTTTTGATTAGATCCATTTTTTGTTGTTTATAAATTAGATTGGCAAAGTTATATTTTCAATGTGTATCTTTGTAACTAAGTGACAAAAAGTTATAGTGACAAACAGGTAACCAAGTGAACGGTATGGAACAGGAATTTGATTTGGTAAAAGATTGCAGCCAAAAAATATTGGCAATCAGTGATACAATGGAAATTTTAAACGGAAAATGGAAAATGTCCATCATTGCATGCTTATGTTATAAGCCGATGAGGTATTCTGAATTGCTGAAAGAGGTAAAAGGTATTTCCGGAAAGATGCTCAGCCGTGAGTTGAAAGACCTGGAGACCAATGAATTGATCAACCGTCATGTACTGAACACAGCACCTGTTGCTGTCGAATACCAGATTACCGACTATGGAAAATCACTTAAACAATTGACCAATACGATTGCAGACTGGGGATTTATTCATAGACAACGTATTATTTCCGGTATGAAGTCCAAAACTGAAAAGCAAATTGTAAAATGATTTTTACACACGCCGAACTATTAAAATAATCTTCTACCTACACTCATAATAAATGGCCAACAATCATAAATCAATTTACAGTGCACTTGCAGCCAACCTGTTGATTGCCTTAACAAAGTTTATTGCCGGAGCATTTACCAACAGTTCTTCCATGATCTCTGAGGGAATCCACTCAACTGTTGATACCACCAACCAGCTGTTGCTTTTATATGGGTTGAAAAGAAGTAAGAAAGCAGCGGATGAATCTCATCCCTTCGGATATGGCAAGGAACTCTATTTCTGGTCTTTTGTCGTTTCTATCTTAATATTTGGCCTAGGTGGAGCCTTGTCTATTTACCAGGGAATTTCTCACATCATAGAACCTGAAGTGATGAAAGATCCGTTCTGGAACTATACTGTTTTGGTACTCTCTTTAATTTTCGAAGGAACTTCCCTATTTATCGCCGTCAAAGAATTTAACAAGACCCGTAATGGTATGAAATGGTGGGATGCGATCATCAAAAGTAAGGATCCCGCAAGCTTTCTCGTTGTTTTCGAAGACGGTGCGGCAGTAGCTGGATTAATCGTTGTGATGGTATTGATGGGGATCAGCCATTCATTTCAGATTCCGGAATTGGACGGTCTTGCATCGGTTATTGTAGGACTCATACTGGTATTTGTTTCTTTTATCCTGGCGAGGGAAAGTCGAAGCTTATTGATGGGAGAAGGCATAACTCCTGAAACAAGAGAAAAGATCGCAAATCTTGCGGAGAAAGATGTTGCTGTTGTCAGAACAAAAAATATACTGTCAACTTACCAGTCACCAGAGGAAGTTGTATTGATGCTTATTATCGATTTTGAAGACCACCTGGATACGGAAGAGATCACCGAAGCCATACAGCGAATTCGAGGGCATATAAAAAATGAGTTTCCATTGGTAAGGTTTGTTATTATTCAGCCTGAATAAATTATAATCGAAAACCTGCTACAACCACATTAGGATGTTGGTTTCGATCCGCTTCAGAGAAAAGGACAAATTTTAGTCAGACGGTATCGGTCACAATTTTTTATAATGTAAAAAATCAATCATTATTTCGTTTTTATATTCAAGTGAACATTATAATAAAAGTTAAAATCATGCCATAAAAGACTCTATTCAATATAGTACTAACAATTAAAATCAATTTCTTTTAAGATACTGTCCTATATTTCATTTTTGGTATTCAAAAAAACCAGACAGAGGTCATACTATTGATTTAGTTATCCATTTTTACTTATTATATTTACGTTAACTAGTATCAGCAAAAAATAAAAACTAGAAAATCGCTTGTTTTCAATAAATTATGTGTACATTTGTAAAATAATCAGGCTCCTGCCGACGCTTCTTCTGAAATTTTTGAACTTACAATTCCCTATCAGTCTTCGCTTTTACAGCCGCTAATTTTGTCATCAATTTAACAGGTGCAGTACCATTTCATCTTGAATATTTCAAGATTCTAAAAAATACCAACATCATTTCTTGTTCACAAATCGATTTATTACAGTTTTGACGTAATTATCAATCCCGTAATGGCAATAGCCAAAAATAATTTATCAGTAAATACAACAATTTTATAATACAATACAATGCAACAAGGAACAGTAAAATTCTTTAACGAAACTAAAGGATTTGGTTTTATTTCACCTTCAAATGGAGATCCAGATGTCTTCGTACATACTTCAGGTTTAGTTAATGATATTCGTGAAAACGATGTCGTAACATTTGACCTACAAAACGGAGCAAAAGGCGTTAACGCAGTTAACGTAAAAATAGCTTAAATTAAAAAACTGTTTTGATCTAATCATCATCACAGGTATGGCAACAGCCAAAAACGATTTTTAAGTAAATACAACAATTTTATAATACAATACAATGCAACAAGGAACAGTAAAATTCTTTAACGATGCCAAAGGATTTGGTTTTATTACACCTTCAAATGGAGGTCCAGATGTTTTCGTACATACTTCAGGTTTAGTTAATGATATTCGTGAAAATGATGTCGTAACATATGACGTACAAAACGGTAACAAAGGCGTTAACGCAGTTAACGTTAAAATAGCTTAAATTAAGAAGAAAGCTTATAATAGCTTTTTTCTCAATATAATAATTAGCAGAGAACTATAAACGTTCTCTGCTATTTTTTTTAATAAGAGAAAGCAACTGCTATTTTTAATATTAATTAATAAAATATTTAGGTATTATTCTATATTAAAATTTATAAACTAAAGCATTGATATTCATACCGGCCCCAACAGAAGCAAATAATATGGTATCATTCTCGTTGATCTCATGAGCCTCAAGTTCTTTATTTAAAATCATTGAGAGTAAAGTTGGTATCGTTGCAACACTGCTATTCCCTAGTTTATTAATGATCATAGGCATAATATCTTTAGATACTGCTGTATCATATAATTTGTAAAAACGCTTTACAATTTCTTCATCCATTTTCTCATTAGCCTGGTGAATAATAATTTTGCTCAATTCATTTATCTTATATCCACTATCATCAAGACATTTTTTCATGGCTTCAGGTACATGTAAAAGAGCAAATTCATATATTTTTCTTCCGGTCATTTTGATGAATTTCGTATCTGACAAGTTCTCCGTATTATTAGATTATCCAAAATACAGATAATCTTTCTCTTTGAAAGTGTGAGAAGCCGAAACATGCGATTTAATACCAGAATCACCCTCTGTCGCCTGGATAACTACTGCCCCCGCACCATCTGCATAAATCATACTGTCCCGATCATGAATATCAGCTACTCGAGATAAGGTTTCTGCTCCTATAACCAAACAAGTTTTAGCAATACCGGCTTTAATAAATGCATTGGCTTGTATTACCCCTTCAACCCATCCGGGACATCCAAATATCACATCATAAGCAACACAGTAATTATTTTTAATTCCCAGCTGATGTTTGACCCTTGAGGCTAAGCTGGGAACTGCATCAGATTGTACTTCCCCATAAGGAACATCACCAAAATTATGAGCAAATATGATATAATCTAATGTCTCCTGATCAATATGAGCGTTTTGTATCGCAGCTTTTGCGGCGATAAGTCCTAGATCTGAAGTGACCAATTCCTTAGATGCATACCGTCTTTCTTCTATTCCAGTGATTTCTTTAAGTTTTTGGGCAATTACAGCATTATCGCGCTCTAACTTATTGCCATTTTCATCAAAAAAAAGATTTTCATTAAAAAATGCATTGTCAATAACCTCTAAGGGTATATAATTTCCTACACCAATAATTTTACTTGTCATGTAATTTAATTTTATAATCGTTTTTTAAGAATATTTGATCGGATTTTCACAAACACTAAATTAAATAAAACATGTTGGCTAGTTACTTTTTTGTTCATTACAACACTCTTACAAAATCACTTTCTGTCGCTGTTATACAAATTTTCATCCCACAATCTGAAAATTTTTGTGCAACATTATAAAAAGAAATTGTTGTTCTTAACATTAAGAGAATACAAATTCCGGAACTTATTTTATCCCCAAAAAAAGCACTTTGAGCATCTATTTTATATATACCTGAAAAACCTTTAGTTTTTCCTATTTCAATCCAACTTCTGCTTTTGGAGATCCAATAGCTATTTTCATCTGTATATTCTTTACATATATATATTGTGCTGTCCCAGCCATTATCTAAATTGTAATATAGACATAAGGCTTCTGCATTTTCTAATTTTGCTCGTTTTAGACATTCATCCATCTGTGCTTCAACTTTTTTCTCGTAACTTTTTAAGTTTATTGACATTATTCTGTCAATTAAAACTTGTGATACATCTAACTTTACTGCAATTTTAAGAGCATAAAGAGTAGCATTTTCAATTTGCCCTTTTTCAATTTGATCAATACAACTTTCCCAATGTTTATAATAATTCATATTTAATTTGTTAAATTTTATGTCCTACGATAAAAACATAATCATTTTTTGAGATCGATTATTTTATATTGTAAGCTTTTTTAAATCTTTTATTAACTTGTCAAATTGATAAATACTGCTATCTAAATGAAGAATTTATATAGATTTTTACCTCCTTTGTAATTAATCAATATTTCTTCATCTGACATATTAACTCTATTTTCAGAATGCATTTCGGTAAGAATTTTTGTTCCCTCTTCAATAAATTTTACAGCTTGAGCAACTTTCTCAATATCTATCTTATTACTATTTTCATATTATGGTTATTTATTAACTTCAGTTTTAATATTTTCTAACCATTGTTGAGCAAGTGTTTCTACATAGTCAACAAATGTCGTTACATTATTAATGGTATAAAATGTATATTCTGATTGATCTTTTAAAACTTCAACATTTTCAAAACTGTGGTCAGGAGCAAAAAGTAAAACCTGTTTTGTATTTGGGTCATAAAAAGTCTCATTCCCATTCGCTTCACCTGCAAAACAAACTATATCTTTTGTGTCAACTTGTTTTATATGCTCATCTGTACAAATCTGATCATAATAGTCAATCCAATCACCCAATCCTTTTGTTAGTAAAGATTTGATAAAAATAAAATTCTGATTATCGGTCAGTATTTCAGTTTCTGTACTAAATCGATGATATGTTTCTTTTATTCCACCCATCTCATCCAAGAGTAGCTGATGTTCAGGTAACACTTTAATTTCTGTCTGAATTTGTTCAGATTTACATAACCAACCACATTTACAGCCATCCTTGTCATCCCAAGTATATAGACAATAGTTTGAATTTTTGTTTTTAGATGATGTTATTGTAACGCCCAAAATCGAAGTCGATTGCAGCAATAGTTTGTATACAGTTGGGAATGTCTCAATAAATTTTAGACTAAAATTTTTATTATTGATATGTTCAATTTCGACGTTATCATTTTTTACGACAAACCAGCTTACCTCTTGTTTAAAATTTTCAAAATCCTTTATATCCATCTATTTAATTTATGAGTTTGGTTTAAATATTTCTGCAAATTTTTGAAATAATTCAAGCATTTTGTTCGGATCTACTCCATCACTCAATGAACTTGTTGAATCATTTTTTGATCTTTTTCTCAAAGGATCTTGATGAATTTCCCCTAGAGCGGTTTTCATGTAGGTAACATATTCATCTGTATTTCATTTTGATTTTTCTTGATTTATTCTGAAAACCCGACAATCGCCTTAGCAATTACAGTCTTATAGGCATAATCCTCTATAATAGTTTTTTGCTTGTTGTACTATATAATGGTTTTTATTTTAAAAATATTAGATACTCAATTAATTTGTTAGATTTTGCTTAGTTAATTTCTGAAAAACTGGAAGAATTGTGGTACTGACAAGTCAATTTTGGATTGAATTGATCATCACTTCTAAAATCAATAGATGTACGAAAAATTCCACCTTCATTATGAAAACGGAGGTTAATTCAAACTAAAATTACATGATAATGCAAAATTGAAATTAAGTGGTCAAGGCTTCTAAATTTTGCATTGTATTATTGAAATGAGGAAAACATTGAAATTCGTTAATTTCGTTATTTTGTTTTATATCAAGATAATAGTAATCGACATATCTTTTGGTCAATACATTCTTAGGCTTGAAAGTTTCAAATATTTCTTTCATTTTTACATCTTTTTTAGACAATTATCTCAATGTAAAAATGGATATTTATGAGCAATTAAAAGTAGAATAGTGAAATCTCATATTTACGCTGTACATTAGGTCAGAGCTTCCGTTCATAATAATTGGAGGTAAATCTTAAACTTTTAGAATGATATATATGATGATTTTTTTATTTCAAACTTTATATCATATATGTGGTTAAATAATAAAAATGTGAGTTTATGCTATCTTTACTATTTTCTAACTCTTTGCCATAAATTATATAATTACCAATTATCATTGAATTGGTATCGCATAAAAATATCTTTCCCAATTTCCACTTCCAAAAATATTTATCCAATATCCAGCGGTTCCGCTGGCATTCACATTAATAAGATTTGTTCCACTTGGAGCTGTTTCAAATTCTTGATTAGCCCATAAATAATACGTCTTGTTTGCTCCGGTGGCATTATTTACAGCTATTGAGCCGATTACCATGGTTCTGTTCATACCACGCCCAATAGATCCTCCTGACCCTCTTAAGCCGGTATAAGATGAGATGTAGTCTGAAGTAGCCGTACTGTTTGTTGTAGAATCTGTTAAATACGCAGTGCACCATAATTGAGCATCGCTCATATTAATTCTGTCATTCTGACCTAAGGAAGCAAGTGAACCAAAAGAAACCAACCACTTTCCTGCTGGTAGTATTATTGTGGCTCCTGTATACAATGAAATATTAGGGGGATTTCCAGCTCCATAAGAAGTAAAACTGACAGTTGAAGTTGGAAAGCTTCCTGCAATTGCTTTTAAAGCAGGACTTATCCAAGTTGTATTGCCAGACGCATCAGATGTAAGTACTTTCCCAGCTCCTTGTGTTCCATCTACGATTCTTACAGCTGTACTAGAGGTATTTGTAATTTGCAGAGTAGCAGAGGGTGCTGTTTCTCCAATTCCTACATTTCCATTATTCAAGACTGTCATCAACTCTTTCGCACTCGAATTATTTACTTCTAAGGCTTTTGTAGCACTTGTATTACCTTTGCTTACAATATCTAATGCGGCAGAGGGATTATTTGTGCTAATTCCAACTTGCGCAAAAGTGACACCATTTGATAATATTATCAATGCTGAAATAATAATTTTTCTCATTTTTGTTTGTTATTTTTTATAAAAGTATTCTATATGACCTTGTGTACCCCGGAAGTTTTTATAGATTATAATACAATTAATTATTACGCAAATATAAAAAAAATAAATTAAAAAAGATCATAACCACCTGATATTCAATTCATTGAATAGTGATTAATGATTTTAAAGCATTAAAATTGGAATACCGCCTTTTTGATCAAACTCCCCCAAGTCATAAAGATCATACACATCATATCCACGGCCATCTTTTCCAAGACTGCATTTTGTAGCAGGAGGAAACCAAACAGCAGTAAATCCTAATTCTTTTAAAAGACCGGCTTTTTCTATAAACTCCTTCCAAAGTTCACCCGAATGGTACCAATGGAAAAACTGAATAATAACTCTATTCATATTTTTATCCATTAACAATTAAACCTCCGTTTGGATGTAAAACCTGTCCTGTAATCTGAACTGAAGCATCTGTTGCCAGAAACAAAAAGCTGGTAGCAACTTCATCAGTGCTTGCGTTGCGCTCCAATGGTGGCTTTGTTTCATCCTCTTCCTCCTGTCCAAAAGTTTTTTCTGTAAGTGGCGTTGCAACGAGCCTGGGAGCAACAGCATTGACACGGATGACTTTTGGTTTTGACTGCAATGCGAGTGAACGCGTGAAAGAGACTATAGCACCTTTTGTAGCAGAATAGTCCAGTAACTCTTCGTGTCCCAGATAGGCCACCGCAGAGGTTGTATTGATAATTGAACTTCCCGCATTCAAATAAGGAAATACCGCTTTTGTCAGTAAAATCATTCCAATAATATTGGAATTAAAGGTTTTTCTGATATTTTCCTCGCTTAGATCTATAATATTCTCACAGGGAATCTGTGTTCCTGCATTATTAATTAAAATGTCAATCCCACCAAATTCAGAAACAATTTTTTAAACTGTATTTTTACAAAATTGAGCATCATTGACATCGCCTCCAAAAGATATGGTGCGCGTACCTAATGCGATAATTTCCCTTTCCGCCTTTTCAGCATCTTTAAAATCTTTGTAATGGATAAAGGCGATATTAGCTCCCTCTAGGGCAAAAAGTGAAGCAATGGCTTTTCCTATGCCACTGTCAGCACCCGTAATGAGCACAGATTTATTTTTTAATGGTAAGTTTTCCATAGTAATAACTGGTTATAGTTGAGCTTTGTTTAATAGACTGATATTTAGTTTTGTTTTTCTAACTGCATATCCAATTGCACCTTTAAACAGTCCAATATAAATTCACTGTAGTATAATTGAGCGCGCAATGCTTCGGTTTTGGGATGTAGATCCATTTTTGTGGAGAACATTATCTTGCCTTTGTATGAAAAGGAGAAGTACGCAAAAATTTCATTTCCTGACTCTTTTACGGGAGTTGCGTAGCCTGTAATTCCTACAGACCAGTCGGTTTTAAATAATATGGCCATATTTAATGACATCATTTCGGCAATGTGCTGGGAAACACAATCGCACTCTTCGGCTTCTTTTCTGTCGATATTCAGAAATCTTACTTTTTCTTCCAAAGTATAGGCGGTAATTCCACCTTTAAAAAATAAAGAAGCATCCTTTATCTGTGAAAATGAAAATTGTAACAAACCGGAGGTAACACTTTCGGCAATCGATATGCTTTCATTAGCCTCGAGTAAGCGATTTCCAATATATTCTAATAAGTCCTTTTGAAATTCCATAATAGTGATCTATAAAGTTGTCAATAGATTTGTCCTTAATCTAAATCTCATTATTTATACCTTTTATTTCTTTCATTAACAGAATGAGATATCGATGGCTTTTCTTTTTTCTTCGGTAGCTTTCCCAGCTTCTCATAAAATTTGTGCAGTTCATCTAATTCTTCTTCTGTCAAGTCCTCAATGTCTACTATTTTATCACTAGCCTGTTCGTGAGTAGCAATCAATTCGTTGAGTTTAATCTGAATTGCTTTAGAGTCCTTGTTTTGAGCTTTTTGTATAAGAAAAACCATAAGGAAGGTAATGATAGTAGTTCCTGTATTGATTACCATTTGCCAGACTTCACTAAACTTAAACATTGGTCCTGTAGCAGCCCATACTATGACAAGTAAGCTTGCTCCTATGAAAGCTCCGGCACTTCCCGTAAAACATACCGCCCAATCTGCAAATCGGTCAAAAAATTTCTTTTTCATAAGTAATTAATTAGTATAATTTTTATAATACACCATAAAGAAAATGTGATCCAGTAAACTGTTAAATCTAATTTAGTAAAGCAAAATTTAAAAATTTTATGACCTCAGTCATAATTATAAATCTGGAATAATTATGAATTACAACAGTAAAGGCAAATGGTCTTAGAATTGTAGAATACTAGTTACCAGATTAAATTATTCACTAAATTATATTATTATGGAAACCAAGTCCACAACGAAGAAAGCAGCACCTAAAAAAAGCGGTAACTGCAAGAACAACATCCAAAGTACCAGCAAAAAAAGGAGCTGCCAAAGAGCTGAAAGATCTATTTGAAGATTCTCTAAAAGATATTTATCGGGCGGAAAAAGCACTGGTAAAAGAACTTCCGAAAATGCAGAAAAATGCGACCGATAAAAATTTGAAAACGGCTATCGAAAATCATCTTGCTGAAACCGAAGTTCATGTGCTGCGACTCGAAGAATGCTTTGCTGCCTTAGGCAAAAAAGCACAGGCAAAAAAATGTGATGCTATGCAATGGTTACTTGACGAAGGTAAGAGTATTATAGAAGAAACTGAACCTGGATCTGTAAGAGATGCAGGTATTATTGCTGCAGCCCAAAAAGTTGAACATTATGGAGTGGCAACATATGGAACACTAGCTGCTTTTGCAAAGGTTCTTAAAGAAAAAGTGTGCCTTAAAAATTTACTGGCAACACTTAAGGAGGAGAAAAAATGCGATGAGCTATTAACAAAAGTTGCTGATACCAACCTTAACAGTAAGGCAAAGTAAATATAATAATGAGACCTGAAATCAGGTCTCATTATTATCTTGGGAAATTAATAACAAGAAAAGCTGAAAAGGAATGACCTAAACAGCTTTTCAATTTTCATTTTATGTTGTTAGAATCGTTTTTTTATATATAGAATGTTTTAATAGTACTATATTAATTTTGAAACTTTACAAAATCCAGGTAGAAAGTAGGGTTACCTACATCAAAACCAGCAGGAATGACACCATTAGTTTTACCCGCTAAAACCGGATAATTACCTGGTGTAGCAAAATATAATACACGATTTTGATCTCTCGGAAACATAAAAGCTGCTGTATTTGATCCACAATAACTTCTCCAGACATCTCCAATACCATTAATATAAAAGAAGTAATCATTACAACCTGAATTTATAGCAACACCACTACGTATGAAGTACCATCCTTTTGCAGGAATGGTAAGTGAAATTCCTGTTGCTACGCCATTTATACCTGTTGCTGCTGTAAAGGGGTTTGTTAATGTACCACTGTAAGATGTCCAGTTATTGGCAAAAGCGGTGGTAACTGTGGATGACCACGTCGCTAATCCGTTAGAATCACTGGTTAATACATATCCGAGGCTTTCTGTTCCATCCTTGATTTGTATAGCTCCATTTGTGGTACCATTATCAATCACCATTTTAGCATTAGCTGCTCCCGTTGGAGTGGTATTATTACCTACCAATACTTTGCCCGTACCTGTAATACTTAAATTATTACCAGCCGTTACAATATCTGTATCTTGGGAAAGGGTACCTCCTAATTTCACATCGTTACCCGTAATAGCAAGACCATTACTTGCCGTTAAAGTTGATCCTGATGAAATGGTTTCCCATGTAGAATTTGCACCGTTAAGACCCGTATTGATCAATTGAAGACTTTGATTAGCAGGTATAGAAACATTTGTGCTTCCATTGATTGTTTCGGGAGCAGCAGCGTTCACTGTGATTGCAAAATTCGTATTATTCTTTATGGTATACATACGTCCTTTGAAATTCCCTACCCCATTAATTGCAGGAGGAAGATTAAATACCGCATTAGAAGAACCGTTATATGACACATGGAAATCTGTTGAGGTCAAAGTATAAGGTGTGGTACTAACTGCACTGTACTTTGCTGCCACAGAACCATTAATGTCAATAGTCGAGCCGGGAGTAGTGGTATTTATACCTACATTACCAGTTTGGGCAAAGGCAATAAAAGAGTTCATTACTCCTATTGCGACACATAATTTTGTAGAATTTTTAAACATTTATTATTATTTTAAGCATTGTAACTCTGGTCTGAATCAGGCTTCAATAGATAGAGAATAAACTTTACTTTTTTAAAGCTATATTTTTAAATTAGCCCTCTATTCCAGCTCTTTTTTTAACATAATGTAAAATTAGTGGAATTGCCTAAAGTAAAATATCACAATGCGTAGAATAAAATAATAGACCATGTAGAAACTTTTCTACAAGAAATTTTTATGAAGTATACACTTCATACATTTTTATAAGACTGGCAAGATTCGTAGTTTTCAATTTGCTGTGAATTCTTTTTTTATAAGTACTGATAGTAGACATTTGTATCTTCAGTGCGTTAGAAATTTCTAAATTTCCATATCCTTTTACCATTAAATTGAAAATTTCATACTCTCTCTCTGATAAACTTTTTATCATATCCAAAGTGGATGGCTGTAACAACTTACTCACAATACCATTTGGATAATAATATCCTTCGGAGAACATTTTATTTACGGCTTCTGTTATTTCTTCCACCTTGCTTAATTTATTAATGTATCCGTCAGCACCTTCTTTAATGTACTGTATAGCTATTTCTTCTTCGTACGCAGAAAAAACAAGAATCTTTATATAGGGGGAAATACTTTTAATTTCAGAGATCATTTTTTTATTTTTGCTCTCTGGCATATTGATATCCAAAATAATCAAATCATATTCTTGTTTGGAAATTTTATCAAGGACCTGATGATAATTTTCTGCCTGATCCACTATTACATTTGGAATCTGCGATTCTAATATAATGGTTGTTCCGGTTAATACAATATCATGATCATCTGCTATAAGAATGTTTCTAATCATTATTTTTATTTTTTAAAACTAATCTGAATAAAGTTCCTTTTGGTGAGTTTTTTTCGATAATAATTTTACCTTCTATCATTTGTAATAACTGCAATATGAGGTGTAATCCCATACCATATTTCTGTAATAATAGTTTCTCATTATCAATATTCCTCTGAAGCTTTGTATAGTATTCTATTTTTTCTATGTCCATCCCCAGCCCAGTGTCACTAATTATTAAGGATGTACTATCAACACTCATTATACAGCTTATATCGATTGATCCATTTTCTGTATATTTTACAGCGTTATCAAGTAAATTATGAATAATGGCCGCCAATATATTTTTACTGACCTCTGTAAGTATTTCTTTACTAACATTGTTGGTGATTATGGTATTATTATTTCTTGCTATTTCATCAAAAAGAATCTTTTTCTCTTCAACCACCTTATACAGGGAATATAATACGATGTCATCCGATCTGTAATGGCTATAAATATCTGCATACTCTTTTAAGGTTAATGTAAAATTATATAGCTGATTAGATGATTTATAAATTGAATTCAGAACTTTTTCAGCATGACGAACATCCAATTCATTTCTTTTCAATACCTCTTTGCTGGTTAATGCAATAAACTTTAGCGGAGTAGTGATATCATGAGTAATGGTGCCGATAAGCTTTTTTTGCTGTTCAATTTCTTTATGCAGTTTTAATTTAGTTACTTCTAAATTTTCCACTGTACTTGATAGACTTTTTGTTCTCTGGTGAATAATTTTTTCCAATTCACTGTTTCTCTTTTGAAGAAAACTAATTCTCCATTTCACTGAAAGGTAAAGCAGGAATAATAGAAATAAGAAAACAGACGTTTTAAACCATATTGTTTGATAATAATAAGGTGGAATAATAATATTGATATTCTTATAAATAAATTTTCCTTTATCAGAAGTGAGCATTCTTACCACAAGAGAATACTTTCCATATCCTGGATTAGAAATTGAAAATTTTCTATCACTACCAATGACCTCCCATTTTCCATCCGATTCGTTATCAAGTTTTGCCTCTATAGTAATGTTATCGGGATTTCCATAATATGGAACATCAATAAAAATATCCAATCGTTTAGATTCGCGCTTAAGGTTTAGATTATTTTTAAAAAGTATTTCCCTGCCATCCACTAAAGCTCTCTCCACATATAAATGCTCTGGATAATAACTTTTTACTTTTCCAGGATCGAAAAATACAAGGCCATCCAAAGTAGGTAAAACAAATTCACCGTTTTTTAATCGATTACCATTAATATTCCCACCACCATTAAATTCGTTGGTATTAAAACCAGCGTCCTTAGCAAATCTATAATAGTTTATTCTAACGTTCGTATTGTTTCGATATCTTAAAAGTTCGCTTTCCCTTATTTTATATAAGCCATTGTTGGTTGAAATCCAGAAAAAACCGTTTTGATCTTCTAAAAGAGTATGTGCTGAAGAAGTATTATTATCGATATCATTAGGCATTTTTAGGAGCTTGTTATTTTCTAGAAGATAAAATCCTTTTCCTGAAGTTGTTATCCAAAATTTACCATCTTTGGAGCGGACAATATCCCTAATTGATAGTTCACTTTTAGCAGCAAAATGATATATTTTATGTTGCCTTGATGATATTTTGTAAAGTCCTTTAATAGTACCCACCAAAATATCCCCTTCATCGGTTACTTTAAATTTTGTTGGCTCATTTGCAAATAAGTATTTTTTCTTTAGTGATTTAATAGACCAATTTTCATATACTGCCACCATGCCAGAGAATCCCTCTCCTCTCTTTTGCCTGACAAACAGCATATAATACTTATTCCCATCAAAAAAAAAGTCAGTTAAGATATTCTTTTTTTCAAAAACACGAAAGAAATCCTGATAACCAGCATTTTTTTTATAGATAAGAAGAGTGTCTTCCTTTCTGGTAACAATATTTCCATATTTATCAAAATCCAAAAAATATGAACTTGCTTTTTTGAAATTCTTACTTTCTACAAAGCCGTTTCTGTTAAAGATTTCTCCATTTGGCGTTATTACACAAGAGTCATTATAAGGTCTGACAGAATAAAAAATTGACGAAGATGGCAAAGATTTTCTTTTTGAAGAAACAAAATCCGATAAACTTAAAACTTTTAATCCGTCGGTACTACTACCGAGATATAGCTTTTTATAATTTTCATCATAATATATGCTATTTAAGTTATTCTCAAGTATACTATCCGTTTCTACCAGTTTTGCTGTATTGAGTTGGACCTTGCTGTAAGAACATGTATAAATAATGTTATTATTTAAAATAAAAACCTGGCCGTTAGTCCTGCTCCAAAATATTTTACTTTTACTATCTGTAAGGAGCGGTAAGTTGTAAATCCCGGTAATTTCTCCCTCTTCTATCTTTTTAACCTTTTTTGATTCGTAATCGATATAAAATAACAATTCATTGATAGCAAAAACACTGGGATTATATTTGAGAAAAGGCTTTAGTTTTAAATTTTTTATAACCTTGGAACACCGATCTTCATATGTAAATGAATTTTCTGTCATAAAGTACTTCCCTTTTTTGAAATCCATGAAAAAAAAGACTCCAGGTGAAGGACTATAGCTATAATTTGAAGAATATAAATAATAATTGACATTATCCTTAACAATAACGGTCGAGGTCCTTTTTACATTGCCAAATACTTTTGGAACTTTTCTTTCTATAAGTACAGTTTTTCCATGGTCTGCTACGGTAAAGATACTATCCTTCTCAGGATTTCCGTAGAAAAAAGTAAAACGTTGGCTGCTTAATGGAAAACTTTTATAAACCAGAAAGTGCAGACCATCATATCTTACAATTCCATTTTCTGTAGTGAGCCAAATAAAGCCATACCGGTCTTTTATAATATCTTTTATGCTGTTCTGGGGAAGACCGTTGTCCGTATTATAAAATTGAATGTTATAGCGCTGAGAATAGGTTGAAAAAAAACATGTAAAAAGAATAAATATGAAAAAAAATTTGTACAAATCGGCCCTTTTTAAAAACTAGGTAAAGATAATGCATTTTTATAATGATTTTTAAACATTTCCTACTATTTTTCAACTAATATTATAAGTTACATACTATTTATAAACATTTCATATAGTTCAATTGATGAGCAGATTGTACCTTACCAAAATACAGGACTAAAATCAATTAAATTATTGAAAAACGGAACAATAAAAACATATTCAGGATTTCCGCAAGGAATATCAACCACAAAAGCAGAGACTATCAATAAAGATCTTTTGGAATTTATTAAAGCTTAAACTCATTCTGAATATAAAGTGTAATGGTGAACTTATCGATTCACCATTTTTAGTTTTCAGAGACTAATTGATATCACTGACTAATAATTCATCTACAAAGTTTCGATATAGAAACTGGAACTCTTTTATATTCAATGCTTTATTGAATACAAGGGACAAATCAGGGACTGCTTTGCACAAACCCAAATTAGTCTAAACAAAGTTACGATATATATAATATTAAAGCAAAGCTAGACCCCAATAATTGAAATTTATTGAAATCAAATCTCAGTATATTTCGCCTTTTATTTGAAAGAATTTTATCCTTTCTTATAGGACGAAATATTTGCTAAAATGTAAAATAAATATTGTTAGTTATTTCGTCTAATTATTCGTGTAGATTGTAAGTAGGTATGTACCAAAACTTAAATTTACACTTAGATCCCATATGACACTGCAATTTTGCATTCAACTGAGCAAAAGATTTAAACCTAGCAGTGAGGGACTCAAGAACGCAAAAAAAGATGCTTGAACGTACTCAAATCGCTATACCAAACACAGATCGACTTCAAATGCTAAATTTGGAAGTGGAGCTCTCATTCAACTTAAATTCAATCATTTACATTTTTTAATGCTAGCAAAAATTACGCATAGGCTCCAAAAAAAACATCGAATTATTCAACTTGCTATATTTATTAATAGTCAATTTCTTAAGAAGTTTTCTAGATATGATCAACAAAACTAACTTAACCTCTTATAACATTATACAATTTAAAACAACTAGGATCCGAAATTTCAGATGACAGAAAAATGCACAAATCGACCTGGAACCAGTGTAGATCACCATGTTTTATATGCTTGTTGTTAGCTTTCAAAGTTGAGCATTACGTCAATCTAATTTATATAACTTTCGTAAGCTATTTCTGCCACTACTTTAATATTTATTTTGATGATTGACTATTAGCTGATTGCAAATATTTTTTTATCTTAAATTTTACTTTTTCGTTGACTAACCCTATTATAGTTAGTATCGTTTTTTGAGACTAAAATTACTTATCTTCAACTCTAAACTGTAATTTTTTCTGATCTTTTTCATTCTCTTAAAGATAAAGAGTATAAGAATTGTGTTCTAACCTTAATTGTATAAAATAATCGCCAAAACATTAATAATACAAAATCATATCATACTAGATAATTTTTGATTTATCTTCGCCAATGCTAACGTATTTGAGTAAAAAATATAAAATTTTAACCTAAAACAAGCTATGGCTAAAAATCTACTTCTTCTTATTTTATTGTATTCTACTACAATATGGGCACAAAACCCCACAGCACATTTTGATGATTTATATATTAAAACCTTAACAGAAACAGCAAGTAAAGATGTATCTCTTGCATTAAAAATAGCAGATTCTCTAACTACTGCCGCCAAAACCCCAGAAATTAAGGGCAGAAGCTTAATGCTGACTTCTCAGATTTATTTGCAGAAAACTCAATATGAAAAAAGTATAGAATTTGCAGAGAAAGCAAAAGACCTCCTTAATACTACCGAAAACTACGAATTACAAGCCAAAGTGCGCGGCCTTTTATCTAATGAATATCGACAGATAGCGCTTAATCATAAATCTAAAGATTATCTGAATGAGGGTCTCAAAATCGCGGATAAAATAAAGGATATAAAAAAAAAATATCAAGTAAAGGCTCTTTTTTGTCAGGAACTTGCAAATATAGAAGCAGACGCAGAAAAATACCCAAATTCTGTAAAATATTTGAAACAATCTCTTAAATATCTTTCAGAAATTCCGCAAGACAGCATTAATATTGGACTAAACAATCAAATGTTAGGTGAACTATATGGTCGATATCTGAATAATTATAAACTTTCTGAAATTCATTATTTGCAGGCTCTAAGGTTTTTGCCCAAATCTAATATGAATACAGGAGTTTGCTATGTAGGTCTCGGAAAATTAAAATTTATACAAAAAAACTACACTGAGGCTGAAAAATTTTATTTAAAGGCTCTGGAATATGCTGAAGCCACTGATATTCCGGAAATGAAAAGACATACTGCGGAAAGCTTAGCAGAATTGTATGAACAAACAAAAGATTATAAAAAAGCAAATTTTTACAGAAAAAAACAGAACAAAAATATTAATAAAATACAGGGTAAAGCTTTAGAATTTATTGATAAAAATTATAGCAAAATTGAAAAAGAAAAAGATCAGTACGCAAGCTGGAACAGCACAAAAAATATGGTAATCGGCATTGGTGCTTTACTGTTTTTGAGCCTAATCATCATTTTCATCATTAATAAAAAGAAGCAAAAACAGGAATATCAAAAGTTTAAAAACATTATCGATCATTATAAAGAAAAAGAAGAATACGTACTGGAAAAAAATGTAATAACGTCCGATGTGGAAGAAAATGAAAATGAAGAAGAAATAATAGCTGAAGAAATGGACTCAGAAAATAAACAAACTGATATAGCTATCAACAAAGAAACAGAAGCCAAAATTCTTGAACAGCTCGAAAACTTTGAAAAGGATGAGATGTACAATAATTCATATATTTCGCTTTCTTTTTTGGCAACGGAATTCAACACCAATATCCGATATACTTCTTTCGTTATTAAAAAGCATAAGGGAACGGATTTTAAGAGCTATATCAACAAATTAAGGATCAACTACATCATCCACAAGCTGAATACATCCCCAAAATACAGAAAATATAAGGTTAGTGCACTGGCAGAAGAATGCGGCTTCACATATCACAGTAAGTTTGCAACTGTCTTTAAATCTATTACAGGAATTTCACCTTCTACCTTTATTTCTTTTATAGAACTTGAAGAGAAGGATAATAAAAATTAATTTCGATACAATTATTAATTTTTACACCAGACTGTATCCAATTGTGTACAGCCTTTTTTGGGCATTTCAAAAATTATTCTCATTACATACATTCGGAGGGAAACTTTTTAAATTTTTAATTTAAAAAATGTAAAATCAAACAAAAACAACTTCAAATCAATTAATAATTAACATCTTAATATAAAAAGCTATCCTTTTTTCGAAAATGAAAAGAGTATATCTTTCAGAAACGATCATCTCAGGATAAATTTGTGAATCATAATATATTTATCTAACAGGTGTGTAAAGCTTTGACAGAATTTACAAAACACATGTTTTAAAAACATTATCTGTGGACAAAATTATGATTAATCGGAATACGGGAATCTGTTCTCGTATTCTTTATTTACTAACAAACCTTTAACCATAAGGTTTTCAATAGTTTTCATAGAAAAGTAGATCGTTAGAAATTATTTCTGACGATTTTTTTTGAAATAACGAGTCTATTATTAAAAATTCTGATTTATGTGCTTCGACTCGTTATTAAACAGTTAATATTCTCACTTAATAAAGATTTATCCTTTCTAAACTAATAAATATTAAATAATTTAAAATCAATTATTTACATCCAAAAAACTTTCTATTTTTCGAAAATGAAAACCCAATTTATTTAAAAAACAATATTGCAGATGTAGATTTGCGAAGTAATGTCAAGCATAATAAAAAACGTTAAAACATGAAAAAAAAACTATTACTTCCCGTTTGCTTATTTTCTGCATTTTTTGCACAGGCTCAGGTAGGAATTCTTACCAATAATCCTCAAGGCGCATTCCATATAGATGCCGGAAGAGACAATCCCGCGACAGGTGCCCCTTCTGCGGCACAACAGCTCAATGATTTCGTCGTAAAGCCAAGCACTGGCTTTGTAGGAATAGGAACTACTAATCCCACCAATCGATTACATGTTGTTGGTAATGGAGTGAATGATCCTGTTTCTGTTTCTGCACTGATAGCAGGGAATCCGGCAACAGATGTTTTGTTGGGAGTTACTCCTGCAGGCGTTGTCAGATCATTGGGAACGCTGGAGTCACTTTCCATTCCAACCCCTACTCTTTTCACCTTATTGAATGATACAGCCAATAACTTTCTGGCTGGTGAAGGTGCAGGCGGTTCTCAGGTAGTTAATATGGCTCTTGTAAAAGATGCTATCGGTGTTGGTTGGGATCCAGCAACAAGAACCATCACATTAGATCCCGGAACGTATGAAATTTCTTTTGTTTATGAAGCTGTTCATGACAGCCCCGGTTGTGATCTGAGTTCTTATTTCTTTGATTTCCCCAATAATGGTACAATAGCAAGAATCCATAGTAATACTCCCCATGTGGTGGGAGGGCTTGCCATCCATGGAGGAACAATAAGCTATACTACAAAACTAACGAATGCTTCCAATTCTTTCTCGATCAATTTGGGAAGAGGACAGGCAGGAAACTGTATAGGAGCAGGAATGACCTTAAAAAAGAATTCTACTCATTTATTAATTTACAAACTCGGAGCTTAATGAATATTTTCATTTACTAAGTATTAACTAATAATCGTAATCAAAATGAAAAAAATATTACTATTACTCTCCGTGACCTGTATGAATTTTATGTATTCCCAAGGTGTTGGAATCAAGACACCAAGTCCTATAGGTGCTTTTCATGTTGATTCCAATGGAAATAATCCTGTAGGAACACCTACATTACTTAATCTTCTTGATGATTTTGTAATAGACTTTAATGGAAATGTAAATTTTCGCCCGCAAAATAACAATACAAACAATACGAAATTGTTTATTTTCAACAGTTCCGGTGATAATGTGAGAATAGAAGGATTAATTACTGCCGGAGCTCCTGAAGCCCTAAGTTTATTAGGAGCCTTTCGACCTGCAGCAACGATAAGCTACTTAAAAAGAGAACAATCTATTGATGCTTTGAGTATTCCAAGGCCAACAGTTCTTGAATTAACGGCCGATATTCCTAATTTTCTTAACGGAGTAGGTTCTGGAGGCGCTCAGGATATTCCCATGACCATGATAAAAAATTCTATTGATGGGCTAACGTATGACGGACCCAATCATACGGTTTTCCTACCGCAAGGAATGTATCAGATTACTGTTTTGTATAAAGCCAACCATCCGGGATGTACCCTCAGTTCTTATTTTTATGACTTTCCCTTTTCCACAAGCTTTACCAGAGTGCACAACAATACCCGACATCTGGCAGGTGTAGGTGCACAATCTGTACATGCCGGTAAAATTACTTATACCACACAGGTTCCTGTAGGAGGAAAATCTATAAGAATCAACTTAGGAAGAGGACAGTCCGGAAACTGCAGCGGACTGGCAGGTATGAATCTTCTGAGCGATGGAACTCAGTTTTTAATTAACAGAATAGGTGAATGATTCTAAAAACACAACCATTAAATATTTCTAAAGTCCATTGTTCCCAAAATAAGGATAAGAAATATATTTTAATTTCAATTGACAAATTCACAGTCATGTTTAATTATTCAGTTATTTTTTGACTGTATTAGTTTGAGTATCCTTTTTTAAGGTACTCTTTTTTTTAAGCAAATATCCTTATCTATTAATCATAATGATTAATAGATAAGGTAAATAAGATATGCTATCACTAAAATAAGAATTATCAAGAATTTTACATAAAATTACAAAACACTAATAATCAATATTTTAAAAATTAAAAACTTTCCTTTTTTCGAAAAACAATAGCCTATTTCTTTTTTCAGGACTACCATTCCAATAAATTTGCATCCAATGTCAAGCATACAAAATTTTTTAAACATGAAAAAAAAGATTATTACAGCGTGCTCCCTTCTCGCTTTCGGAGTTACGTTTGGACAAGTGGGTATTAATACCTCTAATCCGCGAGGAACATTCCACATTGACGGTGCCAAAGACAACAACAGCACAGGCGCACCAACTGCAGCTCAGCAGCTCAACGATTTAATCGTAACAAATGCAGGAAATGTAGGAGTAGGAACTACAACTCCTACCGCAAAGATGGAAATCAATTCAGGAACTGCCAATACAAGCGGATTTAAATTTACCAACCTTACCTCTACTACCCCTATTTCAGCAGGACAAACCATCGGAGTAGATGCCTCAGGAAATGTAGTTACTCTGCCCAATCCTACAGCCGTAGGAGTTACAACGGCAGAAGTAGATTCTTCATCAGGAGCAGATTTTAACGTGAATGACAGCTCAGATGCCGTAGTCTCCGGATCAACACAAACAATTACAATTCCTACCGGTGGAAAAGCAGTGTTTATTAACTTTATGTTGGGTATCGACTTTGTCACTCCTTATGCAGGAACAGGAGCGGGATATTTCAGAGCCATGCTGTTTATTGACGGAGTGGCTACCAACACTTATCTTATTACACAGGAGCCTATCTCAACGGCAAGTCCGAACACAGGAGGACAACAGCTTCAATATACTTTAAGTGCCGTAAAAGAACTTTCAGCAGGCACTCATACACTTGATGTCAGGATGAAAAGAACTGCAGGTAACGGTACCGCAGCAGGAGCGGTTAACATATGTAAACCGATTTCCATGTCATTCAATGCTTCTTACTTAAACTAATGATTTATGAAAAAGCATCTATTATTTGCAGGATTCTTAGTCATAAATACTTTGTCTGCACAAGTGGGAATAAATACCAGTAATCCTCAGACGGCTTTTCATGTAGACGGAGCAAAAGATAACAGTACTTCCGGAGCTCCTACTGCAACCCAACAGCTTAATGATTTTACAACAACTTCTTCAGGAAGTCTGGGAATAGGAACTTCAGCACCTACCTCAAAGGTGGAGCTCAATTCCGGAACTGCGAATACAAGCGGTTTAAAATTTAGAAATCTTACCTCATCAACACCCGTGGCTTCAGCCGGACAAACTTTGGGAGTAGATGCTTCAGGAACTATTATTACCGTTCCAAATGCTTCTGCACCTAGTGTAGTTACCGCAGAAGTTGCTAATACTTCAAACACAGGTTACTTGGTGAACGATTTGGGATATATTATGATTCCTACTACTCAGCAAGCCCTTAATATTCCGGCGGGAGGTAAGGCTGTATTTATTAATTTTATGTTGGGAATAGATTATGCAGCTTTCCCTTCAGGAGGAGGTTCTGCTTACTATGAAGTAAGATTGTTTATAGACAATCAGCCCACTAATGTTTATTTGACCGTTCAGGAAAAAGATCAGGGAGGCAGTAACGCTTCTTTCTCTTTCAGCACCGTTAAATCACTGTCTGCAGGTAGTCATACCATTGATGCCAGAATGATCAGAGCTGTGAATAATGGAACCACATCCGGAGCCAATATGACGTGCAGAATTATATCCATGTCTTTCAATGCTTCTTATATTAATTAATGAATTTTCCTCATTTTTAATTAAAAAAATAGGCAGCAGATTCTAATAGCACAAGAAAAATTAAATATTTTCAAAAAAAATTGTTCCCAAACGAAAAATGAAAATATTTAAATATAAAAAAAATTTAAGTCAAGTTTAATTATTCAGTAGTTACTAGCTGGTTAAATTAGTTTTCGAGTATCCTTTTGAAGGGTACTCTTTTTTTGTTTAAAACTTATTTAAAAATATTCAACAAATAAATCTTAGTTTTGTAAAGATACCAAGCACAAAAAAATATATCGTTTTTTGAGATTTATTTTTAATTTATAGCAAATCTATCTAATTAATTCTTTCAATCTCAAAAATAAAAATAGTATGTTTATGTAAAACTCAACAAGCTAATATAATATCTAATTAATGCAAAAACCCAATCAATTAATTAAAAAATAGCATTTTTCAGCATTACTAAATCAGCTAATTTTGCAGTTATAAAAATTGATTCAAACGAATACAAATATTATCATCAGAAAAGCCATAGAATCCGACAGTGAAAAAGTTTGGGTTTTGATGGAACAACTGGCAATTTTTGAAGAATATATTGACAGTTTTGCCATCACTCCGGAAATTGTAAAAGAAAGAGGTTTCACAAAAAATCCGCCTGATTTTTATTGTTTAGTTGCGGAAGATAAAGCGAAAATTGCAGGAATGTTGGTGTATTATTTTCTTCCTTACACTGCCCAAAACAGACCAGCAATATAAATGAAAGAATTATATGTGAATGAAAATTATCGTGGACAGAAAAAAAGAATTGTTCCCAAATAAAATGGACGGTTGCACCTTGGAACAAAGCCGGACAGAAATTCTATGAACGTCTTGGTGCAGAAGAAAATAATGATTGGTTGAACTACGAGTGGAAAGTATAAAAAAATGGAAATAATTGTAACAAAAATTGCAGAAAACGAATTAGTAAAGCTTCAGGAAATAGGAAGAAAAACATTTGCTGAAACCTTCTCCGAAAACAATACGGAAGAATGTATGGCGGAATATTTAGAAATAAGTTTTTCGACAGAGAAACTCACCGTCGAACTGAACGATGGAAATTCCGAGTTCTATTTTGCAAAACTGGATAATGAAGTTATTGGATATTTAAAACTGAATAAAGGCTCTTCTCAAACAGAAATCAAAGGAGAAAATGCTCTAGAAATCGAAAGAATTTATGTAACTAAAGATTTTCACGGGAAGAAAGTTGGACAAATTCTTTACAACAAAGCGATTGAAATTGCGAAAGAAAAAGAGGTAGATTACGTTTGGTTAGGCGTTTGGGAAAACAATTCGCGGGCAATTGGCTTTTACAAAAAAAATGGTTTTGTGGAATTTGATAAACATATTTTCAGATTTGGAAATGAAGACCAGACCGATATTATGATGAAGCTGAATTTGAAAAATTAAATGGTTTTAAACTAATTCAAGAATATTTTTAAGAATCGGATTCGGGTCGTCTTTTCGCCACTGAATATATAAATCGGTGACAAAAGGAAGCGGTATAAAGCGGATTCCGGCATTTTGATGAAGATGATAAGAATGCGGAAGAATCGAAATCCCCACTTCATTTCTAATCAACGAAATAATGGTTGAGCCAAACTCGCAACGTATACAAGAATCGAGTTTAATGTTATAAGAATCAATCACTTCTTGAACTAAAAGATTATAACTACTGCTGTAATCTCCAATCGTTAAAAGAAATTTTTGTTCTTTCAAAGTTTCTTCAGAAATATCGGACAATGTTTTAAACTGATGATTTTCCTGAACTACAAAAGAAAGGTTTTCGTAACCCAATTTCTTTTCATTAATGGCTGTAGAAGTATTGATATCGCGGGAAAATGCCAAATCTATTTTGAAATTTTTAAGGTAATCTTCCTGAGCCTCATTCGTCAATTGAACCAATTCTAGATTAAGGTTCGGGAAAGCAGCGGAAACTTTTTTTACAAAATCAGGTAAAACGGAAGAGGAAATCGAATCGGGATGCGCAATCCGAATCGTTCCGGATTCTCCTAAATGGATTTGTCGGGCCAACTGATGAAAAGACTGCATCTGATTGATTTCTTCGCCCCATTTTTCCTGCAGAAATTTTCCGGCGGGTGTGAGCTTTACATTTCGTTTGTCACGATAAAACAACTGAACGCCCAGTTCACTCTCCAAAGATTGAATCTGTCGGCTCAGAGCGGATTGTGTGATATTCATCTTCGCAGAAGTATTCCAGAAATGAAGTTCTTTTGCCAAGGTCAGAAAATATTTGAGCTGCTGTATATTCATTAATGCAAATTAATCATTAGTAAAGCAAATTTAAAAAGTAAATCGAATTATTAATCAATTCATCATAAAATTATGGAAAAGAAAAATTGGTATTCCTTGCTTCTGATTCTTGGAACTGCGTTTTGGGGAATTTCGTTTCCTGTGACTAAAATGTCCATCGGGAATATTTCACAATCGACATTTTTGTTTTACAGGTTCTTTTTTGCTTCAATTTTAATCGGTTTATTTTTTCATAAACAGTTGAAAAATATCAATATGAGTTCCTTAAAAGCAGGAATCGGATTGGCAATTCCGTTGACATTTGGTATTCATTTTCAGACATTGGGAATTGTTAAACATACCTCGGCTAGAGAGATTATTGTTCTGTGACATTGAAAGAATAAACGCCACCTTTTTGAGTTTTAAAATCATACATTTCTGTTTTTGGAATCATAAATCCTTTCATTTCTGCGTGGTCTGATTTCAAAGGTGATTTAATATTATTAGTCTGATAATATTCGTTTGTATTTTCTCCTTTTGCTGAGACAAGATTTGTTTTAGATTTTAATTTTAAATTTTTTGCCACTCTTATTCTCACATTTCCTCCCAAAGCAGATTTTACAATTAGTTTCGTCAGTTTAGAATTATTCCAGTCCATATCGATTTCAAAACCGCCTCTTGCCTTTAATCCTTTAACAGAACCACTCGCCAGAGCATCGGGAAGTGCGGGCAAAAGATAAATATAACCGTCATAACTTTGCAAAAGCATTTCAGCAATTCCTGAAGTACAGCCAAAATTCCCGTCAATTTGAAACGGTGGATGTGCATCCAAAAGATTGGGGTAAGTTCCGCCAGAGTGACCCTTATTGTCTATTGGTGCTGGACTTAGCTGATCCGAAATTAACTTAAAAGCGCGGTTTCCATCAAGCAATCTTGCCCACCAATTGACTTTCCAGCCCATTGACCAGCCTGTGGATTTATCGCCACGGTAAATCATTGAGTTTTTTGCAGCTTCAGCCAGTTCTGCATTTCTTAGAGGTGAAATCTGTCCTGATGGAAACAATCCATACAAATGAGAAATATGTCTGTGCTTGTCATTGGTGCTGTCCATATCGGTAAGCCATTCCTGCAGTTGAGCATGTTGCCCGATCTGCATTGGCGGCAGTTTTGACAAAGCCGACTTCACTTCATCCGAAAGATTTCCATCCTGATTTAGAATTTTTGAAGCGTTGATGAAATTATTAAACACATCAAATACCAATTGGTTGTCCATCGTAGTTCCCGCTGTAATGCTAACATTCTTAAAGTACTTGTTTTCAGGAGACATTGATGGTGAAACTACCAGATATTTTTTTGAAGGATCCTGCTGCAAAACGTCTAAGTAGAAGAGTGCACAGCCTTTCAAAGCTTCATAGTTTTTTTTTAAAAATTCTTTATCTCCGGTATACAGATAATGATTCCAGACGTGCTGTGTCAGCCAAGCTCCACCCATCGGCCACATTCCGTAGAAACCTCCGTCAACAACTCCCGTAATTCGCCACAGATCGGTGTTGTGATGCATATTCCAGCCTCTGGCGTGATACATTTCTTTGGCAGATTCTTTTCCAGTCACCGACAAATCCTGAATCATATCAAACAACGGCTCGTGCATTTCGCTGAGATTGGTGTTTTCTGCAGGCCAGTAATTCATTTCTGTATTGATGTTGACTGTGTATTTGCTGTCCCAAGAGGGATTCAGTTGATAATTCCAAATTCCCTGCAAGTTGGCGGGCTGGGTCCCTTGTTGAGATGAGGAAATCAAAAGATAACGTCCGAACTGGAAATATAAAGCGATTAAGTTTGGGTCATTTGAATTCCCGAACTCTTTAATTCTGATATCGGTTGTTTTCCTAGCCTGTTCAGTTGTTCCCAAATCTAAATTTACACGCTTAAAATATTTCTGATATTTTTCAACATGTGCCTTTAATTCAGCATCATATTTTTTGTTTAAAGCTTTATTTAAATATTCCGAAACTCTTGCGCCCGGATTTCCGGAAAGATCATTATACTTTTTGAAATTGGTTGCGATTGAAACATAAATCACTACTTCATCGGCTCCCGAGATTTGCAGCTGATCATCGGTTGAGTTTAATTTTCCGCCTTTTAAAACAGGAAATACAATGGTTTTAAAATTAATTTTCCCGATTTTATTATCTACAGAGCCGCTAGTTCCATTAATAACCAGTTGGTTTTTCTCAGTAAAGATTGATTTTTTCAGATGTGGAGTGGAAGCATTAATATTGAAATTCAGATTTCCTTTTTTACTGGAACTTAATTTAATCATAATCACATTATCGGCAAATGAGGAAAAAATCTCACGTTTGAAAGTCACACCATTGACTTCATAAGATACTGTACTGATTGCTTTTTCTATGTCTAAAGCTCGATTGTAATTTTTAAAATTTTCGTGACCTTTGAAATCTAAAAATAAGTCGCCCATTGTTTGATACGGCATTCCATAATTGAGATCTTGCGGGGCAGTTCTCGGGTACGTATTGTTGGTGAGATCCTGCGCTTTTTCAAACTGTCGTTCATTGATCAATCGTCTCACTTTCTGAATGCTTTCGAAAGTATTTTTCGGAATGTTATTTCCCGGTTCTCCGGCCCAAATGGTTTCTTCATTCAACTGAAGATGCTCCTGAACGGCACCACCAAAAACCATTGCGCCTAACTTTCCGTTTCCTATCGGTAAAGCTTCGTTCCAATTTTCTGCTGGCTTGTTATATGTTAATTTTAAATTTTGCTGTGCGTTTGCGTTCACCGAAAAAATAATTCCAATAACGATCACTTTAATTTTATAAAAATTCATAATTTAATTATATACTTTAAACCTGCATTTACAGCTACTTTTGAGTTAAATACTGTTATTTCAAAACTAACAAAAATATTTAAATCACACCTTTTCTTCAATTTTATGATAAGTCAATTTCTATATTCTCTTTCTACTCGTTGCGAAACTGTTTTTTTAAGCTTTTTACAGAATTTCTATTGCTTTATAATTATGATATGTAAAATCCAGTATCGGCATTTCAACGCTAAAATCAATCATCTATCTGTAAAATCAAAAATTTTTCATCTGCATATCTCATTCTATTCTTATCATATTAACATATAGCATAAGAATCGTTTTGTGAGATTTTAATAATAACTATAACGTTTTGCGTATTGGCAATAGGCAAGCTTTTTGGCGATAAACTTCAAACTTGCGAGCATCTTCTTTCCAGACTAAACCCCGCCTATTGCCAATACGATTTTGTACGGGTTTTTTACTTGTTAAATTCCGAACTTGAAATATTATTTGTGTGGTATGTGCTATTATTTTTTTCTCCAGGCGTTTTGACAAATCTCATACCTAATTCAAGTTCGTATGAAGGAATACTTGTTACTTCAGAATTTCCTTCAATTCTTTTTGTTACAAAAAAGTTTGCAATATTTTTACTTTGTCTGTAATTAGCATTTTCAGTAAATACTCCAATACATTTTCCATCAACATTTTTTTGTTTCCAAACTTCTCCGTGCGCTTCTTTCATGATATATGTTCCTTGTGGAATATTATTTATTTGAAATGAAGAATTTTTTTCGATGTAAACCATTCTACTTGCGATATTATCTTGAAGATTAATTAGTTTTATTACCAAATCCAAATCGCCGTGATTTTTCACTAATAAACCCGTATCTAATGTATAGTCATATCTCGGAACTACATTTGAACACCCCAAATCGCCATTTGTGACATAAACACTTTCATAATCATCATAGTTTTGTACGACCTTTGGAATTGTTTTAGTTGCAGTGCCTTTTTTTATATTAGATTTTTTTTTCTTTTGTCCGTAGATTGATAGAGACAGTAATAGAAATGTCAAAAAAAATAGTTTTGTTTTCATATTTTAAAATTTAATTTCGCCGTTATTTAGTTTTTTTTCTTCAGTATTTTTTAACGCTTTTTCAAGTTTTAAATCCTCAGTAATTAAACTGTCCGACTTTGCTTTATTTTCAGGTAAATTGGCATTTTGATTATAAAAGTCTTTTTTACTGGTAAAAATATTATTGTTTATGAAATCACAAGAATATGTTGTTATAGTAATAAAAATAGCAACAATAGTAATTCTTATAAAGAAATTTAAAATCTTTAAAACCATATTATCCTTCGAATATGTCGTCTCACTCAATTTCCCTAAGTCAACATCCGAATATAGTGGTTGAGGATTTCTAAATTTATAAAGTTGTGTATCATAAATTCTTCTTTTGTTTTTGTCAATTAAAATATCATAAGAATCTTTAATTCGCAAGAACTCATTCGAATTTTGAAATTTCGTTTTATCTGGGTGTAATTTTAAAGCCAATATTCTAAATGCTTTCTTTATCTGCATTTCAGAAGCATTTTCAGAAACATTTAAAATTTTGTAATGGTTAATCATGTTATTTAAATCGTTCACTTAAAATGTCGTACAACTCTTGTATATATCCGCTATATTATTGCGCATATCGACCCAAATTCGACTGGATATGCGATAAAGCATAAGTATTTATATTTTTTCAGTTTATATGACGTTATCAAAGATAATTCATATAATCTGTTTACAATTGCGGGTTACCGTAAATGACAATGACAATGACAATGACAATAAAAATTAATTTCTTTTCTTAATTGCCATTTTTTTTATTTCCTCATTTGTATGATTGTCAAGAATCTTGGCATATCGGTAAAATGTCGCTCTAGTCAAACCAAGTGGCTTGTAAATCTCCTCCGGAGATTTGGTTGGATCTTTATATACAGACCGCATAATTAAAAGTTTAGAAATTGTTTCTTGTGTATATCCTTTTGGTCTGCCTCCTGTTCTTCCTCTAGCTCTTGCAGATTGTAATCCTGCATTGGTTCTCTCTCTTATCAATTCTCTTTCATATTCAGCCAAAGAAGCCATTAAATTTAAAAATAATCGTCCGTTAATCGTAGAAGTATCTACACCATCCACAAGACCTTTTATAATAATTCCTTTTTCATTTAAGCCTAAAACCATATCAATGATATGCTTTAAACTTCTTCCTAATCTGTCTAATCTCCATACATAAAGTTCATCACCTTCTCTGAACTGCTCAATCATCTTATCAAGTTCGGGACGATTCTTTGTTGCGCCTGAAATTTTCTCTTGAAAGATTTTCTCACAACCTGCTTTTTCAAGAGCTTCAATCTGCAAATCTAAATTTTGATCTTTGGTCGAAACCCGGGCATATCCTATTTTCATAATTGTTACATTAAACTCATACTTTGTAAATTTATGAAACTTTGTTTAATGATACGAGATTTTGAGAAAGTTAATTGAAAAATTATAATTTCAAAATTTACGTATTCAAAAATCTCAAAATACTACCGTTATTGGAATTCTATATTTACCCATTATCAATTTTTTACTACATTTTCTCTTTCTAGTTCATAAGACCTATTCACAGGCTTACCATTTTTTGAAAAAGGTGTTGTTATTGTTTTATTAAATACTCGGAAAGTTCTGAGGAGTCCATTTGTTTTTACAGTTTTTCTTTCAATTACTTGATTTGTAATGCTTAATAAACCTTTTCCCAACATCAATTAATTTTATTTTCCGCCTCTTTTATTGCAATATCATGATGTACAGTTTTTTCATCATTCATATAGTCTTTGTGCCCAGATAGATAAGCATCTTGTTCATCTACTTCACGTCCAAAAATACTAATTTACTATATGGACCTGTCTCTTTTCCAAAACTATTTACGTTATCTATATTCATATAAACAAACTCTCCTTCTTTATTTCTATTTGCTATAGGAACACCAATATAACTCTCAGACAAGAAGAAACAGCTGTCTGTGACAGCTGTTTTTATATTATTGTATTAAATAATTAATCTTTCAAAATCTTTTTGGAAACCAATTTATTATTGATGGTTCCTGTAACAATATAAGGTCCTTTCTGTAATTCTGCAATATTAAGCCTATTGTTATTATCTCCTGAATTGAGCTTTACAAGGTTTCCTGAAAGAGTATAAATTTTCACATCCTTCACATCAACATCAAAAATAATTTCATCATTATTTACAAACGTATTCTTAATGAAATTGTTACTGTTGTGACTACTGGATAAATCACTCACTGCCAAAGTTCCAGAGGACGATTGAGGATTTGGCAGCGTTGCGGTAAAATCTACAAAATTACTATTTGTGTCCCCAGCCGTTCTACTAATTGAGTTTAAAATTGTAGGCGATGGGGCTGCTGCAGATCCTTCATACTGATTGGCAAGCCCATATCCAACAAAGTCTAAAACATTTGTTGCCGTCGGTCCTGTAACCTGTGTTGAATTACTTGCTAAAGCAACTTTACCCGAGGTAAGCGCAAGACCGACACCGACACCAACATTGACAGAACCATCAAATCCTAACACAACATTAACAATAAGATTGGGATTAATCAAATTGATAATGCCTCCTAGACCATCACCACCTTGTTGAATTAAATAAGTCTGTCCAGAACCCAGACTGATTGGCGGAATATTATAATATTGTGTAAAACCACCGGTAGCAGAACCGTATTGTAGTGTTGCGCCGTTAAGAGAGGCAGTCGTACTTCCAATATTTTTTAATTCTATGAAATCATTTGTAATCGCTGCACCTAAAATACCACCACCAGTGTAGATTTCATTAATAACAATCTGTGCATTAGAAAATGCTGCTATCGAAACAAATCCGATAAGGGTAAAAAATTTTTCCATAATGTAATATTTTATTGGTTATTATAATTTATACAAAATTAATACCATATCAATAACTATATACCACATTAATTGAAATATATTCACATAATCCAAAGTATTTATAATTATACAATATTATGTTTATGATTTCGATCATATAATCATATATTTTAATACTTAGTAGGATAACAATATACGTTGACGATATTTTTAGAGTTATAGTGGAAATATTGAATAAAAATACCTTTCGGCATCTCTGACACATCTTATGTAAATTTCATATAATATCCTATGTTTAAAAAGATACCACAAAAATCACGATTTAATGATTTAAACATTGGTATGGCATACAATTTGAAATTAAAATTTCACCATCACATAAATATATTTCATTCTGAAAAGTTTAAAATTTACCTCCCATTGCCCCGGGAGGTATTTTTTTTAAGTCATTTAGAAAAGCTTTAAAAAATAAATGAATTTTGATTGGAGCTATAATGAAAAGCATTTAACATCCATATAATAAAAAATGAAAAAAATATCTAACTCTCCATCAATAACCTAAACGTCAAATTAATCCGCTCTTTCATAGGTACCGTAGACTTCGCAATCCTATGTTCCCAATTTTCCTGCAAATCCCCTTTCATGATGAGTAGCGAGCCGTGAGGAAGCGGAAGACTATATTTACTTTGATGATGGTCTTTTTTCCTGAAATCAAAATTTCTGGTCTGCCCTAAACTGATTGATGCAATAACCGGACGTTTTCCATATCGGCTTTCTTTATCTCTGTGCCAGGCTACTGAATCATTCTGATTTCTGTAAAGATTCAGCAGGACTCCATTAAACTTGCAGCCAAATTCTTTTTCGATTTTTTCTTTTAAGGATAACAGTTCAGGCGTCCATGGGTTTGTTGACTTGTTTTCTTTTTCAGATTCATTGTATTTTGAATCACCATACCACGCTGTTAGCCGCGGAGTAAGCACAACTTTATCATACATTTTCTGAGTTCGCTGTTTCCATGGAGCGGTATTCAATAAACAATCTCTAAGTAGATCTGCTTCTTCCTTGCTTAGAAAATGCTCTCTGTATTCCAAAAGTTCTTTTGGAAACTCATAAAATTCTTCTGCATCAAATAAACTCAACTGGTTCATCATTCTTATTATAAAATTTTACAAATTGTTACTGTAACTTATGTCGTGGCAATCCTATCTCATGAGCTTGTGGATAGGGTTTTCTATGGGTCATGCTTACATCTTCCTTAATCTGCCGGTGGATATCATACTGTTTTTCTTTATCATAAGCATAACGGGGATCTGGAATCATGGGCATCTTCGCCATCTTATGAATGGTAATGGTTGGAAAATGATAATCTACTTCTACTGTTCCCAAGAGCAAATAACATCCTCCTCCCTGAAAATCATATTGCTTCAGACTATCCGGAAAATGGGCGGTGTCAAAATATTCTCCCTGCGCATCAATCCAGGTTCCAAAGTACATTGTTCCTTTTTTAGTCGGAACATGTTTTCTTGAAATCAGGTAAGCCAGCATCTTCACTTGTCTTTTATGAAATATCAATACATCTTTTACAAAAACCGAGCCTCTGTATTGGGTCTGCAGCAGATCAAACGGGCTGCATGAAACTGGAAATCCTATCAACTCAATTTCATCAAAAGCATCTTCAAACTTTTCTCTTTTCAATTGAGGCAGTTTAAATTCCTGAACGGGTTCTTCAATGAGCATAAGCCCTCTGTTTTCGGGTTTAAAGTTGACCAGTAAGACTCTTGCTTCCACGAGGAGTTCATTTTTAGGCTTTCCCGTCAACCGAAATGCCCCGATAAAAATTAGAATCTGAACCGTTTCAATACCGATAGGAATACGTCTGATAAAGTCTTCCAATGATTTATACGCACCATTTCTCTCCCGCTCCTGAACAATGCCGTGGGCAATTCTTGTTTCGAGTCCTTCCAACAGCATGAGCCCCAGATAAATATCCCTGCCTTGGAGTGTCGTCTGATATTCGCTGGTATTAACACAGGGCGTCTGAATGTTTCCACCAGACATTTTTGCTTCATGAATATAGACCTCCGAGCGATAAAAACCTCCTTGGTTATTAATAACCGAAACCATAAATTCCAACGGATAATATACTTTTAAGTACAGACTCTGATAACTTTCTACTGCGTATGATGCAGAATGCGCCTTACAGAAAGAATATCCTGCGAAGGATTCAATCTGCCTGTAGGCTTCGGTTGTCATTACCTCTGAATGTCCTTTTTCTTTACAGGATGCAAAGAAATTGGCTTTTACTTCTCTGAGCTTCTCAATCGAACGTCCTTTTCCACTCATAGCCCTGCGGAGAATATCCCCATCTGCCAAGGACAGTCCCCCAAAATATTGGGCAATTTTGATCACATCTTCCTGATACACCATAATCCCGTAAGTTTCTTTTAGATTCTCTTCGAATACCGAATGAAAATATTCAAACTGATTAGGATGGTTATGCCTGAAAATATATTCCCGCATCATTCCGCTCTGTGCCACACCAGGTCTGATAATGGAGGAAGCAGCAACAAGAGTTCTGTAATTATCACATTTCAGTCTTCTTAAAAGCCCACGCATAGCTGGAGATTCTATATAGAAACAACCAATGGTTTTTCCTATCGCCAGATATTCATTGGCTTTCTCCTCATCTTTGGACAAGGAAGTGTTTCTGATATCCACCGTAATTCCTCTTGTTTTTTTGATAAGCTCTACCGTATCATTAATGGTTCCTAATCCTCTCTGGGAAAGAATATCAAATTTCTCGAGCCCGATGTCTTCGGCAACGTTCATATCAAACTGAACAATCGGAAACCCTTTGGGTGGCATTTCGAGTGCTGTATAATGGGTAATCGGTTCTTCAGAAATCAGGATTCCACAGGAATGCATGCTTCGCTGGTTAGGAAACTTTTCCAATAGTTTCCCATATTGATGAACGGATTGTACAACAGCATTCTGATCATGCTCTACAATAGGCTTCTTGGCCAGATCATCCAATTCCTCCTTAGGCAGGCCAAATACCTTCCCCACTTCTCTGAAAATGGATTTGTATTTAAATTCTACATTGGTTCCACAAAAAGCCACATGTTCTTTCCCATACCGGTCGAAAATATACTTCAGTATTGTGTCTCTGTTCTGCCAGCTCCAGTCAATATCAAAATCAGGCGGAGACTTTCGGTTAAGATTTAAAAAACGTTCAAAATACAGATCCAGTTCCAACGGGCAGATATCGGTTATACCTAAACAGTAACTGACTATGGAATTGGCACCACTTCCCCTTCCTACATGCATAAACCCCATACTATTGCTGTAACAGATAATATCCCAGGTTATTAAAAAGTAAGAACAGAAATTAAGTTCATCGATGACTTTCAATTCTTTTTCCACTCTTTTTTTAGCTACTTCATGCTGATGTCCATACCGTTTTTCCAGCCCTGAATAAGCCAGCCTTCGGAGCAGCTTAACATCATCGGCTTTTGATTTTGTATAGCACTGCTTGTTCCTGACTTTTTTAAAATCAAATTCAAAGCTGCATTGCGTTAATATATCTTTTGTTCTTTGAATAATCTCCGGATATCTTTCAAATCCTTTTACTATTTCCTGTTCACTCATTAAATACTCTGATTTTCTGCAAACGTCTTTTTTTGTTAATTTGGATAATAAAGTATTGTTATCAATTGCTCTGAGAATTTTGTGGAGTTCGTATTCCTCATTGGTTTTAAAAGTAACAGGATGCAGGACAAGCATTTTAGAAATCAGTTGCTGATATTCCGGTCTGATTAAAAAATTAAGTTCGTCTATTCTGACACCTACAAACTCATTTTCCTTCAACTTAGCAGGAATATTACTCATCGGATAGACGATAAATACATTCTTAAATTCCGGCGCTGTCTCCTGAAATTCTTTTCCTTCACAGTTATAATTTGTAATAATGGAATTAGCCTCACCTATTCCTGAAAATTCTTTAGCTACAACAATATACAGCAGTTTACCCTCCTTTCGGAATTCAATTCCTGCTATAGGTTTAATACCAAAATCTTCACATTCTTTCTTGAAATCATAAATACCCGTAACGGTATTGATATCCGTTAAGACCAATTCTTTAATACCTAGCTCATAAGCCTGCTTTACCAATTCTTTTATGGATAAGGTTCCATAACGAAGGCTGTGAAAAGAATGACAATTCAAAAACATAGTTGAAAATTTAAAGTTCTATTTTTCAAAATCAAAGCCTGATGCCCTACCGACTGCATCGATACCGAAACGGTTTTTGAGATAATCCATGCTCTGATACAGACTCATCTGCTCCTCAGTATCTTCAAACAAATTCATCTGATGGTTCCCATGAACGAGTCCTGTAAAACGTAATCCCACCAAACGAAGCCTCATTCTTCTGGTGTATACTTTATTAAACAGTTCTAAGGCTACTCTAGACAAGCTATGATCCGCAGAAGTATAGGAAACCTTGCACTGTTTGGTTTCCGTATCGAAATTCGCATAGCGGATCTTTACGACTACTGTCGACGTCAGCCATTTTTCTTTTCGTAACTGATAGGATAATTGTTCAGCCATCCCTGATATCAATCTTTTCAACTCCAAAATATCCATTGTATCATTGGTAAAAGTTCTTTCCGTTGAAATGGATTTTCTTTCAGAGTAGGGAACTACAGGATTTTCATCAATCCCGTTGGCTTTTTTCCAAAGTTCCTTTCCATTCAATCCAATCATCTGTTGCAAGACCAAGACGGGCATTTCGGACAACGTATGAATAGTACGGATTCCTATTCTTGACAGGAGCTGAAAAGTTTTATCCCCCACCATCGGAATCTTTTTAATAGATAATGGATTTAAAAAAGGTTGTATTTCCAATTCTTTAATTTCCAATCTTCCTATGGGTTTCGATTCGCCCGTTCCAATTTTTGAAACTGTTTTATTAGTTGACAAAGCAAAACTTATTGGAAGCCCTGTTTCTTTAGTTACTGCTGAAGCGATTTCTTTCGTCCACTGATAACAACCGAAAAATTGATCCATTCCGGAAAGATCGAGATAAAACTCATCGATGCTTGCCTTTTCCATTACCGGAACTTTTCCCTGAATCACTTCTGTTACCAAATGAGATAAATTAGAATACAGTTCATGGTCGCCCCGAATCACTTTTGCATCCGGACATAGTCGGAGTGCCATTCGAATCGGCATGGCAGAACGTACCCCAAACATTCTTGCTTCATAGGAACATGATGCCACCACTCCACGGTCACCTCCCCCTATGATGAGGGGGATTCCGTCAAGTTGAGAGTTATTACGCCTCTCACAGGATACAAAGAAGGTATCCAGATCCATATGTACAATCGCTCGGTTCACATTACAAAACTAGATACTATTTGTATCATTTTCGTATATTTGCAGATACAATTTGTATCAATGTCAATTTTTTCAGAAAACATCAGGTTTTTAAGGACTCAGAAAAATTTATCACAGCAGGAGCTTGCTGATAAAATTTTAATGAGCAGGGTTCGGTATTCAAAATATGAGGATGGACGTTCGGAAGCTCCCTATGAGTTGCTCATCAGAATGTCAAAATATTTTAATTTGAGTATTGACCTGCTTCTTACTGTGGATATCAGGAAATACCCGCTGGAAGATATATTAAAACTTCCGGATAACAGGATCGTTTTGCCTGTGGTGGTAGATCAATTAGGCAACAACAGCATTGAAATTGTTCCGCAGAAAGCCTCTATGGGGTATTTATCCGGTTACAGCGATCCAGAATATATTGAAAACTTACAAAGAATCTCATTACCTTTTTTAACTAACGGTAAATACAGAGCTTTTCCTGCCCAAGGTGACTCTATGCCTCCTTTCAAAGACGGTTCTTACATCATTGGAAAGTATATAGAAAATATTGAGGATCTGAAACCCAGTAAAAGTTATGTCTTTGTCACCTTAAATGATGGTATTTCTTATAAAAGATTCACTTCTTTCAATAAAAAATCAATAACAGTAGCCGCAGATAATTCCTTCTACAAACCTTATGATATTCCTTTAGAAGAAGTTGTTGAAATCTGGCAATATGCTTCAGGAATATTTCCTGAAGATTTTGAACCCGACAGGCTTGAAAATTATGATCTAAAAGAAATGTTCCTTGAAATCAGAAAAGATATTCAGGGACTCGATGAAAAGATTTCAAAGACCAATTAAAAAACAACGTATACTATATCATTAATTATAACCTATGATCATCTCTTATTACGATTTTCAAAACTTACCTGACCGTCTGGCACAATATGATTTTGTGATGGCTCACGGACGCTTAATCAGTGAAAGGATTACTCCTCAATCAAAATATGTTCTGTACGAAGTTTCGAGTTTTTCGGTGGAACTTATTTATAACATCCCTCATGATAAAATTATCGGAATGAATATTTTTGATAATAAATCTTCCTATCTGAATGGATATTAGATTCTCCGCTAGTCCATAAAAAATCCTGTTTTATTATTCATAAAACAGGATTAAAAACACAAATGATGAAAAAAATGTCTCTAAGTTGAGACACTGTAAAATTAGTTATTTTCAGAAAATACATAACAAAACAATTTAAAAAAATTATCAATCATTTTTTAATTGTTTTCCATGCCGTACAATTGACAATCCCTTCCAAATTATTCCACTCACGACCATCCTTAGCTTTTCTTATCCTCTACTCTTAATTTCGATGTTAATTAAATATTTAGCATCATGGATTATACTAAAAACCTACAAAATCCCGATCCATCTTTAATCAATATTCTACTTGTTTTAAACCCAAAAACCAACAAGATTGAAGCTGTAAAGACTATTGACGAAAAAGGTGATTTGAAAACAGTGCCCAACACAGAAAAGAATCAGAATCAATTTTTAAAAATTGATAAACAGGGAGATTTATTCTCCAACTTCCTTTCCAATTTTTTGAGCCAGCTCAAAAACCCTACACGATTCAACTTTTTTTCTTCTCCACTCAAAGAGTCCGATAAGATTGGAAAACAGATTCAGCATCATCTTGAGCATCCAAGCACCGAGGGTGAAGAATTCTTAAAGACTTACAAAATATTAAATCAAAATAACAATGCTATGAGTACAAACACCTCATCAACAGAAAAGGAATATAAGTATTCCGCTGATCAGATTGACTGGAATATGATGTCAAAATTCGGATTAACCCAGGAAAAACTGGAAAAATCAAATGCCTTGGATCCTATGTTAAAAGGATTTAAAACCAATGGGCTTGTTCCCATCACGATTAACCTTGGAACCGCTCTTACCAAAATGGATGCGCGTCTTTCTTTACAAACCAATGACACTGGCGAAATTGTCATGAATATCCACGGTATCAGAAGAGAACCCAATTTCAATTTTAAGTTTCTGGGACATGAATTTAGTCCTGAAGACAAAAAAAACCTGATGGAAAATGGGAATATGGGAAGAATTGTGGATCTCATTAATCCAAAAACTGATGAAATCACGCCTTCTCTTATCAGCAGAGACCGACTGACCAATGAATTGATTGCTTACAAAGTTGAAAATGTAAAAATTCCTGATGAAATCAAAGGAGTAAAATTAGATGAAACACAAAAGCATACATTAAAAGAAGGCAGGCCTTTATATCTTGAAGGAATGATTTCCACTAAAGGAGAACCTTTTGATGCTCATGTTCAGTTTAATGCTGATAAGAAATATGTTGAATTTCTTTTTGACAATAATCAAGGCAAACAACAAGCTCAAAGCAACCAGCAGACTGAGGTTCCAAGTACATTTAGGGGAAAAGAACTTAATGAAGAACAATACACTCAATTTAAATCCGGCCAAACCATCTATATTGATGGTCTTCTTGACAAAAAGAACCAACCCTATCAAGGTTATATCACGTTTAATCAAGAAACCGGAAAAATAGATTTTTCTTTCCAAAACCCCGATAAATTGCAGGAGCATGCAAAACCTACAGAGACCCATAAAACCCAAACGGCTGTCAATTCGAAAGGGAAAACGAATGAGGCAACTAAAAACGTAAAAGAACCGTTACAGAAAGGACAACAATCTCCCAAAGATAAAAAACAACAGGAGCAACAGGAAAAACCTCAATCTCGCGCCCAAAGACGCAGCATATAATACTAACAAAATAAATATCGAAATGAAAGTAGTAATAGCTGAAAAGCCCAGTGTGGCAAGAGAGATTGCGAACCTATTGGGAGCATCAGAAAAAAAAGACGGCTACCTGAAAGGTAATGAATATTGTGTTACATGGGCTTTCGGACATTTGATCGCATTAGGGATGCCGGAAGATTATGGAGTTTCAGGCTTTGACAGACAAGCTTTACCTATCTTACCTAATCCTTTCATCCTGACTGTCAGAAAAATAAAAAAAGACAAGGAATTCATTATTGATAAAGGTGCCGATAAGCAGTTAAGAGTTATCGAACAATTATTCAATGAATGCGAAAGCATTATTGTTGCTACTGATGCAGGACGAGAAGGTGAACTTATTTTCCGGTATATCTATGAATATCTTAACTGTAAGAAACCTTTTGAGAGATTATGGATCAGTTCGCTAACAGAAAAAGCTATTCAGCAAGGCTTTGAGAATTTAAAACCTGGAAATCAATATAATGCATTATATGCTGCAGCTCAGTGCAGAAGCAGATCCGATTGGCTATTGGGAATCAATTCCACCCAGGCCCTGAGTATTGCAGCCGGCGATGGTTTATATTCGTTAGGAAGAGTTCAGACTCCGACATTAGCGATAATATGTAAGCGATATTATGAAAACCATAATTTTACAGTTCAGAAATACTGGCAGATTGAATTATTGCATCATAAAGACTTTATTGAATTAAAAAGTATTGGTGTTATGAGGTTTAGTAATAGGAAACAGGCTGAAGACATTGTTAAGTCCATCGAAAGAAACCGTACACAAACTACCGTTAGAACAATTGATACAAAAACGGTGACGGAGCAGGCTCCTCTACTATTTGACCTTACGGGATTACAGAAAGAAGCCAATAAAAGACTGCACTTTAGTGCGGAAGAAACATTGGTTATTGCTCAAAGCCTGTACGAAAAAAAATTCATCACCTATCCCCGCACAGGAAGTAAATATATTCCTGAAGATGTATGGTCAGAAATTCCTGATCTGATAAGAGCATTACATGAAAAAGAACAATATAGGCAGTCAACAAGTATTATTCCTTGGGGAAACTTTAATAAAAGGATAGTCAATGATCTAAAAGTGACGGATCATCATGGGTTATTGACTACTGAGAAAATCCCATCAGCACTTTCTGCAAAGGAAAATGCAATTTATAATTTAATTGCTTTTCGATTGCTGGAGGCGGTTTCACAACCATGTGTCAAAGAAATTACGGATATTACTTTACAGATACTTCACTATGATTTTGTAGCCAAAGGGAGTATGATATTAGAAAAGGGCTGGCGAGGTATCTGTGGAAGTTTTTCAGATAATTCTGAAACGGTACAGGAATTCCCTGAATTAAAAGAAGGGATGGAATTAAAGATTAAAACAATCGATATAGTGGATAAGAAAACTCAGGCTCCTGCACTATATACCGAAGGAAGCTTGCTTTCTGCGATGGAAAATGCTGGAAAAGAAATTGAAAATGAAGAAGAAAAAAAAGTTTTAAAAAACCTAGGAATAGGCACTCCGGCTACAAGAGCTTCTATTATTGAAACATTGCTTAGCAGAGATTATATCCGTAGAGAAAAGAAATCACTCCTTCCTACAGGAAAAGGGCTTCGAGTGTATGAATGGGTACAAGGTAAAAAGATTGCTGATGTATCAATGACTGCTGAATGGGAATTAGCTTTGCAGCATATTGAAAATAATGAACTTAATGCAAATGACTTTCAAAAGCAGATTGAGATGTATACCAGCTCTGTGACAGAAGAATTATTAACAACCCATATGGAAAGACCTGATCTTCCCAAACTTTTGTGCCCTCAATGCAAAACGCAGCATTTAATAATTCGTGATACAGTTATAAAATGTCCTGATCATTCTTGCCAATGGATACAATTCCGGAATGTTTGTGGAGTACTGCTAGGCTTATCTGATATTGAAAACCTTATCAATAAAGGCAAAACTTCACTGATCACAGGAATGAAAAGTAAATCAGGGGCTCGATTTAATGCCTATATCCTATTAAATGATGATCATACCACCTCATTTAAATTTGAAAAATAGAAGCAAATAAGTTTTCTTTAGAATAGGATTAAAAGAGGCTGTTTCCATGTGAAACAGCCTCTTTAGCTTTGGAGCAAATGTTGTAAATCAGGATCATCCTTAATTCTTTCCATCTCATTTTCAACAATCTCAACGATGTCATTTTTAATCTGCTTATAATGAGTATCTATCATTTCTTTCATATGGTCTTCACCATAGGCATCTGTAAAAGAAAGAATCTTAGGAATTTTTTGGTAAGTTCTGGTTTCAGCAGAAACCTTCTCATTATCGACAACAATTTCAGCGTGAAACATTTTCTGCTCTATACGCTCCTCAAAATTATCCGATACAGCACCGACAAACATTCCTTGCGTCAGCGTTGAAATTTTGGAAGCCGGAATTAAACTGTCCAATTGAGTAGATATTGAAGTAGAGGTATCACTTCTGTTGATAGTCATACTCTGTCGTTTTTGCAGTACTTTTCCAAAACGTTCTGAAAGGCTTTTTGCAGTCTCCCCCACTACCTGTCCGCTGAAAATATTTCCAACGGTATTCTGGATCACTTTGCTTTCTTTATCTCCATAATCCCTTGTTAACTGAGAGAAATCCTGAAACCCTAAGCATACCGCAACTTTATTACTTCTTGCTGTTGCAATGAGATTGTCCAGTCCTCTAAAGTAGATAGTAGGCAACTCATCAATGATAACAGAACTTTTTAACTTTCCTTTTTTATTAATGAGTTTAACAATACGAGAGTTGTATAAACCCAATGCAGCAGAATAGATATTTTGACGATCCGGGTTATTTCCCACGCATAAAATTTTGGGTTCTTTCGGGTTATTAATATCCAATGAGAAATCGTCGCCGGTCATTACCCAATAAAGCTGTGGGCTTATCATTCTTGAGAGCGGAATTTTAGCCGAAGCAATCTGTCCTTGTAGCTGATCTTGTGCCCCACCTTGCCATGCATCCATAAATGGGGACAGGTAGTTTTCCAGATCGGGATAAGAAGTTAGAATCGTAAAAACGTCGGAATATTTTTTATTAAGCAATTCAATAGCATGAGGAAATGTACAGTATTTTCCATCCTGATAAATCTTTAGAAACCAAATTATCGCAGCCAAAAGAATAATCGGAGATTCTACAAAAAAGTCTCCCTGTTTCTGTATCCAGCTTCGGTTAAGATTTAGCATTATGGTATATGCTGCTTCGTAGGCATCTGAAATATCCGTCATAAAATTGGGATTTAATGGATTACATCGATGGCTTTTTTGGGGATCATCAAAATTAATCACATAAAATTTAGGCTTGACCTTGTACTTATCCTGATGTTTTAATACATGATTATAAGCAATGGTTGAAAGATCATCGAATTTAAAATCATAGATGTACATGGAAAATCCCTTTTCAATGTGTTGCTTGATATAATTATTAACAATGGCATAGGACTTTCCGGAGCCAGGGGTACCCAGTACAATGGTTGCCCTGAATGGATTGACAACATTAATCCATCCTTTGTTCCATGTTCCATTATAATAAAATTGAGTAGGCAAATTGACAGAATATTCATTTTCCATGAGTTTGGTTTCCTGCATGAAACTTTCATTTTCATTATTAAAAACATCATCCATCAGATTGTTTTTAAGTAACCTACTCATCCAGACTCCTGTCATCAGTAGTAAGATATACCCTGCAGAGGTAGAAAAAATATACAATAAAGCACTGAAAGACTGGGACAAACTTAAAAATGGAGTATTAAGAAAAAATAATATTGTGCCAATAACACCTGCCCATCGAATCTTACACCAGGTTATATTTTCATTTTTTACCCCCTTGGTTCCCAGGCAACTTAAGGATAATAATAGCAAGGAAAAGAGTTTAGTATATACAGGAAATGAAAATAAACCTGCTGTCCTGTTGAATTTGTATAATATCTTATTCACAATCTCAAACGTCCATTCTCTTTCAAGAAAGAAAACATAACAGTACCAATAAAAATGCATGAGAACAAGCAGTATACTTACCGCTCTCATCAATGCCATTATTTTAGCTAATCCCCTTACATCGTCTTCGCTTTGCATGTTTCAAAATTTTGATTCTGCTGAATATAAATTTTGTCCCAAGATCATTTTCAGATGAGGAATTATAAGGAACTGTTTGGCACTTTGTATCTAACTTTTTTTTCTTTTCCTTTTCTTCATTTGTCTTGTGAAATCTTCTTCGTGAGGATCCGGCTCACTGATAAAATTAAACAGGCCTTCGAAACCATCAATAACATCATTGTGAGCCCCATAGGGTAAATCTGCAACTTCTAAGAAGTCAAAAAGATAATGTGTCACCTCGAAAGATGGATAATCTATTTTCAACCTTGGGAGTTTTGATTTGAAATCATTTTCATTTGTCTTTCCGGCGCATTTGTCAGTCCGCCATTGTAAATCTAATGAGTTCGCTGAAAGCTCTTTTCCCAGGCCGGACCCATTCCACACGGTTTTTGTATTGTGATCTACAAAAGTAATTCCATACATACGTCCCGTATTATTTCGACGAATAATCGTATTTATTCCCTTACTTTTTAGTGCTTCTATAAAATCCTTTTCTTTATTGGTTTCTTGCAATGCATTCTCAACCATTCTTTTTACCAAGGTTTTGTAAGAATTATTCTGTAAAGACGTCTTAGATTTTTGAAAATATGATTCAATGGCTGCGACTCCTACACTTTTTCCTATTTTTGAAGACTTCAATGGGCGTCCCATTCTATTTTTTTTATTATCCAATACAAAATAGACCAATCCAGTCTGTGATCTTCCGCCTAACTCTCCTTCTACTTTTTCCACGGATATATTAAATAATGAAAGTAAGGCATTATATTCTCCAAAAGTTTTAAACCGATAATTGTTGCATAGATTTCGAATTACAGAAGATAGTTGGTTTTTAATATTTCCCTTGTAATAATCAACAGGTTTAACACTCATTTCATTTTTCTCATTTTGATTTTTCGCGGCAGTTACTAAATTATATTTATGTTCCAATTTTCTGCATACTTGCATGGAACGACGCTTTTCAAACCGATCTGAGATCTTTCTTCCATATTCATCGACAGTTACTGAAACAATGTGAATATGGATCCTGTCAATATCAGTATGCTTAAACACAACATAGGGCTGATCACCGTATCCCATATCCTTCATATATTCTTCTGCTAACTTGATAAAGTCATTATCACTCACTCGATCTTTTGGATTTGGATTAAGTGATATATGCAAGGTATGTTTTTCAGTATTTCGGTTGGCAGCCAAATAAGGATAAAATGACTCGATTAACTGTGGTATTGTATATTGACCATTGGGAGTTTCAATCATTTTATTTGTCCACAAGATTTTGCCATTTCCCTGTTGAACTTTCCGATTATTGTAAGCTAATGCACCATATAAATTGCTGCTTCGTCCAATTTTAGCAATCATCTCCTTTCGATTTTTTAAGATGAGTATTATTAAAGTCGTTGGCCAGTTCAATAATTTTCCGGCATAAAACTGCAAGTTCAGCAGTTTGCTTCTCCAGCTTATACAAAAATGCCGCAGCTTTCTTTTCGGTAAAATGCATGTACAGCAATTTGACAACCTGGTTATAATTTACACCTACTGCCCTAAACTGAGAATAAAAAGACGTCAGTCTCATGTGGAAATCAACCGATCCCTTATCGATCTTTACCGTTTTAATCTCTTTTGAAAACAAGGTATTCACAATAAATCTAGCTTTATTATGAAGTCCTGATGCTTCAAAAAGTGTTAAAAATTGAGCGTTTTCTTCATCATTCAATCGAAATACATAACGATGGGTACTAGGATTGGCTTTAGGTTTACGCCCGCCTCTATTTCTATAATTTCTGCTATGATCTTCCATAATCCAATTTAATCCATTAATAAACCTCGACTTTGGAGAGTGTTTTCCAGCTCCCGGCAGGGCAAGTTGTTTTGAGGCACAAAAACAGTTATGAGGCACTCAAAACACAACTTGCTGTGTTCTTTCGAACACCATAATCTGTCATCAGGACAGACCATTATAAGCTTCTTAGAAAGCTTTATGCTTTTATCTTTTATTTTCAAAAACTTCATTTGAAGGATTCATATTATATTTTATAAGTTATTGTTTTACAAAGTAAAACATAGTAAACAGCAAACGATCTACTCGAAGATTACGCAAAGACAACCTTTCACAGTCAAAGACAACCACTTTAATGGAAGCGAAAGAAAATGATGAGTTCTTTGCTAAAGAATTCTATGCAGCAGTCTAGCAATCATGACAGTTGAACAGAAAGAATTCCGGATTGCAAACATTCTGGCAATCAATAAAGCAGGGATCCTGAAATTATAGAAAGACAGCCAGAACTCGATCACTCCGTCCAGAATACTAGCAAGCTAAGAAACCAGCAATCCTGCAATCAAGAAATATTGATTCTAAGATAAACTGAAGCTCAGAAAGCATGATAGCTTTCTTAACTGACTGACAGTTAAAGTGAGTATGGGGCTGAATGCATAAAAGCTGGGAATCAAGCTTAAAAAATGAAATTAATAATTTTTAAATCTTAATTTTTAAAATATGGACACCAAAAAACAACCTTTATTTATTGCTTTTTCATCACAAAAAGGAGGTGTAGGAAAAAGTACCTTTACGACTCTTTTAGCGAGCATTTTACATTATCGACTGGGCTATAATATTGCGGTATTCGATGCAGACTTTCCACAACATAGTTTAATGAAAATGAAAACCCGTGATCTCGCTATGGTTATGGAAAATCTGCATTTAAAAAAACTGGCTTACAAGCAATTTACAACCATCAACAAAAAAGCTTATCCCATTTTGCAATATAAAGCAGATCATATTTTAGAAGCTGCTCACGAATTTTCAGAAACATCACCTATTCCTATTGATATCATCTTTTTTGATCTTCCGGGAACCGTTAATACTCCGGGAATCTTAAAAGCTTTGGCAGGAATGCATCATATCTTTACACCCATCACAGCAGATCGGTTAGTTATGGAAAGCACACTAGTTTTTAGCCAACTTTTACAAGATGTTATTATGAAAAAAGGAGAAACATCCCTTAAAAGTATCCATTTATTCTGGAATCAGGTCGATGGCAGAGAGAGTACACCTTTGTACAATATTTACAATGATTTAATCCACCAACTGGGTTTAAATTTAATGGATATTCAGATTAAAAATTCTACCCGTTTCAGAAAAGAAAGTGAAGAAAATTCAAAAACAGTTTTCCGGTCCACTTTGCTACCTGCGGATGAAAATTTACTGAAAGCCTGCAGGCTTGACCTTTTCCTCATTGAGTTTTTAAAAATTATTCAAATCTAGTTATGGAAAAAAACCTCAAGAAAAACATTACCCCAGATATTAACGAAGCACTGATGATGAACATGATGGTCGATGGTGTAAAAAAAGAAGGTTTGGAGATTCCTGAAACTGAGAAGTCAGGGATTCAAAATTCAGAAATTAATGAAAAGACTGTTCTTGAAAAAAAAGCTGTCCAATATCAAAAAAAGAGTTTAAAGCTGAAAAATATGGAGAGTTATGGTCAACAATTTCTTGTTAGCCATTCGATGAAAAAACGAGGAGACAAAACCATCTATATCCGCAAAGAATATCATGAAAGATTATCTCGCATCATTCAGGTTATAGGACAGGATGAAATTCCTCTTTATGCTTACCTGGATAATATTCTTGAACATCATTTTGAACTATTTGAGGAAGCTATTACTTCGGACTTCAATGAACATTTTAAACCCCTTTTTTAATTATGGAAATTTTAATATTAGTCTGTCTTCTGATTATCATTGTACTGATGATGAAAGAAAAAATTGTTTTTCAAAAAAGATCAGAAAAAGAAATTACATCTGAAAATACCAAAACATCTTCAAGTATTATGGGACTGTCTCAATCTGTAAAAAGCCAGCCATTGCCAAACAACGACGGAGAGCATCGTATTGAAAAACAAACGCGCAGAACTTCTAATTTTGAAGAAGAAATCAACGATAAAACAGTTGATATTCAAATTCCGCAGGAAGAATTAAATGATGTTTTCAGAAGTACTCCAGATTTTGAGGAAGAGGAAGAAGAATGGAGTCAATATCAAATTTTCGATAATGATAACGGTTTATCCATAGGGGTAACCTTTGAAGAATTAAATACCGTGGAGGCATTTCTGAAAGATCAAAAATCAGAATTATCTCAAAAGGAAACTGCGGCAGATATTATTCAAAAAATACAGGGAACCGAATTATTCAATTTATTAGAAAATTCTATTGAAGGGGCTTCCACGAAAATTGCTGAGCTATTGGATAAAAGTCTTTCTTCTGAAAACAATTCTAATTCTTCTTTTTTGCGGGAGAGCGATTATAAAAATTTTGATATTGAAAAATTTATCTAAACATACCTAACAACATTTTAGAGTTTTTTAATCTGAGTAATTGTAAATTTTAGGCGTTGTAATAAATCGTCGTAAGTAATAATGTCAATAACATTCTTGTACTGTCTTTTCACAATTTCGAAATCAGCAAGTTGCTCATTCTTTAAATTTTTAGATCTCCCCATAATGATAAATCCTTTTGGATTGGTAATCTTAATGCTCAAATTTTCAGGAAGCTCACTACTATATTTTTGTGTTAGAGTTCTTTCTCCTCTAGCTCCATATCTACTTAGATGGTAAAGATATTTTTCAACTTGCATAACGGTTCCTATCAAGTCTCTGTGTGGTGTGTGATTATTTCTATAGAGATTTTCTGTCATAATAACCTTAGAAAAAGGTTTTTTTATTTCAATAACATCTACATTCCCATTACTATCAATTAAAATAAAGTCTAAAAACTTTTTTTTATTTCCATCAATAGGTACATAAACTGTTTTAGTTGCAAAAATGTATTTGGGGTATAGCAGTAAAATTATTTGTAGAATTTCATTTTGCCATTGATCTTCACTGTATCCTACTTCATTGTTTAACATTGAAGTCAATTTATCGTATATTGTTTCGTACTTAACTAATTCATACTTTTTAAAAACTTTTGTCAGATTTGTTCCTGTAATAGTACTTTTCTTGTTTAGATATTTTTCAAATTTATGTTCTCCATCCGTGGTAGAATTGAAATAGTTTTTTATAATAGAAGCTACTCTAGCTTGTGAATATAAATATTTCTCGTGAGTTGTGGGGAAATTTTTTATCATGTCTTCATACATTTCAAAAGGCATGAATATTTCTTGACTTTCCTGACTTCCGCCAATTCTAACATTTTCTGTAACTAAAGAATCAATAGATTTGAGTATTGATATTTTTGTTTCTGCTATAAAGTGCTTTCTTGTAAGCTTTAACGAACTATGAAAATAAAAGTGATTATTTAGTGAAAAAACTTTTCTCTTAATTCTATAATAATCTCCTTCTCGTTCTGCTAATATAAATTCTATAGGAAGAACTTCGGCATCTTCATCGTTATTTTTATTATCAAGATCTTGCTCATATAATAAATCGCAAACTTCAAAATAAAATCTTTTAATTGTAACCTCACCTTCTTCTTTAAGAGCATTACGCACCCAATCATCATCAATCTGCGCACCTTCATACTTTAAAATTAAGTGTTTTTCAGTTTTTATAATTTTTACTGTTTCCATGGAATAATAGTTCGGGACGAATTTAGGTAATTTAAAGATTCAAAGTACGCAAGTAAAGCCAAATCATTCCTCAAACTGCGATATTCTTAAAATCATTCCCCCTTCCCAACACCTTTGTCTCCAAAGCTCACATACTGTGGGTAATGCTAACAATTTAACCTGTTTACATTATGGAAAAACAAAGAAAAAAGCTTCTGATTTCAGCAGTAGCTTTACTCATGAGCATCAATCTATCCGCTCAGGGAAACGGAACTGCGGGAATCAACGAAGCCACACAAATGGTCACCTCCTATTTCGAGCCGGCCACGCAACTCATTTATGCCATTGGAGCAGTCGTCGGACTCATTGGAGGAGTAAAAGTTTACAACAAATTCAGCAGTGGCGACCCTGACACCAGTAAAACCGCTGCAAGCTGGTTCGGAGCCTGTATCTTCCTGATTGTTGCAGCTACTATTCTCCGTTCATTCTTCCTTTAAAATTGATTATTATGAATACCTATAACATCAATAAAGGAATCGGAAGAACCGTAGAGTTCAAAGGATTAAAAGCGCAGTACCTTTTCATTTTCGCAGGTGGTTTGTTAGGTCTTTTGATTGTGGTCATGATCATGTACATGGCAGGAGTCAGCACCTATTTCTGTTTGGGATTAGGAGGTATAAGTGCCAGCTTACTGATCTGGCAGACTTTCTCACTCAACAGAAAATATGGAGAACACGGATTGATGAAACTGGGTGCAAACAAAAAGCATCCTAAATACATCATCAGCCGAAAGTCAATCTTCAGATATCTAAAATCCAACGCCAAAAAAGCTGCATTATGAGAAATCAGTCGAAAGCAGCTACGTTGGAAAGTAAATTTCCACTGCTGGCAGTAGAAGAAAGCTGTATTATATCAAAAGATGCTGATGTTACGGTTTGTTTTAAAGTAAGCCTTCCGGAATTGTTTACCGTTGCTTCCTCTGAATATGAAGCCATTCATTCAGCTTGGTTTAAAGCCATTAAGACCTTGCCTGACTTCACGATTGTTCACAAGCAGGATTGGTTTATCAAGGAAAACTATCATCCTGACCTATCGAAAGAAGATCAAAGCTTTTTATCCAAATCATTTGAAAGGCATTTTAACGAGCGACCCTTTTTGAACCATTATTGTTACCTCTTTCTTACCAAAACAAGCAAAGAGAGAATGAGAATGCAGAGTAATTTCTCCTCACTGTGTAAAGGCAAAATTATTCCAAAGGAAATCAGAGATAAGGAGCTGATGAGCAGATTTATGGAAACCGTCGATCAATTTGAAAGAATCATGAATGACAATGGTTATGTTCATTTGGAACGGATGACGGAGAATAAGATTACCGGAACAGAAAAACAATCGGGATTACTTGAGCAATATCTGACATTATCCCGAGATGTTAACCCTTCCCTTCAGGATTTAAATTTAGGAGCAGAAGAAATGAGAGTTGGCAATAATCGTATCAGCCTGCATACGCTTTCTGATACGGACGATTTACCGGGAACAGTCTCTTCTCACAGCCGTTATGAAAAACTAAGCACCGACAGAAGCGACTGTTTATTGTCATTTGCATCTCCGGTGGGATTGCTCCTCAATTGCAATCACATTTATAATCAATATCTGTTTATCGACAACAGCGCAGAAAACCTAGTAAAATTTGAAAAGTCTGCAAGGAATATGCACTCGCTGGCACGTTACAGCAGAGCCAATCAAATCAATAAAGAATGGATTGAAAAATATCTGAATGAAGCCCATTCGTTTGGACTGCAGTCCATTCGTGCTCATTTCAATGTGATGTCATGGTCTGATAACCCTGTGGAATTAAAGCAATTGAAAAATGATACAGGAAGTGCTTTGTCCCTTATGGAATGTAAGCCCCGCCATAACACAACAGATACAGCGACTTTATATTGGGCGGGTATTCCCGGCAATGCAGCAGATTTTCCTGCGGAAGAAAGCTTCTATACGTTCATAGAACCCGCATTATGCTTTTTTACACAGGAAACCAATTACCAGAATTCACCTTCACCATTTGGAATCAAGATGGCGGATCGATTGACAGGAAAACCTATTCACTTGGATATCTCCGATCTTCCGATGAAACAGGGAATTATTACCAATCGGAACAAATTTATTCTCGGACCTTCCGGAAGTGGAAAATCATTCTTTACCAACCACATGGTCAGGCAGTATTATGAACAGGGAGCTCATGTACTTTTGGTGGATACCGGAAATTCATATCAGGGGCTCTGCGAATTAATTAAAGGTAAATCCAAAGGAGAAGACGGTGTTTACTTTACGTACACAGAAGACAATCCGATTGCCTTTAATCCATTCTATACCGATGACGGAATCTTTGATATCGAAAAAAGAGAAAGTATCAAAACCTTAATCCTCACCCTATGGAAAAGAGATGACGAACCGCCAACAAGGTCAGAGGAAGTTGCGCTTTCCAATGCAGTAAGCGGATATATTGAAAAGATCAAAAATAACAATGACTATCCTTCATTTAACGGCTTTTACGAATTCGTAAAAGAAGATTATCGATCTGTCCTTGAAAAAAAGAAAGTGAGAGAAAAGGATTTTGACATTGCGAACTTTCTTAATGTTTTAGAGCCTTATTACAAAGGAGGCGAATATGATTATCTGCTCAATTCTGATAAACAACTTGATCTTTTATCCAAAAGGTTTATTGTATTTGAGATCGATGCGATCAAAGACCATAAAATCCTGTTTCCGATTGTGACCATCATTATTATGGAAGTCTTCATTAACAAAATGAGAAGACTCAAGGGAATCAGAAAACTGATCCTCATTGAAGAAGCATGGAAAGCCATTGCCAAAGAAGGCATGGCAGAATATATCAAATATCTGTTCAAGACCGTCAGGAAATTCTTCGGCGAAGCTATCGTAGTTACCCAGGAAGTAGATGATATTATCCAGTCTCCGATTGTAAAAGAAAGCATCATCAACAATTCCGACTGTAAGATTTTACTGGATCAGCGAAAATATATGAACAAATTTGATGATATCCAGGCGATGCTGGGCTTAACAGATAAGGAAAAAGCTCAGGTACTTTCCATCAATATGAACAATGATCCCAGAAGACTTTACAAAGAAGTTTGGATTGGACTAGGAGGAACGCATTCAGCAGTCTACGCTACCGAAGTTTCCACCGAAGAATACTTAGCATACACTACTGAAGAAACCGAAAAAATGGAAGTCATGAATCTGGCCTCCGAACTTGATGGCAATGTTGAGAATGCGATCAAGAGGATTTCGCTAAAGCGAATCAAATCGACAAAAGAAAATTAATCAATTAAAATTTTACAACAATGAAAAATTTAATCATGACCACGATGATGGTTACAGCGGTGGCATTAACCTCCACAGCAAAAGCACAGTTTGTAGTGACAGACCCAGCCAATTTAGCCTCGGGAATTCTGAACTCAGCGAACGAAATTGTTCAGACCTCTAATACCGTTTCGAACGTAGTCAAGAATTTCAATGAAGTCAAGAAAGTTTACGAACAGGGTAAGGAATATTATGATAAACTCAAAGCTGTAAACAATCTGGTCAAGGATGCAAGAAAAGTTCAGCAGACTGTATTACTGGTGGGCGATGTTTCGGAAATGTATGTGAACAATTTCGGGAAAATGTTGAATGATCCCAACTTTAATGCTCAGGAACTGACTGCTATTGCGAACGGCTATTCAACATTACTGAATGAAAGTACAGAACTTTTAAAAGAGCTAAAGCAGATTGTCAATACCAGCAGTCTTTCATTAAATGATAAAGAAAGAATGGATATCATTGATAAGGTATATAAGGCTGTAAAAGACTATCACAATCTGGTTCGCTACTATACGAACAAAAATATTTCTGTCAGCTACCTGAGAGCCAAGAAGCAGAACAACACCCAACGGGTGCTTAATCTTTACGGAACGTCGAATCAAAAATACTGGTAAGATGGAACCTACAAACTTACACGAAGTTTTAAGAACAGTCTATGATGAGATGATGCCGATGTGTGCAGATATGGCAGCAGTCGCAAAGGGCGTTGCTGGATTGGGAGCACTATTTTATGTAGCAATAAAAGTTTGGCAGGCATTAAGCCGTGCTGAACCCATCGATCTGTTTCCTATGTTGAGACCATTTGCTATCGGAATCTGCATTATGTTTTTTTCAACATTGGTTTTAGGAAGTATCAATGGGGTTTTAAGCCCCGTTGTTCAAGGCAGTCATTCCATGTTGGAGGATCAGGTTTTGGATATGAATGAACTTCAGCAGAAAAAGGATTTATTGGAAAGAGAAGCCATGCTGAGAAATCCTGAAATGGCCTATCTGATCTCAGATGATGAGTTTGATAAAAAACTGGAAGAACTGGGATGGTCTCCATCAGATCTGGTGACGATGTCAGGAATGTATATGGAAAGGCAGATGTTTGAAGTTAAAAAACAGATCAGAGATGGTTTTAGAGAATTTCTGGAAATTCTATTTCAGGCAGCCGCACTGGTTATTGATACCATCAGAACCTTTTTCTTAATTGTTCTCTCCATACTCGGTCCAATCGCCTTTGCCATATCGGTTTGGGATGGATTTCAATCAACACTCACGCAGTGGTTGACCAGATACATCAGTGTGTATTTGTGGTTACCTGTTGCTGATATTTTCAGTGCTATCCTGGCAAAAATACAGACTTTGATTCTGGAACGGGATATAGAGATGTTGGCTGATCCTAATTTTATTCCGGATACGTCCAACACTGTTTACATCATCTACATGATTATCGGAATCATAGGTTACTTCACCGTTCCAACTGTAACAGGCTGGGTTATTCAGGCGGGAGGTGCTGGAAACTTTATGCGTAATGTCAATCAGACCGCATCGAAGTCCGGAAACATTGCAGGAGCAGCTGCCGGTTCAGCAACAGGAAATATTTCAGGAAGGTTATTAAAATAATTAAAACAAAAAAATGGAATTTAAAATCTTAAAAAATATCGAAAGCAGTTTCAGGCAAATCAGATTATTCACTTTTATTTTTGCCCTGTTATGTTTCGGAGTTGTAGGGGTTGTTGTATACAAATCATACGAGTTTGCTGAAGAACAGCGTCAGAAAATTTATGTATTGGATAACGGCAAATCATTGATGGTCGCTTTATCTCAGGATATGTCTCTTAATAGACCCGTCGAAGCAAGAGAGCATGTCAGACGTTTTCATGAACTCTTCTTCACGATTGCACCGGATAAAAATGCGATTGAAAGTAATGTAAAAAGAGCATTCAATTTAGCTGATCAGTCTGCTTTTAATTATTACAAAGACCTTTCAGAAAAAGGATATTACAACAGAATTATTTCAGGGAATATCCAACAGAGAATTGAGATAGACAGTGTTTCTGCCAACTTTGAAAGCTATCCGTACCAGGTTCAAACCTTCGCAAAGCAGTTTATCTACAGATCCAGCAATCTGACCAAAAGAAGTTTAATTACCAGCTGTATGCTTGTCAACTCTGTAAGGTCTGACAACAATCCCCAAGGATTTACGATGGAAAAATTCAATGTTATTGAAAATAAAGATATCGAAACTGTTGACCGCTAAAATATACATTATGAAAAAATTCAGATTAGCAATTGACCAATATATCGATTCGATGGAAAACCATTGGAAATCTTTAAGTAGCAACAGACAGAGAACATTGACAAAGTTCTTTTTAGGAATGTATGTTATGTTGACGGTTTTAACCATCACCTACATTTGGTACGAAACGTCTAACGGAAACAATATCCTTTCCATTAGTCATATTCAGGGAATTCCTCAAAGTATAATTAATAAAGCCCCTCATAATGAATAACGAGAACAGAACACAGATAAGACTTACAGAAGGCAATTCCGACAGAATGGATAACGAGGAACAGTCATTGACCAATTTGCAAAGATTTGAAAAATTCAAGAAACCACTCATTTATTTTTTAATGGCTGTGGTGTGTGCGGGTTGTCTTTATCTCATTTTTAAACCCAAAGAAAAGAATCTTCTCATTGAGGATGGCGGTTTTAATTCAGCGGTTCCACAGGCAGCTGCTGACAAACTGCAGTCTGATAAGCAGAAAGCATATGAACAGCAACTGCTTGAACAGAAAAATGAAGAAAAAAGAAATACTTTGACTACATTATCTGATTACTGGAATGATGATGAGGCAACAAATCTTTCACCAGGTCAATCAGCCCCACTAAACTCAACGGATAAGTCGGGAATGCTGACGAATGGCGACCAAAATGCGATAAACAGTTACCGTAATGCACAACAGACTTTGGGGAACTTTTACAGTAGAGATGATCAGGAAGTAAGCAATTTGAAAAAAGAGATTTCAAGATTGAAAAATGAATCTCTGCAGAATAATTCTACACCGAAAGGTAGCGGAATTGATGAGCAGTTGGAACTGATGGAAAAATCTTACCAGTTGGCAGCAAAATATCTTCCGTCATCTTCTCATCAAAATGGAAATTTTGTAGAGACAAAACCATCCGATACCTCTGTGAAATCTGAGCCAACCCAACCAAAGGTTAAGATTAATTCAGTAAAGCATCTCAACAAAAATGTAATATCTGCTTTGTACCGTGAGCCTAGTGACAGTGCGTTTCTAGCGAGCTTGAACAGAAACAATTTCATCGATATACAAGGTAATCAGGTCAGCAATCAAATAACCCGGAACAGCATACGGGCAGTAATTCATCAAACCCAGATGGTCACTGCTGAAAGTTTTATTTCATTACGACTTTCTGAACCAATGATGTTAGGTAGAATATTAGTACCAGAGGGAACTTTACTGAGGGCTTCCTGCAAATTTCAGAGCGGGAGATTACAGATGAAAATATCGAGTATCGAATATCGAGGCTCAATACAACCTGTCGAAATTTCTATTCACGATAATGACGGTCAAGTGGGTTTATACATTCCCTATACTCCGGAACAAAATACGGTGAATGATATAGTTGCCAATATGAGCCAATCATCCGGAACAAACATCATGATGACTCAATCTGCAGGTCAGCAAATAGCTTCTGATCTGACACGTGGAGTTGTTCAGGGAGTTTCGGGATATTTCCAGAGAAAGATCAGAATACCTAAAGTTACTGTAAAAGCCGGTCATCAAATTCTTTTGGTGGCTAAAAATTAATCAAAAATAAATTAAAATCAATGAAAAATATTTTAAATAAATGGATGACTTTGCTGTCATTGATCATCCTTTACCATTCAGTCAATGCACAGGATAAAGATGGTTTGATGTCACTGAATCAGGCAAGACTTGAATCCTACAAAATGGAAGTTACGTATAATAAAACAACACACTTATTATTTCCTTCACCCATTAAATATGTTGATTTAGGCAGTGAAAACCTGATTGCCAACAAGACTGATGACGTTGCCAATGTTTTAAGGGTAAAAGCATCAACAAGAGATTTTGAAGAAGAAACCAATTTTTCAGTGGTCACTGAAGATGGGAAGTTTTACAGCTTCGATGTTTTTTACAGCTCTTATCCGGACACTTTAAACTACGATCTGCTTAAACTCCAGCGTAACAATGAAAAGGAATATGCTGCAGATGTAACTTTTGATACTATGGATGGAAGCTCATCTTCGCTGACAGAAATGATGATGCAAACCTTGTACAAAAATACGAAAAGAACCATCAAGCACATCGGAAACAAAAGCTTTGGAATTCAGTTTTTGCTTCGAGGCTTGTATGTTCATGAAGGTAAATATTATTTTATCATACACCTAAAAAACTCCGGAAACATTCCCTATCCTGTCGATTTCATCAGTTTTAAGATTGTGGATGAGAAGAAAATAAAAAGAACAGTTATACAGGACAGGATATTGTCTCCGCTTCGGAATTATTCCACAATTCCGAAGGTCGAAGAGCATGATGAAGCATTTGATATTTTCCTGTTAGATCAGTTTACGCTTATGGACGGTCAAATCTTAGAAATAGAAATTTTAGAAAAAAATGGCGGTCGGCATTTAAAAATGCAGGTTACCAATAACGACCTGATTGGCGCATCTGTTTTTAAGGATATAAATCTAAAACTGAAATAACATGAAAAGGCTACACCTTTATATCATAGGCTTATTTCTGATAAGCTTAACAACAAAAGCTCAGCGGTTAATCCCTAAACAGAAAGCGATTGAATTCAACGCCGGATTTCTTTTAAATGATTCTAAAAGCGAGAATTATTTTCTCAACACAACAATAACGAATCAGTCAGGGAAAGGAAATTACAGTTTTTTCAGTTTTGAATACCTGAAAGAAAAGCAGAACTACGAAACTATCACAATACCCGTTGAAACCTTTCTTGCGGAAGCCGGTTACAGTTTTAATCTGATATCAGATCACAAAAAGTACGTGTTATTTAATTTCTCGTTATCTGCAACAGCAGGTTTTGAAAGTATTAATAAAGGAAATGATCTGCTTTTTGACGGAGCTGAGATTTTGAGTGAATCCAATTTGGTTTATGGTGTCGGCGGGAAAATTTCCGTAGAGATTTATATTTCTGACCGAATTGCTTTGATCCCTCATATAAAAGCAAAAGCCTTGTGGAATTCCTCCCGTGAACTGATCAGACCTTCGGCAGGTCTGGGAATAAGAATTAATTTATAAAATTTACCCATGAAAAATATTAAAATCATCATAAAAAAAGGGCTTGCCTTACTACTGATTATTCCGGTCATGATACTTTTTGAATTGAGTCTGTCATCCTGCTCGACAAATGATTTGGAAATACAGCAAAATTTCCCATTTGAACTGAATATTATGCCAATTCCAAAAGATATTGCTAATGGAGAAACTGTTGAAATCAGATTGAAAATTATTTCAAAAGGTAATTATGCCGAAACTAAATATTATCTCAGGTATTTTCAGTTTGATGGCAACGGAATACTGCGTTATAACAATGAACCACCTTACATACCCAATGATTCATACGAGCTTAGCGAAAAAGAATTTAGACTGTATTACACATCAACATCAACTGTTTCGCAAAGTTTTGATGTCTGGATTTACGATAGTTTTGGAAATGAAAGACCAACTAGTTTTCAATTTAATACTAAAGATTAGCAGTAACACATCCCACTAAAATTGTGGGATTTTTTATTGATTAGAAAGAGTACAATTTGCAAATAAAAGTAAAGATTAATGACGTAACTTAATAAAGCTGCAGGCCTCGTCTTATGGCGTATTGTGTTACGTTTGTATAACAAAAAGAAGTTTTCGACAGTAAAGAGAAATTTTATGTTTTCCCAACTTAAAGAAATATCGTACTATTCTAAATAGGCCAAATCATATCTGTAATATCTTTGATGAAACTTTGAATTACTGATAACAAATTCATCAAAGTTATTGCTCCATAACACATGCGAAAAGACGTTTCCGACCACCGGAAGGAATTGTTTTTTCGCCCGAATCGGAAAAAACGGCAACCTAAAGATTGCCGTTTTCTTATTTTAATATTTACAAATGACCGTCATCAGCAAATGATATATAAGCAGTGGAAGTTAATATACAATGGTCGAGCAATTGAATATTTAAAAACTGCGATGCCTCCTTAATTTTTTGCGTAACATTTAAGTCTTCCTGTGATGGTTTCAGATTACCCGATGGATGATTATGTGCTAAAATAATTCCTGATGCATTACACAAAAGTGCAGCCTGCATGATAATTCTTACATCTACAACTGTGGAAGCAATTCCGCATTCCGAAATTTTTTTTATCCCTAAAACTTTATTAGCCTGATTCAGATAAAGTGCGTAGAAAGATTCTCTGTAATCCATTTCGCCTGTGTCAAAATGCTGGCGAAATACTTTTACAGCATCTCTTGATGAGGAAATGATTTTTTCAGAATTTCCTTTTCTTGTGTAGGTCAGCTTTATTTCGTTAACAATATTGTAATTCATGTTTTTTGCTCCTGCACGGCAGAGTCTCAGATTTCCCGTGCTTATAAATTATGAGATTAATTGAGAATAAGTGAATTAGAACCCAGACGGGAGAAAGTTTTACAAAGTTCAAATGCTTTTTGGGATTTCATTTGTGCGGTTCCGCCTAAAACAATCGACTGTAATTTTGCTTCATTGTTTTTATAGTTCCTGACATTCTGAAAATATCCTGTCACGGCGTTGTACGCACCATATAATGTTCCTTTGGTTGTTTCCATTTGCTGACTTTCACTAATCATTGCATAAGCAAAAGCATCATCTACCGTATTTTTAAAGAGTGCTGAAATTTCATCAAAATTTCCTTTCTGTAAATGAGTTAGAGTTTCTTTATTAGGACAAAGTGCCAGCTGAATCAGTCTTTTCATTTCATCGTCTCCGACGGTTATTTTTGCCCAATGATTAAAAGTGTTTTCTAATTCATAGCTTAATTGATTGGCTAAATCCATCACTTTGTGAGCATCTTCCAAACGCTGTTTTGCTCCCGCTGTATGTCTGATTCGTACGACATTACTCATATTTTTCAATGAAGCGTTTAAAGTGTTTTGACAGACAATGCGGACGGGAGTAAATGCAGCGGTTATGCTTCCGTTTCCATCGTGAGAGGTTGTAAGAAAAATATATTTTTCCGTTATATCATCACCATTTCCTACACGAATATAGTCAGGGAGTTTAGCCGTAATGAAGATTCTTTCACCGTTACCCAAAACTCCTGCAGTCTCGTACAAAATACCATCTCCCCCGCCTACGATAGCATCAAAGAAAGAAAAGGCTTCACGGTTTTGTACAATTTGGTAGTCTTTTCCAACTACACCTAATACCGTATTATTATCGGTACGAATGTTGGCAAAATAGTTGGGAACTTCCAATGCTGAATCATTCATGATTATTTCCTCATCATTTTCTATAATACCAGTGCCTTTAGTGAATATGGGAGACTTTTCAACCTCATAATCAAGCCCTGCGAATCTGATGGCTTCTTCACTTGTTGGATACTCCTGTACAACTTGCCCTAAGTTGTGCCATACTTTTTCTTTTACACTGAAAAATGAATATTTTCCTGTTCTGTTGTTGAAATTTAAATTATGTGCCATGATGTTAGTATTAAAATGTTAGAAAATTGTCTTTGATTGTTTTAAAATGGGAGGTCATCATCCTTATCGTTTTCATTTGATTTGGAATTACCAATTTCTTTCTTGGTTGTTTTGTTGGATTCGTTAGAATTATTTTCAGTTTTTTTACCACCGCTATGAACCTTGATCAGTGAGGTGTGAAAATTTAAACCTGCATGAGGTTCTCCATCTTTCCCCAACCATGCAGATGTGTAGGCTCTACCGCTTAGCTCTACTAAAGTGCCTTTTGTTAAAAAGTCAGCCACCTTTGGAGATTTCCAATAGGCACATTCAAAATAGGTGATCTGTTCAATTCGTTCGCCCTGCTTATTACGATAGTTGTCGTTTGTAGCAATTGAAAAATTAACTACCTGTTTTTCATTTGACAGTTTGCGTACTTCCGCATTCCTTGTCAGTCTTCCGATGATGTTCATAATCGTAGGTTTTTAAAGATTGTACATTTTGATTTTTGTTAATCTTTTCTCCGATCCATCCCCTAAAAGCCTTTCAGGCTTCGCTGAATATTTTTCAAAAGAAAAACCGGAAAAAAGAAAGCAGATAATCTTAGCGGACAGGGGGAAAAGCCAAAAGGAAACGGAATAATTGGAGGGCACCTTCAGGGAGGAAACCGTTTATGCCGTAGTCTTTTGGCTGGGTAAAGAAATGGATGACTGATATACCTTAGCTGCCTTTTTACTGGTTTATTTTGTTAAATATTTAATTTACATTTAAAACGAACCATCGAGTAAAGAATAAATAGATTAACAATCAGATGGGTGTATGCATGCTAAGTCCTACAAATCCAATAGCAATTAAAACAAATGCTACTACAAAAGTAAAAACTTATTAGTAGATAATATTGGTAAAGCAAGTATTCTTCTGGTTGGAAACCCGAAAGTAGCTATGGATTTACGAAGCAGTGATCCTTCCAAAGCAAAATCTTCTGCAGCAGTTCTTCGTACTCCACTGCTAGAGCCTGTTATTACGACTGTTTTTCGTAATAAAGTCTGTTGAAATTGTTCTTCTTTTCTCATGTTTACTTTTTTTCGATTCAGTAACAAATAGAACATGTATTTTGCCAGATGTGCATTTCTTAGAATATATTATACATTCATCCAAATTTTTACATCCAAGAATATAATAGTGATTTTAGCAAATGTAAATATTTAGAATCAATCGGTTTATAAATTTTAAATTATGATTATTGATATTTATGTATTTTATAAAAAGTACCACAAAACCATTTATCGGGGAAATTGGTCTTATTATTGATTACATTTTATTACACCAATCATAAAAATATTCTTTTATGAAAAAACATATCGTCATCATAGGAGGAGGTTTTGCAGGTATTAATTTCATCAAAACTATTGCTAAATCTAATGATTTCATTATTACATTGGTTGACCAAAATAATTACCATTTCTTTCCTCCGTTAATTTATCAGGTAGCTACTGCATTTATTGAACCTTCACACATCAGCTATCCATTCAGAAAGTTATTCTCAGATTATATAAATGTTCAGTATCATATGGGAAGTTTTACATCCATTAATACAGAACTTCAGATCATTGAGACAGATACCGGCTCAATAACATATGATCATGCGATTTTTGCGCTGGGAACCGAAACTAATTTTTTTGGGCTAGATCATGTACAAGAGTGTGCGTTGCCTATGAAAACCATTAATGAAGCCTTATATATTAAGAATCACTTACTGCTAAACCTTGAAAAAGCTTCAAGAAATCAAGATGAGAATAAAGCAGAAAGGTTACAGAATATCGTGATTGCAGGGGGTGGACCGACCGGAGTTGAACTGGCAGGGATGATCGCAGAGATGGGTGCTTTTGTCGCAGAAAAGGAATATCCTGAAATTGCACTTAATCTCTCCCATCTTTATCTGATCGATGCGCTCCCATCATTGTTAGCTCCTATGAGCGATGCTGCAAAAAAAACCGCATATGATAATTTAAAAAGACTCGGCGTTAATATTCTTCTGAACGTTTCAGTAAAAGATTACGTTGAGGGAAATGTTATACTATCAGATGGAAGAAAAATAAAAACAGAAACACTCATCTGGACCTCCGGGGTAGTCGGTCGTGAAGTATTGGGTATTCCCGAAACGAGTATAGGTAAAGGAAGAAGATTATTAGTTGATGAATACAACAGAGTTTTAGGGTTTAATAATGTCTGGGCATTAGGAGATATCTGTTTGCAGTTAACGGATAAAAATTATCCTAAAGGACATCCTCAGCTTGCTCAGGTTGCTATTCAACAAGCAAAATTAGCCGCTAAAAATTTTATAAAACTCCATAATCAGAAACCTTTACAATCTTTTGTGTATAAAGACAAAGGCAGCATGGCCATTATTTCAAAATACAAAGCCGTGGTTGATCTGCCTAAATTCTCTTATACAGGTTTTTTCGCATGGCTTACCTGGCTTTTTATACATATCATTCCATTGACAGGCTTTAGAAACAGAGTAAGGCTTGCCTTGGAATGGTTCAGATTATTTATAACCAATAATCCTTCTATAAGAATGATTTTGCAACCTGGCAAAAATGGTCAGAATAATAAAAATTAACTTTTAAAATACATATTATGCTTAAGAAAATGTTAGCAGGTTTGGGCGGAGCCATCGCACTTAACCTACTCCACGAAATCGTCAGAAAAAATTTTGACAACGTACCCCATATCAATGAGGTGGGCGAAGAAGCGTTAAAAAAAGTAACCGATTCTACGGCACTTGAAATTTCTGATCCTGATAAATTGTATGCAGCAACTTTAGCTGGTGACATTGTGAGCAACGCTATTTACTATGGAACCACAGCAACAAATCATAATTTCGCAAGCGGAATTGCAGCCGGAATAGGAGCCATTGTTCTTCCTCAAAAAATGGGTTTGAATGATCATCCTGTAGCAGAGAATAATAAAAAGAAATTCATGACCGTCGGATACTATATTTTCGGTGCAATAGTTACCAAATTTATCTATGATAAAATTAAGTAAGACTCATTACCCCTGCTCGCAGGGGTAATTTTTTTACCATGTAAAATATAGGAATAAGACTTATAAATACTTCAGTATACAGCAAATGATTATTAACATTTTACTACTATGTTTTTAAAAATAACACTTTTTATGTATGACAATAATTAATAAACTGCTGTTCAAATAATTAAATCTCAGATTTAATAGATTCACACATTATCCGTTTGCGAATTTTATAAAAATAAAGCCTTAACATACCACAAAATAAACAGTATAGGCATATTTATTGTTCAATCATTCAAAAATATTCAGTATGGAAAATAATAAAACAATTTCAGCACTTAATGAATTACTTCATATTACCAATGACAGAATTAAAGGTTTTGAAAGCGTAGAAGGAAAAGTTTGGGAAAGCTATTCTGATCTAAAGGGTGAATATGATAAAATGATCTCTCAGTCAAAAATAATGAAGAATGAAATTATTAATCTCATTACTGAAAGAGGTGGAAATCCTGATGAAGAAACATCATCATTGGCTGGTAGTCTACACCGGACGTGGATCGATATTAAAAATTCCATACCGACAAGTAATAGTGATAAAGAAACCTTGGAGAATGTAGTTTTTGGTGAAAAACATGCCATTGAAGCATACGATAATGCATTAAAAAGCGGTGATCTTTGCAGCGAAAGTTCAAAGATAATTGCGGAACAGTTGAGACAGCTGCGCATTTCTTACCATCAGTTCAATAACATCGAACATTATAAAAAGAAAGATGAATAATCTGTTTCGTATCTAGCAAGCTCTATCATAATTTTCACAGACTAATTTAAGAATCGGAAGTGATATCCAAGTAATAACCTTATGATTCTGTTAGTTTCACAATATTAAGTAAAAATTATATACCTGATTTTTACCGGTAATACTATACATCATGAAAGCAATTAATAATTTTTGGGAAATACTTAAAGGTACATACAAGGACTGGAGTGCACGGGATCTGGGAACCGAGGCTGCCAGCTTAGCCTATACCGCCATTTTTTCAATTCCTGGACTCTTAATTATAGTTATATGGCTCACGGGTATATTCTTTGGTGAAGAAGCGGTACGGGGAGAAATCACTAAACTTATCGGGAGCATGATGGGGAAAGATGTTGGTAAGAGTCTTGAAGAAATGGTCGTAGCCGGCATGGTGGATAAAAAGAACATCGTTATGAAAATCATTGGAATCGTTACGCTTGTTTTTGGGGCAACTTCACTTTTCTTCCAATTTCAAAAATCCCTCAATAAGCTGTGGGATATCGTGGCAACTCCTAAAAAGGCTTGGGAAAAATATCTTCTCGACCGTGCGAATTCTCTGGGGATGATTATTGTCATTGCATTTCTTATGCTCATTACCTTGCTGCTAAGTTCTTTCATCGGTCTTGCTAACGATTGGGTTATCCACCGTTTCGGATTGGAAACCCTGGTTTTGGTGAATATTATTAATATTGTTGTAGGCTTTCTTGTTACACTGTTTCTTTTCGCAGCCATGTTCAAAATTCTGCCGGATGTTGAGTTACAATGGAAATCAGTGTGGGTTGGAGCTGCAGTAACTGCTGCACTGTTTACACTTGGAAAGTATATCCTCACTTTTTATTTTGAAACGTTCAATCCCAGTTCTGCGTTTGGTACTGCCGGGACTGTTATTTTACTGTTGTTGTGGATTAATTATACCTGTCAGATTATTTTCTTTGGTGCAGAATTTACTAAGGTCTATGCTAAAAAAATGGGGCATCAACTTAAACCTTCAAAACATGCAAAATGGAGCCCGCAAATAGTATCTAAAGAAGACTCGAAAAACATAATAACTGCTGAAAAAACTCCTGATAAAACGGTGAAAGATTCGACGATTTAGTTTCAAAAACTTAAAATAAAAACCATGAATAATTTTCACTTTTTTTTAAAGTTAACGTTTAGTGTTGTATGTCTGCCAGCGGTGTGCCTTGCACAGCAAAAGCATCTGAACTATTCACTTTTTCATCCTGTACCAAAGGAGCATATGAGGGAAATGGAAACTGACCGTCCCGATGTTACAGAATCTCCCTACACGATCGATGCTGGGCATATTCAATATGAAACAGATATAGTACGGCTGATAAAAGAAAAATCAGATTTACTGGAAACAAGCACATTACTGATCAATCAGGCCAACTTAAAAATTGGAATCACGGGAGGCACAGCCATACAGATTGGTTTTCAAACCTACGGTCGGCAAAAGGAAACAGACTTAGTTTCAAATTCTGTAGTAAAAACTGACGGAATCGGTGATATAACATTCAGGATTAAACAGAATATAATAGGAAACGACCATGGTGACTTTGCTCTGGCCATCCTGCCCTACGTCAAATTGCCTACTTCAAAATATAACCAAGAGAGCTGCCTGGAAGGTGGACTAATTGTACCTATGTCCTATAAGTTACCTGGAAAATGGAAATTGGGTCTACAGGTGGAAGTGGATAGACTCAAGGATCTTGATCAACCGGAAATGCATACTGAATTCCTGCAAACATTGACAATTAGTCATCCATTATCAAAAGGAATAGACTGGATAGCTGAAACTTATTACACCTATAATTTTAAAGCCCATGAGCTTTCCAATTTTATTAATGCTGCAATTCAAATGGAAGTTGTCAAAGACTTTAAATTAGATATCGGAATTAATTATGGAATACAAGATACCGCAGCAAAACATTATTTCATCGGTGCTTCTTACCGTCATTAAATTCTATTATTTAAAAGTTTTTATAATTCTTTGAAAATTGGAAAGTTTCCGCTATAATTCACATCATTTATGACCATAATCATAGTATAATAATTATTAATTTTCCGCTGCTGTTGATGGATCTGATTGGTATACATTTGGTTCTCTGCCTGCTAACACAAACCACATTACTATCACAAAAAAATATATTATGGGAATTTTAGCATGGATCCTTTTTGGATTAATAGTAGGGGCAATCGCCAAGTTTTTAATGCCTGGAAATCAAGGCGGCGGATGGATTATAACCATTATTCTTGGAATAGTGGGCGCATTGGTAGGAGGTTTTATTGCAGGGGTACTCGGAATTGGGGATGATGGAAATCCCTGGGATCTGGGAACTATAGGAATCTCTGTTCTAGGAGCCATTATTGTTCTGATCATTTATGGAGCCTTTACTAAAAAAAGATAATTATTTACACCTGGGTGTCGGTTCATTAAAAGTATGCCGGCACTTTTCTGTTACACCAATCACTAAAAAAAATTATTATGAACAGAGACGGTAATAATAAAAGCTTATGGCAGTATAACATAGAGCAAGAAGCGTTACAAACTTATACAGCGAATGATTTTGACACCATCATTGTTGGTGCAGGAATAACAGGAGTGACTTTAGCAAAGGAACTTCAGAATAGAGGTCGTAATTGTCTTCTCATTGAAAAAGAAAATCCTGGATTTGGAACAACCGGTGGAACTACTGCACATATCAATAATTTTTTTGATTCATCTTACGACGAAATCATTAAAAATTTTGGGGAAAGCTCAGCGGTATTACTAGCCAATTCCGCAAAAGAAACAGTGCGGTATATCAAGCATAATATTCTGCAATACCATATCTCTTGTGACTTTAACGAATGTAGTTATTATCTTTTCAGTACTGATGAAAAGCAATCTAAAAAGTTGGATGATATCTTAGAAGCCCATCATCAAGTAGGAATAGATACTCAACAGGTTTTCAGCATTCCATTTACCCTGAAATTTGAAAAAGCCATTGAAATTAAAAGTCAGGCACAATTTCACCCGCTCAGATATATCAATAAGTTACTCAAAGAATATATTAAACAAGGCGGAGCAATTGTAACAGGAGCACAAGTTACAGACTTAAAAAATAAAGACGGAATCGTTAAGGTTACAACTAACGATCATACAATATTCACGGCAAGAAATTTAGTTTGGGCTACCCATATTCCCCCAGGAAACAACCGTTTCAGTGTTCTTTTGGCTCCTTATAGAAGTTATTCGGTTACCCTGAAGCTTGCCAACCCTGTAAAATCAATGGCGCAGACTGCCGATCTTTATAATCCATATCACTATGCCCGTTATCATAAGTCAGACAATAATTACTTCCTAATTGTTGGAGGTTTCGACCATAAAACTGGTGATGAAAATGATACCGAAAAACATTTTGAAGATCTCATGGAATATGTAGATAACAATTTTAAGTATAAAGAAGTTACGGCAAAATGGTCATCTCAATATTATCAGTCTGCAGATGGCTTACCCTATATTGGAAAAATGCCGGGTGAAGACAATATCTATATTTCTACAGGTTTCACAGGTAATGGAATGACTTTCGGATCGATGACGTCACTGATTATTCCCGATTTAATGGAGAATAAAATAACAGAGTTAGCTAAACTCCTATCTCCTGCACGTATCAAGCCTATAGTTAGCGCAGGAAACATTCTCGATGAAGTGGTCAATGCTTCTATCCATTTTGTAAAAGATAAATTTGCGGCAGATAAAATTACTGAACTCAATGAGATAAGCAGTGGTGAGGGAAGAATAATCAAGCATGACGGCAATACGTATGCTGCTTATCGCGATGATAAAGATGAATTGCATCTGCTAAGCCCCATATGTCCTCATACGGGCTGTAATGTGGCATGGAATCCTTCCGAAGTTTCTTGGGACTGTCCGTACCACGGATCACGTTTTGATATTGAAGGCAAATTGCTCAACGGACCTGCAATGTCGAATTTAAAAAAAATTGACAATGAAATTTAATAGCCGACAATTACCTCAACATTGGTGAACATTTATTTCAGCCGTAATCAAATAAAAAATAGCACATGAAAGATCATAATAAATCAAATTTTAAAGGCGGCGAGGGACAGGTATTAGAGCCGGAAACTTACAGGGATTCAATTGGTACAATGGAACAATCCGGTAAAAGAAAGTGGGTATTTCCCAAAAAGCCTAAAGGCAGATATACCAATTACAGGAATTTAGTAGCCTTTTGTTTACTGCTATTTTATTTTACATTCCCATTTATCACGATAAATGGTAACCCCTCATTACAATTTGATGTTTTTAACCGTCAGATTTTTATTGCCGGTCAGCCCTTTTACCCTCAAGATTTTTTCATACTCACTTTGGGCGCTATCGTATCATTAATATGCATTATTATATTTACAATTGCATTTGGGAGAATATTCTGTGGATGGATCTGTCCTCAGACGATCTTTCTGGAAAACGTTTTCAGAAAAATTGAATATGCTATAGAAGGTGATAGAAACAGACAGATGAAGCTTGACCGTCAGGAGTGGAATGCTGAAAAAATAGGGAAAAGAAGCTTGAAATGGTTCATCTTCATTTTACTTTCTTTGATTTTCACCCATTTTATGTTTATGTATATTGTGGGATATAAGGAGGTTTTCAGGATCGTTCAGGAGGGACCTTTTGAACATCCGACCAATTTCATAGTTATGATTCTCTTATCGGCTGCATTTTATTTTGTTTTTGCATGGTTTAGGGAACAGGTATGCACATTGGTTTGCCCTTATGGAAGATTACAGGCAGTACTGATAGATAAAGAAACGATTAATGTTTTCTATGATTTCAACAGAGGGGAGAACAGAGCAAAATGGAGAAAGGGTGAAGACAGGAGAGCTGCGGGAAAAGGCGACTGTATTGATTGTTATCAATGCGTTGTGGTCTGCCCCACAGGGATTGATATCAGAGATGGTCAGCAGCTTGAATGTGTCAACTGTACAGCTTGCATTGATGCATGTGACGAAGTAATGGATAAGGTAGGATTACCAAGAGGTCTAATACGATATGCTTCAGAAAAGGAAATAGAGACCGGTAAGCCTGTTAAATTTAATGCACGAATGAAAGGTTTTGTTATTCTTTTAGTTGCTTTACAATTTTTATTGGGATATCTTCTTTACAACCGTGCCGATATGGAAGCCAAATTTATTAAACCCGCAGGCAGTACCTTTTTCGTGCGGGACGGAAAAATTACCAATACTTATAACTTTACTTTTCTAAATAAAACAAATGACAAAAAAGTAGTCAGTATTCGAATATTAGAACCAGCAAATGGTGAAATTACCTTCAGCGCTTCCAGTAAAATAATAGTCGAACGTGACAAAATTGTGAAAGGAACCATTAACATAAGCTTTCCCGAAAAACAGATAACACTGTCAAAACAAAATCTAAAACTTGGAGTTTATGATCAGGAAGGAAATCTCCTGGATACGTATGAAACCTATTTTGAAGGTCCATTTAAAATACAATTTTAAAATAAATTGATATGGATTGAACTTCTAAGACCATATTCTTTAAAATTGAAGGCTGTCTTGCAAAGGGTGTAAGTTAAAAGTCAGGCTTGGATTTTTATACTTATTTCTTCTTTTTATAATGTTGATCTGTCGTTAGTTTCTCTACTGTTTAGGATAAGAGTCAGTTTCAACTGGCTTAGAAATTTTCGTAAAATCTCTTCCGTGTAATATAACTTTACAGAAAGAGGGCTAAGTTTATTTTTATAATTATTGAACTCTATTTTATCTGAAAAAACAATCTGTTTTTTATACAGAATCGAGTAATAGACATAAATTTCAAATACCGAATGTCTTTCCGGTGTACAGTATCCGGATGTAGCAATACACCAATCACTTTCAAACATTGTGGATGCATACAGTCCCAACTTGTCAGCAATAAGGCTGGATACACAATTAGAATTTTTGATCTCAGAAGCCTCGACCTTCAAAAGCTTCACTATTTTATCAGGAGTATGTACCGTGATACCGCCTTTATAAAATAATTTTGAATTAGTCATTTCCGAAAACGCAAGCTGCATCGCACCAGCGGTAACACTTTCTGCAATGGAAATGGTTTGATCACAACTCATAAATTCTTCATTGATTTGTTCCAAAAGGATCTTGTTAAATTCCATGATACTTTATAATATAGATTTTACGAACTTAAAATTGATCTGTATTTCATTAATGTATTAACGAAATTAGGTTAGTGTTTATTCTTTAAATGAAAGCTACTTTATATTATTGAAAACAAGCCATACAGCTGATAGTGTATGGCTTGTTTAAATTTTATATGTTTAATCTTCCTGCTGGGCATCAAAATTAATGTTAGTCTCTGCAATCTCCGTAAGGTTGTAATCTGTATCTTCTTCCTCCTGCAGTGTTTTTTCTAACAGCTCAGCAGCCTTATCGTGTCCCATAGTAATAGCAAGTTGCGTTAAGCCTCCATAGCTTGCGATCTCGTAATGTTCTACCTTCTGCGCCGCGATTATCAGAGCTGCATCTCTTGTCATCGTGCCTTCTTCCGTAGATTTAATGATTTCTTCGCCTTCCTTAATCAATCCATCCATTGCTTCACATTTTTTCTGCTCTGGACTCTCATTAATGAGTTTAAAAACTTTCTCCAAGCGGCTTATATGCTTTTTAGTCTGTAACTGATGATCCTCAAAAGCATCTTTAAGCTCTTCGGTTGTTGCTGCGTCATGCATAGTCTGCAACGCATCTACTAATTTATGCTCAGCGTAATAAATGTCTTTTAGTGCATCTACAAAAAATTTATGCAGCGGAGCATTTTTCATCTCACTTTGTTTTACTGTAGCATTCTCTACTGTCATTTTTTTGTCAGCAGCACCGGTTGTCGTGTTTTCTGTTGTTTTAGTTGCCATAAGATAATGGGATTTAAAAGGTTAAAAGGCTGCCCCTATTTCACAGAGACAGCCTAAAAAGAATTATGAATTACGTCTGCCTCCGAATCCGGATCTGCCGGATCCTGAAGATCTTCCACCACCATGAGAAGCCTGACCTCCCATTCTGGCTATTCTTGTACGTTCAGATTTACTCATTGAAGCAAAACCTCTTTTTGATGTTCCCCCTCCTGAATTAGAACCTCTGTTGCTACCTCCTGACCCGGAGTTAGAATTAGAGCTACGACCGCTTCCTGAACTGGAGTTTGATCCACGGCTATTTCCTGAACCGGAGCTTGAACTACGCCCTCTTCCTGAACCACTGTTTCCGCCCGATCTTGAATTGGAGTTTCTTGAGCTTCCTCCACTGTTTGATCCTGATCTTCCTGATCCTGAATTTGATCTTGATCCTGACCCAGATCCGGAAGATCTTCCGCTTCCTCCTGACCTTGATCCAGAACCTGAACGAGATCCTCCACGAGAGCTACTGCCAGAACTTCCTCTACTACCAGAACTAAATCTTCCCTGACTATCCCTGTTTTGACTACCACCTCTTGAACCTCTGCTTCCGCCTCTTGAACCTCTGCCCCTATTATCGTCGTCGTCATCGTCGTCATCATCATAATCATCATCGTCGTCATAATCCTCATCGTCATCATAATCTTCGTCATCATAATCTTCGTCATCATTCCCTCCTTCCTCATCGAAATAGTCTTCAAAATCTGAGAAATCATCATCGTACTCCTCATCCTCACTTCCGTCGTTATAACCATGCTCATAACCTAATTGGTACGCTTCCTCAAGCATTGATTGGTCATCATCTGATGAATTTCTGCCTGAACTTCTGTTGTTTGAATTTCTAGTGTTCATAAATTTTACTTTTTGAAATTAATATTTAGTGATGTACCGCAGTCCTTGACTAGTATCAGACTACAGTCGGTTTATTTTTAATGTTTAGACAATACAATACCTGCACACCGTAGAAACAGTGTGAAACATAATTAATAATACTTTTAGTTATTCTATTATTCTGTAATAAGTTAAATGATACGTGTCCCTATTTAGAGCTCACTCCAGCTGAATCCTTCATCTTAATAGTGGCAACACTATCATTTGGATTTCTTGATTTAGTACCTGCTGTATCTGGCCGAGTGGAATTTATATTCATTGAATCTATAGCAGATGTATCAGCAGTAATTGGTGGTGCTGTTTGTACTTCTTTTTTACAACTGATTGCCAAAAGCCCGAGAAGAAGAGCTAAAGAGATTATTGCTTTCATATAACATATTTTAATTTGGTGTATCAAAGCTACAAGCTCAGTAAGGCAAATCCTATGACAATGATCATAATCGATTCATAAATTTTATTAAATTTTACTCTTCAGCTATTTATATGATAAGAAAGAATAGAATCCCTCTAACATTTTTTTTAGATAGTAATTATTACTTTCTTTAGAAGAATTAATATGATTTCAAAATCTATATATCACCAAGATCGAAACTCAACTAACCCATCTGTCAAAATTTTCCATTGAATTTTTGAAATTCCCACCATTCCTCCAAGGGCAATAGCTAAATTCCTTGCTTTGTCTGCGATCTGAGCATCCATATTCGGTGTCTCGTTACGTCCGTAAATACCTGCTTTTATAAAGTCTTTCCCTCGTGACACAATAAAGGTAGAGCTTGCATCTCCCGTGTAAAAGTGTGCGGTGTGCGTATTTATTTTACCCGGTATCCCCGATGGTTTACACTCAATAATCAGCTGCTCCAAAATTTCATCATTAGCAGATAAATTTTCATACATATCTGTTATCTCGACCCAATCAAACCCTCTTGCTTCAAAATTGCCCGGCCCTGGAATATCAATCCTAATGAAATCTCCTTTTTCAGGTAATCTCTTTTTTAAATTCCCATTTTTATCGTGAAATTTATCAAAAGCTTTTGATAAAGTCTGTTATCAAAACTTAAATATAATCAAAAGTCTAAAAAATAAATATTAACAAATCAATTAGTTAGGCTATTAGCTTTGTACTTAGACTTTTGATTACACTATTAAAATTACCTCAAACCTTTAAGGAATTCTTTTAATGCAGAATTTTTCTCCCATGAACGTTCATTATTAATTTGAGGTAATACATCCTCATAAACAGATTCTAAAGCTTTTCTTATCTGTTTCGAATTGGTTCGAGTATATCTATCTGTGGTTTGTATACTCGAGTGACCAAGAAAATCTCTTATCCAAAATAAACTTAGCCCCGCTTCAGCAAGATGCATCGCTCGTGAATGTCTTAAAGTGTGTGGGCTAATTACTTCGGGAATAATTTCAAGATCAACAAATCTAGCTGCATTAGCATACTTTTTTAATATATATGTAACTCCCGCAGATGATTGTTTTCTTTAATTTAATTGATCGGATATTTTGCCATTCTCCTATCCTAGTTGGTTCTTCATACATTAAGAATTAAAAAAAGGATCGAATAGCTGCACAACGCTGATTTCTTGTTGCTACATTATTATTATGTTCATACTCAAGCCATGACAAAAAATCCAGTATTACATCTTTACTAATATTCTTAAGTTCAATTTTATCAGCATCTATAAATTTAACCTTATACATAAAAGACAACAATAACGCAAAGCTATCTCTATATGCCCTAATTGTATGTTTTGACGCCCCATACTCGCCAATCAAATATTTATGAAAATACTTTTCTAAATATTTAAAATCTGTCATTGTCTCAAAAATAGTTGCAAGTTCATTATTATTTATATACCTAAAATATTCGTTTGGGCTATTTTTCAAAATAATATTTTTTCACAATTTTTAGCGAGAAACGTGAAAAAAAAAGAGCCTGATTTTATGCAAATTAATAATCAGGCTCTTAAATTATTAGTTATTTAGTAAAAAACTAACTTTAGCTGGGATATTCTCCTTCCACATAACCATTATTTAAATAGCGGAATGTGTCGTTTGTATGCCATGCGTAAACACCTGCAATCATAATACCCAAGTCCTGAACATAATCATAAATAAGTTCTTGGTGATTATCAAAAGTGGGAAGGTTTTTTTGTAATAATAAAAACTCTTCTAAATAAATATTATGTAGTTCAAGAGCTTCCATATAAGCCTGTGTTAATGATATTTTTTTTTCTTGTTGTAGTACTTTTACAAGATTCATGGTATCTCCTTCACGGCTGAGTTCTTTTGGTAACGAAATAATATCGTTGTGTATACCTATCATTAAAGAAGAAAGTGCGTATATGCGTTTAATAAAAGGATGATCAAAAACATCATTAGGTATATTGCGATATTCTTTTTGTAGAGCGACATAATAGCAATAAGGCTTAACACCACTTGTTTCCTCTCGGATAAGCAGATACATAGATAGTGGAGGTATTGTGTTGGTTCGGTAATATACCTTTTCTTCTGCATAGCCCATAAATACATCTTTCATTGATTTTGTAAATCTCTTGTAAATATGTTCTGGAATTCCACATTTAACGGCATCTTGTTTTAAGACCCAAAATAAGTGAAATATACCATTTTCACTAGGCTCTACTGGATTTTCACCAGTTACCAATGCCATTATACGATTAGTTATTTTATACATTTCCTCACGAGAACAACGGTCAAAGTAATCATCCATCATTGCTCCATTAGCTGTGTAATTGGCTAAGGGACGTAATTCAGCAATTGTCTTTAGGAAAGGGCAACCTCGAGATGCAATATCAGTTAGTTGATGTTGTTTGTGTTTTTCACGTGCTTCCTTACTGTGGATAATATATTCTGTATCAATCCAAGTATAATATTCCTCTCGTTGTTGATGAAAATCAGGATGAATAAAATCAGGGAAAGGATAATGCGGTTTTGGAAGTTGTTCTAAAGCCGCGTAAAATTCCTCATTTGAAATTGTTTGATTCATGGTATTTGTTTTTATGATGTGGCTGTGTTAAAGATATAAAATAATATTTTATAAATCAAAATATCGTGAACTATTAATCCTACAGACCGATCATCCATGTGCCGAAATTTTTTATCATTTTTAATAATCCTTTTCTGAAAACTTAATTTCATCAAGACAAAAGAATCATTACTATTTGCTATCAAATCAATTTTTTATATTTATTGAGCTAATCTTGTAATAGTTAAAGATCGTAATGCAATTATATTTATGATCCTGCATCTATAATCAGACTTCCAGCATTTGTACAGCTTTTATCACTTACAGTAATTGATACTGTTGTTGTACCTTCAACAGCGGGAGTACCACTTATACTGTAAAGTAAATTACCAGAACCATTATTGAAGTTGCCCGCCGGCAATGTAAAAGTAAGACCGTTCACGATAAATGACTGTGCACCATAAGTACCACTATTACCTCCTGTATAAGGCACTGTCAACTGTCCCGTATAAGGAGCTCCTTTAGTAGCATCGGCAGGTGAAAAGGCTACCGAACCACATGTTAATGAAGCAACTGTTCCTGGAACAGCAGTACCCCTAAGACAGCCTGACCATGCAGCCGGGTCTCCCTTATACACTCTGACACAATTCATTGTGATATCATAGAGCATCATTCCTAACTGAGGATTAAGAATATCATTTTCCGGGTTTGCAACTCTGTTTAAATAGAGAGCTTTATTCATGGAGGCCAGCTCCAGATCAGAATTTAAATTTGGATTATTTGTGTTGATTCCCACCTGCGAGAATATCATTACGCTCATCATAAAAAATAATCCTGTTATATATCTATTCATGTTTTTATATTTAATTGATATTTAATAGACCGGTTTCATTTATTTAAAAAACGGGTTGATAAACCATCTGCCTTAGTGACAGATGGCTTTACTATATATTATTCTTGAATACAACGTACTGATTTAGCCTTATCTACTTCAGCATTACCTATATTAGGTCCGACAACGGAATTATTCATTAAAGTGTATGTCTGAGTACCATTATAACCGTCTGCAACCGAATAGACAGGGACAGTTGGGTTAAATATTACTGCATCATCAAAGCCTTCTCCGGCATAAGTTAATTTTAGTTTTTTAGTTGCTGAATATATGCCACCACTGCCAGCTGCAGTAATTTCTGCATCCCATTCTGCCTTTACGGGTACTTTGAAACCTTGAGGGCACGGGTTGTTGGGAGAAGAAGGCAGCCATCTGTTTCCTGCTGGTGGTACAGTGATCGATGTCCATTCAGAGGGAACATGATTTGGTGTTGAAAATATCCTATAAGGATAGGTAGGACTCCAAGTTGCTACTTGTCCATATACAACTCCGTATTTAAAAGTCCCATAACTTGAACCGCTAATATTTCTTTCCATAAGTTCATGTCCATCTGCTTTTCTACCCCATTGAAGAAGAGAACCCATAGCATTTACATCCGTTGTGCTTGTTGCCTGTTGGGTAAGGTTAAAGCTTGGGTGATCTATATTGGTGTAGTTTGCCCCGAGGTTGTTGTTCAGCCAGATTTTACCATCCTCTGCCTGTACGGGTAAATAAAGGAAGTTGTGCTGATATTTGCCCGCATTGTCTATCTGTCCAAACATTCTGTCTGGTATACCTGGGATGTCTCGTACTTCATAATTAGTCAATGTACCTGCTGCATTGTAAGGATAAACAAAAGTACCCATCAATACTCCCAGATAATTATTACCGATACCCGCATTGATGTCCAGTTTCCTAGCATTCAATGTTCCGCCAATTGCTTTTATGGTAGCTACTAAAGCGGGGCTGCTGGTAGTAATGGACTGGGAAGCCCACGATAATTCCAACTGTCTGGAGATTCCGTCTTCGGTAAAATTCGCAGGTATAGTGATGGTATTACTATATGCTGCCACAGTACCTCCGACTCCTGTTACCGTTGTCGGGATATACACGGTAATACCTGTAGTGGTGATGCTTCCCTGCGCATCTACTAAAAGTTCCGTAGTTCCGTCAGCATTTACAGGTCTTGCTGTTGTTGCAGGGCCTGTAGGAGCGGTATAAGGCATATAATCATTGTCATATACAGATGCTATCCAGTAACGGCTGTTTTGTACCAATGCCACGGTTCCCGGCAAAACTCCCGTAGTGCTCGCGTTTACCGGTAAAGAAACAGTACAGCTCTGCCCGCCTATCGTGATAGCGAATAAGGCATTGCCTGTTGAAGTAGGTGTACCGGTTACCGTAAAGGTAAGAGTACCGTTACCAGTGGCAAATACCCCCGCAGGTAATGTTGCAGTAAGCCCTGTCACACCTGTAGAAGCAATACTTTGGGCTGCAAAATATCCGCCATTTCCACCTGTATACGGTACTTCAATCGGTCCATTATAAGCACTTCCATTGGTCGCAGCTGCAGGGGTGGCTTTTGCAGAATTACACAAAAGTGATGTAATGATACCTGTAACTACGCCGTTGGAGCCATCCAGACATCCTGACCATGCCGCAGGAGTTCCCTGATAAGCTCTTAGACACTTATTCGTTGTATCAAAAAGAATCATCCCCGGCTGTGGACTGGCAATATCAGCTGCAGGGTTGGTTACTCTGTTCAGGTACAACGTTTTGTTAGTTGAACCAAGCTCCAAGTCTGAGCTTGTGTGTGGATTGGCTGTTTTGATACCCACCTGGCTGAATGCAGCCATACTGATAATGAGAGTAAAAGTTGTTGTAATCTTTTTCATTTATTGTTAATTATGTTTTTTATAATTTTTATAATTGTATTATTTATTTTTCACTTATTACACTGGTTAAAATGGATCGTCTGAACTTGCAACTATTTTTGAGACAAAACTTATATACTCTTTATGCTACATTTTTAGATTGATTAGATATTAAATTTTGATACTCTCTTATGGTTAAATTTCCTAAGGCAGAATGCCTTCTCTGAGTGTTGTAAAATGTTTCTATATATTCAAACACAGTTTTTGGCATGGTCTCTAGTTTCATATTTATTTTGATAGACAAGTTCGGTTTTCAGAGTTTTAAAGAAACTCTCCGATACAGCATTGTCATAGCAATTTCCTTTTCCGCTCATACTTCGGGTAATGTTTTTTCCGACCATTGACGTAAATTCTGTGCACGCATACTGTATCCCCCTGTCCGAATGGAAAATTAAATTGTCCTGATCTTGTAAAGGACGGTGAAGCCTCGCCATTTTCAAGGCTGCAATACTTGTATTTTGGGCTTTCATCGTTTCACTCAATGACCAGCCTATAACTTTTCTGTCAAACAGATCAATGACCGTAGTGGAGTTCCTAACAAAGTTAGCAACTCCAGACTGGAAATGTCTTTATATACTTTTGTGAATTATCCAGTTATTATATACATAGACTTTAATCTTGTGTAAGATTGTATATCAACTAAAAAATGTATTATATTATTGGGCCAGTTTTGTTATAGAAAGTCCTCCATAATTCACTATATTGTTTGTTGTAGCATTACAACTGAAACGAACTCTTACTTGATCTCCCACATTCAGGAAGCCTGTCCAGTATAATGTATTGCCATTATCTACAATTGTACCAGCCAGGTCAGCATAGGTATGTTTAATCATTGTATTCCAGCTTGTTCCACCATCAGTACTTTTTTCGTAATAAGCTGCGGTATGCCAGGTAGGTGTTGCCGTTCCGGTGCTAACATGGGTATTAGAATTTTGCATAACTATTATGTAAACACCTCCCATATTTGCAGGAACTGTAAAAACATTATTATTCCATGCATTATATATATCAAGACTCTCATTAGTAAATTGACCGATGGCCGCATTAGGAGTAAACTGACTTCCTACATTTTGTGTCCCTGGTGCATTTGTAATTAGAAGCGCTCTAGATGTTCCTGCATCTGAGGGTAAAGAATTTACATATCCTAAAACTCCATTATTATCCGCAACAACAGTTCTAGTCGCTGTAAAGGTTTGATCTTGAGTGGTAGAGGCCGTACCTCCACTTTGCGTATAAATTGCATTAGCTGTTCCGTTCAATGGAAGATTTCTTAAGCGAGTATTTCCGTTAACATCAAATCTTTCAGTAGGAGAAGAAATATTAATAGCAACATTCCCATCTCCATTAATTCTCATCTTTTCCGTACCATTCGCATTACTTCCTACACTTGTAATAAAAGTAATAGGTGCAGTAGTAGTAGTTCCAGTAGAACCTATATTCAATCCACGTGAATCATTTGTTGCCGTTATTTGACCAACACTTTCTGGATCCTGAAACAATTGCATTCTGGAGGTCACTCCATTACTATTATTATCATCCGATGATAAAATAACACTTGCTCTCTTATTGATAGTACCAAACCCTCTTTGCGTAACTCCTCCAGCAGCTGACCAACTTGTAGACTGGTCGGTTCCAATAAAATTAAGTGTAAATCCATTATTGGTTAAAGTTCTATTGCTTGTCAGTATACCATTATTGTTATAGATATTAATATCACTCACTTTAATCTTCTGCCAAAGGCTTCCATCAAAAGAATAATATCCAACAGAATCAATATTAATTCTCTGCCCTGTAGCAGTACCTCCCGTGATGTCGGTAATATAAATCAACGCTCCCTGTTGATTGGTACCATAGGTGCCTGTATTAGCAGTAAGTTCTGCACGGGTAAGACGTGGTGCCTGAAGTCCAATTATTTGAGTATTGTCGGTTATATTTCCTCCCAAATCTCTTTTGGCACTTACATCCATTGTAGTTTTGGGATCTGCTGTATTTACTCCGACTTGAGCTGAAAATGTTGCAGTAATCAATAAAAGTAGTCCTGGTAATAATGTTAAATTTTTCATGAGTGTTAGAATTTGTTTATTAGTATATTATGTGTAATCAATATTTACTATATGAGACTTTTCTCGTTTTTGAAATAAGCATTTATGTTTGTTAAAATCCCTCTTTCCAAGGATTGCAATTCAATTCTAACTATTTGCATCAATAATATTTATTCAATAATAATTCTATTGGTAATTAATATATGCTATACTCAAATTGACCTGTATCTCTAAAAAGAAACAATTGCAAATAAACTGGAATACACAATAATACTATGTATTCAGTTAACTTAGAGATTCTAATTGTAACTACATTCTAAACTGTAATTTTTTCTGATCTTTTTCATTCTCTTTAAGTTAAAGAGTGTAAGAATTACGTCTTAATAAAGGACATCGATGTACGCAAACTATAGAGAAACAATTTTTTGTTTTTTTATTTGTTCTTTCATAGTATTAGTTATTTTTTGGTTATTTCAAATATATTAAAATTAACTCTATTATGAGTGAAATAATGTTTTTTTTAAATTTTAAAAGCTAATTATTATACGGAGAAAAAAATCTATATCCTACACACCTGATTTTCTATTTTATTGGCATTATCGATTTTCCTCTGAAAGCTCAAAAGCTATATTAATTGAAATTAAATACGAAGACGATCTTGTAAAGGAGTTATTAGAATAGCTGTATTAATGCCTACCTGCGAGAGAACAATTGCTACATGAGAAATATTCCGGTTACTAGAGTTTTTTTCATTTTTTGCTGTATTAATTTGTTAGAACTGAAATTGTTAATGTTGTGGCAATTCTACAACATTTTAATGGGTATCAATCGACATATAATTGAAGAAATACCGAATTTATTCACTATAATATTTACTTTTAAGCAGTTGATAGTGCTAGTTTATGAGAAATATTGTGTCTGTTAATTAAAGAATAACACTATTGATGAAATTCCTCTTTTTTTGAACTTGATGACTTATTTTTAAATTCTTTCAGAGTCCTTTTCAAGAGATTCCTTCTTTAAATTTTCAATAAAGTAAGAGGGCGTAAAACCTGTTTCTTTTTTAAAAGCAAGAGCAAATACCTGTGCAGATGAATATCCGCATTCTTCAGCGAGATAGCTTATTTTGTATTCGCGATAAATGGGGTTTTCATATAGTTTGCGGATAATATAGTTTATTCTTAATGAGTGGATGTAGGTATTGAAATTTTGATTCTTATTGACTTTAATAAGTTCAGAGAGGTATTTGGTGTTGGTATTAAGGTAATTGCAGAGCCAAATCAGAGTAATGTCTTTTTTCAGAAACTTGTGGTTTGTTTCAAATTTTGCAAGTTTTGCAAGAAGCTGTATAGTAGTTTCATCGGTAATATTGCTTACAGATTTTGTTAATATAGACTCTCCATTACTACTTTTTTGTTTACTTTCTGCGCTTAGTTTCCTAATCAGTCCCTCATATTCGGCATGAATTATTCGATTATTTCGCTTCCAGTAAAGCCAAATTATAAGGCTCGAAAATAATATGAAACAGCCTATCCCTAAGAGTATAAATTTTAACCTTGAACTGTACTCTTTATCTTTTTTTTCTTTTGTTTTTGCTATAAGCGTGTCGAACTGATGACTGACTTGCCTTTTAGCTGCTTCGTTGAGACTGTCATTTAACTTTGCATATAACAAAGTATATTTTGCCTGTTCTTTTGAATTTTTCAATTCTTCATTTGAATCTGCAAGAAGTTGGTAAGCAAATAACCTATGAGCAGGATTTTTTTTAAGCTTTTCCCGCTGCAAGACTTCACTTGCAAGCGTGATAGTTTTTTTATATACTCCTTTTTCAAGATAAAACCTTCCTACTCCGTTCAAAATCTCCATATCCATCATCTCAAAAACTTCTGGTTGTGTTTTTCTGTATTCATATATTTTAAGGTAGTATGGCTCTGCAAGGTCCAATCTCTGTGGCTTATGAACACCTAAATAAAAATTGCCTATATTGATATTGTTAAGCGCAATTTTACTGTACTTTTCATTTTTTATCTTTAAATCACTCTCACTTATTTGTTCAAGTTCTTTTAATTCCTTTTTAAGATTGGAAATTAAAGAATCTGGTGATTTATAATCATAATATAATGCAGTTCTGTTATATGCAATTGACATATTTAGGTGCCTTTTATCAGGATTGACAATTAATTTTGCATATTTTAAAGCGTCTTTTATATTTTCAAATTCCTCTTTTCGTATGCCTAATGCCTGATTTACAAATGATTTATAAATATACAATGTAAAGATTTGTTCATTATCACTTATTCCTAAAGCTTCTATATCTTTTATTAATTTCAACGTTTTTTGGTAATCTGAAAGTTTATAATAGATATATAATATTTTAAAATGCCCTGTAATAACTCCTTTTTTATAGTCTATCCTTTTTGAAGATTCAATAAGTGCTTCTATTTTTTTTATATCCTTGCTACTACTGAAATTATCAATTTTATTGTATTGCTCATCAAGATATGACTTTGTTAAAAGAATATTTTGTGCACAAAAAAATTGAAAATAAATAAGAATAAAAAAAAGGCAATAAAGCTTTTTCATGGTATATTATTTTAATGATTAGTAATTGTTATTTAATTTTTGCAAACATAAAGCATCTTAATTCCCGTATGCATGACTATACATACAATATTCCGAATATCAATGTCTTTATAATTAGCATTTATTTAATTAAGTATCTCTTAATCAATATAGTTCGCTTGTAAAATATTTTTTCACGCATTCTTTAAATTTAGAAAAAAAAGAACCATTAAATCCCGTATTTATGTTAATATTTTATTGTCAATATGAAAAAAGCAGGATATTTTCGCCTAAAAATCAATAGTTTATTTTGCATTGGCCCTCATTTTTAAACAAAATATTTATTTATCAAAAGGAATCACCGGCAGTCAATTCATTTATTTAAAAACTATTATGGCTATAAATTAGAGAAGGCTCGCATTTGGGAATCTTATTAAAGAAAGGTGAGAAAATGTAAAGCTGACATACTATAAAACTATATAATGAATGAATGGAAGTACAGAAAAAATAGAAAATCTCATAAATAAATATCTTGGTAAATCTTCAAGGCATATTTTTGAGGATTGGGGAATGTTCGATAAAAAATCCGAAAATGAAATCTGGTTTTATAAAAGGTATCACCTTGGATTTTTCCATGATAAGATTGCTTTTATTTTTGAAGATCATTATGTAGTGGGCATCATTATAACGGAATATTTTTTATGGTGGGAACTTAGGTGCCTGCTGTACTACGGCGGAAATTCAGAAAAATACAAAGTGGTAAGCGGTTTTAACGCATAATATATTTTCGGCTATTATTTGCTTCAGGCCACAACCGGAATTTCGTCATCCTGTTTACTGATGTATTGGGATAAGAATAATATTTAAAGCTTTTATTTATGTTTTTTTTCACAATACAGGAAGCACTTTGAAAGGAAAATTTCACAAAAGATAATTTAGAAATGGAATTAAAGGAAATCAACATTGGGTTAATGATAGAAACGGGTGTTGCAGAGCGCGGGATAGAAATGGGTCGTATCTGCAATTTTTTTAATTCCACTGAGGAAGATATTTTACAGATGTATAAATCTAATGATCTGGATACAAAAACTTTGCTTCGGTGGTCTAAGCTCCTGGAATATGATTTTTTCAGGCTTTATTCACAGCATCTGATATTGTATGCTCCGGTATCATCCCGCAACCATAACAAAATTGATCGTAAAAAGAATAAATCTTCATTACCACAATTCCGTAAAAATATTTACACGAAAGAAATCATTGAATTTATGCTGGGCAGGATCAGCAAGGGAGAAATGACAAGACTACAAATCATTGACGAATATAAGATTCCAAAAACTACCCTTTACAAATGGATGAGTAAATATGGAGAAATGATCAATAACAAAGAGAATACAGAAAGTTAAAGCAACACAATCAAATATTCATAAAAACTATGGAAAAATCTGAACCGGATTATAAAAGGATTTATACAGACCTTGTCAATGCAAAGTATGCTAATAAAAAAGAAGTATCTGCTTCCATTCTATCCAAGAAAAAATTATCAGTACTTGATGTGATCACTCTTAATAAAATTCTTTTTAATAATGAGATCAAAGATAAAGAAACGTCTGATTTTGATCAAAACCATCGTGCATATGACAGGCAGGCAATATTTGAAATTTTGGACTATCAAAAAAAATGGAAATACACCAATTCACAATTAGCTCTTCATTTTAAAGTAAGCAGGAACACGATAACCAAATGGAAAAGGATTTATCTAAGGTAATCATAACAGATAATCCCTATTGAATTATCACAAATCAGAATTTATTAAAAAGAAAAACGATAAGTCTCAGAAACAATACTACATAAATAGGAATATGCCCTGGATATACTGTTCATTAAGAAAACAAGTTAGCCGTTATCTCAATTGAGCCTCAGTATATTTTTAATCTTCATTAACTATAGGTCCTGTATATTCAGGCATATACTATATAAAAATAACACAAAGATTTTAAAATTACTCAAATACTTATGAAAAAGACATTATTTTCGATTGTCATTCTAACGGGCATAACAGCCTATGCCCAGGTGGGTCTTAATACCGAAAATCCTAAAAGCACGATGGATGTAAGTGCCAAAAGAAATGCAGCAGGTCTTCTGACTGACAATGCTCAATTAATAGGATTACAAGCGCCCCGCCTCACCCGTACAGAATTAACAGCCAATATAGCAACTTACGGCACCAATCAAAAGGGAGCCTTAATTTATATTACCGATATCTCAGGTGGTGACACCTCTGGACAAAGAGCTAATATTGATACCATCGGCTATTATTATTTTGACGGGACCACATGGCAGAAAATCATTAAAAATATTTATAATTCGAATGGCTCACTTACCAATGACCGTGAGTTAACTTTAAATGGAAGTGATCTGAATTTTATAGGCTCCGAGCAGACGGTGACTTTTGATGAAAGCGGCTGGCTTATAGTAGGCTCTAAGGGTAATAATTCGGCATTTATAAGATTAACTACAGAGGACCTTAATGGAAATGGATCCAAGCCTTACTTTGATATGCAGATGTTTGCAGACAATTATCTTCAGATGCTAGCCACAGATGAAGTAAATAGTATTGCATTTGGTACACATGCTACTTTACATTCAGCTCCCATCAACTTTATTACCAGTTCAGGAAATGGAGCGTTGGGAGAAACAAGAATGACCATTACAGGAGAAGGAAATGTGGGTATTGGAACAAATAATCCTGATGCAAAATTGCACGTTATGGGTTCCGGTCAATACACGGCTTTCCAGATGCAGGATGGCAGTGAAGGAATTAATAAAGTACTAATCAGTGATGCCGACGGAAAAGCTACCTGGGTAAACAGTTCAGGTGTTACCCCTACTATATTAGGCACCTTAAATACTGTAAATAAAACGGTTACTACCACAATGTCCATCGGTTCTTCCCTAACACTTCCTCCCGGAAGATGGCTTGTTTATGTCGGTCAGCTTGTTAACACTTCTGTTGCTGCGACAAGCACCAATAATAAGTGGATGAGAATTACCTTAAGCAGCAGCAGCTCTTCCGCTACTTCCACAACAAATTTCAGCTTTTTAGGAAGCAGCTTAGTTTCCGGTTGGCTATCACCGAGCATATCAAGTACTGGAGGTTTCTCTTTTTTATCAGGCGTCATGCCCGTACAGGTTAATGCCAGTATGACACTCCATACATGGTTTGATCAAAACTCCTCCGTAGGTACGCCACCGGCAGCTACGATAGGCACCAATGGAGAAAACTATCTTTTTGCAGTGCCAATGAATTAACAGCATATCTCATTTGTTTACGGATTATATAAAATTAATTACATTTTAAATCACTGCTATTTGAAAAAGATATAGTCTTGAATAGCACAGATCTATCATTGATATAAAACCACTACAAAAATGTAGTGGTTTTTTATAATTGTATTTGTAAAAATAATATCTAAAAACAGTCTAAAAAAGATCAGGTTCATGACTTTCTCTCAGATTTTCTAATCATATCTTTTGGATTATAAATTAAGTATAGCTTTCGCACTTACTTTGTAATTTATCACATTTACTTTGCAAAATCACAGTCATAGTAATTTCCTTTTCCGCTCATACTTCGGGTAATGTTTTTTCCGACTATTGACGTAAATTCTGTGCACGCATACTGTATCCCCCTGTCCGAATGGAAAATTAAATTGTCCTGATCTTGTAAAGGACGGTGAAGCCTCGCCATTTTCAAGGCTGCAATACTTGTATCTTGGGCTTTCATCGTTTCACTCAATGACCAGCCTATAACTTTTCTGTCAAACAGATCAATGACCGTAAGAATTCCGATCATAAAGTTTAAGTTTATAACTGTTCTTTTAATAAATACATTTTTAGGTTTTACTGTTGTTGGATGGTGGTTGTCATTTGTAAAAGCGGTGTCAAGCCGTAAAGTATAAATTATATATCTAAAATTTTAATCCATTAATTATCAATCGATAAACAGATTCACAGATTATGATAAAAGTGGTTTTAAAAATACCAGAAAGCGAAATTAGTCATATATTAAGTAAGCTAGTAAAACTGGGAATTAAAAATATAAAAATTAAAAAAAACGAAAAAGGATTACACCTTTTTCGTTATAAAAACACGTTTGAAAATACAAATAATGAAATTGATAAATGAAAGGGGTGAATGATATTCTTACTTTTTAGACTAAGGAAAAAGAGTTTCATTTTTTTTAAGATATTTTGATAGTACAAATTTTCAACAGTAGTTTTATTCTCTTTACCGTATGATAATTTTGTCTTTTTTATCGTTTGCCTTTCCTTAATAATATAATTTGTTGAGCGGCCAATTTTTAGAGTAAAATTTATTTCTCCTAATTTTATATCATTTGATTCTTTAGATTCATTTTTCAATTGCCCCTACTATAGTTGCTATCAACAACTAATTTAACAGGATTACCAATTGTATTTTTATCTAAGGTTTTTAAATCAATTTCATATAAAATTTGAATACGTCTATGAATCATATCATCTAATAGCAGTACATGGCGTCCATTCTTGTTCACATCAAAAATTATGAGATCATTACTATAATTCTTGGTAGATTCAACTTCATTTTAAATTAAGTTATTATTGATTAGTAGTTAATAACTTAAAACATATCATTTATATAAAATAACAGTTTACATTGCAGATTTGTTAAATGCTTTTCTTTTTAATGAAATTCAAATACATATCGAGTTTAAGGTTAAATATCTTAGTTATCAAAAGAACTCTTAGTTTTCAGCAACTTACAATCATAACTAAAATAAACTTTTGATTTAAAAAAACTTTTGATAATGCAGTTTAAAATCCGCACCAACTCCACTAGCATAATAATTCCAGTAATTTACCGACAAAAGGCGATCTTTTAAAGTCTTATACAAATCAACTATATCTTCAAAATCTTTAGCTAAACGAATACTTTCCGTATCGTGAAAACTTCCTTTTTCTTGCAGGGGTACCCCTGTGATCAATTGTGGCTTCATTTCGTATTTTTTTTGTGTAACTAAACATTTAATTTTCATTATGCGGCATATCAACTGGCTTTGATTCCGGAGAACCTTTTTCTCTGAGCCAAATTGAAAGTATAACCAGCGAAGCAACTGCTAAAAACTCACTCTGCCAGTTTTGAAACGACTCAAACCAAAAACGGGCATCATACAAATATTCCTGAATCGGCATCACAGGCAGTTCTTTAGCAATCTGTTCACCACTGTATTCTTCATAGCTTCCATAAAAATGACAGGTAAAACTGATAAGAAAAAGAATACCAAAAGCAATTGATAGTGAATGTTTATAGAGAATAAGCCATACACCACCCTGTTTAACCGGCCATGGTGCATTGGAATGAGGTCGAGGTTCTTTATCAACATCTTCTTTTTCATCCAAAGACTTTGATTCACTTGACCCCTTCTGTCTGAGAAAAACAGTCAGAACAACATACAGCATCATTTGTAAAAATTCACTTTCCCAGTTTTCAAAAGTGGCCTGAACAAAATGGCCGCTATGTAGATATTCTCCGATACTTAAAAGATGCTGCCCTTCTTCAGCCAATTCTTTGTTTTCAGTTTTCCAACCCGTCATGACCTGCCCGTACAGGCAGACAAACATCAATATAAAAAGAATAATACTTAAACTGTTGCGGTAAAAGAAATTATGTTTATTCATTGATACCTGATTTTATTTGATTGAATTTATTTTTAAAATAGGGTTTATTTATTTTTTAACCCAAACGCTTACTGACCTTGCATTTACTTTAAAAATTCCTTTACCATTGTTATCCACCACAATTTCTTCTTGTCTTTGTTGCAAAAAATCATAGAATACAGCATTTGAATATTCTTCACCCCACATTATTTCTTTGCAGGCTTTTCCATTATTTGAAATAATGACCAGACAGCCTTTATTCTTTTTATCACCCGTACGCATGAATGCAATACAATTGGGATCATCAAAAAAATTGACTTGTAAGCCGTATCCAAATTGTTGTCTTGCCTCCATTAATTTTGGTAGGTTCTCAACTTTATGGATTTCAACATGTACTTCTTTACCGTCTTTCATATCCGAATACTTGGCTCCGAAAAGGTCAGGATAAAAGACACATGGATAGGCTTTTTCAGATAACAAAATGATGGAATAAGCTATTGGTTTAAACCATTCTTTGACAGTGGACTCCAACGCCTGAAGTTTCTGGGTATCATGATTTTCAACAAAAGAAACGGTAAAAACAGGCATCTGTTGTAACAAAGAATTATCAAGAATCTGACGCAGGTCGTACTGATCTCCTTCTTCAGATGCTTTGAAAAAATTATAGTGTAGGGGCACATCGAAACATGAAATTAAATTACTCATTTCATTAGAGAAATAATTTATTTTTCCGACCTCTTCTTTCCAAAACTCCCCCAAAATATAATAGTCAGAATTAATTTCTGTTTTAATATAAGTAATCCACTCTTTTAAAAATTCTGAAGAAATATGCTTTAAGGCATCCAACCTTACCCCGTCGACTTTGGTACTTTCAAGATACCATTTGATCCAGCTTTTCATCTCCTGAACAACATCTGGGTTTCTGTATTCTACATCGGCGCCCATGAGATAATCATAATTTCCGAACTGATTACTCACTGAAGGGTCCCATTCGGTGCCATACTCATTTATAATCTTGAAGATACCCAGTACCTCCTCTCCATTTCTCTTAATGCAGTCTATTCCACTAAAACAACGATGGTCCCAGTTAAAATCTGAATACATTCCATTCCGGGCAGAAAAAGTAAATTTTGTCATTGCTGATGCTTCAAAAGGTTGTTCTTTAGTCTTAATACGATTATCCTCCTCAACCTGTTGCACGATGATATTTTCTGGTTCGTCTCCACCAATTCTGTGATTAAGAACAATATCGGCATATACACCCATACCTGCTTCATGTGCTGCTTCAATTGCATTAAGGTATTCTTCCTTAGTTCCGTATCTGGTTGCAATACTGCCTTTCTGGTCAAATTCCCCTAAATCATATAGATCATATACGTCATAACCCCGGCCTTCCTTACCGAGAAAGCACTTTGTTGCAGGAGGAAACCATACCGCAGTAAAACCAAGCTGTTTTAAATAAACAGCCTTTTCTGTAAACTCATTCCATAAATTCCCGGGATGGTACCAATGAAAAAACTGAATCATTACTCCGTTCATAACCCATAATTTAACCATTGACAATAAGCCCACCGTTCGGATGGAGAACCTGCCCCGTCATCTGTGCTGAAGCATCGGTAGCTAAAAACAGATAACTTGAAGCAATCTCATCCGTATTAGCATTTCTTTCCAGTGGAGGCTCGCTTTGATCGTCTTCTTCTTCACCAAAAGTTTTTTCAGTAAGAGGTGTCGCTACCGGTCCAGGTGCTACTGCATTAACCCGAATACCTTTAGGTTTCGCCTGTAATGCCAGCGATCTCGTAAAAGAAACAATTGCCCCTTTTGTAGCTGAATAATCTAATAATTCTTCATGCCCCATATAAGCCACTGCGGAAGTCGTATTAACAATGGAACTCCCTTTTCTTAAATGGGAAAAAACTTCCTTGGTAAGTAAAATCATTCCAATGATATTGGAATTAAATGTCTTTCTGATGTTTTCTTCTTTAAGGTCAATAATATTATCTGCAGGAATTTGTGTTCCTGCATTGTTTACCAAAATGTCTATTTTCCCAAACTCGGCAACTGTTTTTGAGACGGTTACTTTACAAAAATCTATATCATTGATATCTCCGCCAAAACATATAGCACGCCTGCCTAGAGCTTCAATTTCTAATTTTGTTTTTTCTGCATCTTTGTCGTCTTTATAATAGATAAACGAAATATCCGCACCTTCTTTGGCAAATAATAAGGCAATTGCTTTACCTATTCCGCTGTCTGCTCCTGTAATGAGCACTGATTTATTCTCTAATTGCAACCTCTCCATACTATTAAAATTTATACATCCTGAGGTTCCTGCATTTTTCCCATACGATATGCTGCCATGCTATCGCTTGCCAAATTAGACATGGCTACCGTTAATTTATTTTTCAACCCCGAGATTATTTTATCCTCTCCATTCATCAAAGCATCATAGCCATCCTTAGCCACTTCTTCCGGAGTGCTGAAACTCTCTTTATCTTCCATAATCTTACTTCTGTTCATCTGGGCTTTGTTGAAAAAATCTGTATCGGTCGGTCCTGGAAGAAGTGCCGTAACCGTAATTCCGGTATCTTTTAACTCTTCACGAATCGCCTCAGACCATGATAAGATAAAAGCTTTACTTCCATGATAAACTGATTGCCATGGACCGGGTGCTTTACTTGCGATTGAAGCCAGATTCAGTATTTTTCCTGATCCTTTGCTGATACGATCCTTTAGGAAAAGTTTGGTTAAAATCAGAACTGCATTTATATTGAGCCTGACAATATCCAATTCCCGATGTATATCTGTATCTTCAAATTTTCCATAGAAGCCCTGTCCTGCGTCGTTCACCAATATTTCCGGGCTAATATCATTGAGTCTAAGTTCGGCATACATAGAAAAAACATCATCTTCTTTAAAGAGATTTTTTGCCTGGGTTACCACCTTAACACCATATTTTTTAAATTCATTGGCTTTTTCAAGCAGTTGATCATGACTGCGCGATACAATAACCAGATGGTAGCCATTTTTTGCGAATAATTTCGCCAGTTCATATCCGATTCCGCTGGTTGCACCGGTGATCAGTACATATTGATTTTTGATTTCCATATCGTTTATTTTAAAATAATCATTTGATTGAGTTCACATTTAAAGCATCCGAGAATAAATTCCGCATAATATAGCTGGGCTGTTGAAGCCTTTGTTTTATGGTGTAGTTCCAGTTTTTTTGATAAAATGATTTCATTTTTGTAGGCGAATGAAAAATGCGCGAAAATTTTTTGATCCGATTCTTTCACAGGAGTTGCATATCCGGTGACAGATATTCCCCAGTCTGTATTGAATAATGCACTAACATTCAACGCCATTTCATCGGCAACTTCCTTAGAAACACAATCACACTTTATCGCTTCCTGCTCATCAACTTTCAAAAGTTTTACTTTTTCCTCAAGAGTATAGGCGGTTATGCCGCCTTTAAAAAATTCAGAGGCATCTTTCATCTGCGAAAATGAAAACTGCAGGCAGCCAGCAGTAACACTTTCTGCCACAGAAACTGATTCATGGGCAGATTTCAGCGCCCCGCCGATATAATCCAACAAAGACTGTTTAAATTCCATGAGAATACATTTTAATTAATTAAGAATACGCCTCTCCTAATACCATAAAGCTTTTACTTATCTCCAGGGATCAAGCACGACTTTTACACATCCGTCCTGCTTTTTATCAAATATTTCATATCCTTTTGCCACTTCATTAAGGGAAAGGCGGTGCGTTATGATATCATCGAGTTTTACCTGCCCGGTTTCCACATATTTCATTAATTTATCAATGATTGCATGAACCGGAGATTGCCCCGCTTTAAGCGTAATGCCTTTATCAAAAAGCTGACCTACCCTAAAATTGTCATAATTCATGGGATAGACTCCTAATATGGAAACAAAACCTCCGCGTCTTACTCCACTCATACACGCATCCAGCACTTTGATAGAACCTTTTTCAAAATTGACAACTGCCTTTGCTTTATCCATAAGATTCCTGTCCGGTTCAAAGCCTACAGCATCTATACATAAATCGGCACCTCTGCCATTGGTCATGCTTCTGATTTCGTCAACAGTCCGTTTAGCATCTTCCCAAAGAATAGTTTCGCATCCTGTAAGATTTTTTATCTGATCCAATCTATATTGAAGGGTATCAATAACAATTACTTTTTTTGCATGATGAAGAATAGCACTTTTTACGGCCATTGATCCTACGGGTCCTGCACCAAAAATGGCTACGGTTTCCCCGCCTTTAAGGTCAGCCCACATCACGCCTGTGTACCCTGTAGGAAAAATATCGGTAAGAAAAAGAACCTGTTCATCGGTCAATGAATCAGAAACCTTTCTAGGCCCGAAATTAGCATAAGGAACTCTTACATATTGTGCCTGCCCGCCATTATACCCACCATACAGATCGGTATAACCAAACATTCCACCTCCTTTTTCAGTAACCAAGCCTCCTTCGGGACCATAATTTTCTATATTGGAGTTTTCACAGCCTGATGGTAAATCATGCTGACAGAAGTAACACCCTCCGCATGCAATCGGAAATGGTACAACAACTCTGTCGCCTGCTTGTAGATGATGGATATTTTTTCCTACTTCCTCCACAATTCCCATAAACTCATGTCCCATTACCATAGGACGCGGCTGAGGAATTCCTCCCGAATACATGTGAAGGTCACTACCACAGATTGCGGTGGAAGTTACACGAAGAATGATATCATTTTGATCTTCAATCTTTGGATCATCGACGGTATCGCAGGTAATGTTACCCGGCGAATGAAAAACTGCTGCTTTCATATTGTTATATTTTATGGTTTGGTGTTTATTCGTTATCAATGTGGTCATCACACTCTAAAAAACTGATGCGTTGGCCATTTCAAATTGTAATTTGATTAAAATGGCTGACACAAGACCTGGGTAAAGTTTTTTATACCTCAGCAATCGTAGAGGATATCCCCCTCCCTGAACAACTAAAGCTAGTGTACCAACAATAAATAAATGAGGCAAAGGGAGCTTAGACTTATCCCAAAAATGCTTAGCATTCTTCCTGTTTTTAAATTGTCGAAATTGGAGTAACCTCCTTTATTTTTATCGTATACTTTTTTATCTTTTCTGTAAAGAAAAAGAGCGATGCCCCCTGTAAGTATTCCCGGGACTCCGTAACAACAGCATAAGGCTACAGAAGAAATTCCGAGCACTAGCACTGCTGTGGCATTGGGTAATTTGGAATTTCTCATGATGATAGGTTTTGAAGCCAGTAGATTATTTCAGTAATAAAATGCAGCCGGCATTAATGATTAAACACTGTCTTTATAAACATTAATTTTCTGGGTTATAAATAAATAATTTAAACCATCGAACCGTCAGCATCAGATTTTCAGAAACAATATAAAGTCCTTCGAATAATATCCGATAACCCTTTCAAGGCAGATTATCGGATATTTATTCGACATTATTTTACAGCATCTTTTGCTTTTTTAGATTCCATTAAATGATGATCTAAAGTGGGAAGCGTTTTAGTGGCAAAATTTTTCAGAGAGGATTCGGAACCGTCAGCAGCTTCTTTCTTGAAATCAGCTATTGTTTTTTCATGATCCTTAACCATCATATCGGTATACATGCGATCAAAATCTGCCCCTTTTTTTGCCTTCAGATCATCGTATGACTTCTGTTGATCTGCATCTAAACCGGTAGGCAGAGTGTAAGCGGTTTTAGAGGCCCATTGCTGTAATCCTTCGTTGGCTTTGGTGTGATCCTTTACCATCATTTCACCCAGTTTTTTAACCGCTGAGTTGGTCGCATTTTGAGATGCTAGTTTTCCCGCCATCACTTCCATCATTCCTCCTTTTGCCGCTGCATCAGCAAACTTTCGATCCTGATTATTTAATGATGTTGCTTCAGAAGACGTTTGGGAAGTTGAAAGAGAATCTCCATGCATTGCACCCGAATCAACAGGAGCAGACATTTCGCTGTGATCAGCTGAATGATCAACAGTAGCGGTATCTTTTTTGTTACATGCCGTTATTGCAGCAATGGCTACAATGATTAGAATTGTTTTTTTCATAATATTATAATTTGTTGGTGTTGATATGAATGTCAAGTATTTTCTACTCATTTTTTATACTAATCCGTTTCTTTCTTTTTCAAACTGCCAAACCCTGTGATTAGCTATCGCCTCAACAAATAAGTCATCAGAATCAGCATCCTTAGCAAAAATTACTCCTGGATCATCATGGTTGATCGATGCCACATCTGTAAGGTCTTTGATTACTTCAGTATCATATCCAAAGTAAATGGCTTTACAGTGACGGAATGCTTCATTAATAAAATCAACCGTCATATTTTTATTTCCAGGCTTTACAAAGCCTTCTGCAGATTTTGCACCGCCACAGATATACAGGGCATCAAAAAAAACACTTGAAGTCGTAGATAATGAATGATCCGGAATGTACGCCTGGCCGTCCGAAGATTTTACCGGCGCTACGGAATCAGCAATATATTGTACAACTGCACCCTGCCCTTCTAATTTTTCTATTAAATGATCGGTAGAAGCAGCATCAAACCCATTAGTCATCATAAAGCCAATTACACGGCTCTCAATGGTATCTTTAACGGTATTGGCCATACTTAGCGCTTCTGAAAATTTTATGGAAGGTTCAGTTTCTGCACTTTGGAGGCTTGCTGGATTGGCATCTGCAGGAATACTTTGATTGGGCTGATCGAGAATTTTAACCTCAACACCTAGTCTAAGTGCGACATTTGTTGCCAAATCTTTGTCTACAAAAGCTAACTGACCAACCATTCGTTCTCTGATGGCAGGAAGCGTTACTTTTGAAAGCTCAAAAACCAATGCATTTTGCAGATGCGTTTTTTCAAAGGCAGACTGACTGTTGTAAAATAATTTTGCTTGAGAATAATGGTCTACAAAACTTGAACTTCTTGCCCTTACTTTATGTCCTTCTACCCGCTCCTCCTGAGAGACAAAACCTCCTTCTTTCATCATAGCCTGAAACGGACACCCCCCACCCATTGAATTCGGTTCGTAACTTACTTTTCCTTTAATGATCTGCTGACGCATGTGTCCGTCACGCTGATTATTGTGAATGGTTGTAATGGATCTGTTGATTGGAATTTCATGAAAATTAGGAGAGCCTAATCTGGTAAGCTGAGTATCGGTATATGAGAAAAGCCTTCCCTGTAAAAGAGGATCATTGGTGAAATCTATACCGGGAACAATATGACCGGGATGAAATGCTACCTGCTCCGTTTCTGCAAAGAAATTATCCGGATTTCTGTTTAATGTTAAAGTTCCTACAAGTTCCACAGGAACAAGCTCTTCCGGGATAATTTTTGTCGGGTCAAGAAGATCAAAATCAAATTTGTGTTCATCTCCTTCAGGAACTACCTGCACTCCGAAATCCCACTCAGGGAAAGCTCCATTCTCGATGGCTTCCCAAAGGTCACGGCGATGAAAATCAGGATCATTTCCTGAAATCTTCTGTGCTTCCGGCCAAGCGACTGAATGAACTCCCAATCTGGGTTTAAAATGGAATTTCACAAAGTGTACATCTCCCTGTTCATTGATAAATTTAAATGAATGCACGCCAAAACCTTCCATCATACGGAAGCTTCTCGGAATCGCACGGTCACTCATTAACCACATGATCATATGGGTACTCTCTGGCATTAATGAAATGAAATCCCAAAAAGTGTTGTGAGCCGAAGCAGCTTGTGGAATCTCATTATCCGGTTCAGGTTTTACAGCATGGACCAGATCTGGAAATTTTATAGCATCCTGAATAAAAAAAACAGGCATATTATTACCTACCAAGTCATAAACGCCTTCTTCAGTATAAAATTTTACAGCAAATCCCCTTACATCACGAGCCAGATCTGTACTTCCTCTGCTTCCGGCAACGGTAGAAAAACGTACAAATACAGGAGTTTCTTCATCTATATTGTTTAAAAATCTAGCTTTCGTATATTTTGCCAGACTGTTATTTAATTTAAAAACACCGTGAGCTCCAGAGCCTCTTGCGTGAACTACTCTCTCCGGAATTCGTTCGTGATCGAAATGAGTAATTTTTTCTCTAAGAATAAAATCTTCAAGAAGAGATGGACCTCTTTCACCTGCTTTCAGGGAATCTTGATTATTATTGATTTTTAATCCCTGATTGGTATTCAGTTTTTCATTGCTGTTATCCGTTGTATGATCTTGAAGTTGATCACGCTTCGAGTTTGATCCTAAATTTTCATTTTCCATATTTCTTGTTATTGCGATTTGATGTAGGTGCTATTGAATTTGTATTTAATGTACAGTATCAGAAAAAGCGATACAGCAGATTGTTTTAGGATGATTATCCAACTCATTATTATATTCTGAATAAAGTTTCTTTGGAAAAAAAGAAAATCAACTAATTGAGCTGTGCCTACTAGAAAATAGAGTGCATTACCTCAACTTTCTATAACATATTATAAAAAAGTAAGCCGCACAGGTTAATCTGTGTCAGTATTTTTGTAACTGGTGTTCATATAATCTTTATTTTATGGTGTATTTCAAAATTACAAATCCATAAAAATCTACCCTATGACTTAAGTCATATAGCAATAATTTATTGTAGTAATAGCTATGAAAAAATTATAAATCCTTAAATATTAATTGCCAAATTATCTATTCCAGGTATAAAAGAATATGCTTTTTAAACTCTTTGGTATTATTAAATTTATTCCAATCATTAGATAACATCGAATGATAAAATAACAGGCTAACCAGCAATAGGATAAATAGGTATGACTGAAAGGATTAATAAAATATTTTTCCACCAATATTTTTTACAATATTTTCACGTTCCATCTTTTTTAATACTCTTATCACTGTTTCTATTCTTAGCCCTGTTAGCGACGCAATTTCAAGACGGGTGTAGGGAATTTGATAAGCGTATTGTTCTGTCACATTATGATATTGCTTCAAACAGTCCATCACACAGATTATTTTACTGAAGGTGTTTGTGGATGATAAATTATTTAACATCACATAACGGTAGTGCATTCTTTCAGAGGTATATTGATAAAGTTTAAATAATATGCTTTTATCACTGTGAATCAGATCAAAGAATCTGGCTATTCCAACTTTAATAACTGCTACATCATTCATTGCTACTGCATTGACGGGATAAGGTCTTTCGGAAAATATAAAAGTTTCTCCAAGACAGTGCCCGGTCGAAGGTAAACTATGGATAAACTCTTTTCCTTCCTGATGATAATTGTTGATTTTTACATTGCCATATTTTATCTGATAATAAAATTTTGGTATTTCCGATTCTCTAAATATCATATCATTTTTGGTGAATTTCACTAATTGTCCTCCATAATGAAAGAGTAAATCTTCATCAACCAGCATATTGAAAAAATTATTAGGGGGTATTAAACTTGTACTAATTAAATTGCAGAACAAAAAAAAGCGACATATATCACTGATAAGTGTGCAATTAACCAGCATCCAAAGGTAACGGTAAAGGACATTTCACATGTATGACCTAAATCATACGTACGAATTATGAGTACAAAATGTCAATCTGTCAAAGGAACAATTTTACCTATATATATTTAAAAATTTAGGTAACCAATACAATCAAGAGATTTTTGGTTGCTGGTTTTTGTATTATCTTTAGATAAGAATTGTACTATTTATTATTAAAAGATCTAGTATAATAAGGAATATTTAATTTTTGATATTCTATTAACTTCAACACCACATTATTATGATTATCGATCAAAATCTTTTGCAGTTATACGGTGCAGAAATATCACAGTTTAAGCCCCATGAAACAATATTTCAGGAAGGTGAAACTCCAAAACGTTATTATCAAATAACAGAAGGAAGAGTTAAATTAAATCATTACGATGAAGATGGGAAAGAGATTATTCAAAGTATTTTGTTTTCAGGACAGAGCGTTTGTGAGTTACTTCTTTTTATCACCGAAAAATATCCTGTCAACGCGATAACATTAACACCTTGTGAAATCATTACCATTCCAAAAGACAACTTCTTTAAATTACTTGGTGATCATCCCAGTGTTTCTCTCGACATCAACAAATTCATATCTGAAAGACTCTATCAAAAATTTGTCATGATGCAGCATAATTTATCATTGAGACCAGAGGTTAGACTTTTGGGAATTCTTGACTACTTTAAAAGCTATAGCAATAACAAAGAAAAATATTCATTTGAAGTGTATTTAACCAGAAAACAGATGGCTGCCATCACAGGCTTACGAATTGAAACCGTGATTAGAACTATTAAGAAAATGGAAAGTGATCATATATTAAAATTGATTAACAGTAAAATATTTTACTAAAACTTACTCATGATAATTCGTATTGGAGAGAGCTGTCTTTACCTCAAATTATAGGAGGTACTTTAATCCATATATAAATCGCAATATAGGATTAAGATAAAACAATTATGATTTAATTAACATATTTAAATTATAAAGCTTAAAATTGGTTTTCGACTGCCTCTACCAATGTATTTTATATTTTACAATAAATTAATTTTATAATCATAAATAATAGTAAATATACTACTATATGATTAAAAGCATATCATTTATAAAGCATTTGCATTATATTTGCTGCATATAATTTACCGATTAATTATAATTTCTCCATAACCAATTATGGAGCCTCAGCAATTTTCATCCGGAAGTCGCTGATAAATATTTAATTTAAATGGCACGATCCACTTTATGGGTTTTAGTCAACTCTAAGTTAGATTGTTTATTAAAAAATTATATTGTAACATGAAGTAAAATTACGATTCCCCATGGCACTTTAATGATCCTTATATCGGGAATTTAAATCCACCCTTATCACTAACTACAAAAATTAATATTATGTTTTTTAAAGAAGAACTTTTACGCGCTATTGGAGCTGTAGAACAATATTACAATCCGGGAGATTACATATTCCGAGAAGGCGTAAGTCCCAAATTTTATTTTCAGATTATTGACGGTGATGTTAAACTAAATAACTATAATAGTTCAGGTAAAGAATTTATTCAAAGTATACTGAGTTCAAAAGATCCCGTAGGAGATTACATGTTATATCTAGAGCAGACATATCCCGTAAATGCCGTAGCTCTTTCAAATTGTACTATTCTTAAATTATCTGCAGATAAATTAACGCATTACTTAGATCAACACCCTAATCATTATTTGGAACTTTGTAAATCCTTATCAAAGAACCTGTACCGTAAATTTATTCTCATGAAGAAAATATCTTCTCCCAGTGCAGTTGAAAGGATTAAGGAAGTATTGGAGCTCATGAAGCATGATCAAGAAAATAAAACTCCATTTACGTATGAGGTTCCCATGACACGTCAACAATTAGCTTCTTTAACAGGATTATGTGTTGAAACGACTATCAGAGCTATAAAAAAAATGGAGCAAGAAAAAATAGTCCGGATTACAAACCGAAAAATTATGTATTGATCTTTGGGCATGTCCCCATGGTGGGACAATTATATTACAGTTTAATCCTATAGATAAAAAGGAACGTAGACTTTCTTTGCAAATCCCCAATTCTTGAGCCACCAAGGAGACATTGCCTCGCTGTTCACTTAAAGATACTGCTTGGATCTTAAACTCTAAACTCTAAACTGTAATTTTTTCTGATCTTTTTCATATTAAAGTTAAAGAGTATAAGAATTGTGTCCTAACAAAGTTAGCAACTCCAACTTCCCGTTGGTAAGCATTCCGGGACTTATTCTTTATTGGGACTATAGTTTGATTAATTCACGTATACTATTGTAAAAAGAAGTTATCTGATGAAATACGCGCTTTTTAACTAAAGTAATTTATTAAATGATTCACCAAAGCTAGAAAACATACATCTTAGCTAATTAAGGTACAGATAATTGCTGCATAGAGAAATTTCTACTTTCCACTAGGGAATTAGGCGCGGTAATTGCAGCATTGGTAACTGGCTTATTTCCCGCTCCCCAATTCATTGTTAAATATACACGGTCGCCCGCACTTAAACGAACTATACAATTAACATTAATAGATGAATTAGCTATTTCAGCAATATTATTCATAAAGTTACCTCTGTTACCTCCTATAATATTGGACAAAGCTGTGCCATTTTTGGTTATATTAAGATTAATACCGGTCCATTGATAGGTACCTGATGGTGCACCTCCACTCCCGAAGTACGAATATCCTTCTATTTTATAAACTCCAGACTCTAAAATCAGCCAGTAATCTCCTGCATCATTCCATGATACCGAACCTCCTTGATTAACAATCAGGTCACTTGAGGAAAATGGAATAATTTGAGGAATACTATTATTAAAATTTGTAAGAGCAGTGCCTGTATAGGTCACAGTATCGGTAGATCCTAATGCTGCAATAGTTGATGTTGTTTTATCAATAAAGGTAGAGAGTTCCCAAGTTGTACCTGAAATAGTTCCCTTACTAATTATCATTGCATATCCACCAGGATTAAGTTTAAAATTTGCCACCCCTGATCCTGATTGATTATCTATTAATTGGCTCCCGGAAGCAGCAATTGTAAGCTGACCTGATCCTGTGTTTTTAATACAGTATACTCTTCCTGAAATATTTCCTGATCCAGGAGATGCTATTGTAGCAAGCGGTAAAGTAAATGTTGATGGTGTGCTACCATTAAATGCCATATAAAAATCACTCGCTCCTAAGGTAACAGAAGTCGTGGAAGTTTTATAGGTCCCTGCCATTGAACCGTTTACTGTTAATGTACTCCCTGGAATAGAAGTATTAATGCCAACTTGCGCGAAGAAAGCGCAACTGAAAAAAAGCAGATTTAAAAAAGATAATAGTTTTTTCATTTTGTTTGTTTTTAGAATTTTAAAGCCTGATTCTCATAAATCATTTTGTGAGGAGATTTAATCTTTGATTGTTAAGAAATTAACGAGTCTTGTAGATTGTATTGTACATTTTAAATTAATTTGTATGAGAGTTATATTTAACATATGCTATAATTTCTTTGAAAGATTACTTAATGTATAACAAAGGAATATAACATCGATTTATTTATTGACAAAATAACGTTAATTTACGAATAAAACTAACACTGCATTCACACTTCACGCCGTAACAAACTGATTTACAGTAATAAAAAAATCAAATATCACATTACTTTTGGATTAAAAAAAGACAGAATTATTAGAATTATTATTGATCTACTACCCATTTATTTAAATCAATACCAGGAGAAAGACCTATTTTTACTCTTAATCTATACTTTTGAGATTCAACAGTTCGTACTGAAATATTAGCATATTCTGCAATTTCCTTATTAGAAAAATTCAATTTTATAAATGCACATAAACGTATATCATTTGATGTAAGTCCTGGATATGTATTAAGATTATTACAAAACTCTGGGTATAGTTGTTTGAAACGAGTTATAAAAGCAGGATCTTGCTTTATTGCGAGCTGAATTACTTCTTCAGCAGCAGTATCTACCTGCCCCTTTAAAGCCTCTTTTTCCTTATTTTGCTGTATGATAATGAAATCTTTATAGTTTTGTTTTCTTTTATATAAAACATAAGTAAATACTATAGCAGCACTAGCGAAAATAACCATAGCACAAATTATATATTTTAAAATAAGGTTATCTTTTTCTTTTATTTTTTCATTTTCAATAAGATTTTTCTCAACAGAGATGTTTAATACCTCACCTTCAACTACTTGTAAGCTGTCTTTCAATTGAGCATATTGAGTTAAAAATTCGTTTTCTTTCTCGGGATCCTTGAGCCCATGATAAACAGCAGCCATAAGTTTATATGATTCTAAATTTCTCTTCCCAAGATGCGCTTTTTGTGTTATGGCCAGTGATTTAATAAGGTAATCGAGTGATAACTTATAGTTCTTTTTCTCTAGATAAAGCTCCCCAAAGGCTCGCAGAACGTTGGATTTACCTTCAATAGTAATTTGTTTTGTAGATAATAGATTATTTGCTTTATTTATATAATATTCTGCGGAATCAATATTTTTATTTTTAAAATGTCTCTGGGCTATATCAATATATAGCATTGGCATAGGAGACTTCATACATTTTTTTTCATTGCTATATACAGAATCCATAAGACCCAAGAATTCAAAGCTCGAGCGTTTCCAGTCATAAATTGTATATTGTCTTTTTTCTCTTTCCGTTTTATCTTTAATTTTTTTGCTAAAGATTAGAGCCTTATCAAAACTATTAATTGCCCTAGCATGTAAGCCTAATGAATAAAAATTTACCCCATAAACGTGGTATAAATATGCCTTCAGTTCATCATTATTGAAGTTTTTAAGTTCAGAATCTGCTTTTTCGAGAAATTTAAAGCTTTCCTTATTTTTATTTATACCATTAAAAGCCTTTGCAATATTTATATATCCTCTTATTTCTTCTTTTTTATATTTAAGTATTTTATATTTCTCAATATTGATATTTTCTTGATAAATAGCTCCTTTAAAATCACCATCTCTTATAAGTTTTTGAAATTGAAATTCAACAATATCTTCTTTTATTGGATTCTGAGAACTAATATTAATACATGTAAAAAACAGAATAAATAGAAATTTATTTACCCCAAATTTTAAGTATTTCTTTATATCCATTATAAATTTCATAAAAAATTACACATATTAAAATCTTAAATTATAGATTAGTTTAAATATGAAGTTACTTATAAGATATATTTATTTATTGTGACAATCAGTCATTAAATATAATCATTGGTGAATTAACTATAAATCCGAACTGAACATTTTTTTTAAAAGAGTGTCTTCTATAAGATGATTTAATATACCTGCAGGTTGCTAACAAATAAAAATAAAAAACATAAAATACGCAAGTATAGATATACCACACAGATACTACATTTTGAAAAAATGGTTGCTAATGAAAGATTGTAAAAGATTGTTATTCGTATTTAAGAGTATTCTTTATAATGGCAATGAATACTTTGCCCTCTCATGTAGATTTTACATAATTTTGTTTGTGCATCTTTCCCATTTTGAAAATTGTATTAGAATATCAATGTATTTCCAGTTATCTTTTGTTTACATATCGATTCCTTGATCGCTCACCATTCAGCTAATATCAATGTATATGACTCAAGTAATCAGCTTATCAATTTCTTCTACGTTTAGCTGATTTTAAAAAGCATGCAGTAATTTCTTTACTATATTTGTTAAAATTTAAAAATATTACAGCTGTGAATATAATTTCAATTGAAAAACATGTATTTCAGGAAACAATCGACAAAAATGCAGAAAATTTAAGAATGGCTCAGCTCAATCTCTCAGATTTCAACAAAAGAATGGGTAAAAACTATGACCTTGTTTGTAGGTTTACAAACGAAAATCCTCGCTTTTTTTTAAAACAGGAGCTAAGATATCCTGAAAATACTAATACAATAGCAAGTCAAATTAATTGGCTCTTGATGTGGAAAAGGGAAATTAATGATAGAACCTACTTTAAAATATTTTTTAATGATATTGAAAGAGATTTTGAAGAAATTAAACGATACAATTCCCCATACATTCAAAAGGATAATGTATATCATAAAATCGTCGAAGATTTTAAAAAGAAATATACAGATTACGCACCTCTAGGTTTTCTAAATAAAGATGACGAAAATTATATAAAAGAAGAAATAAGTAAGAAATTTTTACAACACATTGAATAATAATGAAAACTTTAATTTAAACAAAAAAATCCCGTATAAACGAGATTTTAATTTCTCATATTTAATTTATTTGATCTCTACAGAAGTTGAGATTTTATCCCAATCCATTGTGAATTCATTATTGTTTACGTTATAAACTAAGGTTTCCTGTTTACCGGTAAAGCTTTTGTTTTAACATAAACACATAAATCTTTAGCTTCTTCGTATTTATAAGCACCCCATCGTTATTGTGTCTTTTTTGATCGTTTACATGCTGTAAGTGAGAAACCAGCAGCAAGAAACGTTATATGGAAGCGTTTTCATCATTGAAAATTTACTGTTTACAGTAAGCCGCTTATTAGTTTTTTCCACACTTTAAAGAGATCTTCTACCGTGTGTGTGCAGAGGAGAAATTCTGCCCCGGGGAATTCTTTAGATTAAATGAAAATTCTCTTTTATTATAGTACTTCATTCTTGTACTTCCTTAACCATTTGTACAATGTGGTTTTTGGAATTTTATATTCTTTAATAATCTCCAATTTTGTTCGTTGCTTATTCTTTATCTGATTTAGAATAAAATCTATAATCTCTTTTGTATAAATATTTTTCCTGAGAGTAGGTTTCTTTTTTTCTGATTTGTCTACAGAAGAAGTTGGTGCATATAATATCAAATGTTGAGAATACGGTCTGAAAAAATCATACTCTAAAAGTTTGCTCCAACGTAAAAGAATATGAGCATCAATACTTTTTGCTCTGTACATTTCGCTGACTTCTAATTCAGTACATTTTATAAAATTACAGATGCGGGATATTTCTATCCCGCTCTCTGCAACATTTGTTTCAATTATTTTTCCAATATGGATCTCTTTAAAATTCATTTTATATTTAAATCATAGAAAAGTTAAGGCTTCCAAAAAGACCACATTTTGCCATTAAAAACAGCTAGCTGCCTTTTTGAGGTATCATATACAATCATACCGGCATCAGGATTAATAATAGTAAGATGCGGATTTGCCACTTTTGGTAAGACCATCGCCTTATTTGTATCTTCCAGCACCAATATTCCAGCAGTAGATTTATTACCACCTGTTGTATCTATGGAAACCTTTGCTCCTGGCTGTTCTGTTTTATCACTTCCTTGTAAACTGAGATCTGCTATACCTATTGTGTTTACGCTCAAATCAAACCAAGTATTTGTATCTTTAAGGTATTTCACTTTGTTATCCGTAGTGTCGTAAATCATTGTACCTTTTTCTGTAATACTGTTTTTATCAGTAACATATGGCAGTATTAAACCTTTATTTTCATTATCTCCGAATTGTAAGGAAACGGAATTATTGGAAACACTTGCTCTGCTTATCCCGATTTGTGCATTTATCAGGCAGCCAACTGAGATTATAAGGGGAATTAATATTTTTTTCATTATTATTTTTAATTTTTTAAATGTCATCTGAATTTTAATCCGGACAGGTTTGCGAGGTTAAACATTTCCAATTGAATGTATTTCCTCCGTCTGTTGAGGTATATAATTTCAAACATTTGTTGGTAACATCATACACCATCATTCCTTCTACAAAATTACTTGCCGGTATTCCAATAGGATTTCCTGAAGCGTCAAAGGCCACCCTATTAAGTACAAAACCTTTTGTTCTAGCCTCTAATACTAGCCACGCTCCTTTTCGTACCGCCGGCCAATTATCCATTTGTGCTGTTCCTCTGTTTAATGAAGTGATTCCAATTTTACTGATCAGCGCTTGTCCTCCCGACGTAGTTGCAGGTTTGTAGCATACAGATTGAGTATCTTCATCAATAGCTGTATTGTTTACAGTATTTGTATCAGTAATGTTTGAAGGAACAGTCACTTTAGCAATATTAATTAGACTTCCTGTATACGCAAACGGAATATTGATTACCACAGAATAAGTCACTGTACCTCCCATCGGAAGATTTACAATATCATTTATAGCTCCTGTCTGTACTCCTGTTACCGTCGTAGTTGAACCAGAAGAAGCGACTGCAGTATAACTTACATTTGCAGCAGGGATACCTGCAGGAACAGAATCTTCAACAACTGCATTAAGTACTCCGAAGGGCCCATTGTTTTTTACTATGATTGTATAAGTAGTACTTGTTCCTGAAGCAAAAGTATTGGATCCATCAGTTTTAGTTATAGAAAGATCCGTACTGAAAGTGATAGGGGCAGTCACGCAATGTGCACCATCATTACCTGAACTTGCAGCTGCATCGGAAATTAATACCCTTTGCCCCGTTGTAAGATTAAACTGGTAAAATCCTCCGGCATTATTAACTCCAAACAATTCACCGGTACTCGAAGAATACATGGCTCCATAATTAGCAGCACCAGACGTAGCTCCTATTCCTGTAACTGACCCTGTACTTGGATTAATAGAAACAAGTTGCCCATTTGTAGCATTCACTCCATATAAAAGCCCGGTTGTTATATTGTATGCGAAATCAGGTATATTGAGATTTGCACTAAGTGTAATTAATGTAGCTGTTTTTGTAGTGAGATTAATTTTGTAAAGGAGATTATCATTTACATTTGATTTTATAAAGTAGTTTCCAAGATGATCTATTTCTCCTGCAAAATAGGTAGATGCAGGTAATCCTGTAATTGAGCCTAAATTTACTGAAGTACCGTCTGTATTTATCATTAATAAATTTGAAGAATTAGAATTCTGCATTCCATACATTATACCATTTGAAGGATTGATACCGATAGCATTATAGTTTACGGAAGATGTCCCTATAAGAGGATAAGTAAATGGGTTCGTGGATGTACCTACATTATAAAGTTTATCACTTTGAGAAAGATACATATTACTATTACATCCAAAAGCTCCAACCACTTTAAAAGTTACCTGTGCCAGACTACAATTTGATCCTCCAGATATATCTGGATCCTTATCACAAATTTTATAAATATAGGTGTAGCTTCCCGGAGGTGTTGTTGCGGGGATAATTAGATTACCATTCCCATCTACCGTAGCATTTCCGGGTGTCCATAATTCGTAAAAGAAATCTACCGAATTTGCAGGCATTGTTGCAAGATTAATTCCGTTGTAGGTATCATTACCAAAAATAGAGGGAAGCGTACCCCCGACTCCTGCAATGATCGGTGTTGATGAATAATCATCATCTACTGCACAAATTGGAGCAGCAATGGTTACCATTTTTGTAGTAGAGTAACAAGAAGCTGATGAGTTATAAAATGAGGCATATAATTTAGTCGTTCCAGAGACAGAAGTAACCGGATTAACCCTGTTTGCAGCTGTAGCCACAGAATTTGTATGCCATGTGAGAATACTCCCTGATGGTGTGTTAGATGCTGCTAATGTAGATAAATTGGCAGTTGTACTTCCGCAGACAATAGTGTAAACAGAATTTACATTAGAATACACTGACGTATTATTAAGGCTCGGTGCTGCTATGGAAGCGCAACAATTTAATATACTTACTGTTACCGGATAACTTACCGGGCTGTAACAATTATTCGTTGCATCAAAGTAGAAAGCATAATAGGTTCCTGCGGTTGCATTTGCAACTTCAGTAGCGGTAAGCGGTGTTCCCGTATGGGTATTATTTTTATACCAAACTAAACTTGTACCAGACGGTGTTGTTCCTGTATGTGCTGTAGTAAGGTTTGCCGATGTTGCAGGGCACGTATTATTTAAGGTAGAAGTTACTTTTGGCCCGGTAGTCCCAGCATTACATGCTGGCTGTATTGATAAGCCACATACCGCCATCAGTGTACCATTTAAACCTCCATTACCGGAGATCGTTAATGTTGTATATGCACTCGGTGATGTAATTTTAAATAATCCGCCACCGCCACCATTTGCTTGAACGGGAGCGCCTCCACCAGAGTAAATCGTATTTCCGCTTATTGTTGAATAACAATTGGTTCCTGCAGTAATAGAAACAGCTCCACCATTGGAATTAAATATAAAATTTTCGTTCCATGAAGGAGCAAAACCTGATCCGGTAGCCGTCAAAACAACCACCAAATTATTAACAGCTTTGTTGAAGTTTAATGTTATACTCCATGGACTTTGAGTTGCAGGATTAGAAGGATTTCCCTCTCCTACAAAAAGAGAATTGGCTGATGTAGAAACATTTCCGCTACATACTGAATATGAATATGGATAGTTTTGTACATCTCCGCTATAGGATGTACTAATGGTAACACCATTTACTACCACAGAACCTGATCTTGGTATATTAGTAGTTCCGCCACTGCACGTGACCTGTGCTTTAATAGTTCCTGCCCAGGGCATACAAGACAATAAAAGCATAGTCAATACTTTTATTACGTCAAAATAGATTTTAAATTTCATCTTAATTATTTTTTTTAGGCTTAGAAAAAATAATTAGTTATTTTTCTTCATCACCTGTGTTTCACTAATCAGAAAATTTCACAAAGGGAAGCGTGAATTATATGTTTTCCGAAAAGCTTAGCAAATGAAAGAAATGTTTAGAAAAATTAGAAAAAAAAGCATCCAACAGGGATACTACATTTTCATAAACAATTGATTATCAGTTATCAAATATAACATCTATAATTTTCCTATTGGTGATAAAAAAGATAAAATCAGCTGATGTAAAAAGAGAGACATCAGAATAATAATTGGCTTCACTGAATTTATTGAAATCATTATTTTTCAAATATAAAAAACACCATTAGATTTTCTAGTGGTCCGTTTATGTTTTAATTTTCAATAAATATTATAAATTATTAATCCAAATGTAAAGATCTTCATCCGAAGAAATATTTAACTTTTTTCGGATGCGGCTTTTACGAACCTGCACTGCTTTTTTACTGATAAAAATATGGTCAGCAATATCTTTCGTAGATAAATTAAGCTTCAGGTAAGCACAAAAAGTGAGTTCAGAACTTACTATATCCGGATATAAAATTAAAATCTTTTTACAAAATTCAGGATAAACTTCTTTAAATCGTGCAAGAAAAGAGGAGTCATTGTTTTTTGCCAACTGCAACACTTCATGATAAGCATCATTCACTTTACATTCCATATTTATTTTTTCAATTTCTTGCTGAGTGATCTTTTTCTGCTGATATTCATTCTGTAATTCCGTTTCTTTTTTATTCTTTTTATAAAAACGGTAACCTAAGACACTTAACAATAAAAAAATAATACAAAAACATCCTACCAACGTATAATTACTATCGCTTATTTTCTTTTTCACGTTATCCCGATCTTTCAAAAGTTTGTTCACAGATACATTTAAAGCTCTTTTATTCGCAATATCCAGACTATCATTAAGTTCTGCATATTTTACAATATATTCCTTTGTTTTTTTTACATCATTTAAAGCTTTGTAAGATTTATGGATAAGCTGATACATATCCCTTACTTTATCCGCTCTTTTAATCTGCCTGGAGAGAGCCAGAGATTGGTAATAATAATCTAAAGACCTCTTATACTCTCTTTTGGTATAAAAAAAATCTCCATATTTTTGGAAAACAATTAATTTCTGAAACAGTGGATATTTATTTTTTTTCAAGGAATATAGATACAGTGCTGATTTAAGATAATGTTCAGCCGAATCTAATTCACTTTTCTTATTCACTATAAAAAAATCGGCAATATTGGCTGCTGTAATAGGGTCAGCAATTGCATTATAAGCCTTGTGAAAATAGATGTATGTAGAATCATGTTGATTAAGATAGCTGAAATTATCTGCCTTACAGGCATATGCGTAATGTAAACGATTTATTTTCCTTTCTGTATCTTCAATTTTTTGGGATGCAGTAATTGCTTTGTTATAATAATTTAAAGAAGTTTCATACAGGCCCAAAAACAGATATACTTTTCCTGACTCAATGTAAACAGTTGCTTTTAAATCATTATCTTTTATTCTAAGCATTGTTTTTTCGGCTAAGGCAGCATATTGTAAACTCGCTTCATATTTATTAAGGTTGCATAAAATATTGGCAATATTGATATATCCCGTTGCAATCCCTTTTTCATAATTAAGTCTTTGGGACTGTTTCATTAATTCCTCAGTCTTAGTAATACCTTCTTCAAATTTTCCTGTTGTATGAGTTGTAAGAAGTACCGAGTAGAATGATGAGTCTATTTTATGATAAGATTTCCCTTGTCCATTACCCATAATGAACATCAAAATAAAAAAAATTATGATCCGAAACATGTAGTTAATTTATTTTTCAAATGTGTTTAGAATGATATATTCTTACTAAAAAGAAGAGGTATATTTAAATGTTATTTATCCAATTATAAAGATCTTCATCAGATGGAATATTCATTTTCTTTCTGATGCGGCTCTTCCTTGCCTGCACAGCTTTGACAGTTACAAAAGTATAATTGGCAATCTCTTTGGTTGAAAAATTAAGTTTGAGATAGGCGAAAAAAGTGAGCTCAGAGTTGAGAATGGTAGGATCAAGTGCTACAATTTTATTACAGAATTCAGGATATACTTCCTTGAATCTTACCAAAAAATGAGGATCATTACTTCTTGCCAGTTGTAGTACTTCACTAAAAGAGTAATTTATTTTACTTTCCAGATTTCTTTTTTCAATTTCTTGTTGATTAATTTCTTGTTGCTGATTTTGAAGTAACAATTCGTTTCGTCTTTTATTTCTTCTGTAAAGAAAAAAACAAACTAAAACAATAAGTACTACATATCCCAATGCATAATAAATAGTATACTTTATTTGCTCTTTCTCTTTAGTTATCTCTAGATCTTTCATCAGAATCAATTTATCTACCGATATATTTAAGGTTTTTTTGTCAGCATAATTAAGGCTGTCATTTAGAGACATATATTTTTCGAGATAGTCTGCAGATTTCTGATCATCGTTTAGCGCTTCATAGGTTTTAGAAATAGACTGATAAATCAACTTCATTTCATCATAATTATTCTGCTTTTTAGACATTGCTAACGAATGTTGAAAATAATCAATAGCTTTTCTGTAATTTTTTTTATAATAATAAAATTCTCCATACATTTCCAATACAATCAGTTTTTGATAGGAACTGTAAGTATAAGACCTTAAGCTATCACTTGCAATCTGCAGATAATATCCTGCAGAATCTATATTATTTTTCTTGTAATTTATAAAACAGCTCGCAATATTTGCTGCTGCGAGAGGATCTGGAATAATTTTGTAAGCTTTATGATAGTAAATATAAGCAGAATCACTTCTTTTAAGATTTTCAAATACATCGGCTTTATTCGTGTATGCATATATAAGTTTTCCCTTCCTTTCTTTTGCAGAAAGTATGTTTTTATTTAGTTTTATAACCTTGTTGTAATATTTAATAGAAATCTCAAACAGTCCGAGATATTGGTAAACATTACCATATTCGTTATAGAGCTGGCTTTTTAGATTGTTATCATTTATACTATTTACTTCTTTTTCAGCAAGCTCAAGGTAATACATACTTTCTTTATAGTGATCAATGGAACATAAAAAATTGGCAATATTCAAATATCCTGTTCCTATACCTTTTCGATAATTAAGTTGCCGGGATCTTTTAATTATATCATTTGTGATAATGATACCTTTTTCAAAACACCCTGTGAGATGAGCATTATTATAACTCTCGGATAAATCGCGATCTATTTTCGAATACACTTTTTCCTGGCCATTACAAACAGCAAGAAAAAAAATTAAGATAAATGAAATACGGAACATTTGTGTTTAGAAATAATTAATAAAAAATTAAGCGGTATCGCTTATGATTATCGTGAAAATTAAAAAGGTCTTTAAGAAAATTTCAAAAGATTAAAAGGGCTTATAAGTTCAAAATCCAATTATTAAAATCTATTTCCTGATCTAGTTCAATTTTTTTTCGTATTCTGTACTTTTTTGATTCTACCGTCCGGATCGACATATGCCCATATTCAGCTATTTCTTTGTTGGAGAAATTAAGTTTTATAAATGCGCAAAACTTTATATCACTGGCAGTAAGCTGAGGATAACCGGAGATTAAAATAGTATAAAATTCAAAATAGATTTCTTTAAATTTTGGAATAAAAAGAGGGTCATCATGTATTGCTAACTGTATTAATTCTTCAAAGCTATTGTCTAATTTTTTCCTAAGATTATGCGTCTCTATATTCTTCTGATCAATTAAAATATTTCTTTTCTTTTCTTTAGAATTATATAACCTCATAATAATGATCACTATGACAGATCCACCTAAAATTGTGCTTAAAATAATTAAGTATAATTGTTTTTTATTCGCATCCTCCTCTTCTTTCTGCTCTTTAAAAATTCTTTCTACAGAAATATTTAGAGCCTTTTTTTCAGCCTGATTCAAACTGTCATTAAGTCTGAAATATTTCAGCAGATATTCATTTTCCTTTGATTTATCATTAAGCTTATTATATACTGTTGCAATGGCTTGATATACTTCTAAATTTCTTCCTTTCAATTTTGCTTTTTCAGTAATGCTTTCTGATTTTATTAAAAACTCCAGTGCTTTATCATATTCTTTTTTCGCTATATATAATTTACCAAATGATAGCATTATCATCGAACTCGCTTCAAAATTGTCTACCTTAATGGTGGCAATACTTTTAGTTAAAAAATATTCTGCTGAATCCAATTGCTTTCGAACGATACATTTGTCTGCAAGTACCAGGTAAATTATAAATCCCCGGTTCGGCATTGCCAGACATTTATTCTCCATAGATCTTACAGAATCCGGAATATTCATTTTGGTGAATGTAAATCTTTTCCAATCATAAATAAAAAAAAGCCGTTCATCCCTATCCTCTTTACTTGGTATTTTATAGCTGCGCTTTATTGCCTGATTAAAGCTTTCAATTGCCTGATTATATAAACCCAGCGCCTGATAATTTCGTCCGTAAATTATTTTGAGACGTGTGCTAAAAATTGGATGATTAAAGTGATTTAATTTTTCTTCTGCCAATTTAAGATAATGTAAGCTTTCCTGATTCCTATTCATTCCGCAGAGGAAATTTGCAAGTTCGATATATCCTTTCAATTCACCTTTGACATAATTAATATCAGTTGATTTTTTCAAGGCTATTTTATGTATTGCTATCAGTTCCGGAAATTTACCATTCTGTTGAAGTTTTTGACTGTATACTGTTTGTAAACTATCAATTTCATGAATTGTTGGTTTTTGAGCATTAAATCCGACCAAACAAATGAATAAAAATAAAATATAAACGATTTTTAAAGGTGAAGAAACTTTCATGGAATTAATAAATTTTTATTTCATTATAAAAATAATAAATCAATTATTACTATTAAGTTAATTATAATTATTAAATAATTAAAAAACACATAAAATATTCATTAAAATTATAAAATTAATTATTTTTCATCAAAATTAATCTTTATCAAAATTGATGAAATACTTCTGACTGAGGGAATCAGAAGTATTTTGTGTTTTCAGAATCTATTTTACGATCAAAAGAGGACAATTTAATTACATTTTTGTTACTATAAAATAATAGCTAAAATTAGAACCTGCCGGGATATTAAAGTAACATTCGTCGTGTGTAAACTGATTAGGCTCCCCACTTGCATATTGAAAAAACAAGGCTATCTTTTGGTTAACCTGCGTAGTTTGCAACGCTACCGTAAGGGTTTGAGGATTTGCAACACTGTATGTCGTGTTATGAGTAGAACCATTATCGTTTCTCATTCCTTCCATCATCCCTCTAAATATAGTATTGGTAGTATATGCACTCCCAGAGCCGGTTGCAAAAATTGTGTTGACCTGCATCTGGCCTGTAAATGTATAATTCTGAGTATTATTATACCGATTACATCTAGATGTTCCATAGAATTCAAATAAATAGACACCTGGTTCAGGGACTATTACATAGTTTACATCAGATACCGATTGGCCATTAATTGTAGCCGACACATCAGTTCCAAATGTAAAACCCAGCGTATTTCCTTTAAGCCCGGAATCGTTTTTTATCGCAAGATTGGTATATTGATTGATACTCGATAAAGAAAATCCGCCCGTATTGGTTGTTAGATTATAAGTTGTTGGATATATTGCTGCATTTTGATAATACATATATTTTACCAAACCCGCTATCCCTACTCCATTGCCAGCTGTTGAAATTCCCAGACTATTGAAAGGAGGTGTAAAGTCCGGTGAAGTCAATACAGGAAGGTTTTGATGCCTGATATTAGTAGTACCTGCGGAATTAACATGTAAAACAGCAGCCGGAAGTGTAGCTCCTAAATTAATGCCGACATAGCCCTGATCTGTTGCTCTTAGAAGTGCTGAAGAAGAAGAGTTTTTGATGTTAAGCGCTCCTGTTGTATTTGTATTCCCTTTTGAAACAATATCAAGCATTGCAGAAGGTGTTGCCGTGTTTACTCCGATATTTTGACCATTTATCAGAAAAAATGAAACTAAAAAGCAAAGTACAAAAGTATTTCTCATGATATTATAATTTTGAAATAATTAATGTAACTTTTTTATCCAACCCATTGGGAGCCGACAGAGAGCATGCTGTGGTATTAAACTGATCTCCAGTTCCCCAATTGATAACAAATGCAACTTTTTGATTAGCTGCCGTAGTTTGAACTACCGAAAATATATTATGTGGAAACGGATAGTTATATTGTCCGGGACTGGACAAAGCTCCTGCGTTATCTCTCATAGGAAAAGAATTATATCGAATTGTTGTGAGCTCCTGATACGACGTACTCCCGGAAGTTCCCAAGTAAATACCGGTACCTATTCCCAAAAGATTGGTTCCTCCACTAGTTCCCGATTTGTTTCCCGTGCAAGATGTATAATAATTTAAATTTAATTTGTAAATACCTGGATTTGGAATTGTAATATATCCTATCTGTGAGGCTGAAGCAGTCGCTCCACTTGTCCGGGTAAGTGTTGCAGAAGCATCAATTCCAAGCGTTACACCTAATGGGTTAGCACTGATTCCGGAAGTTATAAAGGGAATACTAAAAAAAACAGTATTATCATACAAAGAAAAATTATTGGTTGTTTGTGAAGCATCTATTGTCATATAAGAATACATAACAAGTGGCACATACGTTCCAACGTACCCATTTGCATCAATTGCCAGAGGAGAAATCCCTGAGGTAATTTGAGGTAAATTATCATATCTCACCAGTCCGCTTGTATGTAATTTAGCAGTTGGGTTAGCTGTGTTTATTCCAACATTTCCATTATCTAAAATTGTTAACATCTCGGTGCCTGAAGAATTATTAATCTCCAAAGCTTTAGTAGCATTTGTATTTCCTTTAGATTTGATGTCTAAAGTGGCGGTCGGTACTATTTCATTAATGCCAACTTGTGCAAAAGTAAATGTCGAGAATAAGACATTTACGAAAAAAAGTAAATTAGTTTTCATTATTTTTAATTAATTTATAAGGTTAGATTGAGAATATTCCATGAGAGCTAAAATAGACTGGTTGTTATGAATATAATCGGTATCAAAATCATAAATGATGTGATCATTTCCTGATTTGAAAATTCAGAAATATTTATCCAAGTAAAAGAAGTTTGTATCATGTAAATTTTTAATCATTTAAGTGTTTTAATTACTACCAAATCAGCATAAAATTTTAGGTGATAGAATTGGGTTCAAAATTAAATATAAAATCGAAAAACCTAACACTGCATCTGCACTGCGCAATGTTTGAAAATATTCAAAACACTCATAATCAATAAATTGATAATTAAACATGGTACTTAAAATTAATATAAAAAAGTGGACTTATTACAAATAATAAATGATAGTTTATTGATTTTATAGTTCTAGACATATATTTAATAACATAAATTTTTTGTAGTATATCCACATCTCACTAAAAAAATTACTAAATAACAACACAAACACTATTATAAACATAAAATCGACAAGTCTAACACTTTAATACGAAATTATCAATATGATTAATTCAGTTTTATGAGTTAAATCACAAAATAAAAATATTAATTATACTCAAACTTTATATTTTCATACTTTATAAAAATATTGTCTCTTTTCTTTATTATATATGTCTTATAATAAAGTTATTTTTCAACTATTACAGCAATATTATTTAAGATTCAAACACCTTATTTTACCTGCTCCCAAACGTAATTTTAATGTTTTAAAACTTTGTAAAGCTTTCCATTACGACAATTCAGTACTAATCTCTGTTATTCAAAATAATTTATTGAACATTTTATTATTATGAAGAATAGATAATTTCTTCTTGTATTTTGAAAATCAATTATTTAAAAAATGTAGTATTTGTGACGGATGTCTTTTTTTTGCATTCATCTTTATTATCTATTATTTTGTAAACAAGTTGATAAGGAAGATTTCTGATTCAAGAGCTACACTACATATAACAGCAATACGAACAGATAAACCGCTCGGTTTATTGCTTATTGTTGATGATAAGAAAGTCAATTGGCAAATTGCCCTTACGATTAAATAGTATTACAATATCATTTTTCGATAATACTGATCGAGAAACGACAGAAAAGCAACATGAATAAAATACTGATTATAAATAAGTTAAAGTAAAGCTACAGCAAGAATATAAAAAAATATCTCTTATTGTAACTTTTTTAAATATAGTGAAAATTGATATTATGAAAGTTTTGGTATCATCTGTAATTATATATACCTACAATTGTTTTTTACAAATAACTGAAAATAAATAAAACTAGAATACCATGGAAGAAGCCCCTGATTATAAACGTATTTATAGTGACATACTAAACACTTTATATCCTGATAAAATACCTCAGTGCCAGCGAATACTAACTAAGAAAGTACTGTCTAGCTTAGATGTAATCACTCTAAATAAAATTATATTTGACAAGCAGGATCGAGAAACATCTTTTTTTAATCAAAGACATAGATCATATAACGATGAATCAATAAAAGAGATTCTTCAATATCAGAAAAAAAATGACCTTAATAATACACAAATTGCTTTGGAATTTAAATTAAGCAGGAACAGTATTGCAAAATGGAAGAAAAAATATCTGAAAAATCTATAGACTGGTTGTCAAATTTCATTACGATCTTCTTTTGATATTCGTAAAAAAATCTGGTGGTTGTAGTGATCATTAGTAAGTTCTTACTCTTACAACTATTTCTGTATCATTATTGATAAACCCCATTTATTTGTAAGACAGCTTTGGCCATAAATTGATTTAAAGAACTTACTGACGAAGCAGGTCTTGCTATGGCTAGATCTGCGGTGGCACTTCCAGTAGTATTTCTTCTGGTCGCATATATCTCTATCGTGTGAGATCCAACTGATAAATTTGAAGATTGCCCAAGCACAGACCACTTATCAGTAGTCCCTGAAAAACCATTTCCTGATATCGCAAACATTCTTGTCGCAATTAATTTACCATCTAAAAATATCCCAATAGCATATGAAACCGTCATTGTATTGGTCATTGCTGCTGTTGAATCATATTGCACCATTCCTTCTACAGAAATATTTATTGTATTAGCTGGCTGAATAATATTCAAAGTTGATTGCAGTCCCGATATTTTGGTCCAACTTCCATTTCCCGGCATAATACTGCTGGCAGGCGCACTGTTCTCATTATAGGTCGTTGATCCTGTTTGCCCGGCTTGGCTTAACAGTAATCCCGTACTATTACTTACGGAAGGTAAAACAAATGTAAGGTTGCTTCTATCAGTAGATGCTTTTACCACTCCATTTGAGTCTACTAACAAATAAGTTCCGGATCCAGGTTTTATTCCTTCAATGCGTAAAGGATCAGTTGTTCCATTGCCTACAATATGCAACATATTTTGCGGATTTGCAGTATTGATACCAACTTGAGCAAAAGCTGCTGTGTATATTGAAAAAACTAATAAAAACAATATTTTTCCCATTTGTAATATATTTTTGTCTAGATAAATTTAAAAATAGCCTCATTTCTCATATCATTTTCAGGGATTAAAGAAAACTAAATGGAGGCCATTACATTATTCATTTATGTTCTTAGAATCTGAAGAATCTATTGAAGCTGCAGTCCCGTATTGGACTTTTTAGCATTTATAACAACCTTTATACGAGCTACCAACCTTTTCTTATTATTACCTATTTAATTAAGAATTATTACTAATGTTTGATAATAATTAAGCATTTTATAAATTAAAAAATCATTTTCAATTATTTTTTTTCATGATGCAAAGTACCGATATTTCGATATAAAATACTTTAGAATATAGATCGAAATATATCGACAAACACATAGATATTTATCGATTATATGTTCACCTAAAATTAAAATATAAGAGTTATTTCAAAGCAATACAATCATCATTGTTATGAATCGATTCCTACAAAATGTTGTCTCCTGCCGTTATTTTACTGCACTATTATTTAGTTCTTTAATATAGTCAGATGGTGTCATTTGAGTCCTGTCTTTAAATGCTTTAATGAACGTTGTAGGACTTTTATATCCAAACTCTTCAGATATAGTTTGAATAGTATACTTACGAAGTGTTTGATTTTCCTGCAATTCTTTTAGCAAGTAATTTATCCTAAGATCATTTACATATTCGGAAAAAGATATTCCTTTATGTTCATTTATTATTTTAGATAAATAGGCTGTGTTCGTATTAAGCGTTTTAGCAATACTGGCAAGTTTAAAATCGTTTGATAGAAATTTTTTCTCTGATTCTAGCAACTCAAGATTCTTGAGAACTCTTTTAACAAGCTCATCTTCAATCACTATTAAATTCTTATCATTTTCAACTGCTACCTTAAGAGTCTTTTTTTCATCATCTTTTTTCTGAAACTCTATAAAAATCATTTTCTTCTTGTTGTAACGGTATCTGATATAAAAAATAATAACAATAGCAATTAGTATTGTACAGATTATTAATAAAAAGATATATTTCTTATTGTCTTTTATCGTTTCCTCAGAAATAGATCTAATTTCTTGCTGTTCATATTTCCCTAAAAAATTAGTACCGGAAGTATTCTGAATATTTTTTTTCTCTATTTCAACAAGACTTAATTTAGCAAATTTGTATGCGTTTTTATTATCTTTTATATTTTCATAATTGATGCTTAGCAAATGATATATTTTTAGCTTGTTTTCATAACTACATTTTGAAGAAGATTTCTCGTTATACAGCTTTTTGATGTAATAAAAAGCAGAGTCCGGTTTTTTAATGAAAGTATATATTTCTGCTTTTCCCAACCAAATTATCTCTCGAGATAAGTTTTTATTCATTATTACAGAATCCTTTTCGCATTTATTATAAAGTAACAATGAAGCCGCATATTGTTTTTTCAGTAATTTGAGATTAGCTTGTCTACTTATTAATAAAGCTTTGGAGTATAAAGAAAAATTTGAAAGACCTTTCATTATTTTATAAGCATTTTCATAACTATATTGGGCAGAATCTAAAAGTTTACTATCACCAACATCTTTATACCATTTAACAAATGTATCTCCTTTTGTATTGTAGGCTGCAGCTATTTCTCCATTTTTAAGAAAACTGCTGTAAAGAGAGTTTTTCACATCAAATTTGATATCTTTTAAATGTATATTCAAAAGCTCAATACTTTTTGTATAATTTCCTAATTCGGAATAGGCAACAGCTAAAAAAATTATTTGTTTTTTCTTATACACTGGGCTCATCCCTTTTGAAAAATAATTTAAATACTTAAGTCCCTGCAAGATATTTCCCGATCTTTTCTCAATATAAAACAATCTTGTTATGGCAATATGTTTTAATCCTTCATAATCTGGAATCTGAAGTGTATTTCGACTATTTTCGATCTGATTTAGTGAAGATAAAATTGCATTTTTTGCTTCCGAATACTTCCCTTTCTTATACAATACAGAAGCAGAATCGACCTTAATTAATAAATGATATCGTAATGGATATTTAGAAATTCTTTTAAATTTTAAATTCTCGTCATTTAATTTAAAATGTACCAATTCCCACTGATCTTTCTTAATTAAGCTATCAATTTCTAATGACGTCTTTTGGAAAAATGAGTTTTGGGAAAAAATCCTTATAGATATAAAGAAAAGTATATAAAATATCTTTTTTGCTGGAATCATTTGTGTGTTAAAATATTTCAAATTTAGTTTAAATTATTCGCATAAAACAAATAAATATAAAAAATAATGTTATAAAATCAGCAAATAACATAAAATAAAACAACAACTCAACAGATGTATTATCAACAGTTTACATATATTAAAATCAAACAATATTTTCAAATTTATAAATCTGATTACTATATTCTTTTGAACAGCATAGTATTTAGATAGGTTTGTGTTTTTAATTAAAAAAACATTTATGAAAAAAATTATTCTTTTTTTTGGATTACTGTTGATCATGCATATCCATGCACAAAGTCCATTATCTAAATTCACTGCAACAGTTGTAGGAACAAATACCATTAACTATTCAAATACAAGTAGTGGAAGTCCAAATTCTGTCTTATGGGAGTTTACGGGAGGCAGTCCTTCTACATCTACTGATCCCAATCCCTCTGTTTCCTATTTGGCCGCGGGAATATATACAGCAAAGCTTACTGTCAGCAATGCTTCAGGAAATTCCGTGTCTACAAGAACGATAAAAATTTCGGCAGGAAATATTATTGATTTATCATCCGGTAAATATGATGACGGAACAATAATGGCCGATGGTATTGCTGATCCGGACTGGACATATACCCATCCTAGCGGCGCAATTACAACTCCTGTAGCAAGATATGCTGCAACTGCGGCAGGATGGTCTTCTGCTTCTACAGGAGGAATAGCAGGTGTTACAAGCTGGATAACAGGTAATAATGTAGATATCGGATATCATTTATATGACAGCAAGCAATTTACGATTCCGGAAAATGTTGCGGATGCTGTTCTTAATCTTCGCTCGCTATCATTCGTAAGAAACTGGACCTATCTAGAAAAATTGAATGCCGATGGCAGTATTACGGAAACACAGGTCACCGCAACCACTTTTATGAGTGATGGCGCTAAAGGCTGGCTGAATTCAAGAAGTCCGGAAGTTATGAATTATGCTTTGGCGCCCGGTAAATATTTTATTAGAGTAAAAGTATATACCAATAGCACGGCACAAAGACAGGCAACAGATGTCAATGCAAATATTTCATTCGGAAAAGCTGTCACAGTTTCTCCTATAGTGGATTTTTCAGCTTCAGCTTCAACAATTTGTAATGGAAGCAGTGTACAACTGACAACTACCCCGAATCCATCGGGAGCAATAAGTAATAACTGGAAATTTGATGATGGAGCAAACGTACTGACATCCAATCAGAATAATCCTTCGGTCTCATTTACCAATGCAGGAACCCATTATGCTGAACTTACCTCTGATTTTGGAGATTATATGCTTTCTTCATTAAAAATAAATAATTTCATACAGAGCTCTGCTACGCCTTCTGCACCTATCGTTTCTGTAAGTCAGTCCGGTTGTTCTGCTTCATCAGGTTCTGTTGTATTAAGTAACCTGTCTGCAGATTCGCCATATAATATCAGTAAAAACGGTATTGTAATTTTGACGAATCAAATAGGAACTACGCAAAATATTTCAAATTTATCACCTGGAACTTATACCTTTACGGCTACGGATGTAGCAACAGGCTGCGTTTCTTTAAATTCAGACAGCGTAACTATTGCACCGGCTGCAAATCCTACCTTGTCAATAGGTACCGTTGTTCAACCAACATGTTCTAACGGAGGAAGTATAACCGTAAATAGTTTGCCAATTACAGGATGGTCCTTAAAAGCAGCTAGTCCAGATTATACTTATTCTGCAAGTGGTACAGACAGCAGTTATACATTTACGGGTCTACAGCCGGGAACATACTCTGTTTCGGTGACCACATCGGGAGGTTGTACGGCAACTGCCTCTCCAAATGTAGTATTAAATACTCCTGTATTACCTACTTTTACATCTCAGGTGACCCAGGCTACCTGTACAACTACGGGAAGTATTGTTGTAACAGCTACACCTGTAACAGCTACAACACAGTATAGTTTTGATAATGGACAAACCTACCAAACATCAAATTCAAAAACTGGCCTATTGGGTGGAGATTATATTGTTTTAGTAAAAGATATGGTAAATGAATGTACATCATTACCTAAAACGGTTACTATAAATTCTACCCTTTCAATAAGTTCGCCAAGCAGTACTATTTGTAAAACTGCAAATACGATAAGCACATTACAGCTTTCTCTTAGCAGTACAGCTACAGGTACATGGTCTGTAACGACTTCGCCTGCTACAGCAGGAATCAGTATTTCTAATACAGGTCTTTTAACTGTGGCAGCTGCAACTAATCTTACCGCTAAAGTTACTGCAACAGTCAAGTTTACTTCAGCTACATGTGGTACAATTACAAAAGATATCAGTATATATCCAACGTATGCAGCTACTTTTAGCCAATTGCCAACTACTATTTGTTATGGTGCAATTCCTACTATCAATGGAACCTCTACGACAATCTTACCAAATACCGTATCTGTAACAGTAAATGGAGCAACTCAATCTATGACAGGAACCTGGTATCCTGCTTCTGTTGATAATAAAATTACTACCATCTATACTTTTACACCTTCAAATAATACATTTAATAATCCTTGTATTAGTTTTAATCATACTATTACAATAACTCAAAATATGAGTTTAATTGCCGGAGGTCTGAATGCAGTAGTAAGAACGGGAGCTATCAATGAAATAGCAAGATTTAATATGCCCACTACTGCAACTTTTTCAGGGACTGTTACTAATTCATCGGGGACTATTACAAATATTTCGAGTGATGCCAATTTCTATTTTGGTACTATATCAGAACTTGTAGGATATACCCGCATCATAAGAACAAAAGCAACTGCTGTTCCTGGTGATTATACTATACAATTCACTTGTGTACAAAGCGGATGTACGGCTACAGAAACGGTAAAAGTAAAGATTCTGGCGTCTGATCAGCCTATATGGGCGTATGCACCAAATAGCTATATTTTTACTGGAAATGATGATTCAGGAGCTGAAGCAGACGGTATAAAAATACCTGTAAAGAAAGCTTTTGAAATGTGGAAAGACAATATGGATCAAACAATTTCTTTCAATAATGCAATCCCAAGTACAGCAGTGCTATCTGCATATGTATATTGGGAAGATGTTTCAGGCTTAATAAAATCAGCAGGTGATTATAAGCTGGAAATGGAAGGAACAGGTGACGCTTCTAAAATTAAAGTATTAATTGATAAATCTAAAGGGAAAGGAAATGCATTAATTGCACTTCATGCAGGTGCAAATGGTAATAACACAGACCCTATTTACTGGAGTTGGCATATTTGGAAAACAGATAATCCTACTGTAAACGGAAGTACCTATCGATCTAGCGGATCAGAAACCAGAAAAAATATCGCGGGAGGAACTGAACCAATCCCAGCTTCTGACTGGAAATGGATGGATAGAAACCTAGGTGCAACCAATGCCGAGTTTTTAGGAAATGACTGGAACAAATCTTCAGGTCTTATGTATCAGTGGGGAAGAAAAGATCCTATCCCTCCTCTTACTTATAAAGACGGAACAGCGTATGAAGTATATGGAGAAGTGGGTAGACTTATTGCTACTAATTTCCAGCAAAATGCTTCACCATACGGATGGATTGTTAGACCTAATAATAACTCTACGAATCACTCAGAAGTGGTTAAGAATTTAAAATATGCAACTCAGAATCCTGCACAACTTATTACATATATCAGTAGGTTGAACGAAACCTGGTTTTCGGATCAGGAATATAAATCTGTAGGATCCAATGAAGCTACAAGAGTATCTTGGGATTTATGGGCAGATAATAGAACTGGCTTCTTTTCAAATGCAACAGCAAGTGCTACAACGTATAGTGTTGACGGATATTCATATGAATTAAAATCTGCGTTTGATCCTTGCCCTTGCGGATGGAGAATCCCTTCACATTTAGGAGGAGCTACTATTAATAACAATCTTAATCCTTTTGGAAGATCAAATAGTGGAGTAAATGATGACACTGATGCAGCTAAAGCTTCATTTTATTTGAATACTCCAACTACATTTTTAGAAAAGGTTAAAGTATATCCTCAAATTGGATTTGATTTTAGAAATCAAACTACCGCTTCGGGTGGAAGTACAGACAGAAATATGGGATTATTCCCGATAACAGGAGCGTTTGTATTTGTAGGCCCCAATGAATTAAGCGATTATTACCACAGTACACCAATGGTAAACTATGTCAATTGGCTTTCTACTGGTGGTGCACCTACTTCTACTTATTCTCCATGGAACGGGGTTCGAGGTTTTGGTTTGGTATCAGATTATCATACCACACCTGAAAATGCAGCGTATAAAATCAGTGTTAATCAGACATCTCCCACCAAAGGAGCAGGTACTGTAAGATGTATGAGAGATCCATATTACAATAGTACATTTGCCGCTGTAGATTTTAATGCTTTTAAAACAGATTTTATTGCAGCAACTTCTGTACAATATCCTGTTGAAACAGTTAAGGCATGGACTAAAGAAGCCAACAGTTATATTATAAAAACAACTGAAAACTCTAAAACCTTTAATTCAAGAAAGGCATATGCAATGCATCAGGTATATACTTCTGCAAATAACGATTTTCCTTCCGGAACACCTTCATTAGAAGTTTACTGGACAACCAATCCTCTCTTAATAGAAAGTCTTAATTTATCTTCAGGTTCTACAATTGAAAATAGCTTATTGACTATTAATAGAAAACCTGGTGAATATGGTAATGCAGTTGTTGCGATGCATGTTGGTGAAACTGGTACATCTTCTGATCCTGTTATCTGGAGCTGGCATATTTGGGCTCCTGAAACCGATCCTTCAGAATTACCGGTATATACCACCGAAACACCGGCGCCAAGTTCTGCAGGTCAGGTTATTAACCCTCCATATAATTTAATTGCGCCTCAATTAAAAACCATTTTTATGGACAGGAACTTAGGAGCTTTGGTTGCTTTTCCAACGGTGACAGACAATGTAGATGATATTATTTATAAAAAATCTATAGGATTACATTATCAATGGGGAAGAAAAGATCCTTTACCTACATTTTTGGACCAGGATATGATTTATAAAGGAGTTAATACGATTAATTCAAGTCAATTCCTAAGTAGTTTTATAAGCAAATATTCTCAGTATTCTTCGTTAACAGGAATCGGAGCATCAGACAAACGTTATATTAAAACTCAGAAAATATTAGGATATTCAGCAGCTAATCCTTTAACATTTATGTATAATGATTCTTCTGCAGCTACTGACTGGCTTACTAATGATAAAGGAGCTGCTAATGACAGATGGGGACATGCTACCGAAAAATCGCCTTTTGATCCTTGCCCGGATGGATGGAGAATCCCAGATTTTTCTTTCAACATCAGCTCTTTGCAAAAAGGAACTTCACCTTGGTATCTTGGGGATATTGTGGATCCTTTAAATCCTTCCAAAAAAGGAGTTTTACAGATTTGGGACACCAATGGAAGCAACCCGACAATAGCAAATGCGGCATCAAATGTTTATAATGGAAAATTAATAAAAACATCAGATAACAAATGGGCAGGATGGATTTTTAATGATGCAACCATTAATTACAAAATTGGAAATTACCCTATTTCCGGTATCCGTAATCTGAGTGGAGTTTCTACAAGTGTGAACGAAATGGGAGTTTGGGCTGCTTCATCAGAAGCCGGTATAGCCAACGCATTTTCAACACGTCTTCAGAAGATGCAGACAGGACAATATTATGAGATACAATTAGGAATGTCATGTCGTTGTGCAAAAATCCAGTACGATGCCACAACAGGTAAAGAAATCGGAAGATATGATCCAAATGCAATACCTGTGACGCCAAATACAGGAAAACAAGCGGTCAATACTTTTGCTAAAAAAGAAATTGAGCAAAAAGTAAATTCTGACAAACTTGTAGTGTATCCAAATCCGGTAAGCACGGTATTATACATTAACGCAAAAGATACTAAAGACTATTATTATCAAATTTATAACATGTCTGGACAATTAGTAAAAACCGGAAAGTTTGAAAATAAACAGACTGATGTTTCTTCGCTAATTTCAGGAGCTTATCTTATAAGGATTAATGATTCTGAAGCAATGGTAAAAGTTATTAAGAAATAATGTTTTACCAAAATTTAAAACTTAGCCTTTTTATATAATATTAATTTTAAAATTTTATCAAAATGAAAAATTTCAAGAAAATTTCAAGAAGTGAATTAAAATCAATCCATGGAGGAATCTACAATTGTGCAAACATTCCACCGGCAGATTGCCCTTGCAACCCCCATACACAATACAGATGTAATGGAGTGTGCATTCCATTAGGTAATACGTGTTATAAGCCTGGCTAATTAAAAAAAACACAAGAAAAGTTAAGCCTCATGTTACATGAGGTTTAATTTGGTTTAAACGAACTAAATCATACTACAAAAGTATTCGAAGATACGCTCATCTCGATAAAAAACAAAATGGCGATACTTGTATTTAAGTAGCGCCATTTTTTATTACAAATTTTCTTTGACTTAAATCAATATCGTCAAATATGTAAACTGTAAATTATTATTAGCTAATATATTAAATAGATTAATTCTTATTACTACAGATTTCCAGTTAATATTATCTTTTGCCCCTTGCTCTGCAGAAGTGGTTTCAATGCCATTCTCTAAATTTTCTTTGGTTCCACTGCCTCACAAAAACCTTCCCATATTCGAACTTATAGAAACACGTTTCTTTTTCTTTTTCATTGGGTCTGAGTAGTGTAAAACATTCGCCTTCCGGAAGCTCAATAATCTCATGTATTGTATTGGCCGAAACAAAGTGTGAAGTCCCTTCAACCCTGTGATGTATTGAGGAATTATAGATTCCGTCTTCATGAATTTCATAAATCCTTTCGACATAGCTCCCTTTTAGAATGTGCGTCGTGAAACTGAACGGATGATCATGTATATGCTCATTCTGGTCTTTTTCGCTGAAATGATGAATGACCGCATCAAAAGGCAAACCTTTTAAATGATGTTTCATAAATACAGCATTCATTTTTTCACGTTTGATCTTTATATTTATCATGTTTTTTAATTTTTTTCGTGTAACAATACAAACTATAAAAATGAGAACATTTGTAATTTTCAGAATCTTAAATTGTGAATAAGAAAAGAATCAATCACTTATTTTCACTCCTTCCGTCTGTTATATTTTATAAAAATAATGAAAAAATAGGAGTTAGAATTAGGTGCTTTGTGTTTTATTCTCAGATGTTACAACATCTATAAAACCATATTTTTTTTGCAATTAATAACTTTTAAATAAAAACTGCTGTAATAATCCTTTAACCAAACTCATTGGTATCAGAATTGCAAATATCTGAATACGATCAATTCTGATATTTATTAAAAAAATTACAGTAACCTGAAGTACATGTTAATACCAAAGTGTTAAAAAAAACAGTAAATGAAAAATTTTACGGAACGTTTTATAGACTCACTCTTCTCGAGATTTTCAATTTTACCTAGTGTAAAATTTAGCATCTTTATTCCTGTGAAGGATGAAGAAGCATATATTTTTAAGACACTTACTGCCTTTTCCAGGCAAGTCGACCTGTTTGGAAAATCTTTGGATTCAAAGCAATTTGAAATTTTGATTTTGGCGAATAATTGCTCGGATCAGTCTGTAGCTCTTATAAAACAGTTTCAAAATAATCATCCGGAACTTAATATCTATTTAGAAGAAGTCATATTGTCTGCGAAGCAGGCGAATATTGGATATGTGCGCAGAAAATTAATGGAATGTGCCTATACAAGATTACATAAAAATGGTGGTGGCATCATTATGACGACAGACGGTGATACTACCGTGGCACCAGACTGGATTTCTCAGACTTATCGGGAGATTAATAATGGAGCAGAGGTCGTAGGGGTAGAATATTACTATATAAAGATGAAATGGAAAGTTTGGATCAACTTACCCGTTTACTTCATTTAAAAGACGAAAAATACCAGCTCCTAGTTGCCGAACTGGAAGGTAAAATAATCGATTCCGATTTTGATCCTTTCCCAAGACATCATCAACATTTCAACGGCAGTTTTGCGATAACTTCTGAATCGTATGCAAAATCAGGCGGTGTTCCTATTGTAGAACATTTGGAAGATTGTGCATTTTTTGAGCAATTACAAGCCCTGGATACCAAAATTCGCCACAGCTTTGATGTAAAAGTTTATACTTCTGCAAGATGTGTAGGGCGGGCTCAAATCGGACTTTCCTATCAATTAAACGTATAAACGTATGGAAAAATTTAGGGAAAAATGTTGATCAATATTTCGTTGAATCTTGCGCTTCCATCACAAAAAGGCTTACTCAAAAGAGAAATCTCAATGATTTGTGGAAAATAAAGAATCAAATAACAGAATTAGATTTTTACGAAACTATCAAAGAAAACATTCCAGAGATTATTGTGGACGAAAAGTTACATAATATTTTTCTAGACAGCATCTATTTTGGGGAGTGCTATGAAAAATTAATGAAACTCCAGCATACAATTTATAAAGACAAAAGCCCTGACAGTTCTTCTATTGACACTGCAATTAACGAATTGCAAATGAAGCTTCAGGAGTATTCTAATCACAATTTTTCCCAGACATCAATTCTATAATTTTCTGCTCTGTTGCTGAAAACATTGATCATTTTTCCTTGCATTAGTTTTTCAAAACTTTGATGTACCTCATCGCCTGTCTGTGGATAATCATGAACTTCGGGCAACCAATGTATTAAAAAAATATTCCCATTAGATTTTAACCTGTCAAACAAACTTAAAATAGCCGATTTCCAGTCAGTTGGTGAGAGATAATACGCTACTTCTGAGATCATGATTAAGTCATATTGGTCATCTGGAAGCTAATTTTGAAAATTGAGTTTTTTAAAAGACACATTTTTTATATCTACGCAGCGTGAAGCAGCAAGATCCAAAGCTTTTTGTGAAATATCTGTAGAATGTAGATATTCTGTGTAATCGATTACTTTTTAGTGAAATACTGGTGGTTTTTGGTAATCAAAATGAATTACAAAACACATCAAATCATTAAAAACGAGCTACTATAAAATGAAACATAACAATACAACTAACTGATTGTCAAAATGTAAAACAATAAACAATATACCCTTATCATATAATTAAAGATATGGTTGCATATGATTTAAAATCATTAGTTTTAAAACCCTATCCTGTCGTTTCAAAATGACGTCAGATTAAAACTTTAATTGATAATGATTAGAAGTAAAATAGCATTTTTTATCGTCGGAACAGTCATTTCAATTTCCGTTCAGGCACAGCAAAATTTAAAATTAAATTATAACAAACCTGCAGAAAACTGGAATGAAGCTTTGCCCATCGGAAACGGAAAGTTGGGTGCAATGGTTTTTGGTGGCGCCATTCAGGAACATCTGCAGTTGAATGAGGAGACCATCTGGGCTGGAGAACCCGGAAACAATGTTCCCAAAAATACGTTTGACAGCATTCAGAAAGTTCGCAGATTGATCAATGAAGGTCAGTTTGAAAAAGCGCAGGATCTTACCAATAATACTTACCCGAGAACTGCCCCTAAAGATTTAAATTACGGGATGCCCTACCAAACGATGGGCGATTTGTTTTTGGATTTTAAAGGCCACGAGAATTTTAAGAATTACAACCGAACCTTAGATATTGAAAAAGCCATCAGCACAGTTTCTTATGAAGTCAATGGTGTGACTTTCAAACGTGAAATTTTCTCGTCATTTGCGGATAATGTGATTATGATTAAATTAACTTCCAGTAAAAAAGGAAGTCTGAATTTCAATATCAATGCTTCTACTCCACATCTGAAAAAATCAATCTTTACTGAGAAAAACCAACTGGTCATCAACGGAACAAGCGGCTCTGTTGATAATAAAATTGGAAAAATTAATTTTGAAACCATCGCTCTTCCTGTTTTAAAAGGTGGAAAACTGACCTCGACCAATGACCGATTGAATATTACAGGAGCAGATGAAGTGATCATTTATGTTTCTATCGCCACAAATTTTAAAAAACACAATGACCTTAGCGGAAATCCTGATGCGAGAGTTTCAGAATATTTAAATTTAGCTTTAAATAAAAAGTACGACGCTGAACTTAAGGCTCACATTGATAAATATCAAAAATATTTCAAACGGGTAAGTCTAGATTTGGGGACAAATGAGCAGGCGAAAAAAACTACAGACGTCAGAATTAAAGAGTTTGGAAATTCCAGCGACCCGGATTTGGTGGCTCTGTATTTTCAGTTCGGAAGATATCTTTTGATTTCCTCGTCACAACAGGGAACGCAGCCCGCAAACCTTCAGGGAATCTGGAATTATAAATTAAATCCGGCCTGGGACAGTAAATACACAGTGAACATTAACACAGAAATGAATTATTGGCCGGCAGAAAACACCAATCTTTCCGAAATGCACGAGCCTTTGTTTGATATGATTCAGGATTTGTCGGTTACCGGACAGGAATCTGCCAAAGAAATGTACCACGCAAGAGGCTGGAATATGCACCACAACACCGACCTTTGGCGAATTACAGGCGTTGTGGACGGCGGCTTCTACGGAATGTGGCCGATGGGCGGTGCGTGGCTGACCCAACACGTCTGGAACCATTATCTGTACACCGGAGATAAAGAATTTCTAAAGAAAAACTACGAAGCTTTGAAAGGATGCGCCTTATTTTATTTGGATGTTCTTCAACAAGACCCTTCGAAAAAGTATCTCGTGGTGTCACCATCAATGTCTCCCGAAAATAAATACTTTAAAAACGTAAGCATCACCGCGGGAACGACGATGGACAACCAGTTGGTGTTTGATGTGTTTAATAATTTCATCAATGCTTCAAAAGCTTTAAATCTGGACAAAAGTCTTTCGGATGAGATAAAATCGGCTTTGAGCAAACTTCCGCCAATGCAAATCGGACAACACGCCCAGTTGCAGGAATGGCTTACCGATATGGACAGAACCGATGATAAACACAGACATATTTCTCATCTGTATGGTTTGTTTCCATCAGGTCAGATTTCGCCGTTCAGAAATGCAAATTTGGCGGAAGCAGCAAAGAATTCTATGATTTACCGTGGCGATAAATCCACAGGTTGGTCGATGGGTTGGAAAGTGAACTGGTGGGCAAGATTGCTTGATGGAAACCGTGCTTTCAAATTGATTTCAGACCAGTTGACGCCAGCTCCGATGGAAACCAAAGGACAATCTGGAGGAACTTATCCTAATCTTTTGGACGCACATCCGCCGTTTCAAATCGACGGAAATTTTGGCTGTACTTCCGGGATTGCTGAGATGCTTTTACAAAGTTATGATGGTTATCTTTACTTACTTCCAGCACTTCCCGATGCTTTACCAAACGGCTCTGTGAAAGGATTGACAGCAAGAGGTGGTTTTGAAATCGATATGGATTGGAAAAATTCCAAGCTGACAAAACTGACCATCAAATCTACTTTGGGTGGGAATGCGAGAATTAGATTGGCAAAAGATATTCAGCTAAAATCAAAAACAACTTTCATCACCGCAAAAGGTGAAAACCCCAACGAATTTTATCAGGTTAATTCCATTAAAACACCTTTAAAATCTGATAAGGCCGAAATGAAAGGATTCGCTGTTACAGAAACTCAACTTTTGGATTTTAATACTGAAAAAGGTAAAACTTACATTTTTGAAGTGAAATAAATTAGTCTTCAATCTAAAATAAAACTCCTGATAAATATTTTTATCAGGAGTTTTTGTTATTTAAAAAATACTCTTCATTAAATATATATCAATGGAACCGCATTGTCTAAATCTTTGATTAAATCATCAAAATTGTAAATAATTGCCACGACCTATAAACAAAGTTGACCTTTGCATATCAATCTAAATTTGTATCAACTAAAAACAGATTTATATGTCAAACAACAATTACCAAGGTGCATTACAGCAACCAATCAACTCAGGATTTAATGGGGGCTTCAACTTCAGTAGAAGTTATTAAGGGAATCGATCTGACAGGGAAAATCGCTATCGTCACTGGTGGCTATGCGGGGATAGGACTAGAAACCGTTAAAGCACTGACATCGGCCGGAGCAACGGTGATCGTACCGGCAAGAGATACGGAAAAAGCTAAGAATAATCTGGTTGGGATTGCTAATGTGGAGTTGGAAACAATGGATCTGATGAATCCTGTCTCCATAGATTCATTTGCAGAAAAATTTATGTCATCTCAAAGACCATTGCATCTTCTGATCAACAACGCCGGAATTATGTGGGTACCTTTGCAAAGGGACAGTCGTGGTTATGAATCTCAACTATCGACAAACCATCTTGGACATTTCCAATTAACTTCCAGACTGTGGAAAGCTTTGATCAAAGCCAAGGGCGCCAGAGTGATTAATGTTTCTTCCTGGGGACACCATTATTCAAAATTCAATTTTGAAGATCCTAATTTTGAGAAAAGGGAATATGAAACCTTGCTGGGTTATGGTCAATCCAAGACTGCCAATATCCTGTTCTCGGTAGAGCTGGATAACAGAGGTAAAGATTATGGTGTAAGAGCTTATTCATTACATCCCGGAGCCATTGTAGAAACAGACATTAAAAGACATCTTACATATGAACAACTTTCCGGTTTAGGTGTTTATGATGAAAATGGTGACGTAGTAAGAGATGCGTTGAAAGGATTAAAAACAATTTCTCAAGGTGCTTCTACAACCGTATGGGCAGCCACCAGCCCGGATTTGAATGAAATAGGAGGCGTTTATTGCGAAAACAACAATATCGCGGAAGTAGATCACTCTATAGATGAAAGTCAGGAAAATTTTGCAGACAGAATGACGGATATTAAAAAATTATCGGGTGTTCTGGATTATGCACTGGATGAAGCATCGGCAAAGGATCTGTGGATCTTAAGCGAAAATTTGACCGGCGTAAAATTCATAATTAATAGATTCTAAAAACATACATCAGAAGTTGAAATAAAAACATTTCAGAGCAAAAAAAAACTGCTCTGATATGTTTTTTGTAAATTTGATAGATTTAAGTTCTATAGCAGAAAAAAAACAAAACAACTATGCTGAGATCGTTCTTGCCTGCATAGAGGAAAAATATTTCAAGGATGAAATTGTCCTTGAGCACCATTCTTTTGTAAAGATCATCTCAGGTGAGATGAAGATCATCTTGGCAGATAAAACACATACTTTTGGATCCGGCGATATGCTGCTGTTCCCTAGAAATCAATTATGTACGCTGATCAAATATCCGAAAGATGGCAGAAACTACAGATCTGTGGTTATGACTCTGACCACCGAGAGGCTGAAGACTTTTTTTACTAAAAATCCCATCAGATCATCAGAACATCATCAGCAGAAGATCCTCACCTTTGAAAAACATCCTTTGCTGGAAAGTTTTTTTTCATCAATACAACCATATTTCTAATTGGAAAGTGAACTGCCTGAAAAAATAACCGCTTTAAAAATAGAGGAAATACTGACCATCCTTCGCAATATCGATCAAAATATAGACGGTATTTTGGCTGATTTATCAGAACCCGGAAAGATCAGTATTGCAGATTTTATGGAGAAGAATTTTATGTTCAATATGGTGATTGAAAAATTTGCTTATCTCACCGGAAGAAGCCTGACGACCTTTAAAAAGGATTTTAAGATCGCTTTTAAAACCACACCACAAAATGGCTTACCGAGAAACGTTTGGAACTCGCATATTATGAATTGAGCGAGAAAAAAAGAAAACCGGTAGATGTATATTACGAAACAGGATTCGAAAACTTATCGCACTTTTCTTTTGCCTTTAAAAAACGTTTTGGTTACGCACCTACAAAGCTTTCAGAAAAAAGACTTTAGAGCTTATCCGATCTTTGCATTTATTTAATAAACATTCGCCAATCCGCCATCCAGCGGAATACTCGTTCCGGTAATGTAAGCCGCATATTCTGAAGCCAAAAAGGCTACGAGATGACCGTATTCTTCAGGTTTTCCCAAACGTTTCATCGGGATTTTGTTTTCTCTCGCTTTTCTAATTTCTTCAGGTGACTTTCCAGTTTGTTCAGATTCAACTTTAATTAATTTCTGAATTCTTTCGGTATCAAAATAGCAGGTCAACACGTTATTGATGGTCACATTATGCTGCGCCACTTCATTAGACAAAGACTTTGACCACGCAGCAACCGCAGAACGGATCGAGTTTGAAAGCACCAAATTATTGATAGGTTCTTTCACAGACAAAGAGGAAACATTGATGATTCGTCCGTTCTTTTGTTCAATCATATAAGGTAAGGCCAAAGCGGTCGTCTCACAAACGGTTTTAAAAAGCAAATCAAAAGCTTTCTGGAAATCATCAACACCTTTATCAACCGCCATTCCCATTAATAACAGGAAGTTCAGCAACAGATTTTTTAAGTTTCTCTTCATTCCGAGCCATCAAAGTCACGTTGGCTCCGCATTTTGCCAATTCTACTGCAATTCGCACTCCAATTCCTTGCGTAGCTGCACCGACTAGTGCGTTTTTATTTTTGAGGTCAATATTCATAACGGATTATTTTTAAGCTATTGTTGATTTTAATCAAACTGTGTTAAGACATAAATTTACCAAAAGATATGTTCAAAAAAAACAATCTGGCTGAATAATTTATCTATAGCTTCAGTACAAAATAATGATTGTTGTAAAGCAAATTTCATTAAATTTATTGTTTAATTTAAGATGATGAATGACATTTTCAAAATGTTTAAAATAGATTTAGCTGAATCCCAAAGAATCAGCGAGTTAGACAATGAACCACACAACCACGATTTCGAAGAATTATTGATTGGAAAGTCCGGTCAGCTGGAACATTTTATCGATTTTAAATCTCAAGTAATGGACGCACCGTTCGTCAGCTTCATTGCGCAGGGCAAAGTTCATCGCGTGAGACCATTGGCAAAAGATGGAAAATGTGACATCTGGGCGATTCGTTTTAAAAGTGAATTCATTGCTGATACGGTTTTTCAGCTCTACTCTACGTATCACGACAAGGCGAACATTTGTCTGAAAACGGATGAATGTTTTGGCAGATTGAATGTTATTTGTGAAATTATCTTTCAGGAATACAATCAACCAAACCCCGATTTGTCAGTTATACGACAATTACTCAGCAGTTTATTTACAATTATTGAATCAGAAAGGAAAAAGCTCAACCTCAATAATGATGAATCTAAAAAAATCCAGAGCAATACGTTCAAGAATTTTTTGAAACTTTTGGATGAATATTTTATGGAAGCCAAAGATGTGAATTTCTATGCAGAGAAGCTTTTTATGAGTACAAGAAACTTGAACCTCATCTGTCAGGATATTTTACATCAAAGCGTTTCAGAGATCATTGAAACCAGAAAACTGACCGAAGCCAAAAATCTCCTACTCACCACCGATAAGACGATTGCCGAGATCGGCTACGAGCTTGGCTTTAATGAAAAAACCTATTTCACCCACGCTTTTAAAAAGAAATCCGGCTTCACGCCTTCGGAATACCGAAAAGAAATGGCAAAGATCATTTCCTAAAATCACAACTATTCTGCCGATTTGTGTTATCTCTTCATATCGTTTGTTTCGGAAATTTGTACCATAATTTTTAAACAAACAAAAAATGAAAACATCATTCTTAACAAAAGGATTAATCGCTGCAGCATTCGTAACAATGTTCACAGCCAACGCACAAACTAAAAAATCAGCTGAATCTGATAAAGCTTTAAAACAAATTAAAGAATTAGCTGCGTCCAACGAAATCATCGCTAAAAACCTAGCAACTTTCGACACTTTGGATTACACCGTATTCAGCAACAGAGACTGGACGAGACTTCACGAAAGCCACGCTAAAGATATCCTGGTACATTTCCCTGACGGACACACCGAAAAAGGAATTGAGCAACACATCAAAACTTTGGATGCAATGTTCGTTTACGCACCGGATACAAGAATCAAAGAACACCCGTTGAAATTGGGTAGCGGAAATATGACTGCCGTGATGGGTTATATGGAAGGGACTTTCACCAAACCAATGCCGCTTGGTGACGGAACATTCATTCAGCCAACAGGAAAAAAATTCAAACTTCCAATGGCAACCATCGGAATCTGGAATACAGACGGAACAATGAGCGAAGAGTACCTGTTCTGGGACAACAAGTCTTATATGGATCAAATTATGAACAAATAACAAATCTGGCTACAGATTTTTTATGAATAGAAAAGATTTTTTAAAAGCTATGGCACTTTTACCACTTGGAGCCGCTGCGATGAAACTCAATACATTGCACAGTTTAACAGACAATCTGGCTCCCACAGAACGAATGCCGGTACTTTTTTTGGGACACGGAAACCCGATGAATGCAATTGATGACAACATCTTTACACAGGGTTTCCAGGCTGTCGCAAAAACATTGCCGAAACCGAGAGCAATCCTTTGTATCTCTGCACACTGGGAAACAAGAGGAACATTTGTAACCGCAATGCAGCAGCCACAGACCATCCACGATTTTGGCGGATTTCCTCAGGCATTATTTGATGTGCAATATCCTGCGCCGGGAAGTCCGGACCTGGCTTTGGAAACACAGAAACTCATCACTTCGACACAAGTTGGACTGAATGAAGACTGGGGGCTTGACCACGGATGCTGGACGGTTGTAAAATTTCTTTATCCCAACGCAGATATTCCTGTTATCGAAATGAGTATGGACTATACCAAAGGTCCTGAATATCATTATGCTTTAGGAAAAGAACTTTCAGCATTGAGAAGAAAAGGCGTTTTAATTATCGGAAGTGGAAATACCGTTCACAATCTGAGAATGGCCGCGTGGGATAAAATGATGGTTCCGGGATATGCTTTTGACTGGGCAACAACTGCGAATGAAAAACTGAAAAACCTCATCACAAAAGGCGACCACAAATCTTTAATCAGATATGACCAGTTGGGAAAAGAAGTTCAAATGTCTATCCCAACTCCTGAACATTACTTACCGCTTCTACCTTTCTCTGTCACCATCGAATTGAAAATTAAGGTAGCGCCATTAAATTCACTTCCAGTACCATTTTTCACTTCTTCTTCCAAGGCAGAGATTTCTTATTGGATGGAAGTGTGGTTTCAATATAACTCTTGTATGGGGGACGCATTTTATCACGTTCATAAACACCTACTTTGCGGAAGACAGCGTATTCAATTATACTTCTTGCATAGTCGCGGGCGAGTATATCCGGATTAACCTCTGTAGTTTTAAAGAATTTATTGTAAACTAAATCTGCTATTGATTTTAGACGTTCCCCGGAGGATTTTATGGCACATCCATATGCAACTGCAAAAACACGCTGGGTTACATATGGATCGTTGACAGACCTGAACTTTTCAATCCAATCAAGCAGGTGATCCTGATAGGTCAGGAAAATATAAATCAGGACTTTGGTCGATATATCCCGCAGGCTTCTATTGGTACTGGTCAGAAACCAACCAATCGTTGTCACCGCAAGTGTTATTGTTTCATCGTCATAAACAGATCCATCATTAATCCCCCAGCCCCATTTCAAAAGCCTTGATACCGCATTTATCTCATTATCTTCTGAACCATCAGTATGCTTGTCACTTAAATAAATTGTCCATGATGCATCACGGTCAGCCAATGAGAAACCAAGCAGCATTCTATGCAGAAAATGGGCATTGAAAGGCTGATCCGTCTCTAAACACATGCCAACGATCTCGTCATAGAATGAAGTATTCGATAGACCTTGGTTTTCTATATAACCTTCGGTAAACGTTTCGAGTTTGTTGGTGTCGACCTGTACAACACGCCAAGAAAAACTAGTATAAAAACCCTTTACGATTGATAGATCATATCGTAAGTTGTCAGGTAGGACTTCAAAAAATTCAGTCTGCTTTTGTTCTGGAAACTGGATACTTAAGGCTTCGATTAATCCCTGATTCTCTATTCTTGAATCACGATCTAAAAGAATTTTACCAAACATTCCTACCTTGTGCCAATCCGATGCCAGTGGAAATTGAAGACCGGCTATAAGTTCTGTCGCTATCAGGTGATCTCCCATCCTTTCGTAGCCATAGGTAACGCAATAACCTAGTTCTTTTGGTGATGTATATCTGATGCTGTCGATAAAAATATTTTCTTCTATAAGTTTATCCAAAAACTGGGGTTTTCCCAAAAAACGGTGCACAACATCCTCAGTAAGCAAAAAAGCTTTCTCATATTCGATGTCACGCTCACCATCAACCACAACAGTAGAAGTAAAACGCTTAAGAACACGGCTGACATGGTTTATTTTATGCCACGCATACTTAAAGTGTTTTCCTTGTCCTATTTCACGGTTAACATGTTCAATGTAGTATCTAAATATCCTGTCAATACCAATTTTCTTCAAATTTCTGATATTGCTTGTATCCCTTTTCAGCCCAATACATAATAGTTTCAAGAATAATGGATTACCAAATTCCTTGGTAAGAACCGGAATACTATCAACAGGCACACCATAGTGTTTTGCGAAAGAGGCAAATGCTTCACGCTCAAAGCCAGAAAAGCCAGAATGATGGATTGTACGGATGCCTAAAAAATTATCATCCCCAAACATAAATGTCCTATACGTTGTCCTGTAACTGATAACGAGTCCCATGTATGGATATGGTTTTATATGTTCGATAAACTCCCGAAAACCACTTTTCCAGGCAACAACTCCTTCACCTTCATTAATGGCATCAACCATTACTAAGACCCGCTCATTTATAATTTTACCTTTTTCATTAACAATGTTAAAAAAGGTTTGCAGATCACAACTGAAGTTGAGTTGCGTCAGTATCTGATTCCAAGGCTCGTTTTTTCCATCAAAATTCTGCCCGAGGAAAAACAGGGTAAATTTATTTTCTATCGCTCTTTTCGTCACGATGTCTGCCAGAAGATGTGACTTTCCGGATCCCGGCTCACCATCTAGGACGATGACCTGCTCGCCGTACCCATACCCCGCTCCAAGAAACATTTCTGACTCCTGATACAGATTTGAAGAAGCTTTTTCAAAATCCTCATATACAACCGTGGCCGTAAATATATTAGAGCTACGATTTGAGTAGATCATGCTATAAAGTCTCGAACTGAAATCATACATTCTACGTCGCTTCTTAGCGAGCTCTAACCAGTCAAGCTCAAGCAGTCTTTCGGATTTAAATGCTTTTGAAAAATATGATATAAATTCACCGATGGCAATGATAATTCCTTTACCGCTTACCGTAACAGATGGGTCATCAGAGAAGGATATAGTCACCCGTTTCCTATTAAAATGAGTCCGTTCAGTCTTTATCAATTTTGAATAGGGATCCAGTAGTCTTGTATAGGCATTAGTCACCGTTTTTAAGGCCTGCTCTAGTTCTTCACTTTTTACTTTGGTTGCTGCAAGTGACTCAAAATTTCGAAGGATCGGAACTTCTACATTTATATCGGGGGAATATCGCGGTCCAAGGGAGCGAATAGCCGTTTTGTTATGCTGTAGCACATTTTCTGATGGAAGAACACGTTCAGCCCTAGCACTTACTATGGCCATATCCTTAATTTGATCTGTTATCCAAGGAGCCACTTTACCGGCTACGAAACGGCGCCCTGCTTCGTGGTACTCAGATACTATACCTATTAAAAATAATTTCCCATTGACTTCAATACATAAACCACTTCCGGAAAAGCCTTCTACATTGTAGTCCCCAGAAGTATTTTCATCGTTGAAATCTATACTGCATTGCCCATGGATATTCGCCCCTTCACTATCTGGAGCGATAATATTAACATTGGCAGTCCAAGGAATCTCGTTGTTGGTCAGCGAAGGAAAACCTTTGAAAACACCGCTAAGCTCTTCCTGCTCAAAATTTGAAAGATAAGTAACCGGGAATTTTCCTAAAACGGCTTCTATACTTTTACGCCACACTCGGAGCACAACAATATCCGGTTTGTTTTGTTTCTTTACAATAATTGAATCGGAGTCTGTTAACTGATAAGAGACAAGTCCATCCGAATCCCCTATCTTTCTTGATATTTTAATCCTATTCTCGTCAGGCAAGGCCCTAAATGCTTTACCGTAAATACAGTGTTTAGCTGTAATAATGTAAATCCATTCAGATTCCACGTTGGGTAGATAAACGTAACCACTGCCGGTATATTTATCTTTAGAATTTATCCTAACCGCAACTTTTGAAATTAAATTCCCATTTCCCATGAGCGCTAAAGTTTTATTTCATAGTATTTTTCAGATCCTTTAGGGAACGAACAGTCAAAATTGTATTTCTTACTTGCGCTTTTATCAACCTTGAATATCGATTTTAACGTCGGATTACTGTAATTGAATATGAAATTTATTTTCTCTTCTATATTCCTTTTAGGGTGGCATAAAATCTTCGAGAGCGTCTCCTTGTTTGGAAGTTTATGCGAGTTATCCCCATTGGCACAGATAACAAACTGGTTGCAGTCGATCAGGTCAAAGAGCGATTCGCTATAATTATAGATGCTTCCATGATGCGGCAACTTTACGTATTCACACTTGATCCTCTGCTCACCGCTTTTGTTCAGATATTCCTGTAATCCCTGCTTTATTGTTGTTGGGGTTGCATCACCTAGAAACAAGATCCTTTTACCATCGTAGGTTAATATAAACGCTATGCTGCTCAAGTTATTAATATCCTTCTTGCTCTCTTTCCTATCGGATTTTTTAACTAGTTCTTCTATCGGATATTTGTAGTCACTCTCTTCTACAGCTTTAAGCTTGTTGGAGTTTTTTTTATGAAATGCTGCTTCCTCTTTTTCCCATTTTTCCCCCAGCAAATCGTATTGGGGTTTTTCTGGCGCAATTACCTCTATTGCTAGTCCATTAATCTCCCATTGTTTTTCTGCAAGGACTTCATTGTTCAATAGCGTTTTGGTACCCTTTAGAAAGTCTCTGATTCGATACCTTTTTCTACACTTTTTGCGGACGATTTCTCAATGATGTTGAAGCGGTTGAAACAGTTGAACCAAATTTCTTCCGGCATTCGGGAGGGTGCGAATTTTTTGTCACGAAAAAAAGCAACAGATCCATTGATATGGTCCGCATCAAGATGGGTTAGAATCCACAGTTTAAAATTTTCACTTGGTTTGTCAAATTCATTCATCTGTGGTTTTAGCGCGGTTTTATAGGTATCCACATAACCCGAATCAACCAATATATTTTGAACAGGTGCCTTACCTAATTTTATAAGTATGGAATCACCACATTTTGTCTGTAAAATTCTTATCAATAAACTCATTTTATCGTTGGAGTATTTGTGTCGATTTAAATTAAAGGTTTGTTTTAATCTTAGATGTGCAAAGTGATTTTCTGGAATCGTTGTTCTGATCCTGATGTATAGAAAGAAGGAGATTCGTATTATCTAAGGTATTGATCAGTACCTTCTCATAATCATGCTTGCCCCGATTGACCATCTGGGTAATTTGTAGTTTCATAGTTGAGAGTTTTTAGTTTTTTATAAAAATAAGGATTTTACCTATACAATATAATCGATTTGTCCGTAAACTACTGGCAATCTACTACACTAATCCAACCGAACGGCAAAATCTAACTAATAATCAGCCAGTTAATTCCATGCCGCATATACCACTTGTTGATTGATTAGATAACTGGATTAGGAAGTTTTTCAATATGAAACGGATAAAAATGCAGCCAAGGTAAAAACATCCAGCCATCGCTCCTATCACTAAATGAGACAAATCCTGAATACAATTTGGTATTCTTATGATTTTTAATATATCAAAGTATAACTTAAATACCATCTAGAACCTTCAAAATATTATCTATGTCTTGTAGTAAATGGTTTGAATAGAGTCCTGGTAAGTTCACAAACGCCCAAATGGCTCCAATTTAATCTAAATTGAGCCATTTTTTTTGTTTTTGATTCCAAAATAAGCCAGATTAATCTTTTTTATTGTTTTGGTAATTCTAGGTATGAAACATAAAAAAAATTTTAGTAAATGATACCTATTAGAAATTATTGACATTCTCTTGGTCATTAAATGTATGTCTTCAAACCAATTTAGACATTTTGGTTTAAATCTTTAAGGAGGATTTTCGGTTTATAAACTTACTAA